>NZ_JAUOPS010000002.1:0-1088521 GCF_030546975.1 Cellulophaga sp. 3_MG-2023
GTAGTCCGTAGGGGAATCGAACCCCTGTTACCAGGATGAAAACCTGGCGTCCTAACCCCTAGACGAACGGACCATTATTACCATTTGTATAGTAGCGTACAAAATAAAGAAAACTTTATCTAATTACAAAACTATAACTGCTTTAAGAACTTGTAGTCCGTAGGGGAATCGAACCCCTGTTACCAGGATGAAAACCTGGCGTCCTAACCCCTAGACGAACGGACCATTAACTTTTTGCGTAATGCGGATGCAAAAATACAACTATTTTTAATTATTGCAATACCTAAGTCAATTTTTTTTGAAAATTAATATGCTTTAGCAAATAACACCCTGTGTTTAGAGGGTTTACCTGTTACCATACAACTACCATTTTCTTCTTTTGCATCCATAGGAATACATCTAATAGTGGCTTTTGTCTCATTTTTAACCTTCTCCTCTGTCTCTTCTGTGCCATCCCAATGCGCAGATATAAATCCGCCTTTGCTTTCTAAAACTTCTTTAAACTCATCATAAGAGTTTACTTCTGTTATATGGTTGGTTCTATAATCTGCTGCTTTTTTGTAAATGTTCTTTTGTATATCGTCTAATAAAAATTCAATTTTACCAACAATATCATCCGCATTTACAATTTGTTTTTCTAATGTATCTCTACGAGCTACCTCATAAGTACCATTTTCTAAATCTCTTTTACCTATTGCAATACGTACCGGAACACCTTTTAACTCGTACTCGTTAAATTTAAACCCTGGTTTATGTGTATCTCTATTATCAAACTTAACAGAGATTCCTTTAGCTCTAAGTTCTTTTACTAACGGATTTACTTTTTCCGAAATAGCATCTAATTGATCATCTCCTTTATAAATTGGTACAATAACAACTTGTATTGGTGCTAATTTAGGAGGTAAAACCAATCCGTTATCATCACTGTGCGTCATAACTAAAGCCCCCATTAAACGAGTTGAAACTCCCCAAGATGTAGCCCAAACGTGCTCTTGCTTTCCTTCTTTAGATGCAAACTTAACATCAAAAGCCTTAGCAAAATTTTGTCCTAAAAAGTGAGATGTTCCTGCTTGCAAAGCTTTACCATCTTGCATTAATGCCTCTATACAATATGTTTCTACTGCACCTGCAAAACGCTCACTAGGAGTTTTAAGTCCTTTAATAACTGGTACTGCCATAAAGTCTTCTGCAAAGTCTGCATAAACATTCATCATTTGCTCTGCTTCAGCAATTGCTTCACTTTCTGTAGCGTGTGCTGTATGTCCCTCTTGCCAAAGAAATTCTGCTGTACGTAAAAACAAACGTGTACGCATTTCCCAACGCACTACATTAGCCCATTGGTTAATTAATAAAGGTAAATCTCTGTAAGACTGTATCCAACCTTTATAGGTATTCCATATAATTGCTTCACTAGTTGGGCGTACAACCAACTCTTCCTCTAGCTTTGCATTAGGATCTACTCTTAATTTACCCTCGTTATCAGGATCGTTTTGAAGTCTATAGTGTGTAACTACAGCACACTCTTTAGCAAAGCCTTCTGCATTTTTCTCTTCAGCTTCAAACAAGCTTTTAGGTACAAATAAAGGAAAATAGGCATTCTCATGACCTGTTTCTTTAAACATCCTATCTAGCTCTGCTTGCATTTTTTCCCATATTGCATATCCATACGGCTTAATAACCATACATCCACGAACTGCTGAATTTTCAGCAAGATCTGCTTTTACAACTAGTTCATTATACCATTTGGAATAATCTTCGGCTCTTTTAGTTAACTTCTTGCTCATTATTAGTAGTTTGGCACAAATATTGTGTTTTTATCAATAAATAAATTATAGTTCGACAAAACTAACTATTTTTACATTGTACAACAATTAAATTTAATATGATGATATATTCCCAATCCATCCAAAAAATTAAAAAAGTTGCTTTTAGCCTTTTAGTTGGCTCATTAATTGTTTCTTGCGGTTCTTACCAAGATGCATCTTATTATGACAACGACGGCATATATTCTAGCAGCACTCCGCAAACTGTAGAAACAGCTCCTGTTGACAACACTAATGAATATCAGGACTTTTTTGGCCAGCAAGCTAATGAATATAGCGCTATTTTAGATGGTGAGGTATTTACTGATGTTGATGAATATTATAGTGATGTGCAAGATGAAGATGTTGCAAATAACTACAACGGAAATCCAGGATGGGGAGATAACCCTACGCAGGTAAGCATAAACATTCATGATAACGGATGGAATAATTACGGAGGTTTTTATGACCCTTGGGGTTATGGTTACGGTGGTATTGGCTACTACAATACTTGGGGACGTCCTTGGGGATGGAACAACTGGGGATACAGAGGTTATAACAGTTTTGGCTGGGGCGGATTTGGTTATGGCTACGGATGGGGCAATCCTTATTACGGAAGAAGATACTACAACCCTTACTACAATAACAGATATTACAACAATAGATTTTATAATGGCTACGGCAGAAACTCTTATGCTTACAACAATAGCAGAAGAGGCCGTTACGACAATGTTATATATGCCAATAATAGAAACACATACACACGCTCTAGCAGATCTAACCTAAACACGAGCATATCTAGATCTAATGTTAATTACAGATCTGGGAAGTCTGCAACATCATCTAGAAGTAATAATAGTTACAGATCATCTAACACATACAGTAATAGATCTGGTGTTAGTGCAGACGGTATAAACCGTAATAGAACCTACAGAACAAGTCGTAGTACTAGAACGCAACCTAGATACAGCACTAGCTCTAGAAGCAACACATACAACAGAGGCACTAATACAAGAAGTGGAAACACTTATAGCCGTAGCAGCAACAGCAGCGCTAGACCAACTACTACAAGAACTACTAGATCTAGTTCTACGTACACAAGACCATCTTCTACAACAAGAAGCTCTGGTACATACAGAAGTTCTGGTAACAGCTCTAGAAGCTCAGGAACAACTACAAGAAGCAGTAGTTCTTCTAGGTCTTCGTCCGCAAGAAGTTCTTCTTCAAGCAGCAGATCATCATCTAGCAGTAGATCTTCGTCAAGTGGAAGATCATCTAGCGGAAGATCTTCAGGTAGAGGCAGATAACATAGATACACTTTAAAACAAAAACTAATTATAAAAACTCAAAGGATGAAAAATTATATCGCCTTAGCGTTTGGCTTGGTATGTAGTATTGCCAGTGCACAAAACATAAATGATGCATTGCAATACAACCAACAAAACTTAACAGGTACAGCCCGTTACCAAGGAATGAGTGGTGCTTTTGGTGCTTTAGGTGGAGACTTATCTGCTTTAAACACAAACCCCGCTGGTGCTGCAGTCTTTAACAATCATTTGTTTTCTGCAACATTATCTAACTACAACAAAAAAAATGATGCAAATTATTTTAGAACACACAGACAGGCAACAAGAAACGATCTAGAGATTAACCAAGTTGGTGGTGTGCTTGTTTTTAAATCTAACAACTCCGACTGGAAAAAAATTGCAATTGCAGCCAATTATGATTTGGTTCAAAATTTTGATAACAATTTTGAAATATCAGGAAATAGCAACCAAGGTATAGATAAATATTTTTTAAGTTATGCTAACGGTGTTCCCTTTGGCCCTCTATTAAAAAGAGACGGTGAATATTTAGAAGAAGCTTATTTAGATATTGGAAAAAACCTAGGTTTTGTAGACCAACAAGCATTTTTAGGTTATTATGGAGGACTTATTAATCCGGTTGACGAAACTGATGACAACAATACCGCTTACACTAGTAATGCAAATTACAATACTGTAGATCAAAACTACATAGAAAACACCAATGGTTACAACAGCAAATTTATTTTAGATTTTGCTACACAATACCAAGACAATTTATACTTGGGAGCTTCTTTAAACTTCCATAGTATAATGTATGATAAATACACAGAATTTACTGAAACAGGATACGAGTCTGGTCCTATTACAAGAACTACGTTTGACAATTACTTACACACAGAAGGTAATGGTTTTTCTTTTGCTTTAGGGGCAATTGCTAAGTTAAATGAAGTTGTTAGGGTTGGTGCTAGTTATGAGTCCCCTATTTGGTACAGATTAACAGACGATACATCACAACGTATATCTTCAGATGAAGCAGACGAAGATATTAGTTTTATCAATTTTAATGTTATAAACTTATACGAAAGATACACTATTAAAACACCTAGTAAATTAACAGGTAGTTTAGCACTTGTTTTTGGAAAAGATGGTTTACTTAGTTTAGATTACGGGTACCAAGATATGAGCAATGCAGAAATTAAACCAACAAGTGATTCTGGTTTTGCAGCTGCTAATGATCAAATATCTAATGAGCTAGGAGCTGTTTCTACAGTTAGACTTGGTGGTGAATATAGAATTGAAGACATTAGCTTAAGAGCTGGTTATAGATATGAACAAAGTCCTTATGAAGATGAAAACACTATTGGAGATTTAAACGGGTTTTCATTAGGTTTTGGATATACATTTGGCCCTAACAGAATAGATATTGCTTACAACAGAACAGAACAAGATGTTAACAAGCAATTATTTAATGCCGGCTTAACTACTCCTGCACAAGTAAATATTGCAAATACAAATGTAACTTTAGGATATACTGTAAATTTTTAAAAAATTAACAGTTCTAAATAAAAAAAGCAGCCGTTGGGCTGCTTTTTTTTATTCTTTATACAATTATTATCTTTTTAAAGTAAAATGATTTTGTAACGTTTTTGCAACAATTACACCAGCTTCTGGTTCTGCATATTCCATACGAAACCAATAATCTGACTCGGGCATTTTTTTACCATTAAATGTACCATTCCAAGTTACTCCTGGCGCAAGTTGTTTTAACAATTTACCATACCTATCGTAAATATAAACTTTAGCATCTACTAATTCTTCAATACCAAGCACATTCCAACCATCGTGAACGCCATCTCCATTTGGAGTAAAGAATTTAGGATACCCAATTACCAAAAATGGAATTTCTTCAGATGTACCACAACCAAACTTATCGTTTACAATTAATGTGTTTTGACCTGGAGGAACATCATGAAAAAGTGTTTCATCTTGAAACTCACCGCCATTTATAGCATACTCATAACTACTTGTTCCGTTTACTACAATATCAATTACATTTCTATCTACTAAATAATCTACAACTGTAATTTCTATGTCTGCAGGATTTGGGGGAGCGTGAAAATTTATTAAAACATCATCTGTTACTAAAGGTGGCGTACCAGAAGCTGTAGTTATTTCTACAAAATACCTACCTGTATTAGGACTTGTAACTGTATACTCTGTACCTGTAGCTAAATTTGGATCATCTATAACACCGTCATCATCATAGTCTACAGACCAAACAACACTTGCTACATCTGGCCCTACTGGAGATCTAAAAGCATTTAAAACTATATCTGGATCACCTTCACAAGCATCTACATCTAAGCCCAAAAACTCATCTCTAAAAGTACAATCCAATGCATCTACATCTTCTGTAAAAGTTAAAGTAAAAGGCTCTGGATCACCATCAAAATTAGTATTATAATTATTTATCAAAATATAATAGATTTCACCTTCTGCTATATCTAATAACTCATCATAAGTGTTTTTACTACCTTTTACAAAAGCAAAACCATCTTGCCCAGATTCCGGATTTGTTCCTAAACCTGTAAAAGCAGTATTATTAGCTTCGTAATTACAACGAACCGGTTGTGCTGTACCATCGCTTATACTTGCACAATCTGTATCTGGTCCGTAAACAGCAAAATCCCACTCTGCCGTATCACTATCTGCAGAAATATCAAAACCTATTACACCGTCTTTTAAAGCTCTAAACACGTACCAAGACGTATTATTCTCAATGTTTGCAGAGCTATTACTACCCTTTTCTAAACAACCTGTTTGTCGTATTACATCGGGATCAAAATCATCTATATCCCCTCTTCCATCTGCAATTCCGCTTATTGGTGCATCTCCGCATACTGGTATTGACGATCTACAATCTGGGGTAAATTGCGCGTTACTAAGTAGTGTAAAAAAAAGAAATCCTACAACTAGTTTATATTGTGCTCGCATAAAGTATTTACTTGGTTGGAATGTTACATAACCATATTATAAGCGGCAAATAATAAAATTTATTGCATTACATCGAATATTTTTTTGCATAATCGACGAAATACCAATTTTACTTCTAGTTAAAATTTATCGTTTTAAGGTAAAATGACTACTGATATGTTTTGCAGTGACCATATCTCCTGTAGTATTTATATAATTTAGTTTAAACCAATAATCAGACTCAGGCAATAACTTACCTCCATAAGTCCCATTCCAAGAGTCGTTTCCTCGCAACTCTTTTAATAATTTACCATATCTATCAAAAATATGTACTACTGGCTGTTGCAAAGATTCCATTCCAACTATTTGCCAAGTATCGTTAACACCATCACCATTGGGAGTAAAATAATTATCAAAACCCACTACAACAATATCTTCTGTTACAAAACCACATCCGTTTTTATCTATAATAGACACCGTATGTGCACCCGCAGATACATTTGTAAAAACATTACTGTCTTGCACAAGAGAACCATCAATTTGATACTCAAAATCTCCATCAATATCAGTTTCTACAGTTACTTTATTATTCGCATTAAAATCTTCAATTATTATAGTAGAGATTGATGGTGTTTGACCTACAATAACATCTACAGTTACGCTATTAACACAAGTAATACCCATATTGGTATAACTAATATCTAAAACATAGGTTCCTGCTGAAGATACCTGAATAGTAGGTGTTGTTTCTCCACTTTGCCAATTGTAACTATAATTAGTATTTGGATTAGTTTCCCCTATTGTTTCCGAAGTTGCTCCTTCACACAAAAAAACTTCTGTATCTACTGTAGAAATAGGAGTCTCTACAATTGTAAAATTAAACTCCTCAGACACATCAAAACACTTAGAATTTTTTACTGATGTTGTTCTTACATAAACGGTAGTTGCACCAACCGCAGGACTGTATTGCATTGGCAAACTTAAAGCATTATTAAAAGCATCTGAGGGGGTTGCGTGGTAGCTTATAATAAAATCTGATGCAGACTGGCCACCCAGTGCTTCACTATTTTTAGACGTTAAATTAAATGGCAAATCCTCTTGACACAAAGTAACATCTGAAATAGAATTTGTTATTGGTGCTGTAGAAAAAGCAATTTGAACATCACTTATTAAAACATCTGCAGTATTAGAAATCACTTCTACCCTATACATTGCATCTGTAGTTACATCTAAAGTAGCATTTGTTTCACCTAAAATTTCTGTAAACCCTAAACCTACATCCCTGTACCAAGTATATGATGCTGTATTTGATGTAGTAGCATCTAACCTAACAATATCACCATCACAAGCTGCAATTGGCGGCCCCAATAAATTACTAATAATAGAGCAGTCTAATGCTGTATTTGGGTAGTCTATAAATATTTGTCCAGAAAACTGAATAGAAAAACCAGAGTTTAAATTGCTAAAATTGTTAATTAACAAGTAGTATTCTTCACCGGCTTCAACCGTTAACCAATCTTCATATTGCACATTAGTTGCTCCCGTTGGGTCCTCTCCTACTCCCGTAAAAGCATAACCGTCATCATTATCAAAAAAATTACAACGTACAGGATCTCCTAAACTACTACAATCACTTGCTTTATATAACGCAAAATCCCAATCTTCTGCAGTATCAAAACTAATATTAAAACCTAATTCACCAGCTTCTCCAGTTTTAAACCTATACCAAGCAGAGTTAGATTCTATTGCCCCAGACAAAGTACGCTCTAAACAACCAGTTTCTGCGGCGCCACCAAAATCGTCCACTCCATAACCATCTGTACCACCATTAGTTGGCGTATTATTACAAATAGGTATAGCATTGCTACAATCTGCAGATACTTGCGCACTAACAGACAGCAATCCTAAAGTAAAGAAAAAAAACGCTATTGCGTAAAACCTTTTCATAGATTGGCAAAAGTTTATAATATGTAAAACTAAACCTTAACAAACTTTAGCACTAATTAATGTTGTCAAACACCTTAAACTATAACATTAAGTGCCATAATATGTATATCTTTGCATTTCTAAAAAATTTTAGGCTGATGAAAATAGAAAGCACTATAGAAGGGTTTGATGAAGAAATGGATAACGACCATTTATCTGCAGCTGAAAACACCCCTTTAAGAGAAGACGCTTTTGATCTTAATGACGACCAAAAGATAGAAAAAATACAAGCCAGTGTTAGAGATATATTAACTACACTAGGAATGGATTTAACAGATGACAGTTTAAATGACACTCCTAAGCGTGTGGCAAAAATGTTTGTTAAAGATATTTTTGGAGGCTTAAATCCTGATAAAAAACCAAAATCTTCTTCATTTGATAACAAGTACAAATACGGAGAAATGTTGGTTGAAAAGAATATTACACTTTACTCTACTTGTGAACACCACTTACTACCTATAGTTGGTATTGCACACGTTGCATACATATCTAAAGGTACGGTTGTTGGTTTATCTAAAATGAACCGTATTGTAGATTACTACGCAAAAAGACCACAAGTACAAGAAAGACTAAACATACAAATTGTTAGAGAATTACAAGAGGTTTTAGGAACAGAAGATGTAGCTTGCGTTATAGATGCAAAACACCTTTGCGTAAACTCTAGAGGTATTAGAGACATACAAAGTAGCACTGTTACTGCAGAATATGGCGGTAAATTTAAAGAACAAGCTACCCGTAAAGAATTTTTAGACTATATAAAGCTAGACACCAACTTTTAAACCCCTTTAGCCATAATGCAACTTTACAAAAATCAGACAATAAAAGTTTACAATTCCCTTTCTGGAAAAAAAGAAGAGTTTAAACCTATAAACGACGGACACATTGGTATGTATGTGTGTGGGCCAACTGTTTACAGTAATGTACACTTAGGCAATTGCCGTACGTTTATGTCTTTTGATATGATTTTTAGGTATTTTAAGCATTTAGGGTATAAAGTACGCTATGTACGTAATATTACAGATGCTGGCCATTTGGTTGATGATGCTGATGAAGGTGAAGATAAAATTGCAAAAAAAGCGCGTTTAGAACAAATAGAACCTATGGAAGTAGTACAACGCTACACCGTAGATTTTCACAACACGCTACAAAAATTTAATTTTTTACCTCCAAGTATAGAGCCTACTGCCACAGGACATATTATAGAGCAAATAGAAATTATTAAGGATATTATTGAAAAAGGATTTGCTTACGAGGTTAACGGCTCTGTGTATTTTGATGTTGTTGAGTTTAACAAAACAAACAACTACGGTATTTTAAGCGGCAGAAAACTAGAGGATATGATTGCTAATACTAGAGAATTAGCAGCACAAAGCGACAAGAAAAATCCGCAAGATTTTGCACTTTGGAAAAAAGCAGAACCAGAACATATTATGCGTTGGCCTTCTCCTTGGGGAGATGGTTTTCCTGGTTGGCACTTAGAGTGTACTGCAATGAGTACTAAATATCTAGGTGAAACTTTTGACATTCACGGTGGCGGTATGGATTTAAAATTCCCGCATCATGAATGTGAAATTGCACAAGCACAAGCAAGCAATGGCGCCTCTCCAGTAAATTATTGGTTACACGCAAATATGCTTACATTAAACGGTAAAAAAATGTCTAAATCTACAGACAATAACATTTACCCTAATGAGATTTTTAACGGCGACAACAACATATTAAGCAAGGCATTTTCACCATCTGCCGTTAGGTTTTTTATGATGCAAGCACACTACACAAGTATTTTAGATCTTAGTAATGATGCTTTATTAGCATCTGAAAAAGGATACCTAAAACTAATGGAAGCTATTGCATCTTTAAAAGCAATAGAAACTGGTAATAAAACTGAATTTGACGTAGCAGCTTGGCAACAAAAATGTTATGATGCTATGAATGACGATTTTAATTCACCTATTCTAATTGCTCATTTATTTGAAGCCGTTAAGCACATTAACCTAATAAAAGATGGTAAAAAAACTATTACCAAAGAAGACAAAGAACTATTAGAGAATACTCTTAATGCCTTTGTATTTGATATTTTAGGACTTACTGGTGTTAATGAAGATTCTAACGGAAACTCAGAAAAACTAGAAGAGGTAGTAAACCTGCTAATACAATTACGTAATGATGCACGTAGCAATAAAGATTTTGCATTATCAGATCAAATACGTGACCAATTATTAGCAATGGGTATACAGCTTAAAGACGGTAAAGACGGTACTACTTTTAGTGTATCTTAAAATAAATTAAAATGATAAAAAAAATACTGATAGCACCACTTCTTCTATTAGTAAAAATATATCAAACAGTTATATCTCCTTTAACTCCGGCTAGTTGCAGATACTCTCCTACGTGCTCACAATACACGGTAGAGGCTTTAAAAAAGCATGGTTTATTTAAAGGCGGTTGGTTAGCCACAAAACGTATTTTTAGTTGCCACCCTTGGGGTGGCAGCGGCTACGACCCTGTTCCATAGAACAGCAATAAAATAATAGGATAAAATTAACTTATAATCACAGTTTCTTTTTTAGCCCCTTACTCAAAATACGTATATTAGCCATTCACAAAACGGAAAATAGATGCATTTTTTAAGTATATTATGGAACCCTAACGAAACTTTATTCAACATTGGGGAAATACAAATAAAATACTACAACCTATTATGGATTACCTCTTTTGCTTTAGGATGGGTAATCATAAAAAAGATTTTTACTAACGAGAAGAAACCAATAGAGCAGTTAGATTCTTTATTTCTATACACCGTTATTGCAACAATGTTAGGCGCACGTCTAGGACATGTTTTCTTTTATGACTGGGCTCACTACCAAAACCATTTAATAGAAATATTATTACCAATTAGAGAAAACCCTAGCGGAAGGCTTTTTGGAATAATAACAGGTTATGAGTTTACAGGTTTTGCAGGTCTTGCTAGTCACGGTGCAGCATTGGGTGTAATTATAGGTATGTATTTATACAACAGAAAATACCCTGATTATAAAATATTATGGTTGCTAGACAGACTAGTTGTTCCTGTTTCCTTAGGAGCATTTTTTGTTAGACTAGGCAACTTTTTCAATTCTGAAATTAACGGAAAAATCACAGAGAAAGCATTTATATTCGCCACAAAATTTATAAGAGACTCTGATGATATGCCAGCTTCTAGAGCTATGGCTTTAACAAAAGAAAGAACTGTAAGCGCAGCTTATAAAGCTATAGAAAACAATCCAAAATTTGCTTCAATTTTAGAAAGTATTCCTTTTAGACACCCTGCACAATTGTATGAAGGTGTTTGCTATATATTCGTTTTCATCATATTATCATACTTCTACTGGAAAACAGATAAAAAAGATAAAGCCGGATTTTTGTTTGGTTTATTTTTAATGCTATTATGGACCATCCGTTTCTTTGTAGAGTTTGTAAAGAAAAGTCAAGGTGGATTTGAAGAGTCTTTAGGCACATTATCTACAGGGCAATGGTTAAGTATTCCTTTTATACTAATAGGCGCATATTTTGTATTTAGACCTAAAAAAGCTTAAAATGAAAACATTAAAGAATTATTCTTTTTTATTAATTGCTATTATTTCTTTAGCATCAAGCTGTAAAGAAAACAAAACAGAAGTTATACAAACTCCTGAACCTGCTTTTACAAAAGAAGGTACTTTAACAATTACAAAGAGTACAGATAACACTAAAGCGTTAACTTTAGATATAGAAATTGCCGAAACAGATTACGAAACGCAAACTGGTTTAATGGAAAGAACTAGTATGAAAGAAAAACAAGGAATGTTATTTATTTTCCCTGATTCTAGAGTACATTCTTTTTATATGAAAAATACTAAAATAGCTTTAGATATTATTTATATTGATGAAAACTTACGTATTGCCAGTTTTCAAGAAAACGCAAAGCCATTAGACGAAACTGGCTTATCTAGTAAAGTACCTGTAATGTATGTTTTAGAAATTAATGCAGGATTATCTGAAAAATATCTGTTAGAAGTAGGCGACAAAATAGATTTTACTAAACTATAATTACAATGAAGTATCTTCTAAATGGCGAATCTTCTGAAAGATTATTATTTAGAAAATTAGTGCAATCTGACTTTAAAGATTGGTTGCCTTTTCATCAAGATCCAAGATCTTCAGAGTTTTGGGATGGCATTCCACAAGATGCCAATACAGCTTGCAAACAACAATTTAACAGAGCTTTTGAGCGCTACCAGTTTAATCTTGGTGGTATGAATGCGCTTATTTGTAAAAAAACAAATAAACTCATTGGCTTGTGTGGCTTACTGGTACAAACAGTAGACGATAAAGATGAATTAGAAATTGGCTACTCTATTCTTCCTAAATATTGGAAAAAAGGATACGCTACGGAAGCAGCTATAAAATGCAAAGAATATGCTTTCTCTAATAACTTTGCAGATTCTTTAATATCTATTATTCATATAGATAATATACCCTCACAAAAGGTTGCCATAGCAAACGGAATGCACTTAAGCAAAACTACCAGCTACAGCAACAACCCAGTAGACATATACAGAGTATATAAATAAATTACAACTAATGCCACAGCATTACACCATTTTTACAAGCAACACATCTAATACAAAAGTATTTATTACATCTTTATTTAAAGGAAGCCATAATGCTCAATTTAATTTTTTAAAAGAAAAAAAGGTTGCTTTATTCTCTAAATCAGAAATACATAAATTTATTAGAGAAGAAGAAATTCACGATATAAAAACAATAACAAACAACACCTCTCAACATTTAAAAACAATGTCTAGTGGTGAGCAAAAAAAAGCGTTACTTAACTACATTTTATCCAAAAAGCCCGATTATATTATTTTAAACAATCCTTATGATAATTTAGATGTAGCTTATCAAAAAACATTAAAAGATTTACTAATTAACATAGCTAAAGAAACCAGCTTAATTTTAACAATAAGCAGAATTGAAGATATGTTACCCATTGAGTCTAGCATATATAAATTACAAGAGAGTAATTTAAAAGCGTTTTCGTCATTAGAGACATATATAACATCATTAAGTAATGAGCACACATTAAAACAGCTTAAAATACCTAACAACACTAACGTTATTAACCACAAAAGCAAAGAACTTATTAGCTTTAAAAATGTTTCTGTTTCTTTTGAAAAGAAGCAAGTATTACAAAATATAAATTGGCAAATTAACAAAGGAGATTTTTGGCAGCTTATAGGTAAAAATGGAAGTGGAAAAACTACACTCCTATCTATGATAACCGGTGAGAACAGTAAAGGGTACGGACAAGAGTTGTATTTATTTGGACAAAAAAAAGGAACAGGAGAAAGTATTTGGGATATAAAAAAGAAGATTGGATACTTTACACCATCATTAGTAGACAGTTTTAAAGGAAACCACACAGTTAAAAATATGATTATTGGAGGTTTTACAGACGCTATTGGTCTTTACACAAAACCAACCGAAACTCAAATACAAATTGCTGAAGAATGGTTAAGCATAGCACAACTATTAGATTCAAAAAATAAATTATTTAATGAGATTACTGTGGGACAGCAACGCTTAGTAATGCTATTAAGAGCTATGGTAAAACAGCCATTAGTATTAATTTTAGACGAACCAACAGCTGGCTTAGACGATAAAAGCGCATCATTATTTGTGAATCTTGTAAACCATATTGCCTGTAAAAAACAAACAGCAGTAATATTTGTATCTCACAGAAAAGAAAAAAATCTAGAACCCAGAGGCATATTGGAGTTACAAATTACCCCAAAAGGATCTACAGGAGATATTTTAAAATAAAAAAGCTGCTTACAATTTGTAAGCAGCTTTTTTTATCTTTTACAGATTAAGATTATTCTTTGTCTTCTACAACAACATCTTCTTTACCTGATTGTATTCTTTTCTTTAAAGTATCAAACATAACTGGTGTTGCAATAAATAAAGATGAGTACGTACCTACAATAACACCTATTATCATAGCAAACATAAACCCTCTTAAAGATTCACCACCAAAAATAAAGATAGCAAGTAATACTACTAAAGTTGTTAAAGAAGTATTTAACGTTCTACTTAATGTACTGTTTAATGCTAAACCTACATTATCACCAGAACTCCATCCTCTTTCTCTTACTATTTCTCTAATACGGTCAAAAACAACAACGGTATCATTTAAAGAGTAACCAATTACTGTTAATATTGCCGCAATAAATGCTTGATCTATCTCCATATTAAATGGCATCACCTTACCTAATAAAGAGAATACACCTAATACTACTAATACATCATGGAATACCGCTACAACAGCTCCTAAAGAGAATTGCCATTTACGGAAACGGAATAAGATGTATAAGAAAACTACAAATAACGATCCTAAAATTGCCCAAACAGCATTTTTCTTAATATCATCTGCAATAGTTGGTCCTACTTTTTTAGATTTTAATATACCTATAGACACATCATCTGTACCACCATTATTAAACTCCTCTAGAGTTAAACCACTTGGCAATAAGTTTTGTAATGATGTAAATAATTTTTCTTGAATTTCTTCATCAACAGCTATATCCTCTGCGTCTACTTTGTATGAAGTAGTTATCATTATCTGATTATCTTCACCAAAAGTTTTTACGTTAGTACCACTACCAAATACTTCACTTAGGTTTGAAGAAATTTCAGCTGTATTCACATTCTGATCAAAACGAACCTGGTAAGTTCTACCTCCAACAAAATCTACACCTTGCTGCAAACCATTAGTTGTTAAAGAAAATAATGCTACAATAATTAATAATCCAGAAATGATATAAGCAATCTTTCTTTTCTTAAGGAAATCTATACTTAAGTTCTTGAAAAGGTTTCTTGTTAATCCTGTACAGAATTCTAAAACTTTTCCTTTACTACCTGTATAACCTTCAACAAATAATCTAGTTACAAATATTGCTGTAAATAAAGATGTTGCAATACCTATTAATAAAGTAGTAGCAAAACCTTTAATTGGTCCAGAACCAAATATAAATAAGATAATAGCCGTAAGACCAGTTGTAATGTTTGCATCTAAAATAGAAGACAAAGCATTACTAAAACCATCTGATATAGCTAAAGCCTGACCTTTACCTTTTGCTAACTCTTCTTTTATACGCTCAAAGATAAGTACGTTTGCATCAACAGACATACCTATTGTTAATACAATACCAGCAATACCAGGTAATGTTAATACAGCACCTAAACTTACAAGCACACCAAATATTAATAAGATGTTTAATAACAATGCAATATCTGCAGCTACACCGGCTTTACCGTAATAGAAAACCATCCAAACTAATACCAATGCCATTGCAATTAAGAAAGACATTAAACCACTATTAATAGACTCATGCCCTAATGATGGCCCAACAACTTCTGACTGAATAATATCTGCTCTAGCAGGTAACTTACCAGCTCTTAGAACATTTGCAATATCTTTTGTTTCTGTAATTGTAAAATCTCCAGAGATTTCTGTACTACCACCAGATATACCACCTACAACAGAACAACCTGGAGCAGTATAAACTCTATTATCTAAAACTACAGCAATACCAGTTTGGTTTAAGTTAACCTCACTTGTAAATTTTTGCCATTGTTTAGCCCCTTTAACGTTCATATCCATACCAACTGCTGGTCTGTTAAACTGGTCAAACTGAGCACGTGCAGCACTAACTACATCTCCACTCATTTTAGGAGCATTATCTCTATTACCTTTTAATGCATATAAGCCAACAACCTCAGAACCCTTAGAAGGACGTTCCCAAGCAAATTTAACGTGCTGTATAGCATTTGGTATTAATCTTTTAATTTCTGGCATACTAAGGTACTCATTAACCTTAGCCGTATCTTTTATGGCAAATTCTGCAATAACAAAACCTGCACTAGGAATTCCTTTTATTAAATCTCCTAAAGGATTTATTTGTGTAGCCACATCTAAAGAATCCTGAGTAACATCTGATAATAAAGAATCTATTTCAGATTCTGGTTTAGACTCAGTATCTTCTGCAGTAGCCGTTTTTGTATCTACTAAAGATCTTAACTTTTCATTAGCTGCATTTATAAATTGCATAACGTTAGGATCGTTTTTAGGATACGTTTCCCAAAACTCTAACTGTGCAGTACTAGAAAGTAACTCTTGTGCTCTTGCTTTATCTTTTGCTCCTGGTAATTCTACCAAAATACGACCAGATGTACCTTCTCTTTGTATGTTTGGTTGTGTAACACCAAAACCATCTATACGTTCTCTTAATACTTCAAAAGCAGATTCTACAGACTCATCAATTTTTTTACGAATGATAGATTTCACTTCTTCATCAGAAGCTTCCATAGATTTTATTTCTTCACTTAATGATTTTGTAAAGAAAATATCCGGAGAAGCATATTTTAAATCACCCTTATTAGCATCAAAAGCTTCAAAAAATAAATCTACATATGTTTTATCACTGCTTTTAGAAGCCTCATCAGCATCTTCTAAAGATTTAAGAAAAACAGGGTTTTTAGTATTATTTGCTAAACCAGATAAGATATCTTTTATCTTAATTTGAAGCGTTACATTAATACCACCTTTAAGGTCAAGTCCCTTGTTTAATTCTTTCTTTTTAGCTTCTTCATAGCTAGTATAACCAAATACAGATTCGCCTCCAATAGAGTCTAAATATCTAGTTTCCAATGCTTCTCTTTTGCTTGCAAAATCATTTTCTGATTCAGAAATTTTGCTAGCTGCATAAGTTGCTGCTTCATTTTCAATCTTACTACTTATAAAAGTATAGGATAATTGATAGATACTTACGATCCCAAATAAAAAAGCAAACAGCTTTATAAGTCCTTTATTATACATTAGTTTTTGTTTATTATTGGTAATTTTATATAGCGTGCAAATATATCATTTAAGATAAGAATTGCCAATATATTTACAATATTATATAGAATAAGGGTGTACAAATAAATTTGTCACCCTTATTCTAATCAATTTCTTATAAATATTATAATTCTAAAAGTGCGTTAGTTTTAGAAACTCCTGCTGCACTTTCTTGCATTTTTGCTTTTTCAGCATCACTAAGTTCAATCTCTACTATTTTCTCTATACCGTTTTTACCTAAAATAACTGGCACACCAATACAAAGATCATTTAAACCGTACTCACCCTCTAACAAAGTAGAACATGGGAACATTTTCTTTTGATCACAAGCAATAGCCTGTACCAAACCAGAAACTGCTGCACCTGGAGCATACCAAGCACTTGTTCCTAACAACTTAGTTAATGTAGCACCACCAACTTTAGTATCTGCAGCAACTTGCTCTAATCTTTCTTCAGATAAAAACTCAGAAACCTTTACACTGTTTCTAGTAGCGTGCGCTGTTAATGGAACCATTCCTGTATCACTATGACCACCAATAACCATACCGTCTACATCAGAAATAGGAGCTTCTAAAGCCTCTGCTAATCTGTATTTAAAACGTGCACTATCTAAAGCACCACCCATACCAATAATTCTGTTTTTAGGCAATCCTGTAGTTTTATGTACTAAATATGTCATTGTATCCATTGGGTTACTAACAACAATTATAATTACCTCTGGAGAGTGCTTAATTAAGTTTTCTGAAACTGTTTTTACAATACCAGCATTAATACCAATCAATTCTTCTCTCGTCATTCCTGGTTTACGAGGAATACCAGATGTTATAACAGCAATATTAGAACCTGCAGTTTTAGAGTAATCATTAGTAGAACCAACAATTTTAGTATCAAAACCATTTAAAGATGCTGTTTGCATTAAGTCCATTGCTTTACCTTCTGCATATCCTTCTTTAATATCTAACACAACAACTTCTGATGCAAAATTTTTAATTGCAATGTATTCTGCACAACTAGCGCCTACTGCACCTGCACCTACTACCGTTACTTTCATAAGTATATATTTATTTAATTTTTAATGATTTGTTTACTGACCGTAAAAATAAAGAATTTTAACATTATAAATAAGGTATACAGCAACTTTAATATTCTTTTATAGGTATTAAAATGATTAAAACTTAGTTTAATGTTAAAGAAAGATGTATTTAAACGAAAAACCACAAAAAAAGGTGCTATACATCGATAATAATGAAATACACAACAAAATACTGCGTTAGAACAATATCCAAATTAATAAAAATACCTACTTATGAAAAAACCCCTACATTTTTTCATAGCGACTTTTGTGTACATTACAATATTTAGTTGCTCTGAAATTCCCGAAAACAACGATCCTATTCTTGGAATATGGGCTAAAACAACAACATCAGAATCTGGCGTAGATTCTAAACAAGAATGGATTTTTAACGATGCATACAAAGGAAGGTTTCATAGTTACACTAATGACAACGTGGCTTTTTTAACTGATTTTAGATGGGTAATAGAGGGCGACACCTACACTATTACGTATCCAGAGACTGATATGCCTAGTGACCAAGTAAAGATTAAAACAACAGAAGCAGCCAATAGCACAGAAAGAACCTCTGAAAATGCTTCTGCTACCGTTATATTAGAAGAAACAAACGGAGAAACTTTGGCCTTTAGAGAATAAAGCATAATAAAGTTTTTCTACCCAAAAAAGCCCTAGAAACTAATCTAGGGCTTTTTTATTCTTTTTAATATTATTACTTACTATCTAAAACCAAAATTAACACCAAAAGACAAGTTGTTATACTTTGCCATAGAGTAATCTGCGTGTATTCTAAAAAATCCTAACTTTAGCTTTGCACCAATGTTACCTGTAACACCACTAGCATCTGATTTTATAGAAAAAGGATCTGTATAGGTATCTCCTATAAATGGACCAGACTGAACCCTGTAAGTACCTAACACATCTACAGTAGATTTACCCGTTAAGTATCCTAAACCACCATAAAAGTTAATTATTGGCATTTTAGTAGACACAACTGCCTGAAAAACCCAGGTATTCATTTTCATATCTAATCGTTGGTTTTCACCTGCAATTACACCTTGGTCTGTAAAATCATACATACCTGTTAAATGCGTATACCCAATAACACCAGATATTGCAACAGGTAATATTTTATTTGCTGGTAAGAGCTTAGTAAAATCGTGCTGCAGACCAACACCAAACATACCTACTTCTACATCATCAGTCTTTATTTTTGGTAAAAACCTAGCTTTTATTTCTGTTCCTTTTATTAAACCTACACTGGCTTGTATAAATGCAGACGGCACAAAGTTTATATTTTCTGATGCTAAACCAGATGGAAGTTCAAATTCTTCTCTAAATAATCCGTTTTCATCTTCAACAAAAACATTTATACCTTCTATATCTCCTAAACCTGAAGAAACTTCTTTGGAAATACTACCATCTACAAATTGTAAATTTTCATAATCCTCTGTATTTAATACAAATGATTTTTTATCACTTGGAGACTGCGCCATATTACCAATAATAGAAATCTCAAAACCTCCTAAAGGTTTTGCGTCTGCAGTATTATACCATCCTCCAGAGATACTATAAAGCATACCTTCGGACACAGGTGATAAATAATCATTAATAAACTTATTTGCATCATCTACACCTGCAGCAAAAACTTCATTTGCGCTAGATTGGGCAGATGTATAAGCACTTAACGCCAAGAAAATAACTAAACTAAACTTTTTCATAGAATTGTTTTTTTTATAAAACTAAAAAACTCGCACCAATGGTGCGAGTTTTTGTTGTATAAACTTACTTTATTATGCATCAATGTTTGCATAAACGGCATTTTTCTCTATAAACTCTCTTCTAGGAGGTACTTCATCTCCCATTAACATTGAGAATACACGGTCTGATTCTGAAGCACTTTCAATGGTAATTTGTCTTAATGTTCTAAAATCTGGATTCATTGTAGTATCCCACAATTGCTCCGCATTCATCTCCCCAAGACCTTTATACCTTTGTATACCTACGCTACCATTAAAGCTATCAGCAATTTCATCTCGTTCTTTGTCTGACCAAGCATACCTTTTCTTTGTTCCTTTTTTAACTAAGTATAATGGAGGTGTTGCTATATAAATATGCCCTGCCTCTATTAATTCTCTCATAAAACGGAAGAAAAAAGTAAGAATTAAAGTTTCAATGTGACTACCATCTACATCGGCATCACACATAATAACTACTTTATGGTATCTTAATTTTTCTAAGTTTAGTGCTTTACTATCTTCCTCTGTACCAATAGTTACACCTAGAGCTGTATATATATTTTTAATTTCTTCGTTTTCAAAAACCTTATGTTGCATTGCTTTTTCAACATTTAGGATTTTACCACGAAGCGGTAATATTGCCTGAAAATTTCTGTCTCTACCTTGCTTAGCAGTACCACCCGCCGAATCTCCCTCTACAAGGAACACTTCGCATTTTGTAGCATCTTGCTCAGAACAATCTGATAATTTTCCAGGTAAGCCACCTATACTCATTACCGTTTTACGCTGTACCATTTCACGAGCCTTAGTAGCTGCATGACGTGCTTGCGCTGCCAAAATAACTTTCTGCACAATTACTTTAGCATCATCCGGATTTTCTTCTAAATAATTAGTCAACATTTCTGATACCGCCTGACTTACTGCAGAAGATACTTCTCTGTTTCCTAATTTAGTTTTTGTTTGCCCTTCAAACTGTGGTTCTGCTACCTTTACAGATACAATTGCAGTTAAACCCTCTCTAAAATCATCACCTTGAATTTCAAACTTTAACTTCTCTAACATTCCTGAAGCATCTGCATACTTCTTTAAGGTAGATGTTAAACCTCTTCTAAAACCAGAAAGGTGTGTACCACCTTCATGTGTATTAATGTTATTTACGTAAGAGTGAAGATTTTCTGAATACGATGTGTTATACACCATAGCAACCTCTACAGGAATACCATTTTTTTCACCTTCCATAGAAACAACTTCACGAATAAGTTGCTCTCTGTTACCATCTAAGAATTTTATAAATTCTTTAAGACCTTCTTCAGAAAAGAAAACTTCTGATAAAAACTCTCCTTTTTCATCGGTAACTCTTTTATCTGTAATTGTTATAGTTACACCTTTGTTAAGGTAAGCTAACTCTCGCATTCTACTAGAAAGCGTTTCATAGCTATACTCAGTAGTTTGCGTAAAAATAGTATCATCAGGATAAAAAGTAACTATTGTACCAGTTTCATCTGTATCACCTATACTTTTTACAGGGTATAAAGCTTTACCTTTAGAATACTCTTGTTCCCATATTTTACCTTCTCTAAAAACAGTTGCTTTTAGATGGTTAGATAATGCGTTAACACAAGATACACCTACCCCGTGCAAACCACCAGATACTTTATATGAATCTTTATCAAACTTACCACCTGCACCAATTTTAGTCATTACAACCTGTAATGCAGAAACACCTTCTTTTTTATGAAGACCTACTGGTATACCCCTACCATTATCTTTGGTAGTGATAGAACCATCTTCATTTATTGTTACACTAATAGTATCACAATGACCACCCATTGCCTCATCAATAGAGTTATCTACTACCTCGTAAACTAAGTGGTGCAAACCTCTAACACCAACGTCACCAATATACATTGAAGGACGCATACGTACGTGCTCCATACCCTCTAGGGCCTGAATACTGTCAGCTGAATAATTATTCTTTTTTGCTTCTTCGCTCATTATATATATATTATTGTGCTTAATTTCATCATAAAAAATACAACCTAACAAATATAAAATATTGAGTTCTTAATTTTAAACGGTTTTAAGACTGTTTTAAAATAGTTATTAACATTTTCTTTGCAACAGAGAACACTGCTTAAACACGCTTAAATTGATTTTTAAGATGTATTTGATATAAAACTCAGATTTTACAAATTATAAAATAAAATAAAATGCTCTTAAAAGGCTTTAAACGAAAAGGAGCACCAATACATTGGTGCTCCAAAAAGACTAATTATAATTAAAACCCTAGAATAGGCTATAATTCAAGTTATATTTTACTTTTTAATATGCTTCATCATGTACGTTAGCTATTGCTCTACCAGAAGGGTCGTTCATATTTTTAAACGCTTCATCCCATTCTAAAGCTGTTGCTGTACTACAAGCTACACTTGCCTCTTGCGGTACACTTAATGCTGCTGCATCACTAGGAAAATGTCCTTCAAAAATAGTTCTATAATAATACTCTTCTTTGTTTAATGGTGTATTAATAGGAAAACGAAATGCTGCATTTTCAATTTGCTCATCTGTTATTTCTTTCTCAACCAATTCTTTTAAAGTATCAATCCAGCTATATCCTACACCATCAGAAAACTGTTCTTTTTGTCTCCACGCTACGCTTTCTGGTATCATATCTTCAAACGCCTTACGAACTACCCATTTCTCCATACGTTCCCCGTTAATCATTTTATCTTTAGGGTTAATACGCATAGCAACATCCATAAATTCTTTATCTAAAAATGGTACACGACCTTCAATTCCCCAAGCTGCTAAACTTTTATTAGCCCTTAAACAATCGTACATATGTAACTTATCTAATTTACGTACAGTCTCTTCATGAAACTCTTGTGCATTTGGCGCCTTATGAAAATACAAATAACCACCAAATAGCTCATCTGCGCCTTCACCAGACAATACCATTTTTATACCCATAGACTTAATAACACGTGCCATTAAGTACATTGGTGTAGAAGAACGAATGGTAGTAATATCATACGTTTCTATGTTATAAATAACATCTTTAATAGCATCTAAACCTTCTTGAATTGTAAACTTAATTTCATGGTGTACAGTACCAATATGATCTGCTACTTTTTTTGCAGCAGCCAAATCTGGTGATCCTTCTAATCCAACAGAAAAAGAGTGCAGTTGTGGATACCAAGCATCTGCTGTATCACCACTTTCTATACGTTTTTGTGCATATTTTTTTGCAACAGCAGAAGTTACAGAAGAATCTAAACCACCAGACAATAATACTCCGTATGGTACATCAGACATTAACTGTCTGTGAACCGCTGCTTCTAAAGCTTCTTTTACTTCTTGTATGCTAGTTTCGTTTTCTTTAACAGCATCATACTCCATCCAATCACGAGAGTACCATTTTTTTAACTCACCATCTTTACTATGTAAATAATGACCAGGAGGAAATAATTCTATTTTTGTACAAGTACCTTCTAATGCTTTTAATTCTGATGCAACATAGAACGTACCGTTTTTATCCCAACCCATATACAAAGGAATAATTCCCATATGGTCACGAGCAACAAAATATTCATCTTTATCGGCATCATAAATAGTGAAACCAAAAATACCATTTAACTCATCTAAAAAATCGACTCCCTTTTCTTGATACAAAGCCAAAATAACCTCGCAATCAGATTCTGTCTGAAAATCATATGTATCTTTAAACTGCTTACGTAATTCTCTGTGATTATATATTTCTCCATTGGCAGCTAATATTAATTTACCATTAGGACTTAATAATGGTTGTTTACCAGAAGCCGGATCTACAATTGCCAAACGCTCGTGTGCTAAAATAGCTTTATCGTCTGCGTATATACCACTCCAGTCTGGACCTCTATGTCTAATTTTTTTAGACATCTCTAACAACTGAGGTCTTAAAGCCTCAGTGCTTTCCTTTACATCAAATGCACAAACTATTCCACACATATTATTAATCTTTATATCAATTTGATTACAAAGATGAATTAAAGGTTTCAATTTAAAAACACATACGCTTATATTGATTTCAATTTGAAACATTTTAAACCGTATTACAAGTTATTTAATAGGCATAAAGAGTATTGCAATAAAAAAAACAATCATTTTGTAAGTTGGCATAATTTTAGCGACCATATAATTCATTACTGCGAAAATGTCGCTAAATTTGAAAAACACAAAAAACAAACATTTATGAAAAGATTAATTGCATTATCAGCACTTGTATTAACTATGGTATTTACTACTAACGCAACTGCTCAAAAATTTCCTGGCTTAGATAAAAGTCCGGCCGACATTGCCTCTCAACCATCTAGCTACAAAATTTCAAAAAAGAACATACGTGTTGTTTATAGTCGCCCTCAATTAAAAGGAAGATTAGTAAAAGATTTGGCTCCTGCAGGAAAAGTATGGAGAACTGGCGCCAATGAGGCTGCAGAAGTTACTTTTTACGCAGATACAAAATTTGGAGGTAAAACAGTAAAAGCTGGTACTTACTCTTTATTCTCTGTACCTGGAGAAAAAGAATGGACTGTAATTTTAAACAAAAACTTAAACCAATGGGGTGCTTACTCTTATGAGAAAGATGCTGACGTTATTAGAGTTACAGGTAATGTATCTAAAAGCAAAGACGCTATAGAAGCTTTTTCTATTACTTTTACAGATACTGATATGGTAATGGGTTGGGGAACTACTATAGTTTCTGTACCTTTTTCTATTTAATTAGCAGTACGCTTTAAATATAAAACCCGAAGCTACATATAGCTTCGGGTTTATTTTTGGCTTTTAAGTTTTTCTATAACTATTTTACTTTCTTACCTCCTATAAAAACTTGTTCTGCTGTTATGGTTGGAATATTAGAAGCTTCAACCTCCATAATATTATCACTTAAAATTACAAAATCTGCTTTTTTACCTGGCTCAATACTTCCTTTTTCATTTTCTTCAAAATTAGAATAAGCAGCCCAAATTGTCATCCCTTTTAATGTCTCTTCTCTAGACAAAGCGTTTTCCATTTGAAAACCACCTTCTGGATAATTTTTAGTGTCTTTTCTGGCAACAGCTGCATAAAACGTTAAAAACGGACTTACACGTTCTACCGGGAAATCTGTTCCTAAAGCAACAACACCAGCTATATCTAATAATTTTTTAAATGCATAAGCACCTTTTACACGCTCTTCTCCCAGCCTGTCTTTTGCCCAGTACATATCACTAGTTGCATGTGTTGGCTGCACAGATGGTATAATTCCTAGTTTAAAATAATCAAAATCTTTTGGCGCAATAACCTGTGCGTGTTCTACTTTCCAACGTCTGTCTTTTGTATTTTTTAATGCCGATTTATAAGCTCGTAAAACCGCTACATTAGCAGAATCTCCAATAGCATGCGTATTCATTTGATAGTCGGTTTTTGCAATTCTTTTAGCAAGACTATTTATTTTTTCTACAGGAGTAACCATAGCACCATAATGATTGTGCTTGTCCGAGTACTCTTCTTTTAAAGCCGCGCCTCTAGAACCTAGTGCACCGTCTCCATACACTTTTACAGAACGAACATTTAATCCGTCTGTTTTTACAATCCCTTTAGTTAAGTAATAATCTAAATTTTCTTTGTTTGCACTTATCATAGCATAAACACGGATATCCATTTCTCCGTTTTGCTGCAAGCTGTCTATAATTTCTATAGTTTGCTTATCTAAACCTGCATCATTAACCGTTGTTAACCCATAATCTACACATATTTTTTCTGCATCTTTTAATGCTTGTGCTTGAGTTGCTATACTTGGTTTGGGCAAAACATCATCTATTAAAACCATTGGATTATCTACCAAAACACCTGTAAGTTCATTATTAACCTTTACAATTTCACCACCACTAATTTTAGTGTCTTTTGTAATTTTAGCAAGGTCTAATGCATATTGATTTACAATGTATGCGTGGCCATCTACACGTTCCAATACAACAGGAATTGAAGGAAAAAGAGAATCTAAAGCCTCTTTTGTTGGAAATTCTTTTACTTCCCAATCATTTTGGTCCCAACCTCTACCTCTTATAAATGTTTTGGTATTAGTTTTTTGAAAAGCAGAAACACGCTCTACAACCTCATCAAAACTTTTGGTATCAATTAAATCTACCACTTGCTGGTTCATCCCTAATCCAAAAAAATGACAATGCGCGTCTATTAAACCCGGAGTAATTGTTTTACCACCGGCGTCTATTGTTTTGTCTGATGCATACTTTTCTGCAATTTCTTCTGCAGTACCAACAGCTACAAATAAATCATCTTTTACAGCAAAAGCTTGTGCTTTTGCAAACGTAGAATCTACCGTATAAACATTTGCATTGGTAACAATATAGTCTACCTTTTCTTTTTTAGGATTACAAGCCGCAATTACCAGCAGTAATACAAGTGTTAATTTTTTCATTAGTTTTTGAGTTTTTTCAAAAATAACGAAATAATAAGATTTAAAATAAATTAATAAAAACGAACACCATAAGTATGGCATTATTTGCTTAACATACCAAGAATATATGTAGTACCAGAATCATAACCTGTACCAAAGAAAAGTTCATCTCTTGTTATAATTGATTCTACAAACAAGTATTTCCTTATTTTACACGTAAGCAAATCATCTTTTAACTCTTGCATTGCTTTTAGAGCAAGTAGATTTAACAGTCCGTTAAACACCAAAAATTTATACTTTTCACTTAATTTGTGCTTTTCTATAAACACATCTAATTCCTCAAAATTGCTTAGTAACAAGTAGCGCCTTTTTGGTAGATATTTTGTATCAGAATTCCAATCTAAATCTTCATCTGGTTTATTTTTAGAACCTGCTATGTAAATTGTAGTTTTAATTTTTCCATTATCAAATTGTGGAAATGATAAATCAGCAAGTCCAAAATAGATTGACTTAATGTCTTTAGGTATAGGTTCTCTTTTTAAAACCTCTACCAACCAATCTTTAAACTCTAAATATAGCTTGTGTTCATCTATATTTAAAATTGGGAAATTACGCCGCAATAAAACTTTTTTAATTTGATTGTAACCAAATTGAATATCTAAGGACTGCTCTATTTGCTTTTCAAATAGAGCATCTATAAGTTTCCAGTTTAATGCTTTGCTTAAATTATTATACAACATTTAATTAATCTCTACTAAATCTCCATATAATTTTAATTACTATTAAAACTACACCTAAAACCCACCACATACTTTCTTTAGAATCCTCTTTTACATATGTAGATACCTTATCTTTTGCTGCTATTTTTTCAGCTTCATTGGCATCTAACACAAAAGTATTACAATTGTCTTCAAAAGTTGGTTTTCTACCAGTTAAAGAACAATTTATTCCTGTATTGGGATCAAATTTTCTTTTTTCACATTTTTTACACAGTACTAATTGTTCTGATAAATTCATTATAAAGTTTTAAATGGTTCATTAATTATTTATGAATCATTTACATAAAGTGAAACTTAATAACGTTTAAATATGTGTTTTTATTACCAGTTAAATTTATAAGTTGCCCCTGCAAGTACTTGGAAGCCCTGAACTGGATAATTTGCCCAACGTTGGTAGTTGTTATTTGCTATGTTTGCTGTTTTTATAAAAAGTGATAATTTCTCATCTAAACGGTAACCCACGTGCGCATTAGCATCAAAATAACTATCTAAAGTTACTACTGTAGACACAAAATCTTGTGGTTGTGTACCAGTTGCCGCAACAGAACCTAAATCTTCTCTTTCACCTACAAAGAATAAGTTAGCTCCCATAAACCATTTTTCATTAATTTGATAATCCAAAAATAAAGACCCCTTTACTTTTGGCAAGTTCCAAGCAGGATTGTCTGTTTCTGTTGTGTAGCTAAAAACCTCAGCATTTATACCTAAAGCAAAGTTTCTGTTTACATCTACATTTAATTCTCCAAAGAATGAAAATGTTTTTATATCATCATAAAAAATATCAAATGTATTCCCTAAATGATAATCTTTATCTTCATCTGCTCTAAAAGCATTTTCTGGATTTAACTTATATAAAGCTCTATTATTTTCTGCCGTATAAGATGCCTTTACATTGTAACCTAAATTAGTTAATAATTGCCCTTTTAAACCTGCATAGGCATTGTACTGACTATCGGTTGGTAAAATTGTAAGTGTTGGTGATACAAATGGATTCTCATCTACAAAATCGTGATAAGAATTTTGATGTAAATCTCCCTCTATACCGCCATATGCAATTGCTGTTTCTCCAGACAATCTATACGATGCTGTTACTGCAGGGTAAATATACAAGTTACTATCGCTAGCCTCTGTATCTAAACCATATACTACATTAGCTCCTAAATTTAAAGTAAGGTCATCTCTTAATATAACCAAGCTAGGGTTTACACCAAACTGTACCTGACCAAATTTAATTTCGCCAGTATTATCTGTGTTATTTAAACTAGCATTTTTAAATTTACCACCAAGGTAATCTAGCTTTACATTAAAGTTAATTAACTCATTAGAAATTGGCACTTCTACAGCTGCATTAATAACCGCTCTATTTTCTCCGGATTCTGTTGCATCCCAAAAACGTCTTAACAATACATCACCACCTTTAATTAGGTAATCTTCCATCTTAAGCTCTCCTCCAAGTTCTGCATCAAAATAATGTTGTTTTTCATCTATAAGACTTTCTGGTATTGTACCCAAAGCATCTTCTGTAACACCATACCAACTGTATAACTTATGTTGTAAAGCTAAATTGGCATTCCATTCTAAATCTCTTTCTCTTCTTGTATAAATACCTTTTACTTTAGTATCGTAAAAAACATTATCTACAGGAGCTTCTTCTATATCTCCACGAGAAGAATGATGGTTTAACCCTATATCTAAAGTTTCGTTTCTGTTAATAGGTCTACTTGTATAAAAATCTACCAAAGCATTGTTGTAATTTCCCAAACCTAAAGAAGCATAAGAATTAAATAACTCCTCTGGTTTTTTCTTTTTTACAGCAGTGGCTTTACCCTTTGCTGGTGTAAATGTAGAAGCTACAGGCACAGAAAAAATACTATAATTAATTGGCTTTTTCTTTAATTCTACCGCCCCATTAATAACAGGTGTAGATTTTAGTTTAAAAGCATCTGCAATAGTTGGCTTGTATGCTTTTACTACCGTTACAGTCTCTGTTCCTAAATCTTTCTCTTCTTTATCCTTGTCTTTATCTTGTGCAAAGGCAATTGGTGCCAATCCTAAAAATAAAGTTATAGTTATATAGATATACTTTTGCATAGTGTGTTCTTAATATTAGTTGCCTTTTTTTTAGTTTCCATCTGGACTTATAGAAGAGTTGCTACGTGCTTCCTTGGTTTTAATAAGTCGCTGTTCTGTTTGTGCCTCTGCAACTATGTCTGGGTAACTGCTAAAGTTTTTTATAATATTTTCTAAAATATAATTTGCTTGGTACGCATCTCCCAATGCATCGTAATTTTTAGCCATAACTAACAAGCCTTTTCCTGCCCATTCTTTATATCCCGAAAAATCTTTAACCAATGTTTGCACTGATGCAGAAGAAGCTTCATAGTCTTGCTCCTTGTTTTTAAAGTACGCATTGTAATACCAAGCCTCTGCACCTCTTTCTCCTGTTGCTATTTTTTGTACCGTAGCATATGCTTCTTTTGCTTTAACCTCATCGTTGGTTTTAATAGCAGAACGCGCTATCATAATATGAGCATCACTTTTAATACGGTTATCTATACTCTCTGTAGCTAACACTTTTTCTGCATAAGCAATAGTTTTGCTATAGTTCTTTTGGTTGTAATAACCTTTCATTAAGTTAGACTGTGCAAAGGTTACATTTTGTTTAATATTTGCTGTTTGCTCTAGTTTCTCTAAGTAAGGAAAAGCATCTGTGTATTTATTATCTCCTATATAAATTTCACATACACGCGCTATTGCCTGCTCTGTAAATTCTGCAGCTCCTTGGTCTGCAACGTATTTATAATGTGGTAATGCATTTGCTTTTTGCCCTTTGCCAAAATACAATTGCGCTAGTTTAAAGTTTGCGTCTAAAATATGAGAACCGTTAGGAAATTCTTTAATGTAATTCTCATAGCCTCTAATAGCCGCATCTGTTTTATTTTCTATAAATTGTTTTTCAGCAGAATCATAGGTAGCATTATCTAATTCGGAATCTGTAACTTCTACAAAATCTAAATCTCTAACCCAGTTTGCATATTCATCTACCCTACCAAGATCTACATAAACTAGTTTTGCTGTTGCTACAGCTTGTATTGCCTCTTGTGTTTTGGCGTGGTCACGCACAACTGTTTTAAATTTAGCTAAGGCTTTTTCATTTCTACTTGCGTTATAGTGCACTAAACCTTGGCGTAGTAATGCTCTTGGCACTAAACTACTTCCTTTATAGTCGCTAATTAATTTATTATATGCTTGTAAACCTAAATCTTCCTTACCTAATTTAATGTATGTGTTTCCTAACTCATACAAAGCATCATCCTTTAAAGTAGATTTGTTATACTTTGTTACAAAGCTTTTTAGTTCACTAATTTTAGTATCACTCTTACCAACAAAACCATAACTTAGAGCTCTTTGGTAAGCGGCATAATCTTTTTGTCCGCCTCTGTTTTTTAAAGCGATATTATACGTTTCAATAGCCGGCCAATACTTGCTAGTTACAAAGTAGCAATCTCCCAAACGTAAATAAGCATCGTTTAACTTAGCCTCGTCTTCTGGTTTGCTATCTGTATATTTTTTATAATATGATGTTGCATTTACGTAATCATTCAGTTTAAAATAAGTATATGCTAAATTGTAATCTAACTCCTTATTTTCTTCTGTAGAAACAGACATTGGATTCTGTTGAAAAGCTACAAACGATACCAAGGCATCATCAAACTTGTTTAGTAAATAAAGTGATTCTGCTTTCCAGAAATTTGCTCTGGCTTTAAATTTTGGTTCTTCGGCATTATCTAAAGACAAATTAAACGCATCTAAAGCAGTATTGTAATCTTGCTCTAAAAACAATTCTACGCCTCTGTAAAAAGCAACCTTTTGGTACGTTTCTTTACTAGCGTAATTTTTATTCTTCTCTAGCAACTCCAAAGCACCTTTGTAATTTTTAGATGTAATGTAAGAATCTACTAAAAGCTCTTGAATTTCTTTAGCGTGCTCACTATCTGGGTAGTTTTCTAAATATTTAGTTAGTACTGCTGGCACAGGCTCGTATGCATTACCAATTTCATAACTAAGTCTGGCATAGTTTAAATAAGCATCTTTTTTAATTTGCTCAGAATAATCCATCTGAGATGCATTTTTAAATGCATTTAAAGCTTCTTGTTTTTTATCTAGTTTTAAATAACATTCTGCTAAATGGTAATATGCGTTTTGAGACACACTGTTATCTCCATCTATAATATTATTAAACTGGTCTATACCATTTGCGTAATCTCCTTGCTTATAGTAACTGTAACCAAGCAAATAATAATCTGTATTACTCCACTTACCACGTTTACCTTTGTACTCTGTTAAATAAGGTATAGCATTATTGTATTGTTTTAGGTTAAAGTAACTTTCACCTATTATTTTATTTAATTCTGATACCTCATTCCTATCTGCTTTTGGCAACTGTTCTTTGGCAAGTGCTATAGCTTTTTCAAAATTACCAAGTTTAAAATTCATATCTGCTTGGTAGTATGATAGTTTTTCTTTTAACTCGTCCTGATCTGTAATCTGGTCAAAACGCTCATTTGCCTCTTGGTAATTATCTTGCTCATAAGCAATATAACCTAAGTAATATTTTGCTTGAGAACCGTAGGTTGCCGAGTTGGTAACACGATTTAAATAACGTTCTGCGTCTTTGTATTTTTTAGATGAAAAAAGAGCGTATCCGTTGTTAAACTCAAATCGTTCTTTGTCTTTCCTAGACATAGAAGATTGGTCTACTTTAGCATACCATTTTAAAGCGTGCGGATACTTACCCGTTTCAAAATAATAATCTGCCACATCTAAATAAGCTGTATTTCTTTTGGTAGACGTTGGGTAGTCTGCCACAAACTTCTCCATAAGTTTATCTGCACCAAGCTGATTAAGACGTATTGCAGCCGTAGCAATGTAGTAATGACTATTGGCTTTTGTCTCGTAATCATTGGTGCTTTTTGCCACTTCTTTAAAAACGGCTTGTGACGCTTGGTACTGCTTGTCGTTGTACAAAGACAGTGCTTTTACGTAATCTTTATTCTTGTGTGTGTAAATTTCTGTTTTTTGCGAATATCCATAGATAGACATCCCCATAAAACATAGGAGTATTGCAATTTTTTTCATTTTCATATAGACAAGGTCTTATAGTGATATACCTTTGTTAAATTATATAACGTTTAAAATGGCTAAAAGTATATTAAAACTAAGAAAAATATTTTTTACCAAAGCGCATTACTTTTACCCTTAAACTTATTACTTTTATATCAACAATAATACCAGTAAATTTATTTACCTCAAAATTTATGCAAGACACTATTTTAGAACTTAAAGACGTTTCCGTTTTTCAAAAAGACAGCCTTGTGCTTAATAACATCTCTTTAGAGATAAAAAAGGGCGAGTTTGTTTACCTTATAGGAAAAACAGGAAGTGGAAAAAGTAGTTTTATGAAAACCCTTTATGGTGACTTAGCATTAAAAGAAGGTAGCGGTACTATTGTAGATATAGATTTAAAAACAATGCAAGAAAAAGACATTCCGTTTTTACGCCGTAAACTTGGTATTGTTTTTCAGGATTTTAAATTATTACCAGACCGTACTATAAATAACAATTTACTTTTTGTTTTAAAAGCTACAGGTTGGAAAGACCGCACCAAAATGGATACTAAAATTGAAGAAGTTTTAGACAAGGTTGGTATGAAAACAAAAGGATTTAAATTTCCGCATGAGCTTTCTGGAGGAGAGCAACAGCGTATTGCAATTGCACGTGCTTTACTTAACGACCCTGAACTTATTTTAGCCGATGAACCTACAGGAAACTTAGACCCACAAACTAGTGTAGAGGTTATGAAAGTGTTGCAAGATATAAACAAAACCGGACGCACAATTTTAATGGCAACACACGACTATGCACTTATATTAAAATACCCATCTAAAACTTTAAAGTGCGATGACAATAAGGTGTTTGAAGTAGTACAACGCGCCGTATAAAAACAACTTACAAAGGCCTACAACTATGAATGTTGAAGACACCGCCATTAAAACAACCTATTTTAGTATAATAGGCAACCTTTGCTTGGCTATTATTAAAGGGCTTGCTGGCTTTTTTGGTAATTCTTACGCTCTTATTGCAGACGCAATAGAATCTACTACAGATGTTTTTTCTTCTTTACTTGTTCTAGTTGGTTTTAAATACGCAAAACGCCCTGCAGATAAAAATCACCCATACGGACACGGAAAAATAGAACCCCTAATTACCTTTTTGGTTGTTGCTTTTTTAGTTACATCTGCCACAATAATTGCTTATGAAAGCATACAAAACATACAAACACCGCACAAAATACCCAAAGCCTGGACGCTTATAGTTTTAGGAGTTATTATTATCTGGAAAGAAACCCTATACCGTATAGTTTTAAAAAAAAGTAAGGAAATACATAGCTCCTCTTTAAAAGCAGATGCTTGGCACCACAGAAGCGATGCAATAACATCTGTAATGGCCTTTATTGGTATCTCTATTGCACTTGTTTGTGGTAAAGGATATGAAACCGCAGATGATTGGGCTGCTCTACTTGCCTCCGGTTTTATATTATATAATAGCTATTTAATTTTAAGACCTGCACTTGGCGAGGTTATGGACGAGCAATTGTATGATGATTTAATTGATGAAATAAGAAACAAATCTATACAGGTTGATGGTGTTTTAGATACCGAAAAATGTTTTATACGTAAAGCAGGTATGAAGTTTCATATAGATTTACACGCCATTGTAGACGGAAAAATTACAGTAAAAGAAGGCCATGATATATCTCACAAACTAAAAGATTATCTTATGACTGAGATTCCAAATCTAGAATATGTTTTAATACATATAGAACCAGATACATACGAGTAGCACAAATACATAAAAATGAACAACAAACAACATCATAAGGGCAAACAACTAGCAACATTTGGTATTTGCGGCGTAATAGGTGGTATTGCATTACTTACGCTACAGCAAAAAATACTTGGTATTATTTGTATTGCTAATGGTGCATTGCTTGCTTACACAGGTTACAAAAAGATGAAGACTGCTTCTGAAAACAAAGAATAACCTAAAACTATTTTTTAATAAAAAACCCGATAAACTTTAATAGTGTTTATCGGGTTTTTATTTTATAAAGAGAGATGCTTATTTAATCTCTAAAACTTCTAGATCAAAAATAAGGTCTTTACCTGCTAAAGGATGGTTACCATCTATAACAATAGACTCTTCTTTAACTTCTACTACCATTAAGTTCATTTCTCTACCATCTGGAGCTTTAGAAACTAATCCCATACCTACTTTAGGCTCCATATCTTGTGGTAATTCAGATTTTTTTACTTCTTGTATTAAAGCTTCATTAACCTCACCATATGCTTCTTCTTTAGCAATAGTAATAGTCTTTTTTTCGTTTAGCTTCATATCTATAACACCTTTTTCAAAACCAGGTATTAATTGTCCTTGTCCTAAAGTAAACTCTAGCGGCTCTCTACCTTCAGAAGTATCAAAAACTTGTCCGTCTGCCAACTTCCCTGTGTAATTTACTTTAACCGTGTTGTTTTCCTTAACTATACTCATATTGTATTTTTCAATTTTTAAAATATCCTTTGCATAATTTTTACGCAGCCTATATTTTATTTTAAACTTAGGGTTATAAAAGCACTAAAACCAAGCCAAAGGAATAAAAACCTGACATAAAAGGGTATAAACACTATTTTTATCAAACTAAAAAAAAGAAAAAAACGCTACAGCCCTTTATAAGTAGTACTATAGGGAGTTAGGTAAATGCTAAAAAAATATAAATTTAAAAAAATGAAATCAGCAACTATGTCAGGTTTTGCTATAAAAACGGATATAAATTAATTGTAAACGATTACAAAATCAATAAAAATTAGCCCTTAAAAACAATTACATTAGCTAAAATGTTATTAGTAATTGAAGTATGAAGAATAGTCTTGAAGAATTTTCTAACACCTTAAAAGATTTTCAAAGTATATTACGTACCACTAAATTTGGGAGTAAAAACGACTTTTTAACTAGAGAGAACCAAACACCAATAACTCACGTAAAAGAGAAAGTACTTTCTGCAGAACTAAGTTTTTTATACACCAATTATAGTACACTTTTAATTTTACCACACATACATATAAACACCTTTTTTAGCTTACACCCAAAGTTGCATATTTTTGGAAAAGGAGCAGCTATGACTAAAAAACACAATCCTTGGAAAGATGGCAAGGTTGTAATAGGACATTCTTTTAATGCATCATCTAAAAAAATATGGGCAGATACTACACAAGAACACACTCCCATTTACGTTACAGATATAGAAGGCAATTTTATACAACTAACACCTACTATAAACCTATTTTTTAAATTATTAATTGAGTTGTGCATAAGCTATAATGACAATAGAGACAAAGAACCAAAATGTGGTAGCCATACAAATTTATGGGATTTACACAGAGAAGAAGTAGTTTCTCCTTACTTTGCTAATCGTATAAAAGACTTAGTATCACCATACGAGGCATTTTTAATAACTGCCGTTTTTACACAAGCGTAAACTCTTGCTTTCATTTCTATTTTCAATCAATTTTAAGTAGTATTTTTACCACATATTTTACACCTAAATAAATCTACTCTTATGACTTTAGAAGAAAGAATTGAAAAATCTGTAACTACAATTTTTAAAGCCGTTTTCCCTAATACTACTAACCATTATGACACTCTTTTTGGTGGTACTGCAATGCAACTTATGGACGAGACTGCTTTTATTTGCGCTACAAGATTTAGCAGGCAACAAATGGTAACTGTTAGTAGTGATAAAATAGATTTTAAAATGCCAATTCCGGCTGGTACCATTGCAGAATTATCTGGTTACGTTACTCACGTTGGTAATACAAGTTTAAAAGTTAGGGTAGATATTTATATAGAAGAAATGTACTCTAACTACAGAGAAAAAGCTGTGTCTGGCGAATTTACTTTTGTTGCTATTGATGAGAATAAAAAACCTGTTAAAATACTAAAATAGAAAGACTGCTATAGGTTGACTGCTAAAGATTGGCGCACTACACTTATCGCTATTTTTAAGTTTAGTACTTGTTTTTCTGTTTTAAAAAATTAATAGTGCTTATATTGTTTTGGGAAGATCTATTTTAGGTTACCTTTTAACTTATATTTAAAAGCATACTTTTTAAAATGACAATAGATACAATACTTAACAATGTTTATACACTACCACAAGCCTCTTTAGCTAAAATTAAAGACAATACAGTAGAGGTGTCATACCCAAAAACACATTTAATTATAAAAGACAATATTGTAGAGCGCAATATATATATTATTAAAAAAGGAATTGTTAGAGCATATTCTGATTTTGACACAACAGAAGTTACCTTTTGGTTTGGTAAAGAATCTGAAACCATAATATCTATGCGTAGCTATATTGAAAACAAAAAAGGCTATGAGAAAATTGAATTGCTTGAAGATTGTGATTTATATAAGCTTGAAACCAGTAAATTAAAACAACTTTTTTTTGATGATATACACATTGCCAATTGGGGTCGTAAATTTGCAGAACAAGAACTAATTAAAACTGAAGAACGCTTAATATCTAGACAATTTAGAACCGCTACAGAACGCTATCAAGATTTATTAAAAAATAATAGCGACTTAATTAAAAGAGTTCAGTTAGGACATATAGCATCATACTTAGGTATTACACAAGTTAGTTTAAGCAGAATTAGAGCTAGCATAAAATAGTTTCATTTTTTATCATTTGTAAAATTTTATCTAATTACGTTGTTAGACCTTTATAAAAAAGAAAAACTATGAATTGGGTAATTTTACTAATTGCAGGTCTGTTTGAAGTTGCTTTTGCCTTCTGCTTAAGCAAAGCTAAAGAGGCAACAGGAACTGATATGTACTTATGGTACACAGGCTTTTTTATATGTTCTGCAGTTAGTTTTATTTTATTAATAAAAGCAATGCAAACCATACCTATTGGCACTGGTTATGCTGTATGGACTGGCATTGGAGCTGTAGGCACAGTACTTGTAGGTATTTTTGTTTTTAAAGATCCTGCCAATTTCTGGAGAATATTTTTTATAACTACACTTGTTGGGTCTATTATTGGACTAAAAGCCGTGACACATTAATTAAAAAAGAAAAAAATGTCTGGAAAAACTAATTTATCAGAATTACTAAAAGGTATGACTCCTAAACTTAACAAAGGAGAATACGTTTTTTGCACTATAAAAGACAGTAGCTCGCTAAATCGTAAAAACATAATTTGCGAATTTAAAGAAGCAGAAGGTATTACTATTGTTACTACAAAAAGCTATGCTGACGAACAAGGGTTTACTTATAGTTTTATTGCAAGTTGGATTACACTTACCATACACTCATCATTAGAAGCCGTAGGGCTAACAGCAGCTTTTTCTACAGAACTTACTAAACACAATATAAGCTGTAATGTAATTGCTGCATATTATCATGATCACATATTTGTAGATAAAAACGATGCTAAAAAAGCTATTTCTATACTTAAAGAATTAGCAGAAAAACAATAATAATTAATTTTAAAAAACTGTAAAACAGTCATTTCACGGAAAACAGGGAGTATTTATTTTTATTAGTCTATTAGTTTTGGAGTATTAAAATAAAAAAACAACTAAACCTTTTTTACCATGAATACAGATACTATTAAACAAAGATTAAATTCACAAGGAATTTATCATTCTGATGATAATATACTAGACAAAAGAAGTGTTATTGGCTACGAGAAAAAATTTAAACTGAGTTGGATGGCAACACAACTTAATACGTTTATTGTGGTTACAGATTTTAAAGATGAAAAAATCACCTCTACAATAGTAGACCAACACTTAACAGAATCATTTAATTTTACAAAGAAAAATTATACTGGCTGGCCAAGAGGTTTGCAGTCTGCAATTGGTGTTGTATCAATATTAATTTCTAATAATATTGACGAAGATGCAAAAGAATATTGCAAAAAATTAAAGAATGGTAAAAAATGGGCAGGATTCACAATTCCAGTAATTTTTAATCCAGATACCAAAGAAGTACATCAATTTGATAAAAACCCAATGTGGGGACGCATCTATTATCCTCACTTTAAAAAAATGATTAATAGCCTAAAATAAATTACAAAGAGTTAACCTTTAAACTGTAAAAAGTTAATTAAACATTAAGTTATCAATGCTTTAAAAATAAACAACTTATATCATTAAAAAAGGATGTAAATTTTGCTCTTAAAAAACCCAAATGAAGGAATTGGACGAGAAAATTTACATGCAAATTTTACAATTATCTAAGACAGCAGATTTGCTTATAGAAAAAGAAGAATACACCAATGCATTACAAAAATATTGGCTTGCTTATGATCTAATACCAGAGCCTAAAACAAAATGGGAAACAAGCACTTGGGTTTTGGCTTCTATTGGCGATATTAACTTTGTTAATAAAGATTATAAAGCTGGCGTAAAAAACTTATCTGACGCTATGCACTGTCCTGATGCTATTGGCAACCCTTTTATACATTTAAGATTGGGACAATGCCAATTAGAAATTGGAAACAAATACAGAGCAGAATGCGAACTTAATAGAGCCTATGCCATAAAAGGTAAACCTATTTTTATGCAGGAAGACAAGAAATATTTTGACTTTTTAAACACCAGAGTAGATTTAACTCCACAAAAGAAAAAGTGGTGGAAGCTTTTAAAAAGCGAATAAAACAATCAGCTAAAATGGTTTTTTTATCTTTATGCGAGTAAAACTAAACTTGTATAAATGACAAACCAAAATTCTAAAATAAAATTACGAGATGCCATATCTATTGGTATAGGTGGTATGGTTGGCGGTGGTATTTTTGCAGTGTTAGGACTTGCAGTTTCCCTTGCAAAAGGTGGTACACCAATAGCATTTTTATTTGCAGGTATGTTAGCTCTTATAACATCTTATAGTTACGTTAAACTTTCTAAAACCTACCCAGACAGAGGTGGCACTGTAAAGTTTATAAACAAAGGCTTTGGAGTTTCTATATTTAGTGGTGCCATAAATAATTTACTTTGGGTTAGCTATATTATTATGCTATCCTTATACGCTAGTGCTTTTGGCTCTTATGCCCCTAACTTACTAGAAATTACAACACATAAAACATTAGATTTTCATATTTATGCTAGTGGTATTATTATTTTAGCTACCGTTATAAATTACTACAGCATTACGGTTGTGGGTAAAATAGAATCTTACGCAGTAATTATAAAACTGGTAATATTAATCTCTTTTATTTTTGTTGGCGCTTATGGTTTATTTGGCAATCCTAACCTATCACAACTAGCAATATCCCAATGGGAAAATCCTGTTAAACTATTTGCTGGTGGTATGGTTATTTTTGTTGCTTACGAAGGTTTTGAACTTATAGCAAATGCCGCACCTGACATTATAAATCCAGAAAAAAACATTCCTAAGGCCTATTACTACTCTGTAATTTTTGTAATAATCCTTTATATAATTATTGCTTTTGTTACTGTTGGCTCCCTACCCTTTTCTAAAATTGCAATTGCAAAAGATTATGTTTTGGCTGAAGCTGCAGAGCCAATGCTTGGTAAAATTGGATTTTCAATTATTACAATAGCTGCTTTAATTTCTACTTTTTCAGCTATTAATGCTTCATTGTATGGTGGCAGTCGTGTTAATTTTGAAATTGCTCAGGATGATGAGCTTCCTCATAATTTTTTATCTAAATTATGGAATCAACCTATAGGACTATTAATTACAGCTTTAGCAACATTAGTTTTAGTAAATGTATTAGACTTAGAGAGTATTTCTACAGCTGGCAGTGTTGGTTTTTTAGTAATATTTGGCATTGTTAATTTAGCTGGTTACAGAAGAGCAAAAGAAACAGGTTCTAAGAAAAGTATTCCATTAATTGGTTTTGCACTTTGTATAATAGCTACTTTTACTTTATTACAACAACAGTATACCTCTAATATTTTAGGAGTAATTGTGTCTTTAAGTATAATAGCTTTATGCTTTGTTTTAGAATGGATTTATAAAAAAACAGAGAAATAGAAAGCATAAAAAAGGCCAACACAAAATTCTAAACTTCCTTGTAATACATTAACATAAATACATATTTTAATAAAATATTTACCATTATTTTTGTAGGCTTATAAAAATTAACTCCTATATGAATTTAACTATAGAAAATATTGTTTTAGTTGGCTCTATTTTACTTTTTATTAGTATAATAGTAGGTAAAACATCTTATAAATTTGGAGTACCAACATTACTTTTATTTTTGGTAATTGGAATGCTAGCTGGTTCTGATGGTATTGGAGGCATTAAGTTTGATGATCCTAAACTTGCACAATTTATAGGTATAGTATCTTTAAATTTTATTCTTTTTTCTGGTGGATTAGATACAAACTGGAACACTGTAAAACCAATACTCAAAGAAGGTATTGTACTCTCTACCATAGGTGTACTATTAACCGCGGTTACAATAGGGACTTTTGTATTTTACATTACAGATTTTACCATTTATGAAAGTATGCTACTTGGCTCTATTGTATCTTCTACAGATGCTGCAGCAGTATTTTCTATATTAAGATCTAAAAACTTAGCATTAAAAAATAATTTAAGGCCAACTTTAGAGTTAGAAAGCGGTAGTAATGACCCTATGGCATATGTACTAACACTTGCCTTTTTAACACTAGTAATAAATCAGGACCAAAGTATATTCTCTATCATACCAATGTTTATACAACAAATGGCATTTGGTGCAATAGCAGGTTTTGGTTTTGGTAAACTTAGCAAGTACATTATAAATAAAATTAAACTAGATTTTGAAGGCCTTTACCCAGTGCTGGTAATTGCATTAATGTTTATTACATTTTCTGCAACAGACTTTGTTGGTGGTAATGGTTTTTTAGCAATTTATATTTGTGCTGTTTATTTAGGCAATCAAGATTTAATTCATAAAAAAACCATTTTAAAAATGTACGATGGTTTAGCTTGGTTAATGCAAATTGTATTATTCTTAACGCTTGGCTTGCTCGTTTTCCCTTCTAAAATTGTTCCTGTTTTTGGTATTGGAATACTTATATCTTTATTCTTAATTTTAGTAGCACGCCCTGTAAGTGTATTTCTAAGTCTACTCTTTTTTAAAATGAAATTTAGACGTCGTTTTTATATTTCTTGGGTTGGTTTACGTGGTGCAGTACCAATTGTATTTGCTACATATCCTTTATTAGCTGGTATAGATAAAGCAGATATGATGTTTAACATCGTATTTTTCATTTCAGTTTCTTCTGTATTAATACAAGGTACAACACTGTCTGTAATGGCTAAATGGTTAAACGTAGCATTACCTAATGAAGAAAAAAAACTAAGTGCTACAGATCTTCTAATGGAAGACAACCCAAAAGCATTAATTAAAGAAATTTCTGTCACTGCTAATTGCTATGCTGTAAATAAAAAAATTGTAGATCTAGGTTTTCCTAAGCACGCAATTATAGCAATGATACGTAGAGATAACAAATATGTAACACCAAACGGATCTACTGTTATTGAAGATAAAGACATTTTAGTGGTACTTGCAGATAAACAAGAAGCTATAGAAAATGTAAAAAACTGCCTTAACAAGTAACTTTAATATAAATTAACATTTACTTATTTATAGATTAAAGTACATTTGCGGCGTGAAAAAAACAGTAAAATTTATAGGCGCACTTTTACTTACTACATTGTATTGCTTAGCAATAGGTGTTGTAACACAATCTCTTGCGTCTTATAATGTAGAAGAAATTTCTACAGCAAAAGAAGTTCAGTTTTCATACAATGCATCTAACAACTTCTTTACGCAGACTTCACAAACCGAAAACATTGTTGACATTCCTAGTAATAACAGCAATTTTCCTTCTACATTAAAAGATATATTTAAGAATTTTATAGCCTCAAATACCTCTGCTAGTCAGCACAGTATATTATCGCTAAATTCTAATTATTACAGTACTTATATTAACTTTTTAGTACAATTTAAAAAGTTAAAACTCATATTTCCTTTTCATTATTTCTTGTAATTAAGTTGATACATTTTTTATTGCAACCGCAGTAAAACCAATTTAACAAAAGGCTCTGTATATACACATAGCCACACTTTTATTTACATCAACTTTAAAAAATTACATAATGGATTTAGGAACAGATATAATAGCAATTATAATAGTAATAGTATGCATATTACCTTTTATATTAATAGCTAAAGCACGAAAAAAGAAAGAGAAAAAAATGCTAGCAGCACTACAAGAAGTAGCAAATAGAGACAACTGTACAATTAATGATTATGAAATAAGCGCCAACTTTATTATTGGTATTGACCATAAACAAAATAGGGTTTTCTATTACAAAAATGAAGAAGGAGTAATAAACGAGGGAATAGTAAACTTAGAAGGTATTAAAACCTGCAAAATAGGCACAAAAAGTAAAACCATAAATACTAATAAGGATAGAAAAGAGTATATAATACAAGGTTTATATTTAAAATTTATTCCTCGTTTTAATAACAACCCAGAAGCTTTATTTCATGTGTATGATTCCGACTTAAAAATGCAACTAACAGGGGAACTACAGTTAGCAAAAAAATGGGAAACATTAATTAATAAAAAGTTACTACAGTTTAACTAACTTAAAAAGCCCTTTACAACAGTAAAGGGCTTTTTAAATTTCAATTATTTAAAGGTTAATTATCTTTTAATTCCCAAGATCTAACCCAATCATAATACGTTGTTCTATCAGATTTACTTGCTGTCATTCCTCCATCTTCAGGAACAGGATTCCAGTCATAAGTTTCTACTACCAATCTTAAGTACATTTGCAAACTAAACTCAGCTTTAGGAGTTACAGTATAAACTTTTTTACCATCAAGATAAAACTCTATTTCTGTAGGACTCTTCCACCAAGCACCATAAATATGGTAATCTTCCCAAACCTTTTCACCTGTAGTTATATTATTTCCTTCAGATCCAACTGGAGTTTCTTCACAGTTAGTATTTCTACTGTGCGTATTTGAATGCATTGTTTCATCAAAAGTTTTAGCAAAATTTGCTGTTCCTGTAATTTGCCCAACACATTCTTGTATATCCAATTCTGTTACCCTCTTGTCACATCCTTCTCCCTCTCCAACAACATTAATTAACCAAAATGTAGAAGACATAAAAGTTTTATTTGCTTTCATACTACACTCTACATAAGTACCAACCTGCACTGCATTTTTAGAGTAGATATTAGAACCTGCATGAGTAAAAGTATCTCCATTAACCACTTCTGGCTCATTTAACTCATATGGCGTAAGCATTAAATTACCCTCAGCTTGTGATACAGTATTTGCTTTAAAAATTCCTGGAGCTCTTCCTATCCAGCGCGTACTGGTATTTACCCATTTAACTTCATCAAAGTTATTATTATTAAACTCATCTGAAACGTTTTCTATTTTAGTCCATTTTTTTCCAGAAGGAACAGGATTATTATCATCTACAAAAAATGGAGCCTCTAAAACAATGGCTTTTCCTACAGCACTATTAACAGTATCATCATCACTAGAACTACTACATGATAAACCACTAAAAACCATTAATACAGCTAAATACTTTAAATTTAATCTAAACATTTGTGAATATTTTTCTTACAAATATACAGAAACAACTGGTATAGATCTAAAATAGACTTAAAACCTGTATCTAATAATTAATTGTAGACTTTTGAGTATTTTAAAAGTATTAATATTTAAATCACTCACTAATAGCAATTTATAAGAATCTACTATTATTTTAATGATATGTAAAAACCTATTAAATAATACATAGATTTATTTAATAGATACTCTTTAAAGTTTTTTTGTTACTTTGTTAATCTAACTATAAAGCTACTAAATGGAAGTTCTAGGTATAGATATTGGTGGTTCTGGAATTAAAGGAGCGCTTGTAAATGTTAAGACAGGAGAAAAAATTACAGACCGTTTTAGAGTTCCTACTCCGCCTACAAAAAAGCCAAAAGAAATGGCTAAAGTTGTACATAAAATTATAAAGCATTTTAATTATGATGGTCCTGTTGGCTGTGGTTTTCCTACTTTAATTAAAGGTGGTGTTTGCAAAACACCTGGAAATTTACATAGTAAATGGGTTAATAAAGATGTTACTGCTTTGTTTACAGAAACTACAGGCTTGCCGTTTACAGTAATTAATGATGCAGATGCGGCTTGCCACGCAGAAATGAATTATGGTGTAGGTAAAGATCTTAAAGGTTTTGTTGTAATGATTACCATTGGAACCGGTTTAGGTAGTAGCGCTTATTTAGATGGCCAACTTATTCCTAATTTTGAGTTAGGTCAAATACCTTACAAAAAGCATAAAAAAATAGAACTTTGGGCTGCTGATTCTGCTAGACAACGAGAAGATCTTTCATTTAAAAAATGGGGAAAACGTGTAAATACTTTTTTAGAGTATGTAGAGTTATTAGTTGCACCAGACACCATTGTTATAGGTGGTGGCATATCTAAAGAATTTGAAAAATTTAGTAAGTACATAAAAATTAACACTCCAGTAATACCTGCCGTATTAGAAAACCACGCCGGAATTATAGGCGCAGCATCTGCCACATTAAAAAAATAAAAAAAGCCTTCATCTTATTATAGATGAAGGCTTTTTCTTGTATTACAACTTCAATTTATATACTATTTTAAAATTTTTGCTCCTTCTGGTTTAGAAAAATAATTTTCTTCTACTTCATCAGAAAAACTAATATCACTAACATCTATATTAGTAATATATTCTCCTAACCCGTTTTCCTTTTCTTCATCAGACCAGTAGGTTTTAAATCCTTTAGCAAACACAATACCATTTACAGTTGTTGTTCCTTGCGTTACTGTAATTTTTTCAGGAGCGTGTCCGCCGTTAGGAAAATACTCTGGATAAGAAACAATATATTTAAAAGCATCTAATAAATTAGTTTCTGCGTTTATATACATAATATAATAATCATCTGGAGCAGAACCAACGCCACCGTCATAAGTAACTTTAACTACATTTTCTGTTTTCCCTTTAAAAGTTACTTGTGGCAACAACTCTAGGTTTACACCTTTACCATCAAAAACAAATGGCTGACCAGAAAAGTATATTGGAGTTAGCGCCCAAAACTTAGTATCATACTTAAAAGAAGTACTGTCTTTTGCTTTAATCCAAGACTCTTTACCGTCCCAACCAAAAATATCGTTTTTGTCTGTTATACTATTGTGTCTTGCTTTATTGTTCCAAGTATCTATTGTTTGGTAAGAATCTCTTATGCCTTTACCGTTTAATGGTTGGTAATTAAACCTAAAAGATAAATATCCATTAGAATACCATTTTTTTAATCCGCCGTGTGCCTCAATTGCACTCCATAAAACTTTACCCGCCTCTGTAGCATTTAGCCTTTTATTGGCAGCAGTAACTCTTTTTTCTATCCAAGAATTTGGGATTTGATACCCTAACTCTTTTGTTTGTTCTACTGTATTTTTATCGGCTTGTTTTTTATCTGTTTCCTTACAGGCAACAAAACTTACTATTGCAAATAAACTTACAAGTTTTACTATTATTTTCATTCTCATCTATATTTATGTGTTAATATCTAGTAGTCGTTTTAACTTACAGAACATTTCAAAATTAAATAAAAAAAATCCCAAGACTTACGCCTTGGGATTTTTATAGTATAAACTTAATTAATTAAGCTATTTTATTACGCTTACGTTCATTTTCTGTTAAGTAAATTTTACGTAATCTTAAGTGCGCAGGAGTTACCTCTACGTACTCATCTTTTTGTATATATTCTAAAGCTTCTTCTAAAGAGAATTTAATAGCTGGTACAATTTTAGCTTTATCATCTGCTCCTGAAGAACGTACATTAGATAACTTTTTAGTTTTAGTAATGTTAACTGTCATATCATCACCTCTAGAGTTTTCTCCAATTACTTGACCCTCGTAAATATCTTCACCTGGATCTACAAAGAACTTACCTCTGTCTTGTAATTTATCTATAGAATAAGGAATTGCTTTTCCTGTTTCCATAGAAACTAGAGAACCATTTTGACGTTGAGGAATATCTCCACGCATTGGTTGGTACTCTAAGAAACGGTGTGCCATAATAGCCTCACCAGCAGTAGCAGTTAATAATTGGTTTCTAAGACCAATAATACCACGAGAAGGAATTAAGAACTCGCATACCATACGCTCTCCTTTTGCTTCCATACTAGTCATTTCACCTTTACGCATAGAAACCATTTCTACAGCCTTACCAGATACAGCCTCTGGTAAATCTATAGTTAAACTTTCTACAGGCTCACATTTAACACCATCAATTTCTTTAATAATAACTTGTGGCTGTCCAATTTGTAGCTCATAACCTTCTCTACGCATTGTTTCTATAAGTACAGACAAGTGTAATACACCACGTCCAAATACTAAAAATTTATCAGCACTATCAGTTTCGTTTACACGTAATGCTAAGTTTTTTTCTAGCTCGCGCTCTAAACGGTCTTTAATATGACGAGAAGTAACAAACTTACCATCTTTACCAAAGAAAGGAGAATCGTTAATTGTAAACAACATACTCATTGTTGGCTCATCAATAGCAATACTCTCTAATTTTTCAGGGTTTTCAATATCGGCAACAGTATCACCAATTTCAAATCCTTCTAAACCTACAATAGCACAAATGTCTCCTGTATTAACTTCCTCTACTCTTAATCTTCCAAGACCTTCAAAAGTATAAAGTTCTTTAATTTTAGATTTAGTAATAGTACCATCTCTTTTTACTAAAGAAATTTGCTGACCTTCTTTTAAGCCACCACGTTGTAATCTTCCAATAGCAATTCTACCTGTAAATGAAGAATAATCTAAAGAAGTAATAAGCATTTGAGTATTTCCTTCTTTTGGTTCAAAAGTTGGAATATGCTCTATAACCATATCTAATAATGGCTCTATGTTTTCTGTTTCGTTTTTCCAGTCGTCACTCATCCAGTTATTTTTAGCTGAACCGTATACTGTTGGAAAATCTAACTGCCACTCCTCTGCTCCTAACTCAAACATTAAGTCAAAAACTTTTTCGTGTACCTCTTCTGGCGTACAGTTTTCTTTATCAACCTTATTAACAACAACACAAGGTTTTAAACCAAGGTCAATTGCTTTTTGCAATACAAAACGAGTTTGTGGCATAGGTCCTTCAAAAGCATCTACTAAAAGTAAAACTCCATCTGCCATATTTAATACTCGCTCTACCTCTCCACCAAAATCGGCGTGACCAGGAGTATCTATAATGTTAATTTTTGTGTCTTTATAGACTACAGAAACGTTTTTAGATACGATTGTTATTCCGCGTTCGCGTTCTAAATCGTTGTTATCTAATATAAGATCACCTGTGTTTTGGTTTTCTCTAAATAACTGACAGTGGTACATAATTTTATCTACCAAGGTCGTTTTCCCGTGATCTACGTGGGCAATAATTGCAATGTTCTTTGTTGTTGACATAACTGATTTTTAAATGCATTTACCTTCCTAAATGCGCGCGCAAAGATACTCTATTTTTTTTACTCAAAAGCAAAAGATTACAATTTCTTATTATACTGATTTAGAGCTTGTTTACAAAATGTAAAATACTGGTAAAAACTACTATCTTTGCAATTACAAATTTAGAACACAGATGAACTTAGATCTTATACCTCAAATAAAACACACAAAAAGCGACAATTTTTTCTTACTATCAGGCCCTTGCGCTATAGAAGGAGAAGATATGGCTTTGCGCATTGCAGAAAAAATAATTACAATTACAGATAAGTTAGAAATTCCTTATGTTTTTAAGGGAAGTTTTAAAAAAGCAAACCGTAGTAGAGTAGATTCTTTTACAGGTATTGGCGATGACAAAGCACTTAAAATTCTTAGAAAAGTTTCTGAAACCTTTAATGTTCCTACTGTTACAGATATTCATGAAGTATCTGATGCTGAAAAAGCTGCAGAATATGTAGATATCTTACAAATACCTGCTTTTTTAGTTAGACAAACAGATTTAGTTGTAGCTGCTGCAAATACAGGTAAAGTTGTGAATCTTAAAAAAGGACAATTTATGAGTCCAGAAAGTATGCAACACGCCGTTACTAAGGTTACAGATAGCAACAACCAGCAAGTTATGGTTACAGACCGTGGTACTATGTTTGGCTACCAAGATATGATTGTAGATTTTAGAGGCATACCAACTATGAAGCAATATGCACCTGTTGTATTAGATGTAACACACTCTTTACAACAGCCAAACCAATCTTCTGGTGTTACAGGTGGTAGACCAGATATGATAGAGACCATTGCTAGAGCTGGTATTGTAACTGGTGCAGATGGTATTTTTATGGAAACACATTTTGACCCAGCTAATGCTAAAAGTGATGGCGCAAATATGTTACACCTAGACCATTTAGAGCGCGTACTAACAAACCTTGTTGCTATTAGAAAAACTGTAAATAGTTTAAAATAGAACATCAATTCATCAATCAAAAAACCAATCAAACTTACCAAACCAATGTTTAAAAACATCGTATTATTTTGTATTGCTTTAATAAGCACTACACAACTTGTTGCGCAAGAAAGTTACACATTTGGACAATTATCTGATTTTGATAAAAACTTTACTGTTTACGAAAAAGATAGTACAGCTAATGCTGTTGTACTTTATGAAAAAGGGAATAATCAATTCTTAGTAATTGATAACAAAATTTTAATCGAAAAAAAATATTATGTAAAAATTAAAATTTTAAAAAAAGAAGGTCTTGGTAATGCTAATATTATTATACCATTTAAATCTACTGAAAAAATTTCTGAAATAGTTTTTGATATAAACGCAATTACTCACAATAAAGATTCTCAAAATAATCTATCTCAAAGTGATATCTACCGAGTTGGTATCGGACTAAATTTAGGTGCGGTAAAATTTGCTTTCCCTAATGTAAAAGTTGGTAGTATTATAGAGTATGAATATACTTTATTGTCTCCATTTATTTATAATTTTAAAGGATGGGAGTTTCAGAGTAATATTCCAAAAATATATAGTGAATTTAATGCTAAAATACCCGGAAACTATAAATATAACAGAAGTTTAATAGGTTTTTTAAAGTTAGATATTAACGAATCTAAAAAAGAAAAGAATTGTTTTAATGTTGGATTTGCTTATGCTGCAGAATGTGAAGTTTTAAAATATGCTATAAATGATATCCCAGCCTTTGATCTAGATGAAGAATTCACTCTATCACCTCTTAATTATCTTTCTAGAATAGATTTTGAATTAGCTTCTACCGTGAGTTTTAACATAGGTAAAGTTCATAATTACACAGCAAGTTGGGAAGATGTAGACAAAGAATTTAAAAAAGATAAAAACATAGGTAGGCAATTAACTAAAAAAGGTTTTTTTGAAAAAAATGTACCAGAATCACTATTAACAGAGGGTGACTCTTTAACCAGAGCTAAAAACATTTTTAATTTTGTTAAAGATAGGTTTACTTGGAATAACAAGTATGGTATTTACAGAGACATTAGAGTAAAAAGTGCTTTTGATAATAAAACGGGAAATATAGGTGAAATAAATATATCTCTAATAAACTTACTTAACAGTGCTGGTTTAAAAACAGATTTAGTGCTACTATCTACCAGAAGTAATGGATTACCAAAAAAATCGCACCCCGTAATATCTGATTTTAATTATGTTATAGCCAAAACAGTAATTGGAGGTAAAACTTATTTACTAGATGCATCTGACAAGTTAATGCCATTTGGTATGCTACCTTACAGAGCATTAAACTACCAAGGTAGAGTAATGGATTTTAAAAACGATAGTTACTGGGAAACTATTACGCCAGAAGAAGATAATCAACTTTATGTTTTAGCTAACTTAGCATTAGATCCAGAAAGTCATAAAATTACAGGTTCCTACAATGAAATGAATAGTGGTTATTTAGCTATTGAAAGAAAAAAAGTTTTAAATAGTACTACAGAAGATGATTATTTAAACGATAAGGAAAAAGAGATTGGAGCTAGTGCGGAAATTGACGAATATAATTTAGTTGAAGAACAAAGCAATGAAAAACGTACTGTTGAAAATTTCTCATACACTAATAACACCATACTAGACCAAAATACATTATACATAAACCCGTTTTTAGTTAAGTCTTTTGACTCTACTAACCCTTTTACTGCCGAAGAGCGTAAATATCCAGTAGATTTTGGATTTAAACGTACTTATACATATGCGGCCAAAATAACTATTCCAACAGAATATACCATTGAAGAAATACCAAAAAATATTAACTTATCTCTACCTAACAAAGGAGGCAGATTGCAAATGTTGGTCAACTCAAAATCTAACTTAATTACAGTATCTTTTAAATTAATAATAAATAAAGAACAGTACAGTCCCAATGAATATTTTTCATTAAAAGAATTATTTAAACAAGTAACTAATGCTCAAAACAATTCTTTAATCGTTTTAAAAAAAGCATAACTTAATGTTAATTCGATAAAAAAAATCATAAATATTTCAGATTTAACTAGTTATTTTCTTACAAATCCAATACTTTTATCTTTCAATCAAAAATTAGATAAAGGATGAAAATCATAAAATGTTTATTTGCATTAGCACTTGTTGTGCTTAGTTTCTCTTGTAAAGAAAAATCTAAAGAAAATGGAGTTACTATTGGCTCTTTATACATTTCTAAAGCTACGCTAAAACCTGGTGACTCACTAGATCTTAAATACACAACAGATGCTAATGAAGAAGATATTAGTGCTTTTTATTATTACACTGTAGGCTCTAAAACCTACCCTGTAGATATTACGCTAAATAAAGCAGATAGTCTATACAAATCTACCATAGTTATACCAGACTCTGCTACTGCCGTAGCTCTAAACTTTAAGAATAAAAAAGAATTTGACACTAACAATGATAAGGGATATCTTTTTCCACTTACTACTTCTACCGGAGATACAATTCCAGGTGCAATAGCTGGTTTGGCTAATTACCAGTTAAGGATGGGTAATAATCTTGGTTTAAAGGTTGATGAAAAGATTGCTTTTGAAAAGATAAAGTCAGACCTGCTTTCTAATAAAGATTTACAAAAAGACTGGGATATGGTTTTTCCTAGAACTTATATAGCTAAAGATAAAGCTGGTGCAAAAGACTACATTAATTCTAGAGTAGCTTATTACAACAGTAAAACAGATTTATCTGAATTAGAATATAAAAATCTAGTGTCTTTATACCAGACCATTGAGAAAAAAGAAAAAATAGATTCTCTACAAATTGTAATGGAAGAAAAGTTTCCTACAGGGACTATGGCGCAACAAAAAGCTTGGTCTACTTTTTATAATGAACAAGACTACGATAAAAAAAAGGAATTGTTTGAAGAGTTTAAAACTAAGTTTGAAGCAAAAAGCAGGTTAAAAGATGTTGTAGCTACAAGACTTGCATCAGCTGCTATAGAAAACGGAAAAAAAGAAGAGTATGCAGAAATTATGGATCAAGTATCTGATAAAAGTATGTTGCCAAGCGCATATAATACTCTTGCTTGGAACTATGCAGAGAAAGGTGAAAATTTAGAATTTGCGTCAGAAATATCTAAAAAATCTTTAGACATAACAAAGCATGCAATTAATAATCCGGTTGATAAGCCTGTTTACATTACAAAATCTCAGTACATAGATAATATGACAAGTACTTACAATATGTATGCAGACACTTATGCTTTAATTAAGTATAAACAAGGCGAAATTGCAGAAGCAATTGCATACCAAAAAGAAGCTGTTGCAGATGGAAAAGACCCACAATTAAATGAGCGTTATGTTATGTTTTTAAATTCTGATAAAAAACACGATGCTATTTTAAAAGAAGCTGCATTATTTATTAAAGAAGGAAACACTACTGCTAAAATTAATGACTATTACAAACAAGCATATGTAGCAAAAAATGGTTCTGAAGATGGTTTTACAGAAAATTTTGAGTCTCTAGAAAAAGTTGGTTATGACAAGTTGGTTGCTAAAACCAAAGAAGAAATGATTGATAAAAAGCCTAAAAACTTTAAATTAAAAAATACAAAAGGAGAAACCGTAGAACTTGCTGCTTTAAAAGGTAAAACAGTAATATTAGATTTTTGGGCTACATGGTGTGGACCTTGTAAAGCTTCTTTCCCAGGAATGCAACAGGCTGTAAATAAGTATAAAGATAATGACAAGGTTGTTTTCTTATTTGTAGACACTATGGAAAGTGGAGATTTTGATACAAGAACCAAACTAGCAGGCGACTTTGTAAAAAATAACAACTACAGTTTTAATGTTGTAATAGACAATCCTGTAAAAGAAGGTAGTAGAGCTTACGAAGTAGCATCTAATTTTGAGGTTAATGGTATACCAACTAAGGTAATTATTGGCCCTGACGGAAATATAAAATTTGTATCTGTAGGCTATAGTGGTAGTACAGATAAATTAGTAAAAGAATTATCATTAAAGATTGACTTACTAAACTCGTAACCATTTACATTTAGTTATCAATAAGGCAACTCTAACCAGTTGCCTTTTCTTTTGCTTAGTTTTTAAAAGTAGATTTAGAACTTCTCGTTTCTAACAGTATAAGCATCACTTAAAACTGTTTCTAATACAGTGTTATTTACCTCATCTAAAGAAGTGTAGCGTAAAGATTTCATTTTTTTACGTCCATCAACAACCAGTAGCTCTGTATATTTTGTTAAATGTTGCCCGTTTTTAAAAACTAAGTCTACGTAGTTTTTATTACAGTTTAAATGACAAAACGGTTTGTCATCAATATAAAAATAAGGTAAACTATACTTAAATTTTAAGTCTACACTAGGCAGTGTACGAACTATAACTGCCTGTAAATGCATTAAAATAACTCTGTAATTTTCTGGTGCATTGTATATATACTCTTCTGCTGGTTTCATATTTTAAATATATAAATTTAAAAAAGGCTATTGCAAAATTGATTTATTTTAGTTTACTTTGTTTTTCAAAGTACTTTAAATATGGATTCTAAAAAATACTTAGACGACATTTCTGAGATTAAAAATATGATGAGCAAGTCGTCTCGTTTTATGTCTTTAAGCGGACTATCTGGAATATTAGCAGGTGTATATGCCTTAATTGGGGCATATTTGGCTCATAATATTATACACCCCATTAAAACAGAACCTAGCGAATTAAAACGTTTTTTTATGACGTTTGGAGCATTAGATAGTTTACTTATTATTGCCTTGATTGTTATGGTTTTAGCCTTAATTACAGGAACTATATTAACTTATTTTAAAGCCAAAAGAAGTGGTGAAAAAATGTGGGACGTATCTAGCAAACGTTTGCTACTAAACTTTTTATTACCGCTTGTAGTAGGCGGACTTTTCTGTTTGGTATTAATACAATACGAATACATAAAAATTGTAGCTCCTGCTACCCTTATTTTTTACGGGTTAGCCTGTGTTAATGCTAGTAAATATACCTTAGGCGGTGTACGTTATTTAGGTATTACAATAATTGCTATTGGTTTAATATCTACCCAATTTGTTGGTTATGGTTTGTATTTTTGGGCTTTGGGTTTTGGAGTTTGCCATATTTTATATGGATCTTTAATGTACTTTAAACACGACCGTAAGTAAATATGAGTATTATAAATAATATTAACAAAGCATTTGATCACCGTATTAGGCTAGGCATTATGTCTATTTTAATGGTGAATGATTATGCCGATTTTAATATGCTTAAAGAATTGCTAGGCGCTACAGATGGTAATATTGCAAGCCACACAAAAGCGTTAGAAAAAGTAGCATATATTAAAGTAGAAAAACAGTTTATAGGAAGAAAACCAAACACTAGATATTCTGCAACAAACTTAGGCAAGCTAGAGTTTAAAAAACATATTAACGCACTAGAAAAATTAATAGGAAAATAACGATTCTATTTTTTTGCATTTTTACTTTGAAATACAAAGTACTTTAAACAAACAACTATGAGAGCATTACTGTTAGAAAAATTATATGATTGGAGTAAAATACCCTACCAAAAGTTTTTAAAGAAAAACAATGCTTGGAACATAAAAATTAGCACATTACTAAACTATCCTAAAGACACTTTAGGTAATGGTTTGGGACTTTTTATAACCAAACATAATTTTGAATTACAAGACAAATTAGAAAGTCATGATGTGTTTCATGTACTAACAAATACAGGTATTACAGTGCCAGAAGAAGTAAGTATGCAGTTTTATCTTATGGGTAATGGCAAACGCAGTTTGTATTTATACTCTGTTGTTTTTTTAGGACTACTACTCTACCCAGATTATTTTAAAACATTTAAAAAAGCATACTATAAAGGCAGCAAGGCATTACAATTTCATCAACTAGATTTTTTAAAAATGCTGCATTTACCAATACAAAAAATTAAAACAACCTTTTTAATATCATAAATATGAAACAGAAATTAATTTTATTTATAAAATCAAATTTTAGCTTATTAGCCGCAATAAGTTTTGCCTTTTTAATTTTAGCGGTACGTATAAAAATTACAGGTTCTTTATTTTTTACTTTTTTAGTGTGGAACTTATTTTTGGCTGGTTTACCCTATTTATTTTCTCAGCTATTAAAGTACCTAAACAATAGTAATGGTAATAAAATACTGCAATTAGGATTTTTTGCAATGTGGATGCTATTTTTACCTAATAGCCCATATATTATTACAGATTTAGTGCACTTGCAAAATGAAAACTCTATAATGGTATGGTTAGATTTGCTTCTAGTTTTTGTGTACGCAATTATTGGTCTATTACTTGGGTTATTTTCTATGATAGATGTTTACCATGTACTTAAAAGCAAATACAACACTAAAAACGCCAATTTTTTTATGATATACTTATGCCTACTTTGTGGTTACGGCATATACCTAGGTAGGTTTTTGCGTTTTAACTCTTGGGATTTATTTACCAAACCACAGGTACTATTGTACAATATTGCACACAGTTTAACCAATTACAACGTATGGGCAATGACTTTTGCTTTTGGTGGCTTGCTATATATTTTATTTTGGACGTTACAGTCTAAACTAATTATAAAAAAATAAGTTAATCTGTACCATCTACATAGTCTTGTAGATAAGAAAACCTATCGGTTAACTTGCCATCTTTTGTCATTCTAGCACGTTCTAACACTCCGTCTTTATCGTTATTAAAAAAGGCGGGGATAACGTGTTTTATAAAAGATTCTCCAAAACCTACGCTTGCATCTCTTGGCAACTCGCACGGTAAATTATCTACTGCCATTACTGCAATAGCGTTAGGATCTTTATAATCTGTTTCTTGCTCTGTGTTGGGGTTATACCCATATACAGGATCTGCAATAGTAGATGCTTTTATTGTAGATGCTACAGGACCATTAATATCACAACTAACGTCTGCAACTACTTTAATTTTAAAATCTGGTTGCTTGGCATCTTCTCTTGTAAACAAATATGGTGCTCCGTCTCCATAAAAATGGCCAGCTATGTAAAAATCTGTTACTTTGGCAAACCTAAAAAAGTTAGATTTATATTCTGATGGATCTGCAAAAAACTCTTGTTTATTACTACGTTCACCATCTTTACGTGTGTTATAATCTAAAACGTCTATTTGGCAATATACAGGTATATTAAAATCATTTTTTAAGTATTCTTTTAAGCTTACTTGTTCTAAGCCCATACCGTCTAACATTTCTTTAGCTCCGTTACCTACACGACCTTTACCTGTTAGTAGTATTTTTATATTGGGAAGTTTAATTTTTTTTAATTCTGATATTAATTCTGCTTGATCTTTTAAGGTTTCGGCTTTTGGCAATGCAAATGTACCGTACTTTAGACCATAGGCTCTAAAACCGTTGTAAGCGCCAACAATACCTGCGTACCTACCAAATGCAACTAAACGTGTTTTTTTATTGCTTACAATAACCTCATGATCATAAAACTCTATGTTTTTGTCTAAAATTGCTTTTAGTAAGTTTCTGTTGTAAGGCTGCTTTTTGATGGTGTGCGAAAAGAAAAAATATTTTTTATTTGGTATTAATGCGTCTATTGGTACTTCTTTTACACCAATTAACACATCACAATTTTCCATTTCTTGCGTTACGGTTACATTATTATCTGTGTATTCTGAATCTTTATAAACCCTAATGTCTGACGGTTCTACCAATACTTGGGCTTGTGGGTAAGTAGTATTTACTTTTTTACAGGCTTGTGGTGATAGCACTACTCGACGGTCTGGCGGGTTTTTGCGTTCTTTAATAATTCCGAATTTCATAGAAAATTGTTTTGTAACTTAAACTTTAAGTATAGTTGTAAATGTAACATATGACAAGATGACAAGCAAAACTTTTTTTGGAATACTTTTTGAACTACCTTTGCCGACCGCGTTAGGGATAGTAGCGACATCTTTTTTAAGTTCTTCATTTTTTAGAACTTAAAAAAATATAGCGAATAGCCCGTTAAAACGCCATAATAATTACTTAAAATTGGGGCCGACTGGTTTTGACAGCGAGACTAATTGAACGGTAAGCACGTCGTGTAATGGCATTGAAACACGTTAAAGGCTAGACCAAATTTTTAAACGGCGAGAATAACTACGCTTTAGCTGCATAATCTGAATTATAGTAAGATTGGCCTAGGTACACAAGGTGTACAAGCTTTATGTCTCCGGAAAGCCTTTGTTGACGGCGTTCCATTTTGAGGCATCGTAAATGTCAATATAGATTAGGTAGCGCTTTGATGCCTTTTTGAAACTAAAGAAGATAAGTTATAAGTGGGTTGTCTTTAACCAGCTTATAAACGAAAACCCAAGAAAAGAATAAGCGTGTAGAAAGCTCTTTAATTACTTGTTTGGACGAGGGTTCGAATCCCTCCGGCTCCACAACAACAATTAGGTTGTAAAAACTTAAAAACCTGCTCGTTTAATTGAGCAGGTTTTTTTATTTTAATAACTGTATTTTACTATTAACTAATAGGTTCGTTGTCTACTGTTGCTTCTAATACATTTTCTATTGCGTCTGGAATGTTCTCTAGAATATCATACCCTGTTAGCTGCTCTATATTGTCTACTGTAGTTAAAAACTGTGTCCAGTCTGTACTAATATATTGGTTGTTAGGTACATTAATGGCTATTACTCTGGTTGATGTTGTTACACGGTTTATGTCATTGGTGCCGTTTGGCAATATTAATGCTACTTTCCAAAAAGAATCTGGAACTGTTATTTCTCCGTTAGAAATTGTAGTAAAATAACCATTACTACCTATACCTCCAGTGCCTGTAACTCCTGCTATAATGTGTATCTCGTTTCCGTTTTGTATTAAGGTTCTTAAATAATTCTCGAAATTAGCCCATGACTTTCTGTTATTGTCTGGTGCTTGCGGTGCTATGTTTGTCATGTAATAAGTACTTTCATTAGAATCTGGATCTCCGTTTCTATCTGCTGACGGACAAATATGACCACGGTCAAAACCAGAATTTGTATAGTCGCTACTGGTTGCTTTAAAAAAACTACTTGGTAAATCTTGATCTGATTTAAAACAGTTACAACGTGTTGCTGTTCCTGTCCAAGCTGTGCTTAAATGCCAACTAACCCAATTTGGGGTTCCGTTACTATTGTTATATGACAATGCAAAATCTGGTTTAGACAAAAAATAGTTATTGGCTGTACTTGCTGCATTAGATGGGTTACCAAAAGTGATATTACTATCTATATCTGGGTTTGTATTATTTAGTGGAGCTGCATCTATTTCTATATTATCTATATTAATTCTGCTACTACCACCAGATATTTTAAAAATTCCGTAGCGTACACTTGTGGTATCGTTAACCTGAAATGTAACTGTATTTAATGTGGTTGAGTTTGATGTAACTGTTGCTCCTACTAAGTACCAAGAGGCTCCATTATCATAAGACGCCATTAGCCTCCAGTCTGAAGCACCGTTGGTACCATAAACAGCGTGGCGTATACGAACAGTACTTGCGCCATTATCCATATTAAAATTCATTACAGCATAACCATTATTTCTAATGCGTATAGATTTACTACCATATTTTCTGTCGTTTGCTAATGAACCAATAAGCGCATCGTTTAAATACCATATACCAGAAGAAGGTATATTAACAGTATTGGCTGCGTAACTACCCTTAGAGGCAGACTCAAAGGTTTCCATAAAACTCTCTGTTTTTTGAGATTTAGAAATGTGCTTATGAGATCCGTGATTGTCTTGGTTATAACTTTTTACGTCTAGTTCTCCGTTTATAACTATTGTTTGCGGATTGTTAGGCTCATAAACTTGACTAGAATCGTCTGTTGTACAGCTACTAATTAGTAATGATGCTAATACAACTACATAGGTAAACTTAAATTTTGAATGTTTCATTAAAGTAGGTTTTAAATGATTGGGACATCAAATGTAGTCATTTACCTACTTTAAATATGTTTTTACTTATAGTTTAACATTAATATTTTATCATCTTAACATTTAGCATAACACTACATATCAGACATTTACAACAAAAAAGAATTATATATGTAACTGGCAAACAAATTACACTTACCTATTTTTATTTATAAATTTAGTTGGATCTAAATAGCCTTTTTTAGTATTTGAATATCCTGGGCCTACTGGTAAATTTATATCTTCTCTTACCTCTAAATGTAAGTGCGCTAAATATTGACCATCTGCATTGCCAATTGTTGCTATTTTTTGTCCTTTTTTAGCAAACTCCCCTTTTTTAACTATAATAGTATTGCAGTGTGCGTATAACGACTCTACTATTTTACCATCTGCTTTAAGGTGCCATACTCTTATTATTTTTCCCCAACCACCTCCTATATCTTCTGCAAAGTTTACATAGCCATTTGCTATGGAATAAATGGGATCTCCTAGGTCTGTGTTGCCACCAGTAACGGCATTCCAGTCGTCTCCTAAATGGTTATTTTCTCCAAATACTTGCGCATTGTAATACCCTTTTGCATTTGGTTTACCAACAGGGAAATTAAAATTAGTTGCTATATAGTCTGTTTTACTTTTAAATATATTTTTAACCTCTTGCTCTTTACTTAGGATAGGCACAACCTGCTCTTTTACTTGCTCTTGTTTTTGCTTGTTCTGTTCTTGTTTTTCTTGACCTTTAGAAAAAGTACAAGCAGCGCATAGTAGTAATAGTAGTGTATATTTTAGAGGTCTATAATTTATCATATTAAATTAGCCAAGCGGTTCTTATAGGTTTAAATATTATTTTACATCCTTAGATTTTATTACACCGTTTGTGCTCTTATATTTTTTGTATGAGTTAATTTTTCCTGTATCATAAACATATTCATCATAATAATCTTGTGTAATATGATACACAAAATAATGTCCTTGAAACGGTTTATTATTTTTGTATTTACACGTCACAAATTTACCCGTAAACGGATTTAAACTTTTTTTTAGGGTAAGAACATCATTTACAAATGTATTTTCTGTTATTAATTCACCTTCATAAAATATGCTTTGTACTCCGTCTTTTTTTTTGTCCTTGTAATGGGTATGTGTAACTTGTAACCAACTCTTTTTAATATCTAATCCATTTATAGGTTCATTATCTTTATATATACCAAATCCTATTTTATTGCCCTTACTAGTGTACCAATACACGCTATCCTTTTCTTTACCATATACTGTTGTAGCTAAAGGGTAAAAATCGTTTGGTGACAAAAATTCTATTCTCTTGGCCGTTACACCATTTTTATACAAATATTTAACTGTTGCAGCCTTATATATACCATTGTATACATCGCCATTTTTATATTCACTAGTATATTCTATTTTACCGTTTTTTAAATAAACCGTAGTTTTTCCTTCTAATATTCCGTTGACATAGTTAGCTGTATTTGTTTTTCTTCCTTTTTCATCATAAAAGGTAATTTTACCTTCCATAACTTCTTTTTCTAGGTTAGAAAAATGACCGTTCATTTGTAGCACACCATTTATAAAATAGTCTTTTACGTGAAAAAGAGAATCGTTTTTTTTGGTTACAAGCCTATAAAATTCAGCTTTATCCTTGGTTGTTTGTTTCCAATTCTTATCAAAATAAATTTTTGATTGGCTATAGGTATTCTGAAAAAGAAACAAGCATACAAATACCATTACAATTTTTTTTAGACCTCTGGTTTTTATATTATTCATTGTAATTCTTTTTTATTTAAATTGATAGTCCTTCTAAATTTACCTCATCTATAAGTTTCACTAGCTCATACTTTTTAAGCAAGAAAATTAAATACTTCCCCATTTGTTTAGAACAGCTACTTTTATAGTTATTTTTATTTTGAACATCTTCTACATCTATATTTCCTGTAATTGAAGAAATACGTACTTGAGCTGCTATTTTACCTTTGTAATACATTAGAAACACTAAATTGTAATGATGCAACAATGCTCTAGATTGATCGTATGATTCTGGCCTTTTCAGCTTTCTTATAAATATATCTTGGTCTTTTTTACTTAAAAAAGCATAACCTAATTCTTTTTTGTATTCCTTAACTTTTGTTCCTGGAGTAGACATTTCTTTAGACTGTATATTCCAAATTGAAAACTGAATACTATCTACTGCAACGGGTATTAAATTTTGTTTAGGTTTATCTACTTGAGAAAAACAAACTGAAGAAATTAATAACAAACATAAAATTAGTATCTGTTTCATATTTTATAAATTAGTTAAAAACATCTATTTCTTTACTTAAATACCAAACTATCTTGTGGTTTACACTCTTGATATGCTTTAAACATTGTAATATAATTTACAACACCTAATTCATTATAAAGAAACAATATTCTAGTTTTTTTAAAACAATATTCCAATGAATAGTTACTTTCACTAATAGGTTTTCCCAGTTTTTCTTTTACTTCTACTATGTTAGACTTACCTAGTATAATTCCGTTATAAAACTTTGCTTTTGCATTGTCTAATTTTATGTTAGTTAATACTTGCTCTTTAGGTTCTGGTGTACTTTCTACCCAGCTTTTATTAAAATTTAATTCTATACCTAAAGTATCATTTTTAATAGTAGTACTAGAGCTCCACATTGGACTAGAATTTCCACAGCTTAAACTACCATGTTTAGTTTCTGTAAAAGCTACTTGGTTTTTCTTTTTAAAACCTGAGTAGGTTAAAGTGTCAATTTTTAAATAAGATATTGTAAAGTCTTTATTAATTAGTAAAGTATCAGTCAACTTTACACTATAATTAGCTTCTTGTTTTTCTGTTTCTATAACTTCTTCTTTTCCTTTATTACCACAAGAAAGTAATAATAAAAGCAGTATACAAAGTATGCTATTCTTCATTTAACTAATTGTTTTTAAATGTCTAGGGTAACACCTATCAATTCTAATTAAAACAATAATAAGTAGACTTTTTAAGTCAACATAGCGGCAATTAATATTCGTAAGGGTGTGTTGTATATTTAAACTGGTTATTTAAGTCCTTTTGAGTTCTACTCTTTAATAACTCCGCCTAGCAGTATGCCAACCACGCCTGTAATTATATAGAATGGCAATCCTAAAAGTAAAAACACAGAAAAATCTTTCCAATTACTTACAGAGCATATTATTAAAAATAATAGTGTCGAAAAAAAAGGGTAAAAAAAAAGTTTTAGTTTAGATCTATATATACCCGTAGTTGCATAACAAACAGGTATTAAACTTATAATAACAGGTGCAACAAAAGTGAATATAAAGTTCTCAATAGAAACATCAAAACTCTCTTTTAAAACTCTTAAAACAACTCCGTAAAGCACAGCTAAAAGTATACCTGAATAACTTTGTATTTGTATCTTTTTTATAAGCATAGTTCTAAAATTAACTACTTACTCTGCTATAAACTTATTCTTAAAACTGACTAAGCTGCTCCATAAAATACTTTTTTAATGCATACAAACGAGAAGTTAAATTAGTATTTACCTCTTCTGTATTTGATATTTCTGTAATGATATACAAATAAAGCTCTAGATCATTTTTATCTAATTTATTGTTAACCTCATCTCCAAAAATTAATTTTCTTAAGGCTGCTGTTTTGGTAGAAGTTGTACTCTCTTTGTTATTTCTTTTTATACGCTCTAAATTTTCAATAAGATTTTCAACCATAAGATCTCCATTTTTAAAATCTTTTATGGCATACGCATTTTTTGCAATAGATGAAATCATAAAACTAATATCTGCGTAAAGGTCTTTTGGATAAAAATTTGTAAATGCATCTAGCACCTCTTTACATCTTTTAATATCTCCTGTTTCTTTGTAATGATTAGTGAGGGTTTCAAAAGAAGATGTATAATTTATTAAAACAGAAAGCTCAGTTTTTGAGCTATTTTTAGTGTTTTTATGATATTGAAACTCATCTACTAAAATAGCATAGGTTTTATCTGCATCTATACCTGCTACATAATTATCATTTTCTATTTTGTTTTTAGGATTAGCTGTTATTTTATATGCAAAACCAGATTTCTCTAAATAGTTAGACACTACAGGCAACTCATTAAATGTACAGTAAACAGGTCTTGTTTTTATATTTGACGCTATAATATCTAACGCAAGTAATTCTCCCTTAACTATATAATTTGTTTTATACTTAAGTTTTAAGGTATCTTGATTTATAGCAATAGCTATTTTATTTGTAGACAATTTAGCATTCTCTTTTGCTTTTTTATAAACTACAGATGAGTCTTTTGCATTTATTAGTTGTAGTGTACTTTTTAAATCTAAATACTTATTATCATTTTTATCCTTATCGAAAACCACATAAGACAAATTCTCTTTTGCATATGCATCTGGTTTTAGTGTAAGCCTAATTGGTGATGAAGCCAAAACCATATCATCTCTTAAATGGTTTACATAACTATTTTGGTTTAGTAAACTTGTATTTACAATAGCAACGTCTTGGCGGTGTTTTAGCTTTGCTTGTGCGTACATAAACGGAAATGTATCATTATCTCCTGTGGTAAATAAAATAGCATTAGGTTCTAAAGAGTTTAAATAGTTCTTTGCATAATCCATAACAAAATCTGTGTACAAACCATCTGGCAAAAATGCTAAAGCCTCTACCTGGTTTTGGTAAATACTAAGGTTTAAATAAGCATCAACATACTCGTTATCTAATTTATTACAAATGGTACCTACAACTGTTGGATAATCTGGATTTTTTTGACAAAGTATGGTATAATTTTCTATAGCCTTTTCTTCATAATTAATATATGTTTTAAGCTGCTCTTTTGTAAATTGATTTTTACCAGATTCTAAAAATTTAAATTGTTCTTTAGTATCTCCAAATTCATAACTATTGTTTAATAAATGACTTGCACTGGCACTGTATGCTCTTCCTAAAGCATAGTATTCTAAATCTGTTAAGTCCTTTTTGTGCTCTAAAAAAGCAATAACATCTTTAGCCCAACCCACATAACCATAATAAGGCAACACATTAAATCTTTCTTTATAGTAATAAGTTAAATGATAATTAGCATACTCGGCATTTAACGCTTTACCTTTAGGAAAATTTAACTCTTGGTATGTATTGTTAGAAGCACTCCAGAACAAAGTTGTTTTTTTATAATCATTAGTATCATAATTATACTCTTGAATATAGTAACCCTCTTGTTTTTTAACAAATCTAATCTCATCTGTACCCTGCTCCTTCCGTAGATCATAACTTGTAAAGAACGTAGTTACTACATCATCAAAAGAAGGAAATTTATGTTGTGCGCTCTTGCAGCTAACACAAAAAATGAAACACAATAAAAGAATGCTTTTTTTAATCATTTGAGAAATGTATTTTTTTAAATATATTTTTTAACGAATACCAATACTAACAATAGCAAAGCAATTACCAAAATAGCAATTAATATTCGTAAGCGTCTGTTATATATTTAAACAATACTGTTTGCTGCGCTTAATAAAGCTAAAAACAATGTTGCTTAAATTAAAGTTATAATCATAATTGTAGAAGAACTATAATTGTTTATTCTTAACCAAAAAGAAAGAAACTTCTTATAATTATTGTTGTGCAATCTAAGTAGGTTTTATAAATTGACAATTTATTTTAAAACTAAACTAACTGAAAAAATTAAACAGAATAGCACAACTAATATTTTAATATAATGATTTGGACTTACAATAGAATAGTTAAATATAAAAACCACATTAAATTTTCTAAACAAAACATAGACGTACAACTTAAAAAAAGGTTTGAAGCTTTACCCAATATAGCAACTACTGTAAAAAAGTACTTAAGCCACGAAAATGAGATTCATACAAAAATTACTAAGCTAAGAAGCAACTACACCACTACAACTGGTTCTGAAAAAATAGCAGTAGAAAATCAACTTTCTAAATTACTTGGTAATTTATCAATCAGTTTTGAGAATTATCCAGAATTAAAATCTAACGATTCTGTTATTCACTTACAACGATCTATAAATGAGTTTGCAGAACAAATTTCAGCTTCACAAAGAGCATATAACAACTCTGTACTAACCTACAATGACGCTATCTCTACTTTTCCAAGTAATATAATTGCCTCAATTTTTGGGTTTAAAGAAGAAATTTATTTAAAAATTATTTCTGATGAGCAAGAAAGAGAAAACCCTAACATAAACAACCTGTTGTAATATGAACCAATTTACAGAACACTTTAACAAGGTAAAAGCAAAAGCTAAATTTGTTAAACCTCCTTCTAACATTTCAATTATTATACCTATAATTTTAATGCTTTCCTCTGTATTTACTTTTTTTGTATTTATTATCTGTTTGTTAATATATTTAATTGTTTCCATATTAACATTTGACAATGATTTTATAGGAAGTTTGACTTTTATAACTTTTACCTACTCTATAGTAGCTACTGTTATTGCAATAGTAATTTTTAAGTCTTACACTAAACAAAAACAAAGGTTTAAAAACACTAATATCTATCGCAGAGAATTTAAAATAAATATTTTACCACAAATAATTGCGTCTAAATACAGCAATATAAATTACCAGTTTGATGGAATGATTGATGAAGAAAAAATTATAGAATCTTCCTTTTTTTCTCCAAAAGTTTTAGACGATTTAAAAGAAAGATGGTTTTTCGGAGATGATTATTTTTCAGGTAAAATTAAAGATGTAGATTTTGAGTTTTGTGAGTTGTATTACAAATCAGAAGGGATGACTAATTTGGGTTGGGGCATACTTGTTTTAGCTTTAATTTTGCCTGTAGCTCTTTTACCAGAAATTCCGACACCTGTTTTTGATGGACTAGAAAATATGGCTGAATCTATTGAGCCAGTAAACAACTCCAATAACACTCCCAAAACAATAGATAAGACTAAAGTAGATGAGAGGGCATTTTTGTATGGCAAACAAACAAATTTTAGAGGTCTTTTTTTATTTGCTGATTTTCACAAAAATTTTGAAGGTACTGTAAACATTAAAACCAGAAAAAAGTTTAGTAAAAAAATGTTTGCTAAAGACCAACTTAAAACTATTAGAGTAGAAAACAGCGTTATTAACAAAAAGTATAAAATTACCACTACCAATGAACAAATGGCATACTATGTTTTAAGTCCTAAAATTATTGATGCTATAGACCGATTAAACAAAAAATTAGGCGAAAAACTATCTATGACATTAAAAAATGGCAAACTATATTTAATAATGCCAATGAGTAATGATTTGTTTGAGAATATAACTATTAAAGAAAAACATATAAAAGTAAATTCTGTTGAAGAAATACAAAACGAATTAAATATTATTGCCGACTTAATTAATGAACTTGATCTTAATACTAAAATATGGTCTAAAGCATAAATTAGATTTTAAATAAATTCTAAAAAGGTAGTCAACAACAGAAAATTTGTTAAACTACCTTTTTTATTGCTATAACTAATTGCTAAACTTAATTATCAGGCTATTTTAATTACTCTACATTTTTGGCATAATGGGTAACTTTCTAGTAAGGGTTTTATGCGAGTATGCATCTCGTTAAAACTTTCTCCATACAAATAAAGAGCTGTTTCTTTGCCCTCCCAATAACTAGCAATATGTCCTGTTTTAAAATCGCCCAATAAACGCTCTATTTCCTCGTACACATAATTTACATCACAGTTTTGATAAACTTCATCATCTAAATCTGTACTATTTAAATACAGTCCTAAACCTTCTTGTTTTCCTAAAGGAATGTTTTTAACATCCTTATTTTCTTCTTCTGGGTATATAATTAATTTTGATCCAATAGGCGCTAACATAGCTTCAACCGCTTCAATAATTTTTTTTATATTCTCGTCAGAACTATCAGAAATACTTAATTCAATATCACAAGATTCTATTTCTCCGTTTGGAGCTTGTAAAGTACCTCCACCAGTAGTTTCTGCCTTAAAGTCTAACGTATCTAATATTTCTTGTAATGCATCCTCTAAATCATGACGGTGCATTGGCTGTAATTTTGCGTTTAAATTTAATGTCAAATTTGTCATACTGTCTACTATTTATTTAGCCAATAATAGTAATAGTAATCAAACTACTAAAGCGGCAATTAATATTCGTAAGCGTGTATTCTATATTTATAACAAAATTATTTACCACTCTTAATAACTTATCTCCCTAACTTCTAGTTTACCTATATCGTTTTTATTAAGAGAATTTTCAGACAATCTTTTGGTCCAATTACCATTTTTATCAAATGCTAAATACTTGTATTTTATATTAGATATAGTATCCTTATTTTTATTTATGGCTACTTCGTTTTTAATAAATTTATCATCTGTATAATAATAAAAATGTGAATCTATTTTATCTCCGTTTACAAGAGTTACTTTAGAAAACCTATCATTTTGCTTTTCAACTCTAATAGAAAATAATAACTCGCCATTAGTAGCAAAAGATTCCTCTAAAATTAAAGAATCAGACACATACTTTATTATGCTCTTGTTGCGTAAAATATTGTCTTTGCTATAATGAAAAGATTCATAGTTTTTATCTTTAGTATACTTAGTTGTTGTGCTACTAGTTCTGTTATTTTCTGCGTTTAAAGTAATAGATTTTGTAAACCTTCCTAAACTATCAAAACTAACAATTACGGTATTTAACAGACTAAGTTCATCTTCTTTAATTACGCTACTACTAAAATTAGCCTTATATGTTTTTTCTTTTAGAGATTTAGCTATACCTGTAAGTTCAAATCTATTCCATTCACTTGTAGTTTCGACTTGTTTTTGCTGATTTACAAAAGCACAACTTAATAGCAAAATTAAAAGTAACGTAATTAACAACTGCCTCATTATTTGTTTTTAATGTTATATTACTTCTTTTTAAAATGAATGTATTTTTCTCCGCAATCATTTAACTTCACATAATAATTCATTGCATTACCGTAATTCTGAATTGTTAATTCTCCTGGACTATATTGACCCTCTACACCAAGTGTACGCTTGCCTATTTTTTTTAGCGCTGCATACTCTTTTTCTTTTTCGGTATCCTCTTCAGGCAAAGCAACATCAAAATAATCTTCAGCGTATTCAATCTCTGTTAGGTTAATATATAAACCTTCATCCCTATAAAAATTAAGCTTCCCTTTTAAATTTCGTTCTTTAGATTTATAGCTGTAGTAGTACTCGCCTTTAGACTTTGTTAACGTAAGAGTTAGGTTGCACACCTCATTGTAATATTCCCCCAGTATGTCTACTGGTAACGGAGTTACTTTTTTAGCTGCTTGTGTTAAAACTAAAGGGTATTCTTTTTTGTTTTCTGCATTTACCCAAACCCCTTTTATGCCAGAATCTTCAATTTTTCCTTTTAAAATAGCCAGTGTATCATTTTTATAATTTAGCTCGTATGCAAGTAAGCTATCTGCTACAACTGTACCTACTACTTTTATATCTACACCTATTTTTTTGTAATAATAAAACCCATTTATATGGCCTTCCTTATTATCTAAGTTAAAGGCTACCTCTAAATTGTTGTTTATTTTTCCGGTGTAGCTTCCTAAACTTATTTCTTTATTTAGAGGTTTAGATGGTTCTTGTTTTGCATTGGTCTCTTCCGTTTTATTAGAAGTAACTTCTGTAGTTTTAGTGTCTTCAGTTTTTGCTTTTTTGTCTGCACAAGAAACTAAAAATACTGTAAGTGCTGTAAGTAGGATTTTTTTCATTTTAAATAAATATTTAGATTACCGCAATATAAATTATAATTGTATTTATATATTACTATTAATATTATTTTTTAAACAAACTTGCCTTACTATAATAATCTGTATCGTAAATAAAAGATTTAATAATAAATTAAACTAGTATCAATAATAGCATTATTCCTTTATTGTAAATTGCCTTTCATTAAAAAAAGACTGTTAATTACCTTAAAACTCCTCTAGCAAATAAAAAAATACCTATAGCAGTTACACTAAAAGAAACTATACTATTTCCTGCTTTATATATCAATAATAGGCCTATAAGTAATAATACTATACCAACAATTCTGTTGGCTTTAAACTTCTTTTCTGCTTTTTCTACTTTCTCTTTTAATTCTGGTGCAACTTCAAACATATGTTCCTGAAAGTTATTTATCAGATCTACAATGTTATCAGAACTATTTGCAAGTTTATCCTGAAACTCTTTATCGCTTTTTTCTTTTTCATTTAAAGCATCTGTCAATTCGTTTTGCAAACCTCTTATTACTGCTTCATCCTTAAAAACAGTTAACTCTTCTACTGTAAATTTATCTATATTGTAAAGTATTATGCTTAACAAATCTTCCTTAGATAATTGTTTAACTGAGTCTATTACACTTCCCTTTCTTGCATTATTAGCTTCTATAGCATCAGCTAATTGCTCCTCTAGACCTCTTTTATGTATTTCTTCTGTATAGGCTCTGCGCTCATCATTACACAAGTCTCTATGCAATAAGCTACCAAAAAGTACTTCATTAGAAGTTTTTTTAGAATACTTTTAAAATCATTATAGTTCATAAGTAAGAATTGGTTTAGAAAAGTATAAGTCTACTTTACAGATGTAGAATAATACTTTCTAATTTGCGATAATCTAAAGATGCAAAAAACATAAAGAGAAAAGACCCCTAAAACAATTAAAATTGCAATACTATTTAAACTGTTAGAATCATTAAGTATGTATGCAAAAAAAGAAGCAAATACAATGGCATTTATATAGCCAACAGGCTCTAGATACTCTATTATTTTTTTATCGTAAAATTTAGTCTTAACCACTTTTTTTAACATTACTAAATAAACGTAATATGATATTCCACTTAAAAATAATAAAATAACAATTGCCTTAATTGATACATCTTCATATATACTAAAAAGCTTTTCTTTACCCGCCGAAACTGCAATAACAAATGAAGCTGCTGTTAGTAATCTGGTTGTAAAATAAAGAATAAACCATTTTTTTGGTTTATGGCTAAATTTTAAATATTCATTTTTATTCATAGTCCCATTTAGTAATTCACTGTAATGATGCATTAACATATCGTTTGTTAATTTCATTTCATAAATACCTTCCTTGTAGGCACTATTATTAGCATCATTATAATCAGAAACCCAATTTGTTAAGCTACTATCATCAATTTTTAAAAAGGATTGAGCTTGCTTCTCTTTAAGTTCTAGAAAGTCTGACTTTTCTTTAAAATAAAATATAAGACTAATGTTTATAAACGAATAAGAGTCATTAAAATTTAAGCAGATAATTAATGAACTATTTTCTAGATATACACAAGTATCATTAGAATTGTCTATTTTTTTTGCTAGGTTTTGATTAACTGAAAACTTGTACTTTTTAATTACTTCTTTAAAATTTATTTTTACATTTTCAACCAATTTTTTTTTATTGTATTCTATTACCTGCATATATTCTATCCTTAAAAACTAATTAATTTTCCTACAATATAAAACAATTTCTATAGTGTTTTTAGTAAGGTGAAGTTTTTAGATAAAATGCACCAAATCTTTTTATAAAAAAATAGTTCTAATTTTATTTTTAATCCGTTGTATTGGTTGAAAGCAAAAACCAAAAGTTTGTTTTACTAAATAGTCAATGTTAATTTTATCTAGTTTTATTTTTTGATTTTATATTAAAAAATAAAATAGGGTTTGTGAATAAATATAATTTATTTGGCTACAGATTTTAACTCTGCTATATCACTCTTATTAAAAAAGGATTTAATTTTTTTAATAAAACCCATTTTCAGGTTTAAATTAAGCTCTTTTTTACTACGTATTTCTATGTTGTATTTCTTTGATAATTCACTTAAGTATTTATGATAAGTTCTGTTTAAAACTAGAGAATTAGCACCATCTTCATTAGACATAATTATATCTAAATGATTTTGTTTAAAGTGAAAATTACTTAAATCTATATCTTGGATAATGTTAGCTAATAAAAAACGGTTTTTTACCAGTTTAATTCCTTCATCAGTTTCTTGTAACCTTACAATTATTCCTTTTTTTAGTTTACCAATTTTAGTATTAGTTAAAACCAAAATTGATAGGTTTTTCCCGTCTGTTAACTTTGTTTCTTTGCTTTTAAATATATTTAGTATAGGATAAACAATTAAATATTTTGTTTTATTAATTAGCCTTATTGATCGTTTATAAAAAAATAAAGAAATTAAAAACATTACAACTGCTATAATGACCGAAGTTATAGGACTAACAATACTAATAATTATAAAAATTGCTGCAATAGCAATTTTTGCAATCTCTAAAACAGCATCTATAAATGGTATTGGTGATAAAAAAATTAGAATATCTATAAAAAACTTAAACGCCATTACAACTACTAAAAAATATAAAGAGACACCTAAAATTAATAACGTTTTAAAACTAATTGATAAAAACCCTGCCTGGTAAACAACTTCATTATGTACTGGGTCATTAGAAATAAATGTTGGAGCTAAAATAACTATTGCATTAATTATTAAAGCTGCTTTGTTTGAAAGGTATGTGTCTGCTAAACCAATAGTAGCAGTAGCTTTATTGGTTTTAAAAACTGTACCTACTAATGATGTAAAGAAAAATAGTATACCAAATAAGCATAAAACTATCCAACTACTAAAAAAAGGATTTGTTCCTACATAATCGTTATGAAAACCTACTTTTGAGCAAACCGATGTTAAAAAAACGGTTAAATAAGGGTTAACACCCATTGGTGCTAATTGTGCAAACTGCTCTACCAAAGCTGTGTTTTGACTTAATGTTTCTTGCGCATCTAAACTTTCTGTTTGAGCCTGTAGCAACAAAGGAAGCATAATTAAAACTAGTATAATTTTTTTCATATTAATTATCTATTATATCTGTTATATTTTTTTATCGCTTTTTGTATTAAAAAGCACTTTACTTACTCTAATTTTTAGAATTTAAAATATTCCTAATATCTTTTTTCTTTTAGCGGTGTTAGGCCTATCCACACTAACAATATCATTTACTTTAAATTTATCAAACCCATCAAATAATGCTTCAGTTCCTTTTTTAAGCTTGAGGCTTACCTCTTCTTGGTATAAAGGAATTAGTGCATAAAAGTTAATTGATTTATTTTTTAATTTTAATGTAAAAAAGTCATCTCCAAAAATTACAGAAGGCAATAAAATAGTTGTATTCAATTTAGTATTTTCTGCGAAAGGTTTAGCTGGGTTTCCATTAGGAATTGTATGTCCGTAACCTAACCAAGTACTATATTCATGCGGAAATCTTGCTAAATATTTTAGTAGTCTTATTGGCCAATAATTTTTTTCATCTTTAAAGTCTTCCTCTGAAATTTTCCACTCTTGAGGTAAACATATACTCAACTCTGCATATTCACAGTTAGTAACACCCTCCGGAGTTTCCATAGGTTTATCACTCATTCCTGATGTTACTAATGTATGGTAAGGAAACTCTTTTGTTGGCTTAACCCAATGAACATCTATATGAACTTGGTCTGAAACTAATTCATGAAAAACCATATCTATTTTTCCTATGTGTTTTTCTATGTGGTCAGATATTTTATTTATTGAAGATTCTCCGGAAGCTATTTCAAATTCTTTTTTTTGAGATTCATTATACCTATAAATTGGTTGTCCAGATTCTGATTTTTCCATTTCTATTAATTATATATACAAGGCAAATTACAAACTAATTTTCCTACAATATATAACTTTTTTTATAGTACGGATATTCGCTACTGCGTTCTAGGTAAAATTGTAAGAATTATAAAACCCCATAAACAAATATGTTTTTGGGGCTCATGATTTTTAATTAATTATTACTTTAATATTTTGGTTTTTAGATTCTTATTTTAGTTATTTTTTACGCATTTATATTCGTTTTATATAAACCTAAAAGACAAAAACCGTAACTATCCAAAATGTTAACTTTTAAGATATACACACTCTAATACATTTTTTGCTTTATTTTTTTTTAACAGCTGCTTTTGCCCATTCTATAGGTCTATCTCCAAAGCATTCTAATATAGCATCTACGCCTATAACAGTTCCCTTGGCTAACCTACCAAGTAAGGCTATTGGTAATATATTATCTGTGGTTTTTTCTACAAGATAGCCTTCTTTAGTTGTGTGTACTCCAAGATTATCGTTTACTATTTTTATAGACTCGTTATGAAGCAAACTTTTAACTAAGTCAGATTTAACTGCTGTAATATCTGGAGCATCTAATACCGAATTTACCATTATATTGGCAACTATACTTTTATCTTTAGATTTTAAAACCCACCCATTATTAGACAACTCAATTTCGGGATTATTCACAAAATCTAAATTTAAAATACCAGCTTTAACCAACGCCAACATTTGCTGTATACTTTCTACCGGCGGACCATAGGAGTATCTTTTAATTTCTTCATCTAACTTTATAATTTTTGCAAAAACACTATTGCTGCAATTATTATAAGATAACTGCTTATATATTGATGGCTGACAATGCCTCCAAACCTGTCCAACACAAAAGTCTAAACTTATTGCATTTGTAGCTGTAGCCATACCTATATAACTATTAAGTAAGGCCACAATTGGTGTTGCTGTAGGTAATAGTAAGCTATGCTTGTAATTCTGATTCGTTATCCATTTAAATGCGGCTTCTTCAACCTGCTTAAGCGTGTAGTTTTGAGCTTCTAATATATGTGGTAATGAGACATAAATACTTGCAACAATAGGCGCTATAGCAGATACTAAAAAATCTACTCCTGTAGCATTACTTTGCGCTGTTTTATCTCCTATCTCTTTTTCAAAATTATAAATCTGTTCATCAGATGGTTTATATAAATCATCAATGTTTTTATTTAATGGCTTAGGAACTGGAGGCAAACCATCTAAAGAAAAAGGTACTATTACAGTATTTACATTTTTACCTGTATTAAACTGACACTTTTGGGTACGTTCTTCTGTAATTTTAAAAGTACCTTGCTTGGCAACTGCTGCCCTCATCACATCTAACATAGCTAAACCAAAACCTCTAACTCCTACTGTTGTTTTATTTTGTGTATTAGTAACATCTATATAATTTTTAACAGGGTAAGGATCTAAAAAAAGCTTTACGTTGGTATTGTTTTTAAAGTTACTATGCCATTTAACCAATTGTTTTGTAACATAAGTTGGTTGGTGACCTATGGTAAGTAATACCTCATCCAAATTAGTATAGGCTTTATTACGAGTAGTTATACTAACTTTAGCATTATTTTCTATTTGTATTTTGGTTACTTTTTGCTGGTATAAAAAAGCCGTTTTATGAAGTAACAGGGGTGTTATAAATGATGTAAAACGTTGCTTTAAGTACGCTCCTATTTTTGCTCTTGGCGGGTATGTATCTGCTTCGGCACCATCTATTTTATCATCGTTTAAATTTGCCCATTGGTGGTAACAAGAAAAACCTGGAATAGTAATCCCATTGTATACTACCTCATCTCTTTTAGGCAACGTAAGTATACGTTCTGTTATATTTATCCAGTTAGATTTTACTTGCTCTGTATTGTATACTTGTCCGTTTCCAAAATCACCTGTTTCTTCAAACAGTAAAAGTTCTACTAAAGTTGAGCTTTCTGTAATACTTAATTGCGTTATAAAATTTTCTGCAGCATACAACCCTCTAGGACCTACACCAATTATTGCTAATTTTTTCTTATTCACCTTTAACTGTTTACTTGTAGTTGCGTTATTCTTTTTTTTAGTAAGATATCTATAAAAACACTTACATCCTTACTTCTAATAATTTATAACTATTAAATTTAACTCATAAAAAACCAACTAAAGGTAACAATAGAAGAAACTAATCTTCACTTTCAAAAATAATATTTCGCTCAGTGCTTTTCTTGTACATATCTTTAACAATAAGCTTATTACCCATAGTTAAATTGTAGTTTTCACTACTAGGGTTTAGCATATAATCTAGTTGATGCGCTATCATTTTTTCAAAAGGAATAAGAAAACTATCAGTATTACATTCTTCTAAACCACCTTGTTTAAGCAAATTTAAAACGGTGTAGACAGACTCAATAGTACTAAGACAAAGAGATTCTGGCTGCTGTTTAATAATAAATTTTGATTTAATTTTGTTATCAAAACTTACCCTTTTTAGCTCTTGCAAATTTTTACTTAGTTTAAGCATTTTACGGGCACAAGGCCAAGTACCATCTAAAATAAAAATGTATGGAGTATTACCCATAAATGTACTCACATCAGCACTTTTTCTTGTAGATAGGTTAAAACTATCTTTACCAGGATACAGTAAATAAGAAGCACTATTTTCTGTGTTTAGTATTTCATTTACACGTGCATTAGTAGTAAAATCTACACCTACTATAATCTCAGAATTTTTAAGCTGAAGACTAGTCATTAGTCCTGTTCCGTTTTTTTCTTTTTTATACTCCTTAGGGTGCATAAGAATAACAAAACGAGTATTGGTTTGCAATGGGCTAATGTGTGTACAAATACAAGTGCTTTTGGGGTTCATGCACTTGTAACATTGTACTCTTGTTTTTTTTGTTTCTATATGCAAATTGGTTGCTTATTTTTTTAATTTTTGACAAACATTATTAGTTAAACCAAATTTTAAATAACTACTAATGCTACTTTGTAATAGCCTTTTGTACTTCCAATGCTCTATCGGCAGCAAAAATATCAATTCCAAGTTTAGCCCATTCTTTATAAAGATGATCTCCTTTTGCTGCGGCTTGTTTATCTAAGTTACCTAAAGTACCTAACATACACATAACACCTTTTTCATGTAGTTTTTTATATAACAAAGGGTCAGATAACCTTGTTCCTGTAAAAGCAACCATATTTTTCCATGGTATACCAGAATTAGCTGCTCTGTTAAACTCTTCCATATTTCTAATACTAACAGATAGTACTACCTTAGGATTTAGTTTATATAGTTTTTGAGCTGTTTCCATTGAGTAGGTAATTATGACCGACTGATTTAAAGCATTGTTTTCTTCTATAAAATGCAATACCTCTTCAGGGTCTACACTTCGTTTAATATCTACAGTAAGTATGGCATTATCTTTTTTTGCCCAATCTAGTACATCTTTAAATAACGGAATTTTAAAATCTACAATAGAGTCAAAATTATCTTTTAGTTTAAGTTTAGATAGCGCTTCCCAGTTGTTTTGGTCTACCCTACCAGAGCCTGTAGATGTTCTATCTAACGCATTATCATGCATTAATAACAAAACTCCATCTTTACTTTTAGCCACATCAATTTCAAATAGTGCATTAGGTATGTACTTTTTAATGTACTGCATTGTTTCTAAACAATTTTCTGGATAACCTACATAACCTTTTCCTCCACGGTGAGCACTAACTAATAGCTCACGATTCTCTTCATAACTAAAGTAAGTTTGTAACGTTTTCTCCTGTATATTTTTTACTTTACACCCAATTAATAGAAATGAAATTAATAGAATAGGAATTAATAGTTTTTTCATCTTTTTTTTAAATAGTATTAGATTATCTGCCTGTAACAGGTTTTTATTTTTATGCTTGTATTAGAAAAGCATGACTAGTTGTAAACAATACACTTTTAGTGCTACCCTAAAAAACTAATCTTTAACTTTAATAACTATAAAAATATTTTTTTTTTCATCTTTTATAATTTTGTTTTTTGAAAAACGACCAATAATTTCAACCATAGTATTATTTTTAAATAATTCTTCTGTATGTTTTTTTCCTTCTCTAAATTTCACTTTTGATTTTGATAAAGCCAAAACTGTAATATTTTCATTAGAAATATTCACCTCACCAGTTTCATCTTTTAAAATAAAGGGATTACAAATAAATTGATTAGATAAAGTTACATATCTTGGTCTAAAACCACTCATATTACGTTTTAATTTTTCTACTTTATGGTAATAACCAATACATTTTTTTTCTTTTAAGGTAGAATATATAGGTTCTATATATAATGCTTCTCCTTTAACTTTAACCAAACCTTCTTTAAGTTCGTTTATTTTAGAATAATCTAACTGATTACGTATTTTATCTAATTTTATATTTTTAATTAAGAGAAACATAACTAAGTAAATTAGAATAATAAAAAAAGTAGCTATAAAACCAATAATAAAACCAAAATAATCTGTTAGCGAAACTATAAGAACTATTATTAGTATTGAAGATAATATGTTTTTGACATTATTCATAAAGTTAACATTATATATATTATGTTTTTTTAAAAAAATCTAAAAATGCTTTTTTAGAATAACTCAGCGTAAATTTTTCTATTGGTTTATTCTTTTTCTCCAAAACTACCCCAGAGCATCGGTATAAATATATACACACCTTTGGGTTAAGTCCTAATATCCTCATTACATTTAGGTTTTATTAGTTGTCTTATTTTCCTAACACTCATAATAGTTATCAAAATTCCAAAAAGAACCAATGCCCAATACGTAAACCCATAATTCAGGTTATATAACCAATCATAAAACGGTTCACCATAAACTGAATATAATATTGAACAAAAGTTATTAAAAAAATGAATGACTATTAAATAAATAATGTTTTTAGTTTTTATATAAATTAGACAAGCTATTATTCCATAGACGAAAGTTGGAATTAGGTTGCTTGGAGTTTCAAAATGAATTGCAGAAAAGCATAAGCTTGAAATTAGTATTGAAGGCCAAACCTTATTATATTCTAATAGTTTAATAAATAATAATTTTCTAAAAAATAGCTCTTCAAATATCGGTGCAATTATTATTGCTGATAAATTGAAATATAGAAAAAAGGGAGTAAATCCGTAAAATTTATTTGAATGTATATTAATTTCAGAAGTACTGTAGTAATCTATTATTTTATCTAAATCAAATATTGGTTGCCACGTGAAACCAAGTCCAATTACAATAATTAATAGATAAGGAAATATTGCAAAATTCAATTTATTAATATTGAAAACTTTCTTTAATTTTGGTCTTGGTTTCCAAAAAAGATAAAAAATAATAAAGTAGGAAATCAGACTTCCAAAAATTACAACAGAATAAAAATGGTCATTAACCCCTTCTCCAAATAGCTCTGTAAATTTATAAAGTCCAATTAACCCGAGTGAAGGGATATAGCTTATTACGAGAAATAATAGTGTTATTAGTATGGCTTTGGGGATTTTCAATATTCTAGTGGTTTATAAAATTATAGCTAGCCTCGTTGTGTATGATTAGTTGCGTGGTTAAACCCTTTTTTCATAATTAAGTGTTTAATACAATATACATTTATCCGTATCCTATTTTTTAAATTCCACTTCCGAGTTTTCTAAGATGTTAAAGGTAAACTCATAAAAGTTTTTTGTTGTAGAAACTTTTTTATGACTAAATTTATACTCTGATTCTTCTCCTTTTTTAGTAGCTTGAATTGTTATTTCTTGTGTAACACTTTTTTCTTTTTTCCAGTTTTTTGTAGGTCTAATAGAAATACTAGAAATGGTATAATATTCAAATTCGTCATCACTCTCTTTTTTAATATAATTAATAGCATTTGTAAAGGCTACATCTACATCGACGTCTGGTAGTTCTTCCCAAGTTGCTGTGTAGTATAATTTTTCATTTAGAGGCCTTTCTTTTTTTGGTTCTGATAATCCTTCACTATTTAGTTTTTGTGAATAAGTAGTACTATTATCTACATATTGAATTCTAATAGAACTCGGAAAGTCATAGGTTAAATCCCCTGAGGCATCAATAGAAATATCACTAAGCTGTTTGCCTTTAACTACTTCTGCTATCTGTTCATATGTTATCAATTTTGGTTCTGAAGAGCAAGAATGCATAAATAATGCTGCTAAAAATAATGTTGCTAATGTGTTTATTTTTTTCATCTTAAATTGCTTGTTTTGATTATTATTGTTTTTTTATCGATTTATAATTTTTAGTACAACCTGTTTGTATATTAAATTGTTACTAACGGCTCGGCTATGGTCAGTGCGGAATTAAATTAGTATTTATTTTAGGTTTGGCACTGGCTTTAGCAGTTCCAAGTGGATTTGGACATAGTCTCCCGAATTGTAGGGATGCCGTAATTGAGGTTATAAATTGTTGTGTATAGTTTTTTATCCATATTCAAACCAAATTGTTTCTGAATTTCGGTCAATTGCATAGTCAATAAATCTTTTGAAATTCCGCAAGTCTTGTCCAAAATTATTTCCAATATAACCTTCTCCTTTGTCTTTATTGAAGTCCGAAAAATAGTATTTAGAGTTCATTGAGTCAAAATCCGTTTTTATTAATCTTTCGTATAGATTATCAATGTTTTTCAGTTTATTGATTAAATTTTCTACAAGAACTTTTACTTGGTTTATATTTCCATTTAAATCTTCTTTTCTCTTTTCGAAATCAGACTTTAAACGTTCCTTTTCTTCTTCATTTTCCGCAAACTCAATCATATCCACTTCTTCCTCTTCGCTTGGGTATTCTGTCATTTTGTACAAATGAGATATATTGATATTCGTTATTTCTCCAATTTGGTCAAATTCAGGTGTGTGTTCAACTACTCCTGGTCTGCACATTAGATTACAAAATTCCCTGCTCAGAGAATAGATATTTCTATTTTCAAAGTATTCTGACGTGATTACTTCAATATCATTATTTACCCTTAAACTAATGTCTAATCCCATTTTCTCAAATTATGCACAACGTCTCGGCTATGGTTAGTACGGGAATTAAAAAACGATTAATTTCCGATTTAGCACTTAGCCAAAACTTTTTATTTTGTTTTATCTTTTCTTTTTTAAAGCCAAATCAAAAGATTTGGCGGACTTGGTTAAAAGCACTATACTTTGGGTTAAGAACAAACGCCCTATGTTTTTTTTATATATTGTTGTGTGTTTTCGTATTTTTATGACAAATTAATATTCTATAAGTCACATTCAAAATTTTCAGGCTTCCAGATAATTGTTCCGTTTTGAAGAATATTAAATGGGATGTTTTCTTGATCTTTTCCTATAATCCCTATATTTTTTCCAGTACAATCTTTGACAGGAATTACAGAGTTAATCCTAGGATTACAGTTATTGAATATAAAGATAGTTTGATTTTCATATGTATTTTGAACAACTGACTCATATTTCCCAAGTGATTCAATTTCAGATTTTAGCCAATCTAAATCTTCAATAGGGTTTTCAGTAGAGCAAATTAATTCAGTGCTTTTATCATCATCACTATTTGAACAAGAGATGAATAATATTAAACAAAATGATAAATAAATCAATGATTTCATAAATATATAGTTTTCTTTAAGATGTTATTTTTTAAAATGGTTGCGCTAATGAAACACAACTAGTTAGTAACAGCAATTAACTGCATTTATTCAGCCATATTGGAGGCATAAACACATAAAAAAACTATGAACATATTTGCTCATGGGTTTAGTTCTCTTACTTGCTAAGATTTAAATTAGGTACTAGCCTTCTCATTTATATATTCTAAGTAATCTTCTTCTAGCTTATCTATTTCTGCAATCAAAAAATCGTATATGTTACCTTCAAATATTTCAATATCAGTTTCGTCATATTTGTCGTGTTCTATGGTTATAACCCCATTATTTGTGTAAGCTCTATAGCCATTTCCTGTTTTCTTAAAAAACATCTGCCCAAGGGTTTTCTCTTTACACTCTAATGCCTCTTGGTTTTTCTCTTCATAAGTCATCCAATCTGGGGTATCTTCATCCATAGATAAACCGTAAACAAAAAAGCCATACCCAAATTTCCAAGCAGGCATAACGTCATACATTTTTGGCCTTCTCCACACCTCTTCTTTCACCTCAAAAAGTAAGGTTCCAAATGTTATTAAAAAATCTTTTACATCTTCACTAAATACATAACCACTACTTTTTTCGTAAGCTAAAATTTGACCTAAAGTTGAGGGATTCTCTACAGAACCAAGTACTACAAAATCATCATTTAGTTTATTTTTACGCTCCCAAAAAGTTTCTTTAGTTGTCATATATTGATTTTACTTTGTTTAATATAGTTCTTTGTTCCTCAACTTTTTTTAAATTATTCAACTCTAAGTTCAATCGTTCCTTTTATTATTTCACAGTCTTCATAAAGTGTAAGTTGTGTTAATTCTTTATTTTTCTGGAAAAACTCTGTTGATAAATTCGTTTAATGTCTTTTCATTGCTGCAATAAATATTGGCGGTTCTGTTTACAGCTGATCCATAATTTAATTGAAATATTTCCTCAGAATTAATCTTTTGATAGGAAATTCTATTGGCCGCCTCAAAGAATTCAGGGTTATGAAAACCTAAAGCGAGTTTTGGTGAAATTGGAATAAAATGATAAAGATCATCAATATATTTTGTATCAAAGAAAGCTTTGTTTTTATCTACACTGTATCCTGGTGCATCTGTTGTAATAAATATATCTTCTTTTTCTTTTGGACTATAAATAACTATATTGTAATTGACTACTCGATTTAAAACCGACTTAAAAACAACATTATCGTTAGAATGCAGCCTCAGTATTGAATTGTTATGAAGTTCCTTTGGCTTTGGAATACTCGATAAAAGATAATTAATAACTGACTTAGCCCTTCGACTCAATTGAGGATTATCTATTTTTTCTATTTCAGAGCTCAATTCATCAATACTCTTATTATACTGTTCATTAATTTTTTCTTGAGTGTAACCTTTCCTGAATCTAGGATTTCTTGATTTCATACTGAGTAAAAAAAAGGCCAAATCAGGGATTTGCTGGACACTCAATAATTGCTTATCCGCCTTTTCAACAATATCTTCAATAAAGTGTTTTTCATACCAAAAAGCATTACGTTCAATGACATCTATATTTAATTTGTGATAATCGGCTATTCTTGAATCTAAATTATAAAAGTCCCCATAAAAACATATCGAATTGATATGATACTTTTTAGGTTGACTCCATTTATTACCTGCTTCAAAAAATTGTGTCGCGAAAATTTTTTCCGTGCCAGATACAGAGAAATGCTTCAGGTAAGATTTTGGTACATAATGTTGGTTTTCCATTTTGATCTATTTTACCTAACGGTCTTTTTATGAAACGTAGCGTATAAATAAACGCTAACTTTTCGGATTAGCACAGAGCCGAATTCTTATATTTTGTTTTTTCTTTTCCTTGTTAAAGCAAAATTTTTAAGATTTTGCGGGCTTTATAAAAATACACAAACCTTTCGGTTAAACACTTATTAGCTATGTTTTATACACCGTGTTACAAAACGTTTTCTTTGTATTTTTTGCCATTATATTTTAATTGAGTTGATTGAGATGTTACCTTTTCTTTGTAATCACAGTCTCCATTTTCGTTCTCAAAGTTTTTTGTCGTGGTAATTTTGTTTTTTACTAAAATATCATAATAACCGTTTGTTTTATTTGATGATAGAATCAATACTTTGTTTTCATCTATAAATTCTCCAGCACAGTTAGTATCCCATTCACCACCATAATCCATTACATCATAACTGTCTAAAATTTTTATTAACTTGTTTTTAGATTTTATAAATAACGAAATAGTCGTGTTACTATATGGATTAGGTTTAGACATTCCATAATAATTTACTCGTATTCCAAAAGCTCTTTTTTCTTCTGAGATTTGGTAAGGTGCAGTATCTATTATAATTTCTGATAAAACTACAGCATCAGACGTCCAATTATTGGTTTTAGAACTTTCATAATATTGATTTTTAATCTTTCCTGTTTTACTGTCAACTATCAAAATATAACTGTTAAGTTCAAAAAAATAGTCATCTTCGTCTTCATTAGAAATTTCAGGAATGACTACAATAGTTTCAGACTGATTGTTTGGGATAGTTTTATAAGTAAATAATTCCCTTTTAATTTTTGATTTGTCTAAATCGAGTTGTTCGGAAACAATTTTAATGAAATCGATATCTTGAGCAAATGAAAATGTGTTTGTAAAAATAAAGAATGTTAAAATGCAGTATTTCATTTCTTATGTTTTGTAACGGTCTCGTATAACCGTCAGTTACGAGTTAATATGCGTTAATTTTCGGTTTGGTACTGACGTTAGTAATTCTATGTGGATTCGGACGTAGTCGAATCCACCGTAAATGCGGTTATACATTGTTGTAGCCAGTTTTTTGATTAATAATTATCCTTCAAGAAATTATTTTTTTGAAATTTTAAAATCTTTACGATACGTTTCAAATATTGGAGATAAATCAGCTTCCAACATTCTTTCTATTACCCTTCTATCAATTTCTTTATTAATTTCAATGAAGTAAAGATCCAACTCTCCATTGTATTTCTTGAAAAAGGAAAACCATTCAAATGCTTTTTTGGGATTTGGATCAATAGATTCTATAAAATGTTGTTTTGTTCTATCATATATTGATTTAGCCTTACCTACATATAAAATCTTTCCTTGATACTTATAAAGATACAAACCACTAATTTTGGATCCACCTATAATGTCTTTAAGGAATTTATATGTTTTTCGTTTATCTTCATCATTATCCATTAAAACTTTACCATGAATTATTTTTGTATGTTTCCAATAAACCTCTATTGGGTAAATTTTTATTTCTTTAAGAAAATCTGTATATGAATATTCTTTCATAATTAATAATGGAATGGTATTAGTAAGTTTTAATTGGCTACAACTAGTTAATAAACACAATAATTACATTTCTCCTACAATATAAAACATTTTTTGTAGTACAATTATGTAAATGTGTAATTGGGTTTAAAAAGAGTATTAATGGCACAAAAAAACCGTAACATACGGTTACGGGTTTTAATTTGTTTTTAATAGCAGTCCATTAAAATATGGCCTTTGTTTTGGTAGTAACTCAGTGGCTTTTTTAGGTGGTTTTTACAAATGGTATCTAAAACCGTAGTAACTTCTTTTTGCATACCTATAGAGCCGCAAATTAAAATATAGCCTTTGTTATTAATAAGTTGGGCAACTTCTTTACCATTTGCCTCTAACAGGTTTTGTACGTATACTTTTTGGGCTTGTTCTCTAGACAATGCCAAATGTAAAGAGGTTAGTTTGCCTGCCTGCTGTTGTTCTTCTAATTGGTTTTTGTACAGCTCAAAAGATGCTGCTGTACGCCCACCCCAATACAGATGTAATTTTTTGTGTGCTGTGTTTTGGCGTATCATCCCTAAATAAGGACCAATACCTGTACCAGTTGCTATTAACAGGGCTTCTTTTGCTTTTTTAGGCAAATGAAACGCTTTGTTTTTTACTATACCACAGCTTATTTTGTTGCCAACAGCAAGGTTTTGTAACCTATTAGACACACTTCCTTTTTGGTGACGTTTAACGCTTATAACAAGCTCGTTTTTTTCCCACTTACCAATAGAATACAATCGTTCTCTCTGGTCTTTTTCGCCCAAAATAGAGAGTAAATCTCCAGAGGTAAACTTCACTTTTTCTACTGGTTTTAAGTATATACAAAAAGTATCGTCCGGATTATTTTCTGCCTTGGTGTGTTTGGTTACGGTAAAAGTATAGGTTTTACGTTTCTTTTTACCACCAATGGCTTTTGGTAAACTTATATTTAAATTTTCTTGCTTACTCCACGCTAACAACCACTGGTTAAAAGATTCTAAACTTTGGTTGTTTATGGTAAACACATCTGCCAAACGGTTATTGTTGGGGTGTGCTTGCAACATAGTATCTACATCATAAGCAAATTTGCAATAGTCTGGGTATGCTAAAGAGCCAAAACCTACAACCGAGTAGTTAAACTTTGCACCTTGCTGGTGTGTGTTTAAAAGTGCTTTAAACTTTTTGGCATTTGTTGGCGCTTCTCCTGTACCGTAGGTAGAGGTCATTACCACCAAATGCTGCATATTTTTATAGCTTTTATAGCTGTTTAGTTCTGCTAAATATGCTTTTTTACCCAAACGCAGTAACTCCGAGTATAATGCGTTGGCAAAATAAAAGGTGTTTCCGTTTTCAGATCCTATAAGAATAACATAATCACAGTCGTCCTTTTTGTATTTGTTTTTAATTCTAGATTTTCTACGTTGCAACGTTATGCTAAAGCCCGAATACATAAAAAACAAAATACCAATAGAAGCCAATAACAAAACTATACTCCATACTATACTCCCCTGCCCTGTATGAAAAAGTGTGCTGTAATACGTTAATATTACATAAAACGGATAGTTAACCTGACTAACAATATCACCATTAAATTGGTTTACTAAATACTCCTTGTCTGTTAATTGTAGTAAAAAGTAACTTTCTGGAAAAGGCGCAAAAGGATATTCTATTTTACGAACCTGAGATAATTTAGTGTCTTTAAAAACTTTAAAATCTGCTACAGGAATAACTGGTTCTTCTGCAAACAAGGTGTCTTCTTGGTGTACTATTTTGGCAGATGGCAGTACAGAAAATTGTTCTAGAGATAAATACACGCCTGTTAGCGTTATAACTAAAATAGGAATTAGCAACCATTTACCAAAAAGAGTATGGTAATACGGATTAAAATTTTCTTTAACAATAGGTTTAAAAAAGCCTGTAACACCACCTTGCTTTTTTAGAATTAGAAAAATTCCGCTAATGCTTATTAAACATAGTAATAATGAAGACAAGCCTACAAAAAACCTGCCTATACCTTTTAAAAATAAGGAGCGGTGTAATGTGGTTGCAAACTTAAAAACTGCGCTAGACTCTTTAGGTGTGCCTAAACTATCTCCTGTTTTTGGGTCTATGTATATTATTTTATCTGTACCATCTTTATCTATTACAGATGCAGTAACCCAGCTATTTTTATCAATTTCTACAGAGATAACCTCTGCATACTTTTGCTGTAATGTGCTTGTAAATTCTGCAACGGTAACTTGGTCTAAATCTCCCGTAGTATATGGCTGTATGCGATTGCTAATTGGCTCTAACGCTAATACAGAACCCGTTACAGCTGCCAATAAAATAAAAATAGAAGAAGATACAGCCAACACAAGGTGACTGTATCTCCAAACTGATAATGTCATAAATTAATTATTTCTGTGGTAACATACGTATGTAACGGATGTAACCAGTACCATCTACTTTGCTGTTTACACTGGCAGAAGTAAGCTCAAAAGTTACATCGTCCTCCACATATTTTTGATCCTCAACAGCAGTTTCAAAACGTATTTTGTAGCCACTGTTTATTTTATCGTCATCAATTTTAATAACCTTAATAGCACGTTCTCCACCACTAATTGTTGCTCCTGTAATAGCATCTATACTTGGTTTCTTTTTTTCAAAAAAGTTGTACCATTTGGTTAAATCATGGTACCACTCAGGATCATCTCCCAATACATTTAAAGTCTCTACGTATTTACCTTCTGCATCTAATAAAGAAACTACAACGTAAGCACCCTCACCCTCGTAATTTTTTAACTGAATCATACATTTATATTGGCTAGTTTTAGGTGCCGCTGTAAAAGCTGCCATAACAAACAAACCTAGTATTGCTATAATTGCTACTTTAAATTTCATTACTTATTATTTTAAAAATTCAATTTTGTTTTTGTTCAATAATTCGTTCTCAGAAGCTAAGTCGTACACCGTTTCTTCAAACTCTGTTACAGCATCTTTTTTAGCTCCAATACTAATTAAATACTTAATTAAGTCTACATTATTAGTTGTCATAGCTGCCAAATGTAAAGGAGTAAGTCCGTTTGCATTTTTAGCATTAACATCAATCTTTAATGGTGTAATTTTAGCTAATAAATCTTTATTATTTTTAGCAACAGCCAAGTGCAAAATATTGTTTTTACCTTCTTGTACGTGAGCCATATTTAAACCTTTAGCACTTAATAAATTCCACTTTTCTGTAAACGCCTTTTTATTTCTTTTAGAGTAAGAGTTTACCAAGTAGTATGCCAAATTGTTTCCTTTTTCATCTACTACATTAACAGCAGCGCCTTTATCTATTAAATAAGTAACTACATCTGCACCATTATAATCAACAGCATTAGTTAATGCCGTTTTACCATCTTTATTTTTAGCGTCTAAATTTTTAACTCCAAAAAACTTAACTACATCTAAACTGTTGCGTCCAGCTGCATACATTAGCGGAGTATTACCTTTTGCATCTGCTTGGGTTGTGCTAACTCCTTTATCTATAAAGTAATTAAAAATAGCATTGTCTTTGTTACGGCCAGCCAAATTGTGCATTGGAGTAACACCATTGTTATCTGTAACATTTGGGTTAATACCTAAGCTCTCTAAATACTTATAAAACGCTAAACTATTACCAGGACCTCTACCGCCTTCTGTAGCTACTAAAATAGCATTACTACCGTCTGCATTAGTATCTTTATAAGCAACTCCTTTTTTAATTAACTGCTCTATAATTGCTTTGTTACCTATACGTGCAGCATAATCTACAGCGTTATGCCCTTCTTTATCTGTATGGTTTAGGTCTAATCCTTTTTTTAAAAAGTAATTTAAATCTTTAAGATCTTTAGCACCACCAATTAATTTTAAAATAGCATTTGCACCTTTAGGAGAAGTCTCTGTTATTTTAGCGCCATTTGCTAGTAATAAATCATATAATTCAGGATTAGTTTGTCCGCCACCGGCAGCAAAAAGTAATACAGTACTACCTTTATCATCTACAACATCTGTTTTTGCACCAAGTTTAATTAGCTTTTTCATTAACGGCAAATTGCCTTTCATAGCTGTCCAAAATAAGTAAGTACGCCCGTCATGTGTAATTTTATTTACATCATTACCTTTTACACTTAATAGGTAATCTACAACCTCTGCAGATGCACCAGCTAAAATAGCATTTGTAGTAGCATCAAAATTATTAGAGCTTAATGCCGTAGCACTGTTACCTGCAGCCTCTTTTTCTTGCACATCTTTAACTGTAGTATTTGGCTTAAAAAAACCACGAGACCAAAAAACATTTGCGTCTTGTGCGGCAATAGTACCTACAAACAGTAGTAAAACAAGTGTTGTAATTTTTTTCATTTTGATTGTATTTAGATAAATAAAGCTTATTTGTTTATTTAGATTTAGTATTGATAAGGCGCAAATATAAGAACTATTTTTATTTAGAATGATTAAAAATAGATTTTTTATTCAACAATTTTGCAAGGAAGATTACTGTTGTAAAATATGATATTACTTTTAAGTGTTTACATTTGTATACAAACAATAACTTACGGTAAAGCTAAATTATTACGCCTATGAAGATTGAAGAATTACCTGGCACCTATGCTATAATGGGAAACAACCAAAATGCCGAAAAAACAACTTATAAAGGCACACTAGTTTTAGCTTTAGATACAAATAAGCGTATAAAAGCAAAATGGTTAATAGGTAATGAGCAGTACCAATTAGGAACCGGCTTTTTTAAAGACAATATTTTGGTAATTAACTTTAATTACAAAGGCGAAGATAATGCTACCTACAAAGGTGTTGTGGTATACAAATGTATTAGCAAAGATATTTTAGATGGCTTTTGGTCTGAGAAATACGGAAACCCAAATTACTTAGGCGAAGAACGCTGCTTTAGATTAAAAGAAGAACAGGAATTGGTGAATTAGTGGTTACTTAATTAACTTACTTGGTAAATAACCTATAGTTTTTTTAAAAGCTGCCGTAAAATGTTGTGGATTAGAGTAACCTACCTCGTAAGATACCTCTGCAATAGACATACCTTCTTCTTGTATCAATTGTCTGGCTTTGTCCATTCGTAATTGAGTAATATGCTTAAAAATGGTGGTTTTGTATACTTTTTTAAAATCGCTTTTTAGTTTTGTGGTATTAAAACCCGCTATTTGAGATAAGCCAATTATAGTTAATTTGCTTTTTAAATTTAACCTACAATATTCTTCTACCTTTACAATTGCTAAGTAATCTGCTTTTGGTAGTTTTTTGCTTTCTACAACTGGTTTGGTCTTATCCATTAAAAAATCTACAATTAAAATGGCAAGTCTACTTTGTATATAGTTATGTTTTAAATCTCCTACATACGTACAGTTTATAATTTCGTTTATTTGGTTTCTTAATTTTAAAGGTATTCGCTTGCTCTTTTTAAAGTAGCTAAAAAAATGATCTATATTTAATTTGGTATGCAAACCGTCTATATTAGTTTGGTCTGCTTTACCTATTAACTTCTCTAAAGTATTTTTAGTAAAATAAACCTCTAAAGTTTTAGTTTCTCCTTTTGTAAAAATTTCTGCTCCGCTAAGCACAGGAGCATAAAATAAATTACAATAGCCTTGTGGTATTTCTACAGGTGCGTACACACTAGTTGTTGGCATATACACGTAACTACCCTTTAAAGAAAAATGTATTTTAAATAATGGAAAGTCACAAAAAACACTATGTTCTATACGTTTTTTAATAGTAATGTTTTTTGTAAACGCAATAAAGTAATTAGAGTTTAGGCTAATACCTTTGTTTTCTTCATTTACAAAAGTACTAAGGCAATTTTCTTCTAATACATCTGTCAACGCATCATCTACAACAATATGCATACTGCTTGTATTAGAACACGTAAAACTTTTTAATCCTAGACTCATTATTTCTTAATACGTTATTAAAACTTCCGTTTGCGTTATTTGTATCAACAGTTCAAAACTTAGATTTGCAAAACTAAATTAATTTAGACTAAGTCTTAATAAATATAAATATTTTTTTAATAGTATGTTAAAAATAGTGTCGGTTTTAAGCCTGTTATTTACTTTTTCTGTGTTCTCGCAAGCTGCCTATGAGACTAAAACAGGTACTGTTACTGGAGTTATTTCTTTTAAAAATGGAAATCCTGTTGCAGAGGCCACTGTTTTTACAAAAAAACCTATAACACACACATATACTAATGCTAAAGGCTTTTTTACGTTGCAAAATTTACCCTATGGCAATCACACCATTGCCATAAAATACTATGGCAAGGAAATAGAAAAAGTGACTATTGTAGTAAATAAACAAAACATAAAAATTAAGCATACACTTAGCTACAACCAAGATAATGAGCTAAATGAGGTTTTGGTAAACGGAAAAACTAAAGAAACCGAAATTGAGACTCAAGGTTTTGCTGTTAACGTAGTTAAAACAGAAGAAGCTAGCATCAGAAACATACAAACTAACGAGTTACTTAACACTACTGTAGGTGTAAAAATTAGACAAAATGGTGGTTTAGGGTCAGATGTGAGTTATAGTCTTAATGGATTATCTGGTAGCGCTGTACGTATTTTTATAGACGGTATTCCTAGTTCTATGTATGGCTCATCATTTAACTTAAACAGCATACCTCCTTCAATGATAAAAAATATTGAGGTTTATAAAGGTGTTGTTCCTGGTCATTTAGCAGATGATGCCTTAGGTGGTGCCATTAATATTGTATTACATAATAATGCTAAAACAAATTTAAACGCTTCTGTTTCTTACGGTTCTTTTAATACTCTACAAGCAAGCGTTAATGGTTTATATAGGTTTGATGATACTGGCTTTACGGTAAAAACATCGCTTTTTCACAACTATTCAGATAATGATTATAAGGTGTCTGGTAGAAGTGTTGTAGTTACCGGTTTGGGCGGTGTACAAACACCAATAACTGCACGCAGATTTAACGATGCTTACAGGTCTACTGGTGGTATGTTGCAAATAGGTTATACAGATGTAAAGTGGGCAGATCAGTTTTTTGTAGGTGTTACTGGATCTGATGATTACAAAGAGGTGCAACACGGAGCTTTTATGACTATTACGCCATACAAAGACAGGTTTTTAGAATCTAACGCACTACTTGCAAATTTAACATACCAAAAAAAGGATTTATTTACTAAAGGTTTAGATGTAACTGTTAACGGAATTTACGGTAAAAGAAACCGTACTGTTAATGATACTGTTTCTTGGGCTTACAGCTGGAACGGAGAAAGAGCCATAGACTTTAGAGGTGATGAGTACCAATACACCTGGAGGTCTCAGCAAGAAGGCGGACCAACTTTAGCTGCCATAAACAGAAAAGTAGGATCTATTAGAACAGGAGTTTCTTATGCCTTTAATAACCATCATAAAATTTTAGCCAACCACGTATATAGCGGTATAGATCGTGAGGATAGTGATGAGTTACAATCTGTTTTAGAAAACACATTTAAAGGATCTAGAGACTTACATAAAAATATTTTTGCTTTAAGTTATGAGTTGTCTGCTATAGAAAACAGACTAAAAACTAGTGTTTTTGGTAAATTATACCAACAAAAGACTGTAAACATAGATCCAGAAATTGCAGAAGATGAAAATGGCAATTCTGTTATTATTGATGACATAATTAGCAGCAATAAAAAGTTTAATGGTTACGGTTTTGCTGCTTCTTATGCCTTTTCTCCAAACTTTACTCTTTTAACTTCTGCAGAAAAAGCCATAAGATTACCCAATGAAACTGAAGTTTTTGGTAACGATGGTGACAATGTAGTTGCTAACCCAAGTATTAACCCAGAGCAAAGTAATAATTACAACCTAGGTTTTAGGCTTGGAGCATTATCTATTAAAAAACACCAATTTACAATTGGCGCCAATTTATTTACCAGAAATATAAAAGACCGTATTGGTTTGCCTATAGAAACATCTTTAAATATTGATGACGAACTAATAGTTTATGTAAACCAAGGTAGCGGAACATCTAAAGGTATAGATGCACAATTAAATTACACGTTTAACAACAACTTTAATTTAAACTTTAATGCTTCACGTTTTAGCTTAAACATTGTAAATAACGGTGTAGATATAGCTGTACCAAACACACCATTTTTTACTATGAATGGTAATATACGCTACTCTTTTAAAAATGTAATACAACAAAAATCTAGGTTAAACCTTTTTTATACAATGTACTTTACAGATGAGTTCTCTTACCTACCACCACAAGGAAAAAATACTGTTGGTGATGAGTTTTTTAAAGTACCTACACAACTAGTACAAGATTTTGGATTAAGCTACGCTTTTCCTAACAAAAAACTAGTTGCCAGCTTTGACATTAAAAACATTTTTGATGAACCTGTGTACGACAATTTATCGGTACAAAAACCAGGGAGAGCCTTTTACCTAAAATTGAATTACACAATAAATAAATTTTAATTTTTTAAATATTATATAAAATGAAAAGTAACTTAACACATATTAAATCTTTTGCAGTAGCATTTGCTACTTTAGGGTTATTAGCTTCTTGTAGTAGTGATGACAATGGTGGTGACACACCAACAACTCCAGAGCAACCTACCGAAGGCAGATGGATAACTGTTGCTGCTGCCAAAATGGGAGACAATCCTGGAGATGGTAATGGTGGTACTTTAATTTATTCTTTAACTAGTGAAGATGCTAAAGACCCAACTGTATCTATAGCTCCTTTTGATAACGGATTTATTGTACCGTCTAACAGAACAGCAAGGTTACAATCATCTGAAGATGGTAGTACTATGTTTAATATTAGCTATGCTGGTGATACTGGTGGTAACTACACTAAATATACTGTAGAAGGCGGACAAAATTTTACAAAAACAGGTACAGAAGTTAGTATTGCTCCTTATGTTGGTACTGCTCCTAGATGGATTAAGTTGTTTGATGGCGATAAAACAGGTTCTGCTGTTTATGTTTCTACAGAACACCAGTTTGATGACAATGGTACACCTGATGATGCTACAGATGATACATATTTACGTACAGAAGCTACAATGGGTGTTGTTACTTTAGACTTAGAAAACTCTTCTATTAAAAACTTTGAAGAGTCTAGCATACCTTTAACTGCAGAAGAAGAAGCACAAGGATATTACATTTCTAGAATAGATATGCCTACCTTAAACGCTGCTGGAGACAAATTATATATTGGTGCTCGTTTAAGCAAAGTAGACCCTGCAACTGCGGAGTCTGAAAGTGGTTATGAAGTTTTAGGCTCTAAAACTATTGTATTAGATTACCCATCTTTAACAAACCCTAAGGTAATTACGTCTACAGTTGGTAAGGGTAATACAAACGGATACCGTAGTATTAATGCCTTTTTATATAACGGTAGTGTTTATCAAGCAAACCAAAGTGACCCTAATGGCTCTCATATCTTAAAAATTGATGCTGATAATGAGTACGACAATTCTTATGATTTTAATTTAGATGATGCTTTAGGTGTAGAAGGTGCTTATATTTTAGCTTGGAGACCAGCTGCTAACGGAAAAGCTGTTGTTGCTTACCGTCATAATGGTTCTACAGAAGGTGTTGCTGGTTTACAAGGATTTTTTGCTTTAGTAGACTTAAATGCTAAAACTGCAGTTAAGATTGATGCTATACCTTATGATACTGATTTCTACTTATTTCAATACCAAGGTTTTGTTGTAGATGGTGATGATATTTACGTAACACAAGCTCCTGTTGGTAAAAACGGAAACATTTATGTGGTAAACACATTAACTGGTGAAGTTACTAAAGGTGCAGAATTGGTTAACACAACTGGTAGTCACTTTATTGGTGCTTTCTAGTAATAATACAAGCGCAAAAAAAAGTCCCTTGTCTTTAATTAGATAAGGGACTTTTTTTTGCTAGTTAACACAAGCTTATTATATTTTTTTACTGATACCACATTCATTTATAATTTTAAAGTCAACTCTTAAATTAACTTTTTCTTTTGTACTAACTCTTAATAACAGCACTTCTAAATTCCCTTTTAGTAATTGTTTGCCCATTTTATAAAACTCACCATCTTCCTCGTCTGTAAGATCACCTGAAGACTCTATAATTAATTTATTTGCTCCTTCTGGCAGAATAACAAAGTTATCTTCCAGATCATCTAAAATATTAGCGTCAATAGCATTTTGGTAAGATTCCATATCAACTACATTTCCAATAATATCAAAATAAGAAACTAAACCTTCATCAGGAGCCATTAGACCTTTTATAGGGTAAGTTCCTGTATTTAATTTTGGTGAATTAGATTTATTATGCATCATAAGCTCAATATCTAAAGGAGTATTATTATACATTTCCTCCGCTAAACTTATACTAAAAGTGGTTGTAATAAAGCCTTTTTTAAGTGTATTAGAGCTTTTTAGGTCATAACTTAAGGATTCCTTCTCTGTACTACCTATCTGTACTTTACAATATAAATCTGATTGGTCTAAGTTTAAATTTTCTTTTGCTGATGCATCAACAATTTCTTGAGTATCGTTATAACTCTCAGAAGTTTTATTCTCTTTGCAAGAAGTTAAAATAGTAAATATTAATATCAGGAAAGCAATACTTTTTTTAGTCATGATTGTTGGTTTAATTAAAACTTAATATACTTATATAGTGATGATTATAATAAATATATTTAAAATATACAGCAGAAACAAAATTAAGCAGTTATTAGAGAGTAAACTTTGTTAGCGCTCTTCAAAATACAAACCTTCCGTATCATCTTCAAGTATACCTGCTCCCAAAATGTAATTTTTTCCAGCTTCAACAGATATATGTATTTGTGTAGTTTTGGTCTGGTATGTTGCGCCATGAGCAAAAACCTCATAGCCTCCTTCTTCTAGATAAATAATTTCTAATTTACCCGCAAATAAACCCTTTCTCTGTTTGCTATATTCCCAAAAAAAAGTCTCCAGAGGTTTTCCGTTTATAGCATCAATTTTTATGTAATTAAGTACTCTAGCGTACCTTTCTTTATCTGCAGGTACATTTTCTTTTTTCTTTTTGCCAAATAAGCCCATTTTTATTTTTTAAATAGATTTCACTTAAACTGATAACTATAATTAATCAACATCCTTAACATTAAAATTAACAAATAAATTCTTAATAAAAACACAAACTATACTAATATTTAACCTAAGTATAAGTGCATTCTTTTTGGGCTGTAGAATAATCTTAAAAATGTATTAGTAAGTTCAATTATAAACTGATTGAAACTACATATGTAACTTTTGTAATTTCCCTCATAAAAACCACTCGCTATTTTTTTTTGATAAACATCTTTGACTAATTTGCTGCTCAAACGTTATTTTCTTATCACAAGAAACAATTATAAGAAAGAAAAGAATAACTGATAGTGAGTGGTTTGTATTTTGATATTTAAATTTGATGACTTGGTCACAATAATCCCTATACAACAAATAAAAACAAATACAATTATGAAGGCTAATGCTAAAATTTAAAACATAATTATTATAAAGTAGTTTTTTCTATAATTGATAAAAAGTCGTTTCTGGTTTGTTCATTTGCAAAGCAGCCACCATACTCTAATGTTGTAGTGTAACTACTTTTGTCTTTTATTCCTCTAGATGATACACACAAATGCTTGGCGCTAATCATTACAATAACATCTTCTGTTTCTAATGTATTTTGCAAGTCTTTTAATATTTGTAAAGACAGCCTTTCTTGTACCTGAGGCCTGTGCGAATAATAATCTACCAAGCGATTAATTTTAGACAATCCTATAACCTTATCCTTAGGTACATATGCAATATGTGCAAAACCTGTTATTGGTAAAAAATGATGTTCACAAGAGGAGTCTATAGTTATGTTTTGCTCTACCAACATTTTTTTATAGGCATACTTGTTTTCAAAAACCGATAATTTTGGCTTATTCTTAGGGTCTAAACCATAAAAAAGCTCTTTTACATACATTTTAGCAAATCTATACGGTGTACCAGATAAACTATCATCTGTTAGGTCTAAACCTAGCTCTTCCATTATTTTTTTAAAATGATGCTGAATAACTTCTATTTTTTCATCAGCTGTCTTATTAAAAGCATCTGCACGTAAAGGAGTATCTACGCTTGTAGCTATATGGTTGTCTCCTAGTATTTCTTTTTTAGTATTATCCATTATTCACACAACATTTATCGGTTTTACACTGGCAAAATTTTAAATTATAAATATGTAATGCTGCAAGTACAAGCGCAACAACATAGGTTACTGTTTCTGGTAAAGAAAGTAACTGTATTTTTTCATTTACAATTAAAAAAAACAGGCTAAACCAACTTAACCACAACAAGGGTTTCATAAAACTTTTAGATGTATTTTTTGTAGATTGCAATACCGCAAAAAACGAAACAATTAAAAAGATATAATCTAAGCTTTTCCACCACACAGGACTGGTTTCACAGCCACCTGCAGCACAAGTATGGGCTATAAAAATAAAAGGTGTGGCAACGCAATGAATTACACACAACGTACTGGCAACTGCACCAAAAGTATCTGGTTTAATTAAAGTTAATTTCAATATATATTTATTTAATGCGACTAAGTTGCAAATATAAACATACATTTTACTAATGCAACATAGTTGTAATAAATTTCTGTGGTACTAAAAAAACAATATTTGTACGTTTATTCTGTAATTGATGCTATTACTTGTAGAGTGTGATAACAATTAGTTAGTTTTTATTTTTTTTTAAGATAGAACAATAAATTTTGTCGAAATAACAAAACCAACTTATACAGCATAAAGGATGAGAACAACAACAGTATTGGTGATAAAAAATCCCAAGCATCATATTTAGAGCCTTTTTTAATTCCATTAACCTCAAATATAGTATTACCTCCAGTTCCTCTGTAATTAACTTTCACTTTATCTCCAATATCATATCTAGTTTGGCTTCCGCCATAAATGGTATCGGTTCTAACATCTGTAAGTATGGTATTTAAATATGTACCTCTTTCTGCTTCAGATTCGGACCCTTTTCTGTAATCTGTATCTATTATGATGCCGGATTTAGTTTCTCCAAAGTGTTTTAAATTTAGATAAATCACTTTTATACTTGACAGCCATAAAATCAATAAAAGAATTATAAAAATAAACCCCGTGAATATATTAAAGATTTTATGTAGCATTTTTTCATTGATCTATTAATGACAACGGCTGGGTTATAATTAGTACGGCCTAGTAATACCACGGATTTATAGCTACGCTAAGCAAAAGCTTTTGGTTTTAAATCTTTAATCCGTATTACGTTTAGCTATTTTTCCGTTTCAAATACGTTACACTAATCAGAAATAGGTAAATCTAGATCTGTATCTATGTTATAAAGCATTATCCTATTTTTTGTAGGTAAACAAATTATATTTAAATACCTATCCCCTTTACTAGTTTTCACAAATAACCTTATCTCCATATTAGCCTCATATCTGTATTGTTTTTTGTGCCATCTAACCTGTGTTTTTTCAGGTATAATTGACTCTAAAATTTCTAACTTATATAAATCCTTATTTAATTTAGCCTTATTTCCCCGTAAATAATTAGGAAGTTCTCTTGCTGACCACATTGGAGCATCTAATAAATCATATTCTTTTTCCTGAGGGTATTCTTTACTTAATTTTTTGAAATCTTTATTCTTAATTAGATTAAAAATTTTGACGCCATAAGTATAAAAGTCTTCATTTAACTCATTAATAAAGTACGTTTTTTGAGAAGAAATTTTACTAAGTTTATAATTTTCTAATTCTAATTTATTTTTAGAAACCCACTGGTTATTATATCTATGCAATTTATAGTAATAGGGAGAAATGGTAATCAATAAAGAATCTTTTAAGAAATTAAAACTTACGCTAGCTGTTCTCTCATCTGGTTCATTATTTGCATTTGGTTTTATATAATATTTAAATGTATTATAATATTGATTATCAAGTTTTAGATTATACTTTTTTATAGTATCTCTTATATCCCTGTAATTCTTTGCTATTATCTTTTCTTGATTATCTACATAAAGAATAAAATTCTCAAGCATTTTACTTCCTTTATGTGTTTTCTTCAAGTGGTCAATCCTTTTTAATTCACTAGAGTCAAACTGTCTTCTAAATTTTTTAAAATCATTATTTTCTACAGCACTAAAAATACTATCTATATAACTTGAGGGAGTTACAAATGTTTGCTGAGATTTTACAATATAACTTTGTAACATTAGAATAATAAAAAGGAGAAGGAATGTTTGTTTTTTCATCAGTTTTTTTTGAATAATCATTGCTTGCATAATAAGCTAATTTGCCTTAATTATAGTTATAAACCAGTTTGTTCTATCTCTTTTAATTTCACTATCAATTCCTTAATCTGAACTGTTGGTATTTTAATAGCTGATTCTATTTTTTTACTTTCATCCCCTATAACCAATGTTCCTATTTTTTCATCTGCGTATCCTATTTTATTTATAAAAAAATCTATCTTATTAAATTTTATAGTTTTTGTTTGATCCTTAAACCATCCATAATTTGCTTCGTATTTTAATGTTGATGAATTCCAGATAATAGTCTCTTTACCATAAGTATTCCAAAGAGCTATTTTTAAAAGTCTAAACCCTATAAGTCCAAATAAGAATAAACCAATAAAGTACCCTATCTGTAATCCTTTTCCAATTGCAATTGACATAATAGTAGCTACTAATGGTATAAGAAATGATGTAAAAGCAAAAAAGAACATAACAACTCTAATAAAGAGTGGGCTTTTTTTTACCTTAAGTACTATTATCTTTTCATTTAAACTGTACTGTTTCATTTAGCTGTAGTATTTATTTCCCTACCAATCCTAACTCATTTTTTATGTCTGTCCGTTCCAATAGTTTTGTTGGATTAACACTACATTTTTCTGCTATACTCATCACTAACTTTTCTTCCATCAAATAATAACTTTAATATAATGCTTAAATGATGTACAACGTATTTGTATATAGTTAGTGCGTGGTTTAAGCACTAAAGTTAGCAAATAAACCACAGATAGAAAGCCCGCGAGGAATATTCGTAAGTAAGCTAGAACTTGCAATAAATTATATGCGGTGTTAGCACAAGTTTTTTAGTCCTTAAAAGTTTTAATTAGTCTTTTATTTATCTCATCTTTTTCTCTTACAAAATCAAAAATTGGCCATTCTAAATAAGAATCAATAATTAATTTATCAACGATTATTGCTTGAGTAAAAAGTTCTTCTAAATCATCGTATTTATCGCTCAAAATATTGTGAGCAATTTTAAAAATAGGTGTTGCAGTTCCGACTTTTATTTTCTTTAAAACTTTCTTTACCTCGGTATCTTTATTTTGCTTTTTAAGTGAAATGGCATTATTAACCTTAATTCGAAGAATATAATCTTCTTGGTCTTCATTCTTTGGCTCGATTTGTTCGGAATATTTACAAGTTTTACAGACAAGATCATAATTTTTTGCATTTAAGTCCGCGAAAGTTTGAATCATTATCTCATATATTGCATTATCAATGTTGTCCTTGTCCCAATTTCCCCAACAGTTAAAAATTAATAGTTGTCCTGCAAGTTTAAATTGGGACCAAGATTTAAAAAAATAGTCCTTATCAATATGAACTAAATCTCCAATTTTATAATTAAAAGGGTTTTTTGTTCTTGAAATGTATTTTTTGTTTACAACAGAAGAATTGTGAACTATTAAATGTCTTCGTTCCCTGATTTCAATTATTTCATCCCATTTTATTAATTCTTTTTCGAGCGAAATAGAGAGTTTATCTTCAAAATGTTCAAGAATTTCATTAAACGATTTATCGATAATCAAACTTTCTACTTCTTTTACAATTAAATCTTTAGTTGCTTCTTCAATACTATCATATTCATTAAGCTCTTTGAGTGTGAATTTAAATTCCTTTTCGTTAAGAGAGTTTTTAAATTTATTGTAATAGTAACTAAGAAGGTCAGCGATTAAATATTCGAAATAATTATTAAGCATTAGGAAAGAACTTCGAGAAAGTATTTCGTAGTTCCTTGGTGATATTCTTGGCTGTTTTTTTATTTTTCTTGCGAATTTAGTTAGATAAGTTTCAACTTGCTCTTTTGATAAAGTGTTATCCTCTTTATTTTCAACAAATTTCAATTCTTCCTTTATTTCAGATAGTGCTTGGTCAAAAAATTCTTTAGACTTTTCTTTTATAGATTCGTCTTCGCCAGATGCTAAATTTCCAAACTTATTAAAGTATAGTTTGACACTATTAAGATTTTCAAAATAAGTTTCATAAATAGACTCAACATTATAAACTTTTTCTTTCTTTTCTTCCTTTGATGTTGAAACTTTAGAATCTTTTTCTTCTTTCATAAGGTGTTTTTCAAATTTGTGGTAACTACATATAAACTCAAATCATTGCGTTTATTCCGCCAATATGGTTGTATAAACGCACATATTACACTTGTAGCTGTTATTTTTCTTACAATATAAAAACATTTTTTATACCCTAATTACGGATATGTGTGATTGCCCTAAAATAGTTTACCTGTGGTATATTTTTAATGGTAAGTTGCTAAAAACAAAAAAGCAACACTAAAAATAGTGCTGCTCTTTTTAAAAGAGAGGTTCTCTTGGGGAACAGTCTCGACTCTTACAATAAGTTTTAATATCTATAAAATAGGTTAATTGTGTTTATACATTGCATAACTATGTTTAATAAATAAATTAACGTTTAGTAATTTTCTTACAATTTATAACTATTTTTTTTACCCCAATTACGGATATGTGTAATTGTCTTAAAATAATTTATAAATGGTATGTTTTTAGGTGTAATTTACATTTTGCTGTTATTAACAAACTGTATTATACAAAAAAGCAACACCATAATAGTGTTGCTTTTTTTTACTGTGGGGTTGTATTGGGGACAGTCTTAACTTTTATAATTTTGTTTAGGTATGTCTTTAAAAAACTCTGCCGCGTTTAAATTACCTGTTGGGCCATAACCAATTAAGGCTGTACCTTTATTATTGTCTTTTGTTTCTATAACATATAGTATAGACATATCAGACGGGTTACTCATACCCTCGTACCTGTGCTCTTGTACCACAAAAACTTCTTGTGGCGTATATTTGGTTTTCTCTTCTGGATCTACCAATTTGCCATTTACCACGCTAAAGTTACTTTTGTACCCTTGGCTTTGGTATTTTTCTATGTTGTCTCTTTCGTTTTTTGCATATTCATTACTCATAGTATCTGTTTTTTTTGTGTTACAAGGCCAGTAATACTTACTATTTAAATAGTTTTTTTACCAAAAGTAGTGCTCCGTATTTACGGGCTAATTTATACGCCCAGTTTACCCAGTTGTAAGGTTTTAAATCTTCTGCAACTTGGTGTTTTTGTGCTTTTAATTCTTCTACTAAAATTTGTCGTTCTAAACTAAGCCTTTTTAAATCTACCTCTATTTGTCTAAATGATGTGTATTGCATAGTCTGTGGTTTAATCAAAATAAGTCTTAGACATATTTTTAATTAATATTTTATCTATAAACGTTCTTCTGCTATATACCAACAGGCCAAACAGTATAAAAATTCCTCCTACTGCCAAATACCCTAGTGGTACGCTGTTAAACAATTCTCCTAAAGCTATTGCAGCGGATATTGCCATAAACAAAAATGCTAACAATAATAAGCCTCCTATTATAACTGTTTTTACAACATAGGATGATGTACTTGTTAACTGCTGAAAAACTTTTAACTCGTAGTATTTTTTAGTTACATCTACGTATTTTTTTCCAGCCGCTGCAGCTTCAGTTGCCGTTTTGTCTATGGAGTTTATTACACTCATTATGACTTCTGTAATTTTTTGTTCTTAGCTTTTAGCTCTTTTAATTTACCTTCTAATTGGTTAATTACATCGTCTGCTTTGTAACTTGCATCAGAAACTAAGTTTTCTATTTTAGTATCTAACGTTTCTTTATTTGTTGCTACAGTTGCAGCTACTGTGTTTCTTAAGTCTAAAGCACTGTCTGCAATAGATTCTTTTGTTGCTACCGCCTCATCTACAAGCTTTCTTCTTGTGTTTATACCTTTATCTGGTGCAAACAAAATTCCTAATGTTGCTCCTACTGCGGTTCCGGCTAATACTCCTAATAATGTGTTGCTATTGTTACTCATGTCTTTATGTTTTTATTTGTTTGTTATACAAATGTCTTATTTCTTTTACGCTTGTATTGACGTAATTAAACAAAAACTTAACTCATTTAATACAAAGCTTTTGCGCTATTTTTTAAATGATTAGCGCTAATAATTGACTCTAAAATCTTGTATAATTGTGTACAAACAAAAAACAAGAACAATGAAGAAAGATGTAAAACAAGGAGAAGAAGATATTAAGTTTATTAAGGATAAAGAGAAGAAAACAAGTAATTACTTTTTTCAAAACAACAAAATAACTATTGCCGCTTTTGCAATTGTAACTATTATACTTATACTATTACTAATAGCAGTATTTAGTACTAGTACAGCTATTTAAGTTGTACTTTTTTTGTAACCTGATAAATATCATATTATAATTTGTACATAGCTAATACCTTTACAGTATTAAACTTAAATACAACACCAGACTATGAATTTATCTATAATATTATCAAACTTAAATAATGGTAAAATAATGATTGCCATTTTTGCTTTAGTATGTGTTATACTAGTTGCAATAGTTGTAGGTTTTTTAATGAATAGCAATAAGAAGAAACAATGATTAGTGGTTAATGATTGGTTAAAAATTGAAAAAGCAGGTTTTTTACAACCTGCTTTTTTATGCTTATATTTTAAATGTAACTACGGGTACACTTGCGTGGTTGGCAATATCTTCTCCTATACTGCCCATAAAAAAGTGAGATAATCCTTTTCTGCCATGTGTTGCCATTGCAATTAAATCTGCGTTGGTAGTACTGCTGTAATTAAGAATTCCTTTTTCTACCGTATAGTCATTATAAATTTCTACTTCTACTGCTGCGTTGGCTGTAGATATAAACTCTGCTATTCTTGTATATGTATCTTCTGTACTTAAAAAGTTATCTCCTGGTGTGTTTATATAAACATAATTAACCTGTGCTTTTAAAAGATCTGCAAAGGCTTTTACTTTATGAAAAGCTTTAACACCTTCTACCTCAAAATTAGATGCGTATACTATAGACTGTACATCAAAATCTTTTATCTGCTCTTTTATAATTAATACAGGTATGTTTGCATTACGTACCACACGTTCTGTGTTGCTACCTATAAAAATTTCTTCTAAACCATCTACTCCGTGAGACCCCATAACTATTAAATCTGCCTTGTGGTCTTCTGCAACCTCATTAACCTCACTAAAAACCTTGTAATGTTTTATAATAGGTGTTACGGTTATATCTTTTAAAAATGGCTTGTCTAAAAACTCGTTTAACCTTTTTTCTGTTAACTTTAGTAAAAATACAACTTGCTCTTGCGGCATACCTTCAGAAGAAATCATAACAGAGTTAAGCTCTAGCATATGCAAAATAATAATTTCTGCACTATGCGTTTTAGCTAAAGATGCTGCTACTTCTAGCGCATAACTAGATTGATCTGAAAAGTCTACTGGTACAATAATTTTTTTCATAGTTTACATTTATAGGTTATAATTATATTGTCATTGAAAATAGTCTTGTTTGGGGCGCTTTTTTATGCATTAAAACATCAAAAGCCATACATATATTTCTAATAAAGGGTCTACCCTTATCTAATACCGTAAGTTTTGTAGCAGAAATTTCTATAAGACCATCATGTTCCATTTCTTCTAATTTTTTTAAAGTACTTGGTAACAGCTCAAATTCTTCATCATTAGTACTCCAAGAAGTCTCTAGCCTACACATCAAATTTAAAATATGTTTTCTAATTACACGATCTTCTTGTGTTAAAATATGCCCTCTATAAATAGGAATTATATTATTAAATACTAAATGATTGTATTCTTCTAAACTTTTTACATTTTGAGCAAAACTATACCAGCTATCGCTAATACTAGATACACCCAAACCTATCATTACTTGGGTTTTAGATGCTGTATAGCCCATAAAATTTCTATGTAAATTATTGTTTTCCATAGAAGCATATAAGCTATCGGTTTTTAAAGCAAAGTGGTCCATACCAATTTCCTTATACCCTACTTTGGCAAGTAAGTCTTTTCCTTTTTCATACTGTTCTCTTTTTTCTGTAGCAGTTGGTAAATCTTCATCTCTATAACCACGTTGCCCGTTACCTTTTAACCACGGCACGTGTGCGTAACTGTAAAAAGCCAACCTGTCTGGTAACAACTCTTTTGTTTTTAAAATGGTTTCTTCTACGTGTTCTAATGTTTGGTGTGGCAATCCAAAAATAATATCGTGCCCAATAGAGGTATACCCAATTTCTCTAGCCCACTCTGTTACATTTTTTACATTCTCAAAAGACTGTACTCTGTTTATTGCTTTTTGTACCGTACTGTTATAATCTTGCACGCCATAACTTACACGTCTAAAACCTACGTTATATAATGCTTGTAAATGTTCTTTTGTAGTGTTGTTTGGGTGTCCTTCAAAACTAAACTCGTACTCCGCCGCTTTGTCTGCTTTTCTAAAAATACCTTTTATAAGTGCTTGTAAATTTTCTGGAGTAAAAAATGTTGGTGTACCACCACCCAAATGCAATTCTTTTACAATTGGCTTTTCTGGTAACATAGCACAATACAACTGCCATTCTTTTAACACTGCTTGTATATAAGGCGTTTCTACTTCATGACGTTTGGTAATACGCTTATGACAACCACAAAACGTACAAAGGCTTTCACAAAAAGGCAAGTGTATGTATAAACTTATACCCTCTGTAGCGTTACTTTCTTTAAAAGATTTAATTAAAGTGTTCTCCCACTCCTTACCAGAGAACGTATTTATATCCCAATACGGAACTGTTGGGTAACTAGTATATCTTGGACCTGGAATATTGTATTTCTGAACTAAATTGCACATGTATATAGCGTATTTTAGGGTAAAAATACTGGCTATTTTAAGCAACAACTATGACAAATGTCATACTACAAAAAAACAACTTTTAACTAAGCCTTATGCCAAAGTACGCAAGTAGGTGTATTTAGTTCTTTTATTTTGTGTGATAGTGATAGGGTTCCTAAATCCTCATTACGTTTAAAAACAGTAACATCGTCAGAACTTTGCCCTGCTACCAACAACCATTTTTCAGACGGAGATAAGTTAAAATCTCTTGGTACTTTTCCGCCTGCATCTACACGCTCTACCAGTGTTAATTCTCCTGTTTTTTTATCAATTTTAAAAACAATAATTTGACTAGTGGTTCTTTCTGATGCGTATAAAAATTTTCCGTTATCTGTTATTCTGATGGCTGCCGCACCTGGTAAATCTGTAAACGATTCTGGCAATAATTTTATGGTTTGCAACAAACTACTGTCCTTGGTAGAAAACACACTTACAGTACCAAACATTTCGGTTAATACATACACAAAATCTTTTTTAGGATGAAAAACACAATGTCTTGCTCCACTACCAGCTGCTACTTTAAAGTCTAAATTAGCTCTGTTCATAAAACCAGTATTGCTTCCTTTTTCATAGGTTTTAACAGCATCTAACCCTAAATCTGTTACATACATTCTGTTTTTATGATACAAACACATATGCGCGTGCGGTCCTTCTTGCCTGCCTGGATTTACACCTTTACCGGTATGTTGTAAAATTTGAGCGTTTTGTACAAAACCATTTTTTTGTATAGCATAGATCTCTGCGTTTCCTGTACCGTAATTGGCAACAGCAACCTCTTTACCGTTTGGTGATATGGCTATATGGCAAGGATATGCACCGTGAATGTATTTTTCATCTATATTGGTATAACTACCATTACCGTTGTGTTTAAATACTTTTAGTTTTGGAGTATCTTCATAAGCTATTTCTTCAATAACATACAAACAATCATTTTTAGTATTGTACGCAAAATAACTAGGATTTTTTAGTGGTAAGTGCCCTATTTGGGTAGTAGTTCCTTCGTCTTCATTCCAATTTAAAATGTAAATACCTTTACTTTTACCTATTAGGGTTTCAGACATTTTTTCTGTGTAACCACCAACCAATACTATCATAGTTTAAATGCTAATTATTTAAAACCCAAATTACAAATAAAAGAGAAACATTACTTTATATGTAACTTTAAATTTACAACATCACTAAAAATGTTTGTGTAATTAAATTGTTGTTGCCACTTTATTTTCGTGCTTTTTGTACACTAAATACCCATACCAAGCTATGTAGACAAAGCATATTAATGGTAGTACAAAAGAGAAATTAATTTCTGACACACCAGCTATTGTAGTATCTGATACTCCTGTACCTCCCATATCTATAATTAAACCCTGTAAAGGTGGCATTAAAGCACCACCTACAATTGCCATAATTAAACCTGCAGAACCAACTTTAGACTGGTCTTCTGTTAAACCTTCTAAAGCAATACCATAAATTGTTGGGAACATTAAAGACAAACAAAATGATATACCTACTAAGCTATACAAACCAAACATACCATCTATAAAAATAGTACCTAAAACAAATGCAATTGCCAATACTGCAAAGCCAGATAGTAGTTTACCTGCACTCATAAAACGCAACATTGCTGTACCAATAGCTCTACCAACTACAAAAAGTAAAAAAGCTATAATTTGATAATAGAATCCGTCTTTTAAAATTTCTGTTCCAAATATGGTTATGTAACTTCCTTTAAAAACACCAGTGTTTACCAAACCTTCTACGTATTGATAAATATACGTCCAACACATAATTTGTGCACCTACGTATAGTATTTGCGCTAAAACACCCAATGCATATTTTTTATTTTTAGCTAAGTCTTTAAATGTATCTTTTATACTTGGCATTGTACCTTCTGTACTATTTTGGGGCATTTTACTAACCAAAAACAAGATAAAAAAGCCAATTAAAACTAGTCCTAAAATTACATACGGATCTCTAATTACAGCTAAATCTGATGCTGTTATGGCTGCTTTTTTTACGGAGTCTAATGCTGCAAAATTATCAAAATCGTCTGACTGTAATTTTTCGGCAACAAAAAACTTAGCTATTAAAATACCTGCAATTAAACCAACAGGATTAAATGCTTGTGCTAAATTTAAACGCTGTGTAGCTGTTTCCTTGGCTCCCATTGCTAATGCATATGGGTTTGCAGCTGTTTCTAAAAAAGCCAAACCAAAAGTTAAAATATACAAGCCCAAACAAAAAAACCAAAACTGCTCTGTTACTGCTGCCGGGTAAAACAATAATGCTCCTGTTGCAAACAACCCCAAACCAATTAACACCCCTACTTTATATGAGTATTTACGCATAAACATTGCTGCTGGCAATGCCATACAAAAGTAACCACCATAAAAAGCCATTTGCACCATAGATGCTTGCGTATTACTTAACTCTAACACTTTTTTAAACGCAGAAACCATAGGATCTGTAACTGCATTTGCAAAACCCCACAAGGCAAACAAAGAAGTAATTAAAATAAACGGAAGCAACATTTTTTTGGTTACAACAGGTATTTTCTCGGTAGTTTTCATTTAATAGTTTGTTTGGTTGTTGTTAATATACTGTACAATGTATTTAAAACACTTTAACTACGCTATTTTTTTTCGACTAACAGATACTTTTGGGGCAATTATGACGTAGCAACTAATAAAAACAAAAAAGGCTAAAACAACTTGGAAAGTACCAAACTGTTTTAACCTTTTGTAAATTATGTTATTGTACTACTATAATGTAGACGGACAAACGTATTTTGTAATATTCATATCTGCATTACGCATAGCAGCAAAACCACCAGCAATATCTACCAAGTTATGAATTCCTCTGCTTTTTAAAATAGATGCAGCAATTACAGATCTGTAACCACCTGCACAGTGTATGTAAAAAGGTGTTTCTTTAGGAAACTCTGCCAAGTGACTATTTAACATACTAAGTGGTGTGCTTTTAGCATCTACTAAATGCTCTGACTGGTACTCGCCTACTTTACGAACATCAAAAACCTCAGCACTTTTTTCTTTAATTTCTACTTTAGCTTCATCTGCAGATATAGAACGTAAACTATCTATTTCTTTACCTGCCGCTTTCCAAGCTTCTATACCTCCTTTTAAAAAGCCTATAGTATTATCAAAACCAACACGAGATAAACGTGTAATTGCTTCTTTTTCTAAACCTTCTGGTACAACCAAAACAATAGGCTGTTTAACATCTGCAATTAAAGCACCAACCCAAGGAGCAAAACTACCGTTAAGACCAATAAAAATAGATCTTGGTATGTGTTCCTTTACATATTCATTTTGGTGCCTAACATCTAAAACAATTGCACTAGTTTCATTAGCTACAACCTCTAACTCGTCTGGTGATAATGGTCTTGTACCTCTTTCTTGTACAACAGCTATATCATCATACCCTTCTTTATTCATTTTTACATTAAGCGGAAAGTATTTTGGAGGTGGTGCTAAACCATCTGTTACCTCTTTAATAAATTCTTCTTTGGTCATATCTGCACGTAACGCATAGTTCATACCTTTTTGGTTGCCCAACGTATCAACAGTTTCCTTCATCATATTTTTACCACAAGCAGAACCTGCACCGTGAGCTGGGTATACAATAACATCATCTGCTAAAGGCATAATTTTAGTGCGTAAGCTATCAAACAAAAAGCCAGCTAAATCTTTTTCTGTAATTTCACCTGCCTTTTGTGCTAAATCTGGTCTACCAACATCGCCTAAAAACAACGTATCTCCAGAAAAAATAGCATGATCTTTACCGTTTTCATCACGTAGTAAATACGTAGTACTCTCCATTGTATGTCCTGGTGTATGCAACACTACTATAGTTACATTACCAACTTTAAACTCTTGTAAATCTTTAGCTATAAGAGCGTCAAACCCAGTAACAGCATTAGGTCCAAAAACTATTGGTGCGCCTGTTGCTTTAGATAAAGAAACGTGCCCACTAACAAAATCTGCATGAAAATGAGTTTCAAAAATATACTTTATAGTTGCATTGTCTGCTGTTGCTCTTTTAATATAAGGATCTATTTCTCTTAAAGGATCTATAATTGCAACCTCACCGTTACTCTCTATATAATAGGCGCCCTGTGCCAAGCATCCTGTATAAATTTGTTCTATATTCATAATCATTTTCAATTTTGTAAACGCGTAAAACTACGTTAATTATTTTTTTTAGATACTGATATTTATCAGTTAAAGTTTTTTTGGTGTGCTACCTTAGCTCTTAATATTGATATTTCCTTGGGTTCATCAAAATAAGTAACCGCTTCGGAAGTTTTTACAAATAAAAACTCTCTATGCAGCTCCGTTATAATTCCGCTTGTAAAAATAATATCTCTTGCAGGGCCAATAGCACCAGCTACATAAAACTGTATGTTTTTTTCGTGAATTTCTCTTATTACTTTTTCTAACATTTGTGCAGCACTAGAATCTATATAATTAATAGCTTCTGCATTTAAAATTACACCTTTTAGAGCAGGTCCTTTCTTTTCTATATGCTTGTATAATTCTGACTTAAAAAAACTAGAGTTACCAAAATACAATTGCGCATCAAACCTAACAATTAATAAATCTTCTCTTGTAATAACTTCTGATCCAAACCTGCTTACATTTTTGTAATAATCTGAGTCTTTTACATTACCTAACACGGCAAAATGTGGTTTAGATGTTCTGTACACCATTAACAATAAAGAAAATAAAACACCTACTAATATACCTTCTTTTATACCTATAAAAACAGTACAAATAAATGTGGCTAGTAAAACTAATAGTTCATCTTTACGGTGTTTCCATAATTCTTTAGGATAAGCTACATCTATTAATCCAAATACAGAAACCATTATTATAGACGCTAATATTGCTTTAGGTAGATAGAAAAATAATGGCGTTAAAAAGAGTAATACTACCACCACCATTATAACACTAAATAAAGATGCTAAATTTGTTTTTGCACCAGCTTCATAATTTATAGCAGACCTAGAAAAACTTGCTGTAACAGGAAAAGAACTAAAAAAAGACCCTACCATATTAGCAGATCCAATAGCCTTTAATTCCTGATTTGGATTTATGGTTTCTTCACCACTTTTTTCTTCTAGCGCCTTACCTATAGATATAGCTTCTAAATACCCAACAAATGCTAATGTTACTGCAATTGGCCAAATATCTAATATATTTTTAATAGTTATGTTTGGTACTCCAAAAGAAGGTAAACCATCTGGAATAGCACCTACTATTTTTACTCCATACTGATCTAACTTAAAAAAGTACACAGACAATATACCTAGCACTACCACAAATAAAATTGTGGGTAATTTTTTATTTACCTTTTTAAATACTACTATTAAAATTATGCCCACCAAACCAATTGCAAAGTCGTACATATTGGTTTCTCCTATTTTAGAAAATACATTTTTTAGTAACTGTATAAATTTGCTACTGCCCTCTATATTTGCACCAAGTAAGTGTTTAAGCTGACTAAACATTATTATAATTGCCGCACCAGAAGTAAAGCCACTAATTACAGGTTTAGACATAAAATTAACCAAAAACCCCATTCTAAAAAGTCCTAGGAGAAACTGAGTAGCACCAACCAAAAAAGCAAGTACAATTGCCATAGCAATATAGTCTTCTGTAGTAGCAAGTGATAATGCTCCTAACCCAGCAGCTACAAGTAAAGAATCCATAGCAACAGGACCAACAGCCAATTGCCTAGATGTACCTAAAAACACATACATAAAAGTAGGAAACAAAGCTGCATACAAACCATATACGGGTGGTAAACCCGCAATCATAGCATACGCCATACCCTGAGGAATTAAAATAATACCAACTGTAAAACCAGCTAGTAAATCTTTTATAAAATCTCCTTTTTTATAGGTTTTAAGCCACGCAAGTATGGGAAAGAAATTCTGCATTAAACAAATTTACTATTATTGTTAATAGTAGCAATAAAAAAAATAAAATTGGGTCAAAAACATCTTATTAAATTACAAACTACTAGGCTTTAAAAACACTTTATATTCTGCTGGCAATTTGCCCATATTGCTATATCCTTTAAACAATTTGTCTTGGGCAACATCATAAGGGTAAAATGTAATAGGCTCTACACACAACATAGTATCTACCTCTGTCCATAACATTAACTCTTTAAAACCTTGGGTTTCTATAGTAATGGCATTTGTATTTTGTAATTCTGCCTTAGTGATATCTCTTAAAGGATAAGCTACACTACCTGCAGCTTTAATGTCTTTTACAGTAGCTTTAGCATTTTCTCCGTAACTAACTTCTGTAACGTTACTTTCTGTTTTAAAAGCTGGGTGATAGCCTAACATATACGGCATACCTTCTTCTGCAGTAATTAAAAAAGTAATTTCTACACCTGTGGTAGTTAATTCAAACTTTTTTTGAAATTTAAAATCATACGGCCAGTACAATTCACTTACGGTAGATTTATTTGGGTATTTAGAATTAGCTACTTTATTATTTGCCTTGTATTCCTTTTGAAAAACTGCAGTAGTACTATCTGCACTTAACAACGTATAAGTTAACTCTCTTAACAAACCGTGTTGGTCTTGTATAGCATCACCTTTTGGTGTCCAAACCTTAAAACCTGCTTCTGCAGTTGGGCCAATAAGCGGAAACATTTCTGTGTCTGCATTACGCCATCCTGGATCTCCTTTTTGGTGTATATATTCAACCTTATCTACAAGGTAATTTACAAGTTCACCTTTATCAATCTTAACAATTTGGTTTGCTAATTCTAGTATTATCATGCTAAAAAATTATAACACACAAGTTACTATTTTATATCAAAATAGACTTTATCTTCTTGGGTAATTTGTCTTTTAACCACACAAGGATTTCCTACGGCTACTACATTACTTGTAATATCTTTGGTAACAACGCTACCAGAACCAATAACCGTATTATCTCCAATGGTTACCCCTGGATTAATAACCACGTTACCACCAATCCAAACATTATTGCCAATAGTTATTGGCAAAGCGTGCTCATACAATCTATTTCTAATGCTATGGTGTATTGGGTGGGCTGCGGTATACAATGCTACGTTAGGCCCCAACATTACATTGTCTCCTATAGTTACCTTGGCACAGTCTAGTATAACAAGGTTATAGTTAGAAAAAAAGTTAGCACCAATTTCTATGTTATAACCATAATCGCACCTAAAAGGCGGCTCTATATAGAACCGCTTAGGTGTTTTATTTAAAAGCTGAATTATATCTTGCTTTTTTTCTTTTTCTTCTAGTGGAGAGCGAGTGTTAAATTTAAAAACAATTTCCTTTGCTTTAAACCGATCTTTAGCCAATTGTTTATCATAAGGCGAATATGGTTTACCAGAAAGCATTTTGTCTTTTTCACTCTGCATAGGCTTTATTTTTATTCGATAAAATTTTGTTCTCTCATCCAATCATCATTAAACATTTTACCCACATACCTACTTCCGTGGTCGTGAAAAAGAACCACAACTACATCGTCTTTTGTAAAATGTTCTTTTAACTGCAATACACCTTTTATGGCTGCACCAGCGCTGTTTCCTAAAAACATACCTTCTTCTTTAGCCAAGCGTTGTGTATAAACAGCAGCATCTTTATCGGTTACTTTTGTAAAACCATCAATAATACTAAAGTCAACATTCTTAGGTAAAATATCTTCACCAATACCCTCTGTTATGTATGGGTAAATCTCGTTTTCATCAAACTCACCTGTCTCATGATATTTTTTAAATACAGAACCATAGGTATCTACTCCCCAAACTTTTACATCAGGATTTTTAGACTTTAAGTATTTACCAACACCAGATATAGTACCACCTGTACCAACACCAACAACAAAGTGTGTTATTTTGCCTTCTGTCTGTTCCCAAATTTCTGGACCAGTACTTAAAAAGTGTGCTTTAGCGTTAGACGGGTTATCGTATTGGTTTACATACCAAGAGTTAGGTGTTTCTTCTCCTAGTCTTTTAGAAACTGAGTAGTATGATCTTGGATCGTCTGGTTCTACTGCAGTAGGACAAACAACAACCTCTGCTCCTACAGCTTTTAATATATCTACTTTTTCTTTAGACTGTTTGTCTGCCATTACAAAAATACATTTGTATCCTTTTATAATAGCCGCCAATGCCAAGCCCATTCCTGTATTACCAGAAGTACCTTCAATAATAGTTCCGCCTGGTTTTAATCTTCCGTCTGCTTCTGCATCTTCAATCATCTGTAAAGCCATACGATCTTTTACAGAATTTCCAGGGTTAAAAGTTTCGTATTTAGACAATACCAAACAAGGTAATTCTTCTGTTAGTTTATTTAATTTAACCAATGGTGTATTACCAATAGTCTCTAAAATATTCTCTGCGTAATTCATTTAAATAATTTCTATTTAAGTGCAAAGATAAATTAATGATATAGAAAAATAACTAAACCTGTTGTTATTGTTAGATTATGTAAGTTGTTAGCCTACTCAAACTTAATAGACTTAACAGGGCTTATTCTTGTAATTATGTATGATGGTAGTAACAACATAAGCAAGCAAAGCAGCATTACACCTATGTTTAACACCAGTACTGTTACAAAACTTATATGCACAGGTATATACTCTATGTAATATTCTTTTGGATCTGCAAATTTTAAAAATTTAAACTTGTCTTGTAACCACAATAAGCCCAGGCCTATTAAATTACCCCAAAAAAGGCCAATTGCAATTAGGTAAACGGCATTGTATAAAAACACTTTACGCACACTCCAATTTGCAGCACCAAGGGCTTTTAAAATGCCTATCATTTGGGTACGCTCTAGAATTAAAACTAAAAGTGCAGTAATCATATTAATACCACCAACAATTATCATTATTCCTATAATAAGCGTCACATTAAAATCAAACAAGCCAATCCACTCAAAAATGCTACGGTATTTATCTTTTATATTGCTAGAATCTAATGTAGAAACCGTAGTACCGTAAATTTCTTTACTTTTTTGGTCTATAGCATCAAAACTATTTAAAAAGACTTCAAAACTACCTACTTGGTCTTTGTTCCATTTATTAATACGTTGTATATGGCGTATGTCTACAAAAACATACGTACCATCAAATTCTTCAAAACCGCTATCATACAAACCAACAATAGTAAAGTTTCTTCGGTTTGGTGTTTGTGACGGATTATTATCTTTTAAGAAAAAAGTAGAAAAAGTATCACCTACCTTTAAATTTAACCTATTTGCAATTAAAGAAGAAACCAAAACTTCTTCATTTAATTTATCTTTATAATTAGGTAATTTACCAGCAACCAAGTACTCTCTAAAAACATCCCAATTATAATCTTTACCAACTCCTTTGGCTATTACACCTTCAAAAGTATCATCTGTAATAATTATACCTCCCTTATTGGCAATAGCTTGCACGTGTGTAATGCCATCTACATTTTTAAACTCTGGGTAAAACTCTTGATTTATGGATACTGGCACAACAGAAACATCTGACGTATTATTATCGTAATTAAAAATTTGAATGTGACCATTAAAAGCAGCAACTTTTTCTCTTACCTTCTCTTTAAGTCCTTCTCCTGTGGCAATAGCAAAAAGCATCATAATAACGCTCAACGCAATTGCTACAATGGCAATTTTTATAATTGGAGCAGATATACTACTTTTATTCTCCTTACCTTTAATTAGGCGTTTAGTAATAAAAAATTCTAAGTTCAATTTATGTCTATTTTATCCGGTTTCAAAAGTACAGTTTTATTATGGTTTTTAATACTTTCTGCGTGCGGAAACGCCCCAAAAGCTAATTTTACAGCCAATATAGAAGAAAAAGCAAAAGCTATTACTCCTAAAAAAATTGTAGTTGCGGCTAATAAAACTAACGACTATTTGCCGTTATTAAAAGGTAAAAAAGTTGCTATTGTTGCCAACCAAACCAGTGTTATATTTAAGACTGATGATACGTATACCCATATAGTAGACTCTCTACAAACACTAAATGTAGATATTAAAAAAGTTTTTGCTCCAGAACACGGTTTTAGAGGTAAGGTTGATGCTGGTGAACACGTAAAAGATGGTGTAGACACTAAAACTGGTTTGCCTTTAATATCATTATACGGTAAAAATAGAAAGCCAAATAACGCACAATTAAAAGATATTGATGTGGTGCTTTTTGATATACAAGATGTTGGTGTGCGTTTTTACACTTACATAGCTACATTGCAGCTGGTAATGGAAGCTTGTGCAGAAAACAATATTAAAGTTGTTGTGCTAGACAGGCCAAACCCAAACGGACATTATGTAGACGGACCAACTATGGAAACTGAACATAGAGGTTTTTTAGGAATGACAAATATTCCGTTAGTATACGGAATGACTATTGCAGAATATGCAACAATGATAAATGAAGAAGGCTGGTTAAATGGTGATAAAAAAACAGATTTAACTGTGGTAAAACTTGATAATTATGAGCATAACAGCGATTACAACTTACCTATTAGACCTTCTCCTAACTTGCCAAACAATACCGCAATTACATTATACCCAAGTTTAGGGTTGTTTGAGGGAATGGATATTAACGCTGGTCGTGGTACAGAATTTCAGTTTCAGCGTTATGGAGCACCTTTTTTAGACAGCACAAAATATAGTTTTACATACACACCACAACCAAACTTTGGTTCTAAATACCCAAAACACAAAGGAAAAATTTGTTATGGTAACGATTTGTCTAGCATAGAAAGAATGAATAGTATGACATTAAAATGGATTATTGATGCATACACAAACAGTACAGATAAAAGCAAAGTGTTTTTAACAAGTGGTTTTACAAAACACGCTGGTACAAGTAAGTTACAAAAACAGATAGTAGAAGGTATGTCTGAAGCTGAAATTAAAAAAACGTGGCAACCAGCTATTGAAGAGTTTAAAAAAATAAGATCAAAATATCTTATGTATAACTAAACTTCTGTTGTCGGTTTTCTGTACTTATGAAAAGGTTGTTTTAGCAACCCTTTTATACTTGTATTTTCTACCTCATCAGGAAAAGTGTCTACACCGTACACAATACTATCACGATCTAGTTTCATAAACGTACCAAACAACCTATCCCATACCGAGAAAATATTTCCGTAGTTAGAGTCTGTGTAAGGTAACACATAATGGTGGTGTACTTTGTGCATATCTGGAGACACTAAAAAATAACTTATAACCTCATCTACTTTTTTAGGTAATTTAATATTTGCGTGTCCAAATTGGGTTGCTACCAAAGATAAAGACTGGTATAACATAACCACTCCCATAGGTGCCCCAACTATAAAAACACCAGCCAAAGTAAACACAAAGCGTATAACACTCTCTAATGGATGATGCCTGTTTGCTGTAGTTGTATCTACATTATGGTCTGTATGATGAACCAAATGCACCATCCATAAAGGCTTTACTTTATGCTCTGTAAAATGAGCCAGGTAAGCTCCAAAAAAATCTAATAGCATAACACCTATTGTCACATACAACCATAGCGGCATTTGTGGTAGCCAGTTTATTATTCCAAAATTATGTACAACTGTCCAGTCACTAGTTTTTAGTAATAAAAAAGCGAGTAAAAAGTTAATTACAATAGTAGTAAACGTAAAAAATAAATTAGGCAATGCATGTCGCCATTTTTTATACGTAATACGTTGTAGTGGTAAAACGCCTTCTAAAAGCCAAAAAAACGTTATACCGCCAATTAAAATTAAACTCCTATGTGCAGACGGTATGGTTTCAAAATATGTAATAATACTTTCCATCTTCTAAATATAAAAAAAACCGTTAACTTTTTGGTTAACGGTTTGTATATAAAAATAGAAATACTATACTTTAATTCTCTTTTTCATTTCTTCAACAATGTTGTAAGCAGCCGGACAAATAGCTACATTTTTCATTGTTAAATTACTTATCTGCTGAAACTTTTTACGATCTGTATGCGGAAACTCTCTACACGCCTTTGGCCTTACATCATAAATAGAACAATAATTATCTTCACCTAAAAAGGTACAAGGCACACTTTGCAGAACATAATCGTTTTCATCATCTACACGTAAATAGTTTTTTATAAACTGCTGTGGTTTTTGCCTAAAAGATTTTGCTATACGCTCTACATCTGCATTTGTAAATAATGGTCCTGTTGTTTTACAGCAGTTGGCACACGTTAAACAATCAGTTTTTTCAAACTCATCTTCGTGTAACTCTTGCATTACGTAATCTAAATTCTTGGGTGGCTTCTTTTTTAATTTGGTAAAAAACTTCTTGTTTTCAGTTTGTTTTTCTTTCGCCTTTTTAGGCAGTTCTTTTAAAATTTCTTCCATCATTTTAACAAGCTCATAGCTGTTTCATACAAATCTCTACTCCAAGCTTCAGACGCCGCACCAATTTCTTGGCTAAGTACTTGCTGCTTAGATATTATTTTTTTACCAACTTCAGAGTTGTAGTAAGCATTTAACTGTTGCTTTTGCTCTTCAGTCATTTTTGTTCTGTCTTTAAGCATTTGCTTTGCAGCCTCGCCTCTATAAAACCCTAACATTTCATTAATGTCTTCCTTTGTAAAATGTTTTGTATAAACAACACCTAAAGAATCTAAAATTTCATCTACTGCTTTACTTTTATTATCGTTTAAGTATTTATAAGCATCTGTATTTGCTGTTGTTTTAGGATGATTTTTATATAACATTGTTAGCAATTGGTCGTATGCATACTCATACTGTGCAGCAGAACCATTTGCTTTTAAATACGTATTAATTAAACTAGTGTCCTTTTTTGTTTGTGCAATACCATTTGTTGCAAAAAAAAGAACTAAAACCAATGCTATACCAAGTTGTTTCATATAAAATACTTTCTAATGTTGTTAAAAAATGCCACTTTTGTTGGCTAAAATACAAATAAAATGGGAAGCGATATTTTTGGTGCTGCAATGTTAGATTATCTTAACAAAACTTACAAAGAAGACATTGTTACGCTTTCATCTATTTCTGAAGATGATACAATTCCTGTGCCATATCTTTTTAGAGACTATACAGAAATGCCAATTATAGAGCAAAAAGCACTACAACTAAGCAAAGGAAAAGTTTTAGATATTGGTTGTGGAGCCGGAAGCCATAGCTTGTATTTACAAGAAAAAAATATAGCTGTTACTGCATTAGACTCATCTAAAGGAGCTATTGAAACTTGCAAAAAAAGAGGTGTAACCAAAACTGTTAACGCTAAAATACTAGAGTATAAAGACGTTACTTTTGACACACTTTTACTTTTAATGAACGGTATTGGAATTGTTGGCAACCTTAACAAACTAGGTGACTATTTACAACATTTAAAATCTCTTTTAAATGCAGACGGACAGTTACTACTAGATTCTAGCGACATTATTTATATGTTTGATGAGGATGAAGATGGAGGTTATTGGATTCCTCCGGGAAAAGAATATTACGGTGAAGTAGATTATGTTATGCAATATAAGCAACAAAAAAGCGATTCTTTTCCTTGGCTTTATTTAGATTATAATACACTGCAACGTGCTGCAATTTTAAATGGCTTTAATTGTGAGTTGATAGTTGAAGGCGAACATTACGACTATTTAGCTAAACTTACACTTGCAAAGCAATAGAGCAGCTACTTTTTACGTTAAATAGTAGGGTTTTGTGACAATCAATTGTTAGTTATAAAAAAGAAAGAGGTTTATGAAGAATTTTAGCGTTTTATTACTTGCTACTTTATTTTTAATTGGTTGTTCTAGCACAGATGATTCTGATTCATCGGAAAAAGGAGGAAGTAAAACAGCCAACTTACAAGGCTCTGGAGATTCTGCTAATGATATTTTATCTAATACAAAATTCTCTAAACTAGCATTAGAAATTGCTTACGTTGAAGGTTTTAGACCCAACGAAGAATCCTTATCTGCATTTTCTGATTTTATAAATGATATTAGTTTTAAAGATGAAATAACTGTTACTTATAAGCAGGTTTCCTCTCCTAATGAAGAAGATTTAACAATTGAAGAAGTAGCAAAATTAGAAACCGAAAACAGAACTGTTTACAACTCTGATGATACTTTAGCTATTTATATTTATTTTGCAGATGCACCGTCTAACAATGATGACGTAGAAAAAAACTCTGTTACACTTGGTGCTGTTTACCGCAACACATCTATGATCATATATGAGTCTACAATTAAAGATTTAGCTGCTAAAAGTGCTTTAGTATCTGAAAAATCTATAGAAACAGCAACATTACAACATGAGCTTGGCCACTTAATAGGCTTGGTTAATTTAGGGTCAGAAATGGTTCATCCGCATGAAGGCGAAGCTACAAATGATGACGGAGAAATTATAGGCAGTAACCACTGTAATGTAGACAACTGTTTGATGAACGCCGAATTAGAGTTTGGAGCCGGAATGAAAAAAATGCTTATTGCAAGTAAAAACGGATTACCTACTTTAGATGCTGAGTGTATAGCAGACTTAAAAGCTAATGGAGGCAGATAATCAAAAACTGCACTACTTAGCAAACAATTGGTGTACATCTTTAAACGCTTTAAACTCTAAAGCATTACCTGCAGGATCTAAAAAAAACATAGTTGCTTGCTCTCCTACTTCTCCTTTAAACCTAACATAAGGTTCTATTACAAAATTAACTCCCTTATCTTTTAATTCTTTAGAAAAGGTCTCAAAAGTTTCCCAAGGCAATACAACACCATAATGCGGTACTGGTACATTTTTACCATCTACAGAATTGGTGTGTAAATCTTCTGCTGTAGTTTTCTCTTTGTAATGTATTACTAACTGATGACCAAATAAGTTAAAATCTACCCAATGGTCACTACTTCTTCCTTCTGGGCAACCTATTACGTCTTTGTAAAATGTTCTACACTCCTCTAAATTATGAACAGGAATTGCGATATGAAAAGGTGCTATTGGATATTTCATAGTTGTATTTTTAATCTTCTTTTAAAAATGATATTACTGCATTACTAACCTCATCTTGGTGTAGTGAATGTCCGTAACCTTTAGTTGTTATTAATTTACTGTTAGTCCAATTTTTATGTACTAACTCTGAGTCGGAACAAGGTGCAATAAAATCTAACTTATCATGCACAAGTAAACCCTTCTTTTTATTCTTTTTTACATATTCCGATATAGAAAAATCTTCAGCCTTAAAACCAAATTGCTCTATTATAAATTTCTTTAACTCATTAAAGACCTTATTATTAAACTTAAGCATATTTTGGTAGTTAAGCAAAATAGTATAAAATTCTGATGGCGCACCAAGAATTACAAGTTTATCTACACTAGGGTTACTGTATTTGTAATTATTGTACAAGGTTGTCATACCACCAACACTATGTCCTATAATATGCTTTGGTTGGTATTTGGTAATTAGAGTTTGTGTTACTTCTGTATAAATGGGCACATGTAATACTTGCCCTTTAGAGTTACCATGTGCAGGCGCATCAAAAGCAATAATATTATACCCTTCTTCTTTTAAAAAAGAAATTAAATTACGCCACCTAAACACATTACTTTCCCAGCCGTGTAAAAGTAAAATAGTTTCTTTTTCGCCAGTCCACTCGTACACCTGTAAATCTATATTATTACTATGTACAACCTCTTTTTTTGCTTTATTTAAAAATTCTGACTGAAAGGGTAGCACTTTTCCTTTTCTAGGCGTACAAAAAAGATAAAATGCTTTTTTTGCAGCTTTCTTTTTAGAAAACACAGAAAGCACATTAAAATATGCACCATAAACTTTGGGGATAATTTTACTTAGCATTTTTTTCATAAAATGAGGTGTAGGATACTATAAAATAAGGGTTAATCTTCTTCTCTATGTACTGTATCTATAGAAAAAGCTGGTGTACAAATAGATATATACTCACAAGGAACATCAAAAGGATTTGCATATTGTACGCGTGTATTTTTCTCTATGCGTATAGATTGTCCTTGTTCTAAAACAACAACTTCATCATCTATAATAAATTGTTTTTTACCCTTTATTACATAAGTGTACTCTGTAAACTCTGGTGTCTGAAAAGGCTCTGACCAACCCGGAGGTGCAACCATATGAGCTATACTTAACTCTTGTTGCTTGTTAGTTGCCCCACCAAAGTGTTCTTCTATTAATTTACCATCTGTAGTAGGTACCACAAAAGGTTGTGTTTGTATGGTATACTTCTTTTTCATACTACTCCCAATCTATCATTAAATACTTAATTTTAGCAGCATCTGGTATTTGTATTGCTTCAATTTTTGTAGTGTTGCTATAGCGTAAGTTTTCTGGTAGTTCTTTTTTATCAATTGTAAAATAAACATCACTATCTTTTATAAACAACACAACATTGTTCATAGAAGTTAATACTTTACTAATGGTATAATTATCTTTAATATCTTTAAAAGTACTAAGTAAGTTAACACCTTTATCTGTTGTATAGCGCGCATCTAAAACCCTAATATTATCTATAATAGAGTCATTACTAATACTTACTGTAAACAAAGGTTTACCTCCTTTTTCGTATATATGCTCTTTACGCATATTAGCACTTAATTGTACTGCATTATCTTTTACTATAGAGTCTGTTGCGTATATGGTTTCTATATCACTAGCCAGGTTTTCTTTGGTTAGTTTACCAAAACCATTTGCAGAAATTAAAAAATCTGCATCTGTACTTTTTGCACATTGCGTTAATAATGTTGCAGCTGCAACTATACAGGTAATTGTAATTTTCTTCATTTAAAATATGTAGTTAGTAAATAGATTTGGTTTTAATTTGCTTAGCGTAGTACTTTTTTAAGTACACCCAACATACCTCTAATAAAAGTAGCACTGGTTAACACTTTTACAATTGGGTTTTGTCTTGTGCTTTTAGAACGACTACTCGTACGTTTTGCCGCTGGTTTTTCTTTTTCTTTTGCTGCTATTTGCTCTGCCTTTTCAATTTTCTTATTCAGCATTTCATAAGCACTTTCCCTATCTATAATATCATTATATTTTTTAACTAAAGAAGAAGCGTCTATTACTTCCTTTAATTCTTTGTCTGTTAAAATATCCATACGGCTCATAGGTGCACGTAACATAGTAGCTGCTAAAGGCGTTGGTCTTCCTTTTTCATCTAAAGCAGAAATTAAAGCTTCTCCAATACCCAAAGAAGTTAACACATCTTCTGTGTCATAATACTCACTATCTGGGTAATTTTGTGCCGCTAATTTAATAGCTTTTCTATCTTTAGCTGTAAATGCACGTAATGCGTGTTGCACTTTTAATCCTAATTGAGCCAAAACATCTTCTGGAACATCGGCAGGGTTTTGTGTTACAAAGTATACACCAATACCTTTAGAACGTATTAATTTTACAATACTTTCTATTTGATTTAATAAAGCCTTAGATGCTTCATCAAAAATTAAGTGAGCCTCATCTATAAACAACACCAACTCTGGCTTGTCACTATCTCCTTGCTCAGGAAAAGTATCATAAATTTCAGCTAAAAGACTCAACATAAAAGTTGAAAACAATTTAGGTCTGTCTTGTATATCTGTTAATCTTAAAATATTAATGTAGCCTCTTCCGTTTTCATCAATCCTGGTTAAGTCATCAACATCAAAAGATTTTTCACCAAAAAATAAATCGGCTCCTTGCTGTTCTAGTTCTATTACTTTTCTAAGAATAGTACCTGTAGATGCAGAAGAAATTCTTCCGTAGCTCTCTTTAAATTCGGCCTTACCTTCATCTGTTGCATATTGCAGTACCTTTTTAAAATCTTTAAGATCTAAAAGCGGTAATTTATTATCATCACAATACTTAAAAATAACAGCAACAATACCTTCTTGTGTTACGGTTAAGTCTAAAATTCTAGAAAGTAATACTGGTCCAAATTCTGATACTGTAGCTCTTAATTTTACTCCATCTTGCTCAGACAAAGACAAAATTTCTACAGGAAAACTTTTAGCTTCAAAAGGCAAACCAATTTGAGCATGGCGTTCGTCAATTTTAGGATGTCCTGCACTTGGTTGCGCTATACCACTTAAATCACCTTTTAAATCCATTAGCATTACTGGCACACCTTTATCAGATAAATTCTCTGCCAACACCTGCAATGTTTTTGTTTTTCCGGTACCTGTTGCACCAGCAATTAAACCGTGACGGTTAAGAGTTTTTAAAGGTATTTTTACAAATGCATTAGTAACGGTTTCCCCTTCTACTATACCAGCACCCATAGTTATAAAGTCTCCTTTTGTAGTATACCCTTTTTCTATGTCTGCTAAAAATTTTTCCTTGGTGCTCATTTCTTAAAATTTTGATAAAAATAGCTTAAATTTAAACAACTAAAAAGAGAAGTTTTACTGTAAACACAATAAAACTCTAAGTTATTGATGCTATTTTTTTATTTTTTTTGACGAACAAGTTAACCAGCTGCTATCTTTTACTTAAAGTTAGATAGTAAAAAACAAAAAATGTATCTTTGCATAATGGTTAAAAATGAGGTATTAGCATTAGTAGACAAAGGAGAAATGCTTCCATTAATGGAAGAATTTTATACCATACAAGGAGAAGGTTTCCATAAAGGAACCGCTGCATATTTTATACGTGTAGGTGGTTGCGATGTTGGTTGCCATTGGTGTGATGTTAAGGAGAGTTGGAACGCTGCTACGCACCCACCAACAACTATAGACGCTATTGTAGATAACGCTGCAAAATACTCTAACACAATTGTTGTTACTGGTGGCGAGCCTTTAACTTGGAATATGGCTCCGCTTACAGAGGCTTTAAAGGCTAAAAATTTACAAACACATATAGAGACATCTGGCGCATACACTTTAACAGGTATTTGGGACTGGATTTGCTTATCTCCTAAAAAAAATAAATTACCACAAGGTATTATTTATGATAAGGCAGATGAGTTAAAAATGATAATTTATAATAAAAACGATTTTAAATTTGCTGAAGAACAAGCAGCTAAAGTAAATAAAGATTGTATTTTATATTTACAACCAGAATGGAGTGTTAAAGATAAAATGACTCCGTTAATTGTAGACTTTGTAATGAAAAATCCGCAATGGAAAGTATCATTACAAACACACAAGTATTTAAATATACCATAAAAACATAAAAAAGAAGCTAGTATAAATTATACTAGCTTTTTTAGTTTATAGCTTTTGTATGCGTAGCTAATGCTGATGAAAAGCTGCCGACACAAATTTTAAAACCTCTGGTAAAGATTCCCTCCAGTACGTCCAATTATGTGCTCCATCACGAACTCTGTATTCGTGTGGTATTTTCTTTTTCATCATAGAAATATGAACTAAGCTATTGCCTTCAAACAAAAAATCTTCATCACCACAATCTATAAACCAACGCACAGATTTTACATCACTTAAAGGTATAGTATCTAATAAAGAAATAACCGAGTGTTTCTCAAAATACTTTCGCATTTTATCAATAGACTTATTTTCGCTTTCTGCAAAATCTTTTATTTTTACTGTGTCTTGTGGCAACATACCTACAGAAGCACTAAGTGGACAAGCAGAAGAAAACAACTCTGGCCTATGCAAAGCATACATAAAAGTACCGCCACCACCCATTGATAGTCCAGATATAGCGCGGTATCTTTTTTCACCTTTAATTCTGTATTTACCCTCTACATAAGGCATTAACTCATTAAAAAAGAAATCTTCATAAAGCCAATCATCAGTATTAAAATACCCACGTTTGCCTGTGTTAGCATCTGGCATTACAATAATCATTGGTGTTGCTTTACCTACCTTAATGGCTTTGTCTGCTATATGTAAAACCTCTCCAAATTGAACCCATCCAGTATGGTCATCCCCTGCTCCGTGCAGTAAATACAACACAGGGTAATCTCTTTTAGAAGTTTCGTAATCTGGTGGAAGGTAAATAGAGAAGTTACGATCGCTTTTTAAAATTTCACTAGTAACTTTTAGGTTATCAAAAACCTTACCTGTTTGCGCTTTGGTTATAAAACCAAACAACAAACAAAAGCAAATAGTAGGTATTAACTTTTTCATAAAACAATATTTAAGTAGGCTAATGCTTCTTAAATATAAAAAATGTAGTCCTGTTTTGGACTACATTCTCTTTAAAGCTTGTAATATATTGGTTAAGATACTATTTAATGCTACTACTATTCTCTTACTGCTATAAAAATGGGAACCTCTGCATTTTCTGGATTACTTGCTGCTTCACCATAAATTTCAAAGTCCGAAGTATATAAACGAGCTTCTTTTGCTTCCCAAATTTCTAACCACTTATTATACACTACGTTTTTAGACAAGTCTCCTTTTGCTATGCATTTTTTATAGGTTGATGCCTTAACAGTATGTGCTACCATACCATTTGGAACCTCATCTACACTAGCAACTTTACATCCTAAAATAGTATCATACGGCTTTGTATAATCGCCCTCATAATTGGTATAAATTGAAAAAATTTCGGTACTTATTTTATTAGGAATTTTGTCTAAAATTTGCTCAGACATAAAAGTATTCCATAATACAACAATATCTTTTGCTGCTTGTGCATTTTCATTTGTAGTACGCACTTTAATACCTATTACATTAAAAGATGCTAGAGTTTCAGTTTTCATAATTCTTATTTTATATTGATTTTCATCAAAAATAAACCAGCTCTATGTCATAGGTATGTCAGGGGTATTTTCCCATTTTTTTCTTTCAATGTCAAAATACTCTTGCAATGTAATTTTATGGGGCTCAAAAGAACTTGGCAACATTGCTAGTTGCTGAATACAATCTACCCTAAATGCTCTAAAATCTTCACGTAACCTACAAAAGGCTATTAATACCCAATTGTCATTGTTATGTATAAGCGCAAAAGGCTCTATTATTCTTGTAGTCTTATTACGTTCTAACGATAAATAATCTATTTGTAATAACTTATAATTAGTTAACGCTATTTGCAACTGCATTAAATAGTTGCTTGTAATTTTTTGCTCTAAATTTGTTCTAATATCTATACGCTCTGTTAGTAAAGACGATTTATCTCTTTGAGAATATCTTAAAACCGATTTTATTTTTTCTACAGCACTACTATATTTTTCTACAAAGGAGATGTCTTTATTTCTACTAACAATTTGTTCTGCAGTAATTAATGCATTTGCCTCTTCCTCTGTAAACATAACAGGTGGTAACTTATAACCGTCTACTAAAGAATAGCCTTTACCTTCTTCTGTATAAATAGGAATCCCAGATTGTTCTAAAGTTCGTATATCCCTATAAATAGTTCTAACACTAACTTTATGCTTGGCAGACAATTCTGTTGCTGTAACAACTTTTTTTGTTTGTAACTGCGTAACAATTGCTGTAAGTCTAACCAATCTAGGCTTCCCTTTTTCCATTTACTCTTCTTCTTCTCTGCTTACCTCTTCATTATCAAAATCTTCATCATCGTTTAATTTCTCTGCTTTACTAGCTTCTTCTTGATTAGTTTCACCTAAAACCTCATCTTTTGTTTCTGAGTCTCCTTCTTCTTCATCTGTTTCCTCTTTATACAACTGTACCCACTCTGTCCAAGAACCATCATATACAGATGTATCTTTAGTATCATCTACCAATTTACTTGCTAATAATATAACGCAAGCTGTTAAACCAGAACCACAACTAAAAACCAACGGTTTATCTTCTGCAAAAATTGGCTCTAAAATAACCTTTAATTCTTCTTTTGATTTAAATTTACCATCCTCTAAAACATCTGTAAAAGGAAGATTAACAGAACCTGGTATACTGCCACTAGCCAATTCTGCTCTAGGTTCAGGCTCTGTACCATTAAACCTGCCTGCAGAGCGAGCATCTACAACCAAAGCAGTGGTGCTCTCTGTGTTTTCTTTAACCATTGAAAAATTTACAACAGCAAACTCTTTTTGATTTGCTATAAAATTACCCAATGGCACCCTTTTTTTAGCTGTTTCTTCTGTTGGTAAACCTTGAGCTACCCACTCTGGCAAGCCACCATCTAAAACTGTTACAGCACTATGACCAAATGTAGTAAACAACCACCAAACTCTTGGTGATGTGTACACACCTAAATTATCATACACTACAATTTTACTTGTTTTTTTTATGCCCAATTTACGTGCTTCTTCCTGAAACTGTTTTGCACTTGGTATTGTATTAGGAAAGTCACTAGATGCATCACTAAAATTAGCTTTAATATTAAATTTACGAGCTCCTTTTATTTGCAAATTTTCTAGGTCACTACTTAATCCTGATACGTTTGTAGCCGGACTAGCATCTAAAATTATAATGTTGGTTTCATCTACCAATAAGGCTTCTAATTCTTTAGCCGAGATAAGGGGTGTTTTCATTTTTATATATTTATGCGGCCTTAAAATTACCCAATTAATTGGTTGGTTTGGCGCTAACTTATTAACATAAAAAAAACCATTACACAGAATGTAATGGTTTTATATAATTACTAAGAATAGCTAAATTTATTAAGCTAAAATTCTATTTTATTTTTATCTATTAGCGTTTCTATGACGTTCTCTTGCTAGTAATGTATTTTTTAACAACATAGCAATTGTCATTGGTCCAACACCACCAGGAACAGGTGTTATAAAAGAGGCTTTTTTACTTACGTTTTCAAAATCTACATCACCAGTAATATAATATCCTTTTGGTTTTGTTTCGTCTACTACACGTGTAATACCAACATCTATAACTACAGCATCATCTTTTACCATTTCTGCCTTTAAAAAATTAGGCACTCCTAATGCAGAGATAACAATATCTGCCTGAGAAATAATTTGTGTAATATTTTTTGTTGCACTATGCGTTAAGGTTACCGTAGAATTTCCTGGCCAACCTTTACGCCCCATTAAAATACTCATTGGTCTACCAACAATATGACTACGACCTATAACTACAGTATGTTTTCCTTTAGTATCTACTTTGTAACGCTCTAACAACTCTAAAATACCAAATGGAGTTGCTGGTATAAATGTACTCATATCTAAAGCCATTTTACCAAAGTTAGTTGGGTGAAAACCATCTACATCCTTGTCTGGATCTACCGCTAAAAGTACTTTTTGTGTATCAATTTGTGGTGGCAAAGGTAACTGTACTATAAAGCCATCAATTTCATCATCTTGGTTAAGCTCTTCAATTTTACGAAGCAATTCTATTTCACTAGTTGTACTTGGCATTTGCACCAAAGTAGACTCAAAACCAACACGCTCACAAGAACGTACTTTACTACCAACATACGTTAAGCTAGCCCCATCACTACCAACAATAATTGCTGCTAGGTGTGGTACTTTTTCTCCACGCTCTCTCATTTTGGTTACCTCAACGGTAATTTCCTCTTTAATTTGGTTTGATACTTTTTTCCCGTCTAGTAATTCCATTATCAGATTGTTAGTTTGATGGTTTTATATTGAAAATATTTTTATATAATTATGGGCGCATTCCTTTCATACCACCCATCATTTGCATCATTTTTTTGCCGCCACCGCCTTGCATCATCTTCATCATTTTACTCATCTGGTCAAACTGCTTTAGTAATTGGTTTACCTCTTGCACAGTTCTACCACTACCTTTTGCTATTCTCTTTTTACGACTAGCATTAAGCATTGTTGGAGTTTCTCTCTCCACAGGAGTCATAGAATGTATAATTGCTTCTACGTGTTTAAACGCATCATCATCTATATCCATACCTTTTAATGCTTTACCAGCACCAGGTATCATACCCATTAAATCTTTAAGGCTACCCATTTTCTTAATTTGCTGAATTTGCTTTAAGAAATCATCGAACCCAAATTTATTTTTGGCAATCTTCTTTTGTATTTTACGGGCTTCTTCCTCATCAAACTGCTCTTGAGCACGTTCTACTAAAGACACAACATCTCCCATACCTAGGATACGTTCTGCCATACGAGAAGGATGAAAAACGTCTATTGCATCCATTTTTTCACCTGTACCAATAAATTTAATTGGTTTAGTTACTACAGATTTAATAGATATTGCTGCACCACCACGAGTATCACCATCTAATTTTGTTAGTATTACACCATCAAAATTTAAAACATCATTAAAGGCTTTTGCAGTGTTAACAGCATCTTGCCCTGTCATAGAATCTACAACAAACAATGTCTCTTGTGGTTTAATTGCTTTGTGTACGTTAGCAATCTCGGTCATCATTTCTTCATCTACAGCTAAACGACCAGCGGTATCTATAATAACCACATTATGTCCGTTTGCTTTTGCATGTGCTATACCAGCTTCTGCAATTGCAACAGGATTTGTGTTTCCACGATCTGAAAATACATCTACCCCTATTTGCTCACCAACTACATGTAACTGGTCTATAGCCGCAGGACGATAAACATCACAAGCTACCAATAGTGGATTTTTAGTTTTTTTGGTTTTTAAATAATTTGCAAGTTTACCAGAAAAAGTTGTTTTACCAGAACCTTGCAAACCAGACATTAATATTATAGACGGTGTACCAGAAAGGTTTATACCTTCTGCGTCGCCCCCCATAAGCTCTGTAAGCTCATCTTTTACCAACTTAACCATTAACTGGCCAGGCTGTAATGTTGTTAGTACATTTTGACCTAGTGCTTTTTCCTTTACTCTATTTGTAAATTCTTTTGCAATTTTAAAGTTAACATCGGCGTCTAATAAAGCCCTACGAACTTCTTTTAAAGTTTCGGCAACATTAATTTCTGTTATTTGTCCGTGTCCTTTTAAGACGTGGAACGCTTTATCTAACTTTTCACTTAAATTATTGAACATAAGTCTACTTTTTTCTGGAATTGCAAATTTAATAATTACATTGGGAAGTGTGTGGTTTAAGCCAAAAAATATAGTATAAAAAAAGGGCTACTTAAAAAAAGTAGCCCTTTAGCATAATTATTATGTACTATTACTAGTCACATACTTTGGTTAAGACAATAATTTCTTCTCCTTTTTCTAACTTAAATGAATCTGTACCACATTCTATTACTTTCCATTCTCCATTATAGTTACCTAATTTTAAGCTTAAGGCTAAAAAACTTAACACCCCGCTTTGTAAAGACCAAGCACCTTCATCTGCTATTGTATTGTTAGCATCGTAAGCGTGAATATTGCTGTTAGAAAAATCTATTAACAACTCTTCAGAAAAAGTACCATCTACATTTGTGATTTTAAATTTACAACCTCCCGATAAAGCTTCATTTATATCAGCATCACTGCAAGCACCTGCATCATCACAATTTCTTTCTAATACATTTTGGTATATTCTCTCATCTTCATTGTAGATATCTACAAACATTTGATTTTCTGAGTATGATGCTATTTTCCATTTTTCAGAAATCATCTCTTGATTAATATTGTAAAAAACAATAATGTTACCCTCTAAAGCCCAAGTTGAAAAAGTATCTATAGTAAAAACACTTCCGTTATCATCTACAAACCTAACATCTCCGTTTTCTAAAAACTTAACATTATAATACCCAATAGAAGAACTACTTGGCACAACAAAATTCCACTTACAACCGTATAACAAATTCTTAAGCTCTTCACTTGACCCATTATCAGATAACTCACAGTGTTTTTCCAATATAATTTTATCACTTCCGTTATTTGCTAATAATTTTATCTTGTTATCATTTAACTCATAAACGTACCAATCTAAGTTAAAATCTGTCATAGTTTCAAACTCCATTTTTAACTCAACTCTATTGCTATTGGTATTAACAACTGTAGACCAAGTACCTTCTACATAATTACCTTGATTGTTTTTAGTAACTACACTTCCGTTTTCATTAAAGTCCATTACAAACTCTAAATACTGCTCTGTTTGCTCTTGATTGTTTCTAAAAATTTCTTGTATCAACCAAGGACAATCAATTAAAAATGTATCTAATCTCTCTTTTGTAAAATCGTCATCATTATAATCATTGTCATCATCTTCATCACACATATCTTTAGCGTTTTCTAACACAGCAGCCAATTCTGCATTGCTATTTACAACAACTTTAGTGTTATCGTATTTTTCTAAAGTGATAGGAAAATCTAATCCAACAATATCATTATCTCCTAAATTTGCAAAAAACAATCTAAATTCTTTGTCGCTTTTAACTGTTGTTGTACTAGTAATTTCTAAATTAGTATTAAAGCTAAAAACATCTATTGGGTATACAAAATCTATACATTCAATATCATCATCTTCACCACCTTCTACACACTCTTCAGCTTTAGCCATTAACTCTTCTTTACTGTTTATAGTTAATTCTGTGTAATTAGATAAAGTAATTTTTATAGGAAAAGTAATTTGTAAGTTGTAATCATCAGAATCTATTTCATCTAAAATTTCTTCAATTAATTTTAAATCATCAGTAGAATCTATTGTAATGTCTAACCCGTTTACACTAACGGTGTAAGGAAATTGTATTGCAAAACAACTAGCGCCATCAACTATATTATCATAAGAACCGTCTTTTGAGGATGTTCCTTTAATTAAAGATGCTGTTGCAGAAGTAGATTCAATAGCTTTACCATCGTTATTGTTTGGTAATTCTTCAAACTCTTCTTGACAAGAGGTTAGACTAAATGTTCCCATAAGTAGGATTGCGAACATAAATTTTGCGAAAACTTTTTTCATAATAATTTGGTTTATTTTTTGTTTTTATAACCCTATAACAATTCAATTAAAAAAAACCCTACCAACAAAATATCATTTTTTTAAAATACCTTTGAAAAAAATAAACCTATCTAGTTTTGAATATAGAGAATGACACTAACGTTTGCGAAGAAAAGGTATACAACCAAATCTTTACCACCAATTCTAAAACGGTATTTAATTACATATATTATAAGTTTGGGAATGAAGAAAAGGCTTATGATGCGGTACAAGAAGCTTTTGTAAAATTATGGGAAAATTGCGCTAAGGTATTACCTTCCAAAGCAAAATCTTATGTTTACACGATAGCCAATAATTTATATTTAAATATGATTAAGGCTGATAAAGTAAGGTTAAAATATGCACACCTAAATACAGATGTTACTAATGAAACTCCAGAATTTTTACTTGAAGAAAAAGAATTTCAAACAAAATTAGATAACGCCCTTGCTAGTTTACCCGAAAACCAACGAACTACTTTTTTATTAAATAGAATTGACAAAAAGAAATATGCAGAAATTGCAGAATTAGAAGGTGTTAGTGTTAAAGCTATAGAAAAAAGAATGCATTTGGCTCTAAAATCACTTAGAGAACATATAGATGGAATTTAATATATTGATTCATAATTATATAAATTGATAAAAATTTAAAATATAAAGTAGGGTTTTTTACTTATTGATTGTTATACCTACGTAAAGCAAAAGTTATGCAAGAGAATTACCTAGCTAAATGGCTAAATAACGAATTAACAGAAGAGGAAATTATTCAGTTTAAAAAAACCGAAGAATATACCACTTACCAAAAAATAATAGCTACATCTAATAAGATGCAGGTCCCAGAGTTTAACCAAGATAAAGCTTTACAGGCAATTAACAATAAACGTAATGCTGCTAAAGAAACTAAGGTTGTTAAATTAAATCCGTTTAAAAAATACATAAGTATAGCTGCTGCTGTAGTACTAATTTGCGGTTTAGGCTATTTTTACACCACTACTTTAGACCAAACCATAAGTACAGATTACGCCCAAAATAACGAACTTACTTTACCAGACAACTCCGAGGTTTTTTTAAATGCCGAGTCTAAAATAGCTTACAATAAAAACAGTTGGGATAACAAAAGAGATGTTTCTTTAGAAGGTGAAGCCTTTTTTAAAGTTGCTAAAGGAGAAAAATTTACAGTAACTACAAACCACGGAACCATTAGTGTTTTAGGAACACAATTTAACGTAGAAACTAGAGCCAACTTTTTTGAAGTTACTTGTTATGAAGGGCTTGTAAATGTAAACTACAACGGTACAGACTACAAAGTACCTGGTGGCACTTCTTTTATGGTTATTAATGGTAAAGTAGCACCACTTAGCCATGTTAAAACACTAGTACCATCTTGGACGTTAAACGAAAGTACATTTAAAAGTATACCATTAGAATTTGTTTTAAACGAACTACAAAGGCAATTTAACTTAACCGTAACTACCAAAAACGTAAATACAGAACAACTATATACAGGATCTTTTAACAACAAGGATTTAAATCTTGCGTTAAAGAGTATAAGTATACCCTCTAAAATAAGTTATACATTAGAAGAGGATAAGGTGTTGTTTTATGTTGAGGAATAACTGTCTAAAAATTACTTACTGTTGTTTGTTTTTTGCCTTTAGTTTTATAACTAATGCGCAAAAAACTAATAACACCTTACCTTTAACTAAGTATTTGCATCAAATAGAGGAGCAATTTAATATTAGAATATCTTTTGCAAATAAAGATACAGACACTATAACTATTACACCTGCTACAACAAATAATTTAGAAAGCATTCTAAATTTTGTAGCAGAGAAAACATCTTTAACCTTAACTAAGTTAAATAAACGGTACTATGCATTATCTAAAGACAACACCATTAGTATACACGGTAAATTTTTAGATAATTACGAGCAAAACACTGTAAATGGCGCTACAATTGAAGTGTTAGATAATAAACTTGCAACAGTTACAGACTCTACTGGGTATTTTTTATTAAATAATGTACCACAAGACGCTATAATAAAAGTGCGTTTTATTGGCTATAAGACTATGCATTTTAATGCATTGGAATTAAATAAAAACAAACCTGTTAAAACTTTTTTACTACGTGAACATTATGTAGAATTAAAAGAGATAATACTTTCTAAATTTTTAACTACAGGATTAAACAAATCTTTAGATGAGAGTATTGTTTTAAAAACAAATAATTTTGGCATATTACCAGGACTTATAGAGCCAGACGTGTTGCAAACAGTACAAGCATTACCTGGTATAAAAAGTAGTAACGAAACAGTCTCTGACATTAATGTACGTGGTGGTACAAACGACCAAAATCTTGTTTTATGGGAAGATATCAAAATGTACCAATCTGGACATTTTTTTGGTTTAATATCTGCTTTTAATCCATATTTAACTAATAGTGTTACTATAACTAAAAACGGAACAAGTCCGCAATATGGCGATGGTATTAGTAGCGTTATAGATATGCGAACTAATAATAACATAGACGATTCTTTTTTTGGCACAGGTTTTAATATGATAAGCGCAGATATTTATGCACAAGTACCTATCACAAACAAAGGAGCTTTTCAATTTTCTGCAAGAAGATCTGTAACAGATTTTTTAAACTCCCCTACATACAACAGATATTTTGATAAAACTTTTCAGGATAGCGATATAGAAAACGATACAAAAGACACTGAAATAACCAGAAAAGAAGATTTTTATTTTTATGACATTACCGCTAAAGCAATGTATAACTTAAATAAAAATCACAAATTGCGTTTTAGTTTTATACAAATGAACAACGCATTAAAATATGCAGAAACAAGTACTAACGAGGAAAATAGTAATAGTAGTTTAGATCAAAAAAACACTTCTTTTGGAGGTAGTATGGAAAGTACTTGGAACAACAAGCTAAGTACAAAAGTTAATGCGTACCGCACATATTACAATTTAAATACGTTAGCAGTTTCTAACAAACAAGAACTACAACAAAACAACAAAGTATTAGAAAGTGGTTTAAAACTAAACATAAACTACAAGTTAAATAATAACATTAATGTTTTAAGTGGCTACCAACTTATAGAAACCGGTATCTTAAACCTAACCAACGTATCACAACCACCTTATAGAAAAAACATTAAAGGCGTTATTAGAACAAATGCTATTTTTAGCGAGATAAATTACAACACAACCAAACTAAAAGCTAAAGCAGGTGCAAGATTAAATTACATAGAAAATTTAAACACCTTTAAAAGATGGATTTTAGAACCACGTTTAAATGTAAACTACAACATTGCCAAAAATTTAAACGCATCAATATTAGGAGAGTACAAAAGCCAGTCTACTAACCAAATTATAGATTTAGAACAAAACTTTTTAGGAATAGAAAAAAGAAGATGGATTTTAGCTGATGAGGACGAGTTGCCAATAACTACTAGCAAACAGTTATCTGTTGGACTTAATTACGACAAAAATAGCATCTACATTGGTATTGAAGCTTTTTACAAAAATGTAGAAGGTATAAGTACACTAACACAAGGTTTCCAAAACCAAGACCAGTTTAATGGCGAAATAGGAAAATACAACATTAAAGGCATTGAGTTTTTAATTAATAAAAAAACCACAAATTATAGTACTTGGTTAAGCTATACCTATAATTTAAATAATTACACTTATAATGACATTAGTCCAACAACATTTCCTAACAATCTAGATATTAGACACACTGTTACTTTTGCTGGCACATACAACTACAAAGATTTTAAACTTGGTATAGGCTTAAATTACAACTCTGGAAAGCCTTATACAGAACCAGAAGAAGGTGAAAACGCTTTAAACATATTAAGCTTTCCTGCAAAAATAAATTACAAAGAACCAAACAGTAGTAGGCTACCCAATTATGTTAGAGCAGATATCTCTGCACTATATAACTTTAAAATTGGTAGTACATGTAAGGCCACTTTTGGCGCATCAATCTTAAATATTTTAAACAAAGAGAATATTTTAAATAGATATTACAGAGTTACTAATGATGATGAAATAGAAACTGTAGAAAGCGTATCCTTAGGAATAACACCAAATGCTAGTTTTAGAATTAGCTTTTAAAGTTTATGGTGAAAGCTAAACTCTTCAAAATTTAACATACGAGTTATTATATTATACAGCTCCGGAAAAGTAGCTACAAAATCCGATGGAGTTTCTACATAATTCTCTAATGTTACCGCAAAAAACTCATGAATATTTGTTGTTGCGTACGGTCTAAAGTATTTTGTTCTTTCTACACGTTCTAAAAAAGCCTTATCATTTAAAAGCTTTTCCATTTTAGCCATTCCTTTTCTAAACTTAACAGCAGTATATTTTAAGTCTTTTTTAAAATGAAAAGCTAACGCATGCGCAAACTCATGCACTCCTAAGTTTAAATTATCTGTAGCGTCTTCAAAACCACTTAGTACATGTTCTGCAGAAAAAACCAATGTTTTTAATTGCGGGTTATATTCTCCTAAATGATTTTGTTTTGTTATTGTAGAAAAATAAGCTGAAGGATAAATAAGTATTTTATGAATAGTTGCTATTCTGTAATCCTTAAAGCCAAGCATTAAAAAAGCTGCCGTTGCAGACAATAGCAGCTTAATTTCTTCATCTTTAGAGCTCTTTTCTGAGAAAATAAATGTTTTATTTGCTCTAAACCTAGATACTCTATTTCTAAACTTTTGTTTTTGTTTTGGAGATAATAAAGAATATGCTGGTAAATACTTTACTATTAAATGCTCATCTGCAGCAGATAGTTTAATATTCTTTTTAGAAGGTGTAAAAAAGTATAAATCTGCTATGTAATATAAAATATAAATAAAATATCCAAAAACACACGCTAAAGCAACAATACCAAAAATACTAACTCCTAAATCATCATTCATTTAATATCTTTATAATTACATACGGTTAGGCACCTCTATACCCAACAAGGCAAATGCAGATTTAATAATCTCACCTACTTTTTTAGACAACTGCACTCTAAATATTTTCTTTTGTAAGTCTTCTTCTGGTAAAATTGGTACATTTTGGTAAAAAGAATTAAACTCTTTAACCAAGTCATAGGTGTAATTTGCTATTAAAGCAGGACTAAAACTCTGTGCTGCATTTTGAACAACAGAAGGGAACATTTGCATTTGCTTTAATAACTCCTTTTCTTTTTCATGCAAGTCACCAGCCTTTACAATTGCCGTATAATCAAAATCAGACTTTCTTAAAATAGACTGTATTCTTGCATAGGTGTACTGTATAAAGGGTCCTGTATTACCTTGGAATTCTACAGATTCTTCAGGATTAAACAAAATGCGTTTTTTAGGATCTACTTTTAGTATATAGTATTTTAAAGCCCCTAAACCAATTACCCTGTAAAGCTCTTCTTTTTCAGTATCTGTGTAACCGTCTAACTTTCCTAATTCTTCAGAAATGCTAGCTGCTGTAGCTGTCATATCTTTCATTAAATCATCAGCATCTACAACAGTTCCTTCTCTACTTTTCATTTTTCCGCTAGGTAAATCTACCATACCATAACTTAAATGATACAATTGTTCTGCCCAAGAAAAGCCTAATTTTTTAAGTATTAAAAACAATACATTAAAGTGGTAATCTTGCTCGTTACCAACAGTATAAACCATACCATTTACATCTGGATGATCTTTAGTACGCTGTATTGCAGTACCAATATCTTGCGTCATATAAACTGCTGTACCATCTGCACGTAATACAATTTTTTCATCTAAACCTTCGTCAGACAAATCTATCCAAACACTACCATCTTCTTTTCTGTAGAAAACACCTTTTTCTAGACCTTCATCTACAATATCTTTACCTAAAAGGTAGGTATTACTCTCATAGTAATATGAGTCAAAATCTACTCCTAAATTTTTATAAGTAACCTCAAAACCACTATAAACCCATTGGTTCATCATTTTCCAAAGTGAAACCACTTCTTCATCACCAGCTTCCCACTTACGTAGCATTTCTTGTGCCTCTAATAAAAGTGGCGCTTGCTTTTCTGCTTCTTTTGCATCTGTACCAGCAGCAACTAAATCTGCTATTTGTACTTTATACTCTTTATCAAACTTAACATAGTAATTACCTACTAACTTATCACCTTTAAGACCAGTACTTTCTGGAGTTTCACCGTTACCAAAAAGTTTCCAAGCCAACATACTTTTACAAATATGTATACCACGATCGTTAATAATCTGGGTTTTGTATACTTTTTTACCAGATGCTTTTAAAATTTCTGCAACAGAATAACCTAATAAGTTATTTCTAATATGCCCTAAATGCAATGGTTTATTAGTATTGGGAGAAGAATATTCTACCATAACAGCATCTGCCGTTTCTGCTACAAAACCATAGTTTTCTGTGTCTTTAATACTATTGAAAAAGTTTACATAAAAGGCATCACTAATTACAATGTTTAAAAAACCTTTAACTACATTAAAGTTTTCTACTTCTTCTACATTTTCTTTTAAATACAATCCTATTTGTTCTCCAATTTGTGCAGGATTACCTTTTACAAAGCGTAGAATAGGAAAAACAACTACAGTTATATCACCTTCAAAATCTTTTCTTGTTGGCTGAAATTCTACTGTTGGCAGCTCTATTTTATAAATAGATAAAACCGCATCTTTTACCTTTTGCGTTAACACTTCTTGGATATTCATTATAAATTGTATTTAAGCCTGTAAAATTACGGCTTTTATCTTTTTCTATAAGATAGATTTTAGTTTGTTTTTGGTAAAAATACTTCTGCCATCATACATCTTGCACTACCACCACCACAAGTTTCTATAGTTTCTAAAGAACTATGTATAATTTCTGATGTTTTTTCTATTGCTTCAATTTGCTTTTCTGTTAAACTATGGTATGCTGCAGAACTCATTACCAGGTAACGTTTACCTTCAGCTCCCATTACCTGAAGCATATTACCTGCAAAAGAATGCATTTGCTTTTCTGTAATAGCTATAACTTCTTTACCATCTTCTTTTAAATGCTTAACTACATTTTTACGCTCTTTTTTATCGTCTATAGTATCTAAACAAATTACAGAAAAATCTTCTGCCAAGCACATCATAACATTGGTATGGTATATAGGTAAACGCTTACCTTCTACAGATTGGTTTGCAGTAAATATAACTGGAGTATACTCAAAATCTTCACAGAATTCTATAAATAAATCTTCATCTGCTCTTACAGATAGTGCGCAGTACGCTTTTTTATTTACTCTATCCAATAAAATACTACCTGTACCTTCTAAATAAAGCTCTTCATCTTCTGCACTAGTATAATCTATAGTATGGTCTATACTAAAACCTTTTTCCTCTAATATGTCTAAAATATCTTCTCTACGTTCATTTCTTCTATTCTCTGCATACATAGGGTATAAACCTACAGTACCATTTTTATGAAAAGAAACCCAGTTATTAGGAAAAATAGAATCTGGTGTATCTGGTTCTTTAGTATCATCTACAACAACCACATCTACTCCTTTAAAACGTAATTGTGTAACAAAAGCATCAAACTCTGCCTGAGCTTTTTTGTTTATTTCTGCATTTTTAATGTCAAGGTCTTCTTGAAAATAATTGTTTACAGCTGTTTGTTCGTTTTTACGAAAACCAACCGGTCTTATCATTAAAATTGTATTAGTAACCTGCATAGTAATATTATAAATATATTATTCTCTTAATAATGGTAATGTGCTACAACGTAACAAACCTTCTTGTTTAGAAATTTCTGAGTATGGCACCTCTTCTACCGTAAAACCTTGTGCTCTTAACCAATCATTTAATCTTGTAAAGTTTTTTTCTGATACAATAACCTCTTCAGAGATTGAAAAAATGTTACTAAACATATTGTACATTTCATCACTTGTAATTTCAAACACATTTTCTTTACCAAAAAAGTCTACCAACCACTGGTATTCTTCTTCTACTAAAAAACCGTTTTTATGAAGAATAGCTTTGCCTTTACCAATTGGCTGAAAACAACAGTCTAAATGCAGTGCATTTTCTCTTGCATTGGTAGATTTACGTAGCTCAAAAGACTTTACTGTTTTATTAGGAAAAAGCTTTGTTATATGATCTACTGCTAATTTATTTGTTCTGGCAGTTATATGGTGAGAGTAATTTTCTGCGGTATATGTACCAATAAAAATATGGTCGTTCCAAGGCATAACATCACCGCCTTCTATATGTGCTTCTTCAGGTAGTTCTATAACCTTATCAGGATTTATTTGATCTACAATGTATTGTATTGCTAAATATTCTTCCTCCCTATCTGGTAAAATATTTGCTCTAAAAAAAACATCGTCAATAACAAAAGCTATATCTCTAGAAAAAATCTGATTACAATCTTTTAGCAGTTTTGGCCTTAATACTTCTACATTGTATTTTTTAAGAACAGCCTCAAAAGCATTCATCTCTGTAACCATATCTTTTTCTACCGGATATGTACCCGCTAAAATATGCTCTAAAGATTTAGGATCATAAGCTTCTTCTGCTGTGGGCGTAGATCCACAACTCTCTGCGGTTCCCAAAACAACTGTTTTTAACCTAGAAGTTTCGTTTTTCACATTTATTTGACGCATAAACTAATTTTTATGCAAATATGAAACGAATTTTTCTAAATAAAAATAAGAATCCCTAAAATAATAAAAGCCCTTTTGAAATATCAAAAAGGCTTTTACAAACAATGTATGTTATTACAGTTTATCTTTTGTTTACTTCTACAAAAGATCTGTAATTTTCACCAACGTAAACCTGTCTTGGCCTACCAATTGGTTCGTTATTTAATCTCATTTCTCTCCATTGAGCTATCCAACCTGGTAATCTTCCTAATGCAAACATAACTGTAAACATTTCAGTAGGTATACCTAATGCTCTGTAAATAATACCTGAATAGAAATCTACATTAGGATATAATTTACGATCTACAAAATAAGGATCTTCTAAAGCCTCTTTTTCTAAACCTTTAGCGATATCTAAAATTGGATCGTTAATACCTAAATCATTTAAGACTTCATCAGCAGCTACTTTTATAATTTTAGCTCTAGGATCAAAGTTTTTGTATACTCTATGTCCAAAGCCCATTAATCTAAAAGGATCATTTTTATCCTTAGCTTTAGCCATATATTTTTTAGTATCTCCACCATCAGCTTCTATAGCTTCTAGCATTTCTAATACTGCTTGGTTTGCACCACCATGTAATGGACCCCAAAGAGCAGAAATACCCGCAGATAAAGATGCAAATAAACCTGCATGAGAAGAACCAACAATTCTTACAGTAGATGTAGAACAATTTTGTTCATGATCTGCGTGTAAAATTAATAATTTATCTAAAGCATCTATAACAACTTTATTTGACTTGTACTCTTCACTAGGTCTCTTAAACATCATTTTATGAATGTTTTCTACGTAACCTAAAGAATCATCTCCGTAATCTAACGGAAGACCTTTTTTCTTTCTTAATGTCCAAGCAACTAAAACAGGGAATTTTGCTAAAATTCTTACTATTGCGTGGTACATATCATTTTCTGAAGTAACATTTACAGAAGATGGGTTAAATGCAATTAAAGCACTTGTTAAAGATGATAACACGCCCATTGGGTGTGCAGACTTAGGAAAACCATCTAAAATCTTTTTCATCTCCTCATCTACGTGAGACTCCTTTTTTATATCTGAGTGAAATTTAGCTAACTGCTCTGCGTTAGGTAATTCTCCAAAAATTAATAAATAAGCTACTTCTAAAAAGTCTGCTTTTTCAGCTAACTCTTCAATAGAATATCCACGGTATCTTAAAATACCCTTTTCACCATCTAAAAATGTAATAGCACTCTCACAAGAGCCTGTATTTTTATATCCTGGATCTATTGTTGTTAAACCGGTTGCAGAACGTAATGTTTTTATATCTATGGCCTGTTCTTTCTCTGTGCCCTCTACTACTGGGAAATCATATTTATTCCCGTTAAATTCTAAAGTAACTTTATCTGACATTGGTATAATTTACTAATATTATTAATCGAACTGTAAATTTAAGAAAAAGACACTAGTTTATCAATTAGTTAGCACTATTTATACATTTAATAACATTAAATCTTTTAAAAATATAAGCCTAAAAATAGGTTTACAATAAAAAGAGAATTGAATTTGCTATATATTATATTAATTTGACAATTAAGCACAAAAAAGCCGCTCTTATACAGAGCGGCTCAATAAACTAAAACTAGTTTTTTTATTTTATTTTAAAGGCATCCATTTGCGGGTAGTATGCAACAGTACCTAATTCCTCTTCAATACGCAATAATTGGTTGTATTTAGCCATACGGTCAGATCTAGAAGCAGAACCTGTTTTAATTTGCCCTGTGTTTAATGCAACTGCTAAATCTGCAATTGTATTATCTTCTGTCTCTCCAGAACGGTGAGACATTACAGATGTATAACCTGCATTTTTAGCCATAGTTACAGCTGCTATAGTCTCTGTAAGCGTACCTATTTGATTTACTTTAATTAAGATAGAATTTGCTATATTATTCTTAATCCCTTTAGATAAACGCTCTACGTTTGTAACAAATAAATCATCACCAACTAATTGCACTTTATCGCCAACTTTTTCAGTTAAAGATTTCCAGCCATCCCAATCATTCTCATCCATACCATCTTCAATAGAAATAATAGGATATTTAGCAGACAAATCTGCCAAATACTGTGCTTGCTCTTCAGATGATCTAATTACACCTTTATCGCCTTCAAACTTTGTGTAATCATATTTACCATCAACAAAAAATTCTGCAGCAGCACAATCTAAAGCAATCATAATTTCATCACCCAACTTATAACCTGCATTAGAAACAGCTTTTGCAATAGTATCTAAAGCATCTTCTGTACCACCTGCTAAATTTGGAGCAAAACCACCTTCATCACCAACAGCTGTACTTAAACCTCTATCATGTAATACTTTTTTTAAGTGGTGAAAAATCTCAGTTCCCATTTGCATAGCATGCGTAAAGTTTTTAGCTTTTACAGGCATTACCATGAATTCCTGAAAAGCTATTGGCGCATCTGAGTGAGAACCTCCGTTAATAATATTCATCATAGGAACAGGCAACGTATTTGCACTTACACCACCAACGTATCTGTATAATGGCATTCCCATTTCATTAGCTGCAGCCTTAGCAACCGCTAAAGAAACACCTAAAATTGCATTAGCACCTAATTTAGATTTATTTGGCGTACCATCTAAATCTATCATTGTTTGGTCTACTAGGTTTTGTTCAAAAACAGACATCCCAATAATTTCTTCAGCTATAGTAGTATTTACATTTGCAACGGCATTTAAAACACCTTTACCCATAAAAATATCTCCACCATCTCTTAACTCAACAGCTTCATGTTCACCCGTAGAAGCACCAGAAGGAACTGCGGCTCTACCTAAAACACCATTTTCTGTATATACGTCTACTTCTACAGTAGGGTTACCTCTTGAATCTAATATTTGCCTTGCATGCACATTTATGATAATACTCATAGAATTTTTTATTTTTTAGGTTGATATAATCTTCTCGTAAAGATACAAAAGTGTACCATTACCCGTGAGTTTTACGCCATAACTATACCAATAATTAACTATAATTTAAACGAAAACGATATCGTATTATTTAGTTCTAACTGTTTTTAATTAATTCGAAAAAATTATCAAACAAATAATTAGAATCGTTAGGACCTGGACTTGCTTCTGGGTGATACTGTACAGAAAAAACATTTTTATTCTTCATTCTTATACCAGCAACAGTGTTATCGTTTAAGTGTTTGTGTGTAATTTCTAAATCAGTATTAGCCTCTGCTTCATCTCTATTAATAGCAAAACCGTGGTTTTGAGAAGTAATTTCACCTTTACCAGTAGTTATGTTCATAACCGGATGATTAATTCCTCTATGTCCATTATGCATTTTATATGTAGAAACTCCGTTTGCTAGAGCAATCACTTGATGACCTAAACAAATACCAAATAAAGTTTTATTGTTAGCAATGATATCCTTAGCTGTTTGTATAGCATCAGTTAAAGGTTCTGGATCACCAGGCCCATTAGAAATAAAATAACCATCAGGATTAAAAGAACTTAACTCACTATAAGATGCGTTGTAAGGAAACACTTTTATATAAGCATCTCTTTTAGCTAGATTACGCAATATATTTTTTTTAATTCCTATATCTAAGGCTGCAATTTTATACTTTGCATTTTCATCTCCATAAAAATAAGGTTCTTTAGTAGAAACTTTAGAGGATAACTCTAAACCTTCCATACTAGGAACATTTGCCAATTGCTCTTTTAAACTCTCTATATTATCTACATCTGTAGAAATTACCGCATTCATAGCACCATTATCTCTAATATAGCTAACCAAAGCTCTTGTATCTACATCAGAAATAGCAAAAAGGTTACTGTTATTTAGAAACTCTTGTAAACTAGCATCCGCATCTACTCTAGAATAATCATAACTAAAATTTTTACAAACCAGCCCAGAAATCTTAACAGAATTAGACTCTACCTCTTCTTTATTGGTACCGTAATTACCAATATGTGCATTGGTAGTAACCATAATTTGCCCAAAATAAGATGGATCTGTAAAAATTTCCTGATACCCTGTCATACCAGTATTAAAACAAACTTCACCAAATGCTGTACCATCTGCATCACCAACAGCTTTACCGTGAAAAATTGTACCGTCTGCTAATAATATTAGCGCTTTTTTTCTTGCTTGATATTTCACCCTATAAAAATTTAATCCTTAATATTTCTACTATACAAATTTAACATAAAAAAAAGGGACAGACTATAAGTCTATCCCTTTTGAATATTTAAAAAAATAAAATCATTATTTTATTCTTCTGAATCATCTGATTTTGTTTCTGCTACAGGCGCTACAGCCTTTTTGCTTCTACCTCTTCTAGATTTCTTCTTCTCTTTTGGTTTACCAGCGTTATAAACTTCATTAAAGTCTACTAACTCTATTAAAGCCATATCAGCATTATCACCTAACCTGTTACCAAGCTTAATAATTCTTGTATAACCACCTGGTCTATCTCCTACTTTAGAAGAAACCTCACCAAATAAAGTTGTTACTGCGTACTTATCTCTTAAGTTTTTAAACACTATACGTCTGTTGTGAGTACCTTTCTCTACAGACTGGTTGTTTTCTGCCTTTGATTTAGTAATTAAAGGCTCTACAAATTGTTTTAAAGCTTTAGCTTTAGCAACAGTAGTGTTAATTCTTTTGTGCTCAATTAAAGAACAAGCCATATTTGCTAACATAGCTTTTCTATGCGCTGCTTTTCTTCCTAAATGATTAACTTTTTTACCGTGTCTCATTATATTATCTTATATATCTCCTTAGTGGAAATAAAATTAATCTTTATCCAATTTATATTTTGACAAGTCCATTCCAAAACTCAATCCTTTATTAATCACTAATTCTTCTAATTCTGTTAATGATTTTTTACCGAAGTTTCTAAACTTCATAAGATCGTTTTTGTTGAAAGAAACTAAGTCTCCTAATGTATCTACTTCTGCTGCTTTTAAACAATTTAGTGCACGAACCGAAAGATCCATATCTACTAATTTTGTTTTAAGCAACTGACGCATATGTAATGATTCCTCATCATAAGTCTCAGTCTGAGCTATTTCATCAGCTTCTAATGTAATACGCTCATCAGAGAATAACATAAAGTGATGAATTAAAACCTTTGCAGCTTCAGTTAAAGCATCTTTAGGATTTATTGATCCATCGCTACTAATTTCAAAAACTAATTTTTCATAATCAGTTTTTTGTTCAACACGATAGTTCTCAATACTATACTTTACGTTTTTAATTGGCGTAAAGATAGAATCTATTGGAATAGTTCCTATAGCAGCACCAGGCTTTTTATTCTCTTCTGCTGGTACGTATCCTCTTCCTTTCTCAATAACAATTTCCATATTAATGCTAACTTTAGCATCCATATTACAAATTACTAAATCAGGATTTAATACTTGGTACCCAGAAATAAATTTCTGAAAATCACCCGCAGTTAACTGATTTTTACCACTTACAGAAATTGAAACAGTTTCAGTTTCAACATCTTCTATTTGTCTCTTAAAACGAACTTGTTTTAAGTTTAGAATCATTTCTGTAACGTCTTCAACAACACCAGGAATAACAGAGAACTCATGTTCTACTTTATCCATTCTTACAGAAGTAATTGCAAAACCTTCTAATGCAGAAAGCAATACTCTTCTTAATGCGTTTCCAACAGTCAATCCATAACCAGGCTCTAAAGGACGAAATTCAAATTTCCCTTCAAAATCTGTAGAATCGATCATTATAACTTTATCGGGCTTCTGAAAATTTAATAATGCCATAGTTGAATTAGGTTGTTTATTTAGAGTATAACTCGACGATTAGTTGTTCCTTGATATTCTCTGGAATCTGAACTCTTTCTGGAATTGATACATAAGTACCTTCGTTTTTCTCAGAATTCCAAGTAATCCACTCGTATACTCGACTGTTAGCAGCCAATGCATCTTGTATAGCAGATAATGATTTAGACTTTTCTCTAACACCTACAACATCACCTGGCTTTAAAGAATAAGATGGTATGTTTACCAATTGACCGTTAACTGTAATGTGACGGTGAGAAACTAATTGTCTTGCTCCTCTTCTTGAATTAGAAACACCCATTCTGTAAACAACGTTATCCAAACGAGATTCACATAATTGAAGTAAAACTTCACCAGTAACACCTTTACTGCTGTTTGCTTTAGCAAATAAGTTTCTAAATTGTTTTTCTAAAATTCCGTAAGAATATTTAGCTTTTTGCTTTTCCATTAACTGGACAGCATATTCAGATTTTTTACCACGACGTCTATTGTTACCGTGTTGTCCTGGAGGGTAATTCTTTTTTTCAAAAGACTTATCTTCTCCAAATATCGCTTCTCCGAATTTACGTGCGATTTTAGTTTTAGGTCCTGTATATCTTGCCATTTTCTATTATTTTGAAAGTGAGATTATGAATTAAGGCTTATCCTTCGATAATCGTAACTACACTTTCTGTGAAACGCCCATAGGGCTATTAAATTAATTAAACTCTTCTTCTTTTTGGAGGTCTACAACCGTTGTGTGGTAATGGAGTAACATCAATAATTTCTGTTACTTCAATTCCTGAGTTGTGAATTGCACGTATTGCAGATTCTCTACCGTTACCAGGTCCTTTTACATAAACTTTAACTTTTCTAAGTCCTGCTTCATGCGCAACTTTAGCACAATCTTCAGATGCTACTTGCGCAGCATAAGGTGTATTCTTCTTAGATCCTCTAAAGCCCATTTTACCGGCAGATGACCAAGAGATTACATCTCCTTTTTTGTTTGTTAAAGAAATAATAATGTTGTTAAAAGAAGCTGTTACGTGTGCTTCTCCAACTGATTCAACTATAACTTTACGTTTTTTAGCTGTTTTTGTATTTGACTTTGCCATATTTTTCTAGTTTTTAGTTGTTAGTTGTTAGTATTAGAATCCTAAACTTTAACATTTCAGACAGATTCAATCCAACTTCTAAATACTAATGACTTTTAATTATTTAGTTGCTTTCTTCTTGTTAGCAACAGTTTTTCTCTTACCTTTTCTAGTTCTAGAGTTGTTCTTAGTTCTTTGACCTCTTAAAGGTAAACCTGACCTATGGCGAATTCCTCTGTAACATCCGATATCCATTAAACGTTTGATGCTTAATTGAATTTCTGAACGTAATTCACCTTCAATAGTAAACTCAGATACAGCATCACGAATACGACCTATTTCGTCATCATTCCAATCTGATACTTTTGTATCTTCACTAACTTGGGCTTTAGCTAAAATTTCTTTAGCTCTACTTCTACCTACACCAAATATGTACGTTAAAGCTATAACTCCTCTTTTCTGTTTTGGTATATCTACACCTGCAATTCTTGCCATAATTACCCTTGTCTTTGTTTAAATCTAGGATTCTTTTTATTAATTACGTACAACCGTCCTTTTCTGCGCACTATTTTGCACTCGGCACTTCTCTTTTTTATTGATGCTCTTACTTTCATCTTAATATCTATATGTAATTCTTGCTTTAGTCAAGTCATAAGGGCTCATTTCTAATTTCACCTTATCACCTGGTAATAATTTAATATAATGCATTCTCATCTTTCCAGATATATGCGCTGTAACCACGTGTCCGTTTTCTAACTCTACGCGAAACATTGCATTAGATAATGCTTCAATTATAGATCCGTCTTGCTCTATCGCTGCTTGTTTAGCCATAACTTATGCTACTTTTCTATTTTTACCACTTTTCATTAAGCCATCATAATGTCTATTTAACAAATATGAATTCACTTGTTGAACCGTATCAATTGCTACACCCACCATAATTAGTAGTGATGTTCCACCATAAAACATTGCCCAATTTCCTGTAATTCCCAATAGCTGAACAACAATAGCTGGTAAAACAGCCAGCAAAGCTAAGAAAATAGATCCGGGTAACGTAATTAATGACATAATTTTATCTAAAAAATCTGCAGTTTCTTTCCCAGGCCTTGTTCCTGGTACAAATCCACCACTTCTTTTTAAGTCATCTGCCATTTTATTTGTTGGTACAGTAATAGCAGTATAAAAATATGTGAATATTATAATTAGAAAAGCAAATAATAAATTATATGCTAATCCAAAGGGATCTTGAAAATTAACCTCAAACCATGAACCTACTGCAGAAGTATTAAAATACTTACCAATCATACCTGGCAAAAACATTAAAGCTTGTGCAAATATTATTGGCATAACACCAGATGCATTTAACTTAAGAGGAATATACTGTCTAGATCCAGTAATGTTTTTCTCATAACCACCAGATGCGGTTCTTCTTGCATACTGAACAGGTATTTGACGTGTAGCTAATACTATTAGTACAGATGCCAAAATAACTAAGAACCATAAAATAACTTCAACAAGGATAAACATTGGTCCACCAACATTGTCACCTGTTCTAGAAGCTACTTCCTGAATAAATGCTTGAGGCATAGTAGCAATAATACCAATCATAATTAATAATGAAATACCATTACCAATACCCTTATCAGTTATTTTTTCTCCTAACCACATTGCAAACACAGTACCTGTAACTAATATAATTACAGCTGGAATCATAAAATCTAGTCCTTTACCTAATACAAAAGCACTATCTGGAACTCCAAATGCACCTAAACCTAAAAGATAAGCAGGAGCCTGTACAATACATATTGCAATAGTCAACCATCTTGTAATTTGGTTAATTGTTTTTCTACCGCTCTCACCTTCTTTTTGTAATTTTTGAAGGTAAGGGATAGCAATACCCATTAATTGCACTACAATAGATGCAGAAATATAAGGCATAATACCCAATGCAAAAACAGATGCCTTGGCAAAAGCCCCACCTGTAAATGCATTTAATAAACCAAATATACCTTGTTCTGTACCTGTTTGTAAATTACCCAATTCCTGAGAATCAATCCCTGGTAGTGCAATTTGAGCACCAAAACGGTATACTAATAGTAAAGTAAGCGTAATAATTATTCTGTTTCTTAACTCTTCTATTTTCCAAATATTGGATATGGTATCAAAAAATTTCTTCATCTTCTGTTTAGTGATTAAAGACTTATTGCTTCTCCTCCAGCAGCCTCAATAGCTTGCTTTGCAGACGCAGTAAATTTGTGAGCAGAAATTTTAAGAGTAGCTTTTAATTCACCACCACCTAAAATCTTAACCAAATCATTTTTTCTTACTAATCTATTCTCTAAAAGAGTTTCAAAAGTAACTACATCTTTTATAGCTCCTTTATCAACTAACTCTTGTAGTTTCTCTAAATTAATTCCTTGGTAATCTTTTCTATTGATATTTGTAAAACCAAACTTAGGCACACGTCTTTGCAACGGCATCTGTCCACCTTCAAAACCAATTTTCTTAGAGTAACCAGATCTAGATTTAGCACCTTTGTGCCCTCTAGTAGCAGTACCACCTTTACCAGAACCTTGTCCTCTACCTACGATTTTACCTGCCTTATTGACAGCACCTTCTGCAGGTGTTAAATTACTTAAATTCATCTTGATAAATTTATAATTAAGCTTCTTCAGTAGAAACTAAATGTTCAACTTTATTTACCATACCAAGGATATTTGGCGTAGCCTCATGCTCAACAACTTGACCAATTTTTCTAAGCCCAAGAGCCTCTAAGGTTCTTTTTTGTCTTTGAGTCTGTTTAATATTACTCTTAACTTGCTTTACTTTAATCTTTCCCATTGTATCCTATTTATCCTTTAAATACTTTTTCTAAAGATACTCCTCTTTGATCTGCAATTGTTTTTGCATCCCTAATTTGCAATAAAGCATCAAAAGTTGCTTTAACTACGTTATGAGGGTTAGAAGAACCTTGTGACTTTGATAATACATCATGTACACCAACTGCTTCCAATACAGCTCTTACAGCTCCACCAGCAATTACACCTGTACCGTGAGATGCAGGTTGGATATATACACGAGCACCACCAAATTTACCTTTTTGTTCGTGAGGTATAGTTCCTTTGATTAGAGGGATTCTAATTAAATTCTTTTTTGCGTCTTCAACAGCTTTTGCAATAGCAGTAGCTACATCTTTAGATTTACCTAAACCGTGTCCAACAACACCGTTTTCATCTCCTACAACTACTATAGCAGAAAAACCAAAAGCTCTACCACCTTTTGTTACCTTAGTAACCCTTTGTACACCAACCAAACGATCTTTCAAATCTAATCCACCTGGTTTAACTGTTTCTACGTTTTTATATCTTTGGTACATAATATATTAGAATTTAAGTCCGCCTTCTCTAGCACCTTCTGCTAATGATTTAATTCTTCCGTGGTACAAGTTACCACCTCTATCAAAAGCAATAGTTTCTATACCAGCCTTTAAAGCCTTTTCAGCGATAGCTTTACCTACTTGGTTAGCTATTTCTATTTTAGTTCCTTTTGCATCTAGCCCGTTATCTCTTGAAGATGCTGAAACTAATGTAGTTCCTGCATTATCATCAATAATTTGAGCATAAATCTCTTTGTTACTTCTAAATACAGCTAATCTTGGTTTAGTTGCAGTTCCAAATGAAACTTTTCTAATCCTTCTTTTAATTCTGTATCTTCTTTCAGTCTTTGATAATCCCATATTGCTAATTATTAAGCTGATTTACCTGCTTTTCTTCTTAATACTTCTCCAACAAACTTAATACCTTTTCCTTTGTAAGGCTCTGGCTTACGAAAAGCTCTAATTTTAGCCGCTACTTGACCAACTAATTGCTTGTCAAAAGATGTTAATTTTACAATTGGATTCTTTCCTTTCTCAGAAACTGTTTCCACTTTTACCTCTGGAGCTATATCCAAAACTATGTTATGTGAAAAACCTACAGCCAAATCTAATTTTTGTCCTTGGTTGCTAGCTCTATAACCAACACCAACCAATTCTAATTCTTTAGTCCAACCTTTAGAAACTCCTTCTATCATATTAAAAAATAAAGCTCTATACAAACCGTGCTTTGCTTTATCTTGTTTATGCTCAGAATTTCTCTTTACAATGATTGACCCTTCTTCTATTTCTACCGAAACTCCTGAAAACTCTTGAGTTAATTCACCCAATTTACCTTTCATTGTAACTACATTATCGTTAACCTCTACGGTTACACCCTCAGGAATTGTTACTGGATTATTACCTATTCTAGACATTATTCTTATTCTTTATAGATTAATAAACGTAGCATAAAACTTCACCACCAACTTTTTCTAACTTAGCTTGCTTGCTAGTCATAACTCCATGAGAAGTAGAAACTATAGCGATACCTAAACCGTTAAGTACTCTTGGCAAGTCTGAAGAACCAGCATACTTACGTAAACCTGGCTTACTTACTCGTTGTATTTTTTTTATTACAGGCTCTTTAGTTGCTTTATTGTATTTCAAAGCAATTTTGATTGAACCTTGTACTGCGTCTTCAATGACTTTATAACTTAAAATATATCCTTGATCGAACAATATTTTAGTTATCTCTGTTTTTAGATTTGAAGCAGGAATCTCTACCACTCTGTGACCTGCACGACTGGCATTTCTAACTCTTGTTAAATAATCTGCTATAGGATCTGTTACCATTTAAAATAATTTGCGGTGACGGTTTTTAACTTTTAGCTAAACCTGAAACCAATTTATATTGATTGTTTATTTTTACCAACTTGCTTTTTTAACCCCAGGGATTAAACCATTGTTAGCCATTTCTCTAAATGTTACCCTAGAAATTCCAAAAGTTCTCATATAACCCTTTGGTCTTCCAGTTAACTTACATCTGTTATGCATACGAACAGGTGAAGCATTTTTTGGTAATTTTTGTAAAGCTTCATAATCTCCAGCTTCTTTTAAAGCTTTCCTTTTTTCAGCATATTTTGCAACTGTTGCGGCTCTTTTTCTTTCGCGGGCCTTCATTGATTCTTTAGCCATACTAATTCTTTTTAAAAGGTAATCCTAGTTGAGTTAATAATGATTTAGCTTCTTTATCAGTTTCAGCTGTAGTTACAAAAGTAATATCCATACCATTGATTCTATTAATCTTATCAATGTTAATTTCTGGGAATATTATTTGCTCAGTAACACCTAAGTTATAGTTTCCACGACCATCAAAACCTGTAGCTTTAATACCTTGAAAATCTCTAACACGTGGCAAAGCACTTGTAATTAACCTATCTAAAAACTCATACATTCTTTCACCTCTTAACGTAACTTTAGCACCAATTGGCATACCCTTACGTAATTTAAAAGAAGCAACATCCTTTTTAGACATTGTAGAAACTGCTTTCTGACCTGTTATAAGTGTTAACTCATCCATTGCATGGTCAATAAGCTTCTTATCTGCAACTGCAGCACCAACACCTCTACTTAAAACTATTTTAGTAAGTTTTGGCACCTGCATAACGTTCTTATATTCAAACTCCTCTGTAAGAGCAGAAACAATACGTTCTTTATATTCTTGTTTTAATCTTGGAGTGTAAGTCATAATTAAATTACTTCATTAGATTTTTTAGAAAATCTCACTTTCTTACCATCTCTTACTTCATAACCTACCTTTGTTACTTCTCCAGATTTTGGATCAATTAAAGATAAATTTGAAATGTGTAATGGAGCTTCCTTTTTAACGATTCCTCCTTGAGGATTGTTTGCGCTAGGCTTCTCATGCTTAGATACCATATTAGCACCTTCAACAATTGCCTTATTCTTTTCACGGTCAACACTAACAACTTTACCTTCTGTACCTTTATGGTCTCCGGCAATAATTCTTACTGTATCTCCTGTTTTAATTTTTAACTTCATCATTTTTCTGAATATTAAAGTACCTCAGGGGCTAATGAAACAATCTTCATGAATTGCTTATCACGAAGCTCTCTTGCAACAGGTCCAAAAACACGTGTACCTCTCATTTCACCCGTTGGGTTTAATAATACACACGCATTATCATCAAAACGAATGTAAGATCCATCTTGTCTTCTTACTTCTTTTTTAGTTCTTACAACTACTGCAGTAGAAACAGCACCTTTTTTAATACCTCCGTTTGGAGTAGCATCTTTAACAGACACTACTATTTTATCTCCAACTGATGCATATCTTCTTTTGGTACCGCCCAATACACGTATAGTCAAAACTTCTTTTGCCCCTGTATTGTCTGCCACTTTTAGTCTAGATTCTTGCTGTAACATATTATTTAGCTCTTTCTAAAATTTCCACCAATCTCCAACACTTAGTTCTACTCAATGGACGTGTCTCCATTATTTTTACTGTATCACCAATATTGCAATCGTTTGTTTCGTCGTGCGCAACATATTTCTTTGTCTTTAACACGAACTTACCGTACATAGGGTGCTTAACACGCTTAACTTCTGAAACCACAATTGATTTCTCCATTTTGTTGCTAGTTACAACTCCTATTCTCTCTTTTCTTAAATTTCTTTTTTCCATAAAGCAGAACCAATTATTGGTTATCCCTTTTAGTTAATTCAGTTGCTAGTCTAGCCACCGTTCTTCTCGTCTTTCTGATTTGAAGTGGATTCTCCAAAGGCGTAACAGAGTGGGCTAATTTTAAATCCCCATACTGCTTTTTAAACTCAGCTAATTTATTTTTTAAATCTTCAACTGATAATTCTTTTACTTCTGATTGTTTCATGATTCCTTAAATTATAAATTAAGCTGAATAATCTCTAGCAACAATAAATTTAGTCTTTACCGGTAATTTTTGAGCCGCAAGACGTAAAGCCTCTTTAGCTATGTCCATAGGAACACCCGCTATCTCAAACATAATTCTACCTGGTTTCACAACAGCAACAAAATATTCTGGCGCACCTTTACCTTTACCCATACGTACTTCTAATGGTTTTTTAGTAATAGGCTTGTCTGGAAATATTTTTATCCATAACTGTCCTTCTCTCTTCATATATCTAGTAGCAGCAATACGAGCCGCCTCTATCTGACGTGAAGTAATAAACTTAGAATCTAAAGATTTTATACCGAACATACCGTTAGAAAGCTGGTGCCCTCTTTGCGAAAGTCCTTTCATACGGCCTTTCTGCGCTTTACGAAATTTGGTTCTTTTTGGTTGTAACATTTCTCTATCTCTTTAAATAATTACTTTCTACGACGTTGTTTCTTAGGCCCTTCGTTTCTTCCACCTTTGCCTTGCCCTTTAGACATACCAACTAATGGAGAAAGCTCTCTTTTACCATAAACTTCGCCTTTCATAATCCACACCTTAATACCTAATCTTCCATAAGTAGTATGAGCTTCATTTAATGCATAGTCTATATCTGCTCTAAAAGTAGATAACGGAATTCTACCATCTTTGTAAGCTTCAGAACGAGCCATTTCAGCACCGTTTAATCTTCCAGAGATTTGAATTTTTATACCTTCTGCATTCATTCTCATTGCAGCAGCAATTGCCATCTTAATAGCTCTTCTGTAAGAAATTCTATTTTCAATTTGACGAGCAACACTAGCAGCTACAAGATTAGCATCTACTTCTGGTCTCTTAATTTCAAATATATTAATCTGAACTTCCTTACTTGTAATTTTCTTAAGCTCTTCTTTCAACTTATCAACTTCCTGACCACCTTTACCGATAATAATACCAGGTCTAGCAGTAGTAATAGTTACAGTTACAAGCTTTAAAGTACGCTCTATAATAACTCTAGAAACACTAGCTTTTGCTAAACGAGCATGAACATACTTACGTATTTTATCATCCTCTGCTAATTTGTCTCCGTAATCATTTCCACCATACCAGTTAGATTCCCAACCTCTTATGATACCTAGACGATTCCCGATTGGATTTGTTTTTTGTCCCATAGTAATGTCTTAGCTTTGAGTTTTATTGTTAGATTCTAAAACCAATGTTACGTGGTTAGAACGTTTTCTAATTCTATGTGCTCTTCCTTGTGGTGCTGGTCTCAACCTTTTTAACATTGCACCACTATCAACTCTTATTTCCTTAACAATAAGATCTGCCTCTTCAATATCTGCATCTTCATTTTTAGACTGCCAGTTAGCAATAGCAGAAAGCAACAACTTCTCTACTCTTCTTGAAGCTTCTTTTTGACTAAACTTTAATATAGCCAAAGCCTTCTCTACCTGTACACCTCTAATTAAATCTGCAACAAGACGCATTTTTCTTGGTGAAGTTGGACAATTGTTCAACTTCGCAAAAGCAATCTTCTTCTTTTCAGCCTTAATTCTTTCGGCCATCTGTTTTTTACGAACTCCCATAGCTTACTTTTTTCCTTTGTTCTTCGCACCCGCATGACCTCTAAAAGATCTAGTTGGTGAAAATTCTCCTAATTTATGCCCTACCATATTCTCTGTTACATAAACAGGAACAAATTGTCTACCGTTGTGTACTGCTATAGTTTGACCAACAAAATCAGGAGTAATCATAGAAGCTCTAGACCAAGTCTTAATAACTGCTTTTTTACCCGACTCAACATTTTGCTGAACTTTCTTATCTAAACTATAATGAACGTAAGGTCCTTTCTTTAGTGAACGTGCCATTTTTTTCTAATTTTATTTCTTTCTACGTTCTAATATATATCTATTTGTATCCTTAGTTTTAGAACGAGTTCTAAATCCTTTAGCAGGTATACCATTTCTTGATCTTGGATGACCACCTGAAGCTCTACCTTCACCACCACCCATTGGGTGATCCACAGGGTTCATTGCTACTGGTCTTGTTCTTGGTCTTCTACCCAACCATCTACTTCTACCTGCTTTACCAGATACTAATAATTGGTGATCAGAATTTGATACTGCACCTATAGTAGCCATACAACCCGCTAAAACTAACCTAGTCTCACCAGATGGCAACTTAACAGTTACAAATTTTCCATCCTTTGCCATTAATTGAGCAAAAGTACCTGCACTTCTAGCCATTACAGCTCCTTGTCCAGGACGTAGTTCTATACAAGAAATAATTGTTCCCAAAGGAATTGCACTTAACGGTAAAGCATTACCAACTTCCGGAGAAGCCGTTTCACCAGAAGAAATCTTCTGACCTACTTCCAAACCATTTTGAGCAACAATATATCTCTTTTCACCATCAGCATACTCCGCCAATGCAATAAATGCTGTTCTGTTAGGATCGTACTGAATAGACTCAATAGTCGCAACAACACCTTGCTTATCACGCTTAAAATCTATTACACGATACCTTCTTTTATGACCTCCACCTTTTTGGCGCATTGTCATTTTACCCTGACTGTTTCTACCTCCAGACTTTTTTAACGGAGCAAGCAAGCTTTTCTCCGGCTTATCAGTAGTAATCGCGTCAAATCCGTTTACTACTCTAAATCGCTGTCCTGGAGTGATTGGTTTTAATTTTCTAACTGACATGTTTTGTCTTTATAGATTATTATAAAAATCAATTATATCCCCTTCTACCACGTCAATAATAGCTTTTTTATAACTATTAGTTTTTCCGTGCTGCACACCTGTCTTAGTGTGACGTGTTTTACGTTTTGGTCCGTAAATCATTGTTCGAACATTTTTTACCGAAACCCCATAAGCCTGCTCTACAGCATCCTTAATTTGGATTTTATTGGCTTTTAAATCCACAACGAAACCATAACGATTATACAACTCGCTATCAGCGGTCATTTTTTCCGTAATTATTGGCTTAACTATTATACTCATTGCTTTTTTATTTGTTTAAGTTCGATACAATTCCCTCTAATGCACCCTCAAATAACACTACACTAGAAGCATTAAGTATTTTGTAAGTGCTTAATTCTGAGTTAATTACAACTTCGGAACGCTTTAAATTGCGCGATGACAAATATACATTATTATTTGAATCACCCAACACAATTAAAGATTTTTTATTTTCAATACCCAATGACTTAAGAACTTCTTTAAATTCTTTAGTTTTTGGAGCATCAAAATTAAAGTCTTCAACTACTAAAATTGCTTTCTCATTTTGCTTAATACTAAAAGCAGATTTTCTTGCCAAACGCTTAACGTTCTTATTTAATTTCTGCTTATAATCTTTAGGACGCGGGCCAAAAATACGACCACCACCTCTAAAAACCGGAGATTTAATACTACCCGCACGAGCAGTACCTGTTCCCTTTTGTTTCTTTATTTTTCTTGTACTACCAGCAATCTCAGCTCTTTCCTTTGATTTATGGTTTCCTTGCCTCTGATGTGCCAAATACTGCTTTACATCTAAATATACAGCATGGTTATTAGGCTCTATTGCGAATACCGAGTCAGTAAGGTCTACCTTTCTACCCGTATCTTTTCCTTTACTATCTAAAACTGCTACTTTCATTACTTCTGAATAGTTACGTAAGCGTTTTTATGACCAGGAACACAACCTTTTACTACTAAAAGATTTTTTTCTGGAACTACTTTATAAACTCTAAGGTTTTGAACAGTGACTCTTTCACCACCCATTCTACCTGCCATCTTCATACCCTTAAAAACTCTTGCAGGATAAGAAGCTGCACCAATAGAACCCGGAGCTCTTAATCTATTATGCTGACCATGCGTAGCCTGACCAACACCTCCAAAGCCATGTCTTTTAACAACACCTTGAAAACCTTTACCTTTTGACGTACCTACTACATCAACAAATTCACCTTCTTTAAACTGATCAACACTTATAGAGTCACCAAGCTTAAATTCACCATCAAAACCTTGAAATTCAACGACTTTCTTTTTAGGAGAAGTACCTGCCTTTTTAAAATGACCCGATTGAGCCTTATTAGCACGCTTTTCTGCCTTGTCATCGAAACCTAGTTGAAGAGCACTATACCCATCAACCTCCTCAGTTCTGACTTGGGTAACAACACATGGCCCAGCTTCGATTACTGTACATGGAATATTCTTTCCATTTTCATCAAAGATGCTGGTCATGCCAATCTTTCTTCCAATTAACCCAGACATATTTATTAATTATTAATTATTAATTACTTATTTATTACTTAACTTTTTGACAAAAAAACAGGGTCAAAAATAACTCAACCCTGAATTTATTTTTTCCGTCTTTCCTTCGCGAAACGCTTAGGACATGTCATCTACCCCTATCAGAGGCAGACATAGATACTTAAACTTTAATCTCTACTTCTACACCACTTGGCAACTCTAACTTCATTAGAGCGTCAATAGTTTTTGAAGAAGAACTATAAATATCTAATAATCTTTTATAAGAACTTAACTGAAACTGCTCTCTAGATTTTTTATTTACGTGCGGTGAACGCAATACTGTAAATATCTTCTTGTGAGTTGGTAACGGAATTGGTCCAGTTATAACCGCTCCAGTAGTCTTAACAGTCTTAACAATTTTCTCAGCAGATTTATCTACTAAATTGTGATCGTAAGATTTTAATTTTATTCTAATTTTTTGACTCATTTTACTAAATTTAAGCGGTTGCTCCTTTTGCTGCCTTAATTACTTCTTCAGATATGTTAGATGGAGTTTCTGCATAATGAGAAAATTCCATTGTAGATGTTGCTCTACCAGAAGACAATGTTCTTAACGATGTTACATATCCAAACATTTCCGATAAAGGAACTTCACCTTTAACAACCTTAGCACCAGCTCTGTCATCCATACTACTGATAACACCTCTTCTTCTGTTAAGATCACCAACTATATCACCCATATTTTCTTCTGGAGTTAACACCTCCATTTTCATTATAGGCTCCATTATAACAGCTCCAGCAGCTTTACCCGCAGCCTTATAACCCATTTTTGCAGCTAATTCAAAAGATAAAGCATCAGAATCCACAGGGTGGAAAGATCCATCTTTTAACACAACTTTCATTGTATCCATTTCATAACCAGCTAAAGGACCATTTCTCATAGCGACATCAAATCCTTTCTGTACAGCAGGTATAAACTCTTTAGGAATACGCCCACCTTTAATCTCATCAACAAACTGAAGACCTTCACCTTCGAAATCTGAATCCGCAGGACCCATTTCAAATACGATGTCACCAAATTTACCACGACCACCAGATTGCTTCTTATAAGTCTCTCTGTGAGATGCAGTTTTTGTTAACGCTTCTTTATATTCAACTTGAGGCTCACCTTCGTTCACTTCAACTTTAAACTCTCTTCTTAAACGATCCACAATGATATCCAAGTGAAGCTCACCCATTCCAGAAATAATAGTCTGTCCTGAAGCTTCATCTGTTTTCACCTGAAAAGTTGGATCTTCTTCAGCTAATTTAGCCAAAGCCATACCTAACTTATCAACATCTGCTTTAGTTTTTGGCTCAACTGCAATACCAATTACTGGATCAGGAAAGTCCATACTTTCTAAAACAATAGGATGCTTTTCATCAGACATAGTATCACCAGTCTTAATATCTTTAAAACCTACTGCAGCTCCAATATCTCCTGCTTCGATATAATCAATAGCATTTTGCTTATTAGAATGCATTTGGTAAATACGAGATATACGCTCTTTTTTACCAGATCTATTATTCAATATATAAGAACCAGCATCTAAACGACCTGAATATGTTCTAAAGAATGCCAAACGACCAACAAAAGGATCTGTAGCAATCTTAAATGCTAATGCAGAAAACGGCTCCTTAACATCTGGCTTACGAGTTTCCTCTTCACCTGTATCAGGATTTGTTCCTACGATATCATCCTTATCCACAGGAGAAGGCAAATACCTACAAACAGCATCTAATAAAAACTGAACACCTTTATTCTTAAATGAAGAACCACAAATCATTGGAATAATAGCTCTATCCATAACAGCAGCTCTTAAAGCAGCATGTACTTCATCTTCAGTAATAGAATCCTCATCCTCAAAGAACTTCTCCATTAGATTTTCATCGTACTCAGCAACAGCTTCAATCAAAGCAGCTCTATACTCATGCACTTCAGCCTTCATTTCCTCAGGAATCTCAACTACATCAAAAGTAGCTCCAAAACCCTCATCATGCCATACAATAGCTCTATTCTTTGCTAAATCAACAATACCTTTAAAATCAGCCTCATCACCTATTGGCAATACGATTGGAACCGCATTAGAACCCAACATTGTTTTAACCTGCTTACAAACCATTAAAAAGTTTGATCCCTGACGGTCCATTTTATTAACAAAACCAATACGAGGAACTTTATAGTTATCAGCCAATCTCCAGTTAGTTTCTGATTGAGGCTCAACACCATCAACAGCACTAAATAAGAAAACCAAACCATCAAGAACACGTAAAGACCTATTTACCTCTACAGTAAAATCTACGTGACCCGGAGTATCTATAATATTAAAATGATATCCTTTTGCACCTTCTGTAGGCTGACCGTTTTCCATAGGAAACTGCCACGTACAAGTAGTTGCAGCAGAAGTAATTGTAATACCTCTTTCCTGCTCTTGCTCCATCCAGTCCATAGTTGCAGCGCCATCATGCACTTCACCTATTTTATGACTAACACCCGTATAAAACAAAATACGTTCAGTTGTTGTCGTCTTACCTGCATCAATGTGCGCAGCAATACCAATATTTCTTGTATATCTTAAATCTCTACCCATATCTAGAATCTAAAATGTGAGAATGCTTTATTTGCTTCAGCCATCTTGTGAGTATCAACTCTTTTCTTAACCGCCGCACCTTCTTCTTTAGCCGCAGCTAAAACCTCCGCCGCTAATTTCTGAGCCATTGACTTTTCATTTCTCTTACGAGAATAACTAATCAACCACTTCATAGCAGTAGAAATTTTACGATCTGGTCTAATCTGCATCGGAATCTGAAATGTAGCTCCACCCACTCTACGACTACGTACTTCTACGTGAGGCATAACATTGGATAACGCTTCCTTCCACAACTCTAAAGCTGACTTCTCTTCATCAGTGTTCTTCTCCTCTACAATAGCAATTGCATCATAGAAAACCTTAAAGGCTACAGATTTTTTACCATCCCACATCATCATATTAACGAAACGCGTCACTAATTGATCATTAAATTTTGGATCCGGTAAAAGAGGCCTTTTTTTCGCCTGTTTTTTTCTCATCTCTTCTCTTTGTAAGTGTTAGTTAATTACTTCTTAGGGCGTTTTGCTCCATACTTAGATCTACGCTGAGTTCTCCCAGCAACACCTGCCGTATCTAAAGCACCTCTAACGATGTGGTACCTAACACCTGGTAAATCTTTTACTCTTCCGCCTCTTACTAATACTATCGAGTGCTCTTGTAAATTGTGACCCTCTCCTGGGATGTAAGCATTTACTTCTTTTCCATTTGTCAACCTAACCCTTGCAACTTTACGCATTGCAGAGTTTGGTTTCTTTGGAGTAGTTGTGTAAACACGTGTACAAACCCCTCTTCTTTGAGGACACGAATCCAAAGCAGCCGATTTACTCTTCTTAGTAATTGAGACCCTTCCTTTTCGTACTAATTGTGAAATTGTTGGCATACTATATTTATATGTATATAAATTTTTTCCCTTCTTTTAAGGGCGGCAAATGTAGTAATTATTTATTAAAATTCAAATAGTTACACATTAATTTTCTCTTTTTTAATAAATCTACAGATTAAACTCTAAAAAAAATCAGGACAAAACACTGTCTGTATTCATTTTAAAAAACCAAACACTAACAATAAAATAACAATTGTTAATTTATAATTATTCCTTATTAACTTAAATTATATTGTTAATTATTTTTTTAATTAACATAATTTTTTGATTTTTGACATCGACTAATTCAAATTTTAAGAAAATGAAAACAAAACAAAGAGGAATCTTAACGCTGTTATTAGCGTTTATTGTGCACTTATCATTTGCACAACAAAAAACGATTTCGGGTACGGTAACCGACAAAGATGGGTTACCATTACCAGGAGTCAACATCCTTGTTAAAGGAACAACCAATGGCACACAAACTGGATTTGATGGCGAATACAGTATTTCTGGAAATGTTGGACAAATTTTAATCTACACTTATTTAGGTCAGAAGAGCACCAACAGAACTATTGGTGCAAATTCTACTATAAATGTTCAAATGGAAGAAGACGCTGAAGCACTACAAGAAGTTGTTGTTACAGCACTAGGCATTAAATCTAAACCCAGGGAACTTTCATACTCAGTACAGTCAGTAGATGCTGAACAAATAGAAAACTCTAATGAAGTTAATATTGCAAGCGCACTTTCTTCTAAGGCAGCTGGCGTACAGGTAACTGCATCTTCAGGTTCAGTAGGTGCTTCTGCAAATATTAGGGTTCGTGGTAGTACTTCAATTAACAGAAACAATAGCCCACTTTTTGTAGTAGATGGTGTTCCTATAGACAACAGTTCATCTGGTAATGGAACTGGAGGTACGGACAACTCCAACAGAGGTATAGACATTAATCAAAATGATATTGCTTCTATAAACATTTTAAAAGGTGTTGCTGCACAAACATTATATGGATTAAGAGCAGCTAACGGAGTAATTATCATAACCACAAAATCTGGAAAGTCTGGAAAACCAAAAGTAACTATTACTTCTAATGTTGCTTTCACAAACGCTAGTAATTTCCCTGAACTGCAAAAGAAATATGCACAAGGTAGGCCCGATGGAGGTGCTCCCATTTGGAGGGGACCAGATACCTTTGAAGGTTTTAGTTGGGGTCCAGAAATTTCTTCATTAGAATTTGATGGTTCTGATTATCCTTATGACCAAGGAGGCAGACTTGTTCCAGCAGGAACAGGAAATGGTATCCCTGCTAAAGCATACGACAACTTAACTTTCTTTAAGACAGGAATACTTTCTGACATTAATGTTTCTGTTAGCGGTGGTACTGAAAAAATAAAGTATTTCGTTTCCGGCGGTAAACTAGATCAAACAGGTATTTCACCTACAGAAAAATTCGGAAGAAAATCTTTTAGATCTAACATATCTGCTGATTTAAGCGAAAAAGTTACATTATCTGCAAGTGGTACTTTTGTTAACTCTGGAGGCAGAAGAGTACAAAGAGGATCTAATATATCTGGTATTATGTTAGGTTTACTTAGAACTACTCCTACTTTTAATAACGGAAACGGGTTAACAGCAGGTGAAGCAGCAAGTGAAGAATCAACATATGTTGCTCCTGATGGATCTCAAAGAAGTTATAGAGCTGGTATATACGATAACCCTTACTGGACAGTTGCTAAAAACCCATCATTTGACGATGTAAATCGTTTTATAGGTAACATCCAATTAGATTACGATGTTAATGATTGGTTAACACTAAGAGGTTCTTATGGATATGATAGATTTACTGATTCAAGAACACTAGGTGTTGATATAGGCTCAGCTTCAGATGCAAACGGAAACGTTGTAACCAGAGATGAAAGTAATGAAGATATTTCTGCTCAGTTCCTTGCTCTTATAAATACAGAAATAAATGAAAAAGTAACATTTGGAGCCACTTTGGGTGTAGATCAATATAGAAACAGAGGAAAAGTAAGAAGAACAGATGGATTTGGACTAACAATACCTGGATTCTTCCACGTATCAAACTCTGCTTCACAAACAAATCAAGAAATTTTTAGTCAAAAGGAACTAAAAGCCTTTTTAAGCCAAGTAACATTTGGATATGATAATATATTATTTGCTAATGCTGCTTTTAGAAATGATTGGTCTTCAACACTACCTAAAGATGATAATAGTTTTCAAAGTTACAGTATAGGTACAAGTTTTGTATTCTCTGAACTAATAAACGAAAGCAACTGGTTTAACTATGGTAAACTAAGAGCTTCATGGGGTGTAACTGGTAATGATGCTAATATTTTTGCAACAGATACATACTATCAAGCAGGATCAATAGGTGGTGATGGTTTTATAGACAACAATGTTTTTCCTTTATTTTCTAGTGTAGCTTTTGAAAGATCTAGCTTACTAGGTAACAACGGATTAAAACCAGAAAAAACTACCGAGTGGGAAGTTGGTGCTGAGTTTAAATTCTTTAATAACAGGCTAACTTTAGATGTAACTTATTATGACAAAGAAACTAAAGACCAAATTATTCAAGTAAGTCAACCTGCCACAACAGGATTCACTAATCGTACAGTAAATGCAGGTGTAATTTCTAACAATGGATGGGAAATATCTTCTACAATAAATCCGATTAGATCAGAAAATTTTAATTGGGATATGAATGTAAACTTCACTAAGTATGAAAATGTTGTTGAGGAACTAGTAGAAGGTATAGAACCGATTTTATTAAATGGATTCACCTCTACATCTTCTAGAGCAGTACCAGGAGAATCTTATGGCGCAATATTTGGGTCTAGATGGTTAAGAGATGAAAATGGAAATCAACTCGTTGATGATAATGGATTAGCAATAGCAGACCCCACAAGTGGTGTGATTGGTGACCCTATCCCTGATTTCACATTAGGAATTAGAAATACGTTTTCTTACAAAAACTTAAGCTTAACAGCATTAGTAGATTACCGAAAAGGTGGTGATGTTTGGTGCGGAACTTGTGGTATTCTAGATTATTTTGGTGTCTCTAAAAATACAGGCGAATTAAGAGATCAGTCTTATGTAGTACAAGGCGTGAGACAATCTGACGGACAACCAAACACAACATCTGTACCTTACGCAGATCCAGCCGGAGGCCTAGGAGCTAATAGATGGGTTCGTTACGGTTTTGGAGGAGTTGCTGAAGACTATGTTTATGATGGTTCTTTTATAAAGCTAAGAGAAATTGCATTAACGTACTCAATTCCTACGGAGATTATATCAAAAATAGGATTAGATTCTTTTTCTCTTACTGCAGCAGGTAGAAACTTATGGGTAAATACTGACTACCCAGGCATTGACCCAGAAACAAACTTAACTGGTGATTCTAATGGTATAGGCTTAGATTACTTTAACCAACCACAGACACAGAGCTACTCACTAGCTATTAAAGTATCATTTTAAAAAAAAACAAATGAAAAAATATTTAAAATTAATAATCCCTGTATTTGCAAGTATAACACTTGCATCATGTGATGAATTTGGAGATACTAATTTAGATCCAGGAAGGCCAGGAGGTGAAAACGTAAGTCTAGTTGCAATTACACCTTCTATGCAAACACAAACACATAAAAATTTAGTTGCCTCAGCAGGTAGATTATCAGCTATTATAACTCAGCAATATGTTGGTTTTGATGCACAACAAGTAGCATTTACTCAGTATGCAATTCCAGAAGGCACATTAGCAAATTTTTGGGAATTCGGTTTATACACAGGATCTATGAGAGATTGTGCCGATATGATAGAAAGAGCTAATGCTTCAGGAGAAAATATTCATACTAGAGGCTTAGCTAAAATATATATGGCTGTAAATTTAGGAATTGCAACAAACTGCTTTGGAGATGTGCCTTACTCAGAAGCTTTTTTAGGCTCTGAAAACTTAGCTCCTTCTTATGATTCTCAAGAACAAGTGTATACAACCATACACAATTTACTAGATGAAGCTATTGCTGATTTTGGACAAGTAGACCCACAGGGGCCTCTAGGAGACCTTGTTGGATCTAGTGACTGGATAGCCGTAGCACACGCATTAAAGGCAAGGTTTTATATGCAATTAACAAAGAGAGACGCAAATGCATCTAACAAAGCTCTTTCTGAAATAGCATTAGCATTTAGCAGTAATGATGACTCTCCTATTTTTGAATTTGAAAATACTACTAATGGCGGTAATCCTTTAGCTAATTTTGGTATTCAAAGACCTAACACATTAATCATTGACCCATTTTTTGATAATTTAATGAATGGAGATCCTAGAAAAGCCAAATATATGGTAGCAAATGTGGATGGAGATCAATTGTATTTTGAGAATGGAAATACAGATTTGTTCTGGGCTCAATTTGGATCACCAAGTCCGTTAATCTCATTTTCTGAACTTAAATTTATTGAAGCAGAGGCAATACAGAGAACAGGTGGCGATCCAACAAATGCTATGCAAGATGCTATACGTGCTAATATGGAATTTATAGGTATACCAGCAGGAGATATTGACACTTATTTAGCAACAGTTACCGAAACTGATTTAGAGACTATTATAGTTGAAAAGTACAAAGCTATGTTTGGTTCTGCTCCTATTGAAATATGGAACGACTACAGAAGAACTGGTTTCCCTGAACTTACAGCAAATACAGAAGGTGCTAACGGAAGTAATCCTAGCGGAGTTATACCTAGAAGATTTCTATATCCTGATTCAGAAAGACTATCTAATACAGCCGCTTATGAAGCTGCCATTAGTAACCAAGGAGGACACCTATTAGATAATGATCTGTGGGCTTTTAAAAATTAATAAAAACAAATACTTATTTAATCTATTGACATTTAAAATATAAATATTAAGATAGATTAATATTTTTGATTAGTACCTAAATGCCTTTGAAGAAATTCAAAGGCATTTCTTTTTAGCAAAAAAAACAAAACCTAAAAATTACACAATAAAACAATTAACAATTTAAGTATTTCGTATTTCAATAGTGAACTGAAAATTAACCAAAGACAATAATAAAACAAACAGTAAATCATTTCTAAATAACAAATGTTAATTTTTAAACTATTACTTATTAACTATGTTGTATTTTACTACTTATTTAGAAAGATAAACTTAAAATTAGTTTGCTTATTAACAAATATTTTTGATTTTTGAATCGACTAATTCAAATATTTCAAAAATGAAAACAAAACAAAGAGGAATCTTAACGCTACTATTGGCGTTTATTGTGCACTTAACATTTGCACAACAAAAAACGGTTTCTGGTACCGTTACAGACCAAGAAGGTGTGCCATTACCAGGAGTAAACATCCTTGTAGAAGGTACAACTACAGGGACTCAAACAGATTTTGATGGAAAGTACTCAATTTCAGCATCTAATGGTCAAATCCTTTTATTTACTTACTTAGGACAAAAACCTGTATCCAAAACAGTTACAGAAGTAAGTACTATTAACGTTCAAATGCAAGAAGATTCTGAAGCTCTAGAAGAAGTTGTTGTTACAGCTCTAGGTATCAAAAGAAGTAAAAAATCTCTTGGCTATGCCACTCAAAAGGTGTCTGCTGAAGAAATTTCAACAATAAAAGAGTCTAATGTGCTTAACCAACTTTCAGGAAAAGTAGCAGGTTTATCTGTACAGAGAACAAACAACTTAGGAGGTTCTACTAACGTTGTCATTAGGGGTCAGACTTCTTTAACGGGAAGTAACCAAGCACTATTTGTTATTGATGGTGTTCCTGTTTCTAACAGAAACACTAATACAGGAACTCAATCACAAGGTGCAACTGGTTACGATTACGGAAATCCAATCTCTGATATAAATCCTGATGACATTGAGTCTATGAACGTACTAAAAGGTGCAGCGGCAACTGCCCTATACGGTTCAAGAGCATCAAACGGTGTTATAGTTATTACAACTAAAAAAGGAACAAGAGCAAATACCAAAGATTATACAATTACTTTATCTTCAAATGCTAGTATAGGAAGTATAGATAAAAGTACTTTCCCTAAATTTCAACAAGGGTATGGTGCTGGTTATGGAGGAAATGATTTTAACTTTGCGCCATCAGATTTTAATGGTGACGGTACTATAGATAGTTATGCTAACTATAATGATGATGCATCATTTGGTCCAGCGTTTGACTCTAACTTAATGTTGTTACAGTGGGATGCTTTATATCCACAATTAACAGATACATATGGTGTAGCAAGACCTTGGGAAGCTGCCAAAAATGGTCCATTAACATTTTTTAATACACCAACTACATTTACAAATTCTGTATCTGTAGCAAAGAGGTTTGATAATGATGGATCTTTTAGACTTTCATATTCTAATTTTGACGCTAAAGGAATATTACCAAATAGCTCTCAAAAGAAAAATACTTTTTCTTTAGCCACTACAGCTAAATTAACAGATAAATTAGAAGCTACTGGCTTTGTAACCTATATAAACTCTAAAACAGTTGGTAGAAACTCCACTGGTTACAATGATAACATTGTAGGTTTTATGCGTCAATGGGGACAAAACAATGTAGATTTTAAAAGACAAAAAGATGCTTATTTCCAAACAGGAGACAACATTACTTGGAACCCTAAATCTCCAACAGATTTAACTCCTGCTTATTGGGATAATCCTTACTGGACACGCTATGAAAACTACCAAAATGATGGTAGAAATAGGTTTACTGGATACGCACAATTAAAGTATCAAATAGCAGAAAACCTATCTTTAACAGGAAAAGCTGCAGTAGATCAATACAGTGAAATACAAGAAGAAAGAAGGGCTGTAGGCTCTGTACCAACTGCTTTTGGCATTAATGAAGGACCTGATGGTAGTTACAACAGAAGTGACCAGCAATCTGGATACCTTAGGAGAAATATAAACTCAAGAGAAACTAACTTGGATTTATTAATTAACTATTCTAAAGACATTACAGAAAATTTAAGTTTTAGCTCTTTTATTGGAGGAAATGTTAGAAATTCAACTCTAAATATGATTACTGCTGCAACTAATGGTGGTTTAAAAGTACCAGGAGTATATTCACTACAAAATACTACAGATGCATTACCAAACCCTAAAGAGAGAGACGAAACAATTGAAGTACAGAGCTTTTTTGCTGGTGCAACTTTTGGCTACAAAGACTTTTTATTTTTAGAAGGTACATTACGTAGAGATAAATCATCAACTTTACCTGCTTCAGATAATTCTTATTACTATCCTGCTGTATCTGGATCATATTTATTTTCTAAAAACTTAAATGTTCCTTTTATAAAATTTGCAAAATTAAGAGCCAACTGGGCACAGATTGGTAATGATACTGGTTTTGATCAAATTAATGATACCTATACAAGTTTAACGTCTTTTCAAGGAAATGCAGCTGCTGCAGTTAGTAACTCTAAGAAAAACCCAACTTTAAAACCAGAGATATCTACTTCTTATGAATTAGGTCTTGAAATGAGGTTTTTAGAAAAAGCAAACCTTGGTTTTGATATAGCTTACTACAAAACAAATACAACAGATCAAATTGTACCTGTATCAGTAAGTGAAACAACAGGTTATACAAGTAAAGTAATCAACGCAGGAGAATTAGAAAACAAAGGTATAGAGTTTTCTGCATTTTCTGAATTTGACATTAGTAATGATTTTAAATGGAAACTAAATGTAAACTGGTCTAAAAATGAAAGTGAAGTAATTTCTTTGGCGGAAGGATTAGACGAGTTATTAATTGGTTCTTTTGGTGTTCAGGTTGTAGCTAAGCCAGGTGAAGCATACGGTGCTTTAAAAGGTACAGATTACACATACAATGCTAATGGGCAAAGAATAATTGGAGCTGACGGTAAACCTGTTTGGAGTGATGCTGATCAAATTATTGGTAACGGTAACCCAGATTGGTTAGCTGGTGTTAGAAATACATTTACATATAAAAACCTAGCTTTAAGTGTATTTGTTGATATTAGAAGTGGAGGAGATATGTACTCATTAGATCAACGATATGGACAAGCTACAGGTGTTTTAGGTAGTACTTCATATATTAATGACTTAGGCAACCCAGTAAGAAATACTTTAGCTAACGGAGGAGGTTTTATATACAAAGGAGTTTTAGCTGATGGTACACCAAATACAAAAAGATTGGATGCTAGTGGTTTTGGAAACACAGGTTACCAAGCACTTCCTTTAAGTGAGTTTGTATATGATGCGTCTTTTGTAAAGCTTCGTGAAGTTAGTTTATCTTATAATTTTGCTAAAGATGTTGTTTCAAAGTTAAACTTAGATAATTTATCTTTAACACTTGTTGGTTCTAACTTATGGATTATACATAAAAATATACCTGGAGCAGATCCTGAAACTGGTTTTGGTTCTGGCAATATTCAAGGGATTTCTTCAGGGTCTTTACCAACAACGAAGAACGTTGCCCTTAACCTTAAACTTCAATTTTAATACATAGAAAAATGAAAAAAAATATAATAATAGTTCTACTTGCGTTAGTTACATTTTCTTGTACTAATGATTTGGAAGAACTTAACGTAAATAAAAAAGATTTTGCACAAACTACTGATGCATCTCTTTTTACAAGCGCACAGTACAAGTTATTTAATCAAATGACTGAAACAAGTGTGAATGAGAATATCTTTAGGCTTATTGTTCAAAACTGGACAGAAACAACATATACAGATGAAGCAAACTACGATTTAAAAACAAGAAATATAGATGAACACCACTGGGAAACATTATACCGTGATGTACTAAAAAACTTGAAAGAATCTAAAAGCTTAGTTTCTGGTTCAGAAGATATCAAAACAAATAAAACTGCTATAATAGAACTTTATGAAATATATACATATTACGTTCTTGTTACATCATTTGGTGATATTCCATATACTGAAGCTCTAGATATTGAAGCTTTAAATCCTGTTTTTGATAAACAAGATGTAATATTTGCTGATTTATTAAACAGGTTAGACGAAAATGTTATTTCTAAAATAATAACTGACGAAGTAGGTTTTTCTGCTTCAGAAGATATAGTTTATCATGGTGATACAGAACAATGGAAGAAATTTGCAAATTCATTAAAATTACAAATGGGAATGTTAATTGCAGACTCTGACCCAGCCAAATCTGAAACAGTTGTAAGTCAAGCTGTAGATAGTGGTGTATTCACATCTTCTAGTGATGATATGAAAATAGCCTTTGAAAGTGCAGCTCCATATACAAACCCAGTATATGCTGCATTGGTATTATCTGGTCGTGATGATTATGTTCCTACAAACACAATTGTTAATATGATGAACTCTGTGAATGACCCTCGTAGAGATGATTATTTTACTCTATACAAAAATGAGTACAAAGGAGGTATTCCTGGTGAATTAAATACATTTGGAGTTTACTCTCACGTGTCTGACAAGATAGGTAAAGACCCTACTCTTGAAGCTCCATTGATGACATATTATGAAGTAGAATTTTTACTAGCAGAAGCTGTAGAAAGAGGTTTTATTGCAGGTGATGCAGAAACACACTACAACAATGCTGTTACTGCATCAATAAAATACTGGGGAGGAACAGATGCTGAAGCTATAACTTATTTAGGTGAAACTAATGTTTCTTATACGTCTGCCGCAGGTGATTATAAGCAAAAAATAGGTACCCAGAAATGGTTAGCATTATATAATAGAGGTTTTGAATCATGGACAGAATGGAGAAGATTAGATTACCCAGTTTTAGTTGCTCCTGAAGATGCTAAAACTACAAATGATCTTCCTCCTTTTAGAATGACGTATCCTGATGTAGAACTTACATTAAATGAAGTAAACCTAAAAGCTGCTATTACAAGTATTGGTGGTGATGAGTTAGAAACTAAACTATTCTGGGATAAGAACTAAATAAAAACATTTATAAAATATAAATTATGAAAAAATTTAAAATACTTTTTATTTTACCCATATTCGTTTTGTTTTCATGCAACGAAGATGATAGTGAAATTACAAACTATGACTTAGGTGCTAATATTATTCTAAATACAAATAGCATAAGTAACCTTGATGTTAATAATACAATGGAAATTTCTATTATTACAGCAGATGGCGTTTCTGTTTCTAGTATACAAGTAATAAAAGGAGACGATAACGTAGATGCTTCTATTTCTGGAAATACAGCAACATTTAATTCTTCTCTATTAGGAACTTTAATTGGTCAAGAAGAAGACGGAATAGACATAAACACTATTACAACTCTTTCTAATGAAAAGCCTTATACTAAAAGTTTTAATATTAACATTACAAAGGCTTTGGCTTTTGATAAGGAATTAGATGCTATTACCTATAATACAACTGTAGAAGATACTCTATCATTTAGTGCTTCTACAAAATCTGCTATAATAGATAACATTTCTTTAGAATGGAAAAAAGGCAGTGAAGGAACGTATGCTTCTACTGAGCCACTTGGTGCTGCATTAAATGTTGATGGCGAAGAAATTATTTTTTCAAACTTTACAGATGCTTCTTATGGATATAATTTAGCAGTAAAAGACACTCTCTATTATAGATTTATAGCTACCAGTGGTTCGTTAAAAGATACTATCATTACAAGTATGCCAATAATTAGCCAAACTTTTGAAAATAGTAATGCCGTTGTATTAAGCTCAGATATTACTAAGAATAAACTTAATTTAGATACAGCAACATCATACACTGATTCTGAGACAGAATTAGCAGAAATTAAATTTAAAAGTCCATCTGGTTTTGAAAAAGCAGGTAGTACTGATATTGATTTTGTAAAAGTTGGTGATTTATCTGGAGAAAGCGAGTATTACAACACCGTAGAAAAACTTTTTTCAGAAAAAGATTTATTAGTAGCTAAAAGACTATACGAAGCAGGCGCAAAAGAAACCGAATTTAGCTCTACTGCTCAAGGTGATTTATACATCTATAAAGTTACAAGACTTAATGAAGATGGAGACAGTATTACAGAGTATGGTATGATTAAAATTGGAGACATTATCACCACAAATGGTGGAACTACTTTAACAGACATAAATATTGAGTTTGGAGAAGGAGAAATAAAGTAAACTTTAATTTTTAAATTAATTAAAAGTGAGATTATCCTAGATAGTCTCACTTTTTTTTATGTGAACATAACAATTCGTTTTTTTAAATACTTGAATAAGATTATTTCATTTCTAATATCAATAAAAATAAAAAACATTTGCTCGCATTTTTAATTTTCCTTTTTTATACCTTTGCCAAATGGAAAAAACTACCCAAATTTATGGTATTAGAGCAATTATAGAAGCTATAAATGCTAATGAAGCTCTAGATAAAATTTTTGTTCAAAAAGGATTAAAAGGAGATCTTTTTAGAGAACTTGAAAATTTAGCCAGAAAAAAAGGAATTAGTATTTCTTATGTACCTGTTGAAAAACTAAACAGACTAACAAGAAATAACCACCAAGGTGTAGTTGCTAACATATCTCCTATTACGTTTCATAATTTTGAAGAATTAGTAGAAGCTGTAATTGAAAAAAAAGAAAACCCTCTTTTTTTACTGCTAGACCAACTGTCTGATGTACGTAACTTTGGTGCAATCATAAGAACTGCAGAATGTACTGGTGTAGATGGTATTATTATTCAGAAAAAAGGTGCTGCTCCTGTAACTGCAGATACCATAAAAACTTCTGCCGGTGCTGCTTTTAAAGTGCCAATTGCAAAAGTTAACCATATTAAAGACGCTGTACATTATCTACAAGCTTCTGGAGTTAAAATTATTGCTGCATCAGAAAAAACAGAAAATACAATTTACGATGTTTCTTTTAAAGAAGCTTCTGCAATAATTATGGGTTCTGAAGATGTAGGTATATCTCCATCAATATTAAAAGCCGCAGACCATACTGCCAAATTACCTTTATTAGGAGAAATAGAATCTTTAAATGTTTCTGTTGCTTGTGGTGTGTTTTTATACGAAGCCGTAAGACAACGTTTAGGCTAAAATACTCCTACTACTCTTCTGTTTTCTTTTTAAAGTGATACGTAATATTGATTGGACTTGAACTTGTTGTATCTAATTCTGGATCTTCATCTGGTTTAAATTCTACAAAATTACCATTCTCATCAAAATGACGTAGAAATTCGTCTGCTTCTTCATTGTAGTTATCCTCTTCCCAAGCATACTTTTGGGGTTTAGGAATATCTGCTTTTAAAAAGTATGCAAAAAATAATCCCGTAATAAATCCGCCTAAATGACCTTCCCATGAAATACCTTCTTTTATAGGGAGTATATACCATAGCATACTACCATATACAAATACTACAAATAAAGAAAGTGCAATTAGTCTGTAATGCTTAGCAAAAACACCTTTAAAAAATATAAAACTAGCAAGTAAATAAATAACTCCACTTGCACCAATATGGTAAGATGGTCTACCAATTAACCAGGTAATTAAACCAGACAATAGCGTGCCATAAAAAAGAACTTTAAACGCAACTGGCTTGTAAAAATAAACCAATGCAGCACTTAACACTACTAACGGTAAAGTATTGCTATATAGATGTTTTAATGAGCCGTGTATAAACGGACTAAACAATATACCTTTAAGCCCGCTTAACGTTCTTGGATACACTCCAAAATTGTTAAAATTTATTTTAAACTGTAGCTCTACCCAATAGACTGTCCAAATACTTAATACAGCTATTATTGGCACTAATAGCACTGAATTAGAAAATTTAAAGTAATTATTGTCTGTCATTAACACTAATTTACTACAATAACGCAATGATTTAGCCAAAAAATATAAATCTGCTAAATTGTCATTTAGATTCTTTTTATTTTTGTGGTATGAATGAGCCTTTAGCAGAAAGAGTAAGACCTAAAACATTATCTGAATATGTGAGTCAGACCCATTTAGTTGGAGATAATGGCACACTAACGCACCAAATTAAAAGAGGTATTTTACCTTCTTTAATTCTTTGGGGACCTCCTGGTACTGGTAAAACAACATTAGCCAATATTATTGCTAATGAAATAGATAGGCCATTTTATACTTTAAGTGCTATTAGCAGCGGAGTTAAAGATGTTAGAGAGGTTATAGAAAAAGCAAAAAAAGGCGGTGGTTTATTCACTACAAAAAATCCTATTTTATTTATTGATGAAATTCATAGGTTTAGTAAATCCCAGCAAGATTCATTACTAGCTGCTGTAGAGAAAGGTTGGGTTACATTAATTGGAGCCACTACAGAGAATCCTAGTTTTGAGGTAATTCCTGCCCTTTTAAGTAGATGCCAAGTTTATATTTTAAAACCTTTTGATAAGCACGATTTAGTTGCTTTGTTAGAGCGAGCAGTAAGACAAGACACTCAGCTACAAAAGAAAAACATAGAGCTAAAAGAAACCGAGGCTCTACTTAGACTATCTGGTGGAGATGGCAGAAAATTATTAAATATTTTTGAACTAGTCATAAACTCAGAAAACACAGAAGATGTTATAATTACTGATGAATTAGTACTTAGCAAAGTGCAAAAAAATACTGTTTTATACGACAAAACAGGTGAGCAGCACTATGATATTGTATCTGCTTTTATAAAATCTATTCGTGGTAGTGACCCAAATGGTGCTGTATATTGGTTGGCACGTATGATTGAAGGTGGTGAGGATGTAAAATTTATTGCTCGTAGAATGCTTATTGCTGCATCTGAAGATATAGGCAATGCCAACCCAACTGCTTTAGTAATGGCAAATACTACTTTCCAAGCTGTTAGCACTATTGGCTACCCAGAGGCAAGAATAATTCTAAGTCAATGTGCAATTTACCTAGCTACGTCTGCAAAAAGCAATGCTAGCTATGCCGCTATAGGCAAAGCACAACAAGTTGTTAAACAAACTGGAGATTTATCTGTACCGCTTGCTTTACGTAATGCTCCTACTAAGCTTATGAAAGATATTGGATACGGTAAAGACTACCAATATGCTCACAATTATGAAAATAACTTTGTAGCAGCAGAGTTTTTACCAGATGAATTATCTGGTTCATCTTTTTATATTCCTGGTAATAACAACAGAGAAAGAACTATTAAAGAATTCTTAAAAAATAGATGGAAAGATAAATACGAACTTTAGAATTAAAATTTAATATTTAATTCTTTAGATTGTAATTTATCTCCTTGATAATACTCAAAAAACCATTTACCGTTTTTAGATACTATCATTCCGTTGATATCATTATTAATAGCTAAAAATACATTTGGCACAGTAGTTTTGTACATTTTGTATTCAATTTTTGGTGTACTGTCTACCAATTGATACCCATTTGGTATTTGCTGCGCATACAAAACACCTTCTAACACTGTTTCCTCTGCTTTAGCTGCAGCTATAACTTTTTTATCAACCGTAGCCACCGCTACTGCTTTTTCTTCAACCTTTTTTATATCATCCTTATAACTAACAACTAAAGTTTGGTTATTTTGTTTTTCTTCTTCTTTAGGAGTGTAACTATAACTTATAGTATTAAAAGATTTAAAAGCCTCCCTTATTGCTTGGCTGTATGCTTTTTGATATTCTTTTTCTTTGCTTTTTTCTACTGCAGTTGCAAAAACTTGATCTGAATTACAGTCCTTTAAAAGCAAACCTGCTTTTGTAGTAAACATATTAGACTCATCTTTTAAATCAACTACCAAACCTAAACACCTATTAGACTTTAAATCCTGTGGTAAATCATCATCATAAACAACAGTATATCCTTTTTTATCAAACAAAAACTTAACTAAAGCACTTGTTCTATATTGATCTGCCTCTTTAAAAGCATTGAATTTTTTAGGTACAATTATATACTTATATTCATTAAAATTTTGTGCTGATAAAAAAAACGAACACATAAAAATTGCTCCAAAAAGTAACTGTTTCATAGGACTAACTTAAATTTAGCGCCAAGATATAACATTAATTCCTAACTGAAAAGATGCGTATTGTGAAGCTGCTAAATTTTTGTAACCAACTAAATTATCTGCCATTGCATATAAATTTACAGGGCCTAGATTTAAATTTGCACCAAAACCAATATTTGTTGCTGAATATTTATCAATTGTATAAGTAGTTTTTAAGCTAAGTGTTTTTCCAAAATTTCTTTGATAAAATCCTGTTACTGCTACTTGTGGTCCACGTGGTCTGTTAATTACATACAATTGTCCGCCAACAGCGTTAGGGTAACCTAAACTACCTCTACTACCACCAGCTTTACAGTCACAATCTTGCATACTTCTATTCTGTTCTCCAAAATTATAACGTATGGAACCGTAAAGTTTGGTTGGTCTAAAACTGATATATGAATCCTGATTCTCTTCATAAGGAATTAAACCATCTACCTCATCTACCAATTCTTGCCAAAAATCTCTACCTGTACCTATTAAGTCTTCAGGTAAAATTACCTCTACACCTTCTACGGTTGCTTGCCCTTTTAAAGTGTAATTTCTAACATCTGTAGAGTGCATTATAAATCCTAGATCTAAAATACTAGCAGTTACTGTTGTATTTCTGTTTAGTTGGTATGTAAAACCTAAATCTACACCCACTCCTAAATCGCCTCCTAACAGGCCTCTTTTAGTTAAAACACTACCAACACCTGTACCGTCATCATTAGCATCTTTTATACTATTTAAACCAGATGTTTGCAGCTGCATATCTGCTACCAATGTAGAAGCTAACAAGTTATTTTCTCCTGGCGTTGTTACAAAATACCCTTTATTTTTTGTTGACTTAAATGAAAAAATACTAGAGTACAATTTTCCTCTTACACCTACTATAAGTCTGTTGTTTACACGCTTATTTACACCAAAATGAAAAACGTTTACCATTTCTCCTCTTGTTTTTAAGTGAGACAAATCAAACCTTTGATTTAACCTGTCTGCATTTCCCTCAAAACCTAAAATGGCATAATCTTTAAACCAATACCCAATAGCATCACCTTCATTATAAATACCAAAAGAGTAAAAATTATCTGGATTTTTTCTGCTTCTAAATCCAACGTTTAAAATTTCTAAGTGGTAAGTACCGCTTAAATCATCAGATGGTTTCATACCATACAATGCACGTTCTCTAATTTTATCGTTTATATCTAAACCATCATTAGCAAAAAAATCGTTTACAGAAGCACCACTAGATCCTGCCTGAAAAGAAATACCAGACAATAAGGGCACACCAACATACATATTTAAACCTGTTTCTATACCCGGATTTAAAAGCATAGCTTGTGGCACCTCTTTAAAGTCGTACATTATTTGCTTATTTTGCGAAAAACCAAATGTGGCACACAAAAAAAACAAAAGTGTTGCATATCTATTTATCATCTTACACCAATTTTTAATTTAGCACTAGATCTAAAAATTAGTTTTGGGTCGGCATTGCTAGATACGCTTGTATTATCTCCTAAATTTTGAGCAGATAAACGCAAAGCAGAAGTATTTCTTATAATATCTAATGGTTTACCTGTACCACCATAAAGCACATCTAAATCTGTAGTTGTAGCAGATTCTGCTCCAATATTTAAAACTGTAGTATCTAATACATTACCACCATCATCAATAAGCTCTATAACCACACTAACAGGTTTACTTGTTGTATTTTCTAATTGATATGTAATAGTACACTCTATAACACGGTCTGATATATAATCCTCCTTAAAGGCATCAAAATTAAAATCGTTTGTATAGAATGATGAAGGGTTAGAATTTATTAAATCTTCTGTAGTTTCAAAGTAAAATATACTGGCTTCTACAGTAGGTTCTATAATAATATCATCAGTTTGGTTAAAGTCTTGTTCATCTATACAAGACACAAATGATAAACACAAAAATAGAACAGCAAATAAATAGTGGGGACTTTTCATTTTTAAGTATTTGTGTAACAATGGTAAAAACATAACTCTACAAATACATTTTTATTTCATCTAAAGAGTTAATTATGCTGCAATGGTTATGTAATGGCTCTTGGTGAGCATTAAAATGAAGCGCATGTAAACCTACCGATTTTGCTCCTAAAATATCTGCTTCTAAACTATCACCTATCATTAAGGATTGTTCTGGTTTTGCATTAGCTTTTTGCAAAGCAAGCTCAAAAATATAAGGGTCTGGTTTTTTTACACCTGCCATTTCTGAATCAATTATCACATCAAAAAAGGTGTGTAACTTAGCGTTTTTTATTTTTTTGTTTTGCACTTCCTGAAAACCATTTGTAATAATGTGCAATTTATAGTTTGGTTTTAAGTGTTGCAAAATTTCTATAGCATAAGGAAATAAGTGGTTGTAAGATGATAAATGATTAATATACTCTGCTGCAAGTAAATTAATTTCTGCATCTGTTGCCTTGTAGTTTATGGAGTTAAAGGTGGTTTGCAATCGTTGAAAACGCAAATCTGCTTTGGATATTTTTTCTTCTCTAAACAATTTCCAGTACTGATGATTAATTGGCACGTATGCAGTTAAAAAATCTTCAACTTTAACACCAATTTTATTATCTTCTAATATTTTGGTAAATGTAAGTGCAGAGTTTTTTTCAAAATCCCAAAGTGTGTGATCTAGATCAAAAAAAACATCGGTTACTAATTCTTTATACATTGTATTTTTTTAGTATTGTTTCGTAAATATTCATCCAATTAAAACGCTGTTTACCGCCTAGCAATTCGTTAGAAAATATGGTAACCAGCGTACCATTAACTTTATGCAATTGGTGGTACAAAGCATCTAACTTTTTAAAAATTGCTTTTTCGTTTTTTAACGTAATAAGTGAATAATTGTGCACAGCAAACGGATGAATTTTTATTGGCTGCTGAGACTCTAAATGGATATCATAGAAAGAAAAAGGGGAACAAGTACCTGCCCTAAACCCCATACAATGCGTATAACCCATTGTAAAATCTTCTCTAAAATCTGCATCTACCAAAGCCTTATATGTTGCTGGTATTTCTACCCTATTGTATCTAAAACGCACATATTTTATAGGTCTGTTAATTACAGCTGCTAATTTGCGTTTTTCTTCTTTTAAAATTTCTAAGTTAGAAAAAGAATTGTAAGATGCCGCTAAAGACACAACACTATAATCTGCCACAGATTTAATTAAGTATTTAAACTTATTGTTTGTGGTAGATACATTTTTATCAAAAGTAGAATAGTTTGCAAACTGAAAAAAGAACATACTTTTTACAGTATTTGCTTTGTGTAAATTTATAAGGTAATCAAAATTATTATAAGGATCTTTTTTGGGGTTAAACCATACAGATACTCTCTGAAAAACTCGTTTAAATTTTAAGGTAAATACATCTAAAAACAAACCTCCCAAGCTACGCATAATTCCTCTATGGGCATAACAATGAGATGTGGTTACGTCTATTATAGATGTATACTGGTAAGCTCTTTTTTTACAGACTAAATCTGGAAATTGTACTAGTAAAGCATCTAGCACTTTATACATCCAAATATCTACTACAGGTTGCTCTAAAAAATTGTGTTTGTATGCTAAACTATCTTTTACAGGGTACCTACCGTGCTCATCTTTAACGTGTGGCAAATACTCTTCATACCTAGAAATTAAGTAAAAACTTGCTGCAAAAACATCAAACGGAATGTTACTACGTTCTCCAGTAGCAAAAAAACAAGGTGTGCCATCCCAATCTCCAATATTAATCTCTAAATCTGTTATTCCTTGTTGGTACAGCAAATCATTACTACGTATAAAAAATTCGTTTTGTAATGGTTGCTTACTGTACGTAATTTTAGCTCCAGAGTGCTTTATAAAATCTTCTACTTTAGTTGTTAATGTAACCTCTACTCCCAATATTTTACCAAAAAGGTGTTTCATTATATACGTGAAACGTGGTGTTATTTTATGTGTGTAGATTAGTAACATTTTGGATTTTAGCTATTTATATAGTGTATGTTTTTATTTTACAATAAATTATCATCTGCAAAGCTAAAGTATTCTCTTTGAGTAATAATAATATGGTCTAAAACTTTCATATCTAAAGCTGCTGCTGCATTTTTTAGTTTCTCTGTAATTTGCTTATCTGCAGTACTTGGTTTTAGGCCTCCAGACGGGTGGTTATGTGCCAAAATTAAGCCTATTGCACCTATTTCTAAGGCTTGTTTTAACACCAACCTTACATCTACTAAAGTACCAGTTATACCACCTTTACTTAGTTGTGCTTGGTGTATAACCTTATTGGAGTTATTAAGGTAAATAATCCAAAATTCTTCATGCGGTAATTCTCCTAGCACAGGTTGCAACAAGTTAAAAACATCTTTACTACTTCCTATTTTCTCCACCTTTTTTTCTCCTTCTTCTCTTCTACGTCTGCCTATTTCTAAAGCTGCGGTAATAGTAATTGCTTTTGCCTCTCCAATACCTTTAAACTGCATTAGCTGATTTATAGATAGCTTTCCTAAGTCGTTTAAATTATTATTTACAGAGCCTAATATTCTTTTAGATAGTTCTACAGCACTTTCATTTCTGCTTCCAGAGCCAATTAATATTGCTATAAGTTCCGCATCAGACAATACAGATTTTCCTTTTTGTGCTAATTTTTCTCTAGGTTTATCATCGTTAGACCAATTCTTAATAGAAAAGGATTGTGGTTGGTTTTGCATTTGTTAAAGATAATAATCTTTGGCAACATACGTATTTGTGTATTAAAACGTTACTTCTATAAATAAATATTACAATGAAAGAAATTCTGAATCAGCTTTACGAGATTGAACAAAAAAGTATAAAAAATAATATTACTTTGTTTAACAGAAACCTAAAACGTTTATTTCATGATATTGAAGAACAAGGTTTTTTTATAAAAAATCCGTTAGGCGAAAAGTTTTCAGAATCTAGAACCGATATTGACGCTACTTTAATGAATAGTTTGGGACCAGAATCTAAAATTACGAAGGTGTTAAAACCTATTATTTACAAAAAAGAGAATGACCAACTAATAATAATACAAAAAGGGGTAGCAATAGTAGAATAAGTAAGTATGAAAACAGTAAATTTTGGAATAGACTTAGGTACAACAAATAGTTTAATTGCTAAATATGAAAACGGATTATTAGAGGTTTTTAAAAACCCTATTGGTCAAAAACAAACCCTTGCATCTGCTGTTGCCTTTAGAGGTAGTAGAATTTTAGTTGGAGATAAAGCCAGAGATTTATTAGAGAAAGATCCCTTAAATGTTTTTACCTGTTTTAAAAGAAAAATGGGTACTACAGACCGTTACTTTGCTAAAAGTATTAACAAAGATGTATCTCCTATAGAGCTTAGCGCTTATGTATTAAAAGAACTTAAAAACTTTATACATACAGGAGAAGAGTTACATGAAGCGGTTATTACTATTCCATCTTCTTTTGACACCATACAATCTAACGCAACTAAAACCGCTGGCCAGCAAGCGGGTTTTAAAGAAGTGTATTTACTGCAAGAACCTATTGCTGCCAGTTTAGCCTTTGCCAATAAAAACAATTTAGAATTAAGCGATACAAAAAAATGGCTTATATATGATTTTGGCGGTGGTACTTTTGATGTTGCCTTGTTAGAGATTAACCAGAGAGAAATGAATGTTTTGGACAATGAAGGTGATAACTTTTTAGGAGGTATGGACATAGACAACCTAATAATTGAAAAACTTCTTGTTCCTAAATTAGAACCTATTTTAAATGAAACCAAACTTTTGGACAAGTTTAAAGAGCCTAACAATCCGCTACAAAAATTATATTTTGAACTCTTATTTAGAGCAGAAGAAGCAAAAAAAGAGCTCTCTAGGTTTGAAACTACAGAAATAGACATAGATTATGCAGAAAAAGATATTTACACCAGCATAGAAGTTACTAGGGCCGACTTTAATAGTTTACTTGCTCCTTTAGTTGAGCACACTATTAATTTTTGCAAAAAAATATTAAGCAATAACAACCTTGCCAATACAGACGTAGAAAAAATTATTATGGTAGGCGGTAGCACCCTTATACCCTATGTTAGAGAGCAAGTAGAAAAAAACTTAGCTATAGAAATAGATACCAGTGTAGACCCTACTGCAGCCGTTGGCATAGGTGCTGCTTACTATGCAGGTTCTAAGCCATCTTCTTTAAAAGAGGAAGATGTTACAAAAACAAGTACAGAAAATAGAGCTAATGAGTCTCTTAAAAACAAACCACTTGTTAAATTAATATTTGAGAAAAACACTAAAGACTCTGAAGAATTAATTGCTTTTACTTTAAATACACCAACACAAGGTTTTTATAGAATTATAAGAAAAGATGGCGGCTATGACACTGGTCTTGTTACGCTAGAAAACAGTGTAAATGTATTTGTAGATTTACTAGAAGGGCAAGTAAACTCTTTTAATTTAAAAATTTACAACGCCCAACAAGAAGTTCTTTTTTCTACGGATGACATACACATTAACCAAGGAAAATATAACATTCAAGGTCAATTATTACCTAACGACATTTGCATAGAAGTTGATGATGTGCAATACAACGTAACTAAATTAGAAGCCATATTTAATAAAAACACAGTTTTACCTCTTAAAAAAACAATGTATAAGTCGGCATCTAAAACTATTTTAAAAGATAGTGATGACAAGTTGCAAATTAACATTGTAGAAGGTGATGGTAATGGTTTACCTAGTTCAGGTTTATCAATTGGTTACATAGAAATTACTGGCAAAGAGCTAGAGCAAGATTTAATTAAAGGAACAGATATAGAACTAAATATTTCTGTGTCTGAATCTAGAGATATTGCTGTAGACATATTTTTAACCAGCTGCGACCAAGAGTTTAGCAATACTTTTAAACCTACAGAAAGGTACATTAGTAGTTCTAAAATGGAGAACGAAATTAGAGTAGTTACCCACAAAATTGAACAAGAAAAAGCCAAACCAGAATATGCAGAAAACTATGAGTTACTCCAAAAATTTAAAAATATAGAGCACGCTTTAATAGAGTTACAAATAGAGCTAACCTTGTTAGCTGATACTGATGTTACCGATGCTAAATTTAAAATTGATAATAAAAAAAGAAGCTTAATACAAGAGTATGATTTACTTACTAGGCATAAAGAACTAGATAATGATATTGAAGAATACAGAACTTCTGTTTTAGCTGTTAAACAATATTTATCTGAGACTAATAGTGAGTATTACACCGCAGAATTAAATAAAGTAATTACTAATGAAAAAACATTTATAAACTCTGGTAATAAATACTTAATACGTTCTAAAATTAAAGAATTAGATGCTATTAGAAATGCACTTTTTACCGCTGATGACTCTAACTTTATTGGTCCGTTTTTTCATTACAAATCTATAGATCATTATCCAGACCAGAACAAGGCAGATATGTTAATTGCAGAAGGTGATAAGGCTCTAGAAAACAGACAATACAAAGTGGTAAAACAAGTTGTATACCAGCTTGCTAATATGTTACCAGATGATAAACCAAAAACATCTTTTGGCAATCAAGACAAAACTGGTTTAAGCTAAAATTAAGTTAACTGTATTATAAAAAAAGAACGGCTGAATTAAATTCAGCCGTTCTTTTTTAGTGTTTAATAGTTTTATTAACTCTTATTTTCATCATACTCAATATCCACTAAGGTTACTCCTAAAGGGGTAATATTTATTTCTGGTTTTACACCTAAATATGTTATGGTAAAGCTTTTTTTAGATAAGTCTTTACCTATTTTAGACGAGTTCTTAAAAAATCCGTTAGGAGAATTTATAGTAGAATTTGTATCTACATCTTTATGCTGATAAAAGTAAGATCCCATATAAATATATAAGGTATCATCTTCATCATGCAAGTTTAACGTTACAGAAGTATTCTTTTTTATATATGTAGCCTGATCTCTACTTAGCTCTGTGTTTACACCAAAAAGGATTACGTCTTCTGCACTAGTATTATTAACCACAACCTCATAACCGGTAATAGAATTACTTTTAATACTCTTAAATATTCTAGGAAAAGGGTTTGCCCCTGTTTTTAAATTCTTTAACCTCCATTTTACAGTACTAACATCTTCTCCTTTAAATAAGTTTGCAAAAAATGGCGTTTTATTTTCTCTTAAAACACTTTCACTTGGCTCTTCATAATACCTATGTGGCTCACTATCCATAATTATAGTTTCTTCTACCTCCTCAACTTCTTCTACCTCTGGCGGTAAAATTTTATGAGACTCTAAATGGTAAAACACATCTGTAAAAACAATATCATCATCATACACAACAATATTAGGGTCTGCTCCTAAACTATCTATAACATATTTGTTTTTTAAAAAACTTAGTTCTTTTTCATTTACACTTTTAAAGTACTTTTTACTAGCACTTAATTTTGTAGAAGATCCATAGGTTTCTCGTTTTAAACTTTCGCTACCCACAAAATCATCACCCATATAAAAAACCAATTCTTCTAAATAGTTTTTATTCATTATTTTAAAAGAATCGTTAGGTCTTGTATAAGCTGCGTAGTCTGAATTTATAACGTTAAAATGCTCAAAAAGAATAAAAGGTCTAGTTCTTTTGTTTACCACTTTTATAAAGTCGCCAGATCTTAGTCCTTCATTGCTTTTAAAAGAAGCTGTGTATGGTGTAGTTCCAGATTTTATAATTATTTTATTATTTATATCTAAACTATCATTTTCTGCTTTGTGTATTAAGTCTGAGTAAAATGCGGTCTTATCATCCTCATAAGAAAACTCTAAAGTTGGAATTTTATAATTAGGAGAACTATATGTAGAGTAATTTGATGATGATGAAGACGATGTAAATATACGCCCTACTCTTACTAAAAATATCATAATCCCAATAACAATTCCAATTGCTTTTAAGCCTGAAAAAGACGAACCAGAACTTTTATCTGTTTGTCTACTATTAGGCCTTTGCTGGCTTTGTCCTCCTTGATGAAGACTCCCTACTTGGTTTGCTGCTTTCGCATAAAAATCTTTTATTTCTTGACTAGTAACTTCTATTAACTTAAAATTACGAAAAGCTCTTTGTACCTTAGGAAACTCAGAATAAGTATTCTTTGTTATATTGTAATAATCTATCATAGCACTTACATAGTCCATTTTAGATTGAGAAATTACCCCTAAAGAAACTGTATTAAGCAAATAAATATAGCTTTTATAAGCAATCTCTGGGCACCTACTCATTAAATCTCCATTAGACGATACTTTAATTTTTTCAGTAATAATATCTGCTTGTGATTTTATATAACGGTAATATGTAGATAAAAGATTATCTGTAAAAAGCTCCTTACGTTGCATAGCCTTAATAATGGTATCGTACTTTTTTGCAGTAAAGTCCGTTTTTACCATTTTCATAAAATAAGCTTCAAAATAAGGCTCTAGAAACTCTTTTATATTTGGTGTATCTGCTAATAAAGCAGCATCTATAATAAATGTTTTTTCACCACTATCTTTACCTGTGGTAATAAACTGTTTTAAATAACTGTGTTTTTCTACAAAGTAGACAGACTTTTTCTCTTCTTCGCTAGAGAGTTGTTTTACTATGCTACTTACCTGCTCTGGGTTGTAGGCATTAGCGCCAGAACGCAATCTTTGTATTTTTAATGTCTTTTCTAGTCTTATAATTCCTCGGCTATCCAAGTTCATAAGTTCGTCCAGAGAAAGTCCTAAAAGGTCAACAGGAGAAATATACATAAGTAAGTTTAGATATTCTTTTAACGAAAATATCTAAACTTTATGATGTATTTACTTAAAAAAGAAAAAATTACTGTTTTATAAGTGTTTTAAAATCGTTTAAATCTAAACCACCATAATTACCAGAACTCATAAACAAAACAACAGAGTTGTTGTAATCTTGTTTATTTACAAGGTCTTTAAAAGCTGCTGCATTAGTTAAAATTTGCAAATCATCTCTTTTAAAAGCATCTTTAATTTGTTGTGGACTAACAGGATCTAATTTTTTTATAGCTACAGATTCTGGAATATAAAAAACTACTGCTACATCTGCAGCATCTAAAGCACCTTTGTACTCTTTTAAAAATTCAGGATTAAAACTACTGTATGTATGTAGCTCTAAAAAAGCTATTAATTTTCTGTTTGCATATTGTTCTTTAACTGCTTTTGTAGTGGCTGCCACTTTACTTGGTGAGTGCGCAAAATCTTTATAAGCAACACACGTTTTACTCTCTGCAATTTTCTCTAGCCTTTTAGAAGCTCCTTTAAAAGTAGCTATTGCCTCGTAAAAATCGTCTTCGTCTATTCCTATGTTTTGGCAAATCCATTTTGCACCTGCTAAATTACTTAGGTTGTGTTTACCAAAAACTTCTATTGGCATAGGACCTTCTGGGGTTTCTAACAAGGTTTCGCCATCTTCAATAGTATATTCTGGAGTTGAGTATCCTAACTTACGTATTGGGTTTTCAGATGCCTCTACAACTTTAACTACTTCTGCATCTTCTTCATTGTAAGTTATGCTTCCTCCTTTAACAATACTATCTACAAATATTTTAAATTGCTCCACATAGTTTTCAAACGTTGGAAAAACGTTAATATGGTCCCACGCAATTCCGCTTAACAAAGCAATATTAGGCTTGTACAAATGAAACTTTGGTCGCCTGTCTATAGGAGAAGACAAATACTCATCGCCCTCTAAAATAATAAAGTCGTTTTCTTCTGTTAAATGCACCATTCTATCAAAACCATCTAATTGTGCACCAACCATATAATCTACTTCTCTGCCGTGGTAATTAAGCACGTGCAAAATCATAGATGTAATTGTTGTTTTTCCGTGGCTACCACCTATAACAACTCTTGTTTTATTTTTACTTTGCTCGTATAAAAACTCTGGATAAGAATAAATAGTAAGTCCAAGCTCTTTTGCTCTTAAAAGCTCTGGATTATCTTCTTTAGCGTGCATACCCAAAATAACCGCATCTAAATCTGCAGTAACTTTATCTGTAAACCAACCAAAAGATTCTGGCAACAATCCTTTTGCTTCTAACCTACTTTTAGAAGGTTCAAAAATAACATCGTCACTACCTGTAATTGTGTATCCTTTATGTTCTAAGGCTAATGCCAAATTGTGCATTGCACTACCGCCAATGGCTATAAAATGAATTTTCATACGTAAAATTATAGCTGTAAAGATAACAATACAAATAGGTTTAAAAAAAATAAACACAACAGACAATTACACGGTAAATAGGGATGTAAAAAACTTAGATTGGTACTACTTTTGATCTGTTTAGATGACTTTACTCACTTAAAAGGTAAGTTAACGCATTCTTAATTGCATAGTTGTACTATAAAGCTCAAATTTGTTAGTACATTTAATGCAGATTTAGATATACAAATCTTAACAAGATAACATACAGATAATGAAAAACTTAACTTCTATTATAGTTCTAATTTTATTTGCAAACATAGCAATGGCACAAGAAAATAACAGTTTTGACGCACTTTGGAAAACCGTAGAAAAGCACGAGAAGTCTTCTATGACCAAATCTGCCCTAGAAACAGTGCAAACAATTGCTGCCAAAGCAAAAAAAGAAGGCAACTCGCCACAGAATGTAAAAGCATTGTTGTACATCTCTAAATATGCAATGACTTTAGAGGAAGATGCTGTGTTATCTATTATAACAAATTTTAAATCTGAAATTGCTAATAGTGACACACCTACAAAAAACGTTTTACACAGTTATTTAGCTAATTTATATTTACAATATTTTAGGCAAAACAGATATCGTTTTTACAATAGAACTACAACTGAAACTAAAGTAGATAGTATAGATTTTAGAACTTGGGATTTAACTACTTTATTTTATGAAATTGACACTAATTTTAAGGCCTCTTTACAAAATAGCAGCGCATTACAAAAGATTAAAGTAGCTGAATTTGACTTGTTACTAAACAACAGAAAAGATTCTAAAATATACAGACCTACACTGTTTGATCTTTTATCGCATACTGCATTAGAGTTTTATAAAACAGATGAAAGTAGCATAACTAGACCTGCAGATCAGTTTGAGATTGATGACCAAAATATGCTATGCAGTGGAACAGATTTTATTAGTTTACCTATTAACGAAGACGATAAAACATCATTAAAGTCTAAAGCTTTAAAAGTTTATCAAGGCTTATTAGATTTTCATAAAAACGATGCTTCACCAAAGGCTTTTGTTGAAGTAGATTTAGAACGATTAAATTTTGTTTACAATAACGCTGTTTTTTTAGAAAAAGATAAACACTACATATCAACCTTAAAAAAAATGGCAAACACTTATAAAAACGATGCTGTTTCTGGTTTATACAATTACAATATTGCTACCTATTACAACACCAAAGGAGATAGTTACCATCCAAATAGCGTAATACCAAAAAACCAATGGAAGAAAAATGATGCTATCAAAATTTGTGAAGCTGTAGTTGCTAAATTTCCTAAAAGTAGAGCCGCAGAAATGTGTAACGACTTGGTTACAACTATAAAAAGAAGTAGACTTGACATAAGCACAGAAAGTTACATACAAGTGAACAAGCCGTCTAAAGTACTTATTCGGTATAAAAATGTAAACGATTTAAATTTTACAGTCTATACAATTTCAGACAAGCAATTACATACGTTAGATACAATTTATGATGATGACAAAAAACTACAGTATATAAAAAAACTTAAAAGTGTAAAAACGTGGAAGTCTAAATTAAAAAACGAAAAAGATTACCAAAACCATACTACTGAAGTTATTATACCAAAATTAAATGTAGGACAACTACTTATACTTGCAGAACCTACTAAATTAACAAAAACTTACGGGTATAGTGCCATACAAGTAACAGACTTGGCTGTTGTAAATAGTACTACAAATACAGCAGATTATTTTCAGGTAGTGAACAGAGCAAATGGTAAGCCTATTGCAAATGCTACAGTTAAGTTAGAATATCATAAAACGTATAATGACCCTGTACAACACGCTAAATTTAAAACCAATAGTTTGGGTATGGTTACCATTCACAAAACAGACCAAAGGTGGCGCAATATAAAACTAAAGGTTAGTAGTAATGATGATTACGCTACATTTGGCACTTATAATGTATACACTAAAGCCAACAGCAATAGTAATATAAATTATAATAATGCTTTCTTATTTACAGACCGTAGTATATACAGACCAGGGCAACCTGTTTATTTTAAAGGTATTGCTATTAACCAAAAAAATAATAAATCTGACATATTAGAAAACATTAAGGTTACTGTAACGCTAAAAGATGTGAATTACCAAGCTGTAAAATCTTTAGAGTTAACTACAAATGAATATGGCTCTTTTAATGGAGAATTTATATTACCTAGTAACGGCTTAACAGGTAATTTTACTATAGAAGCAATATCTAGTAGCAACAAAATAAGTAATACCAGTTATTTTTCTGTAGAAGAATACAAACGACCTAAATTTACAACAACTTTTAAACCTGTTACAGGGACCTACAAGGTTAATGATATGGTAACGGTAAACGGTACAGCCAATGCTTTTGCTGGTAGCACAATTACTGATGCTAAAGTTGTTTACACCATAAAAAGGTTGGTTAGATATCCTAACTGGTATTATTGGAGAGTGCCCTACTATAATAGCACACCACAAGAAATTAAACACGGGGAAACTAAAACAGATGCTAATGGAAACTACCAAATAACCTTTAAGGCTATACCAGAAAAAAGTGTAAATAAGGATAACTCTCCTATTTTTAATTATGAAATTACTGCAGATGTTACAGATATTAATGGAGAAACAAAAAGTACTACAACTATAGTTAGAGTTGGTTACCATAGTTTAAATGCCACTATAAATGTAAGCTCGCAAATAGATAAAACTAAAAAAGATAGCGTATTATATGTTAATACTGCTAACTTAAACGGACAGTTTACTGCCGCAAAAGGGTCATTAAAAATATACAAATTACAAGCACCTAAAAATGTAAAACGCAGTAGACCTTGGTCTGCTCCAGATTACAAAATAGATGAAACTACGTTTAGCACAAACTTCCCTAACGAAATATACAAAAAGCAGCAACCAAGAGATTGGGACAAGGGGCCACTATTATGGAGTACTAATTTTGACACTCAAAAATCTTCTGTAATTAATTTACCTACTATTAAAAAATGGGAATCTGGCAAATATATTATTGAGCTAGAAGCTAAAGATAAATTTGGACAAACTGTTACAGACAAGTCAATAACAAGTTTATTTAGCAACACAGATAAAACTACAGCAGACAACGAACTTTTTGATATAAAAATCGACAAAAATAGTTACAGCGTTGGAGATAATGTAGAAGTTAAACTGTTATCTGCAGCAACACCTTTAAATGTTACGTTGTATATAGATAGAAATAACAAACCTATTGAAACAAAAATAATAACACTTAGTAACAGTTCTAAAACAATAAAAATACCAATTACTAAAGAAGATATAGGTGGCTTGTCTATTAACTACACTTTTACGGCTTACAATTCTTTTAAAAATGATAAAGTATATATTAATGTTCCACACCCAAGTACATCATTAGAAATAGAAACAGTAACTTTTAGAGATAAAATACAACCTGGTACAGATGAAACTTGGAAATTTAAAATTAAAGGCTCTAAAGGAGATAAAGTTACTGCAGAAATATTAGCAAGTATGTATGATGCTTCCTTGGATGAATTTAGAAGCCACAGTTGGTATTTTTACCCAATACACCATAAAAACCACTCTAATAACATAAGAAGTAGTGCTTACAAAAGTTTTTCTGAAGATTCTTTTACAGTTTATAATAATGAATTCTATGAGTATATATACCAAGGTCAAAATTATGACGCTTTTAATTGGTATGGGTTGTATATAGGTAACTCTTATTACAATCGTAGGTCTTTATCTGTAATGAGAAAATCTGCATCACCTGTTGCCATGGAAATGGTTGCTGATGAAGATACTGAAGAAATAGTTGTTGTAGAAGAAAGTGATTCTGGTGCTTTAGATGATGCTATAAGTAGCCCAATGGAATCTAAAAAAGACACCACTGCTCCTGCTCCTCCTAAAAAAGAAAAAGAGGCGGTTAAAATTAGAAAAAACTTACAGGAAACAGCTTTCTTTTTTCCAGAATTGCAAACTGATAAAGAGGGTAATGTATCTTTTAATTTTACTACCCCAGAAGCGTTAACTAAATGGAAATTACAATTATTGGCACATACTAAAAGTTTAGAAAGCGCTGTTACTACATTGCAAACTGTAAGCCAAAAAGAGCTAATGGTAATGCCTAATGCTCCTCGTTTTTTACGTGAAGGAGATAAGCTTATTTTTAGTAGTAAAATTGCAAATATTACAGATAAAAACTTATCTGGTGTTGCTAATTTAGAGCTTAAAGATGCTGTTACAGGTAAAGATATTACATCAAAATTAATAACATCTGCTAAAGAAAATAACTTCTCTGTAGATGCTAAAGGAAATACACAGGTTTCTTGGACATTAGAAATTCCAAAAAATCTTCAGGCTGTACAATATACTGTTATTGCTAAGGCAGGCAATTTTAGTGACGGTGAGCAAAATTTGCTTCCTGTACTTACCAATAGAATGTTGGTAACAGAAACTTTACCAATGTGGGTAAGAAGCAATCAAACTAAAAAATTCAACTTAGATAAATTAAAAAATAACACATCTACAACATTAACAAATCATAAATTAAGTTTAGAAATAACATCTAATCCTGCTTGGTATGCAGTGCAAGCATTACCGTATTTAATGGAGTATCCGCACGAGTGTAATGAGCAACTTTTTTCTAGATATTATGCAAATACATTGGCTAGCCATATAGCTAATAGCACTCCAAGAATACAAGAGGTTTTTAAACAATGGGCAAATTCTGATGCGTTACTTAGCAACTTAGAAAAAAACCAAGAATTAAAATCGCTTTTAATACAAGAAACTCCTTGGCTAAGAGATGCACAGTCTGAGACGGAACAGAAAAAACGCATTGCCTTACTTTTTAATTTAAATAAAATGAAGAGTGAGCAAGCTGCAGTTATACGTAGGTTAACTAATAACCAAAACAGCAGTGGGGCTTGGGCTTGGTTTAATGGTGGTATAGAAAGCAGATACATTACACAGCATATTATTACTGGTTTTGGACATTTAGATGCCCTAAAAGCATTAAATAACACAGATAAAGATGTAGATAAAATGATTAATAAAGCAATTGCTTACTTAGATAAAGAATTTGTGAGTGAGTATGAGCATATGAAAAAACATAGCTCTAACTTAAAAAGCGATCATTTAAGCAATATGCAGCTACACTATTTATATATGCGTAGTTTTTATCCAGATGTAAAAGCATCTAAAAAAACAAAAGAAGTTACAGAATACTACAGAGGACAAGCTAAAAAATACTGGACCAAACGTAGCTTATACAATAAGGGGCTAATTGCTTTAAGTTTGTTTAGAATGGATGAAGATGCTACTGCTAAAAAGATTTTAAAGTCTCTAAAACAAAATAGTATTACTTCTGATGAATTAGGAATGTATTGGAAAGAAAACACCAACTCGTGGTATTGGTACCAAGCACCAATTGAAACTCAGGCATTATTAATTGAAGCTTTTGCAGAAATAGAAAACGATACAAAAACAATAGATAATCTTAAAATTTGGCTACTTAAAAACAAGCAAACTAACAAATGGAAAACAACAAAAGCTACCACAGAAGCTGTTTATGCATTGCTACTACAAGGCAGCGATTGGCTTTCTGTTACAGATGCTGTAGATGTTTTAGTAGGTGACAAAAAAATAGATCCTAACAAATTAGAAGATGTTAAAATTGAAGCTGGTACTGGTTATTATAAAACAGCTTGGAATGGTAAAGAAATAGAACCTAAAATGGCAGATGTACAAATTACCAAAAAAGGTAATGGTATTGCTTGGGGCGCTATGTACTGGCAGTATTTTGAAGATTTAGACAAAATTACATCTGCAGAAACACCGCTTAAATTATCTAAAAAATTATTCTTAAAAAAGAATACAAATACTGGCGAGCAAATATCTGAAATTACTAAAAACACAAAATTGGTGGTAGGTGACTTGGTAAAAGTACGCATAGAGCTTAGAGCAGACAGAGCAATGGAATTTGTACATATGAAAGATATGAGAGCCTCTGGATTGGAGCCTTTAAATGTAATATCTAGATACAAATGGCAAGACGGTTTAGGATATTATGAAAGCACAAAAGACGCTAGCACAAATTTCTTTTTTGATTATTTACCTAAAGGAGTTTATGTATTTGAGTATGATTTACGTGTAAATAATGCTGGTGATTTTAGCAATGGCATTACAACAATACAAAGTATGTATGCACCAGAATTTAGTAGCCATAGTAAAGGTGTACGTGTTTCTGTTAACAAATAGTATACGTTAAACAAATGTATTGCTTATCTTAACAAGATAAACTGTTTTTTATGAACTGGATACTGCTGTTAGAAATACTATACGTACCCTTATTAATTTTTACTTGTCTACGTATAATTTATGATACAAGAGGCACAACAAAAACACTTGCTTATTTATTAAGTGCAGTGTTTTTTGCCTTTTATAGGTATTATCATTTATTTTTCTTTTGGTATAAATTACAGAAAGCATAAAATGTATGCCAACAAGTCTTTGTTGGATGTGAGACAAAAAGAAGTTTTAGAAAAGGAAATTATTGCACACTCTAAAGAGGTATTGGCAAACGGTAATGAGTCTGCAAAAAGTAGATCAGAATTGGTAAACCTTTTATTAAAAGATACCACTAGCCCACTTACCAACAATAACACCGTAAAGCTTTTACTAAATGGTGAAAACAAATTTCCGGAAGTTTTAAAAGCTATTGAAGCCGCAAAACACCATATACACATAGAGTACTACATTTTTAGAGATGATGAAATTGGAAATACAATAGAAAAATTGCTTCTTAAAAAAGCAAAAGAAGGTGTAAAAATTAGGTTTATTTATGATGATTATGGTAGCTCTGAAATAAGAAAAACACTAAGCAGCAGGTTAAGAGATGCAGGTATAGAAGCTGTACCGTTTTATAAAATAAAATTAATTGCATTTGCAAACAGACTTAACTACCGTAACCACCGTAAAATTATTGTAATAGATGGCAAAGTAGGTTTTGTTGGCGGTATAAATGTGAGCGATAACTATGTAAATAAAAAGAATAGTACAGATCGTGTTTTTTGGAGAGATACACACTTAAAAATTGAAGGGCCTGCGGTTACTTACTTGCAATATATATTCTTGTCTGACTGGAATTCTTGTTCTACTCAAAATTTAATTTTAGAGAAAGGTATGTATGTGCCTTTTAATTCTTTTACATACACAGATACTAAGTTAGTACAAATTGCTGCTAGTGGTCCCGACTCTAACTCGCCTACAATTTTATATTCTATTTTACAGGCAATTTACTTAGCTGAAGAAGAAATTTTAATTACTACACCTTATTTTATTCCCGGTGAAAGTATGTTAGATGCTTTAAATATTGCTGCTATGAGTGGTTTAAAAGTAAAACTACTAGTTCCATACAACTCAGACACACTACTAGTTAACGCAGCATCTAGAGCATATTACAGAGAAATATTAAATGCAGGAGTAGAAATATACAGATATAAAAAAGGATTTGTACATGCAAAAACTATAGTTACAGATAAAAAAATAGCTATTGTTGGTACAGCCAATATGGATACTAGAAGTTTTGAGCTTAATTTTGAAGTAAATGCTATTGTTTATGATAAAGAAATTGCTACAGAACTTACCACTGCATTTTATAATGACTTAATTGACTCTGAACAAATAGATAAAGAAAAGTGGATTAACAGACCTTGGTATATTAAATTAACAGACAAAATAGCTAAGTTACTTTCCCCAATGCTATAACTAATTGTTTTTTAGTGTTTTAAATTGAAGATTTCAAATATTTTAATTAACTTTAGAAAACACAACTAAATTTAAATTATTACTACATAAAATACACAGGCCTACTTTATGGCTAATTTCCTGAAAGATGCATAAAAAGTAGTGGTTTTTTACCCCACGATTTAGTCATTACTTTTTTGTATCTTTTTTAAATACTCATTTTATCTTTAAAAATGTAAGACTGTCTTCTAGACACCTCTACTTCTTCACCAGAGTTCATTGTTAATTTAAGCTTACCATTAAACCAAGGCACAACATTAGCTATATAATTTACATTTATAATTTGCTGCCTGTTTACTCTAAAAAAGTTATGATCTGGTAGTTTTTCTTCAACTTGGTTTAAAGACTTATATAACATTGGTTTTTCGCCTTTAAAATATACGCGCGTGTAATTACCTACAATTTCAAACAAAGAAATATCTCCTATTTTTACCAACCAACATTTATCGCCATCTTTTATAAAAATCTGACTACTTTCTGTTAGCTTCTCTTTAGTCTCGTTAGTAACATTTTCTTCGCTACTTTCTGCAGTAGAACCTTCTAACTGGACCTTTACTTTTTCTATTGCCTTTCCAAAGCGTTTTGCATTAATAGGTTTTAAAATATAATCCAATGCATTATACTCAAAAGATTTAATTGCATACTCATCAAAAGCTGTTGTAAATACCGTAATTGGTACTTTATCTAGCATTTCTAAAAGTTCAAAACCATCTTTTTCTGGCATATTAATGTCTAAAAATAATAGGTCGGGCTGTGTTTCATTAATTAACTTGTAGCCTTCATCTACATTTTCTGCTTCACCAAGAATTTCTATCTCACCTTGGTTTTTTATCAATTCTTTTAGCTCATTTCTGGCTAACCTAGAGTCTTCTACTATAACTGCTTTAATCATACTCATACCATTGGTATTTTAATATTTGCTACTACCTCTTCATTTATCTCTTCTAAAGAAAACTCTGCTAAGTTTCCGTATAACAACCGTAGTCGTTGTTTTATATTTTTAAGACCTAACTGTGTAGAGCCTTTTACTATTTTTAATTTACCTGTATTACGCACAATAATATGCAAATATTTTTCTGTTCTGTTTGTAATTAAGGTAATTGTACCTCCTTTAATTAGATTTGCAATTCCGTGTTTTGCTGCATTTTCTACCAATAACTGTATTATCATTGGTGGTATAGAAACAGATAGTGAGTTAGGGTCTACTTCTTTTACAAACTCTAACCTATCTTCAAACTGAATTTTAGATAAGGCTATATAATTCTCTACCATATCTAACTCTTCTTCCAAAGCAATAGAATTTACATCGTTCTTAATTAAAGAATACCTGAGCATTTCAGACAATTTTGTAAGCATTTCTCTAGACTTACCAACGTCTTCTAACATTAAGCCTCTAATATTGTTTAAGCTATTAAACATAAAATGAGGATTAATTTGCCCCTTTAAAGAGTTTAACTGAGACTCCTTTAAACTCCCCTCTAACTTAAACTGTTTAAGAGTAATGTTTTTGTTATAGTCATAGGCTTTTATAACTAAAACTGTAAAAAGCCATATCACAAACATTGCAGAGAAGAATGGTATATTTGTTAAACGCATAAACCAATTTATAGAGTCTGTTAAGCTTTTTTCAGATTCAAAACTAGAAATACTCTGAACCACATCTAACATTGGCCATAATATTAAAGAATATATTATCTGTACTCCAATAAAAAGCAATACCAAACTAACTACGTTTCGTTTTTTAAGATTACCAAACGCTATGCGCTTTTCTATATAATATAATAATATAAAAGACATTGCATATGCTAGTAAGCCACATGCAATACCTTCTCCTATTAAGTAACCTATGTAACCGTAATATTCGTTTTGGTCTGCATATTCTAATCCGTAAGAGACTTTGTCAAAAGTTAGTGTGGATAGTATTAAAACCAACCATCCTATTAAGGCAAAAACCCAGTATTTCCAGTTATTTATAAGTTTCATTAAATTTATTCTAATACATTAATACGCTAATAAAAGCTTTTTATAATTATGCTTAAGCGATAATGTTTAAAATTACGACAATCAATAATTCTGCTAGTAGTATCATAATATTTTTTTTTAGATTGATGGTTAATGGTTGATTACTTGTTTTTAAAATCCTAAGTGATACAAAAGTTTACCAAAGTTGTAACCCAAACCAAAAAGTAGTGCAAGAGCAAAAGTGCTAATTAAAATACCATAAGCAATTGCATTTACTTTTTTGGTTAAAGTTGTTGGTTTCTGCATAACTGTTAGTTTTAAATTTGATGATTTTGATTGATGATTTTGATTGATGAACTATTTATTAATGAACTGTTGTTGATTGATTGATTGATGATTTGTTTTTGATTGATGATTCAAAAATAAAATAGTTTAAGTGTCTTTTTAGGTAATTTATGGCGAACGGTAGTATTTAAAACCTAAACGGCAATACAGGTTAACACCTTGGTTTATTATACAAATAACTGTACAATAGCACCGCCTAATTTATAGCCTACGTGGTATACTGGCACTATTGCTATAATGCTACATATTAATAAGGCTTTAATTTGTTCTGCTTTTTTGATGATTGCTATTCTATTTTTCATAATACAAAAATTTAAGGTTGTTATTAGTTGTTTAATTATGATGTAAAGGTATAGCAGCTTATCCCTAAAAAAATCCGTTTTATGACAAACGGTAATTTAAGATTAGCGAACGGTAATTTTGAAGAATTGAATTGAAATTGCTGTACACACAGCACATAACTAGCTATATTACAAGCAACAAACTAATTATTTTTTTACTTTGGGAGGATATTTACTTAGTGCTTTTTCTACTATTTGCAGCAATTTAAGCTCTTTAGCTTCTGGTGTTTGGTTTTCTTTGTAGCCACTAACACTAGTTGCTTGCCATACTAATGCATCTCTTTGTACATCTATAAAGTCAAACGTAATTTCTCTATCTAATTGGGCTCCGCCAATTGGCAAACCAACAGACAGTCCGCCACCAATATTATTACCGCCACCACCTAAACCAACACCAACAGAGTTGTTTGGTGTTCCTTTATATACTTGTGCCGTAATATTAATATAAATCTCTGGTTCTTCTGCTAATTTAAACCCTTTTGTACGCATAACATCTTCTACAGCGTTTAGCAAACGTTTGGTATCTAAATCGTTTAAACCGGTTTTCATATCCATATAAAAACCATATGTAGTGTAAGCCGTAAAGTCTAAATCTTTATCGTAATCATAATTTACACGTATAGTGTTACAAGAGACAAACAATAAAATTAAAAGTAGAGATACGTAGCTTTTCATTGGTATATATTTTAGTTGCACTTATCTAATATACGGTTTAAACAAGAGGTATAGCCTTTTAAAGTTATTAAAAAGACATGGTAACACCCTACAATTAAACAAATTAATTGTTAAGCTGCTGCCATAATTTATCTTTTAACTCTTGCAAACCTTGCTGTGCTACAGAAGAAATAAACATATATGTTGCACCATCTAAGTCTCTGTCTAACTCAACACTCATTTCTGCAATAAGCTCATCATCTAGCATATCACTTTTAGAAATTACAACAAAACGTTCCTTATCTATAAGTTCTGGGTTGTACCTTTTAAGTTCGTCTAGTAATATTCTATATTCTTTTCCTATATCATCACTATCTGCAGGTATTAAAAATAATAAAGTAGCATTACGCTCTATATGCCTTAAAAAGTAATGCCCTAAGCCTTTACCTTCTGCTGCACCTTCTATAATACCAGGTATATCTGCCATTACAAAACTCTGAAAATCGCGATACTGCACAATTCCTAAGTTTGGTTTTAGCGTAGTAAACTCGTAATCTGCAATTTTAGGTTTTGCAGAAGTTAACACAGACAATAAAGTAGATTTACCTGCATTAGGAAAACCAACTAAACCTACATCTGCCAATACTTTTAACTCTAGTGTTATTTGCATTTCCTCACCAGACATTCCTGGCTGTGCATATCTAGGAGTTTGGTTGGTACTAGTTTTAAAATGCCAGTTACCACGGCCACCTAAACCACCTTTTACTAGTATTACTTCTTCTCCGTGCTCTGTAACCTCTAGTACAATTTCGTTAGTTTCTGTATCCCTAACAACTGTTCCTAGTGGCACATCCATATATACATCTTGTCCGTCTGCACCAGAACTACGGCCTTTACTACCGTGCTCACCGTGTCCGGCTTTAAAGTGTCTTTGTACCTTATAATTTAATAAAGTCCACAAGTTTTTATTACCACGCAAAATAATATGACCACCACGGCCACCATCACCACCATCTGGACCACCTTTGGTAATATACTTTTCTCTATGCAAGTGCACAGAGCCTTTACCTCCGTTACCAGAAGAAACCGTCATCTTTACATAGTCTACAAAATTACCTTCGGTCATTGTTTTAGGTTATGGAATTAATATAATAAGTGTGTAGTTTTATAAAGTATCTATTACTTTACTTAACCTTGTTGTAATATCTTTTATTTCTCCTATACCATCTACAGTATGGAATTTACCTTGCTTGTCATAGTATGCTTGCAACGGAGCAGTTTTTTGGTTGTACTCATCAAACCTATTACGAATTTTACTTTCGTCTTGGTCATCACTTCTACCACTAACTTTACCACGTTCTAACAAACGTTGTATTAAAACTTCGTCATTTGCATCTAAAGCAATAGTTGCATCAATCTTCATATCTTTAGTAGATAAAAAGTTATCTAATGCTTCTGCTTGTGCAGTTGTTCTTGGGAAACCATCAAAAATAAATCCACTTGCATCGGGATTCTTCTCTACTTCTTCCTTTAACATATTAATTGTTACTTCATCTGGCACCAACTCACCCTTATCTATAAAAGACTTTGCTAGTGTACCTAATTCTGTACCATTTTTTATATTGTAACGAAACACATCTCCTGTAGAAATATGTTTTAAATTGTACTGTTCTTTTAAAAAATTTGCCTGTGTGCCCTTGCCAGCTCCCGGTTTCCCGAATAGTACAAGATTTATCATATTATTTTGATTTAGTTGATACACTTCTTTTAGGTTTCTACCAAGCTCGTTATAATCTAACCCGTAACCTACAATAAATTTATTTGGAATTTCTATACCTACGTAATCTATATTATACTCACCACTATACACAGATGGTTTGTAAAATAAAGTAGCTATTTTAAACTCTTTAACGTTACTATTGCTAAACATATGCACCAGCTCTTTAACAGTACGGCCAGTGTCTATAACATCTTCTAATATTATTACACTTCTACCTTCAATAGTATCAGATACATCTATTAGTGTTTCTACAATTCCTGTAGAAGACAGCCCACTGTAAGAACTTAGTCTAACAAAAGAAACCTCGCAATTGTGTTCGTATGCTTTAAGCAAATCTGCTACAAACATAAAGGAACCATTAAGTACACCTATAAAAACCGGAACCTCATCTTTGTAATCTTCGGCAATTTTATCCGCTATATTTTTAACCGCAGCTAAAATCTGTTGCTCGGTTAAATAAGGTCTAAAATATTTGTCGTGTAGCTTAATCAATTGGATGTTCATTTATTAAAAGCGCAAATATACCATTTTGATTTCTCTTTTTAGGATATACAAGAGCAGTTTTAAGATTTAAGTGTATTTTTGTTACCAAGTTAACAATACTGCAAAAATTACAAAAATGAACTTTTTTTCTTCTGACTTTAAACTTGGTATCTTGGGCGGTGGCCAATTAGGTAAAATGATGCTCTATGAAACCCGTAAATTAGACATATTTACTAAAGTTTTAGAAGCTACAGATGATGCACCCTCTAGTATTGCTTGTAATGAATTTGTTAAAGGTGATATTTTAGATTTTGATACTGTTTACAATTTTGGAAAAACGGTAGATGTACTAACTATAGAAATAGAAAATGTAAATTTATCTGCGCTTGAAAAATTAGAAAACGAAGGCAAAAAAGTATACCCACCAACAAGTGCTTTACGTGTTATACACAACAAGGCTACTCAAAAATTATTCTACGTAGACCATAATATACCTACCGCAGATTTTCACAGATTTGCCTATACTAGCGAAATTAAAGACAGTGTAGAAAATGGCGGATTAAACTTACCATTTGTTTGGAAATGTGCACAGTTTGGTTATGATGGTCAAGGTGTAAAAGTTGTACGTACATTAACCGATTTAGAAGATCTACCAAATGTAGAATGTATTGCAGAAGAAATGGTGCCTTTTAAAAATGAACTTGCAGTAATTGTTGCTCGCAATAGTAAAGGCGAAGTAAAAACATACCCTGTTGTGGAAATGGAGTTTCACCCAGAAGCCAACCAAGTAGAATATGTTATTTGTCCGGCTAGAATACCAGACGCTGTTGCCCAAAAAGCACAAGAAGTAGCTTTACAAGTAGCAGATAAAATTAAACACGTTGGTTTGTTAGCTGTAGAAATGTTCCAAACTAATGAAGATGAAATATTAGTGAACGAAGTTGCTCCTAGACCACACAACAGCGGGCATTATAGTATAGAAGCTAGCTACACTAACCAGTTTGAGCAACATATACGTGCTATACTGGGCTTGCCATTAGGTAATACAAAAAGTAAAGTTGCTGGTATTATGGTAAATCTTGTTGGCGCAGAAGGCTATACGGGTAATGTAGTTTATAAAAATATGGAAGATATTTTAAAGCTAGAAGGTGTTACTCCGCATATTTACGGTAAAAAGGAAACAAGACCTTTTCGTAAAATGGGGCACGTAACTATTGTAAATAAAGATGTAGATAAGGCTCGTAAGATAGCCGAACAAGTAAAAAATACAATTAAAGTAATAAGCGAATAAATTATGAGCAAAGTAGCCGTAGTAATGGGAAGCACAAGTGACCTTCCTGTAATGCAAGACGCAATAGATATTTTAAAAGGTTTTGATATTGAGGTAGATGTAGATATTGTTTCTGCACACCGTACACCAGAAAAATTATTCGACTTTAGTAAAAACGCACATACAAACGGTTATAGTGTTATTATTGCAGGTGCAGGTGGCGCAGCACACCTACCTGGTATGGTTGCATCTATGTCTCCACTACCAGTAATTGGTGTTCCCGTAAAAAGTAGCAACTCTATAGATGGTTGGGATTCTGTTTTATCAATATTACAAATGCCTGGTGGCGTACCTGTTGCAACTGTTGCTCTAAATGGCGCAAAAAACGCTGGTATTTTAGCAGCACAAATTATTGGGTCATCTGACAAATGTGTATTGGATAAAATAATTTTTTATAAAGAAGGGTTAAAACAAAAAGTTATTGAAGGAGCAGAAAAAGTAAAAAGCATAAAGTAATACAGCCCTTCTAAAATTTTCTCATTACCGTAATATCTTAAAATATTAAAAAATGAATCCATTATTATCCCATTTTGATACTGCACCGTTTTCTCAAATTGAAAACGAGCATTTTATGCCTGCTTTTACAAAAGCTATGGCAGATGCAAGAGCAGAAATAGATGCTATAACAAATAATACTAACGCTCCTACATTTAAAAATACTATTGAGGCTTTAGATTTTGCTGGTGAGCAGTTAGACCGTATTTCTAGTGTATTTTTTAATTTAAATTCTGCGGAAACAAATGAAGAAATACAAAAAATAGCACAGGAAGTTTCTCCTTTATTATCTGAGTTTGGTAATGATATTACTTTAAACGAGGCTTTATTTAAAAGAGTTAAAACCGTTTATGAGCAAAAAGACAGTTTAGACCTTACTGTAGAACAACAAACATTGTTAGACAAAAGATACAAAGGATTTAGTAGAAATGGAGCAAACCTTGCTAAGGATAAAAAAACTAGACTTAGAGAAATAGATGCAGAATTGTCTAAACTAAAACTAAAGTTTGGAGAAAATGTATTGGCAGAAACCAATAAATTTAAAATGCATTTAACTAATGAAGCAGATTTAGATGGTTTGCCAGAAGGTGAAAAAGAAGCTGCAGCACAACTAGCAAAATCTAAAGATTTAGATGGTTGGTTAATAACATTGGATTATCCTAGCTATATACCTTTTATGAAGTATGCTAAAAATAGAGAGCTTCGTAAAAAATTATCATTAGCATTTGGTAGTAAAGCGTTTAAAGGTGATGAGTTAGACAACCAGGAAAATGTATTAAAAATAGCAAAATTACGCCACGAGCGTGCCAACTTACTTGGCTATGCAACACACGCTAATTTTGTGTTAGAAGAACGTATGGCAGAAACGCCAGAAAAAGTACATTCTTTTTTAAATGAATTATTAGAAAAAGCAAAACCAGCTGCTGAACGCGAGTTTAAACAGCTAGAAGATTTTGCTAAGGAATTGGATGGTATAGACCAATTACAAAAATGGGATGGTGCGTATTATTCTGAAAAACTAAAGCAAAAACTTTTTAGCTTAGATGATGAAATACTAAAACCTTATTTTAAACTAGAAAATGTAATTGCTGGTGTTTTTAAAGTAGCAGAGAAATTATTTGGTTTACAGTTTAAAGAAGTTAACAATGTAGACAAATACCATGAAGATGTAAAAACATACGAGGTGTATGACGCAGATCATACTTTTGTCTCTTTATTCTACGCAGATTTTCACCCAAGAGCTGGCAAGCGTGGTGGCGCTTGGATGACATCTTACAAACCACAATATATAAAAGACGGTGTAAACGTTCGTCCGCATATATCTAACGTATGTAATTTTACAAAACCTACAGACACTAAACCATCATTGTTAACTTTTAACGAGGTTACAACATTGTTTCATGAATTTGGTCACGGTTTACACGGTATGTTAGCAAACACTACGTACCCAAGTTTATCTGGCACATCTGTTTACTGGGACTTTGTAGAATTACCAAGTCAGGTTTTAGAAAACTGGTGTTATGAGAAAGAAGCTTTAGAACTTTTTGCAACACATTACCAAACAGGAGAAGTTATACCTATGGAGTTGGTACAAAAAATAAAAGAATCTGCTACTTTTCAAGAAGGTATGCAAACCTTACGCCAATTAAGTTTTGGTTTATTAGATATGTCTTGGCACGGTGTAGACCCAACAAAATTTACAGATGTTAAAGCACAAGAAGATAAGGCTTTTACAGGCACAGATTTATACCCTAGCACAGCAGAAACTTGTATGAGCACTGCCTTTTCTCATATTTTTCAGGGAGGATATTCTTCTGGTTATTACAGTTATAAATGGGCAGAAGTTTTAGATGCAGACGCGTTTGCTTACTTTAAAGAAGAAGGAATTTTTAACAAAGACGTAGCTACTAAATTTAAAGATAATGTATTATCTAAAGGAGGTACAGAAAACCCAATGGTTTTATACAAACGTTTTAGAGGTGCAGAACCAAAAGTTGAAGCTTTACTAGAAAGAGCGGGATTATTGTAGATTACAATAAAATTTAAACATAAAAACCAGGATAATAATTTACTTATTATCCTGGTTTTTATTTTCGTAAGAGTACTTACTCTCTATTCTTCTTCATCTAAATCTACCTCTGCACTAACAAGCGATAACGCTTCATCCTCTAAAATTTCTTTAGCCTCTTCTGTTTCTTCTACCTCAGGAACAGAATCTTTTATTTCGTTAAATTTATGAATACGATCTAACTCACCTTCTTCACCAGAGAAATAAGGAAAAACATCCATAATTGGTGACTCTGTAATAGCTGGTATGGTATAATCTCCCATAGTATCTTTCATTACAGCAACGGTATTATCATATGCTTCTTTAACATCGTTAGCTTGTACTAATAAGTACATATTTGTTTTACGCTCTTTACCACTTTCTTCATCAAAAGCAATTAAAGAAACTTTACTTTTAAACCAACGATCTGTATTTTCAAAAGGATGAATTTCTGCAAAATTAGCAACCTTAATGTTTGTTATTTTAAACTCATCACTAATATAAGCTTTCATCTCCTCATTAATTCTAGTTTCTGCCTCCGTATAAGAAATAGCATCTACCAAATAAGGTTCTGTTGTTACTTTTTGAGCTCCGGTGTCGCTCATTTTTCTATATTTTACCTTGCATTCGTACCAAGTTGCGCTCATAATTTTTCCTGTTTTTTGGGAAGCCAAATATAACCGTTACATAAAAAATTAGACTGCTATTATAAAAATAGATATTCACAATTTAAAATTAAAAAACATAGCACACTTATAACAAGGTAGTTGAATTTAAAACTTCTAATATTAATCTATTTTTTAACTCCTAAACTTCACTTAAATAAATCATAACACATCTTAAAATAGCCGTGTTATTTACCGCTTAATTGTATTTTTGTAGCTCATAATTTACACGCCGCTAAGCACGTGTAATTAATAGGTCTTTAGTACGACAAAATAAAGTCCAAAAACTGTTACTTTCTTAAAATAGCAGCAAAAAATTAAAAAAATGTCATTAAAAAAAATAGCATATTCGGTTTTAGAACTCGCAATTGTATCTAAAGGTAGTTCTTTACAAACCACGTTTAATAATAGTGTAGACCTTGCACAAAATGCAGAAAAATTTGGTTACAAGCGTTTTTGGCTAGCAGAGCATCATAACTCTATAACAATAGCTAGTTCTGCAACCGCAATATTAATAGGTAAAGTTGCAGAAAACACAAAAACAATACGTGTTGGTTCTGGTGGTATTATGCTACCCAACCACTCCCCTTTAATTATTGCCGAACAATTTGGCACATTAGGTAGTTTATATGCTAACCGTATAGATTTAGGTTTAGGTAGAGCTCCAGGAACAGACCCAGAAACGGCACACGCTATTAGAGCAAACCACACACAGGCAGCACACTCGTTCCCAGAAGAAGTTGTACAAATACAACAGTATTTTTCTGCAGAAAACAAAAACTCTAAAGTAAGAGCAACAGTTGCAGAGGGTGTAGATGTGCCATTATATATTTTAGGTTCTAGTACAGACAGTGCACATTTATCATCTAAAAAAGGCTTGCCATACGCATTTGCTAGTCATTTTGCTACAGCAAAGCTTCATGAAGCACTTAAAATTTACAATGAAGAATTTGTACCGTCTAGTTATTTAGATAAACCATACACTATGGCTGGTGTAAATGTTATTGTAGCTGATACTGATGAGGAAGCTGAAAAAATATCTACATCATTACTTAAAATTATAGTTGGCCTACTTACCAACCAAAGAGATTTTATGTTACCGCCAGTAGAAATGACAGATGATTTGCGTGAACTTTTTAAACACCCTGCTGTAGACCAAATGTTAAAATATTCTTTTATAGGAAGTAAAACAACTGTAAAAAAGCAGGTAAAAGAATTTTTAGAACAAACTCAGGTTGATGAGCTTATTGCGGTAACAAACATTTACGATCATAAAGACCGCATAAAATCATATAAATTATTTTCAGAAATAATGAATGAAATAAATTTAGAAAAGGAATAAAAGTAAGTTTTTTTTTGTTTTGATAAAGCAATTTTTTGGATTTGTAATTTCACGGTAATCCGTGTGTATAGATCTTAGAAGTTGCTTTATTTTTGTTTTAAAATGAACTCAACAGAATGAAATTTAGACATCTACTTTTAATACTATTCTCTTTTTTATGTTTACAAAATAGTGCTCAGAATAATAAAGTTCTACTAGAAGAAACAATTACCAATATTGTTGTAGCGTTTAAAGATAAAAATGCTAAAATTATAAATAACTACACCTCTAAAGAAAATGGAATTACTGTACTTGTTAGGTATGGTGCTTTAGATAATTACAGGACCATAAATTCTATTAACTTTAAAAACCCCATACCTAATTACCTGCCGTACACAGAACCCATATCTAGCACCAAAATAAGTTACAGCAAACCTCCTAAATTTGATTGTAACACTTATAGCTGGTCTAAAAAAGGGTTGTTTTGTGATACGATACAAAAAAGTACTCTCTTTACTAATACAGTTAAAAATTTAAAGTATGAACTAACTTCTGAAACATACGCTAAAGAACTAAAACGTGCTTTAGATTTAGAAAAAAATAGCTATAGAATTGTTTTAGTTGATGACAATAATGAAGATTTAATATTTTTTCTAAGTTATATTGATGACAAATGGATATTAACTTTAATAGACCGTGTAACTACAGATTGTAGCGCATAACAAAACTTAAACCAATCAAATGAAACACTTACAAATTTTATTTATACTTATTCCGTTTTTCATTTATCATTCTTCAATTGCTCAGCAAAATAATTCCATAAACTGCTATAAGAAGGTAAAAAAAGAAACAAAAATGTTACAAAAATATACTTGCAATAAAGCAGTAAAAAAAATTGGAAATATTTTTGAGCAATACAACTATTCTTTGCAATTAAAAGAGCTACAATCTATTTTAACCAACAAAACAATAACTAAACATTTTAAACATGCCAGCGATATTACAAATATTAAAATACGCGAGGTTAGCTTTAAAATATGTAATGGTAGTTTTATAACCGTTTATTACAAACAAAAGAACAATAAATGGTATCCGTTAGAGTGTTTGGTTTCTCTTTAAATAAAATTAATACGGTATAACTTTTATATTCATAGCTTTTATTTGTGCTACCAAATCTTCTGAAAAATTCATAGAATTAGTTATTTCTAAGCTGGGCAAATACTTAATATCTTCAATAGATTTTACATCAAAACAATCGTCTTCTCCGCTCCAAAAAGGAATTAACTGACCGTATATTTCATCTCCACCATCTGGCTCCAAAGCTTTAATATCTGGTAATAAAGAAGACGGAATTGGTAATTTTTTAAAATAAGCAGCAACTTCTGGTATTATTTGATATCCTTCTTCCTCAATATCAATTTTACGGTCTTTGTAATTTTTTACAAAAAAGTGTACGTTAAATTTTGGGTACAAAACCTCATCTACATACATTAACTTATTTATTATCATTAATTTAAAATTAAAGTCGGACTCAAAATAACAATCACCCTCTGGCAATTGCTCTAGCTTTAACTTTACCTCATAATTAAATAATGCCTGGTTTTTTAATTCTAATTGCAACACATTAGATGGTATTTTATTTAATGTTGTTGGCAACTCTTTAAATACATTCTTTTTTAAATTAAGCTCTTTTAAATTAATTAAATTAGATAAGTTTTCTGGTACAGTAGAAATATTTGTTTCACTAACATCCAAAATTTCTAATTGCTTCATTTTATTTAACCAACTAGGCAATTCTAAAAGCGGATTTTTATTTAACCTAAGTATTTTTAGTCTTTTTAAAGTAACCAAACTCTCTGGTAGTTCTTCTATTCTATTATTTGATAGATCTAACTCCTCTAATTGATTTAAGTATTTTATTCTTGATGATATTCTACTTAAAGATGTGTTTGATAAATTAAGACTTTTTAAGCCTGTAATTTTTACAACAGAAGACCATAGAGGACTTTTATTACCTGAAAAATTTAGATATTTTAAACTTTTTATTTTCTCTAGATTAGGAGGTAAGCCACTTAAAGGAACACTATAATAATCTCCGTCTCTAGATATAGTTAAAGAAACTAAGTAGTTAAACTTATATAATTTATTTATGAGATCTGGAGCTATTAAGCTTACATTACGCAAGGTAAGCTCATTTAACGATTTTAATTTTAATATTCCCGGGTATAAATCTTGTACAGTTTGGTTAGATACTGCCAAACACTTAAGATTAGAGCAAGTAAAAATACCATGTGGTAGCTCAAAACCATAACCATAATACAATTTTTGTGTTGCTGGCCCAAAATCATTTTCACTATTTAACTCCCAAATATCTGAATAATAAGTACGTGGATGATTCTCTATATACCTTAAAACTTCCTTATGGTATATTGACTGATCTATTTTTTCTGCCAAAGGATTTGCACTGTTATACGGGTCGTAAGTACAATACCCATAAACTTCACTTTTGGTTGTTTTTCCTAATCTTTTTTTAAGCTCTAAACGCAAACCAAATCTAGTAAATACCGCTTCGTATAAATTCTGAATTTGTTCTGGAGCGCTACGTTTAAAAAAAGATTTTTTTCTTGCTGTTAAAAACTGTTGAAAAGTAGATTCGTCAAAAGCAATTATTTGACATAAAAATACAAATTCTCCTTTTTGTGCCGGATTATTTGCTTGTCTTCTTGGGGGTAAAATTTGACAAACGGAATAGACCTCTCCTCCTTTTAAATCATCTTCTTTAAAAAAAATATCTCCAAAAGGTGACACTTTCAAAACTTCTCTCTCTTTAAAGTCTTGAAATAATGCATCTAAAATTAATTCTTCCAATGGTTAGTTGTGTTTAATTTAATTCTGCGCAACACAAAAAAACTACTCCACCTCTAAAAAGGTTTCTGCTGTAAATTCTGCATCACTATTTTTATCCCAAATTTTCACTTGCCACTTTACAGGATTACTAATAGCTCCTTTTGTTGTTATTAAAGAAGCCTGTATAGATTGCTCTACTAATTCTGGTGCTAATTTTTGGTTTAAAAATAGATCTGTTTGGTCTAGTATAATACGCTCATCATCATCTTTAACAAGCATTGTCATTCCTATTTCTATAGTACCGTCTTTTATAGTAAATCCTTTTAGGCCCTCAAATATAAACAACATTTTATCATTAAACCCAACTTTTCTATTGGTAATCACAGACTTACGCTCTGTAGAGAACAAATAACACTCTTTATAGCTTAATTTATCTGCATTAATGCTAATATCCGGATCCTTAACAAGTTCAATTTCCATTGAAGAAGTTAACACACCATTGCCTTTTAAGTCTGTTAATGTATAAATAACATCATAACTATTGCTAGATAAAATAGGGTTAGCAAAACTTATTCGCCCTACTAAATCCTTCATATCTGTATTTAACCCTATTTTAGAATTTTGCAACAAACTAGGGTATTTTAAAACTGTATCTCCTTTTTTAGAAACTACAGCTACTGCTAAATTTGGGTAATATTTTCCGTTTTCTTCTGTAAACCCTTCTATTTCTTTAAAAGTAGTTACCAAAGTTTTACCGTAGACTAATATAGGTTCTTCTAATGGTTCATCATCTACAGTAACAGCTACTCTAGACGCACTTAGACCTTCATTTTTATTGGTTAGACCTATATTAGAATCTTTATTAAAGTTACATGACGTAATTATAATAATTGAGCATACTGCTACTAATTGTAAAGCGTAATTTTTCATAAGTTTAGTGTTTTTATGGTTATAGTTATTTTATACAGGATATCCGCCTAAGGTGTCTTTTACATATAGATTAAACTCTTTACGTACCTTTTTAAAGTCTAGATTATGATACTCTGCTATTTCTTTTAATTTCCCTTTTACTTTTACTTGTTTAGTAAAATAAATACCTGCAAAAACCAATAATGCCGTTATAAATATGCAGCATATTAAAATTACTACTGTTTTTATAGTGTTATAATCTGAGTAAGAATATGATTTGCCTGCTATAAATACATTGTATAACAGCACCAATGCTCCAAAAAGCAACAAAACATAGCGAAGGTACTTTGCACTAGACATAAAATTTAGGTACTCATCTAACACCTCTTTAAGCTTTGTTTCTGATATTTTTTGTAGTTCATTAAGCTGATTTTCTTCTTTATTCATTTTTATTCATTTTTATTCATTTTTTGTTGTGCTTTAGCCCAAGCTGTAGTTAAAGAAATTAGTTTAATATCTTTATGTAAAATTGGCATTACTTTAAACTTTATATTTTGATCTGCTTTAAAGTTGAATTGACGCTCCTCTTCTACTCCATTATCTGCTAGTAACTCTATTGTATTATTTTTATAATAGGCATACGTACCATCTGTATTTAAATTAAAACCCAAAGAGGTAATGTCTTTTATAGAATTGTAACTTAATTTTATGGTTGCATTAAGCTTATTATCCACTGTAAAAACATCTTTAGACACTAATCTAAAACGTTGCAAAGAATCGTCTAGCGATGTTTGTTTCATAGCTAATTCTAAACCAACAATAGCAGCTTCTTCTTGCCCTTTAATTGTAGACAAATTATGTTGTTCTATAGTTATTGTTTTAGATTCTACATCTACAAAAAACACTGTATCTGTGCTCACCAAAGGAACTTCTCCTTGTAAAAAAAAGCTAATTATAGCCATCACTAAAGATTTTACTTCTACCATATTCTATTTCTATTATTAAGGAATTGTACTTAAATCGTCTAAAAGCCAAGTATTATTTTGTTTTACAAATCTAAATGTATGCTGTCCGCCTTCATGAAACTTAGTTGGCTTGGTTGTAGTTACTAAAACCTCTATATAATTAACGCCATCTATTGCGTGGTTTACATAAATAGTTTCGCTTTCTACTAAAAGTCCAACAAAGTTATGTGTAAAAATTAGGCTGTAATCTTCTGCTATAAAAAGGTCTACAGGGATATAAATTTTAGTAGTGTAAAGTGCAGTGTACCAATCCTCCTCTGTATCTCTAAAAGTAGTTAGTTCTTTTTCTTCTTCTGGAGTATTCTCTAAACAGGCATAACATCTAATTTTTGAAGCAGACAACCGTTTAAATTTTACAGTGTCTTTTGTTTTTAAGGCTGATAAAAAAGTAGTCCATACTTGTTTCATTTCTTTTAAAGAAACTTCTTTTGGTTGTTGCTGCGCCTTTACACCCCCAACAACCAGTAAAAAAAATAAAACTACTTTATATTTTACCATAACAATTGTACACCAATTAATTTACCGCAATTTACAGCAATACATTGTTATATAAATCCCTTTTTTCAGGGGTATTATTTTTTAAAAAAATCTAAAAACAGGGTAATGATATAATTATTTTTCTTTCGTTTTAGTATCTAAAATTTGTAGTAAGGTTGGCATTCTGTAATTACCGTGCATAGATTTTACCAAATCATAAGCCTCATCTAAATTTATACCTATGGCAGATATATAAAGTGGCTTTATACTGTCTCCTCTTAAAAGAGGTTTACTGTTTGTTTTATTTAAATGAAAACTAGATTTTGCAACACCTACAATAGGAATTTTTTCATCTAAATTATTATATAAATGACCTCCCAAACCTAGTTTACCTTCATCATCTAATAAAACATAACTATCTACTATTATTAACTCCACCTCTTGTAAATTATACTGTTTAAGTAAACTTAAAATACATGGTAACTCTCTTTTATAAAATGCCCCTGGCTCATAGTCTGGCACATCTTTAATAACTTCTTCCTTTATATCTAAAACAGTATCATCTAACCAATTACTAAAACTAACACCAACTGTTTTTGCTTTATTATTATAGTAATAAGTATCAAAGGCTAAAATCATAATATGTATCTCTTTTTAAAATTTGGTTTACTTGTAAGCGTATAAAATTCTTCTTCCTTCTAAAATTTCATTGTTCCCTTTTTCAATTAAAATTAGCTTTTCTTTTTTAAAAATTCTTTCAATTTTAAAGGTGGTATTATTATCTATAATTGCTGTTCTATCTTCAGCTATTTTTATATTAAAATTATTTAGTTCTTCATATGACTTAAATTTTAGATCGTCATTTAATTGCTCCATAGAATAGGTTAATGGGCCTTCTGCCAAATACATCCAATACTCTTTTAAACTTCCATTACTGTTAAGTACATATTTACGTTCTATATCAAACTCAAATTCTTCTATTTTAAATGAACAATCATTATCCTTCATTTGTAAATACGAAGCTACTCTATAAGCGCAGTTTATATTATTAGGGCTTATTTCTTCATCTAAAACCTTGTACTTTACACTAATTTTTGCCGATTTAGGTACCCTAGATATGTTTTTAGCACACCCAAAGTTTAATACAAGCAGAAGAAGAACTATTTTTTTCATCACATTTTTTTATATTAAATGCGTTAACATTATGTATAAACTACCAGTAAGTGCCTACTAAAAACGTCATACGTATAAAGGCTACAACACTGTCTTTAGTTAATTGTAAAGGAGTATCTAAACTAGTAACCTCATCACCATCTACAAAAACAACAAAAAGTCCGTCTTTAAAAGCTAGTAATACATTATCTATAGCATCTTGCTCTACTGCTAAATCTTTATTTGCTAAATCGCCAAAATCTACTTTACCACTTTGGGCTTGGTCTTGTATTTCTGTAGGACTTAAAAAGCCAACCACATTAACCTCTAATCTCTTTTTATTAAAAGCTTCTACTTGGTTTTTTACACAACCTACCAATAACTCTTGCAAATTATTAGGAGTTGCGTCTAAGGTTAATGGTATTTGTTTTACTTTTTTTTTGCCTAATCTTTTTAGTTGTAACGTTAGTTGTGGCATATGTACATTTTATTTTTTAGTGCGTTAGGGATTGGCGTGTAAAGCCCACAGTGCGATAGCACGAGGACTTGCAACAAAAGCCCGCCCCACCTTAAGTGGGGAACGCCCTTATAATTTTAAAATTAGCTATTTATTTGTGCTAAAATTGTTGGATCTTGTATTTTGTTGTCTTCTGACAAAAGTTTCATTTTAGAGATAATTTCTGCCGATTTTGGATCATCGTCTACAAAGGGTAAAAACATACGTCCTCTGTGCTGACTGTGTACAGGAATTATAGATAATTGTAAGCCATTTTTACTTAATTGTCCGCTTCCTAAATGTATGCTATACTCACCTAAAGTACCTGCAACCAATATGTGGCGCTCTTTAACTGTAATGTTTTTAAGTTTAAAGAGCTGTGCAGATTCGGTTGCTAATGCAGCACGCATTTGCATAGTGCTGTGACTAGCTTCTGGATCTACACCACCAACGTGAGCAACACTAACCACAAGGTCTATGTCTCTCATAATTTCGCTAAAAACCACCGGTGGCACATCTTTTAAAGGAATTGGCTTGTAGTTTTCTAAGGAGTAAAACACAATATGCTCTAAGGTTGGCGCCTCTATATCTGCTGGCGAAAACCAATCTGCCATAGCATACATTGTTGCCATAAAACCTTTTTTATGATACACTTTTTGCAATCCGTCTTCATGGCTAACCGTCCAACCACGACCACGTAGTAATGCCACGGTTTTTTGTGGTTGAATTTGGTGTCCTTGGTAACGTTCTGATTTTGACCCAAGCTCTAGTTCGTCTTTAGTAACCAAGTACAACTCTCTAAATACTTGTTTAAATGGCTGTACCAAACGCTCTGCAAAAAGGTGTTTTTGATACAAATCCCACTGAACTGCTTTGTATAGGTGAGATGGATGTGCAATTACCAAAACATCATCTTCATTTAAAATATGCCTTTTACCTTCTGTATCTGTTAGCACTCCGTCTGCATAAAAACCAGAGATTTGCTTATCTGGAGCAAACAATACCAATTTGCTAAGCATAACTTTTACAATTGGGTGTTGCATTATTTTGTGTATCTCTGCTGCGGTAAACTCGTCTTCATTTACCATTGCATTTTCTAGAGACAAACGAGTTCTACTATATTGTTTAGACAAGTAAGACTTGCCTTCTTTTAAGGCCAATACTTGTTTGTCTTTTTTATACTTGGCAGGTATAGATTTTTGTTTTTTATTACCTTTAGTGACTAGAATATCTGTTTTACCATTGTCTGTAATTACTAGTTCTATAACGGCATCATCAAACTTTAAAACAGCATTTTCCATTATTGCTAAAGTTGCTTTACTTTCCATAGCCCAACTAAAGCGTACGCGGTCTTGAAAACCTGCGTTTCTAGACAGGTTATCTAACGCAATTTCTACAGCATTTTTCTCACTCTCTTGACGTTGAGCACCAAATTGCTTGCTTTCTTTTAAAAACTTTTGCAATAGGTTGTATCGTTTTAATAAGTCTTTCTCTGGAATAGTTTTACTTAACGGAATTAAACCTAAAGCCCTAACATAGTCTTTATCTCTTTTCTCTGTAATTTTTTTTAAGGTTTCTGTAATTTTAACCTCACCAAGCATTACACTAGAGTATAGTTTTACTTGTCTGTGCCCATTACCATCTGTAATATATTTGGCAGCTTCGTGTAATATTTTCCAATTGGCTTTGCCTATACTTTTATACACTTTATTAAACCAGTCTATATCTATTGCACCAATTGCAAAGTCGGACTTTGGAATATTAGAATATCTAGAAATTATAGTTTCTTTTTCACTACTCATATAATCTGATGCATGTGCTTGAAACCACCATACAGCATCTTCTAATTTTTCTAGTCCAAGATACTCACCAACAAAACCTGCCCATTGAGTTGCATAGCAAGCAAGTTCTACTAATCTTTTCTTTGGAATTTTAGCTTCATCTGCAAGTGCTACAAAGTCTGCATAAGTTTCTGTATCTTTTAATGCACTCTTTTTTAAGATAGAACTAAAGGTAGATTTTTTTGTGTCTCCATAATAGCTGTAACCACGCTCAAAAGTATCTTTACCCATACGCTGTAACACCTTAAAAACATAGTCTACACCTTCTATTTTTGATAGACTAGAAATATAACCTGTAGCATCTGTAGCTAAATCTCCACGCTCTAACTCTGTAGAAAGTATGTTTGTTTTTAATGCGTTTAAAACTCCAAACGGAACCAAGTCTACATCTAAATTACCATTACGTATTCTGTAGTTTTGAGCACCATCTAAAATAGACATTAACTCATGAGAGTTTAGTGCCTGAAAAAGTAAATCATCTTTAGTAATTAAGTTTTTTTGATACAAAACCAATGAAATATCTAAAAGCGGTAACTGTAATCCTCTATTGGTATTTCTTTTTTCTGTAATGTCTTCAATGTTTGCTATTACTTTTGGATATCCTATATATTGTGCTGCTAAATACATTTTTATATCCCAATACTTTTTTAGTTGCTCTAAATCTCCAAACTTTATAAGTTCTTGTTCGTTTATTACAACTACTAACCCATTAATAACATCTACCCAATCATAATTATTATACCTGTAACCTTCGCCATAAGTAAACTTCTCTTTTTTTAGCTTCTCTGGAAAGTTTGCAATAGCATCTTCCCAAACACTTAATTTAAAACTTAACACGGCAGGCCTATCTGCAAAAGCCCTAAATAAGCGTCTTAAAATTTTAGTATATCTGGCGTTTGTACTGTAATAACTACGGTCTGCAGGGTCTAACTTTATGCCTTCTAAGTTAGGAGTGTATTGCTTTACATAATCTTCAAGCTTTTTATAATTGCCATAAGGAGCAGTAAACGTATTTATGTAGTTTATTGCAGCATACATCTCAAAATCGTTTAATTTACTTTCATTGTACCATTTTATCCAAACATCTGCCAAAGGTATATTATGCAAATGCTCCTCTGCAGACATCTCTTCTCTAAATTTTTTAATTTCATGAATAGTATTAGCTAATAAAGCTGTGGTTGTACTACCATCATAAGCCTCTAACTTATATTCATAATTTCTATGCTCATAAACTAATGCTATTAAATTATTTATAGCACCAACTGTTTTACGTTCATCTATAAAATTGCTAAACTTAAATTTTGCTGTAGAAATACCCAGTTTATCAAAAAAGCCTTTACTATTATCAAATTTAGCCTCTGGAGTGTATAATGATGATAAATTAGAATAATCTACTGCGCCAAAACCATTACTATATGTAAATCCAATTTTAGTTTTAGAAAACTTATCTAAAAATACACTTTCGTTTTTAGTAAATTTTGGTCGCTCTTTATACAAGCTAATTTGTTCTTCTACAAATTCTGGATATTGCTCTTCTTCCTCTATTAAGGTTAGTATCTCTAAAGCTGCCAAACGCTTATCTACTGCCTTTGCTGTAATTAAATTTTGTGTACTATTTTTAAAAACATCCTCTGGTTGCTTAATTAAAAGTTTTATTAAGCCAGAACGTAAAGTTTTGTTTTTACGACCAAATAAATCTTCCACTACATCTAAATCTTCTTGAAATAATGGCATATGATGAAAAACGGTTAAACCGGTAGACATTACAGACTCGTTCCTATCTTTAATAGCTTGGTGCGCCAATTGTCTGCGCCAAGCATCTTTAGATAAAATAAGCATTCCTGGTTTTTTACTTCCATAATTGTACCCAAAAGAATAAGTGTAATGCTCTGGAAATACTTTTCTAATGTAACTTTCTCTAACTTCTGATGGTAACTTTGCTATGTCATTAGACAGCAAAAGCAATTGCTCTTCTGAAGCATGTTTAATTATAAAATTGTAAAAATAATTTGGTGTAACTGTAAAATTTAGCCAAGAGAAAACCATTCCTTCATACACCTTACCATCTTTTGGTAGGCTAGCTGCAATTTTTTCTAGACGACTAAAAAGATCATTATCTATTTCTAAAACTGGCAAATTAATAGTTAACCAATAATCTAAAGCAGGATTATTACCTAGTTCTTTTTTATAGTAATCAACAATGCTATTCTGAGTACGTTGTGTTTGACTAACAAAATACAGAGACAGTATTTTTTTCTCTAAACTATCTGTTTTATAAACCAGCTCTAATGCTTTTTGGTTGGCAGCATCTACATTAATTAAACCTATAGCCCAAAGGCCAATATAAATTTCTAAATTATCATTACTGGTTAAACAGTCATCAATATTATTTAAATCTAAAATATGATCTCTACTTAACTCTAAAACTCTTTTTATTGTAGATTTTTTAGGAGCTTCCCAACCAAAACCAAACCAAGTGTCTACTGCTCTAACTACACTACTAAAACGAGTTAAATCGTTCTCTAAAATTACATTCATCATATATTTTAAAGCTCCTAAACTAGTAGTATCAATAGACTCTAAAATAGTTTGCCTTAACCCTTCTTGGCGCTGTGCTGCCAATAATAATTTAGCAACTAGCTCCCAATTTGCCTTTTTATTAGTAAGCAATAAACCTTTAATTATATCTCTACTTATACCACCAATTTCATCTTCAGCCTGTATAATATCGTTTACAACTTCATCTACCAATTCCCCTTTAAACTCTAGTACAGTGGCAAAAAAATAACTGTATCTGTTATCAAAATACGTAGAGTATTGAAACTGTTCTTTTAGTGGCAGATAACCAAAACCACTACGATTAGCATATAACAAACGTTTGAAATATTCTAATTTATTATATAGATGATCTGTGTTTGGCTTTGTTCTAAAAGCTCTACGGCTATACCCATTTTGGTAAGGCAAAGCATTAAACATACTCCATAACACTGGTAAAAAAGGAGATTGTATATCTCCAAACAAAAAAGATCCTAAACGAATACCTTCTTCTGTTGCCCAAGGATTTACCGTAGTTTCATCATCAAAAACATTAGAAAAAATAGTTACAGTCTCGTGCCTTTGACGTGGGTTAAGCACATCTGCCACTATCATACCCAGCACTTGGTATGGATATGAAAACTGCTCAAAATCTGCGTCTGTTAACTCTTCTTTTTTATACTTTTTAATATACGCTTGTGCTTTTTCAAATGGAATCATATGGGTTTTATTCTTTTCTAAATTGAGGCTTTGTTTACTATGGTTTAAATATAAACTAAGTCTTTATATTCTTATTTTGTTTCATCTTAAAACTTTTGCAAATTATTAAGACTACAAACATTATTTATCCCTGAATTTTGGGATTTATCTACTACTGTAAATTGTGCTCTACCTATTCAGCATAATCAAACTTTCAATAATTACTGAAAGTTTAAAATATTTAATATATATTTGTAATGAATTTAAGTTTTTAAAAGATGAACTACACAGAAGCTAAATCAAAATTTATAAATACTTGGGGCAGCTTAGGTACGCTTTGGGGAATTAACAAAGCAATGGCTCAAATACAGTCGCTCTTATTTATTTCTACTGATGCCCTTTCTATGGAAGAAATTATGGATGAATTACAGATTTCTAGAGGTAACACAAGTATGAATTTAAGGCAACTTATAGACTGGGGAATTGTGAGTAAAGAGTTTAAAGCTGGTGAACGTAAAGAATATTTTACAACGGAAAAAGATGTGCAAGAATTGGCTCGTATAATTGCAAAAGAACGTAGCCGAAGAGAGTTACAACCAACCATAAAAGTTTTAAATGAAATTAGTAATATAGCACCAGATGGCACTAAAGAAACTGATGAGTTTATTAAACAAACAAAGGCAATGTGCGAGTTAACAAAGACTGCAGATAGTCTTTTAAATAAAATGGCTAATCAACAGCAAAATTGGATTACAAAATCTATTTTAAAAATATTTAGTTAACCCAGCAATGCAAAAAAACATCTTAAATAAAATGGTAACAATTGCAATTGGGCTTATTTGGCTTGTCAACGGCTTATTGTGCAAAGTGCTAAACTTAGTTCCAAGGCACAAGCAAATTGTAAGTCTCATTTTAGGAGAAGATTTTGCAAAACCGCTAACTATTAGCATTGGAGTATTAGAAATTTTTATGGCAGGTTGGATTGTTAGTGGTTATAAATCTAGAGTAAACGCCATACTACAAATGCTAATAATAGGTGTAATGAATATTTTAGAATTTACTCTAGTGCCAGATTTATTACTCTGGGGTAAATACAATATAGTTTTTGCTTTCCTTTTAATTTGTGTGATATTCTACAATGAATTTTACTTAAAAAAAACGAATTAGTATGGTAGCATCTTTAAAAAATCATCCGTTTGCGGTTGAAGCGTTTTTTACAAACTCTACCGTACTTACTTTTGCTATTCCTAAAGAAGAATTGGCACATAAAATACCTAAGCACTTACAGCTAGACACCTTTAAAGACAAATGGGCTTTTGTAGCTGTTGCAATGGTACAAACAAAAGATTTGAGACCTAAAGGTTTGCCTAAATTTATGGGTAATAACTTTTTTTTAATTGGCTATAGAATATTTGTTACTTACACTAATAAGGCCGGTAAACGCTTAAGAGGATTATACATTTTAAAGTCTGAAACCAATAAAAAGAAAATGCAGTTTATGGGTAATATTTTTACGCATTACAACTACACTACAACAGACATTACAATAAAAAAAGAACAAAAAAACACACAAATAACCTCTTTAAAATCAAACTTTAAAATTAATTATAGCAATAATTTAAACGATATTAACCTGCCAAAAAACTCACCCTTTAGCACTTACAAAGAGGCACGCAGGTTTGCAGGACCATTACCATTTACCTTTACGTACAATAAAGAAAAAAATAGCATTTTAGTTATTGAAGGTGTCCGACAAAATTGGAAACCTTCTCCTATACATATTAATGAATGTCACTTTAATTTTTTAAAAGAAGCCGGATTTAAAAATCCAATTTTAGCAAATGCTTTTGTAATTACTAATATTCCGTATTACTGGAAAAAAGGAAAACTAGAATTATGGTAACAAAACGCAAGAAATTTCAAGGAGTACGTAACATATTAAGCTTTAACAGGCATTTTTATATTTTAGGTTTACTAATACTAGTTATTTTAATAACCGCTATACTACTGTTAAAACTACCTGTTATTATCTTGTGGGTTACAGTTAATCTATTTGTTTATGGTTTAGTAACTCCGCTTCTAGTTTCTGCATACGTTTACGATTTTTCAGGTTATTACAATTTTAAATGGCTACAAACACACATAAATAAAAGTAGCAGCATAAAAAAAATTGTAAATATTAATGCTGGTTTTGATGAAACAAGTTTTATCCTTAAAAAAAACTTTCCTACATCAGACATTAAAGTATTCGATTTTTATAATAAAAAACAGCACACAGAACCTGCCATAGTACGCGCACGTAAGGTAAGTTTAACATACCCAAATACACAGCAAATAACAACAAGCAAAATTCCGCTTAAAGACCAAAGTATAGACCTTGTATTTTTATTATCGGCAGCACACGAAATTAGATGCAATAAAGAAAAAGAAGTGTTTTTAACTGAGTGTAAAAGGATATGTAAGCCAGAAGGAAAAATTATAATGGTAGAGCACCTAAGAGACGTACCTAATTTTTTAGCCTTTTCTATTGGTTTTACTCATTTTTTTAGTAAAAAGACTTGGCAAAATGCGTTTAAAAATGCTGGCTTATCTAAAATTAAAGAAGTAAAATTTACACCGTTTATGACGGTTTTTAACTATAGCAAATAAAGAATTATGCAAATTCACTTACATATTATAGGCATATTATTAATGACTCTTGCTTTGGCACACATCTTTTTTCCTAAATACTTTAACTGGAGAACAGAGCTACGACCATTGGCGTTAATAAACAGGCAAATGATGACTACACACACTTTTTTTATTGCATTAACAGTCTTCTTAATGGGTTTGCTATGTGTTACATCTGCAACAGAATTAATAAAAACAACCTTAGGAAATAAACTAGTATTAGGGCTTGCTGTATTCTGGTCAATACGTTTATTTTTTCAGTTTTTTGTGTATTCTAAAAACTTATGGAAAGGCAAAAAATTTGAGACCACAATACACATTATATTCTCTGGATTTTGGGTATATTTATCTACTATATTTTTTATAATATATTTTAACAACTAAATAGTATGAGCAAACTAGTTATTGCAGGAGGAACGGGTTTTTTGGGAAATAAATTAATAGATTTTTATACTAGTAAATACAATGAAATAGTTGTTTTAACTCGTGGAAAGTCTCGCAGAAAAGAAAATATAAGTTACGTAAACTGGGATGCTAAAACAATTAACAAATGGCATACTAGTTTAAACAATGCAGATGTATTAATAAATTTAACTGGTAAATCTGTAGACTGTAGATTCACAAAAGAAAACAAAGCCCTTATTTTAAATTCTAGAACAGAATCTACTACCGCTTTAGGCAATGCCATAAATTTGGTAGCAAATCCGCCAAAAGTGTGGTTAAATGCATCTTCTGCTGCTATATCTCATCCTAACAAAGAAGAAAACGGAGAAGATTTTATGCTGTACGTTGGCTTAGAATGGGAAAAAGCTTTTAACGCTATAAAAAATCCCAACACAAGAAAAGTTGCTCTACGTATTTCTTTAGTTTTTGGTAAAGAAGGCGGAGCATTAATTCCTTTAAAAAAAATAACCAAACTTGGTTTAGGAGGTAAACAAGGTAGTGGCAAACAAATGGTTAGCTGGGTACACACTAAAGATTTTGTTGCAATAACTAATTACGCCATAGAAAACCAAGCTATTACTGGTCCAATAGTTGTTGCCGCACCAGATGCAATATCTAACAATAAACTTATGAGTACTATTAGGCAAACATTAAACGTACCTTTTGGCTTACCTGCTTTTTCATGGATGCTAAAAATTGGCGGATTTATAATTGGTACAGAACCTAGCCTAATTTTAAATAGTATGAAAGTTTACCCAGAAAAGTTAAAGAAGAATGGTTATGAGTTTAGATTTGATACGTTAAAATCTGCCCTAAAAGATATTTTAAAATAAACTTACTTTTTAGCAGTATTTTTTTCTTTTACAGCATCGTAACCACCTTCTAAATTTATAGCGTTATAACCTAACTCTGTTAATTTAGCTGCTGCTTTAGCGCTTCTTCCTCCACTTTTACAGTAAACGTAAATAGTTTTTGTTTTTGGTATACTATCAAAATAACTTACAAAAGAATCGTTAAGTACATTTACATTTTTAGAATTTTCTAAATGACCCAAACCGTACTCTTCAGAAGTACGTACATCTACTAACAAAGCATTTTTAATATCATTCTGTGAAAATTCTGTGATATGTTTTGACTTACTTTGTGAACAAGCCGTAATTACCAATGCAAAAAAAAGTACGCTAAAAAAAGATTTCATAAAAAAGATTGTTTTGGTCAAAATTAAACATTTTAATTAAAATCCCCTACATTTGAAAAATCAACAAGAACTAATGCACCACCTTAATCCTAACACTTGGGTAGATAACTACGCAGATTATTTATTTAATTATGCAGTAGCTAGAGTAAGCGATTCTGAAATTGCTAAAGACCTAGTACAAGAAACTTTTTTTGCAGGTCTAAAATCTGCAAAAAATTACAAAGGTGATGCTGCTGAACGCACTTGGCTTATTGCCATTTTAAAACGAAAAGTGATAGACCACTACCGTAAAATAAACTCTAACAAAGGTAAAGCAGAGGTTAGAATGTCTTACAACTCTAACATAGACTCAGACGGAGACTGGTTAGAAGAACAAGTAGCAGACCCCTTTAGTAAGCTAGAGAATAGTGACTTAGAAAATGAAGAATTAGGTCTTGCAATTCAAGAATGTATTGCTAAATTGCCTAAAAAACAAGCGTTGGTTTTTAAAATGAAAACAATACAAGGAATAAGTACAGAAGATATTTGTAATGACCTTGGCATTAATGCGTCTAACCTATGGGTAATAATCCATAGAGCCAGAACAACTTTAATGGGATGCTTAAATACTAATTGGTTTTAATTATGATTTCTTGCGAAAAAGCAGCTAAAATCTGCAACAAAATACAATACAAAGAAGCTTCTTTTTTAGAAAAGATTAGCCTTAAGTTTCATTTATTAATTTGCAAAACTTGTCCACAGTTCTCTAAAAGAAATACAGAGTTTACATCACTTTGTGAAAAAGCTCACTTGCAATCTTTAACAGAACAAGAAAAGATTAAGATGAAGCAAAAACTACAAGAAGAAGTTACCAAGTAAATAATTTATAGCGTAAATTACAACATACCAAAATATAGGAAAAGCTTCTACCCAAAAAGAAGCAAAATACTTTCCTTGTTTTCCTTGTGTATACAAAACTAAAAAGCCAAAACTTAGAAAAAGAATTCCTTTTGCTATTAGATCTAAAGGGGTAATTGTATTTTTTAGGTAAGTTGTAAAAAAGAAAATTAATACAACAATACCACTAGCTAATTTTGTGTGAATAATACCAAACCTTTGAGGTATTGTTTTTAACGAAGGAGAATCATAAGCTAAATCTCTAATTTCAAAAGGCATCAGTAAAATTAATACAATTAAAAAACGCTGAAAAGTCTCTATCCATACATCTGTTGTAACACTCATATTAGCAGACAAAACTGGTAATAAAACAGTAACACCAGCCCACACAATGGCTACCATAAATATTTTTAAAGCACCAAAACTTCTTAAGTTTTTAGCTTTGGGTAAAACAGGTAACGCATATAAACCTGTAAATAAACCTAAAGCTCCAATACATAACCAAACATCTTTATGTAAAAAGAAAGCAAAATAAACAGCACAACCCATTGCCAAGAAACTTAGCACTTGTATGTTTTTAAAATATCTGTTTGCTACTAAAATATACTTTTCTGCCTCTACTCCATACTTAATAAAGTTGTAACAAGCAATTGTACTAAAAAAACAGAAATAAGCTAAATTCTGATTAATATTAATATTTAAAAGTACTGCTGTAATCTCTAAAAGGCAAAACACAGATACAGCCACATGAATGCTTGCATCTAGATAAAAATTAAAAATTTGTTTTGCTAATTTCATTATACAAATGTAAGTAAAGTGTTCATAACATTAATTAATCGTTAAAAACTTTAAGTGAAGTACTGTAAAATTTATCAATTATAAAAAAATTAATCATTAATTTTGCGCATCTTTTTATAAAAACACTCTAGAATATGAGAACAGATTTGTTTGCCTCAAGACACATTGGTATAAATGAAAAAAATTACCAACAGATGTTTAAAACCGTTGGAGTTGAAAATTTAGATCAGCTTATATACGAAACTATCCCAGATGATATTAAGTTAAAAAAGAACTTAAATTTACCTGAAGCTTTAAGTGAAAACGAATACCTAGAGCACTTACAGGAATTAGCTGATAAAAATAAGGTTTTTAAATCTTATATTGGTTTAGGATATAATGAAGGGCTTTTACCTTCTCCTATCAAAAGAAATATTCTAGAAAATCCAGGTTGGTATACTGCCTACACACCATACCAAGCAGAGATTGCTCAAGGTCGTTTAGAGGCTTTGTTAAATTTCCAGACAATGATTTGCGATTTAACAGGTATGGAGCTTGCAAACGCATCTTTATTGGATGAAAGTACTGCTGCTGCAGAAGCAATGGCAATGCTTTTTGATGTACGTAGCAGACCTCAAAAAAAAGAAAATGTAGTTAAGTTTTTTGTTTCTGAAGAAATACTACCACAAACATTATCATTATTACAAACACGAGCTACACCAATAGGTATAGAACTTGTTATTGGTAATCATGAAGATTTTAGCTTTGGAGCAGATTTCTTTGGTGCTTTATTGCAGTACCCTGGTAAATTTGGACAAGTAAATGACTATGCTAGCTTTGTAGAAAACTGTAATGACAATAATATAAAAGTTGCTGTAGCTGCAGACATATTAAGTTTAGTAAAACTTAAAGCTCCTGCAGAATTTGGAGTAGATGTTGTTGTTGGTACTACTCAACGTTTTGGTATTCCGTTAGGATATGGTGGACCTCACGCTGCATTTTTTGCTACAAAAGAAGCTTATAAAAGAAACATTCCTGGAAGAATTATAGGTGTAACTAAAGATACAGACGGCAAACCTGCTCTACGTATGGCGTTACAAACTAGAGAGCAACATATAAAAAGAGATAAAGCAACGTCTAACATTTGTACAGCTCAAGTATTATTGGCTGTTATGGCTGGTATGTATGCTGTATACCACGGTCCAAAAGGCTTAGAGTATATTGCTAATAAAGTACATAACACTGCTATAAATACTGCTACAACAATAGAGAAATTAGGTTTTAAACAACTTAACTCTGCTTTTTTTGACACTATTAAGGTAGAAGTAAAAGATGCAAGTGCTTTAAAAGCAATTGCAGTAAGTAAAAAAATAAACTTTAATTATATAGATGATACTACAGTGTCTATCTCTATAAACGAAGCAACATCTAAAAAAGATTTTGCTACAATAGTGGCTTGTTTTGCTGAGCTTAATAAGGTAGAAAATACAGCTTCATTTACAGAAGATGTACAAACTGTTATTCCTGCTACTTTACAACGTAACACTCCATTTTTAGAAAATGAAGTTTTTAATTCTTATCACTCAGAAACAGAATTAATGCGTTACATAAAAAAATTAGAGCGTAAAGATTTATCATTAAACCACTCTATGATTTCTTTAGGTTCTTGTACAATGAAATTAAATGCGGCATCAGAAATGCTTCCTTTAAGTTCTGCACAATGGGGTAATATTCACCCATTTGCTCCAATTGATCAAGCAGAAGGATATCAAATTTTATTAAAAAGATTAGAAGATCATTTAAGTGAAATTACAGGTTTTGCAGCAACATCTTTACAACCAAATTCTGGTGCACAAGGAGAATATGCTGGTTTAATGGTAATTAGAGCTTACCACGAGTCTAGAAACGAAGCACACAGAAACATTTGTTTAATTCCTGCTTCTGCCCACGGTACAAACCCAGCTTCTGCAGTTATGGCAGGTATGAAAGTGGTTGTTACTAAGACAGACGATTACGGAAATATAGATGTTACAGATTTAAGAGAAAAAGCCGAATTACATAAAGACAATTTAGCGGCATTAATGGTTACTTACCCATCTACGCACGGTGTTTTTGAGTCTTCAATTAAAGAAGTTACACAACTAATACATGATAATGGCGGACAAGTTTATATGGATGGTGCTAATATGAATGCACAGGTTGGTTTAACTAACCCTGGTAATATTGGCGCAGATGTTTGTCACCTTAACTTACACAAAACTTTTGCCATACCTCACGGTGGTGGTGGTCCTGGTGTTGGTCCTATTTGTGTTGCTCCACAATTGGTTCCGTTTTTACCTGGTAACCCTGTAATAAAAACAGGAGGAGAAAAAGCTATAACTGCTATATCTTCTGCTCCTTGGGGTAGTTCTTTAGTTTGCTTAATATCTTACGGTTATATTGTTATGTTAGGAGAGGCTGGTTTAAAACAATCTACTTCTATCGCAATTTTAAATGCCAATTATATTAAAGAAAGATTAAACGGTAAGTTTGATGTTTTATATACTGGAGAAAAAGGAAGAGCTGCACACGAAATGATTATTGATTGCAGACCTTTTAAACAAAACGGAATAGAAGTTACTGATATTGCTAAGCGTTTAATGGACTACGGTTTTCATGCGCCAACAGTATCTTTCCCAGTTGCTGGTACATTAATGATAGAGCCTACTGAGAGTGAAAGTTTGGTTGAGCTAGACCGTTTTTGTGACACTATGTTATCTATTAGAGCTGAAATTGATGAAGCTACTTTAGACAATCCTAATAATGTTTTAAAGAACTCTCCGCACACTTTAGAAATGATAACTAATGACGTTTGGGACTTTCCTTATAGCAGACAAAAAGCTGCATTTCCTTTAGAGCATATTGCAGATAATAAATTTTGGCCTAGAGTAAGACGTGTTGATGAAGCGTATGGAGACCGTAATTTAATATGTACTTGCGCTCCTATTGAAGCTTATATGGAAGCATAAAAACACAGTAAAAACAATACTTTAAAGCCGCTTAGATCTTTCTAAGCGGCTTTTTTTTATATCATTTTTTTTACTTGAACATCATACAATTTATTATGCACGCATAGTTTATTTAAAGTGTTTTTTGTAACTTCATCCTGTTAAATTAAAAACTAATTATGCATATCGGAATTACAGGAACAGGTAGTTACATACCATCCATAACTACCTTAAATACTGACTTTATTAATCATACTTTTTTAAATACAGATGGGTCTCCCATTCCAAATTCAAATGAGGTTATTATTGAAAAGTTTAAAAAAATAACTGGAATTGCAGAAAGGAGATACGCAAAAAAAGAATTCAACACATCAGACATTGCTTATTTGGCTGCAGAAAGAGCTATTGAAGATGCCAAAATAGATAAAGAAAGCATAGATTATATTATTGTTGCTCATAATTTTGGAGATGTTAGCCACGGACAAACACAGTCTGACACGCTACCAAGTTTAGCAACAAAAGTTAAACACTTGCTACAAATTAAAAACCCTAAATGTGTTGCTTTTGACATTTTATTTGGTTGTCCTGGTTGGATACAAGGAATGATACAGGCATATGCTTTTATAAAATCTGGTATGGCTAATAGATGTTTAGTTATAGGAGCAGAAACTTTATCTAGGGTTATAGATCCTTATGATAGAGACTCTATGATATATTCTGATGGCGCTGGAGCAACAATAATAGAAAATACAGAAAATGCAGGTGATATTTTAGCTCACAACGTGGCAACTTACGCCCATAATGAAGCTAATTACCTATTCTTTGGAGAATCTTATAACAAAGAAGAAAACAATAATACAAAGTATATTAAAATGCATGGTCGTAAAATATACGAGTTTGCAGTTACACACGTACCACAAGCAATGAAAGATTGCTTAGACAAAAGTGATGTAGACATTGATGATGTAAAGAAAATTTTTATACATCAAGCTAATGAAAAAATGGATGAGGCTATTATACAAAGGTTTTACAAATTGTATAATAAGACAATGCCAAAAGACATTATGCCTATGAACATTTATAAACTTGGTAATAGCTCTGTAGCCACTGTACCTACTCTATTTGATTTAGTAAAAAGAGGAAAATTAGAAAATCACGCTGTAAAAAAAGGAGATGTTGTTATATTTGCGAGTGTTGGCGCTGGTATGAACATCAATGCCATAGTTTACAGATATTAAAAATGTACGAAAAAACATATCCTAGCAAACGTTTTAAACACACGCTAGAGTTTCTTAACAAGCACATTAACACTAATGAGAGCATTTTAGATTTAGGTGTAAGCAACCCTTTATCCAAGCTAATGACTACACAAGGTTTTAATGTAATAAATACTAATGGAGAAGATTTAGATTCAGATTTTTCATCGGTATTAAACAATAATACAGAAGTAGTTACTGCCTTTGAAATTTTTGAACATTTATTAGCTCCTTTAAATATTTTAAAAGAAATAAAGAGCGATAAATTAGTTACAAGCATTCCGCTTAACTTATGGTTTTCTCCTGCCTACAGAAGCAAAACTGACAAGTGGGATAGACATTACCACGAATTTGAAGATTGGCAATTTGATTGGCTATTAGAAAAAGCTGGTTGGGAAATAAAAGATACTGCTAAGTGGACAAACCCTGTTAAAAAAATTGGCATAAGACCAATTCTACGTAGCTTTACTCCTAGATATTATATTGTTTATGCAGAAAGAAAAAAATAATATCTTTTTATCTTTTTAGTATGAAGTATTACATTATAATTCCCGCTCACAATGAAGAAGCTTTTATAAAAAAGACTTTAAACTCTATACTTCATCAAACAAAAAAACCAAAACAGGTAATTATTGTCAATGATAATTCTACAGATGCCACTGCTACTATTTTAGATTCATACGCAGAAAAACAAGCCATCTTTAAAATAGTAAATACAACATCTTCTACCAAACATATGCCTGGTAGCAAAGTTGTAAATGCGTTTAATAAAGGTTTAGCTGTTGTAGATAATGACTATGATTTTATAGTAAAATTAGATGCCGACATCATTTTACCAGAAAATTATTTCGAAAAAATTATTTCTATTTTTAAATCTGATGAAAAAATTGGTATAGCTGGCGGTTTTGCTTATGAACAAGACAAATTTGGCAATTGGAAATTAAACCACCCAATGAATAAAGACCACGTTCGTGGAGCATTTAAAGCCTACCGTAAGTCTTGCTTTTCTAAAATAGAAGGTTTACGTAGTGCTATGGGTTGGGACACAGTAGATGAACTATTAGCACAATACCACAATTTTACAATTTTTACAGACAATAGTTTAAAAGTAAAACACCTTAGACCTACAGGAAACGCATATAACAAACAAGCTAAACTACTACAAGGGCAAGCAATGTACCGTATGCGATATGGCTTTACAATAAGTTGTATTGCATCTTTAAAAATGGCCTTAAAGCAAAATAAAATAGCCGTATTTTTTGATAACTTAACTGGTTATAAAAACGCTAAAAAAGAAAAATTGCCCTTTTTGGTTACACCAAAAGAAGGCAATTTTATTCGTGAACTTCGTTGGAAGAATATTAAAAGTAAATTGTTTTAGTTTTCTAAAACAGCTTCAATAGGTTGTCCAGTAGTTCCGTTTGGTGCAGCCATTCCTAATAACGAAGAAATTGTTGGTGCAATATCTGGTATCTCTGTTAAATTAACTGTACTTCCTTTTTTAATTCCTTTTCCAAAAAACAATAGAGGAGCGTGAGTATCGTAAACCCTAGGTGATCCGTGTGTAGACCCTGTTCTAGAGTAACTTATATAACCCGGTTTTAATACCACTATTACATCACCAGAACGCTTTTGGTTGTATCCATTTTGCACAACATAAGGTATCCCTTTAGTATAGTTATTTTGCCACATTTGGTATGCTGTATATGTTTTATCTACATCTGCAAACGTAAGCAATTCCTGTGCAAATGCTTCTTGTACTTTTTGCAGTTCTAAATCTAAATTAGCAATTACTTTATGATCTAAAAATATTTGATTATTAGATACATTTTTAATTAAATCTCCTGAACCAAATTTAAATTTAGCCCATTCATTTAACCTAGTAGACATATCTTTATAATTTACATAACCACCAGGTATTTTACTATCTTTTAAATATGTAGGAACCTGTATTGCTGCGTGGTCTGCACTTAAAAATACTGTATACTCGCCATTACCAACTTCTTTATCTAATTCCTTAAATAACCTTTCTAAGTCCCTATCTAATCTAATGTAAGTATCTTCAATCTCTTTAGAATTTACTCCAAATTGATGACCTACATAATCTGTAGATGAAAAACTAACAGCTAAAAAATCTGTAATTTCATCTTTACCTAAATTTTCTCCTTTTAAAGCTGCAATTGCAAAATCTGCTGTTAAGCTATTTCCGTATGGAGTTGCTTTTATAATGTCAAAACCTCTATTTTGCTCCCAAATAGCTGGTAAATTATGAGGAAATGATGTGCTTGTTTCTCCTTTAAACTTTCCTTCGTAATTGTTTTCATCAGAACCACTCTCTATGTAAGTACTAATATCTTTTAAAGTAGTCCAAGATTTTTTATATTTTTCAGCAGCATCAGAATCATTAAAAGCAGTAACCCAACTTGGTAAACTGTTCATATAATACGTGCTCGTTATAAAATTAGCCTCATCCTTACCCATAAACCAATATGCGGCATTAGCTGCGTGACCACCAGGCAGTACAGCACCTCTATCTTTTATAGCTACAGCAATTACTTTACCTTTTTTTTGAGTGTGTAAACGTAATTGATCTGTAACGGTTGTAGTTAACATTCTATGTGGACTCATTTTTCCTTCAGAACCACTTGTTCCTACACTGTTATAGTTGCTATCACCTGCACAATATACATTTACCCCTAAATCTTTATCATACCAGTTATTACCTATTATACCGTGCATAGCTGGTGTTGTACCAGTATAAACAGAGGTATGTCCAGGACCAGTACTTGTAGGTGAATAATTATAGTGATGATTTTTAGCATTAAACCCTTCATTAATCATACGTTTAAATCCGCCTTCTCCATATTGATTATAAAAACGAGTAAGATAATCGTACCTCATTTGGTCTACAATTATACCAACAACTAACTTTGGAGTTGTTTTTATAGGGGTAGCTCTTTGCTGCTCTACATCATTTTTACTCTTTCTTTTAGATTTTTTTTGCGCATTAACCTCCTCTACATTTGTCATAAAACAAACAGCTAATAATGCTACAAATAGACTTCTCTTCATTGCAAATAATTTTATTGATACCGTAAAAGTAAATAAATAAACTTTTAATTTTTTTATTTGAATGTCAAATGAGAGTTAATATTATTATTTTTACAGACAGAAGTCTATTTTATATGAATTACATAGCATCTATTGGCAGTTATTTTATAATGATTAAGGAGGTTTTTAAAAAACCCACAAAGTGGTCTATTATGAAAACTCTTATTTTAAAAGAAATAGACGAATTGGTTTTTGGTTCCTTGGGTATCATTATATTTATTTCGTTTTTTATTGGTGGTGTAGTAACCATACAAACTGCTTTAAACCTTACCAACCCTTTAATACCAGAAAGTCTAATTGGTTTTGCTGCTAGGCAATCTGTTATTTTAGAATTTGCCCCTACGTTTACCTCTATAATAATGGCAGGTAAGGTTGGGTCTTACATTACATCTAGTATAGGAACTATGCGTGTAACAGAGCAAATTGATGCTCTAGAAGTTATGGGGGTAAACTCTTTAAACTACTTAGTATTTCCTAAAATTATAGCTTTACTATTATATCCGTTTGCAATAGCCATTGCAATGTATGTTGGTATTTTTGGAGGCTGGATCGCTGGTGTTTTTGGTGGTTTTACCACAAGTGCAAGTTTTATTGAAGGAATACAACTAGACTTTATACCTTACCATGTCACCTACGCATTTATAAAATCTATAATATTTGCTTTTGTTATTGCCACAATACCATCTTTTCACGGTTATTATATGAAAGGTGGAGCTTTAGAAGTAGGTAAAGCAAGTACCACTGCCTTTGTTTGGACGAGTGTTGCTATTATTATTTTAAACTACATATTAACTCAATTACTATTAGGATAATGATAGAAGTAGACAACTTACATAAATCTTTTGGTGACGCACACATTTTAAAGGGTGTAACCACTAGTTTTGAAAAAGGAAAAACAAACCTAATTATTGGGCAAAGTGGATCTGGTAAAACTGTATTTTTAAAATGTTTACTTGGTTTATTTACTCCGGATAAAGGACACATTTGCTATAACGGAGATATTTATAACGATTTGTCTGCCGACCAAAAAAGAAACTTAAGACAAGAAATGGGAATGGTTTTTCAGGGCAGTGCTTTGTTTGATTCTCTTACTGTTGAAGGTAACGTAATGTTTCCATTAGAAATGTTTACAAAACAGCCTAAATCTGAAATGCAAGACCGTGTTAACACTGTTTTAAAGCGAGTAAACTTAATTGATGCACACCATAAATACCCATCAGAAATATCTGGAGGTATGCAAAAAAGGGTAGCCATTGCAAGAGCAATTGTAATGAACCCTAAATACTTATTTTGTGATGAGCCTAACTCTGGTTTAGATCCTAAAACCGCTATACTAATAGATAACCTTATTCAAGAAATTACTCAAGAATATGATATCACAACTGTGATTAACACTCATGATATGAACTCTGTTATGGAAATAGGAGAAAAAATCTTATTTCTTAAAAACGGACATAAAGAATGGGAAGGCACAAATAAAGAAATTTTTAAAACCGATAACAAAGCTGTCACAGATTTTGTTTATTCTTCTGAGCTATTTAAAAAAGTAAGACAAATGTATATTGAAGAAAGAAATTAGTTTGCTAATTCTCTAACTTGAATATTTTTATCTTTTAATCTTAATTTTAACCAATCCGCTATTTTTTTAGCATCAGCTTGCTTGTCTTTTGATTTTGTTTTGGGTTTCCAATTAATTTCAAAAACAGGGATAGTATCAACTTTTTTAAAGTCTGTACGTATAGTATAAGAATAACCTATAGAGGCCAAATTCTCATAATTAGCTTTAGCTTCTGCACTAACGTCATTAAAAGGAATTTGTTTAGATACAATTTTTTGTAATTGAGTTAACTCTTTTTCTAATAAGGCAATTTTTTCCTCTTTACCCATTAACTCAGCTTTTTTAGCTTGGTATAGCTCTTCTACATATTTTATTTGATCTACTTCTTTATTTTTAGAACCCTGAATAATTTTTAAATCAGTATTTGCAAGCTCTTTAAAATCTTCATTTTTTATTTCATTCCAACTAGCAATAATATTATCTGGCACTAATTCTTCGCCCATAAACATTACTTCTATTACAGATTTTTGTTCATTTTTATTCTTTCTAAATATTTTATCAAACAAAGAACTATCACCTCCGTGGTATTCAATATTAGTTAAATTATTTAAATACAAACCGTTACCTGCAAATTTATACTTTGCTATATTTTCTGTTATAAATTGCTGAGCCTGACTTTTAAACTGAGATTCCTCCCAAGCCTTAAAGAATGTCCAACTTGCAGGCACCATAACCAATATTGCAACTATAGATGCAAGCCTACTAATTAATCTACGACGCTCAGAGTTAGCGTAACGCACCATTGGAAAACGTAATATTTTTATAACTAAAAATGTAGCTAAAGCAATAAAAATAGTATTAATAGTAAATAAGTACATTGCTCCCGTTGCATAATCCCAATTACCAATTGCTAAACCAAAACCTACAGTACACAAAGGAGGCATTAATGCTGTTGCAATTGCCACACCAAATATAACACTGGCTATTGTTCCCTTTTTTGCACGTGCAATAACCAAGGCTAAACCACCAAAAAATGCAATAAGAACATCTCTAATATCTGGTGCTGTACGTGCTAAAAGTTCGGAAGACTCATCTCGTAAAGGAAAAAACTTAAAGAATAAAAAGGCAGTAAGTATACTTAACACCACCATTACCCCAAAATTTTTAAGTGAACGACGCAACGTATCAATATCATTAATAGCTAATGATAAACCCATTCCTAAAATAGGCCCCATTAATGGAGAAATTAACATGGCACCAATTACAACTGCTGTAGAATTGGCATTTAAACCAATAGAAGCTATAAAAATAGAACAAATTAAAATCCAAGAAGTATGCCCCTTAAAAGGTATATCTGCCACTATAGACTCTCTAGTAGCTTCTTGGTCTGTATTATTACGAATATCTAAAAGTTCCTTTAAAAACTTTTTAGTAGACCCAAGTAAACCCTGAAAATCTTTTTTTACGTTATCTGATGATTCACTACCAGTTACGTTATTATTTTGCTCTGTATTATTACTCATACACAATGGTATTATTCACCAAACTTATCTTTTACCTCGTTTAAGATAACTTTTATGTCTTGCTCTTTTTCTTTTGGACAAATTAACAAAACATCTTCTTTATCCACTACAATGTAATTATCTAAACTATCTAAAACTACAACTTTGTTCTCTTTGGTACGCACAATGTTGCCTGTTGCATTTCGGTCTAGCAATTTTGCTCCAACTACTGCATTCGTATTTTCATTCTTATCTAGCTTGTCATATAAAGATCCCCAAGTACCAAGATCATTCCAATCAAAAGTAGCTGGTAACACATGAATATCTTTAGAGTGTTCTAAAATGGCGTAATCAATAGATATATTTTCTGCTAATGCATAATTATCTGCAATAAACTTTTGTTCATCATTAGTATTATAGCTATCCATACCTGCAAAAAATAAATTATATTGCTCTGGCTGAAACGCTTTAAATGCATCAACTATTGTTTTAACGCTCCACATAAATATACCTGCGTTCCACAAGAAATTACCTTGACTAATAAAGTCCTTTGCTGTATTGTAATCTGGTTTTTCTCTAAACTGATTTACTTTTTTAATTTCAATAGCCGGATTCTTATCAAACTCTATATACCCAAACCCTGTATTAGGAAATGTTGGTTTTATACCTAAAGTACATAATACAGCTTCATTTTCGCACTTCGTAAAACACTGTTTAACGTCGTCTTCAAAAGCTTGCTCATCTTCAATCCAATGGTCACTAGGAGCAACAATCATAACAGCATTAGGATCTTTTTTCTTGATTTTTAATGCTGCATATAAAATGCAAGGCGCTGTATTACGCATAGCCGGCTCTAAAACTACCTGATCCTGTGTAAGCATAGGTAATTGCTCTAAAACTAAGCTGTTATAACTCTCATTGGTTAACACTAATATATTCTCTTTTGGAATAAACTTATTAAGCCTTTTAAAGGTTTTCTGAATTAGTGTATCACCAGAACCTAACATATCATGAAATTGCTTTGGATATTCAGCTGTACTTACCGGCCAAAACCTTGAGCCAATACCACCTGCCATTATAACTGCGTAATAATTACTGTTCATATGATTAGTCTTTTATAAGTTCTACTTCTGCATTGGGCTGAAAAACAAACGTTCTACCACTAGAGAGTTCTATACACTCGTATCTTTTTATTTTTTTTGCTCCTTTTTTAAATAATTTACCATTATAAATTCTAAAGACACTACCAATTGGTAACTCAAAAATATATGTTTTATTTGAAATAGGATCAAACTGCTTTAATGCTAACGATAACTTAGCATCAGTATCACTACTTGCCTTTGGATTTTTAAAATGATTTGCAATAACAGGAAGCACTTTTGTTGGAAAAATTTCTGGTCTAATAAAAGGCAACATTAACGCCTGAAATGTTTTTTTCCATTCTAAACCGTGAGGCTTTATTCGTCTCCCGTATTTTTCAAAAGCTACTAAATGTGCTATTTCATGTACTAAAGTGATTAAAAATCTATATTTATTTAATGATGCATTTACTGTTATTTGATGCATTCCATTAGACAACCTTCTATAATCACCGTGACGTGTAACCCTATCACCAACAATTTTAAGATGTACTGCATTGGCTTTAATTAAAGAAGCACAAGGCGCTACAGCTCTTTCTGGTAAGTATTTCAGAAGGGTTTTCTCCATATACACAAAAATAACAGATTCTACCTGTTAACACTAGGGTTTTAAGTATATTTTGTAGTAAAATACAACTTTTTATTTTCTTTATTTATTGATGTTGTACTTTTTGGATATAATATAGCAAAACAAAACTGCCTATTTTACAAACAGACAGTTTTATTAACTTGTATATTTCTTTAGTTGAACTAAGGTGTACTGTTACTAACTTGTAGCAATTTACCATTATACATTTTATGTCCAGTAAGGGCAAAATTCTCTATATACTCAGCCATTTCTAAAGCGGTAATTGGTGCTTTGTAACCAGGGAAAGCCTCTTCCAACATTTCAGTTTGTACAGCACCTAATGCAAGTACATTAAAAGAAGGTCCGGTTTCTTTAAACTCCTCTGCCCACAGCTCTGTTAACGTTACCACAGCTCCTTTACTAGAACTGTATGCAGATAGGCCCGCAAATTTAACACTGCCTTGCACACCTCCCATAGAACTAATAGTTACTACGTGTCCGTTTTTAGGCATTTTAGGTATTACTAATTTTGTAATACTTGCTACACCAAAAACATTTACTTTATATACAGCTTCAAAATCTGCTGTTGTAGTTTCTAAAAAAGGTTTATTGGCTAATTTTCCTGCATTATTAATTAATACATCTACTTGTTTCCAGTTAGTGTTTATAAACTCTTCTACTTTATTTAAATCTTCTTCTTTTGAAATATCAAACGAAAATGAAAAAATATTTGGATTTTTGAGCGATGCTATTGGCTCATTATTTCTAGACAATGCTAAAACTTTATGTCCATTACTTGCAAACAACTGTGCCATTTGAAACCCTATTCCTCTACTACAACCAGTAATTATAATATTTGCCATTAATTGTATTTTATTTCTTTTGTATCTGAATTTACAATGCCCTTTATTACGGGAACAAATTTATTTATAAGACTAGCCATATGATTAAAATCCATTACACTTGGCTCATCACCAACCTTGTGATAATGCTCAAAATTTGTAAAATCAAAAGTAGAATATGTTTGTGAAGGCACATTAAACTCTTGGTGAAAAGGATAATTATCTGACCTCATAAACAATCTAAACTCACCAGCTTTTGGTAAAAACCCTGCTATATTTTCACCTGCATAATTATTACTAATTTTTGCTAAATTAGACTCATTAAAGCCTGTTAAGTAAGTTAAATAATCTTTGTTTTGCATAGGTATGCCTATCATCTCAAAATTAAGCATAGCATATAAATTAAGATTTTCTTTCTTTAGCTTCTTAGCTAAGTGCTTAGACCCTAAAAGTCCCATTTCTTCTGCAGAAAACAATGCAAAAATTATGCTACGCTTATTCGCTTTTGTTTTTCCAAAATAGCGTGCAAACTCCATAACTGCAGAAGTACCAGATGCATTATCATTAGCTCCATTTGCAATAACATCATCACCGTCTGCTTTGGCACTACCAATATGATCATAATGTGCACCAAGAATTATAACTTCATTTTTAAGTTTGGGATCTGTACCTTCTATATAACCAACAATATTATATGCAACACCTTTACTTGCATCAAAGTTTGTTAATGTATCTTTATATGATGAAAAATAAGGTTTTACTCCGTTAGACTTAAAATTGTTTTCTATAAAAGAAGCAGCTTCTGCAATACCTTCTGTACCAGACATACGACCTTGCAGGTCATCTGAAGCTAAAAAGGCTACTATTTTCTCTACTTCGGCTGCAGTTGTTGCTATTTTATTATCTACCGTAACTTCTTGCGCCCTACTAGAACAAGAAACAATAGCTAATAAACCTAAAAAATAAAACGTCTTTTTCATATTTAATTTATTTAAGCACTAAAGATAAAAAAAGCATCTCATAAATTAATGAGATGCTTTTTAATATAATTTAATACTGTTTTAATTATGCAAGCATAGTAACAGGATTTTCAATATAACTTCTTAATGTTTGTAGAAACTGTGCTCCTACAGCACCATCTACGGTTCTATGATCACAAGCTAACGTTAACTTCATTGTATTTCCAACTACAATTTCTCCATTTTTAACAACTGGTTTTTCTACAATTGCACCAACAGATAATATTGCTGAGTTAGGCTGATTAATTATTGACGTAAACTCCTGAATTCCAAACATACCTAAGTTAGATACTGTAAATGTACTACCTTCCATTTCTGAAGGAGCAATTTTTTTAGATCTTGCTTTACCTGCCAAGTCTTTTACAGAAGCACCAATAGTTGTTAAACTCATTTGGTCTGCAAACTTAAGTACAGGAACAACTAAACCTTCATCTACAGCAACAGCAACACCCATATGAATATGCTTGTTGTAACGTGTTACATCATCTTTCCAAGTTGTATTTACTTGCGGATGCTTTCTTAACGCCATTGCACAAGCTTTTAATACCATATCATTAAATGATACTTTAGTATCTGGCAAACTATTAATTTGTGCTCTAGATGCTTTTGCATTATCCATATCTACCTCTATAGTAAGGTAAAAATGTGGAGCTGTAAATTTAGACTGACCAAGAACTTTTGCAATTACTTTACGCATTGAAGAATTTTTAACATCTTCAAAACCTTCTTCACCAACAGGTGCATATATAGCTGGTTGTGCTTTTGCTTCTGGAGCAGAAGCTTTAGCAGTTGCTGGTGCCGCATTAGAAATAGCAGAAGGAGTAAAGTTCTCTACATCTTTCTTTATAATTCTTCCGTTATCACCAGAACCAGTAACATCAGACAAATTAATTCCTTTATCTGCAGCAATTTTCTTAGCTAAAGGAGAAGCAAAAATACGCTTACCATCGGTAGAAGTATTATCTACAGCAGCAGCTTTTTCTTCTTTTTTAGCTTCTTCTTGCTTTGGAGCCTCTGAAGTTGCGGCAGCAGGAGCGCTATTACCAGAGTTAAGTACAGCATCTACATCTGTACCTTCTGGGCCTATAATTGCTAAAACTTCATCAACAGGAGAAGATTCTCCTTCTTTTATACCTACATATAATAGAGTACCAGAGTAAAAAGACTCAAACTCCATTGTAGCTTTATCTGTTTCAATTTCAGCAAGAATATCTCCTTCTTCAACTTTGTCACCAACTTGTTTTAACCAAGCAGCAACAGTACCTTCTTCCATAGTATCACTAAGACGAGGCATTTTAACAACCTCTACTCCTTCTGGAATAGCGGCTGAAGAAGTTTCTTTTGCAGGTGCAGCAGTCTCTTCTGGTTTTTCCTCTTGCTTTTCAGCAGCAGGAGCCGAAGTACCTCCAGATAATAAACCAGAAATATCTTCACCTTCATCTCCAATAATAGCTAAAAGAGAATCTACAGGAGCAGTATCTCCTTCTTGTATACCTATATGTAAAAGAACACCCTCATTAAAAGACTCAAACTCCATTGTAGCTTTGTCTGTTTCAATTTCAGCAAGAATGTCTCCTTCTTCAACTTTATCACCAACATTTTTAAGCCAAGCAGCAACAGTACCTTCTTCCATGGTATCGCTAAGTCTTGGCATATTTACTATAACTGCCATCTTTTATAATTTATGTTGTACAAATGGAAAATCTTCTTGTTCGTAAACCATATCATATAATTGGCTTACTGGTGGGTAGTCAGAATTTTCAGCAAATTCTTCACACTCTTTTACCATACGCTTAACTTCTTTGTCCATTGCAGAAATTTCATCTTCTGTAGCGTATTTCTTTTCTTTTATAACATCTAAAACCTGCGTAATAGGATCTATCTTCTTGTACTCCGCTACTTCATCTTTAGTTCTGTAGTGTTGTGCATCAGACATAGAATGACCTCTATAACGGTATGTTTTTATTTCTAAGAAAGTTGGTCCGCCTCCAGATCTTGCTCTTTCTACAGCCTTACTAACTTCTTCAGCTACAGTAACAGGGTTCATCCCTTCTACAGCCTTACAAGGCATTTCATATCCTAATCCTAGCTTCCAAATTTCTGTAGAATGAGATGTTCTAGCAACAGATGTACCCATTGCATAACCGTTGTTTTCACAAATAAAAACTACTGGCAGTTGCCAAAGCATTGCTAAGTTAAATGTTTCATGTAAAGATCCTTGCCTTACAGCACCATCTCCCATGTAACATAAAGTAACCGCATCGTTACCTGCATATTTGTCTCCAAATGCAAGACCAGCACCCAAAGGAATTTGACCACCAACAATACCATGACCACCATAAAAACGGTGTTCTTTAGAAAAGATATGCATAGAGCCTCCCATTCCTTGAGAAGTACCAGTTACTTTACCATAAAGTTCTGCCATTACTCTTTTAGGGTCTACACCCATACCTATTGGTTGTACGTGGTTACGGTAAGCCGTAATCATTTTATCTTTAGTAAGATCCATTGCATGTAATGAACCAGCCAATACAGCTTCTTGTCCATTATACAAGTGTAGAAAACCTCTAACTTTTTGTTGAATATATACTGCAGCAAGTTTATCCTCGAACTTTCTCCAGAATAACATATCCTTGTACCAATTAAGGTAAACTTCTTTGGTTATTTTTTTCATTGAAAACTATTTTAAAAAGTCTGTTTTACAGAGTAGCAAAAATACACATTAAATCCACTATCAAAAAAAAATTAAAGAAAAAGCACAGACAAGATGCCTATTGTTTTTTTTAATTAAATTTTTATCAAAAAATTAGGAATAAAAAAATAATTCATCAAAGAATATCGCTTATAAGAAAGAATTACTAAAAGCTAAAGGTAAAATATCTGATATAGAATTACATTTTATAACAGCACCTTCTTCTCCCATTAGCAATAATGAGATAGCTTCTTTTTGTTTTTGCTCATATTCTATCATAGATTGTCTGCAATTACCGCAAGGAGCAGCTGGCTCTAAAACCTTATAATTTACAGAAGTGGCAGATATTGCTACAGAAAGTATTTTTGTGTTTGGGTAAATTGCTGCCGCATGGTAAATAGCCACTCTCTCTGCACAAAGTCCAGATGGGTAAGCAGCATTTTCTTGATTGTTACCAAGTACAATTTTTCCGTTTTCTAGTAAAACTGCCGCACCTACAAAAAAATTAGAGTATGGTGCGTAAGCATTTTTACGTGCTTCTACAGCTTTAAGCATAAGATCTTTGTCTGTTACAGGCAACTCATTTACAGAGTCGTAAACAGACATATCAAAAGATAAGGTATGTTTCTTCATTTAGTCGTTTAATAATTCTTCACCTAGGTTAAAGGTAAGAGAAAAACGCAAAGTATTTTCTAATGGATTTTTTATTTTTGAAGTAGAGAATAAATAAGACAAATCTACCTGAGTTGCTTTAAACTTAAATCCGGCTCCAAGTGAGAAGAATTTACGTGCTCCTTTTAACTCGTTTTCATTAAAGTAACCCGTTCTAAGCATAAATGCATCTTGGTAAGTATACTCTGCTCCTAATGCCCAAGTTACCTCTTTAATTTCTTCACTAAAACCGTCTGGTGCATCTGTAAAAGAATCAAAGGCTCCCTCTAAAAAACTAATTTGTTGGTAACGTTCGTTGTCCTCACTATCTATTTGTCCGTCCTCATTAAAATCTTGAGGCGTTGGCACTAATAACTTATTAAATTCTGTATTTAAAGATAACGTATTATCTTGATCTAAAATAAAATCAAAACCACCACCAAATTTTAGGTTCCCTGGTAAAAAGTTTTGTTGTCCGTTATTATCATAAGATATTTTACTTCCAAGGTTAGATATATTAAAACCTGCTCTCCATCTACCATCAAACTTTTCGTAGGCAATTTCTGGAGATCTATAAAAACCAGATATATCTACTGCAAAAGCTGTAGCTGCACTAGTATCTTCACTAGAATCATCTGAAGGAAATTTTAAATTAGATGTTATAAACCTACCACCAACACCCATAGAAAAAGTGTTAGATAATTTTAATGCATAGGCACCTTCTAAAACAAACTCATTAGGTTTTGCTATTCTTGCAGGCTCATCTATAGTTTGTCTAAGTTCCACCTCTCCTAAACCAAAGTAACGCAAACCAAAAGCAAACGCACTCCTATCATCTATTTTATTATAAAAACTTGCGTTTAACAAAGCTACATCTGTAACTATGTTTTCTAAATAAGGTGTATAGCTAATACCAAAACCCATTTTTTGATCTGCAAAAGCAAACTTAGAGGCGTTCCATTGTAAGGAATAGGCATCTGCTGAAGTTGCTACACCCATATCTCCCATACCTGCTGCACGTGCATCTGCGGCAATATTTAAAAAAGGTACGGCTGTTGTAATTGATCTGTTTTGCTCTTGAGCATTGCCAAAATATACGGACACCAAAAGTGTTAAGGCTAGTATTTTTTTCATCGTTTTTATAATATAGGTTCTTTTCATAGTAATTTAACCATAATAAAATGGCACAATATTTTAATAAACGCTCTTTTTAAGAATATCTTATAAATTAAGAACTTTATTTTTTAACATTACTTATTTGACGGTAATATACTATAAAATTTAAAACTCTTTATTTCCTTATTATTAAGCACATAAGTAATTCTACAAAAAAGAATTAAAAAAATAATACTATTCTAATATTTACGCCGTTATAGATTTGTTGAACCTTGTTTTAATGCTTGTTTAAGTTTTTTTTAGGAACTATAAAATATTCTAAGAAAATTTGCGTTTAATAAGCCGATAGTAAGCAAAGTTTAAAAACAAATAAGTATAGTATAACTGCAATTTGCAGTAAAGTATAGAACTCAAGTCTTAATTATGAAAAAACAATTCATTAAAGTTGTACTCTCGTGTGCTGTTGTTGCAGGTAGCATAACTAGTTGTAAAAAATCATCTTCATCTAAAGATGTATCTCGTGCCACAGGTTGGAAGATTAACGCCAAAGAAGGTGGTTTTCAGCACAACTCTGATTTTAAAGAACAAGTTACCGCACCGGGTCTTGTATTTATAGAAGGTGGTACATTTACTAAAGGTAAGGTACAAGATGATGTTATGCATGATTGGAATAACACTCCAACACAACAACACGTACAATCCTTTTATATGGATGAAACAGAAGTAACTAATAAAATGTACCTACAATTTTTAGATTACTTAAAATCTGTATATCCACCAGAAGACCCAAAATATGCTAACATATATAAAGGTGCTTTGCCAGATACATTGGTATGGAGAAACAGACTTGGTTTTAATGAAACTATGACAAACAACTATTTAAGACACCCTGGTTATGCAGAGTATCCTGTAGTTGGTGTTAACTGGGTGCAAGCTACGCAATTTGCAGAATGGCGTACAGACCGTGTTAACGAATTAATGCTAGAAAAAGAAGGCTACCTTAATAAGGAAGCTAAATATAAAGCCTTAAACGGAGAGTCTGCGGGTACTTTTAGTACTGAAGCTTACTTAAACAGACCAGAGTCTGTTTATGGTGGACAAATAGATTCTTTACAAGGAAAAGCTAAAAAGAACGATTCTGTATCATCTTTTGCAAAAAGAAGTAGTGGTGTAATTTTACCAGAGTATAGACTACCTACTGAAACAGAATGGGAATATGCTGCACAAGCTAACCAAGGTTCTAGAGAATACAATAACTATAGAGGTAGAAAAAAATATCCTTGGGAAGGAGATTACACTCGTAACGGACAACGTGTTGGTAGAGGTGATCAATTAGCTAACTTTAAACAAGGTAAAGGTGATTACGGCGGAATTGCTGGTTGGTCTGACGATGGTGCAGATATTACCAACGCAGTTATGTCTTACAAACCAAATGATTTAGGTCTTTATGATATGGCTGGTAACGTTTCTGAATGGGTTGCCGATGTATACAGACCAATAGTAGATGATGAAATTAGTGATTTTAACTACTATAGAGGTAACATATATATGAAAACAGCAATTGGCGAGGACGGTAAAGTAAACGTACTTAGAGATTCTGTTGTTTATGACACATTACCAAACGGAAAAATAGTAGCTGTTAATTTACCAGGTGAGATTAAAATGGTTGCTGTAGATGAAGAAGAAACTTATTTAAGAACAAACTTCTCTTCTAGTGATAACAGAGGTTATAGAGATGGTGAGCCAGGATCTACAAGATTTTATGACAGGTTTAATGAAGCTGATGGTGACGAAGAAAATAAAAAATCTATGTACAACTCACCTACTAACAAAATAGAAAGAGATAGTGCTGGTAATTTTGTTAGAAACTATGATAAGTCTAACTACAGAACATCTTTAATTAATGATGAGGTTAGAGTATACAAAGGTGGATCTTGGAGAGACCGTGCATTTTGGTTAGACCCTGCACAACGTAGATACTTACCACAGTATATGGCTACAGATGATATTGGATTTAGATGTGCAATGTCTAGAGTTGGTTCTAAGTCTAAAACTAAGAACAAAACTGCAAGAGGTAAAAAAGTAAAATAATTTACAACAATATATTTTTTTAAAAAAGACTGCTCCTTTGAGCAGTCTTTTTTTTTATATTCGCCTTATGACAATAGCACAAATCCATCAACTATTTTTAACACATTCTACCGTTTGTACAGATACTAGAAAAATAACTAAAGACTGTATCTTTTTTGCCCTTAAAGGCGATAATTTTAACGGTAATAAATACGCTGCAGAAGCACTACAAAAAGGCGCTGCTTATGCTGTTGTAGATGAAAAAGAATACGCAATTAACAGTAATTTTATTTTGGTTGATGACGTATTACAAGCATTACAACAACTAGGTAAGTATCATCGTAAACAATGTAATGCAAAAGTAATAGGCTTAACGGGGAGTAACGGAAAAACCACAACCAAGGAACTTATTAAAGCTGTTATTCAAAAAAAATATAAAACCGTTGCAACTTTAGGCAACTTAAACAACCATATTGGAGTTCCTTTAACATTGCTTACTATTAAAGAAGATACAGAAATTGCTATTGTAGAAATGGGTGCTAATCACCTAAAAGAAATAGAATTTTTAAGCAACTTAGCAGAACCAGATTTTGGATATATCACCAATTTTGGCAAAGCGCACCTAGAAGGCTTTGGCAGCACAGAAGGTGTTATACAAGGTAAAAGTGAACTATACAAGTATTTAACTACAAACCAAAAACATGTTTTTTTAAATGCAGATGATCCTATACAAGAAAGTAAACTTGGGACTTATGTAAAAAAAATAGGGTTTAGCAGTAGCAATAGCAATTATTTTAAAATAGAATTACTTAGCGCAGACCCTTTTGTTACTATACAAGTGGAAGATATTACCATAACCTCTAACCTAGTTGGAGCGTATAATTTTACAAACTGTTGTGCTGCTATAACAATGGGTAAGTATTTTAATATAAGCTTGCCACAAATAAAAGAAGCAATAGAAGGCTACATACCTGCTAATAACAGATCTCAAATATTAGAACAAAAAGGATTTAAGATAATACTAGATGCTTACAATGCTAACCCAACAAGTATGGCGGCAGCATTAGACAATTTTAACGGTATAAAAGCTGCACATAAAATTGTTTTTTTAGGTGATATGTTTGAGCTGGGAAACACCGCAGCTGCAGAACACCAAGAAATAGCAGATAAGGCTTGTAAAATGAATTTCACCACTACTTTTTTAGTAGGAGAAAATTTTGCAAAAGCAAAAACTGAAGCAATACAACTTGCCACTTTTAACGACTTAAAAGAATACTTAAAAGAACATCCATTACAACCAAACAGCAATCTTTTAATAAAAGGTTCTAGAGGCATGGCACTAGAACGCATTTTAGATATATTATAAAAAAAGCCTCTCTGTAAAGGAGAGGCTTTTTAATTTTTAAGTCAGTTTTAAAATAAACATATCTAAAACTTCTATTACAATTAATATTATAATAATCCACTCTAGCCTACTACTTTCTTTGTGGTCCATAATATCTTTAAATAGCTCTAGATTTTCTTTAATAACACCTAAACGCTCATAAATATATCTGTACCTATCTTTTAAGTCAAACGTTTTTTTTAACTCTAAATTTAAAAGACTTAAAGCTTCATTATCCCAAGTTATATCTGGAGAATCAAAAATATAAAGGTTTTCAGAAATTTCATTCTTAATATTTAAAACCCTACCTATAAATCGTTTTAACTTATTACCAGATATATTTAGTTTTCCTTTTTGTTCTAGATATTTAGTATGCTCGTTTGTTTCTCCTAATAATTGCTCTGTTATATCAAAATAATTATCTAAAGCCACAGACTGCGATGCATTTAATACTATTAAACGTATAGCCTCATAATCAAAAGAAGGTATTATTATCTTGTTAAATGACACTTCTTGTATTGTTGGCTCTATAACAACATTTACTTCTTCAGAAAATCGCTCCTCTTTTAAACCTTTACAAAAGGGTTTAATACTATCTAAAATTGTTCTTTTTTCTTCTAAAGTATGATTAAAAAAACCAACCATACCATATTGAAAAATGTAAACAAATTTTGTGTCTCCCATTTTATAAAATAACTCGTCTCCGTCTGAAAAAATGAGATCCCAAGTTAAGTTACGCTTGCATTCTCTAATACTTATAGAGGCTGCAATTTGGTATGCATCTACGCTATACATAACTAATTTTGATCATCATCTAAAGGAATATCTGGTATAGCGTTAGGATCGTCATCATCAAAATTTTCATAATCATCCTCATCATAATTAGCCATAGTTACCTCTAACTTTTCACTAATTTTAACCAAATACTTTGTATCTTCTGTTAGTACTTCTACAGCTTCTATGCGCTCTCCTTTTGCGTTATAAAAACTTATAACATTAAGATCATCATAACCATCTGGATACTTCTCTACCAAAAGTTTTAAAACTTCTGGAGTAAGTTTTTTAAAATCTACAATAACTCTTTTTAAATTATCCATAGTTACATATTTAGCAAGTAAGCAAAAATTAATGGCGCAACAATAGTAGCATCACTCTCTATTATAAATTTAGGCGTATCTATATCTAATTTACCCCAAGTAATTTTTTCATTAGGCACAGCACCAGAGTACGATCCGTAACTTGTTGTAGAATCGCTAATTTGACAAAAATAACTCCAGAATGGTGTATCTGTACGCTCCATATCTTGGTACAACATTGGCACTACACAAATAGGAAAATCACCTGCAATACCACCCCCTATTTGAAAAAATCCAATTCCGTTTTCAGAATTCTCTGTATACCAATCTGCCAAGAATGTCATATATTCTATACCAGATTTTATAGTACTAGCTTTAAGCTCACCTTTTAACACATATGAAGCAAAAATGTTACCCATTGTACTGTCTTCCCAACCAGGACAAACTATTGGTAAGTTTTTTTCTGCTGCTGCATACATCCAAGAATCTTTTAAATCTATCTCATAATACTCTTCTAAAACACCAGAAAGTAGCATTTTGTACATATACTCATGAGGCAAGTAACGCTCTCCAGCAGCTTCTGCATCTTTCCAGATTTTTACAATATGTTCTTGTAAACGTCTAAAAGCTTCTTCTTCTGGTATACACGTATCAGTTACACGGTTTAAGCCTTTTTCTAGTAAATTCCACTCTTGTTGCGGAGTTAAATCTCTATAGTTAGGCACACGTTTGTAATGTGAGTGCGCTACCAAGTTCATAATATCTTCCTCTAGGTTTGCACCAGTACAGGATATAATTTGCACTTTGTCTTGACGAATCATTTCTGCAAATATTTTTCCTAACTCTGCAGTACTCATTGCACCAGCCAAAGAAACTAACATTTTAGATCCTTCGTTTAATTGATCTTCATACCCTTTTGCTGCATCTACCAAAGCAGCAGAATTAAAGTGTAAGTAGTATTTTTCTATAAAATTAGAGATAGCTCCTTTAGTTTTCATCTTCTTCAAATTTTGAAATAGTAGAGTTACCAGCTTTTAGATCTATAGCATATGCATTGTCATAAGCATCATCTACAGCTTCACCCATAAATTTATAACTCAACATTTTGTAGTATAATTTTGCTGCCAAAAAATCTGACGATTTATCTGCCTTATTAGGACAAAGCTCTACAATATCAAACCCTACAACATTTTTTTCTGTAAACACTTGTTTTAAAAACTCTAGTGTTTCATACCAAAACAGACCTCCTGGCTCTGGCGTTCCTGTAGATGGTAATATAGATGGGTCTAAAGCATCTAAATCTAAAGTAATAAAAACGTTTTCTGTCATTTGGTCTACAACCTTATCCATCCAATACTCATCATTAACCATATCATGGGCAAAAAATGTTTTTTCTTCATCCATATATGTTTTTTCAATAGCATCCATACTACGTATACCAACTTGCAATAAATTAGTTTGCTGGCTTGCCTCATGCACTGCACAAGCGTGATTGCAAGTTGTGCCCTCATAAGACTGTCTTAAATCTGCATGCGCATCAATATGTAAAACAGTTAGGTTATTAAAACACTCATTAAAAGCCCTAATAGTACCTATAGAAATGGAATGCTCACCACCAAATAACGTTACAAATTTGTTACGCTTAATGTACTTTTTAGTGATTTTATGCACCTCATCTACCATAGCTTCTGGCGAGCTATTTTCTGTAATGGCATCAGCAAGGTATATTCCTTGTTGGTATGGTTCTGTACCGGTTTCAATATCGTACAATTCCATATTTTCTGATGCAGCTAAAAAAGCTTCTGGACCTTTATCTGCTCCTTTTCCCCAAGTACTAGTTCCGTCATAAGGAACTGGGATTAAAACTACTTTTGCGGTTTCCAATTGCGCAAACTCATCTGGAATGCCTGCGTAATTATTTGTTGTGCTCATATCCTAAAATTTTAAGCAGATCTTCTGCCTTTTGTTGTTCATTAAATAATTTGGTTGTTATTTTTCCTTCTGCATCTTTGTTTATTAATATGTGCTTTGGCTGTGGTATTAAGCAATGTTGTAATCCGCCATAACCACCAATACTTTCTTGGTAAGCGCCTGTATTAAAAAACCCAATGTATAAAGGCTTATTTTTTTTATATTTTGGTAAATAAATAGCATTTGTGTGTTGCTCACTGTTGTAATAATCATCACTATCACAAGTTAAGCCACCAAGCAATACACGCTCATACTCATCATTCCACCTGTTAATTGGCAGCATAATAAACCTTTTATTAATTGCCCAAGTATCTGGCAATGTTGTAATAAAAGAAGAATCTATCATGTTCCACTTTTCTCTATCGTTTTGTTGCTTCTGATATAAAATTTCATAAATAGCTCCACCTGCTTCACCTACAGTAAAACTGCCAAACTCAGTAAAAATATTTGGCACATCTACATTTGCTTCATCACATGTTAATTTAATCTGATTAATTATTTCATCAATCATATATTGGTAATCATAATCAAAAACTAAAGAGTTTTTTATAGGAAAACCACCACCAATATTTAAACTATCTAGAGACGGACAAATCTTTTTTAATTTTACATAAACCTTTAAACATTTTAAAAGCTCGTTCCAATAGTATGCATTGTCTTTTATACCTGTATTTATAAAAAAGTGCAACATTTTTAACTGCACCTTATCATTATCTCTAATTTGATTTTCATAAAAAGGAACAATGTTTTTGTAGCCAATTCCTAAGCGAGAAGTATAAAACTCAAATTTTGGTTCTTCTTCAGACGCTATACGAATACCAACTTTAAAGTCATCCTTAATTTCATTAGACAACAAGTCTATTTCCTCATAATTATCTATAATTGGTATACAATTATGGTGTCCTTCATTAATTAACCTTGCTATGTTTGTTATGTACTGGTCTCTTTTAAAACCGTTGCATATTACATAAGTATCATCTTTAATTTTACCTTCTTGTTTTAAGTGCTCAACAATATTAATGTCAAACGCAGAAGAAGTTTCTATATGTATATTGTTATTTAAAGCCTCATGTAATACTGGTTTAAAATGAGAACTTTTTGTACAGTAGCAGTAGTGGTATTTACCTTTATATTGGTATTTTTCCATTGCAATAGCAAACCAATTTTTAGCTCTAGAAATATTATCAGAGATTTTTGGCAAGTATGTAAACTTTAACGGACTACCGTATTGTTCTACCAGCTGTTTTAATGGTATGTTATGAAACATTAAACTTTCACCATCTAACTTAAATTCTTCTTGTGGAAAATGATAAGTCTGGTCTATTAAATCAATATATTTAGTATTCATTAAATTATTATTTGATAAATTAAAATTTTAAAACACAGAAAAACTTGTGCTTTTGGGCGTTTTTGCGACTAAAATTTTAAAAAACTAAACAATGATTTGACGTTTCGTGGTTGGCACGAAAAAGTAGTCATGCTGACTGCTGACTATAGAAGTGTTACCGGAAGTTAGCTTTAAAATTCGGTTACCTATCTTATAGGTTGTTTTTGGGTATGACTTCCTAATTCCCAAAAATCCGAACATAGAAACATTATACATTTATGCTCAGCTATATGCTAAATTGCCAAAATCTAATATCTTATTTTGACGGGGCAAATGAAAACAAAAAAAATGAAAAAAATAATATTCCATCAAAAAAAATAAAAAAAATAATTTTCTGATAACATAAAGCTAACAGAACATTAAAAAAACCGTTTAAAACAAGTGACACAAGAGTTATAATCAATTTAAAAACAAGTCTTAAAAATCTTATATTTTTAAAAAAAAGCTCTTTTTTAAGCTAAAAACACTTGTTACTTTAAGCTATTTTAATTCCGTTTTTAACTTATTCTCTCTTAAATTTACAAAACAGTAGCAACAAAACGTATGAAAAATACCATATCACATAGAGTAGCAGATTTTTTAAAAAACTACCCACCTTTTAATCAATTATTATTAGAGGAATTACAAGAATTAGCTACACAAATATCTATTATTTACAAAGAAAAAGACGCAATTATATTTAATGAAAATGATACACCACACACTCATTTTTATATTATACATAAAGGTGCCGTATCTTTAAATAAAACAGAAACCAATACTATTGTAGATATTTGTGATGAAGGAGATATTTTTGGTTTACGCCCTTTAATTGCTAATGAAAATTATAAAATGCAAGCAAAGGCACATGAAGAAAGTATACTATATGCCATACCTATTATTACTTTTAAACCATTTGCTACTAGCAACAGAGATGTAGGTAATTTTTTAATAGACAGTTTTGCATCCAACACTAGAAACCCTTATTCTAAAAGTTACAGAGGCACTTTGTATGGAGAGCCAGAGAGCGGTGAAGTTTACAACCCTAGCGCAGAGTTGTTTGACTTGCAACCTGTAAAATATTCTAAAAAACTAGTAAGCTGTTCTCCTAAAACGCAAGCAAAAGTATTAGCCGCAAAAATGACTAGCAAAAATGTTGGTGCTATTTTAGTTTTAGAAGACAAATTGCCAATTGGTATTATTACAGACAAAGATTTGCGTAACAAAATTGTTACTGGAAAACTACCCATATCTGCTACTGCTAGGGAAATTATGACATCGCCAGTAATTACGTATTCTAAAAAATTAACTATTACACAGGCGCAAATGGCAATGATAAAAAGTAATATTAGCCATTTATGTTTAACAAAAGATGGTACTGTTAACTCTAAAGCTGTTGGCATTTTATCTAAACATGACGTTATGCTAGCGGTTGGCAACAACCCAACAGTACTAATTAAAGCTATAAAAAGAGCTACTAGAACTAAAGAGATTAAGCAGGTAAGAAAAAGTATTATGATGCTGCTAAAGGGATATTTAAATCAGAATATACCAATGACATTAATTTCTAAAATTATTTCTGAACTTAATGATGCCTGTATTAAACAAATTATAAAAAACTCTATTACTAAGTTAGATACTCCGCTACCCGTATCTTTTAGTTGGCTAGCATTAGGTAGCCAAGGCAGAAGCGAACAATTGCTACACACAGACCAAGACAATGCCCTGGTTTTTGAAGATGTTCCTGCAGAAAAACTAGAAGAAACAAAAGCAATATTTATAAATTTTGCCAAACAAGTAACACAAAGATTAAACGTTATTGGCTACGAGTATTGTCCTGCAGAAATGATGGCATCTAACCCAAAATGGTGCTTAAGCCTTAGTGAATGGAAAACCAATGTTACCTCTTGGATTACAAACCCAGGTAAGGATGAAGTACTACTGTCTTCTATATTTTTTGATTATAACAATGTGTATGGCAACCAAGAGTTGGTTACAGAACTATCAAACCATATATTTAAAACAGCAAAAAATTACCCTAATTTCTTTTTACATTTAGCTAGCGGATCTTTACAAAACCCATCCCCTACCGGTTTTTTTAGGCAATTTTTAGTAGAGCAAGATGGTGCAAATAAAGATTTTTTTGATATTAAAAGACGTGCACTTATGCCATTAACAGACGCTGCTAGAGTTTTAATATTATCCCATAATATTAAGTCTATAAATTACACTGCAGAGCGTTTTGAAAAATTAGCAGAGTTAGAACCTAACAATGCAGAGTTGTTTATTGCTGCATCTTATGCTACCAAAGCATTATTAAAATTTAGAACCAAACAAGGTTTATTACATAATGATTCTGGCAGGTATATATCATTAAGTAAACTAACTAAAGCAGAGAAAATAAAGCTTAAACGAACCTTTAGGACTATTAAAGAGATACAGGAATTAGTGTATATTAGATTTAAAGTATCAAACCTATTAAGATGATAAATTTCTTTAAAAAAAGTAAATTAGATTTACCAGAGTATTGGGTTGCTTATGAAAATCTTTTCAATACCAAACAGCCAGAAAACATACAAGATATTACGTTTGTTGTTTTAGACACAGAAACTACTGGCTTTAGTTATGAAGAAGACCGTATGCTTTGTATAGGTGCATTAAAATTAATAAATAAAGATATTAATGTGGGTGATAGTTTTGAGGTTTTTATACATCAAGATCACTACAACCAAGAGACTGCTGAAATACACGGGATATTAAAAGAAGGAAAAACTACTAGGCTTGAAGAGTTAGAAACTTTAAAACTTTTTTTAGCTTATTTAAAAAATGCAGTTATTGTTGCTCACCACGCAGGTTTTGATGTTACTTTTATTAACTCCGCTCTTGAACGCCACGGTTTACCTAAACTTAAAAATAAAATATTAGACACTTCTACACTCTACAAAAAAACACTTATACGCTCTAATTTATTAGAAAAAAAAGACCATTACTCTTTAGATGAATTAGCCGAGAAATTTAACATCTCTGTTAAAGACAGGCATACAGCCCTAGGCGATGCTTATATTACTGCTATTGCCTTTTTAAAGATTTTGGTAAAATTAAAAGAGAAAAAAATAACAACTTTAAAACAGTTACTCCGTATTTATTAAAAAAGCATAAAAAAAGCAGCAAAAAAGATATACCTATTTGCTGCTTTTTTTTAGTTAATTGTATATTATTCTTCTACACTCATTGCCATTTCATGATCATATTTACAACAGGCAGGTAATTCTTTATAAGCATCTTCACTACCCGTAGATTTTTCTGTGTCGTAACCAGATTCTGCTATAGCTTTATGAAATGCTTCTTCATTAGTTTTATCACCATTAAAAGCAATTGTAATTTGTTTCTTTTTAACATCCCAATTGGCACTAGCAACCCCCTCTACAGATTTTGCTGCTTTTTCTATAGTACTTTTACACATACCGCAGTTACCACGGACACCAAAAGTTGTTTTAGCAGTAGCTACCTCATCGTTTACAGTACTAATTTCTTTAGCCGACTCTGTTGTTTGCTTTTCTTCATTTTTACAACTTGTAAAGGCCAATAAGCCAAATACAGTTGCAGTCAAAATCATCTTTTTCATAGTAGAAATTTATTAATCTTTGTTAATATAATAATTTTTATGCTAGGTTTTAAAAGAGCTTTCCTATTATATTTTTATTTTTTTTAATCGTAATGCATTTGCAATTACAGAAACCGAACTAAAACTCATTGCTAAAGCTGCTATCATTGGAGAGAGTAATAACCCAAAAACAGGATACAAAACTCCTGCTGCTATTGGTACACCAATAGTATTATAAATTAAAGCAAAAAATAAATTTTGTTTAATATTTCCAAGCACTGCATTGCTAAGACTATAAGCCTTTACAACGCCTTGTAAATCACCTTTAACAAGTGTAATCATTGCGCTTTCAATAGCCACATCTGTACCTGTACCCATTGCAATACCAACATCACTTTTTGTCAATGCAGGAGCATCATTAATGCCATCACCAGCCATAGCTACTACTTTACCTTGTTGTTGTAATTTTTCAACTTCTTTTAACTTATCTTCTGGCAACATACCAGCTTTAAAACTATTTAAATTAAGTGAGTCTGATACAGATTTAGCTGTATTGTAGTTATCACCAGTAAGCATAATTACAGCTATGCCTTTTTGTTGTAATTGTTTAATTGCTTGCGCGCTGGTTTTTTTAATTTTATCTGCTATAACAACATATCCTACCACGGTTTTATCTACTGCTACATAAGAAACCGTTTTTCCTTGTTTTTGATATACATCTACTTCTTCTTCCATTGCTGAAGAAATAGCAGCATTGGTAAACTCCATCATTTTTAAGTTACCCAAACTTATTTTAGTATCAAAAATAACACCTTCTACACCTTTACCTGTAATAGCATTAAAGTCTTCTACTTTCAAAAAATTAGCACCATTTTCTTTAGCATAATTTACAGTAGCCGCTGCTAAAGGGTGCTCACTAGAACTGTTTAAAGAAGCTATATACTGTGTAATTTTATCTGTGGTAAAATCAGTTGAAAAACTACCTACTTTTTCTACCGTAGGTTTTCCTTCTGTAACGGTACCTGTTTTATCTACAATTAAAACATCTATTTTATTCATTAGTTCTAGAGCGGCCGCATTTTTAATTAAAACACCATTTTGTGCTCCTTTACCAACACCAACCATAACAGACATAGGAGTTGCTAAACCTAAAGCACAAGGGCACGCAATAATTAAAACTGCAATGGCATTTACTAGGGCAAAAACATAAGCAGGCTCTGGTCCCCAAATTACCCAAGCAACAAACGTAAGTATAGATATAACAACTACTGTTGGCACAAAATAACCAGAAACTTTATCTGCTAATTTTTGTATTGGTGCTCTACTACGACTAGCATCATTCACCATTTTCACTATCTGAGAAAGTAATGTATCTGCACCAACTTTTTCTGCTTGCATTAAAAAAGATTGATTGCCATTAATTGTACCACTACTAACCTCATCTTTTACAGTTTTACTCACCGCAATGGGCTCTCCAGAAATCATAGACTCATCTACCGTTGTTTTTCCTTCAGTAATAAAGCCATCTACCGGTATTTTTTCTCCTGGTTTAACCTTTAAAACATCTCCTTTTACAACCTTGTTTATTGCAACTTCCTCTTCTACCCCGTTTACAACTTTAATAGCTTTATTAGGCGCAAGTTTAAGTAACTCTTTAACAGCTGCATTTGTTTTACTATGTGCGCGGGCCTCTAATACCTGCCCCATTAATACTAGCGTAAGTATTACAGTAGCAGCTTCAAAATAAACGTGTACTGCTCCACTTTCTGTTTTAAATTCAATTGGAAAAAAATCTGGAATTAGCAAACCAAAAACACTAAATAACCAAGCTACACCTGCACCAATACCAATTAAGGTAAACATATTTAAATTCCATGTTTGTATACTTTTATAAGCACGCTCAAAAAATAGCCAAGTGGCATAAAAAACAACAGGAATAGAAAGCGCAAATTGTACCCAATTCCAATATTTTTGATTTAGAATAGTGTACAATGGATTATTAGGTAGCATATCACCCATTGCTATTAAAAAAATAGGTAATGTAAACCCTAACGCTACCCAAAATTTACCAATAAGCTTGTTGTATGTTTTTTCTTCTGATGAAAGACTAGGTGCCATTGGCACTAAGTCCATACCACAAATAGGACAATCCCCAGGCTCACCTTTTACAACCTCTGGATGCATAGGACAGGTGTATTGCTGTTCTGTAATAGCAGTTAAATTCTGTTCCTCTACCAAGTCCATTCCACAAACCGGACAGTCACCAGGCTTGTTATAAGTCTTATCCTCTTCACAATGCATTGGACAATAAAAAACACCTGTTCCTTGCCCTTTTGGCTTTTCTTCCTTTTTAGGTATAATCACGTGCTCACCAGCATTGTGTATACTATATCTATCTCCCTCCTTTTTTAAAGCTTCTTTTAAAGTATCTATAGAAATATGAGATTCAGACTCTATTATGGCTTCTGCTTTTTCTAAATTAACACTAGCATTGGTAACATCTTTTACATTAGAAAGTATTTTTTCTACGTGACCACGGCAACCATTACAAGTCATTCCGTGTATGTGATAAGTATGTTTCATTTTATCTCTATTTACACTACAAAACTAAGCAGACATTATTTGTAGTGTTTTCACAATTCCGATTCTTATTTATACAATTTGGTCTAGTGTTTTTCTGTCCCAATTACCTAAGCTTTTATAAGTACTCATAGACATTCCTGTAACTGTTTTAAACTGGCGTGCCAAATGGCTACTTGTTTTATAATTTAAGCTATAGGCTATTTCAGAAAAATTTAGTTGTCCTAACTGTATGTATTCTTTTACTTTTTCAATTTTTAGGTTGATGGTATATTTCTCTAACGTTATACCTTCAGACTTACTAAAAAGCTTACTTAATGCAGTTTCTGTTTTACCAAATTCTTTGGCTAGTGATTGAAAAATGTGTGCTGTTTCGCCACTTTCAATCTTATTAATTATAGCAACTTTAAGTTGTTCTATTAAAGTATCTGTCTCGCTTTCTATTATTTCAAAACCTGTTTTAGCAAGCACTTTACTTAGGTTTTCAAAACTACTTTCTATTCCTTTTGTTGCTATTACTTTACCTAGCTCAACAGACTCTACCACAAAACCTTCTGCATTAAAAATATCTAAAACCGAAGCTATACAGCGGTTACAAACCATATTTTTTATATAAAAAGTATCTTGCATAAGTAAAGCTTTGTGTAATTAAATTAATGTAGCTTTTATTTAAAAAACAACATAAAAAAAATACACAAATGAGCAATTTAAAGCTGCTACAATGGTGTATTTTTTTGTAATGAAATCATTGTAAACAATGCGTCAAAATTACTTAAAAAAAAGAATTACTAGTGTTACAACACTCTTAAAACAATACTTTTTAAGTTTTACATTTAGCTTTTAAAACGATTGTGGGCTTCTTTCTCTAACTCCTCTCTAAAATTAGGATGCGCAATAGAAATTAATGCCTTTGCTCTTTCTTGTAAATTTTTACCGTATAAATTAACTACACCGTATTCTGTGGCTACATAATGTACGTGAGCACGTGTTGTAGTAACGCCCGCTCCTTGTTTTAAAAACGGTGTTATTTTAGAAATACCTTTAGCTGTAATAGATGGCATTGCAAAGATAGGCTTACCTCCTTTAGATAAAGATGCTCCGCGTATAAAATCCATTTGTCCGCCTACACCAGAATATTGCCTGCTACCAATTGTATCTGCACAAATTTGGCCCGTAAGATCTATTTCTATAGCACTATTAATTGCTGTAACCTTAGGATTTCTGCGTATAATAGAAGTATCATTAGTATAAGCAGCTTCTTTAAAGTGCACCAATGGATTATCATCTACAAAGTCGTATAATTTTTGAGATCCTACAGCAAAACAAGTTACAATTTTTCCGTGTTTTACAGCTTTGTCCTCACCTGTAACTACTCCGCTTTCTATTAAAGGTAACACACCATCAGAAAACATTTCTGTATGTATACCCAAACGTTTGTGATTACCTAAATTACTTAATACAGCATTTGGTATATTACCTATGCCCATTTGCAATGTTGCCCCATCTTCTATTAAACCTGCAACGTGTTTTCCTATCTCTTGTTCTATGTTAGATATTGGTGTAATACCGTGTGTATGTATTGGCGTATTAACCTCAACAGCACAGTCTATATCTCTTATATGAATAATACCATCGCCGTGAGTTCTGGGCACGCAAGGATTTATTTGTGCTATCACTTTTTTAGCCGTTTGTATAGCTGGCAATGTAATATCTACCGACACACCCAAAGAGCAATAGCCGTGTTTATCTGGTGGTGATACTTGCACAACAGCAACATCTAACGGTAGAATTCCGTTTCTAAACAATAGGTTTATTTCGCTTAAAAAAATTGGAATATAATCTCCCTGTGTAGTGTTTATTAATTGCCTAACATTGCTACCAACAAAGCAACTATTCATTTTAAAACTATTGCTATAAGGTTCTTGTGCATACTTTGCCTCACCTTCTGTGTGTATAGATACAATTTCTACATTTTCTAATTCTTCATACCTATTACACAAAGCATCTATTAATACATTAGGAGTCATTGCAGCCCCTTGTAAAAATACTCTATTACCAGATTGTATAGATTTTGCGGCTTGCGCTGCAGAAACAATATTCATAAAATTAAATTTTAATAATTAGTGACATTCCATAGTTGTAGAAACCATTTCTACAACTGGTTTAGGAGATATGTAAGGAATACCAAGACCTAGACCTCTAAGTATAAAAAGCACACCTATTACAACCACAAAAACAGGAATTAATTGCTGAACTTTTTTACGTGCCACACCTTTTAACATTCCGCCAAAATAAACGGCAATTGTCATAAGTGGTATGGTGCCAGCTCCAAAAATAACCATATATAAAGAGCCTTGCGCTGCGTTACCCATTGCAATAGCACCAAACAATGCCATATATACTAAGCCGCAAGGTAAAAATCCGTTTAAAAAACCAATGGTTAAAAACGTGTCTGGAGTTCTTTTTTTTAGCTCTTTTCCTAATCTAGATTTTACTTTAGATATAAGTTTATAAATAGGTTTAGACACATTGTATTTTTGCATTTTTTTAGATGGAATTAAGACGATAACAATCATTAAAACTCCAATAGCTATTGACAATTTTTGTTGTAAACCAAAAACATATAAGCCTTTACCTAACAAACCAAAAACAAGCCCTATTAATCCGTAAGCAAGCAACCTACCAAAATGATAAATAAATATCTGAATTGTTTTTTTAAACTTACTATGTCTATCTACAGGTAACATAAAAGCTATGGGTCCGCACATACCAACACAGTGCAAACTTCCCATTAACCCTAATATAAAAGCAGATAGCAACATACTTAATACGTTATACTTTGTTTATGTAAATATTCTTCTTTGTTATATTGCCAAGCAATTTTAATGTCCCATCGACCATCTAACAAACGTTTGTCAGGTATGAGCAAATGTGTTTTGGATAAACTTATGGGTAAGCTAAAATCCAATTGCTTATTAGATGGTCTGTATAGGGACACTTTGCCTGTTATTTTTTGAGACTCTTGGTCTTTAGGAAAATTAATTAGTAGTCCGTCTTCCGTTTGCTCTATAGTTAGTTTATGAGTTAGTTTATATGCATTAGTAACATCATTAATTTCTTTTTGATAACCTAGCTCTGCCTTGTAATACTCCTCTGTAACCAAATCATGTTTAGCTCTGTTTTCAGAATTCATTCTAACAACAAAATATAATATAAAGCTAATGAAGCCTATAAATGCTAGTACAACTCCTGTTCCCCAATTTATTTTCATAATTTATTTTTTTATTTGTAGCTTCTTGGTGCTAAAAAGCGAGCTGTAGTAGTTTCTACTAGTTGTCCTTTACTGTACACACCAATTTTTAGCTTGTCTTTATCGCCATTTAAAGCCGCATTATTTATCTCTATAAACAATGTACCTTCTGCTAGTTCTTGCGCTGGCACTTTAAAGTTTTTATTTGTAACCAGCTTTATAGTTCCTTTGTGAGAAAGCAACTTAAAGCTAACATCATCTACATCTTCTGTTGTTTTGTTTACTAATTTAAAAGTATATACATTACTAATTATATTCCCTTCTTTATGCTCGTATAACTGACCTGGAAGTCTTAAAATATTTGCTTCTAAATCGTTTCTTAAAAACAACATTCCTACGAGCAACCCTATTAAAATAACCAATACAGCGGTGTAACCTTTAAGTCTAGGTGTAAACTTAAACTTAGCCTTTTTCTCTATATTATCTTCACTTGCATACCTAATTAGACCTTTTGGCAAGTTTACTTTTTCCATAATAGTATCGCACTCATCTATACAAGCAGTACAATTAACACACTCTAGTTGAGTACCATTTCTAATATCTATACCAGTTGGGCAAACATTTACACATTGTGCACAGTCTATACAATCTCCGTGACCAAGTGCAGAACGGTCTTCGTTTTTTCTAAACTTTTTTCTACCTTTTTCTCCTTCTCCTCTTTTATGATCATAGGCAACTACAATAGATTTATTATCTAAAAGTACACCTTGCATACGCCCATAAGGACAAGCTATAATACAAACTTGCTCTCTAAACCAAGCAAAAACAAAATAAAAAACAGCTGTAAAAATCAACAATGAAATCATTGTGCTGGTATGCAAAAATGGTCCGTCTGTAATATATTTTATTAAAGTATCACTACTAATTAAATATGCTAAAAACACATTAGCTATAATAAATGAAATGATAAAAAAGATAACCCATTTGGTTACTCTTTTTCTAATTTTAACAGCATCCCACTTTTGCTTATCTAAGCGCATTTGTGCACCACGGTCACCCTCTATCCAATATTCTATTCTACGGAAAACCATTTCTAAGAATATGGTTTGTGGACACATCCAACCACAAAAAATACGCCCAAAAGCAACTGTAAATAAGGCTATAAAAACAACGCCAATAATCATTGATATTACTACCAAATGAAAATCTTGCGGCCAAAAAGGAAAACCAAATATATTAAAACGACGATCTACAACATTAAATAATATAAACTGGTTGCCATTTATTTTTATAAAAGGAGATACTAGCAAAAATAACAGTAATGAGTAACTAACTAATTTGCGATAATTGTAAAATTTACCACTAGGTTTTTTAGGAAAAACCCAAGCTCTTTTACCGTCAGTATCTATTGTACCAATAGAATCCCTAAACTTTTCATCTGCAGCCATTTTTGTTATTTTTACTAGTAATAATACTCCTTTATTTACTCTCTTCTGTTGGTTCTGGTTTCCAGATATCTCCCTGCGGTTCTTTAGGACTAGCTGGTGTTGTACCTTGTAATGTTAAAACATAACTTGCTACTTGTGCACGCTCTAAAGGTTTTAATATTTGTTTCCAAGCAACCATACCTTTACCGTCTCTACCACCTTCTGATATAGTGTTAAAAACGTTTTTTATACCACCGCCTAAAAGCCAATATTCATCTGTAAGGTTAGGCCCTATACCACCACCACCATCTATAATATGACAAGCAACACAACTGGTTTCGTATATTTTTTTACCTGCCTTAATATCTGCAGCATCTGTTAGCACCTCTACAGTATTAACATCCACTAAGCCTTTAGCTGTTTTTTTGTATTCTTCTATTTCTATTTTGGCAGCAGCAACATCTTGCTCATATTCTAAAGCTTGGTCATAATCATTAAACACATGAAACCTTGCTAAATACACCACACCAAATATGATACCTGCATAAAAAAGGTACACCCACCAAGGCGGTAAATTATTATCTAACTCTTGTATACCATCATAATTATGATCTAAAATTATTTCATGCTCTTCTTCCATAGGTTTAGAACCTAATAGTTTAGCATATACTCTTTTACCCCATTTCCACTCAAACTTTTTAGTATCATCTTCTAAATACTTCTGTTTTGCTTCTTCTGGTAAGGTCTGAAACATTACATTCTCTATAGACCTAACTATTACTTCTGATGCTATTAAGATTAATAATACTAGTACTAAAAAACCTAAAACAATTGGGTAAGCAATAAACGCTGGTTGGTCACCAGAGTCTATAAAGTATTCCATCAATCCAAAAACGATAAAGAAAACTAGAGGTATCCTTATCCACCAAGGTGTCATATTTTTCATAGTATTATTCTTTTGTTAGGTTGGTTTTATCATCATCTTCTAGAGGTATATTACTTACCTCTTTAATATGCTCTTTTGTTGCTGTAAACACCCACCAGAAAAGTATGGTGAAAAACACAAAAAATATAAGTAGCGATATCATAGGATAGGTTGCTATACCTTCCATACTCTCCATATGACCTTTTATAAACTTTAGCATAATTTTATTTTTTAGCGGTTGTTTCTTCTGAGTTTTTTATTTTAATATCTGTACCTAAACGCTGTAAGTAAGCTATTAGAGATACTATTTCTCTGTCTCTCATTTCTACAAAAGGTTCGCCGTTATTTTTAGCATATTTTTTATCTGCTTCATAACTTTTTGCAAAATCTGGATCTGAATACAAGTTTTTCTCAATTTTAGTAGCCTGTACATCCATAGATTTTTCTGCGTTAGCAATATCTTCTTCTGTATATGGTACACCAAGGGTTACCATTGCTTCCATTTTAGCTTTAATATTACTTCTATCGTGCTCATTACGAACAAGCCATTGGTAAGCTGGCATTATAGAACCAGATGAGGTACTTTGCGGATCATACATATGGTTTAAGTGCCAATTGTCTGAATATTTACCACCAACTCTTAATAAATCTGGACCAGTACGTTTACTACCCCATAAAAATGGATGATCGTATACAAATTCTCCTGCTTTGGCATACTCACCGTAACGCTCTACCTCTCCTCTAAACGGACGTACCATTTGTGAGTGACAACCCACACAACCTTCTCTTATATATAAATCTCTACCCTCTAACTCTAAAGGTGTATATGGTTTTACACTAGTTATGGTTGGTATATTAGATTTTACCAAAATAGTTGGTATAATTTGTACTATACCACCAATTAAAATAGCTACAGTTGCCAATATTGTTAACTGTACTGGTTTGCGCTCTAACCAAGAGTGGTATGTTTCTCCTTTTGTTCTTTTTTTAGATACTCTGGTAAGTGGAGCAGCTTCTGCTAACTCATCCTCTACTTTTTGTCCAGAACTCACTGTTTTAAACACGTTAAATAACATAATAAATGCACCTAATATGTACATACTACCACCAATTGCACGCATCCAATACATTGGTATAATTTCTTTTACAGTTTCTAAAAAGTTACCGTAAACCAACGTACCATCTGGGTTAAAATCTTCCCACATCAAAGCTTGTGTAAAACCTGCTACATACATTGGTAATGCATATAAAATAATACCCAAAGTACCAATCCAGAAATGCGCATTAGCTAAACCTGTAGAGTGTAATTTTGTTTTAAACATTTTTGGTACCAACCAGTAGATCATACCAAAAGTTAAAAATCCGTTCCAAGCTAAGGCACCAACGTGTACGTGTGCAATAATCCAGTCACTAAAATGCGCAATTGCATTTACATTTTTCAATGATAACATAGGACCTTCAAAAGTTGCCATACCGTAACCAGTAATAGCTACTACCATAAATTTAAGTGTAGGATCTGTACGTACTTTATCCCAAGCCCCACGCAAGGTCAAAAGTCCGTTTATCATACCTCCCCATGAAGGAGCAAGTAACATAATAGAAAACGCTACACCTAGATTTTGTGCCCAATCTGGTAAAGAAGAGTACAATAAATGGTGTGGTCCTGCCCATATATATATAAATATTAAAGACCAAAAGTGCACAATAGACAACCTGTAAGAATACACAGGCCTGTTTGCTGCTTTAGGAACAAAATAATACATTAAGCCCAAAAAAGGTGTTGTTAAGAAAAATGCAACAGCATTGTGTCCGTACCACCATTGCACTAAGGCATCTTGTACACCGGCATAAACAGAGTAACTTTTTAATCCGCTAACTGGCAATTCCAAACTGTTAAAAATATGTAATACAGCTACAGTAACAAATGTTGCCAAGTAAAACCAAATTGCAACATATAAATGTCTTTGTCTTCTACGTAGCATTGTACCAATAAGGTTCCAACCAAAAGCTACCCAAACTACTGCAATAGCAATATCTATTGGCCACTCTAGTTCTGCATACTCTTTAGATGTACTATACCCTAATGGTAAAGTTATAGCTGCAGCAACAATTATAGCTTGCCAACCCCAAAAGTTAAAATTACTTAACCCATCACTAAACATACGTGCCTTTAACAAACGCTGCGTAGAGTAATATACTCCCGCAAAAATAGCATTACCTACAAAGGCAAAAATTACTGCATTTGTGTGTAGTGGTCTTAACCTACCAAAACTTAACCATGAAATACCATCGGTTAAATTTGGAAAAAGAAACATAAAGGCCAATAACAGACCCACTGACATACCTACAATACCCCAAAATATTGTAGCGTAGAGAAATTTCTTTACGATTTTGTTATCGTAATAAAACTGTTGTACTTCCATAATTTAATTCATCTTAGTTTGTTCGATTTTTTTATTCTCTAGAGTTTTAGAGCTCTTTTTTACTAGTTCATCTTCAAAAAGCATACGTACAGACGGTGTATAAGAATCATCATACTGACCACTCTTTACCGATACTATAAATGCTACAAAGAAAAACAGCGCTACTACAATACTTATAGTTAGCAACACATAAATTACACTCATACCTACCTGAATTTATAAGACAAAAGTAACGGCAATGCATTTTATAGAATATGATATATATCATACTTTACAGAAATACAGAAAAAATATATGCACTCTAAAAACTGTTAAGGTTACAGTGTAAATGTGCCCATCATTTAAAAGCTAGTATATTTGAAAAATCATTAAAAAAAAGAGAACTATAATGAAGTTATTGAAAAATACATTTTTTATTGGATTACTAATTTTTATACAGCAAGCTAACGCACAACAATTTGATTTAAGTGGAGAGTTAAAACCCCGATTTGAATACAGAAATGGCTATAGCACTTTAAATTCTGACGCTGTAGATCCTGCTTCTTTTGTATCGCAAAGAACAAGGCTAAATTTTGCTTATAAAAGCGAAGAGTTTAATGCCTTTGTAGCAGCACAAAATGTTAGAGTTTGGGGAGACAGAGCTACTTTAGCTACCACAGATGAAAACGGAATTACACTACAACAAGCTTGGGCAGAAGTTACCACAGGGAAATTTAGTTTTAAATTAGGTAGACAAGAAATTGCTTACGACGCGGAACGTATTTTTGGCGGTGCTAACTGGAACCAACAAGGGCGTAGCCACGATGCCTTTAAAATAAAATTTATGGCAGACGCTAATAACAGAATAGATGTTGGCTTTGCTTTAAACGAGACTTCACAATCTATTTTTGAGGAAGAATACACGTTAAACAATTATAAAAACTTTCAGTACTTATGGTACAACACCAAATTTAATAGAGTTGGGTTAAGCTTTTTATTTTTAAATACTGGTTTTGCTTTTGATGATAATAACGAACAAGAAATAGCATACAACCAAACTATAGGATTAACAACTGCTATAAATGAAAATAAATGGAGTGCAGATGCTTCTGTATACTACCAAACAGGAAAAATTGAAAATACAGATTTGTCTGCTTTAAATGCAAGTGCAAATTTTAGCTATAATTTAAATTCTGAATTTTTACTTGGTCTTGGCGCAGAGTATATGTCTGGTACAGATATGAATGAAACAAATGGCAACTTAAACTCTTTTACTCCTTGGTTTGGCACCAACCATAGGTACAATGGTATAATGGACTATTTTTATGTTGGTAACCATAGTAATTCTGTTGGCCTGGTGGATATTAATGCTAAACTTAACTATTCTAAAAATAAATTCTCTGCTAATTTAGCTCCACACTTTTTTAGTTCTGCAGCTACTATTGTAAATACAAATGGTATAGAACAAGATAGTTATTTAGGTACAGAAATAGACCTTACTTTAGGATACAAGGCATCAAAAAGTATTTTAATAAATGCTGGCTACTCACAAATGTTTGCTTCTGACTCTATGGAGATTATTAAAGGAGGAGACGCCTCTAAAACCAACAATTGGGCTTGGGCAATGATAACTTTTAAACCACATTTTTTAACTTATACCAAAAATTAATTACAGTAATTTTTAATCTATTTTAAGAACAGAGGAGCAACTATATACTTTATAAGTTGCTCCTTTTTTTATATCAGTTTTTTACCCACCAAATTAGTAGCTATAGTAGTAAACAAAACAATACTTATAGAACTTAAAGGCATTAAAATAGCTGCTATTACCGGCATTAACTGTCCTGTTGTAGCAAAATACAACCCAATTAAATTATATAATAAAGAAAACCCAAAACTAAGTTTTATAATTTTCATTGCACTTTTTGATGCTTTTATATATTGATATAGTTGTTTAAATTTTGATGCATCCAAAATACCATCACACGCAGGTGAAAATACATTTACATTTTCAGATATAGCAATGCCAACATCACTCTGTGCTAAAGCACCAGCATCATTTAAACCATCACCTACCATAAGTACTTTCTTTCCCTGCTTTTGCAAACTCTTAATAAAATCTAATTTATCTTCTGGTTTCTGATTAAAATATAGTGGTGTCAATTTAGGTAATAAAGCTTCTAATCTTTCTTTCTCCCCTTCATTATCACCAGATAAAACGCCTAAATCTAGTGTTTTTTGCATTTTAGAAAATAACTTAGACACACCATCTCTGTATTGGTTAGAAAAAACATATCGTCCTTTATAATCATCATTACTACTAATATACACCGCAGTGTTTTCTTGACCATTTACAGTCCCATTTCCTGCAAAATTTGCAGAACCCACTTTTATATTATCATCTTCTAAAATACCAACTATACCTTTTCCTAAGTGCTCGTGGTATTCATCTAAAGTTAAAATATCTTGCTCTGCTAACAAGTTATAAAGTGTTCTACTTAAAGGATGGTTAGATGCCCTTAACGTATTTTTTAAAAGCGATTCTTCACTAGCGCTCAATGCTAGCCCCTCATAACTTGCTGTGCTCTTTTGCGCTGTAGTTAGTGTTCCTGTTTTATCAAAAATAGCCGTAGTTAATTGCGCCAACTGCTCTATTGTTTGGGTGTTTTTTAGATAGAATTTTTTACGCCCAAAAATACGTAACATATTACCTAATGTAAAAGGTGCCGCCAATGCTATTGCACAAGGACAAGCAATTATTAAAACTGCAGTAAAAACATTCATAGCCTTACTACTTTCTATAAACATCCAAATAAATGTAGCTATAAAAGCAATACTTAAAACAGCTACCGTAAAACGTTGACTTATTTTATCTGTAATGGTTTGGAACTTACTTGTTTTATCTTCAGAAAAAACCGAATTACCCCACAGTTGCGTTAAATAACTTTGCGATACAGATTTTAAAGCTTCCATTTCTATTGCTCCTTGCAACTGCTTGCCACCAGCTAAAATTTTGTCTCCAGATGCTTTTTTTACAGCTTCAGATTCACCTGTAACAAAACTATAATCTATACGTGCATTACCTTTTAACACAATCCCATCTACGGGTATTAATTCTTCATTTCTAATTAAAAGTCTGTCTCCTTGTTTAATATCATAAACCTGTACTGTCTCTTCTTTTCCACCAGATAAAATTCTGGTTACAGCGATTGGAAAGTATGATTTATAATCTCTCTCAAAAGATAAAAATGAATATGTTTTTTGCTGAAAAAATTTACCTAATAACAGAAAAAATATTAATCCGGTTAGGCTATCAAAAAAACCAGTTCCCCAGTCAAAAGCAATTTCTAATGTACTACGCACAAAAAGCACCAAAACACCTAAAGCAATTGGTACATCTATATTTAATATTTTAGAAGAAATACTTTTATATGCTGATATTAAATAGTCTTGTGCTGAATAAAAAACAACAGGTAATGAAAAAGCAAACATTAACCACCTAAACACATTTTTATACTGGTCTAACCAAAACTCCTGCACCTCAAAATACTCTGGAAAAGACAAAAACATAACATTACCAAAAGCAAAGCCCGCAACTCCTAATTTATAGGTAAGACTACGATCTACGTTTTTTTTACCTTTGTCATAATCATCTAAAGAAATATAAGGCTCGTAACCTATTTTTGCCAATAATATAACCAATTGTTTTAAGCTTAACTCCTCTGGATTGTATGCAATACGTACCATTTTTTTAGGAAAATCTACTTGAGAACTACTTACTGCTTTCTGTAATTTATTCAAATTTTCTAACACCCAAATACAAGAGCTACAATGTATATGCGGTATGTAAAGATTTACTATTTGGTGTTTTTTTTCATTAAACTCTATAAGCTTCTCTAAAATCTCTGGAGTATCTAAAAAATTGTATTTCCCCTCTACCTCATTTGGTGTTGCACCTGCTGCAGATTGCAGGTCATAGTAATATGACAAATCGTTTGATTCAAAAATCTCAAAAACTGTTTTACATCCATTACAACAAAAATTCTTATCTTTAAAAACAATGGGTAAGGTGTCACAGTCATCTCCGCAATGAAAACATTTTTCTTTAGTCATATTTGCAACTTATTAAGCTTAAAACAAAGGTCTATTAAAGCTGAATTTTAAAATATGACAAATGTCAGGTTTTGCTTATTGTAGATACCGTAAATTTGTTGTGTTAGGTAAAAACATTATTATGAGTAGGTGTGAAAATTGTATTATTCGTCAGTTTAATTCATTACGAGCTATGAGCAAGGATGAGTTAAAAAAGGTATCAGACACTAAAGTTTCTAAAACCTTTAAAAAAGGTGATGCAATTTTTGAAGAGGGAGATAGGTTAGATGGTGTTTTTTGTGTTAGAGATGGTGTCTCTAAACTATCTAAATTGAGCTCTAACGGTAAAGACCAAATAATTAAACTTGCTACTAAAGGAGAAATATTAGGACAACGCTCTGTTATTGCAGAAGAATCTGCAAATTTAAGCGCAGTAGCCATTAAAGATATGGATCTTTGTTTTATTCCTAAAGAAAGTATTTTACACACATTAAATACCAATCCTAATTTTGCTGTTGAGGTACTACGCCATATGGCTAATGATTTAAGAGAGGCCGATGATGTTATTGTAAATATGTCTCAAAAAACAGTAAAACAACGTATTGCTGAAGCTTTTATTTACTTAAAAACAGAGTTTGGTGAAGACGAAAATGGGTTTTTGCTACTAAGTTTAAGTAGAGAAGATATGAGTAATGTTGTTGGTACTGCAACAGAATCTACTATTAGAATTATATCAGAATTTAAAAAGAAAGGTATGATTGAAACTTCTGGCAAAAAAATACGCATTACAAACCTTGACAAACTACAAAGCGTCGTAAGCGGTTTATAATATTTTATTACACTCTTATTTTAAAACTGATAAATGTCATAGTTTACGGTTACAACTACTTCTATTTTTACATCAGATATTTTAATATAGTTTGATGAAAAATATACTTTTACCCACAGATTTTTCAGAAAATGCAACTAATGCAATTTCTTATGCTCTTGAGCTTTTTAAAAATGAAAGCTGTACTTTTCATATATTAAATACTTACGTGCCAGCCATACCACATAGCAGGTTTATGGCAGAAAACTCTAAGACATTAGTTTTAGAAAAAGATACGGAAACGGCATCTAAAAATGGTTTAAAAAAAACAATAGAACGCATAAACCTTAAACACAAAAATCCGCTACATAATTACAGTACTATTTCTTCTTTTGATTTGCTAACTCATGAAGTTATAGACATTATAAAAAAAGAAAATATAGATTTTGTAATATCTGGCACAAAAGGTATAACTAATTTTAAGCGTGTATTTGTAGGTGCAAATACAATGCGAATTGTAAATGCTATTAAAGATTGTCCAGTTTTAGCTATTCCTAACAATTACAATTTTCAAAAACCAAAACAATTGGTTTTAGCTACAGATTTAAAAAGGAGTTTAAGTCCAGAAGCTTTACAAGCAATACTATTTATTGCACAAATGTACAATTCAACGGTACACATTCTTCATTTAAAAACTGATACTACTTTAGATGATTTTCAAAAATCAAATTTAAAAATTGTTCAAAACTGTTTAGCATCGGTACAACTAAAACTACACTTATTACCGTTTTACGCCAATAAATCTGAAATACTAAGTCAGTTTATAAAAGATTACGCAATAGATACTTTGGCGTTGGTTTATAACAACCGTAGCTATTTAGAAGAATTAATACAAGAACCTGTTTTACAAGAAGCAGACCACCACACTAAAATTCCGTTATTGGTTTTACCTAGCTAACCATTAGCTATAAAAAAAAGCGAAAGACATATATCTTTCGCTTTTATTAATATTTTTTTTACTGATTAAAAACGCCAACGTACAAATGCTTCCATTGCTGCGTAGCGTGCCATTCCCAACTGGTCATAAATAGATGCAGTTTCTTTATTACGATCTTCTGCTCTTTGCCAAAACTCTCTACTATCTGCGCCCTGAAAAACTACACCATCTTTTTGAGATTGATGTTTAAAAATACCGCGTCTTTTTTCTAATACCTGGTCTGGCCCCATTGGCACAGCCATTTCTATTTCATCTATTCCCCACTCTTGCCAAGCTCCCCTGTATAACCAAACCCAACAATTACTCATATATGGTTCTGACTTTAATCTTTTTACTGCTTCAAAAATAGCATCTAAACATACTTTGTGTGTGCCGTGTGGATCTGCTAAATCTCCTGCTGCATAAATTTGATGTGGTTTTACCTGTGCAATTAAATTCATTGTTAATTGTACATCATCCTCACCAACAGGATTTTTTTCTATAGCTCCCGTTTCATAAAAAGGAAGGTTCATAAAATGAATTTGATCATCATTTAAGCCTACAAAATGGCTTGTAGCCCTTGCCTCTCCTTTTCTTATTAAACCTTTTATATAACGTACCTCTTCTATATCTACTTCACTAGCTTTTTTATTGGCTAAAAATTTAGCCGCTTTAGCAAAAATCTCTTCTGCTCTTTTGTCTTCAATAGAAAATTTCTCGTTATAATCGCACACAAAACTAGCAAAACGCAAAGCCTCATCATCTGCTACTGCTATATTACCAGATGTTTGATATGCTACGTGTACTTCATGACCTTGTTCTACCAATCGTTTAAAAGTACCACCCATACTAATAATATCATCATCTGGGTGTGGACTAAAAATTAGTACTCGTTTTTTTTCTGGTGTGGCACGTTCTGGCCTGTTACTATCATCTGCGTTAGGTTTACCGCCTGGCCAACCCGTAATTGTATTCTGCAGCTTATTAAATATTTTTATATTGATGTCGTAAGCCGGACCAGAATCTGCCAACAAATCGCTCATACCATTTTCTATATAATCCGCATCTGTAAGCATTAAAACTGGCTTATTTAAGCGTAATGCTAAACCTAACACTGCCTTACGTATAAGTTTATCTGTCCACTCTACTTTTTCTACCAACCAAGGAGTATCTACTCTTGTTAGTTTAGAAGCCGCTTCTTTATCTAAAACAAATACAGCATTGTTATGTTCTTGCAAAAAAGACGCTGGTACTTTATTTGTTACTTCCCCTTCTACAGACTGGGCTATAATATTAGACTTACCCTCTCCCCAAGCCATTAGAATTACTCTTTTGGCTTCCATTATTTTTTTTACTCCTAATGTTATTGCTGTTCTTGGTGTATTACTTAAACCTCCAAAATCTTTGCTTGCTGCAACTCTAGTAATATGGTCTAACGCTACTAATCTTGTTTTAGAGTTTTGTAAAGACCCAGACTCATTAAAACCTATATGACCATTACCTCCTATACCCAAAATTTGTAGATCTAAACCACCAGCTGCTTCAATTTTAGATTCATAATCACTACAGTATTTAGAGATGTTTGTTTTGGTTAAAGTACCGTCAGGAATATTATAATTTTCTGGTAAAATATCTACTTGGTCTAAAAGTAGTTCTTTCATAAACCTAACGTAGCTGTGTATAGAGTCTGGCTCCATAGGGTAATACTCATCTAAATTAAATGTAACTACGTTGTTAAAACTTAGCCCCTCTTCTTTATGTATTCTTACTAATTCTGCATATAAACCTTTGGGCGTAGAGCCTGTAGCTAAACCTAATACGCACCTTTTATTCTCTCTCTGTTTTTCTCTAATTAAATTTGCAATTTCATTTGCTACGGATTTTGATGCGTTTGTAGAGTTTTTAAAAACAACCGTATTTATATTTTCAAATCTTTTTTCAAAACCTGTAGCCTTATCAATATTACTTTTTAACATGCTCTTTTAATTTATTTTGGGGTTAATTAAATCAAAGATTAAAAGTCTTTTTATATAATTTGATAGTTTTTAGACAAACACCATGTTTGGTGCACTATAGGTTAAAAAAAATCAATAAAAAGTATTTTTATTATGCATAACATTTATACTAATCATCTAGTATTACTTTTACTAAGTTATAAATACTGACTCTAGAAGTAAAGCAATAAACAATCTAATCACAAAAACTTAACAATTAACATAACACAATATTATAAAGTTAGTACTGCGTTAAAATTAAAAAAGCTTCTAAAATGTTAAATACATTTTAGAAGCTTTTTTAAAAATTTAGATTTAAAAGTACTACTGTTTTTTAGCAGACTTTTTAAATTTATATGTTACACCTACATTAATACCAAAAGAAGAATAAGGTACTTTTTGTGATAATTTTTTAGACGGATCTGTATTGTCATTTCTTAACTCATCTACATAGTTGGTTTTTTTAACATAACCTGGAGGCAAGTTATCTAAAGTATAAACACCTTCTGCAACCATATTACCATCTGGAGTAAATAAGTTAGTATTGAACTCTTGTAATTCAGAATCCTTACGCTTTAAGCTAATACCGTAGTATTCTGCTTCTACGTAAATACTAAAGTTGTTATCTATAGGAAACTTATACCCTAAGGCACCAACAAAACCTAATGGAAACTTACCGTGATAATCTTCTACATAATTAGTTTCTGAATAAGAACCTTCAGGAAGACTATATGGAGCTCTCTCTTCTTCTGATAATAATGTACTATTAAAAACTACAGCTTCTGTTTTACCTGCTACTTTTAACAAAGCACCAACACGACCATAAAAGTTATCTGTAAACTTATAAGCTACAGCAACAGTTGCCCCAAAAGCTCTACCTCTAGCAATTGCATCTACATCTACTCCTGGTACAGTTGTTTTATTTATTGTATGATCTGCACCATTTAAGTAACCTACACCTAAGTCTAAACCAACTTTTTCATTAAAAAAATAAGTTCCTCTTAGTTGAAAGTTAACACCTTCACCATAACTACCATAAGTATTCTCTACACTTGTTATTGTTGTTTCTGTTCCTAATTTCATTTCGGCGCTTCCTATTGCATAACCTGTACCTGCCGAAATTTCAAATTGAGCATAAGACATAGTACTAATTAAAATACCGACTAATAATATTACTCTTTGTTTCAAAATATATAGTTTTAAGTTAATATAACGTAAAGGTAGAAAAAAGGTAATTTAAGAAGTATTAATTTAATGTAATTTCTTACGTTTAACAGTAATATTGATAATTTGATAATAATTAACATAATTTAAGAAAATATACCCATTAAAACCCTTTAAAAACGCTGTTAAACATTGAATATAAATGATTACTTATTTTTACAGAATATATACTAGAAAGTATTATTTACTTGCAAAAAAACATATTTGTAGCTTATAACTTACAAAGTTATAAAACATTTTAACTTAAACTCATAACAGAAAAATATAATTTACTGATTACCAAAACTGTAAAAAGAAACTTTAAATAAAAAACAATTAAATAAATTAGAATATTTATTTTTGCAAATTATATTCTAATGACGGTAACTAAAAAAAATATATCTTATTTTTTATTATCTCTATTTTTAACTTTAAAAATAGCAGGGTTACATTCTATTGCTCATCATATTGATGAAGTTGATACTGATATAGAACATTGTGAAATTTGTACCATTACAAATGCAGTTAATTTTATTCCTGCACTTTGCGCAGAGGAAACAATTAATTCAGTTTCGTCTAATTTGGTATTAATGCAAAAACAGAATTGCAGTTTTACAAATTCTGTTTATACAAAAAGTCATTACTTACATAGTCTTTTCACAAGACCTCCTCCATTTATTTAATAGCCACTCACTAACTTTTATTGATACCATTATGGTATATAATTTACATTTTTAACCTAATGTAAACTATACTACTATATAGCATATTTTAATGCTCATAATACTTCAATAGTATACAAAGGCTAACTTTTTTTTAAAAAAAATATAACGTAGCAATAAACTGCACATAATATGTGCTGGCAATTTATTACTGCGCCACAATTACAATTAATTTTAATAGAACACATATGCTTAAAGCTGTAAACTTATCTAAGTCTTACAATGGAAAAATTGCATTGAAAGATGTTTCCTTTGAGGTATCTAAAGGTGAAATATTTTGTCTACTAGGACAAAATGGAGCCGGAAAAACAACAACTATAAATATATTTTTAGGCTTTTTAAAGAAAGACGGAGGCAAAGCTTTTGTACTTGATAAAGAAGTTGGCAAAGACAATACTAGCAACCTTACTGCTTACATACCAGAAACAGTTCATTTATATGAAAACTTATCTGGTATAGAGAATTTAAATTTCTTTAGTCAGCTTGCTGGTTTTAAATACTCCACAGATGAGTTAACCTCTTTTCTTGCTAAAACAGGATTACAACATAACGCAATTAATAAAAGACTATCTACCTACTCTAAAGGTATGAGACAAAAAGTTGGTATTGCTGTAGCACTAGCTAAAAATGCAGAAGTAATTTTTATGGATGAGCCAACATCTGGCTTAGACCCAAAAGCTACGGCAGAGTTCACAAAAATTTGTAAAGAACTGGCTAAAATGGGCAAAGTAATTTTTATGGCAACTCATGATATTTTTAATGCTGTAGAACTAGGAACCACTATTGGCATTATGAAAGAAGGTGTTTTAGCACAACAACTAAAAGCTAGTGAAATTAGCGCAGAACAATTAAACCAACTATACTTAGAAACTATATAACTGATGAAAAATTACATAATACTAATTATTTGCTCTTTAGTAGCACAATTAACGTACTCACAAATTAAAATAACCGGAAAAATCACAGATGATTTTGGCAATGTGGTACAGGGAGCAACTGTCTCTTACAACAAACAGAACAGCACTTTAAAAGGTGGTACAATTACAACTAAAAACGGAAACTTTAACCTTGAGGTTTCTGAAACAGGTGACTATAAAATTACGGTAAGTTATATTGGTATGACAACGGTAAATATTAAAAAAACATTTAACCAAATTACCAATTATGACTTAGGAACTATTGCTCTTAAAGAAAACGTAGAGCAGCTACAATCTGTAGAAGTTATTGGTAGAGCCAGAACAGATTACAATAGTGACTACTCGTTTTCTGCAACAAAAGTAGCAATTGCTAATAAAGAACTACCACAAGCAATAACATCTGTAACCAAAGAATTAATTGCAGACCGACTAGCTTTTCAAGTACCAGATGCAGTAAAAACAGTAAGTAATGTTTCAGTTACTGGTTTGTACAATCACTACAATATTCGTGGTATTACACAAGGTGATGACGGACAAGTGTTAAACGGAATGCGTACACGTCAATATTATTTTTTACAACCTATTACCTCTCACCTAGAACGTGTTGAAGTAATAAAAGGACCATCATCGGTAACGTTTTCAAGTGCAGATCCAGGTGGTACCGTAAATATGGTAACTAAAAAACCATTAGCAGAAAAGCGTAGTGAAGTTTCGTTAACAACAGGAAGTTTTGGAACCATAAGAGCTACGGCTGATTTTACAGGTCCGTTAAACGAATCAAAAACGTTATTATATCGTTTCAATGCTGCTATTCAAGAAGCAGATTCATTTAGAGATGTGGTAAACAATAATGCCATTTTGTTTTCGCCTTCTTTAAGTTATATACCAAATGAAACCACTTCGTTAAACGTGGAATTAATTTACAGCGATGCTGTAGGTAATTTAGATAGAGGTCAGCCTATTTTTGGATCTATCAATGGTAATTATGATATTAATAGCACACCAATTACTATGAATGTAGGTGCATCTAGTGATCATTACAAGAACAAAGAATTTATTTTCATGACAAACTTTAGTAAAAAGTTAACTGAAAATTTAGGTTTTAATGCCCAGTTTATGAAACAAACTTGGGATGAAGATTTAGCCGAGCATAGAGTTGATGGTACAGCTGTAGATATTGACGGAAACGTAATTCCTACCTTAGCTAGATTGCGTTATGATGAAAGACAACAATATTGGGAAACCGATAACTTTAGTACTTACTTTACGTACGACATAGAAACAGAGAAGATTACCAATAAAATATTGGTTGGTTATGACGCTACACGCTGGGAAAGAAAAATTGGTGCAGGCTTTTTGCGTGCCAGAAGATACTTAACAGTAGACGGTGGTCAGTCTAACTATGATCCTGACAACGCAGCTAATTTTCAGCAAATGGAGGTAGATGGTGTAACTATGCCAGTACCTGCAGTTCCTCATTTTAACTTAGCAGACCCTTTTAATGGTGCTAGAAATACAAATGCGTATAAATTGGCAGAATTAAGTATTCCTGCAAACCTAAATACATCAAATGGTTTCTACATTCAAAACCAATTTAAGATGGGTAAATTTTCTGCCCTGGTAAACTTAAGGTATGAGCGTTTTACTGATATTTTTGATTATGAAGGCGATGAACAAAAATTTACTAATGACGCTATTGTACCAAGATTTGGCTTAACCTATGAAGTGTCCAATACCATTAGTGCTTATGCCACATACTTAGAAGGCTTTCAGCCACACACCAATACAGTTTCGTTATCACCAACCGCAGAGGGCTTCTTTTGGTCTACATCACCAAGTAGATTTGATCCCCTTGAAAGTAGCCTAACAGAGTTTGGAGCAAAAGGAGAATTCTTAAACGGAAAAATATTTGCCAACCTAGCTGTCTTCAACATTACTCAAAAAAATATCCTTTTAGGTGATACTTATGATTTAGATAATTTAACTACAAGAGGTGAACAAAGAAGTAGGGGTTTTGAGATGGATGTATCTGGTTACATATCATCTAATTTTCAAATTACCGCATCTTATGGCTATTCAGATGCAGAAATTGTAGAAGATGCTATAGAAGAGTTCATTGGAGAATCTATTGGAGGTGCTCCAAAACACAATGCAAATATTTGGGGACGATATGATTTTACAAATGAAACCTTAAAAGGAATAGGCTTTGGTTTGGGTGCTCAATTTATGGATGAGCGTTATACGTGGTACAACCCTACATACAGTACAGATAGGTTGCTACTACCATCATACACTGTATTTGATGCAGCTGTATACTACAAACCAAATAATACAGGAATGCAGTTAACTCTCAAAATAAATAATTTATTTGACGAAACATATTGGCTAGGAGGCTTAAACCCATCTAGATTAGGACCTGGAGCCCCAAGAAACGTATTGCTAAATGCTACTTATAAATTTTAATGAATGAGGAAGAAAATAATTTTTATACTCGCTAAACAATTCTGGATTGATGCTCTACGATCCAGAGTTATGAGTATTACTGCTGTTTTAATGCTTTTGCTTCTTATCTTTTCTGCATATAGCGGTTGGGAAAATTACCATGAGCAAAATTATAGCAGAAATTTAGTTCAAGATGAAGTTAGAGAAAGCTGGGAAAATAATCCCGACAAGCATCCACACAGAATGTCTCACTACGGGTCTTTTGCTTTTAGAATAAAACATATTTTAAGTGTTTTTGATTTAGGAATGGAAAATTTTGTGGGCAATGCTGTTTTTTTAGAAGCTCATAAACAAAATACAGTTAACTTTTCTGAAGCAAGTATGTCTACTGGGCTACTTCGCTTTGGAGAAGTTAGCTTTGCTATGCTCCTAAAATTAATAGTTCCTTTATTGCTGTTTTATTTAGGCTATGCAACAATAGCAAAAGAAAGAGAAAACGGAACATTAAAATTATTAATAGGGCAAGGTATAACACGTAAGGAAATTGTAGTGGGCAAATGGTTAGGGCTCTGGTCTGTCTCTATAATTTCATTACTTACCGTATTTTTATTATTGTTGATTTTTGTTTTAACTGAAGAAAGCAATACGGAGGGTATTTTACTTCGGTTTTTAGTACTTTTTATATCTTACTTATTATTTTTTGGTGTTTTAAGCGCCATTACCATACTGGTTTCTTCATTTAGTAGAACTGCAAAAGGAGCCTTAATAAAGCTCTTAGGAATATGGTTACTGTTTGCTATTATTTTACCAAAGTCTTTACAAGCAATAGGATACTTTTTATACCCAACTCCTTCTAAAATTGAACTTGAAACTGCTGTAGAATTAGACTTGAGTAAAGAAGGTGATAGTCACGACCCAGACGATCCTCATTTTAATGCTTTAAAAGATTCTGTTTTAGTAGCTCACAATGTAACAAAAGTAGAAGACTTACCATTTAATTATGGAGGTTTTATTATGGCTGAAGGAGAATCTTTAAGTTCTAAAATATATCAAAAACACCAAAATAATTTGTACAAAGTGTATCAAAAACAAAATAGTTTAGAACGCGTATCTGCATTTATAAATCCGTTTACAGCCATTAAAAATTTATCTATGGCATTTTCTGGTACAGATTTTAAATCGTTCCTTCATTTTAAAGAAAAAGCAGAAGTATACCGTTTTAATTTGGCACAAGCAATGAACAAATTACAAATGGACTTAATACCTAACAAAGGTAAAAAAGGTCCTGAGGTTATTGACAGTACTTATTGGAAAGAATTTCCTCCGTTTACGTATCAATTTTTATCAATTGGCATAGTGTTTAAAAACGAATTACTGTCTATTACTGCACTACTACTATGGGAAGTCATAGCTATTTTTGGACTATTGCGTTTACCTAATCACTTAAAAGCCATTTAAAATGTATAAATTATTATTTAAATCGTTTTTTAGAACAAAAATTTTTGTCGTTAGTTTATTGCTATTAATTATAGTAGGTGTAATAAGCATACTTATTGGAAAACAATTTCTTATAAAACAAGAAAAAAATGTTATTGCCGCGCAAGAATTTCAAAAATTAAGTCTTGAAAAAAACATAGAGCATCATCCAAATGATTTAGGCTTATTGTTGTATTACCAAAGATTTACACTAATTAAGCAACAGCCAAATATTAGTGCAATATCTATTGGACAGAGTGATGTAAATCCACTATTACAAACTGTTACCATTAGAGCTCTTGAAGGTCAAAAATATGATAATGATTTTGAGAATCCCTCACTTTTAATGTCTGGCAATTTAGACTTAGGGTTTGTAATTATTTATTTGTTTCCTTTAGTTTTAATTGCTTTAATTTTTAATCTTTATTCAGAAGAAAAAGAAATTGGCACTTGGAAATTATTGGCCTCACAAACAGCAAAAAAAACAAACTTTTTACTAAAAAAATTGATTGTTAGGTTAGCTTTAGTCTTTACTGTTTTACTACTACTTTTATTTTTAGCCAGTGCCTTACTAGATATTCCAATGAGTTCTCCTTTTTGGGCAATAGTACTGCAAAGTATTATTTATTTAACATTTTGGAGTGCCATTAGTTTATGGGTAGTGTCGTTTCAAAAAAGCTCTAGTTTTAATGCGCTTACTTTAATATCTGCTTGGGTATTGTTAACTATTTTAATTCCTGCTATGGTAAACAATTATGTAATACACAAATACCAAGTACCAGAAGCATTACATACTATTGTAGAACAAAGAGATGGTTACCATGAAAAGTGGGATATGGAAAAGCACGTCACTATGGATGGCTTTTTAAAAGAGTACCCACAATTTAGTAATTACAACGTTCCTGAAGATGAATTTAGCTGGATATGGTATTACGGAATGCAACATATGGGAGATATAAATGCTAGAGAAACTAGTATAGAAATGAAAGAAAAACTAATACTTAGAGATAAGGTTAGTAAAAATATAGCCTTGTTTATACCTACTATGTACACACAGCTTAGCTTTAATAAAATTGCGAGTACAGATATGGTGAGTCATCTGCATTTTTTAGATAAACTTTCCGAATACCATTCAAATTTAAGACTTGGATTTTACTCCAAAATATTTGATAAAAACAGTGCTGAAACAGTGAATTGGAAAAATTACAATTCAAAATTCACTAAAATGAGTAGTAAAATAAACTGGAGAACTCTTTTTATACCTACTTTAATTTTTATAATACTGCTTACAGTCATATCTTATTTTAACTTAAAAAAGCTATAATTAAACATAGGACTTAACCTTAAAAGTTAAGTCCTATTTTTTTATTGGTGTACCTATACACATTACTGTTTCACCTATATTTACTGGTGGAGTTCCAATTTTATATAAAACAATTCCTGTTGATGGCGCATTAATACTTACTAAGGTTTTACCAAACTCATCTTTAATTACACCAACAGCATCACCAGTTTTTATATAATCACCAGCCTTTAAGTTGCTATAAAAAATACCTTTTTCTGTTGACTTAATGTAACTTTGCTTATTAAAGTAATTTTTGGTGCCTGGAGCTACAACCTTAGCATTATACATTTTCAGTTCTTTTAAAATACTATAAATACCATTTTTATTTAAGTCTACAGCTTCATTATGAACCGTACCTAATTTCCCTGCTTCAAAACTAAGCGCAACTTTACCATCTTGTACTGCCTGCTTAAACATATACTTGGCAGGTTCACTATCTTTTAAGCTATAATTATAAGATACTATATTAGAAAACCCACTACTTTTTGATAGCTGAGCAGCCTTTGCTGTTTTTTCTTGATTATTTCTATTGTCATAGTAACAAACAAATGGTAATAAATCTTCATTTGCATCACCTCCGTGGATATCTAAAAACACATCACTAACAGGAATAATTTTCTTAGTTATAAAATAGGCTATCTTTTGAGTAATGCTCCCGTTAACATCTCCTGGAAAGGCGTTATTAAGATTCACATTATCTAATGGGTTTACAAAAGGAGAACGGCCGTAGAACGAGCCTATATTAGCTATAGGTATTACAATTATATTACCTTTTAAGCCTTGCACGTTTATTTCATTTAAAAACTCTTGCAAAGCTACTATAGGAGGATACTCATAACCGTGCACACCTGCAACTATTGTAAGTGTTGGACCTGGTTTAATACCTTTTATAATAGTTATTGGCACATACGTTTTACTTTCGTTATCTGTAAAGTGAATTTTTAAATCTGTTCTACTCCCTGACTTTTTATTATTTAAAATTGAATCTATATTCTGTTGCCCTTGAACAAGGGTAATAGAACAAAAAAATAATAAAAAGATACTTAGGTAATTTACTAATTTCATATTGTAATAAATCTCTTTTTTAAAATCGACTTCTCTAAAGTTTTAGATCTATCAAAATTAATTATAAAGAACAATACGAATTATAAATTTAAGAAAGAGAATTTCTTGTTTAACACAAGCTTAACCAATTTTAAAAAGGCTTTATAATAGAAGAAAAAATATAGAAATTTTATAAAACAAAAAAGCTCCCGATAAATCGGAAGCTTTTGTTACTGTGGGCCCTACTGGATTCGAACCAGTGACCCCCTGCTTGTAAGGCAGGTGCTCTGAACCAACTGAGCTAAGAGCCCTCATTCACAATTTAGAAATTTGTTTTCCGTATTGCGAGTGCAAATATATAACTGTTTTTCATTTCTCGCAAATAAAAAATGAAAAAAAATTAAACTATTTCTGCAACAACAAAAGTGCTACCTCCAACGTAAATTAAATCTTCTTTTTTTGCTAAAGATTTTGCTTTTTCAAGTGCTTCTTTTACAGACGAATAAGCATTACCCTGCAACAAAAAACCACTTGCTTCACCTTTTAACTCCTCTGCATTTAACCCTCTTTCTATTTTTGGACAACAGAAAAAATAATTTGCATTTTTTGGAAAAAGAGGTAAAATAGCATCCAAATTCTTATCCTTAACAACTCCCAAGACAATAAAAAGCGACTCGTATTTTTGTGCCTCCAACTGTTTTATAGTTAAACTTAAGCCCTCTTTATTATGTGCTGTGTCACAAATTACCCTAGGTTGCTCTTGTAAAAGTTGCCACCTACCCATTAATCCGGTATTTTCTACCACATTTAGCAGCCCTTTTTCAATTGCACTATTAGTAATTATAAATTCTTTTAATTGTTTAAGTGTAGCTAAAACACCTTTTATATTTTTTTGCTGATAATTACCCAACAAAGATGTTTTGTATGTTTTTACCAAAATAGAATCTGCAAAAAATATTGGTGCGTTTTTTAAATTTGCAATTTCTTCAAAAATTGGTGCAGTCTCCGTTTGATTTTCACTTACTACAACCGGAATATTATTTTTAATAATCCCTCCTTTTTCTACAGCAATTTTCTCAAGAGTATCTCCTAATAAATCTGTATGGTCTAACCCTATGTTTGTTATTAATGAAACCTCTGGTGTAATTATATTGGTAGAATCTAATCTTCCGCCTAAACCAACTTCTATAATTGCAATATCCACATTTTCATTTGCAAAGTATGCAAAAGCCATTGCTACTGTCATCTCAAAAAAAGAGAGTTTATGCGCTTTAAAAAAAGACATATTATCTTCTACAAAGTTTATTACGTGACTTTGCGGAATTTTATCGCCATTAATTCTAATACGCTCCCTAAAATCTTTTAAATGCGGAGAAGTATACAAACCAACTCTATAGCCTGCCTCTTGTAAAATAGACGCTAACATATGACTACTAGAGCCTTTACCATTGGTACCTGCTACGTGTATACTTTTAAACTGTTTTTCTGGAGAGCCTAAAGCTTTAGAAAATAGCTTTATATTATCTAACTTACCATTAAACGCAGATTTTCCTTTGTTTTGGTATATTGGAAGTTGTGCAAACATCCAATCTAACGTTTGGCTATATGTCATTAAAGTTTATTAAATTGAGTAAATAAGAAGTAAAATTAAAGTAATTTTAGATAATTACTCTCCTAATTTAAAGTTTACAACAACAAATCCTATTTGTCTGCTTGGTGCCTTAGTATCTAAATTCCATTTATGTAAACGTGCTGTTGCCTCTGCTGGTTTTAACAAACAAGGGTGGTTATTAGTAGTACCTTTTACACCTGCAGTTGCAGATAGCACTTTGCCATTACGGTCTACTACTATTTTTACTACTACTCTACCCTCCTCGTTACAATCTTGCTTAACCTGGCCTTTATTTAAAAGTTTTCGTCCTGACAATCCGTAACCAGAACCGCCGCTTCCAGACCCAGGAGAACCATAGTAACTAGTAGCATATGGATTTCCTTGCGGATTACCCTTGTCACCAGCTTTATTATCATCTCCTTCACCTCCAGTAGCTTTACCGTCAGACTTAGCTAAACCACCAAAAAGGTTATCTACCTTATCTCTTTTAGCCTGTTCTGCTTTACGTTTACGTTCTGCCTCAGCCTTTTCTGCTGCAACACGTTGCTGCTCTTTACGCTCTGCTTCTGCTTTGGCTTTTTTTGCTGCAGCATCTGCCTTGCGTTTAGCTTCTTGCTTTTGCTTTATTAAAATAGATTCTTCGTTATCTTGTGTAACCAATTTTTCTGCAGCCTTTTCCAGCGCAGATTCTTGCTGCACTTCTGGTTCTGCAACTGGCTTTACCTCTTCTTGCTGTTCTTCTACAACTTCTTTGGTTGTTTTTACTGGTTCAGACTTTATTTTTTCTTTTGGTTGCACGTTACCCTTACCAAAATCCATCTGGCCAAAATTAACCGCAATACCTTTTTCTTCTGGAGGATCCATATAAGTTAACCCAACATAAAAAAGCAACAACAAGAGTACGCTTAGCAACAAAGTTGTAAGCGTAAAAGATTTTTTCTTGTGTTTGGTATCTAAGAACGACATTATTTAGCTCGCACAGCTAAGATAACCTTGTAATTATTTTTATTAGCAATATCCATAACATTTACTGCCTCTTTAACAGGTACTGTTTCTTCTGCCCTTAAAATAATTGTTGGTTTTTCTTGACCTTCTAGTGCTTTCTTTAATTCAATTTCAATATACTTCCCGTTTATTTTTTCACTATTCACAAAATACTCTAAGTTTTTATTAATACTTACAGATACATTTTGTGTATTGGTTGACTTCCCTTTTGCCTTTGGAAGCAACAGATCTAATGCATTTGGCGCGTTTGATGTTAACATAAAAAATACCAACAACAAAAACACAATGTCCGTCATAGACGACATACTAAAGTCTGGACTTACTTTATTTCTTCCTTTTAATTTCATCTAAAGGAATTTAAAGTGGTTCGTTTAATAAATCTAAAAAGTCTACAGCGTTTGCCTCCATCGCATGTACAACCTTACCTGTTCTGTTTACAAGGTGATTGTATCCAATATAAGCAATAATACCTACTACTAAACCTGCAACAGTTGTTGTCATTGCCGTATATATACCAGATGCTAAAGAACCCATTTCTGCTTGTCCGCCTGCAGATGCCATTTCATGGAATGCCAAAATCATACCAATTACAGTTCCTAAGAAACCAATCATTGGTGCAGCACCAGCAACAGTAGCTAAAATACTTACATTTTTCTCTAACTTATATACTTCTAATGTTCCAGCATTTTCAATTGCTGTATTTATATCATCTAAAGGTTTTCCTATTCTAGAAACCCCTTTTTCAGTAAGTCTTGCAACTGGAGAATCTGTTTGCGCACACAACATACGGGCAGCATCTAGCTTACCATTTGTTATATGATCTTTAATCTGATTCATAAAATTTTTATCAATTTTAGAAGCAGCCTTTATTGCAAAGATTCTTTCAAAATAAATATATAGAGCAACAAATAATAGAATTGCTAAAATTCCTATAATGATAATACTTCCTGCACCACCATTTACAATTAAATCTATTACCGATAGTGTTTTTTCTTCGGATACACTTTCTCCCATTACCACCTCATTAGCAGCATCTTGAAACAATAACATATATTTTCCAGTATTTAAGTTGCTCTTATAACGCTATTTTACAAATAAAATTATGCGTTTAGTATAAAATCTCTAATTAAAATAAAACAGCCAGCACCTGCTAAAAATCCTACTAATGCTAACCAAGCTATTTTCTTAAAATACCAGAAGAAGTCTATTTTTTCCATACCCATTGCAACTACACCTGCAGCAGAACCTATTATTAACATACTACCACCTGTACCAGCAGAATATGCAATAAAGTGCCATAATGGATCATCCATACCTTGTGGAAACATACCAATACTTGCAGCTACTAACGGAACGTTATCTATAACTGCAGAACCTGCACCTAATAACATTACAACAAAATCTGAATTTGGAATTGCAGCATTTAAGTTTTCTGCAAAGTGAAACAACATACCTAAAGATTCTAATGCAGCCACTGCTAATAAAATACCTAAGAAAAATAAGATACTTGGCAACTCTATCTTAGATAAAGAATGGTGAACTGGACTGTGATGAGAAGCAGCTTCACTTTCACCATCTACATTAGAAATACTAAATTTAGAATTACTGTATATTTCAGCAAATGTTGCAACAATAGCTAAAGAAAGCATCATACCTACATAAGGAGGCAAATGTGTTATTGTTTTAAAGAAAGGAACAAAAACAATAGCTCCTAAACCTAAGTATAACATTGTAGATCCAAATTTAGATTTCTTTTCACTATCTGCTTCTTCAACATCTTCAATATTACCTTTAAAAGCTTTAAATCTACTAGCTATAAATGTTGGTACAACCATACATATTACAGACGGTACAAATACGTGTTCTACTAATTGCGCTGCAGAAACCTTATCTGCAATCCAAAGCATTGTTGTAGTAACATCACCAATAGGAGACCAAGCACCACCTGCATTAGCCGCAATAATAATCATACCAGCAAACCACAAACGAGTTTCTTTGTTTCTAATTACTTTTTGTAAAATTGTTATTAATACAATTGTAGCTGTTAGGTTATCTATAATTGCTGATAAGATAAAAGCAAGAATGGAGAACAACCATAATAATTTACGTTTACTTTTTGTTTTTATAAATCCTTTTATTGTTGCAAAGCCATTAAAGTAATCTATGATTTCTACAATGGTCATTGCTCCTAATAAAAAGACCAATATTTCTGCCGTTTTACCTAAATGATGCAGTAAAATTTCATCTACGTGGCTAGGCGCTAATTCTCGCAAAGCCGCATCAACTTCAAAAACTGGCATATGAGCCAAAGCTATTACTGCCCATAACAATGCCATCATTGCAAGTGCAGGTATTAACTTATCTATTTTAAGATTGTGCTCTAAGGTTATTGCCAAATAACCAACAAAAAAAATAATTATTATAATGGTCTCCATTCTTCTTCTTCTTAGTTTAGTTTATATTAATTGTTTTAATGCTATCTCAAAGGCTGTTTTACTTAGCTCTTTTTTAGATGCGTTGTTTTTATATACATTCTGCATTGCTTTTTTAATGGTTTCAGATGTGTCTTGAAAAACTAACTCGTCATTCATTTCTACTCTTCTTTCCATAAAGTAAGCAAATACTCTTGCCATACCACAGTTAGATATAAAATCTGGAATTAAACTTACACGTTCATCTGTATATTCCATAATAGGACCAAAGAAAATTTCCTTATCTGCAAATGGTACATTAGCGCCGCAAGTAATAACTTCTAAGCCTGTATCTATTAACTGTGTTATTTGCTCTTTGGTAATTAATCTTGAAGCTGCACAAGGTGCAAAAATTTCTGCTTCTAATCCCCAAATTTGTTTATTTATTTCATCAAACGGAATCATATTCTCTGCTACAAGCGTGTTTCCGTTTTTGGCAAGGTAAAATTCTTTTATTTCATCAAAAGAAAAACCTTCTTTATTAATTACACCACCATCACGATCTATAATACCTACTATTTTAGCTCCCATTTGGCTTAAATAATATGCCGCTGCTGCACCAACATTCCCAAAACCCTGTACTATTGCACGTTTTCCTTTAATGGTACCACCATAAATATCATAAAAATGTTTTGCCGCTTCAGCAACACCAAAACCAGTAATCATATCTGCAACTGTATACTTACGCTCTACAGATGGTGAGTATGTACTACTCTCTATTACTTTTATTACTCCTAGTCTTAATTGACCTATACGGTTAATTTTATCTGCTTCTGTAGGTTTAAAGTGACCGTTAAAAACACCTTCTTGTGGGTGCCAAACACCAGCATCTTCTGTTATAGGAATTACTTCATGTATTTCATCTACATTTAAATCTCCACCGGTACCATAATAACTTTTTAACAAAGGAGCAACAGCATTATACCAACGCTTTAAAACACCTTTTTTTCTAGGGTCATTTGGATCAAAATTAATTCCAGATTTTGCACCACCAATTGCTGGTCCAGAAACTGTAAACTTAACCTCCATAGTTTTTGCTAAAGAAAGAACCTCGTTCATATCTAAACCTTTACGCATTCTTGTACCACCACCGGCAGCACCTCCACGTAAAGAATTTATAACTGTCCACCCTTCGGCTTCAGTTTCAGAATCTTTCCAGTTAAAAACTATTTCAGGTTGTTTATCCTCGTATTTTTGTAGTAAATCTTTCATTTTAAATTAATTGTAAAATTATGTAACATTATTTATGCATCGCTATTGTGTTAAAAATATCCCTCCCAAACGGGAGTTACTGCTGTCTCATAATTTTGATATTAAATCAATTAATAAAAATTCAATTCAACAAATATAAAAATATTGCGGCATTTTTAAACTTTTAACAGTCATAGAATGATTAATTTTTCATTAATTTTACGTTGAACAGCATTAAAACACGGAGAAAGAGAGCCCAATGCTGTTGAATATATCACAATATAAACCTATATTTGTACACATAAATTAACATTATCGCAATAAGATGGACTTTAAGTTAACAGAAGAACAATTAATGATTCAGCAAGCAGCAAGAGATTTTGCTCAAAATGAATTATTACCAGGAGTAATTGAAAGAGACGACGCCCAAAGGTTTCCTAAAGAAGAAGTAAAAAAAATGGGTGAATTAGGCTTTTTAGGAATGATGGTTGATGCCAAATATGGTGGTAGCGGTCTAGACACACTATCTTACGTTCTAGTAATGGAAGAATTATCTAAGGTAGATGCTTCTTGCTCTGTAATTGTCTCTGTAAACAACTCTCTTGTTTGTTGGGGTCTAGAAACTTTTGGTAACGAAGAACAAAAGAAAAAATATTTAACAAAGTTAACTACAGGAGAAAGCATAGGCGCTTTTTGTTTATCTGAGCCTGAAGCTGGTAGTGATGCCACATCACAAAAAACTACTGCAATAGATAAAGGAGACCATTACATATTAAATGGTACTAAAAACTGGATTACCAATGGTAGTTCTGCAGATTACTACCTTGTAATTGCTCAAACAGATGTAGAAAAAGGTCACAAAGGAATTAATGCCCTTATTGTTGAAAAAGGTGCTGAAGGTTTTGAAATTGGTCCTAAAGAAAATAAATTAGGAATTAGAGGTAGTGACACTCACTCTTTAATTTTTAACGACGTAAAAGTACCTAAAGAAAATAGAATTGGTGAAGACGGTTTTGGTTTTAAATTTGCTATGAAAACACTTTCTGGCGGAAGAATTGGTATTGCAGCACAAGCGTTGGGTATTGCAGCTGGTGCTTATGAATTAGCATTAAAATACTCTAAACAAAGAAAAGCATTTGGTACAGAGATTGCTAACCACCAAGCTATTGCTTTTAAATTAGCAGATATGCATACTTCTATTGAAGCTGCAAGAATGTTAGTTTACAAAGCTGCAATGGATAAAGACAATCATGAGAATTATGATTTATCTGGCGCTATGGCTAAATTATACGCATCTAAAGTTGCTATGGAGGTTTCTGTAGAAGCTGTACAAGTGCACGGTGGTAATGGCTTTGTAAAAGATTACCACGTAGAGCGTTTAATGAGAGATGCTAAAATTACACAGATTTACGAAGGTACTTCTGAAATTCAGAAAATAGTAATCTCTAGAAGCATTTTAAGAGATTAATTAGAAATATACGTTTGTTTTAACACAAAAGCTGTGCAATAAATTATTGCGCAGCTTTTTTTATATCTATTCTAAAAATTAACATTGTGAATTTGATAATTTACATACCCTTAAAAATTTAAAATTTCATTTAATTTATCAATACACTGAAAATGATGAATTAATTTTTAGGTTATCACCTATTCTTTAAACATAATTTAACAATTATAATATATTTGAAGAAATGTGATAATTTATGAAGCTGAAAAAACAAGGGTTATACCTACCGGATTTTGAACATGATAATTGTGGAGCTGGTTTTATCTGTAGCTTAAAAGGAAAGAAGTCTAACGACATTATACATAAAGCTTTAGAGATATTAGACAAGCTAGAACACCGTGGTGCTGTTAGTTCTGATGGCAAAACAGGAGATGGCGCTGGTATTTTAATAGATATACCACATGATTATTTTGTAGAGGTTTGTAATTTTAATTTACCAGAACCAGGTGAATATGCTGTTGCAAACATCTTTTTACCTCAAAAAGAAAACCAAAGAGATTTTTGTATCTCTGTATTTGAAGAAAACATAAAAAAGCAAGGCCTACAATTGTTAGGCTGGAGAGATGCACCTGTAAACAAAAATGTTCCAGGACGCATAGCTATGGAAACAGAGCCATTTGTTAAGCAAATATTTATTGCTAAAGAAAATAGTTCTCAAGATTATGCTGCTTTTAACCTTAAACTATACATTGCTCGTAAAGTAACAGAGCATACTATTTTAAGTTCTAAATTATCTGAAAGCGGATTTTTCTACGTTCCTAGTTTATCTACAAAAATCATTATTTTTAAAGGTCTTTTAATGCCACAAGACATTAAATTTTACTTTAAAGATTTAATGGATCCAAGAGTGGTTACAAGGCTTGCTCTTGTTCACCAACGTTTTTCTACCAACACCTTCCCTACTTGGGATCTTGCACAACCGTTTAGGTATATGTGTCATAATGGAGAAATAAACACATTACGTGGTAATGTATCTAGAATGCGCTCTAGAGAAGAACTACTAAAGAGTGATTTATTTGGTGATGAAATAAAAAATATACTTCCTATAATATTACCAGGAAAATCAGATTCTGCAACAATGGATATGGTAGTAGAATTGCTACTAATGACAGGTAGATCCTTGCCAGAAGTTATGATGATTATGGTACCAGAAGCTTGGGAAAAAAATCCAGATATGTCTCCTGCTAAAAGAGCATTTTACGAGTATAACTCTTGTATGATGGAGCCGTGGGATGGACCCGCATCTGTACCTTTTACAGATGGCAACTATATTGGAGCAGTTCTAGACCGTAACGGATTAAGACCTTCTAGATACTCTGTTACTAAAGATGGCTACGTAATTATGTCATCAGAAACTGGTGTAGTAGATATAGAACCAGAAAACATTGAGTTTCATGGACGTTTAGAGCCAGGAAAAATGTTTTTAGTAAATATGGAAGAAGGCCGTATTGTTAATGATGAAGAAATAAAAGAAAAAATTGCTCAATTAAAGCCTTACCAAAAATGGTTAGATAATAATTTGGTGCATTTAAAAGACATCCCTTATAACGACTGCCCTTTATTTTTAGGTGAAGAAAGCTTAGATAAAAGAAAATCACTTTTTGGCTATACGTTAGAAGATATAAACACCATTATATTACCAATGGGTAAGTCTGCCAAAGAGCCTATTGGCTCTATGGGGTCTGATACGCCAATTGCCGTTTTATCTGAAAAGCCACAACTTATATACAACTACTTTAAGCAACTATTTGCCCAAGTAACAAATCCTCCTTTAGATGGTATTAGAGAAGAGCTAATTACAGATATTAGCTTAACCCTTGGTAGTGATCATAATATTTTTGACTTTTCAGAATTACACTGTCGCAAATTAAAAATTCAGAATCCTGTAATATCTAAAGAAGATTTAGATAAGATAAAAAACTATGATGCTAGTCCTGATTACAAAGTAACATCTATTCCTATTCTGTACAAAATAGAACGTGGACACAACGCCCTAGAAGAAGCATTGGCATCTATATTAGACCAGGCATCTAAAGCAATAGATAACGGTACAAATATTATCATTTTATCAGACAGAAATGTAGATAAAGACAACGCACCTATACCTGCTTTGCTGGCTTTATCTTTTGTAAATAGCGGACTTCAAAAACTAGGAAAAAGATCTAAGCTAAGTATTATTATTGAGTCTGCAGAACCTAGAGAAGTGCATCATTTTGCATTATTGTTTGGCTACGGAGCAAGTGCAGTAAACCCATATTTGGTAAACGAAATTATTGCTGAGCAAATAGAAGAAAATGACATTACAGACATTACTTTTGATGAGGCAATTAAAAATTACAACAAAGGTATTGGCAAGGGAGTTTTAAAAGTGATGAACAAAATAGGCATCTCTACATTAAACTCCTACAGAGGTTCGCAATTATTTGAGTGTATTGGTATAAACACCAAGGTTGTAGATAAATATTTTCCAAACACACCTACAAGAATACAAGGTATTGGCTTATACCAAATAGAAAAAGAAATAGCAAAAAGACACCAAAAAGCATTTAACACTAAAGAAGTAGCAGCTAATTTAGAGTTAGAAATGGGTGGCGCATATAGATGGCGTAGAGATGGAGAAAAACACTTATTTAACCCACTTACTATTGCCAAATTACAAAAAGCAGTTCGTAATAACGAACCAAGCACATACAAGGAATACTCTAGTTTAATAAATGAACAATCTAAACATTTAATGACCATTAGAGGTTTGTTTGAGTTTTCTAACTATGACCCAATTCCTATTGAAGAGGTAGAACCATGGACAGATATTGTAAAGCGATTTAAAACTGGAGCAATGTCTTACGGATCTATTAGCAAGGAAGCTCATGAAAATTTAGCCATTGCAATGAACCGTATTGGCGGCAAAAGCAACTCTGGTGAAGGTGGTGAAGATGCAGAACGTTTTTATAAAAACGAAACTGGAGATTGGAGAAACAGCGCTATAAAACAAGTTGCTTCAGGTAGGTTTGGTGTTACATCTAACTACCTAACAAGTGCCAAGGAAATACAAATTAAAATGGCACAAGGCGCTAAACCTGGTGAAGGCGGACAATTGCCTGGACCAAAAGTAAATCCGTCTATAGCAAAAACAAGAAACTCTACTCCGTATGTAGGGCTTATCTCCCCTCCTCCACATCATGATATTTATTCAATTGAAGATTTATCTCAATTAATTTACGATTTAAAATCTGCTAACAGAGAAGCAAGAATAAACGTAAAATTAGTGTCAGAAGTTGGTGTAGGTACTGTAGCTGCGGGTGTAGCAAAAGCAAAAGCAGATGTTGTACTAATTTCTGGTCACGATGGTGGCACAGGAGCATCTCCTTTAACATCTTTAAAACACGCAGGTTTACCATGGGAGCTAGGTGTTGCAGAAGCACAACAAACCTTAGTAATGAACGACCTTAGAAACAGGGTTGTTGTAGAATGCGACGGACAACTAAAAACAGGTCGTGATGTAGCAATTGCCTGTCTGCTTGGAGCAGAAGAATTTGGTTTTGCTACCGCTCCTTTAGTGGCTTCTGGCTGTATTATGATGCGTGTTTGCCACTTAAACACTTGTCCGGTTGGTATTGCTACTCAAAATCCTGAACTGCGTAAAAAGTTTAAAGGAAAACCAGAACACGTAGTTAACTACATGTACTTTATTGCTCAAGAACTAAGAGAAATAATGGCGCAACTAGGTTTTAGAACTGTAAACGAAATGGTAGGTCAGGTTCAAAAACTAGATCGCAACAAAGCTATAGAACATTATAAAGCAGAAGGCATAGACCTTACTCCTATTTTACACCAAGTAGATGTACCTGCAGATACCAAACTTCACAACACACAAAAACAAGAGCACGATATATATAAATCTATAGAGTTTAAAATTATAGAAAAAGCACACCCATCTTTATTTAGAAAAGAAAAACTAACCTTAGATTTTCCTATTAAAAATACAGACAGAGCAGTTGGTGCAATTATAAGTAATGAAATTTCTAAGACCTATGGTGCAAAAGGCTTACCTATAAACACGCTACGTTTAAACTTTACTGGTTCTGCCGGACAAAGTTTTGGTGCCTTTGCAACCAGAGGTTTAACTATGACAGTTAATGGTAATACTAATGATTATTTAGGAAAAGGACTATCTGGAGGTAAATTAGTAATAAAAGTACCAGAAGGCGCCACTATAATTCCGGAAGACAATGTTATTACAGGTAATGTAACCTTATATGGTGCTACTGCTGGTAGAGCCTATATAAATGGTAAAGCAGGTGAACGTTTTTGCGTTCGTAACTCTGGAGCAAAAACTGTTGTAGAAGGCATTGGAGACCACGGTTGTGAATATATGACTGGTGGTGTAGCTGTAATTTTAGGCGAAGTAGGCCGTAATTTTGGAGCAGGTATGAGTGGTGGTATTGCTTATGTATTTGACCCAAACAAAACGTTTGAAAAAAACTGCAATAAAGAAGCTCTTAATTTACTTTCTGTAGATGAAGCCAATGATATTGCAGAACTAAAAGACCTTATAGAAAGTCATTACAATTACACTATGAGTCCTCTGGCACAACGCTTGCTAGAAAACTGGGAAAACAGTTTACCAATGTTTGTTAAAGTATTCCCTGAAGAATACCGTCAAGCATTAAAAAGATTAGAAGAAGAAGAAAAAGCTAGCATAATATAAAGCACTATGGGAAAGATAACTGGATTTTTAGAGTTCGAAAGAAAAATAGAAGACTATGCTCCTGTAGAAGAGCGTATAAAAAATTATAAAGAATTTACACAACCATTAAAGGAAACTGAATTAAAAGACCAAGGTGCACGTTGTATGGATTGCGGAGTTCCGTTTTGCCATAGCGGATGCCCATTAGGAAATTTAATTCCAGATTTTAATGATGCGGTTTACAAAGGAAAATGGGAAAAAGCTGCAAGCATATTGCACTCTACCAATAACTTCCCTGAATTTACTGGTCGCTTATGCCCTGCTCCGTGCGAGGAAGCTTGTGTATTAGGTATTAATGAAGACCCTGTGTCTATAGAAAATATTGAAAAAAACATTGTTGAAACTGCTTTTTCCAACGGATGGATAACTGCACAACCACCAAAAACTAGAACAGGTAAAAAAGTTGCTGTTGTAGGGTCTGGACCTGCAGGTTTAGCTACTGCACAACAATTAAACAGAGCCGGACATTTGGTTACTGTTTTTGAGCGTGATGCTAAAGTTGGTGGATTATTAAGATACGGTATTCCTGATTTTAAGATGGAGAAAAACGTTATTGACCGTAGATTAGAAGTACTAAAAGAAGAAGGCATAGTGTTTAAAACCAATACACATATTGGTGTAGATATTGATGCAAACACCCTAAAAGAAGATTTTGATGCTGTTGTACTTTCTGGTGGCGCTACAGTACGTAGAAACTTACCAATAAAAGGAGCAGAACTAAAAGGTGTTGTACAAGCAATGGACTTTTTAAAACAAAATAACAAACGCGTAGATGGCATTACAGATTTAGGCGAAGAAATAAAAGCTACAAACAAAGATGTTATTGTTATTGGTGGTGGAGATACTGGATCTGACTGCATAGGAACATCTATACGTCATGGTGCTACTTCTGTCTCTAATTTTGAGATTATGAGCAAAGCAACTCCAGAGAGGCCTGCAGACCAGCCTTGGCCGTTTTGGCCTATGCGTTTACGTACAAGCTCTTCTCATAAAGAAGGTGCAGAACGTTTCTTTAGCATTTCTACCAAGGAATTTGTTGGAGATAAAGATGGTAATTTAAAAGGATTAATCACCTCAGAAGTAGAGTGGATTAAAACTCCAGGACAAAGACCAAGCCTAAAAGAAGTTCCTGGAACAGAAAAAGAATGGAAATGCGACTTAGTTTTGCTTGCAATGGGTTTTACAGGATCGGAAATGACTGTAGCTCAACAACTAGGCTTAGAAGCAGATCCTAGAACAAATATTAAAGCCTCTGCAAAAAACTATATGACTAACGTACCTGGTATTTTTGTAGCTGGCGACCAAAGAAGAGGTCAATCTTTAATAGTATGGGCCATCTCTGAAGGCAGACAGGCTGCGCATCACGTAGATGTTTACCTAACAGGAAGTTCTACTTTACCATTAAAAGGAGAAGGCGATTTACCTAGAGTTTAGAAAAAAAAATAAAAATCACTTTGTATTGATATTATACTATCTTTGCACTTTAAATTAAAAATAAAATTATGAGTAACGGTACAGTAAAATTTTTTAACGACTCTAAAGGTTTCGGTTTTATCACTCCAGATGATGGTGGTAAAGACGTTTTTGTTCACATCAGTGGATTAACTCACGAAATAGCTGAAGGAGACAAAGTTAGTTATGACGTTGAAGAAGGTAAAAAAGGACCTAATGCAGTAAACGTTGAAGTCCTTTAATATATAAAGAATTTAACTTATTACATGCAAAGCCTGTTGTTTTATACAACAGGCTTTTTTGTTTTTTATAATCATCAATCTTAAACAAAATATAAAGCCACATTTACACTATATCAATTTACATCAAATGCGTACTTTTGCATAAATATCAATCTAAAACAAAATGAGCAACAATAAAATTGCACCTTCTTTATTAGCAGCAGACTTTGGAAACCTACAGAGAGATGTAGAAATGGTAAACAATAGTGAGGCAGATTGGCACCATATAGACATTATGGACGGCGTTTTTGTTCCTAACATATCTTACGGTATGCCTGTGTTAAAAAGTATAGCACAGCACGCTACAAAAACATTAGATGTGCATTTAATGATTGTAGACCCAGATAGGTACATAAAAACCTTTGCAGAATTAGGAGCAAATGTATTATCTGTACATTATGAAGCTTGTACACATTTACATAGAACTTTACAGGCAATTAAGGCTGAAGGTATGATGGCTGGTGTTGCCTTAAACCCTCACACAAGCGTACATTTATTAGAAGATATTATTAATGATATTGATGTTGTATGCTTAATGAGTGTTAACCCTGGTTTTGGAGGACAATCTTTTATAGAAAACACTTACAATAAGGTAAAAGCATTAAAAGAATTAATTACTAAGAAAAATGCAAAAACCCTTATAGAGATAGATGGCGGTGTTACTTCTAAAAATGCAAAAGCTTTAGTAGACTCAGGTGCAGATGTACTTGTTGCTGGTAGTTTTGTTTTTAAGAGTGATGACCCTACAGCTACAATTAAAAACTTAAAAGAACTTATAGGCTAGTGAATTTATTTGATGTTATAATTATTGGCGGCGGACCTATTGGTATTGCCTGCGGATTAGAAGCTAAAAAAAACGGACTTTCTTATCTTATTTTAGAAAAAGGGTGTATTGTAAACTCGTTATACAATTACCCTGCTAAAATGCAATTTTTTTCATCATCCGAAAAACTAGAAATAGACAACATTCCTTTTATCAGTAATGAAGCTAAACCCAAAAAAGAAGAAGCTTTAGAATACTACAGAAGAATTGTAAGTAGCAATGATTTGGACATTAATTTATTTGAAAAAGTAACTAATGTAACCAAAGACTCTACTTATTATATTGTAAAAACCAGTAAGACAACTTACACAGCAAATAACGTAATAATAGCTACTGGTTTTTACGATATACCTAACAAATTAAATATTCCGGGAGAAGACTTACCAAAAGTTACTCATTACTATAATAATCCGCATTATTTCTCTAAACAAAAAGTAGCAGTTGTTGGCGCAAGTAACTCATCTATAGATGCCGCTTTAGAATGCTGGCGTAAAGGTGCAGAAGTAACTTTAATTATTCGTGGCGCAGAAGTTGGTCAACGCGTAAAATATTGGGTACGCCCAGATATTATTAACCGCATAGAAGAAGGTAGTATAAAAGTAATTTATAATGCCAATATTACAGAAATTAAAGAGACCCAAATAACAATTAAAACTGTTGATGGCGCTATTACTTTACAAAATGACTATGTTTTAGCGTTAACTGGCTATAGACCAAATTTTGATTTTCTTACTAAAATGGGCATCACCTTGTCTAACGATGCAAAAAAGATACCAACACACAATACAGACACAATGGAAACCAATTTAAGTAACGTTTATTTAGCTGGTGTAATTTGTGGTGGTATGGAAACGCACAAATGGTTTATAGAAAATTCTAGAATTCACGCTAAAAAAATAATTAGCACTATACTACAAAAGAAATAATAATTATATTACACCCTGTTTTCAGGGATATACATTTCACTAACTTGCGGGGTTATAAAAAGCTATATAAAAGCCAACTTTGTAAACAGCGCTTAAATTAGCAAACCAAATTAAGTAATTAATTAAACAATTATTATTTTTTTGACTTTAACCAAACCAACATACAGTACATTTTTTCACAAATTAAAAACAACCCTAATTCTACTTTTAGTAAGTGTTTTTCAATTAGTTAATGCACAAGAGGCAGATAGCACTGAAACCAAAGAAGAAGACCCTTCTTTTTTTTCATTTTCTTGGTCAAAAATTCAAAAAGACAAAACACTACAACCTTTGTATGATGCGTTAAAGGATGCTGAATTTGGAGCGCAACGTTTTTCTATTTTTGATCAACTTATAGAACAGCACGCAAAAAAAGCAAATACAGATTCTGTCTTACATTATGGAAATCTGTACGTTAAAGAATTAGCCAACTGGGACAAGCCAGAAAACGACAAAAAGTACCTATATACCAAAGCTCATTATTATATGTCTATAGGTAGTTCTTTAAACGGACTTTCAGATAAATCTATTGAGTGGAACATAAAAGGATTACAAGAAGCAGAAGGTATTAACGACTATGAGTTTATGTACTTGCATAAAGTAAGCTTAGCCAAAAACTACATTGCCCAAAACAACATAGACAAAGCCATAGATTTACTTGAAGAATCTATAGATAAATATGGAAAGCAGCACTCTATAATAACAAACAAAGCTTTAGTACAACTAGGTAATGCTTATGCTCAAAAAAAAGAATATAGTAAAGCAAAAGAGTATTACAACTCATCCCTAGAACTGGCAAAACAGTTTAAAGATTTACAAATAGAATTAGAGGTAAGGCTACAACAAGCAAAACTTTTAGAATTTAACAAAGAGTACAACACAGCACTACAGCAATATGCAGAAATAAGTAACCAAGCAAAAGCAAATGATTTTAATGCCGTTTATTATGAAGGAGCGTTATTAATTGCTAGGTTATACTATAAGTTAGAAGAATACAATATTGCTAACATTGGTTTAACTATGGCCTACATTAATGCTGTAGACCATGAGAACTTACAATTTCAAAGAGAGGCATTAGTTATACAAGCTAGGAGTTTTTATAAGCAAGAAGATTACAAAAATGCATACGCAACTATGACTCAACTTTATGGAGTTTTAGATGAAATAAAAGAAAAGCAACAAAGAGAAATTATAAAAGAACTAGAGATACAGTACGAAACATTAAAAAAAGAACAAGCAATATCTGACTTAAAAGAAGATCAAATTAAACAGCAAGCCGAATTAGATAGGCAAAAAACCATTAAAGCTGCTTTTTTAATTGGATTTTTAGTGATTCTTATCCCTGTCATTGCTTTACTCTATACATACTACCAAAAAATACAAGCACAAAGTGAGCTTGCCAAAAAGAACGAAGAAATAAATAACCAAAAGGTTACTACACTTAAACAAGAGCAAGAATTAAAACTTATTAAAGCCTCCATTGAAGGTCAAGATGAAGAGCGCAAACGTATTGCTCAAGAATTACATGACAGTATTGGCGGTAATTTAGCTGGCATAAAATTACAATTGGCAAGTGTTAAAGAAAAAACAGAAACTTTAAATACAATTACAGGACAATTAGATGAAACCTATCAATTAGTTAGAGACATATCTCACACCCTAATTCCTAAAAAGTTTAGACAAGATGATTTTACGCAGCTTATAAAAGAATACACAAAATCTATTACCAACACAGGTGAACTTAATGTAGAGTTTTATCCGCACCCAGAAGAAAAAATAAACACCATTAATGAAATGGTAAAAATGGAGTTGTTTAAAATTATTCAAGAATTAATGACAAACACTCTTAAACACGCCAAAGCATCTAATACAGATATACATCTAAATTACTTTGAAGATAGCATTACCTTACTTTTTGAAGATAACGGTAAAGGTTTTAACAAAGAAAATAATGGAGACGGTATTGGGTTTACAAATATTAAAAGTAGAATAGAAAAACTAAACGGTACCTTACACATAGATTCTGCTGTAAACAGAGGAACAGTAATATCTATAGAAATACCAATAAAAAACACAACCAATGACAACTTATAACCTAATTATTGCAGACGACCATAAAATGTTTATAGACGGACTTACGAGTATTTTAGAAGATGCTCCTGAGTTTAATATTACTACAACCGCTAAAAATGGTGCGCAAGTAGTAAAGTATTTAGACATAAATGGTGCTGATGACATTCATTTATTAGTGACAGATTTAACTATGCCAGAAATAAATGGTATAGAATTAAACACTATAGTAAAAGAACGCTTCCCTGGTTTAAAAACACTAGTTGTTAGTATGCATATAGATGGTGGTATGATAGACACACTAATTAGAGGCAATGTAGATGGCTATGTACCCAAAAATGCTGAAAAAGATGAATTATTAGAAGCCATTAGAACTATAATTGGCGGAGAAAAATATTTTTCTACAGAAATAAAAAAAGCTTACACTGATGCAATGTTTGCAAGCAAAAAAGAAAAAGAGGTTTCTTTAACAAATAGAGAAAAAGAGGTTTTAAAACTTATTGCTGAGGAATACACTACACAAGAAATTGCAGACGAATTGTTTTTAAGCAAGCACACAATAGAAAGTTATCGTAAAAATTTAATTTCTAAATTAAATGTGAAAAATTTAGCTGGCTTAACCAAACACGCAATAAAAATGGGGCTTCTAGACGATTAAACCTACTCTACCCCTGTTTTCAGGGTATTCATTTTCACTAATTCAGGCGTATTCTTAGACCTGTAATAACTTCATCTTTGTAGTGTATTTAAAAAAGCACTCAATTATGAAAACTAAATTATTTGTATCAGTATTAGCAACAGCAGCATTATTTTTATCTTGTAGTAATGATAAAAAAACGACAGAACAAGGTCTAGCTAACACGCAAATTAAGTCGGACATTATTATTGAAAACACAAAAATAAGAACAGGCATTTCTGCTGCAGATGAAGAACGTTCTTTTATCATAGTAACAGGAAAATCTTTATTAAATGGTACAGCAACTGTAAAGACTACCAATTTAAAAGGTGAAGAAATACATTGTGAATCATTTCCTGCAAAACAATTAATTGATCAAGAATATAAAACAGCAAATTCTACCCTGAAAGAATCTCATATTATGGAAAATGTACAAAACTATTTTGAGGTTAATCACAGTAACGATTTAGCTAAGTCATAATATTACACTACATATCTACTAAAAAGCCATGCTATTTGCGTGGCTTTTGTTATTCTAAAATAAAAAATACTTGTTGATCCCTAAAAGCTCCGCTCTAAAAACAAAGAATCCAAAATTAAAACACAAGTAAACTTGCTTTTTTAATTTTGGATTCTTTGCTTATTCGTGACCCCGGAGGGATTCAAACCCCCAACCCTCAGAGCCGAAATCTGATGCGCTATTCAGTTGCGCCACGGGGCCTTATCAGCTTATAAAAAATTAAGCTAATTTATTTTTTACTATAGTAGAAATTGTTTTACCATCTGCTTTACCTGCTAGTTGAGAAGATACCATACCCATTACCTTACCCATATCTTTCATACCATCTGCACCTGTTTTAGCTATTACATCTTCAACAACTTTAGCAATATCATCCTCAGACATTTGTTCAGGCAAAAACTGCCCTATAACCTCTGCCTGTGCTAATTCTGGAGCAGCCAAATCTTCCCTTCCTTGCTCTGTATAAATAGCAGCACTATCTTTACGTTGTTTTACAAGTTTTTGTATAATTTTTATTTCCTCTTCTTCACTCAACTCAGTTTTTGCACCTGACTCTGTTTGTGCCATTAGCAAAACAGATTTTATAGCTCTTAATGACTCTAAAGCAACGCTATCTTTAGCTTTCATAGCTGTTTTCATTGCCGTCATTACATCTTGTTGTAAGCTCATAATTTATAATTTTTAGGAACACGAAGATAAAAAAATAAACCCGAAAACAATTACTGCTTTCGGGTTTATACACTAAATTATATAGTTTAAAAACTACACTAATCTACATTATCATGCAAAAAAGAATTGTTAGAACGTAATTGGATATCTTCTCCGTCTTCACTTAAAGTGGTTCTTGAAATTCTATTTTCTGGGTTACTATCATTTAAATTAACACCTTGGCGTAAATAAGCTGGCTTATTTTCCATATCACTTGCTGTGTTAATGTTGTTTTTAAACTTATGGTTAAAGTCTTTTAACTTTCTTCTACGCTCATCTGCTCTGTTTTTTAGCAAATCTTCAATTGGCGTATTCATAGGATCTACCTCTACTTGTCTTTCTTCTGGCTCAGCAGCTGGTGCAGGTTTAGGCGTTGGAGCTTGAGTTGCTTTTGGAGCTACTGTTTTCTTCTCAAAAGCTAATTCTTGATCAACAATTTTAGGCTCAAATTTTTCAGCTTTAGACTTAGCACCTGTAAGTTCTTTTTCTAGCTCCATATAGTCATCTAAACTATATCTTTTTTCACCTTCTTTATTGTATTCTAATACAGGAACAACTTCTACATGGTCTTTAACGTCCATATCATTTACCTCTTCATCTAAACTAAAGGTAATTGTATGTTCTTGTTCATCTTCTTCTACTTTCTGCTCCTTTTTAGGAATATCAAAACTAAATGCAAACTGATCTTCTTCCTGTACAACCTTTACCTCTTCTGCATCTACAACATCAAAATCTCTAACATCTACTATAACAAAGTCTTCTTCTTTTGGTGCATCAGCAACTACTTCATCATAAAACACATTAAAGTTTTTTATAAAATTTGTTGTTGGTATCAAATCCATTTCTGGCTTTTCTTCCTCAAATAAAGTATGCTTTATTACTTCTGGCTCCGCAGGTGTAACTTCTGTTTTAACAGGACTAGTTTCTGGTTCTACAACATCGTATACAACATTAGCTGCAGCAGGCGTTAAATTATGCGTTGCTTTTTGCTCGTCTTCTAGAGTGTGAATTATTTTTTTAGATTCTGTGTTTACAATATCATCTTGCTGATCTACATTAAAACCCGTAGCAATAACAGTTACCGCAATAGCGTCTCCTAAGTTTTCATCTTCACCAACACCCATAATAATGTTAGCTCCATGACCAGCCTCTGTCTGTATGTGGTCGTTAATTTCCCCTATCTCATCAATAGTAATTTCCTGAGCACCGGAAACTATTAATAACAATACGTTTTTAGCACCAGCAATTTTATTATCATTTAATAATGGTGAATCTAATGCTTTCATAATAGCTTCTTGTGCTCTAGATGAACCAGATGCGTTTGCAGAACCCATTATTGCAGTACCACTGTTAGATAGTACTGTTTTAGCGTCACGTAAATCTATGTTTTGAGTGTAGTGATGCGTTATAACCTCTGCAATACCACGTGCAGCTGTTGCTAATACTTCATCTGCCTTAGAGAAACCAGCTTTAAAGCCTAAATTACCGTATACTTCTCTAAGTTTATTATTATTTATAACAATTAATGAGTCTACATTAGCACGAAGCTTTTCTATACCAGTCTGAGCTTGCTGGCATCTCATTTTTCCTTCGAACTGAAAAGGCATTGTTACAATACCCACTGTAAGGATATCCATACCTTTTGCTTGTTTTGCTATTATTGGAGCAGCACCTGTACCGGTACCACCGCCCATACCAGCAGTAATAAACACCATTTTTGTATTGGAATCTAACATATTTTTTATGTCTTCCATACTTTCTATAGCAGCTTGTTCACCAACTTCTGGATTTGCACCTGCGCCCAAACCTTCTGTTAATGTAACCCCTAATCTTATTTTGTTAGGAACCGTACTGTTTTCCAATGCTTGTGAGTCTGTATTACAAACAATAAAATCTACACCATTTATTCCGGCCTGGAACATGTGATTTATTGCGTTACTACCACCGCCACCAACACCAATGACTTTTATTACGTTACTTTGATTTTTAGGCAAATCAAAAGAGATATTACTTTCTAATTCAGTGTTCTTGCTCATACTGTTATTTTACTGAGTTATTTTTTTTCAATTTTCAACTTATGCGTTACTCCGCATTATCTAAAAAGTCTTTCAACTTATCAGACCATTTTTCAAAAATGGATTTTCGTTCTGGTTTCACTTCTTTTTTGGTTGATGTGGCATTTGGTTCTTCAGTTTGGAAACCGTCTTCTTCCTGATTATTTTCTACTGCTATTTCTTTTTCTGCTTGAGCTTCCTCTAATGCTATTTCTTTGTTTTTAGCATTAGTTTCTATAGCATTCATTAATAAACCTACTCCTGTTGCGTATAGCGGACTTGCTATATCTTGAGTAGAATCTCCTGCTAAATGCTCATTAGGGTAACCTATTCTGGTATCCATACCCGTAATATACTCTACCAATTGCTTTAAGTGTTTTAACTGGCTACCACCACCCGTTAAAACAATACCACCAATTAGCTTCTTCTTTTGGTCTTCATGACCGTAATTTTTAATCTCCATATATACCTGCTCTATGATCTCTACAACACGAGCATGTATTATTTTAGAAAGGTTTTTAAGTGTAATTTCTTTAGGCTCTCTACCTCTTAATCCTGGTATAGAAACTATTTCATTATCCTTATTTTCTCCTGGCCAAGCAGATCCAAACTTAATTTTTAATAGTTCGGCTTGCTTTTCTATAATAGAGCAACCTTCTTTTATATCTTCTGTTATAACATTTCCTCCAAAAGGAATTACAGCAGTATGCCTAATAATACCATCTTTAAAAATGGCAACGTCTGTTGTACCGCCTCCTATATCTATTAATGCAATACCAGCTTCTTTTTCTTCTTGACTTAACACTGCGTTTGCAGATGCTAATGGCTCTAATGTAATACTGCCTAAATCTAAACCAGCACTTTTAATACACCTGCCCACATTTTTTATAGATGATACTTGACCAACAACTACATGAAAGTTAGCCTCTAGCCTACCACCATACATACCAATTGGCTCCTTAATTTCTGCTTGTCCGTCTACTTTATATTCTTGTGGTAACACATGAATAATTTCCTCTCCAGGAAGCATAATTAATTTGTAAACTTGGTTTACAAGTATATCTACATCATCTTCATTAATAACTTGCTCAGAGTCTGGCCTTGTTATATAATCACTATGCTGCAAACTACGTATGTGCTGACCAGCAATACCAACAACAACAGAGCTAATTTTTAAACCAGAAGTTGCCTCTGCCTCTTCTACAGCTTGCTGTATAGATTTTATAGTTTGCGTAATATTGTTTACTACACCTCTGTGTACACCAAGACTTTTAGATTTACCAATACCTAAAACTTCAATTTTACCGTATTCGTTCTCCTTACCAATTATGGCTACAATTTTTGTTGTCCCTATGTCTAACCCTACTGAATATTTACCTGGCTCCATAACTTAAATTTTGGTACACACTACTTGATTATTGTACTCTAAACTAACAGCTTTATAATTATTTAAAGCTTTATCTTTTGTTGCTTTACTATAAAAAGCCTTGTAATTATTAAACTTAGCTTTTAAATTTTCTACCTTCCCTAAACTAACCACGTAATCCTCTAACCTAAGCTTAAGCTGAAAATCATTGTCCTTTGCAATATGAATACCAATAATGTTTTTCTTTAAAAAATCATCGGCATTAACAAAATTCAAAAAAGCAAAGCAATTTTGAAGACTATCATCTGTAATTTTACCAGTAATAATTGGCACCCTTGCAGAGTGGTTATTAGATAAAGGCATACGCTTACCCTCGTCATCCAAATAAAAATTTGAATTTCCTTGAATACGCCCTATTGGTTTACGTTGTACAATTTTAGATGTAAGTTCCCCATTTACAGTAAGATAAACTTGAGCACTCTTCACCATTTTATTGGCTTCTAAAACCTTTTCTACTTTATTCAAAACTAGCGCATCTTTTGGCACGTTTGTAAGGCTTCCTAAATTTTGTATTAACAATTTATTAACCATCTGCTGAGTTATAAACAAATTGTCTTCGCCTAAAAACTCAACTGTTGTTTTTTCTATTTTTTTAGATTGATGCCTAACACCCGCAAAAGCGTATACTCCTAGCAATAAGAGCAATAAGAACACCAATTTTATGTAGCTCCAATTTACTTTCATATTACAAAAGCGTTTTTAATTTTATCAATCTCTTGTCCAATATCTCCAGCTCCCATAGCCACTAAAACTTCTGGATTCTGATTTTTTAGCTCATTTATCAATTCTTTTTTAGAACAGATTTTTTTATTCGGATTATTTATTTTACTCAACAACCATTCAGAAGTCACTCCTTCTATTGGCTCTTCTCTTGCAGGATAAATATCTAACAAAATAATACTTTGAAATTGCGATAAACTAATTGCAAAATCATCTATAAAATCTTTTGTCCTAGAAAATAAGTGTGGCTGAAAAACAGCTACTGTTTTTTTATTAGGATGCATTTCTGACACCGCATTATACACTGCATTTATTTCTGTAGGATGATGCGCATAATCATCTATAAAAACAAAATCTTCATTTTTAATACGGTATGAAAACCTACGCTGCACACCCTTAAAAGTACCCAACGCAGCAGCAACCACATCTGGAGATTTACCAGCTTCTAAAGCCATAGCAAAAGCAACTAATCCGTTTAACAAATTATGTCTTCCTGGTTTGCTAAATTTAACTCCGTTTATAACAGAATCTGGTGTTCTTATATTAAATATATAAGAGCCATTTTTTATTTCTATATCTGTGATACAAAAATCAGAATCATCATCTATACCATACGTAATACCATCTAAAGGCAAACCGTTACGCACAAACAATTTTCCGTCTGGTTCTAACCTGTTTACATAAGCAACAAAAGCATCTTTTAAATCGTCTCCTGTACCATAAATATCTAGGTGATCTGCATCCATAGAGGTAATGCAAGCAACATTTGGAGATAGTTGCAAAAACGACCTATCAAACTCATCTGCTTCAACAACTGAATAATCTGTTCCCTCTAATAAAAAGTTACTATTAAAATCCTCCGATATGCCACCTAAAAAGGCAGTAATTGGAGTTCCTGAATCATGTAACAAATGTGCTAAAATACTAGATGTTGTAGTTTTACCGTGTGTACCAGCAACCCCAAAACAGAAAGTATTTTTTGTGATAATACCTAAAACCTCAGACCTTTTTTTAACCGCATAACCATTAGTTACATAATAATTTAACTCTAAGTGATTTTTAGGCAAAGCAGGTGTATACACTACCAGCGTATTATTTATATTTTTATAATATTCTGGTATAAGACTTACATTATCCTGATAATGAATTTCTATACCAGATACAGCAAGTTCTTTGGTTAATGGAGTTTCTGTTTTATCATAACCAGCAACTTCTTTACCAATAAATTTAAAATAGCGAGCCAAGGCAGACATTCCTATGCCACCAATACCCAAAAAGTAAACGCTATGTATATCTTTTAAATTCATTTTTTTAATAACTTACTAACTTCTAAAGCAATATTTTTTGTCGCATTTGGCAACGCTTGCTTTTTTATATTTTCTCCTAATTCTATTTGCTTTTCTTTATTGCTAAACAAATCCGTAAAAACAGTTTTAAAACTAGCATCTAACTCTTTTTCTCTCAATAAAATAGCGGCATTTTTATCTGCGTATGCCAACGCATTTTTTGTTTGATGATCCTCTGCAACATTTGGTGACGGAATAAAAATAACCGGCTTACCAACAATACTTAACTCGGACACAGAACCTGCACCAGCTCTAGATATAATAACATCTGCAGCAGCATAAGCAAAATCCATTTTATTTAAAAAATCAAACACTAAAACATTTTCATTCTGACACTCTTTATACTCCTCATAATACAACTTTCCACATTGCCAAATTACTTGAACATCTAGAGTCGCAAACAAAGGCAATTGTTCTTTAATAAGTGTATTTACCCTTCTTGCCCCTAAGCTTCCGCCCAAAACCAACAATACTGGCTTATCTTTTTTCAATTTAAAAAACTCTAAAGCTTTTTGCTTAGAGACCTTCATCTCTACCAAATCTTTACGAACAGGATTTCCTGTTTTTATAATTTTATCTGCAGAAAAAAAACGATCCATACCATCATAAGCAACGCAAATTTTTTGCACTTTACCAGCTAATAATTTATTGGTAACACCTGCATAAGAGTTTTGCTCTTGCAACACACACGGAATATTTTTACCCGCAGCAACGTGCAATAATGGTCCGCTTGCAAAACCTCCTGTACCAACTACTGCATTAGGTTTAAACTTTTTTATAATTTGCCTAGCCTTAAACAAACTACTAATAACCTTAAACGGAAACAACATATTTTTAAATGTTAGCTTACGCTGAAAACCAGAAATCCAAAGGCCTTCTATTTTATACCCAGCCTGTGGCACCTTTTCCATCTCCATACGGTCTTTGGCACCAACAAACAAAAACTCAGCATCAGGATACATTTCCTTTAGCTCATTTGCTATTGCAATAGCCGGATAAATATGTCCGCCTGTGCCACCTCCAGATAATATAAATTTATAATTGTCCACTTAACACATCTAAAGGGTTAGACTCATCTACAACTTCTTTTTCTTTTACTGGATTTTTATTACTTGCACTAAGCACAATGCCTATTGCTAAACACGTCATCCAGATAGACGTACCACCACTACTAATAAGCGGTAATGTTTGTCCTGTTACAGGAAATAACTCTACTGCAACAGCCATATTTATAAATGCCTGAAAAACTATGGGTAAGCCTACACCTACCACTAATAACTTACCAAACACACTTGGGTTAGCATTTGCTACCACAACTATTCTAAATAACAGTAACAGATAAAAAAACATCACCACCAAGCCACCAACTAAACCATATTCTTCTACTATAATAGCATAAATAAAATCTGAAGAACTTTGTGGTAAAAAGTTTTTCTGAACACTTTTACCAGAGCCTTTACCAAGAACACCGCCAGATGCAATTGCAATTTTAGCACGCTCTATTTGGTAATCCTCACTAGTATCTTCGCCATTAAAAAAGTTAGATATTCTATTCTCCCAAGTATCTATTCTATTTTCAAACAAATCCGGAACTGCCTTTGCAACCAAAATAAACAATGCTAAACAAGCAATACCCGTACCAACGATACCCAATAAATATTTAATAGGATAACCACCTAAAAAAGTTAGAGTAAGTACCATAAAAAAAATAATTGCTGCTGTAGAAAAGTTAGCTGGCAAAATTAAAACTATCACCAAAAAAACAGGAATCCACAACGGAAGCACACTCTCTTTAAAAGTAACTACCTTATCTTTAATTTTTGCTAAATAACGTGCCACATATATCATTAACACAACTGCTGCTAATGTAGATGTCTGAAACGAAAAGCCCACAAACGGAATGTTTATCCACCTACTAGCATTTGCCCCACCAATTGTTTTTCCTTGAGCTAACGTATATCCCAAAAGCAACAATACTATTGGCATAGCAATTATAGATAGGCCTTTAAAAAAGTGCATTGGTATTTTATGCACGCCGTAAATTATTCCAAAGCCAAGCATTAATAAAAAAGCGTGCTTAACAAGGTGACTTACAGCCGTACCATTACCAACCACATACACCAAATTACTACTTGCGCTGTAAACTGGCAAAAACGAAAATAATGCCAATAGCGCAACTATGCCCCAAATAGCCTTATCTCCTTTTATATTTTTAAAATAACTTAACACTATACTTATTACTTATTTTTTACAAACTTTTTACTGCTGCTTTAAATTGGTTTCCTCTGTCTTCGTAATTCTCAAACAAATCAAAACTAGCACAAGCAGGGGATAACAATACCGTATCTCCACGTTGACCAATTTTGTATGCCATTTTAACAGCTTCATCCATTCTTTGTGTCTCAACAACTAAATCTACAACATTCCCAAATTCTTCAATAATTTTAGAATTATCTACACCCAAACAGATAATAGCTTTTACCTTTTCTCTTACCAATGGCATTAACGACTTGTAATCATTTCCTTTATCTACACCACCAACAATCCAAACTGTAGCAGATTTCATACTCTCTAATGCATAATATGTTGCATTAACATTAGTTGCTTTAGAATCGTTTACGTAATGTACGTGAGCAATTTTTAAAACACTTTCTAAACGATGCGATGCACCCTGAAAATTCTCAATACTAGCCCTAATAGTAGCTTTTCTAATATTTACTAATTTAGAAGCTGCTGAAGCTGCCATTGTATTTTTTAAATTGTGTTTACCTTCTAAAGCTAAGTTGTTTGTTGCCATCTCTATTGTATTATTTTGGGTCGTTATATGTATTTTATCATTCTTTAAACAAACACCTTCTTCAATTTGTTTTTCTATTGAAAATGGTATTAATTTTGATTTAACTGGGTGATTCTCTAGCCAACTTACAAGCACTTCATCGTCTGCATCATAAATTAAATAGTCTTCTTTTGTTTGGTTCTCTGCAATTCTAAATTTTGATGCGATATAGTTATCAAACTCATAATTATACCTATCTAAATGATCTGGCGTAATGTTAGTTATAATGGCTATATGTGGTTTAAAATCTACAATACCGTCTAATTGAAAACTACTAATCTCTAAGACATAGTAGTCAAAGTTATTTTCAGACACCATTTTAGCATAGCTATCACCAATATTGCCAGCCATACCAACATGCAAACCTTCTTCTTCTAAAATGTGGTTTACCATCATTGTAGTGGTAGTTTTACCATTACTACCCGTTATACCAATAATTATAGCATCTGTATATTTACTTGCAAATTCTATCTCAGAAATTACAGGAATACGTAGCGACAATAATTTTTGCACAAGAGTTACCTTGTCTGGTATACCAGGACTTTTCATTACCAAATCTGCATTTAAAATTTTAGATTCTGTATGCTGTTCTTCTTCCCAGTCTATCTCAAAATGTTTAAGAACTTTTTTATATTCTTCTTTAATTTTTCCTTTATCAGACACAAATACATTGTATCCTTTTTTTATTCCTAAAAGCGCTGTACCAACACCACTTTCTCCACCACCAAGAATTACTAACCTCTTCACCTATCTTACTTTTAAGGTTACAAAAGTTATAATTGCAAGAATTATACTTACTACCCAAAAACGGGTAACTATTTTACTCTCATGATATCCTTTTTTCTGGTAATGATGATGTAACGGAGCCATTAGAAATATACGCTTGCCCACACCAGAAACTTTTTTAGTGTATTTAAAATAACCTACTTGTAACATTACAGAAAGTGACTCCGCAAAGAAGATTCCGCATAATACAGGAATAATTAACTCTTTACGTATTATAATTGCTATTACAGCAATAACACCACCAATAGTTAAACTACCAGTATCTCCCATAAATACACTTGCAGGATACGCGTTATACCATAAAAACCCAATAAGAGCCCCTACAAAAGCAGCAATAAAAACCACTACTTCTCCGGACTTTGGAATAAACATTATATCTAAATAATCTGAAAATATAATGTTACCAGAAACCCAGGCAAAAATACCTAGTGTAAATACTATTATTGCAGATGTACCAGCCGCTAAACCATCTATACCGTCTGTTAAGTTTGCACCGTTAGACACTGCAGTTACAATAAAAATTACAATTGGAATAAAAATTAACCAAGCATAATTTTCTGCTCCTTCTCCCATCCAAGAAATTAGACTTGTATAGTCTAACTCATTATTTTTTACCAAAGGAACTGTTGTTGCCATTGACTTAATTTCTGGCACAGAAATAGGAGCCACTACAGATCCTTTTGTTGCTATACCAGCTATTGCATTTTCTTTAATAGTTACGCCAGGATGAAAATAAAGCGTACAACCTACAATTAAACCAAGCACAACCTGACCAAGAATTTTAAATTTTCCTTTTAATCCTTCTTTATCTTTTTTAAATATTTTAATATAATCATCTACAAAACCAATAACACCCATCCAAAGCATTGTTACTATTAACAATAAAATGTAGATGTTATCCAACTTAGCAAACAACAAAACAGGAATTAAGGTAGCTAGTATAATAATTAAACCACCCATTGTTGGCGTACCAGCTTTTTGCTTTTGTCCGTCTAAACCTAAATCTCTAACCGTTTCTCCTATTTGCTTTTTTTGAAGAAAAAGAATAATTTTTTTACCATAAACAGTAGCAATCAACAACGACACAATTATTGCCATTGCAGCCCTAAATGTGATAAACTGAAACAGACTTGCTCCAGGCAATTGATACTCTTTCTCTAAAAACTCGAATAAATAGTATAACATATATTGTTTGTTGTGTAACTAGCTTTTTATTTTTCTAAACCGGTTAGTATTTCTTTTACAATTTTATAATCATCAAAATCTATGCGCACACCATTTGTTTCTTGGTATGTTTCATGACCTTTACCTGCTATTAAAATAATGTCTTTTGGTTGCGCCAACTGACAAGCAGTTTTAATAGCCTGCTCTCTATTTTCAATAGTTAAAACTTTACGTGTATTTTGCGCCTCTACACCAGCCTCTATCTCTTTTAGTATTTCTGATGAAGATTCTGTTCTAGGGTTATCTGATGTAAAAACAACCTTAGTGCTCATCTCTGAAGCAATATGACCCATAACCGGACGTTTTGACTTGTCTCTGTCGCCACCACACCCCACAACGGTGATGACGTCTTCATTTCCTGTCCTCAATGCATTGATAGTGTTCAGTACATTTTTTAAAGCATCCGGTGTATGAGCATAATCTACTATGGCAGTAATATTTTTACTAGATATGTAATATTGAAACCTTCCGTCTACGTTCTCTAACTCACTCAAAAGACGTAGAATTTCCATTTTTTCTAACCCTAACAATTGTGCAGTTGCATATATTGCAAGCATATTGTAAGCATTAAAATCTCCTATTAACTTAGACCAAAGCTCATTATCATCAATCTTTAGTAATTGTCCGCTAAACTGATTTTCTAATATTTGAGCCCTAAAATCTGCGTATGTTTTTAATGCGTATGTCTGTTTTTTTGCCTTTGTATTTTGCAACATAACAGCACCATTTTTATCATCTATATTTGTTAGTGCCCAAGCGGTTTTTGGCAAACCATCAAACAATAATTTTTTAGTATCTCTGTATTCTGCAAAAGTTTTATGATAATCTAAATGATCATGTGATAAGTTGGTAAATATTGCACCCTCAAAAACCAAACCTTCTATTCTTTTTTGATGAATTCCGTGAGAACTGACTTCCATAAAACAAAACTCAACTCCGGCTTCACTCATTTCTGCCAAAGACTTATTTATTGTTAACGCATCTGGTGTAGTATGCGTAGTCTTAACCTCTTTATCATCTATCATTATTTTAATAGTTGACAACAAGCCTACCTTATAACCTGCTTTTTTAAATAACTGATACAACAAGCTACTAATAGTGGTTTTACCATTTGTACCAGTTACACCAACAAGTCTTAAATTTTTAGATGGTGTACCATAAAAATTAGAAGCCATTACAGCTAAAGCAGAATTACCATTTTTAACCTGCACATACGCAATACCATTAACCAAATCTTTTGGCATAGTTTCACATACAATAGTATTTGCGCCAGCGTTTAGAGCTGTAGTAATATAGTCATGACCATCTACAAGTGTACCTTTTACAGCAACAAACACATCGTCTAACCCAACTTTTCTAGAGTCAAAGCATATGGCATTTACCATAGTATCTGTTGTACCGTTTACTGCAACAATACCTACACCGTATAATATGTCTTTTAATAATTTCACAATAATTCTAACGTTATTTTAGACACTCCGCTTACAGCTGTTCCCTGAGACACAGATTGTGCTTTTACTTTTCCGTTTCCTTTTACATCTACTTTTATACCCATATTCTCTAAAAGAGATACTGCATCCATACCGCTCATCCCCTTAACATTAGGCACGGTACTATATTTTTTTTGCACACTTTTATAATATGCTTCATAATTACCATCTAAAGATTTACTAGTTACAGCTAAACCTTTTACTATATCTGTTTTTGGCGATGTTGCATATATTTTATGTGCAACCGATTTAAAAACTGGACCAGCAACATCTGCACCATAAAAACCTGCTTTTTTATCTGGGTCATGCACAACTACAATGCAAGAATACTTTGGCTCGTCTGCCGGAAAATAACCTGCAAAAGATGATATATACTGCAACTTATTTGGATCTTTAGCCACGTAGTTTTTTTGCGCAGTACCTGTTTTACCCGCCATAGAAAAATTAGGAGAATACAGTTTATGACCTGTACCTTTTTTACTCTCTACCACATTTTTTAACAAGGCCTGTACTTTTTTAACTGTTTCCTTAGAACATATAGACGGATTTATAACCTCTTTATCAAATTTATAAATAGTCTTATTCCACTCTTTAACCTCTTTTATTAATCTTGGTCTAACCATTTCACCACCATTAGCAATGGCATTGTAAAAAGTTAGTGTTTGTAAGGGCGTTAAAGACACCTCATACCCGTGAGACATCCACGCTAAAGAAATACCAGACCAACCTTTATCACCAGGATATCTAATAACCGGTTTTCCCTCTCCCTTAATAGGCAAACCTAAATCTCTATTTAAGTTCATCTCCATTAAACGATCTACAAATTTTTCTGGATTATTTTTATATCCATTATGTATAACCTTTGCAAAAGCTGTGTTAGAAGAATACTCAAACGCTTTTCCAAAAGAAATTTTACCATAACCACCCCATTTAGAATCACGTACAGTTCTATCGTAAATTTTCCAACGACCATTTTCTGTATCAACAACAGTACTTGTATCTATAATTTTATCTTCTAACGCTGCCACCATAGACACTAACTTAAATGTAGATCCAGGCTCAGAAGATTCTCCTACCGCATAATTAAGGCGCTCATAATACGTATTGTTTTTAGTACGCCCCAAGTTAGATATTGCTTTTACCTCACCAGTAGCAACTTCCATTACAATTACACAACCATGATCTGCATTGTATTTTTCTAATTGCCCTAATAAAGCGTGGTGGGCTATATCCTGTATATTAATATCTATTGTAGAAACAACATCATACCCGTCTTTTGGTTCCACATCATTATCCGGACCAATAGGTTTCCATTGTCCTTTTGCAATTTTTTGCTTTAACCTTCTTCCTTCTTCTCCACGTAAATACTCCCCAAAAGCACCTTCTAAACCAACTCTAGTATAGTGCCCCTCTTCATCTACTCGCTCATAACCTACACTACGCTCTGCTATTTTACCTAAAGGGTGTTCACGCACTGTTTTTTGCTCCACTATAAGACCACCTCTATTTGGACCTTTTTCAAAAAGAGGAAACTTTTTAATTTTTATATAATCCGAATAATCTAGGTTACGAGCAATAAGCTTATACCTATTTTTATTAGACCTTGCTTTTCTTAATAATTGCTGATAATAAGATGACGGTTTCTGAAACATTTTACCCAAAGCATCAGACAACGGTTTTATATTATCATTAAAATCTGAATTACGAACCGTTACCGCATCAAACCTAATTGTATATTTAGAAACAGATGTAGCCAACAAACTACCATCATCAGAAATTAAATTACCTCTATTTGGCTCTATAACAAAAACACGTTCTGTACGCTCCATAGCCAACTTACGGTACTTATCACCGTCTACTACTTGTATGCTAATTAGCTTTACAGCCACTGCAATAGCAAACAGAAACAGAAAGCCTGCAACTATATACAAACGAGTTAATATGTTTTTTTCTGATGTAGCCACTACTTAACAGGTATTACTCTTATTTTTTTTGGAGGAGTCTCTGACGGATATAAATCTCTTTTTTTCACCTCTTCAACAATTGAAGACTCTAGCTTTAACTCTTGTAAATTAGAACGCCCATCTAAAAACTGACTACGCAACTCTTTTACCTCTTCACTTAAAGCCGCAATTCTATGCACTTTTGCATCTGCACTATGCGCACTAGCAATCATTAAAGCAGCTAAAAAAGCCGCAAAAAGGATAAACATCCAATTTTTAGGAGCGTCACCGCTCACTAAAAACTTACCTTTTAATATGTCTAACAATCCTTTCCTCATTACTTACGCTCTGCAATTCTTAATTTTGCACTTCTTGCTCTGTTATTCAAAGCAATTTCTTCTTTAGATGGCACAATTAACCCACCAACCTTTTTAAACGGAACATCTATATTACCGTAAAAATCTTTTTCTGGCTCACCTTCAAACTGACCAGCTCTTATATATCTTTTAACCAACCTATCCTCTAAAGAGTGATAACTAATTAAACTTAACCTACCACCAACTTCTAACAAATCATTAGTTTGCTCTAAAAACTCCTTAATAACCTGAATTTCCTGATTAACCTCTATACGTATAGCTTGGTAAATTTGAGCTAAAATTTTATGCTCTTTAAATGCTGGTAAATACTTTTTTAAAACCTGCTTTAGTTCATCTGTAGTTTTTATTCCACCATCTTCTCTATGATCTATAATTGTATTTGCCATAGCATTTGCGTTTCTTAAATCGCCATACTGAAACAACACTTTTCTTAAATCATCATAAGCATAGGTATTTACCACATCATAAGCAGAAACGGTATTCTTCTGACTCATTCTCATATCCAAGTCAGCATCAAAACGAGTAGAAAACCCTCTTTCTGCCTTATCAAATTGATGAGAAGAAACTCCAAAATCACCCAATATTCCATCAACCTTACGTATGCCGTGGAATTTTAAAAACTGTCTTATATATCTAAAATTTTCGTTTATCAACAAAAACCTATCATCATCTAAAACATTAGCAAGCGCATCTTCATCTTGGTCAAAACCAATTAACCTACCTTTTTGCCCTAGCTTACTTAATATTTCTTTAGAATGCCCGCCACCACCAAAGGTTACATCTACGTACACTCCGTCTTCCTTAATATTAAGTCCGTCTACAGACTCCTTTAATAAAACTGGATTATGATAACTCATCTTCTTCACCTCCCATTACTTCTTCTGCCAAATCCGCAAAATTCTCTGCGTCTTCCTCAATTACTTTTTCATAACTATCCTTATCCCAAATTTCAATAATATTAATAGCAGAACTCAACACCACTTCTTTGGTAATATTTGCTATTTCGACTAAATTTTTTGGAATTAATAGACGCCCTGTAGCATCTAACTCTACAATCTTAACCCCTGCAGAAAAACGACGTATAAAGTCGTTATTCTTCTTTTTAAAGCGGTTTTTCTTGTTCATCTTCTCCATAAGAAGATTCCATTCTTCCATAGGATACAACTCTAAACAAGGTTGAAAAACAGAACGTTTTATAACAAAACCTTTATTTAGAACACTGGCCATCTGACCCTTAAGAGCAGAAGGTACCATGACCCTACCCTTAACGTCTGCTTTGCACTCGTATGTTCCTATGAAGTTTACCATTTAAAATCAGCTGAATTTTAAAACTGATATCAAAGATAAAAAATAATACCACAATTTACCACTAAATACCACATTGTTAATAAGTTTCCCCACCCAAAGTGCCACTTTTAGACTAACAACCTAAAAAACAGGATGTAATGTGGTGGTAGAAATCTAAATTTATCTACAAAAAAGAATGACGATTCTTTTTACGGAAATGCCTATATTTGCTACTTAATAGCATAAGAGCTATCCTATTAATGGAAGAAAAGATTATTACAGAAGGCAAATACAGATATATAGAGATTGGGGAGGGAACACCACTAATTATTTTACACGGATTAATGGGTGGATTGAGTAATTTTCAAGGTGTTATGGAACATTTTCCTGCAAAAGGGTACAAAGTTTTAGTACCAGAATTACCCATTTATGACAAGCCTTTACTAAAAACTACTGTAAAAAGTTTTGCCAAATTTGTTCAAGAATTTATTACTCACAAAGGACTAACAGACGTTATTTTGTTAGGAAATTCTTTAGGCGGACACATTGGTTTATTACATACAAAATTATACCCAGACACTGTTAAAGCACTAGTTATAACAGGAAGTTCTGGACTTTACGAAAGTGCTATGGGTGATGGCTACCCAAGAAGAGGAGATTACGACTTTATAAAGAAAAAAGCACAAGATGTTTTTTATGATCCAGAGGTAGCAACTAAAGAAATAGTAGATGAAGTTTTTGCAACAGTTAACGACCGTATTAAACTTGTAAAAACATTAGCCATTGCTAAAAGTGCCATTAGACACAATATGGCTAAGGACTTACCAAATATGCACACTCCTACTTGTATTATTTGGGGTAAAGATGACACTGTAACACCACCAGATGTTGCAGATGACTTTAAAAAATTATTACCAGACTCTGATTTGTATTGGATTGAAAAATGTGGTCATGCACCAATGATGGAGCATCCTGATGAATTTAATACCATATTAGACAACTGGCTACAAAAGCGAAATTTGTAAGCTTAACTCTTTAAAAATACTATCTTGAAAATAAAATCTGCCAGCTTTGTAATGAGTAACTCCAACGTAAGGTCTTGCCCAACAGACCCTATACCTGAGTACGCCTTTATTGGTAGATCTAATGTTGGAAAATCTTCTTTAATAAATATGCTAATGCAAAAGAAAAGCTTAGCAAAAACATCTGGAAGACCTGGAAAAACACAACTTATCAATCACTTTAAAATTAATGAAAATTGGTTTTTAGTAGATTTACCAGGCTATGGATATGCACGTGTTTCTAAAAAGGAAAAGAAAACTTTTCAAAAATACATTACAGATTACTTTAAAGAAAGAGTACAACTTGTTTGTGCCTTTGTTTTAGTTGATATACGGCACGAACCACAAAAAGTAGATCTAGAATTTTTAGAGTGGATGGGCGTAAATCAAATACCGTTTGCATTAATTTTTACAAAGGCCGATAAACTAAAACCCCAAGTAATACAAAAGCAAGCAGACAACTATATTAATGCCTTACTAGAAGGTATTTGGGAAGATGCCCCACAATATTTTATTACATCATCATCTAACAACCTTGGAAGAGAAGACGTACTAGAATATATAGGTGGTATAAACGAAAACTTTTACGCAGCTACTGCAAAAAAATAAAATTAGACTTTATTGCCTTTATTAAATCTTCTGCCTCACCAAAAGCGTTTAACTCTTTTGTTGAAATAAAACTATTTAACTTACCACCTTCCTCTTTTAAAATAATAGGTAAACTTGTATTTACGATATTAGTACCTTTATACATAGCTTCAAATTCATCTTTGTGCAAAAACACAAATTCTAAATCAGTTTCTTTTCTAAACTTTTTCCAAACAGTATTTTCTGTAAACACACCAAAAGTAATATCACACAAATTACAATTATAAGTAGATGGACAAAATATTTTATGTGCACTGTCTAACATAGAGTTACCCAGACCCGAATTTGCATTATAGATAAATATAACTTTAGTATTCATAATTTACTTTTTTAATTAGTCTTAACTTAAAACTATGCTTACAGTGCTAAACAACTAATGTTTTGTTAATTTTAATGACAACAATTTTCTTCACAAAATAAAAAAAGGTACATTCGCACAAGCTATGATTTTCAATAAAATTACATTATCGGTTTTTAGCCTTGTAATGATTGGGTTCCTATTACTAGGATCTCAAAACATACACACGCTAGCTTACCACTCTGATGATCATAGTGATTCTATAATACATTGTGAGCAATGTGATTTTATTTACACAAACAACCAGACCTCTTTTCTTGATTATGGTTACACCACAATACAGACGCCTTATATTTTTACCGAAATAAATGCTAGTTTTTATACAGATTACAAGCAGCCACAGGTTAAAAATATAGCTACGTCTTCCTATTTAAACAAACCACCTCCCACAGTTTAACTACTCTAATTTTTATCTTCTTAAATATTTTTAGAAGATTATTATCATTTACACAACAATACATTATTATGCGCTACACGCTAACAATACTATGTATTTTGGTGTCTCAGTCCTTTTTATTTGCTCAAGATTGCTCTAACATTCTTTTAGGAGAAGTGATAGATTTTCATGACAAAACACCTTTGACAGACGCTATTATACAAGTAAGAGGAAACAAAAAACAGGTTTACACAGATGAATTTGGAAAATTCACCTTAACAAACCTCTGTAACGGTACTTTAGAGTTAGAAATTTCTCATCCAGAATGCACAACTCGTTTTATTACAGTAGAAATTAATGGAAACACCCACAAAAAAATAACTTTAGAACATCATTTAGAACAGTTAAATGAAGTTAAGGTTACAGGATCTACTATTACTGAAACAAATTCTGCTCAAGAAAAAATTTTAAAAACAGAACAATTAGAACGTTTTGGAAGTAGTAACTTAGGTGATGCACTTAAACAAATAAACGGAGTATCTAGCTTAAATACAGGCTCTAACATTGTAAAACCAATAATACAAGGTCTAAGTGGTAGCCGCATACTTATAATTAATAATGGCACACGTATGCAAGATATGGAATGGGGTGCAGAACACGCCCCAAACATAGATATTAATGCCGCCAACAAAGTCACCATTGTTAAAGGAGCTGCCGCACTACAATATGGTGGTGATGCCATAGGAGGAGTTATTTTACTTGGGCAGAATAGAATTCCTAAAAAAGACACTATTTACGGTAAAACATTATTAAATGTAGTATCTAACGGCAGAGGCGGAAACATTTCTACCGAACTTACAAAAGCATATGAAAATGGTTTTTACATTAAAGGACAAGCATCTTATAAAAAATTAGGTGATGCAGAAGCTCCAGATTACATTTTATCTAACACAGGAGTTTCTCAATTTGGCGCTAGCATAGATTTTGGAAAACTTGGTTTTGAGAGTGGCTGGAATGCCTTTTACTCGTACTTTGATACAAACATTGGTATTTTAAGTGCATCTCACATAGGCAATGTAGACGATCTAATAACCGCTATTAATAGTGATGAGCCAAGCAAAATAAGCAGCTTTACCTATAATATTAAAGAACCTAGACAAAGTGTGAAACACCATTTAGGAAAACTTAAGTACTATAAGCGTTTTGAAGGCCTAGGAAAACTAAATGTACAATATGACATACAACAAAATCATAGATTTGAGTATGATATACGTGTTGGTGACGACAAAGGAAAAGCCTCTTTAGATCTTAAGCTCACAACACAAACACTAGCTGCAGATATAAATATTGACGCTTTTGAAAAGCAAAAGTTTTCATTTGGAATTATAGGTAGATATCAAGAAAATTTTCCTGATCCAAAAACTGGTGTACGTCGTTTAATTCCTGACTACGAAAAAGTAGATTTTGGAGTTTTTGCAACTACTGAATATAAACTTTCTGATGCCACTACTCTAGATGCCGGTATTAGGTACGATTACAGTAAAATTGATGCTCAAAAATTTTACATAACATCTAGATGGGAAGAACGAGGTTATGATGAAGATTATAGCGATATAGTTGTTAGCGATCGTGGCACTCAGCTTTTAGTAAACCCTAAATTTAACTACCATAATTTTTCTGCATCTGCTGGCCTAAAACATAAGTTCAGCAATGAAAATCAATTTAGATTTAATTATACATTAGCGCAACGCGCTCCAAATCCAGCTGAATTATTTAGCGATGGTCTTCATCATTCGGCTGCCCGAATTGAATTAGGAGATTTACGTATAAAAAGTGAAACATCACACAGAGTATCCGCAAGCCTAGGAAAAAACACATATACGTGGGGCTACGGGATTGAACCTTACTTAAATTTAATTAATGACTTTATTTTTATAGAGCCAACAGGAGCAGAATTCTCTTTACGAGGAGCATTTCCTGTATGGGAATACAGACAAACAGATGCACGTATGCTTGGTGTAGATGCATCTATCTATAATAATTGGACAGATAACTGGAGAACAGATCATAAATTTTCTATAGTTAAAGGTGTAGACAGGTCTAGTAACACTGCTTTAATTAACATCCCTTCTGCACGTTTACAAAACGGAATTGCATTTACAAAACAAGAGTGGCATAACTTTACTATTGGACTACAGAGCGAGTATGTTTTTCGTCAAAACGAATACCCTGACAATATTATGGTTTACTCACCACAGCAAGACCAAGAAGTGGAACTAAATATAAACACTGCACCAGATGCTTACCACCTATTAAAATTAGACACAGAAATGAAGTTTAACTTAAAAAACAGCAAAGCACTAACTGTTGGTCTAGGCATAAACAATTTATTAGATACAGAATATAGAGACTACCTTAATAGACAACGTTATTTTACAGACGATTTAGGAAGGTCTTTTATACTTAGATTAAAATTTAATTACTAACACTTAAACAATTGACAAAAATGATTAAAAGAAACACAATTTTTAAAAACATTAGAAAAGCAAGTTTAATTGCATTCTCTAGTATTGCTTTAATTTCATGTTCTGATGACGACGACGCTCCAGAAGAACAAAATGAAGAAGAAGTAATAACAACAATAATAGTAAAACTTACACCGGAAGCAGGAGGAACAACACTTACCCTAATGTCTAAAGATGATGATGGTAGTGACGGACCTAACGCTCCTGTAGTTGATGTTGAGCAATTAGCCGCTAACACAACCTACAACGCTACTATTACCTTATTAAATGAAACTGAAAGCCCTGCTGAAGACATTACTTTAGAAGTTGAAGAAGAAGATGACGAACACCAATTCTTTTACACTGTATCTGGTGCTATTAGCAGTACAGAATACACAGACATGGATGAAGATGGCAACCCTGTAGGCATAACGTTTACACTTACTACAGGAGATGCTGGCAATGGTACATTAGGCGTAACTTTAAGACACGAGCCTAAAAAGCCAAACGATGGTACTACCGCAGATGCCGGTGGAGCAACAGATGTAGAGCAAACCTTTTCTCTAACTGTAGAGTAATTTACTCTTGAAATTTAAAACTAAAAACTCCCAGATTTCTCTGGGAGTTTTTTAATTATAATAACTTAAATAATGTTAGCCTTTTTTAAGCTCTAGCTTATCTGCAAAATATTCGCAAAAGTCTTTCATTGTAGCAGTCATTTTTTCGTCTTGTGTAGCCTTTAAAAAAGTATCAGACATAGATACTAAGGTTTGATGAAAAAATACTTTCATTTCATCTACAGGCATATCTTTAGTCCATAAGTCTATTTTTAAAGATTCTTGGTTTTTACTATCCCATACAGATAAAAGCATTGCTTTTGCCTCTTCATTCTCTATTCCTCCGTCCTGTGCAGACCAGTTTAAGGTCTCTGGCACTCTGTTTTCATCTAGACCAACAGTTAACTTAATTTCTGATGTATGTATTTTTGACATTTATCTTTGTGGTTTATAATTAGATTTTTTAAAAATTTCTTCAGCAGGCAAGCTCAACATTTGCTGTAAAGTCACCTCATTATTATTCATAAAAGAACGTACAATTTGCCAACCCAAAAAGCGTCCTAATCTTCCTGGCGACTCAATATCTAACTCCAACTGAAACTTAGAGAAAGGAGCCGGATCCAAAAAACGCTTATTTAAATCCTTATCTGTACTATACAAGTATTGATTTTCTATAAAATTACGCCAAATTGGTTCTTCATTTGCAAAGGCCCAATCTAAATCTTCCTCACTATACTTTATTTTTTCTGCATCTGTCACAAAAGGTATTAACTTATCTTTTACATATAACTCTTTACCATAATAGACCAATTGCGCCAAAAAAGTTCTATCTCTTGTAGGATAAGGCACAACTTTTTTAGCAAAAGCATTAGCCACATCTGTAATTAAATATTTTTTATTTAAACCTTCAGCAATATAATTTTGTAGTCCTTGGTAAAATTTATGATCAGCACCTAAGTAATTATCCAAACCCAACAGCAAAAGCTTATTTGTTAGTATAACAGGACTAGCATAATTAACATCAGAAATAACCGTAATTACCTCAGGTTCTACTTCTTCAGGAAAGTAATATTTTACGTGTTGGTAAAATAACCTTAAGTCTTGTTCCTCTTTTTTAAAATCGCCAAAAGCAATATTAACTTCTTTTAACAAAGAAATTTGTAATGTATCTCTTAATTTCTCGACCCATAAACTATCTGGATATTGTGCAGGAAATAAGTAGGGGTACTTTTCCTTTAATACAGGAATATCAGCTGGTTTTGCATCAGCTATTTCCCTATCAAACCTAGCAACATCTAGTGTTACATTAACTTTAGCTATCTGTTTTTCTTCTTTAGATTCTTGTTTACAGCCTACAAAAAAGGCAAAAACAAAAAAAAGTATATAAAATGGTTGTTTCATTTAAAAGTAATTACAGTAACATTTTAATATTTAACTGTTACAGTTTATTTTTACAGGATACAAAGTTAACAGTTTTCAACGTAATAAAGGAATTCTATGCAAACAGAAAAAGTAACAGACCATATTGTTAATTGGCTTAAGGATTATGCAACAAAAGCAAACATTAAAGGATTTGTAATAGGTATATCTGGCGGAATAGATTCTGCTGTTACATCTACGTTGTGTGCCAAAACAGGATTAGAGTTACTTTGCTTAGAAATGCCTATACACCAAGCAGAAAGTCAAGTTACCAGAGCTAGCAAACACATAGACTGGTTACAAAACAATTTTGCCAATGTAAAAAGAGAACAAGTTAATTTAACACCTGTATTTGACAGCTTTATAGACACGCTACCAAATGTAGCTAATGAGGAAGATAGATTTTTATCTTTAGCAAACGCAAGAGCAAGGTTAAGAATGACAACTTTGTATTACTTTGCAGGATTAAACGGCTACTTAGTTGCAGGCACAGGTAATAAAGTTGAAGACTTTGGCGTAGGGTTTTACACTAAATACGGAGATGGCGGAGTTGACTTAAGTCCTATTGCAGATTTAATGAAAAGTGAAGTATATGATATAGCAAAAGTAGCTGGCATTAATTCTGACATTATTAATGCTGCACCTACAGACGGTCTATGGGGAGATGACAGAACTGATGAAGATCAGATTGGAGCATCATACCCGGAGCTAGAGTGGGCAATGATAGAAGACGCTAAAGGAAACACAAAAGATAATTTTACAGGAAGACAACAAGAAGTCTTTATTTTATACAAAAAACTAAACAGTGCTAACCAGCACAAGATGAATCCAATACCAGTTTGTGAGATTCCAAATGACTTAAAATAGTCAGTCATCGCAGATTATGTATTGTAAAACGAAAAAAAGTTAAATAATAGTAAATTCTAACAAAAAAGTTCCATTTTTGTTGAACAAACATACAATTTAACCTTACATCACTTGTCAGAATAAATTTAACATTGACAGGTTATGCTTAAATTTAATTAAAACCAAAAAAAATGAAAACAGTATTTATTGCAGATAGTCACCCTGTTGTGCAAGTGGGCATTACGCAGATGTTGAGTATAGAGACGGGCTTTAAAGTTATTGGCACTGCTAGAACTTCATCAGAACTTTTTGAGAAGCTGGAAAATGAAACTCCAGATATCTTAATGTTAGAGATGGATTTCCCTGAAATTAACGGGATTGCTTGTTTAAGAAAAATGAAGAAGAATCATCCAGACGTAAAAGTACTTATGTACAGTGGACAGTCTGAGGATGTTTATGCTATTAGCTCTATTAGAGCTGGTGCGCAAGGATACTTATCTAAAAACGCAGATTTAGATTATATAGTAGCTGCATTAGAAAAAATTAGTGATGGAAAAATGTTTATCACTAACGAACTAGCGCAAAGACTAGCTTTTGATGAAGGCACACAAAAACCTAGAAGATTATTTAGAAAACTATCTACAAGAGAGATAGAAGTTTTAAAAATGCTTGCCAGCGGAAAAAGAAATAAAGATGTTGCATTAGGTCTTGGCTTAAATGAAAAAACCATTAGTACTTACAAAGCTCGTTTAATGAAAAAATTAAACGTAGATAATATGGTAGACTTATTACAACAAGCAAAAGCATTAGATATTTTTTAGTAAACTAAATTACTAGATCTAATAAAAAAAGCCAGCTATAAGCTGGCTTTTTTTATTTACTTATTTGTCATAACACAATTAGTATTTAACTTAAGGTAATTTGCATAAATTTGTACCTAGAAAACAATTTAGGTTCTAAAATGCTAAAAAAAATATTTAGAAAAATAATGATTACAATTCTAATAATACTAGGCCTTTTAGTGGCTACCTACTTTATATTCACAAATTTTTATCCAAGTTTTGGCGGTGATGTTAGTAAAGAACGAAAAACTACATACCAAAAATCTAAGCAATATAAAAACAATAAATTTAACAACACCTTACCCGTACCTAAAGAGCTGAGCTTCTCTGAAACTCTATCATTAGCCTATAAATTTTTTACGACTAAAGTTAAAAACGGAAGACCCCAAAAAGACTTAACTGTACACAAAATAGACTCAACCAATGTTGCTAATTATAAAAAAGGTACTCGTTTAATATGGTATGGTCATTCGTCATTTTTATTACAAATTGATGGCAAAAACATACTATTAGATCCAATGTTAGGTAAAGTTGCAGCACCACACTCACTCTTGGGTGCTAATAGATTTAACAGTGAATTTCCTTTAGCTCTAGAAAAATTAAATAAAATTGATGCTGTTCTTTTTTCTCACGATCATTATGACCATCTAGATTATGAGACAGTAATAAAAATTAAAGATAGGGCACAACATTTTTATGTACCATTAGGAGTTGGCGTACACCTAGAAGCTTGGGGTGTACCAACAACAAAAATAACAGAGCTAGATTGGTGGCAAGGTACTAAGTTAGACAACTTAACTTTTGTTTGCACACCTGCACAACATTTCTCTGGCCGTAAGCTTAACAACGGGCAAAGCACACTTTGGAGTTCTTGGGTTATACAATCTAAAGAAGATAACATTTACTTTAGTGGAGATAGTGGTTACGCACCACACTTTAAAGAAATAGGCAACAAATATGGCCCGTTTGATATTGCTTTAATGGAATGCGGACAATACAACCAAATGTGGGCAGACATACATATGATGCCAGAAGAAACAGCTCAAGCAGGCGTAGATGTGCAAGCTAAAAAAATTGTTCCTATACACTGGGCCGGATTTAAATTAGCTTTACATAGTTGGACAGATCCTATTGTACGCGTAAAAGCAAAAGCTCTAGAATTAAACTTAGAGGTGCTAACTCCAGAAATTGGTGACGAAATTATAGTAAAAGACTCTATAAACAAAAGCTCTAATTGGTGGGAGAAATATTAAAAATAATTATAAACTCATTTAATTAAGAAAGTACTCTGGCTAATTTTTTACCTAGTAAAGAATTTAAGTTTAGGTAATTCATTATTTCTTGTAAAACTTCAGAATTATCTGTGCTTGGATCCTGGGTTTGTTGTTGTAGTTCCCCTATTCTCTTTTTTATCAAATAGCAACGTAGTGTTAAAATAGTTTCACTTACTAATTGACCAATACCTACATCTTTTGCCTTGGGGTAAATTTCTTTACGTCCCCAATCATGCAAAATGTATTTTTCTTCATCCATTAGTATGGATGAAATCTCTGAAACCAAATCTTGATTTAAGCCTCCAATAAACTTGTTAGCCTCAAAATGTTCTTTTTCGTTTAAGTTTTCAATCAATTTATAATAAATATCTTTAAACCTTGCATTAGTAAGTTCTATTTCATCTTCTTGTAAGTCTAAATAAATCTTCTCAAAAACACGAGCCTCAACAGTTTCTTTCTCTAAAATAAGATCTCCTTTTTCATCTTCTTTTAGTAGCAAATCATCAAACTGCTGTGTAGTATCACCATACAATAAAAGCAATTCAATTATTTTCTTTTCTAAAACATACTGTACATCTAATTTTTCTTGTACAGGTTCATTTTTAACTACCTGAAAAGGTTTCTGCTCTTGCTTTTTTTGTTTAGCAACATCTGCATCTTCTTTTTTACCAATCTGTGCTAACGTATTAAAAAGTACAGACTCTGAGATGTTCATTAACTGAGCACACTCTTGTATATAAATTTCTTTTTTAATTCGGTCAGGAATTTTAGAAATACTATTTACAATATCGCGTACAGTTTCTGCTTTTTTAATAGGGTCGTTGGCAGTTTCTTTAATTAATAAAGAAGCTTTAAACTGTATAAAATCTTTAGAGTTACTCTCTAAATACTTAAGTACTTCTTCTAAAGAGTTGTTTTTAGAGAAACTATCTGGATCTTCTCCTTCTGGAAAAGTACAAACTCTAACATTCATACCCTGCTCAAGAATCAAATCTATACCACGTAATGATGCACGTAATCCAGCCGCATCACCATCAAACAAAACAGTTATGTTTTTTGTAAGCCTATTTACTAATCTAATTTGGTCTGGTGTAAGCGCAGTACCACTAGATGCTACAACGTTTTGTATACCTCTTTGATGAAACTGTATAACATCTGTATAGCCTTCTACTAAATAACAATTATCTTCTTTTGCAATTTCTTGCTTGGCGTGGTAGATACCGTAAAGCACTTTACTCTTATGGTAAATATCACTCTCTGGAGAATTTAAATATTTAGCTGCTTTTTTATCATTAGTTAAAATACGACCACCAAAACCAAGAACTCTACCGCTCATAGACTGTATAGGGAACATAACACGCCCCTTAAATCTATCAAACTTACGAGCCTCTTTACCCTCTTGCTGCTTAACAATTGTTAAACCTGTCTTCTCTAAATACTCTAACTTATATTTTTTTTCTAAAGCTGTATTGGTAAAAGAATCCCACTGATCTAAACAATAACCAAGACCAAACTTTTTTATTGTTTCATCTGTAAAGCCACGTTCTTTAAAGTAACTTAAACCAATAGCCTTACCCAACTCACGTTCCCATAATACTTCTTCAAAGTATTTTTGAGCATACTCAGACACCAAGTACATACTCTCCTTTTCATTGGCCTGTTCTTTTTGTTCGTCTGTGCGTTCTGTTTCTTCAATCTCTATATTGTACTTTTTAGCCAAGTACTTTATAGCTTCAGGGTAGGTAAAATGCTCGTGCTCCATTAAAAATGCAACTACATTACCTCCTTTACCACTACTAAAATCTTTCCAAATTTGTTTTACAGGAGAAACCATAAAACTTGGTGAGCGCTCATCTGTAAACGGACTTAACCCTTTAAAGTTAGTTCCTGATTTTTTTAACTGTACAAAATCGCCAATAACCTCCTCTAAACGAGAAGTTTCATAAACTTGGTCTATAGTAGATTTAGAAATCAATTTTTAGTAAATTTTAAATAAGAGGGTAAATATAATGAACAAAACTGGCAAAAAATAAACTAATCTAAAATAAGTGTTTTTTGCATACACCCCTGTTTTCAGGGTGTGTATTTTGGCTAGCCAAGGGGTAATTTAAACTCTATAATGGCCGCACCTTTGTAACATCAAAATTAAGTAATCAAAAATTAATCTAAAAAAAATTAAAATTATGAGTTGGGGAATTTCTTTAATATTATTAAGCATTTTAGCTGTACCGTCTTTACTACTTTCTAAAAAACCAAATGCGAAAGAATTACTTGCAAAAATAGAGCCTTACCAAGGATGGATTGGGATGGTATTTTGTTTCTGGGGAATTTGGGGAATTGTTAGTGCTATTTTAACTATTGGCTGGTTAAGTACTTGGCCAATACTATGGATAACTTATTTAGTAGGAAACATTGTTACTGCTGCATTAGGTTTTATGTTAGGTTTTGGATTGATAAACAAGTATGTACTATCTAAAAACGAAGCTGCAAAAGAAAAAGCAGAAGAATTAAGAGCTAAAATTGCACCTAAGCAAGGGAAATTAGGTTTAGTAGGTCTTATACTTGGAGCTTGGATGATTGTTTCATCATTCTTATTTGTAGTAGCCTAATAACAAACAATACTTATTTGGTTGATAAGGAAAAGAATCTTGACTAGTTTAAATTGTCTCCGTAGTTTTTACTTGCTCAAGGTTCTTTATTTTTATAAATCGAAACAATAAAAAAAAATCCTAAGTTACTTACTTAGGATTTTTCTGTTTTCTACAAATAATTAAAGATCAAAACGCAATCCTAAAGAAATATTATGTTGGTCTACTAAAGCATCTTTAAAAATAGGATTAAGATCATACTTAACATATAATGTTGTATCACCAAAGCCTGCATATGCACTTAAACCATAAATAAGGTCTGATGTGTTGTAATCTCTTTTAAACTTATCTTTTACTTTTTTGCCGTTCTCTTTGTATTTTAATTTTTGACGTGTTCCTATATTAAATCCGCCATAGGCACCAATACCAATTCTAAATTTATTGTCTAAATAATAACGCATTTTTTCTTCTGTTTCTTCTTTTTTAGATGGTCCAAATTCAAAATGAACAGGAAATACCAAGTTATCCATTCTAAGTTTTGATTTGTCTAAATCATACTCAAACTCCTGCAATTCTGTTTGGTTACCATTCTCTACAAAGTATAAGTTATCATCTAACTTAAGTCCGTTAAACTGAAAAGAGAAACCATAATTTAAACGGACTGCATTAGAGTTTTTAAACAGTCTAGTTCTCCAATTAATTCCCATTTCAAAAAAACGACTACCACCTATTTTATAAGGAGAATCATCTAAAGATTGTCCGTCTATAATTGCATTGTTTAATCCAACAGCCAATACAAGTTCAGACACGGTTCTAACATCATACTTAACTTCTTGTTTTTTAGTTTCACTGTAAAAAATAGATTTGTCGTTAAATTTGATATCAAAAACATCTACCTCTACCTTGGTTGATAATGAATCTAATGAAGCAAGCTTATCTGTACCATTACGCTCTAATAATGATATTTTATTATCAATAATAGCAACCCTATTCTCTATATTTAAAGCTCTATTTTTTGCTGCCTCAGTTTTTAAATTTTGCGCCTGTTGTGCTGTTATTTCATTTTTTTCTAAACGCTTAGTTATAGCCTCTATTTCTGTTTTTAGTGCCTCTTTTTCATACAATCTAATTTGTTCTTTTTCTTTTAACAATAGATCTATTTTAGATTTAATTTGTTCTTGAGCAAATGATAGTTGCACACAAAAAACTGCTATAATTAATAAAATGTAATGTGTTGTTTTTTTCATAATAATTAAATTTTAGATGTGTTTTACTATTCCCCTAGCATATTGCAAACACAATAAGCTAGAAGAAAATATAAAACTCTGATTGATGAATGTTTATTTGTTAGTTAGTACGTGCGGCTACCGCAGTTTTTAATTTAAGGTAACGCCTTTTTAGGTTGTCAAAAATTTTATCTCTAAAGCTTACATCTAATTCACTTTCTGCTTCTATTAGTAAGGCCATAGCGTCTACAGACATACCTGCTTTAATTGCTTTTTCTGCTAAAATTTCTTGTTGCGCATTACGTAGTAAAGAGTCTACTTCTGCATCTGTAACTGCAATATTATTTTCCTCTAGTAAGGCTAGTTTCTCCATTACAACATTTAGCTTTGCATCTATAATTGTTTTCTGTGGCTGGTTAACTTTTAATTGTTTATTCGTTTTTTCATTTGCAACTATCTCTGCCTGTTCAGTTCTTTTAAATTGATTCTCTGGAGTTTCAATTTTTGTATTCTGCTTAATTATAGTGTTTTTCTCTTCTTTTATAATTATCTCTTTAGATGCTACAACAGTTGTATTTTCTTCTTTAAAAGGTGCATTAGTTTTTAAAATTGATTTTTTGCTATCATCTACTTTATCTGTACCTACCACTTGTGGCTTACTGTTACTAGATGTAGGCGCATTAAAAAACCAAACAGATGCTATTAATAAACCTATTAAACACGCTGCTATTGCAAAATATGCAGGTTTTTTATTTTTACTTTTTTCAGGCTTATTTTCTAGACCTGCAGCTATTTTAGACCACGCATTTTTAGATGGTTGAATCTCCCGATCTTGTAGCTTATCTTTTAAATGTTCTTCAAATTTTAAAGGTGCCATTGTTTTATTTTTTTTAAGATTCTATTGTTAATGAATCTGATTCTTTAATTTTTTCTAATTTCTCTTGCAGCATTTTCCTTGCTTTAAACAATTGAGATCTAGATGTGTTTTCTGAAATATGTAACTGCTCTGCAATTTCTGAATGTTTATACCCTTCTATTGCATACATTACAAAAACTATTTTATAGCCTTCTGGCAAAGCATCTATTAGCAACTGTACTTGTTCTACATCTAAATCTGGTGTGCTAGTAATATGCTTTGGCGCAGAGCGCTCATAAACTTCATCATCAAAAACTATATGCTGTTTTTTACGTAGAAAAGTAATACTCTCCCTAACCATAATTTTACGAACCCATCCTTCAAAACTACCTTCAAACTTAAAAGTATCTAAGTACTTAAATACTTTTAAAAATGCACTTACCATAACATCTTCTGCAAATTGCAGATCTTTTATGTATTGCCTACATACCCCTAGCATTTTAGGAGCGTATTTATTATACAAACGCTCTTGCGCCTCCCTGTCTGCAGCAGCTGCTTTTTTAATAAGCGTATTCTCGTTATTGTAAAGTTTAATAATTTTCACAGTGATGGTGTTCTATAAGTATAGACAACAAACATTACTGTAACGTTGCCCAGAAAATAAATTTATTTTAAAATAAACTACAACGCATTGATTACTAGATGAATAAAATTATTATTTTTTTCTGTCTACTACGTAATTTACCATTAGTTCTAGCGAACTTTTATAATCGGACTCTGGATATTTACTTAATAAAGCAAGAGCTTCGGTTTTAAAAGACATCATTTTCTCTTCAGCATAAGCCAAACCACCACTATCTTTCACAAAGTTAATTACCTCTTTAACTCGTTTTTTGTCTTTATTATGTTTTTTAACTGAGTTTATTAACCAGTTTTTCTCTTTTTTTGTGCAGTTATTTAGTGTATAAATTAAAGGAAGCGTCATTTTCTGCTCCTTAATATCTATACCCGTAGGCTTACCAATTGCCTCTTCTCCATAATCAAACAAATCATCTTTTATTTGAAAAGCCATACCTATTAGTTCTCCAAATTTCCTAAATGTTTCTACATCATCAGAATCTGGATTTACAGAACAAGCTCCTAAACTACAGCAAGCCGCAATAAGTGTAGCTGTTTTTTGTCTAATTATTTCGTAGTAAATATCTTCGGTAATATCTAGTTTACGTGCTTTTTCAATTTGCAACAACTCACCTTCACTCATTTCGCGTACAGCTACTGAAATAATTTTAAGAAGGTCAAAATCACCATTATCAATAGAAAGTAACAATCCTTTAGACAGTAAAAAATCGCCAACAAGTACTGCAATTTTATTTTTCCAAAGTGCATTTACAGAGAAAAAACCACGACGCTTGTTACTATCATCTACAACATCATCATGTACCAAAGTAGCTGTATGTATTAACTCTATAACAGATGCTCCACGATAAGTACGTTCGTTTACTTTGCCACCAGAAACCAATTTTGCTGTTAAAAACACAAACATTGGCCGCATTTGCTTTCCTTTTCTGTTTACAATATAGTATGTAATTCTGTTAAGTAAGGCCACTTTAGAAGACATAGATTCGTGAAACTTTTTTTCAAAAAGCTCCATTTCTTTGTTTACTGGGTCCTTTATTTGTGCTACTATTTTCAAAAAGGCAATTAGTTAAATTTGGAAAGGTAAAAGTAATTAAAATATTATATTCATAAGCTATGTTTTACATTTTAGTAATATAATGGGCTACCCCTGAAAACAGGGGTAAAACTTTCCCTACAAAAAGGTCTATTTAATCATAAAAATAGCTTCATCTTTGCCATATAATTATTAACAATAACAATTTTAAAAATCACACTAAGATGAAAAAAAATCTATTTGTAGCAGCAATGTTACTTTTTAGCTGTAGCGCAATTGTAAATGCTCAAAAACTTAAAAAATTTGGAAGTTCTGTTGAGAAGAAAATAGGACCAAAAACAATTAAAGTTCCTTACACAGATAATATTAGCTACTTAGGTTATGCATCTCCAGGTAATGAAGATGAAGTTAAAGACAATAAAAAGTTTTACTACATATACGTTTGGGTACCTTTAGCTGCTCCAGAATTAGGAGTAAGAATGGTTTCGCCTGCAAATGGTGATAAAATTAAAAATGCTGTTAAATCTGCAGATTTTGATGAGCACGCTTCTACAAAAGACTTTTTTGACACATACATTACTTTAGAAAGATCTGATATTGTTTCTGCTGATAAAGTTACTACAGAAGGAGCTAAAAGCGCTAACTGGGTTACTTTAGCATCTAATGATGATACATCTGAATTACCTAAGCAACCAAGTGGTAGCAGCTACAACTCTTTGTTACGTTACAAAAGTGAAATGAGCAACCCTACAAAAGCATTAACTGCTGGTTTATACAGAGTTGGTTTTACAACTTACAAAAGAGGTGAAGTTAAAGGAACATTTTTAGCCGAAGTTGCTGCTCCAATAAAAATACCAGGAGTTGTTATGGCAAAAACTATAGATGAGTTAAAAGCTCAAATGAAATAAAAAGAACATTGTGGTTAATGTGTTTTTTTAGAAAAAGGCAGGTGATTTATTTCATCTGCCTTTTTAGCTTTTATTAGCTAACTGTCCGCAAGCAGCATCTATATCTTTACCTCTAGAACGCCTAACAGTAACTGTTATACCATTGCGTTCTAATGTTGCAACATACATATCTATGGCCTTACTAGCAGCTTGCTGAAACTCCCCATCGTCTATAGGATTGTATTCTATTAAATTGACTTTTGATGGTGCAAATTTGCAAAAATCTACCAATGCATTAGCGTCATTCTGCGTATCATTAATACCATCCCAAACTACATACTCGTATGTAATTCTACTTTTAGTTTTTGAGTACCAATATTGCAACGCCTCTCTTAGATCTTTTAATGGAAACGATGCATTAAAAGGCATTATAGATGTTCTAATTTCATCTATAGCAGAATGTAATGATACTGCAAGCTTAAACTTAACCTCATCATCTGCCATTTTCTTAATCATTTTAGGAACACCTGAGGTAGACACTATAATTCTTTTAGGTGACATTCCTAAACCTTCTGGAGACGTAATTTTATCTATGGCTTTTAGAACGTTATTATAGTTCATTAAAGGTTCTCCCATACCCATAAACACAATGTTACTTAGTTTACGGTCAAAATACAATCTACTTTCATTATCTATAGCAACTACTTGATCATAAATCTCATCTGGATTTAAGTTTCGCATACGCTTTAACCTAGATGTTGCACAAAACCTACAGTCTAAACTACAACCAACCTGACTAGATACACAGGCAGTGGTTCTTGTTTTTGTTGGTATTAATACAGATTCTACTATTAAATTGTCATGTAATTTTACTGCGTTTTTTATAGTACCGTCACTACTACGCTGCATCTGATCTACCTTAATATGGTTTATAACAAAGTTAGCATCTAACTGCTGCCTAGTTTCTTTAGACAAGTTTGTCATAGCCTCAAAAGAGTGTGCCCCTTTTTGCCACAACCACTCGTACACCTGGTTTCCTCTAAAGGCTTTGTCTCCTTGAGCTACAAAAAATGCTCTAATTTGTTCCTTAGTTAAGGCTCGTATGTCTTTCTTCTTAATTGTTTCCACAGTACTAAAGGTAGTAGATAAAAGTTAATCCCGCCAATTTCTATACAAATAGAAAGCTGACGGGATTTTAATTGTATGTATTAAAATGTTAATTAGATAATTAACATTGCATCTCCGTAAGAGTAAAATTTGTAGCTTTCTAAAATAGCCTCTTTGTATGCTTTTTTCATAAGGTCATGACCTACAAAAGCAGAAACCATCATTAACAAAGTAGACTTTGGTAAGTGAAAGTTTGTTACCATAGAATTAGCAATACTAAAATCATAAGGAGGAAAAATAAATTTATTTGTCCATCCTTCATACGTATTTAAGTGTCCGTTAGAAGAAACAGCACTTTCTAAACCACGCATTGCTGTTGTACCAATAGCACAAATTCTACGCTTACCATCTATAGCAGAGTTTACTACTTCTGTTGCTTTTTCATCTATAACCAACTCTTCACTATCCATTTTATGTTTAGATAAATCTTCTACCTCTACCGGGTTAAAAGTACCTAAACCAACATGTAAAGTTAACTCTGCAAAATCTACACCTTTAATTTCTAATCTCTTTAATAAGTGTTTAGAAAAGTGTAAACCTGCTGTTGGCGCAGCTACAGCACCTTCGTGCTTAGCATATATTGTTTGGTAACGATCCTCATCTGTCTCCTCTACATCTCTTTTAATGTATTTAGGAAGTGGAGTTTCGCCTAAATCTTTTAATTTTTGTCTAAAGTCTGTATAAGAACCATCATATAAAAAGCGTAATGTTCTACCTCTAGATGTTGTGTTATCTATAACCTCAGCTACTAGAGTTTCATCATCACCAAAATATAATTTATTACCAATTCTTATTTTACGAGCAGGATCTACTAAAACATCCCATAAACGTTGTTCTGCATTTAACTCACGTAATAAAAACACTTCAATTCTTGCTCCAGTTTTTTCTTTATTACCGTATAAACGAGCAGGAAAAACTTTAGTATTGTTTAAAACCATTACATCACCTTCATCAAAATAGTTGATTAGGTCCTTAAACATTTTGTGTTCAATTTTACCGGTTTCTCTATGTATTACCATCAATTTAGCTTCATCCCTGTGTTCTGATGGATACTCGGCTAACAAATTGTCTGGAAGTTCAAAATTAAAGCTAGATAATTTCATTTAGTATTTTTTATGATGTTAACGGTTATACATAACCAATGAAAACTAAAAAGATATTTATTTTTATGTTAATAAAAAAGCACCCAATGTTTTACCATTTAGTGCATATTTTCTTAATTTTTGTTTTATGCGATTGCAAATATACTATCCTAGCATAGGCGTTGTCAAGTAAAACGCCAATTAAATAACAATATACCAGTATTTAGGCCTCTTTTATGCCAAATTTAAGCTGTTTTAAATCTGTCCAGAAATCTGGGTACGATTTTGACACTACTCCTGCATCATTAATAAAAATTGTTGTTTTTAAAGCCAAAGGAGCAAACGCCATTCCCATTCTGTGGTCATTGTACGTATCTATAGCAATGTCTTTATTAATTTTAGATGTTGATTTTATAGTTAAAGTTTTGTCTGTAACCTCTATAGACGCTCCTAATTTTGTCAGTTCTATTTTTAGAGCTTCCAACCTATCTGTTTCTTTAATTTTTAAAGTATGCAAACCTGTTAAATGGCATCCTAAACCTAACCCAAATGTAGTTACCGCTATTGTTTGCGCAATATCTGGGGCATTGCTAAGGTCTTTTGTAATTTCTTGTGTTTCTTTATCTGTTATCTTTTTTAAAATCACTTTATTATCTAAAAAAGTAGTTTCTACTCCAAAGTCTGTGTAAATATCAGCCAAAACACTATCTCCTTGCAAACTATCTTTTTTATATGCCGATAAGCTAATCTCGGTACCAACAGCAGACATTGCAACAATACTGTAATAGTAAGATGCCGAGCTCCAATCTGACTCTACAACCAATATAGTATCACTAACAGATTTTTTTGACTCAACCTTAATAGTATTACCCTCAAAAGAATTTTTTACTCCTATTTGAGTAAGTAGAGCAAGTGTCATTTTTATATAAGGCACAGAGGTAATTTTACCTACCAACTCTAACTCTAATCCATTATCTAAACTTGGAGCTGTTAATAATAATGAAGAAATATACTGACTACTAATATTAGCTGGCAAACTAACTTTTTGCTGCGTTATTTTTTTACCTTTTATGTGTAAGGGAGGATAACCACTGTTTTCTAAATAAGTAATATCTGCCCCTAAAGATGTTAATGCATCTACTAAAACACCAATTGGCCTCTCTGTCATACGTTTAGACCCTGTAAGCACAACCTCTTTACCATCTTGACAAGAAAAATACGTAGTTAAAAAACGCATTGCTGTACCTGCGTGATGAATATCTACTTCTCCTTTAGATACCTTAATTCCTTTACGCATAACAACTGCATCATCAGAATTAGAAAGGTTTTCTATTTTTATATTTGGATATAGGGCCTGTAACAATAACAAACGATTAGACTCACTTTTACTTCCTGTTATTTTAATAGCAGAATTTAATGTTTTGTTTTCTGGGGCTGATAAATGTAATTTCAATGTAAAAGACTTTAAGTGATTAAAAATAAGAACTTATTTTAATTTTTTATTATTGTGATGACGATCGTGATCTCTTTTTGTTTTAAGATCTAACTTTTTATCAAAAGCATCTTGCAAGTTTATACCTGTTTGGTTTGCAAGACAAAGCACAACAAACATAACATCTGCTAGTTCTTCACCTAAATCTTTATTTTTATCAGACTCTTTTTCGCTTTGTTCTCCGTATCTACGCGCAATAATACGTGCCACCTCACCTACTTCCTCTGTAAGCTGAGCCATATTTGTAAGCTCGTTAAAATAGCGAACTCCGTGTTCCTTAATCCAATTATCTACGGCTTCTTGTGCGTTTTCTATGTTCATTATATTTTTGTTAAAACCACCTTTTCGTTTTCTTTTTCAATAAGTAATTTAAAGTAATTTTTTACCGCAGCATAATAATCTGGCGTTACAATTGCCTTATTTATAGATTCTTTTACTAATAAGTGGACCTGATTATTTTTTTGGTTCACATTAAAAGTAAAAGATCCTAATTGCTCTGGTAAAGCTATACTTTTTACTTCTGGCAAAGTTTCTACTTTATATCCTGCAGGAATTTCTACAATAATTCTATAGGTTGTTTCTGTTGGATAACTAAAATCTATTGGATAACTCCTTTTTTCTAACTTAAAAGGGTTGCTTTTAGATCTGTAAAAAAACATTGGAGAAAAATAAATTTTATCACCAATAACATCTGCCTGACTTTCTTTTACAAATTTATAACTTTCAAGGATTGGTTTACTTAAATCTGTACTGTTTTTTACTTCAAAATCAGATATTTCTAAATCTAGAGCCTTTTCAATCTTTTCTATATAACTATCTTCATCTGCCTCATTGTAATTATTGCGATAAATCCTTGCATTATGAAGCTTAGCAACTTTTCTAACTGCACCAGATAGCACTCCGTTCTCATCTAACTTAGATGTCATCATTATAACTTTAGTAGATTGTTCATTTGGGTATAAACTTATTGTAGAAGAACCTCCATCTTTACTAATGATCCTTCCCTCCCAATTTAACACTCTTGTAGGCATTACATTAGGCATATTATAGATACTTGTTGCATCTAACAATACTATTCCTCTATCTGTTTTTATAGCAGAAACAACATAATTATAGCCTTCTCTAGTAGGAAATATTGGTATACCATTACCTCTAGTACTTACTAAAACAGGATATGCATCTAAACCGGCATACCTAAGCATAGAGGTTAGCATTAAGTTTATATCTGCAACATTACCAACACTTTCTTTATAAGCTTTACGTACTCCATTATATGTGTACTTACCATAAATACCATTCCATTTTACTTTACTCTTTACAAACTGGTAAATTACACCTGCCTTTTGCATTGGATCTGTAATTGAAGCAATCAACATATCTATATCTTGATTATAATAACCTGTTTTATTTAACTCTACGCCAAAACTAGGGCTATCATAAATTGTCTTTACTACATTCTTCCAAGTTGATGAATAATATTTAGGAATACTGTTAGGGTACTGCACAGAAGAAAGTTCATACTTTACGGCTGCTCTATAATTATCTATGTTATTTATATATGGTTCTTCTTTTAGAGCAGGAATATCTACTAGATTGTAAATATGCTTGTTTTCAAAAAAATCTACTTTATCCGAATTAAAATTTGTACTTACTGTTGCCCCTCTTGCTTCTCTACTTTTACTTTTTATAGTAATACCAGAATTAACTCTAGTTACCTTTGGATATATACCAAGATAACCTTTAGAATTTAACTTAAAGTTGTAATATTCTGGTGAAGAAAAAGAAGCTTCTATTTTATTTGCAGGTATACTGTGTTGAAAAATATAATCATCTACATTATATATGAACGGAGAGTTGATTCTATACTTATATTCTATTACACTACCATCTTTTATATTTGGCATTGTAAATTTTGTTTGGTCATAAAATTCTGATAACTCGGATTCAAAAATACCGTCCTTCTTCAACTTTGTTTCTTCTATATCACCATCAACTATATTATAGGTGATAGCTTTTAATCCCATAACTCTTTCCCTATTTCCCTGAGATGCTTTATAAAGCCTAATAGGCTTTGTAGCAAAATCATAACCATCTTTATTATAAATTTTAACTCTTTCAAATACCTCTGTAACTAATTCAAAACCGCTAGCATTATCATATCTAAAATAACTGCTTCTTTTTTTATATAAATAAGCTGCACTTGCGGATGAGTCTAAAGGATGTACCTTTTCATTTAGTTCTTGAATAGATACTTTTCCAAAATCAAAATCTTGAGCAGAAATTAAGCTAATGGTTAAACTGAATAGTACTACTAAACTGTATTTTTTAATCATAATAAATTGGGTTATTTGGTTGTGGGGTTTTAGCTAACTTTTGGTTTATTTTTTCACTAAAACAATTTTAGTATTATCTAGTAATGATACTTTTTTTCTAAAGTCACGATAGTCTTTGTATTTCTCTTTTGGATAATATCCTTCTTTAATAAGTAATTTTCTTTTGTACTCTACATTTTTTAAGTCTTCTGATAACTTATAAGATACACTGTACATTCCAAATTCGTTTTCTATTAAAGTGTTGTTAGGCATTGCCTCAACTTTAAAACTATTAGGAAGCAAAACATTAAACTCATCTTCATCTAAATAGCCTCTTTGTATTTCTAAAGGCAACTTTCTACTTCTATACCTATCTGGTACTCCATTATTTCTGTTTAACGCATTTACCCTAAACAACAATCTCTCTCCGCTTACAGAAGCGTAGTTTACTGCCTCTAAACTAACTTTTTCTGTAAATACAATACTATCTCTATTATTTAAAAAATTATAATTATTAATAGTTAAGTTGTTTATATAACTCCAGTAAGATGCATAATGCTTTTTAACATCAGTAGATGCCTTTCTTTCTATACTAAACCTATCATCATACTGTATTCCCTTTGTAGTAATAACTGCATCTGCAGAAATTGTTCCTGTATTAGACAATGTAATACGAGCTTCTGTTTTCTGATAATTATCTTCATTAACATAACTATCCGTTTGTACCAACTCACCTCCATCTGGCTTTATTACGTGTACCATTCTACCATCTGTAAAATCTCCTAAAAATCCAAATGGATGTATCTGAGACGTACAATCAATCCAATAATACTTATCACTGCTTTCTATTGCTAAAATTACATGGTTACCTTCTGCCAGTGATGCAAAATCTTTTTTAAAACTTTCTTTGTAATTACCAGCCTCTACGTGAGTATAAAATGCTTTTACGCCAACTGCCTGTAATAAGGCCATTGTGTAATTAGATAATCCTTTACAATCTCCATACTTTACCCTATCTACATCTAATGCAGATATAGGCTGCATACCTCCAATACCTACCTGTACACTTATATACCTTGTATTATCCTGCACATACTTATATACAATTTTTGCTTTTTCAATATCGGATTTAGCTTCTTTTGTTAATGATTTTATTGTATTTATGGTAGATTCTGGTAACTTATCTCTATTAACTAATAAATTAGAGTACATCCATTTACCTAAATCTTGCCAAGATTTTATTGAAGCATCGTAACCACCATATGTAAAGTTTATAGGTCTTATTTGCAGTTGTGGTGAAATCTTATGAAAAGCCGGACTTAAACTTTCTTTTTTTATTGCAGGTATATTTTTTACTGTATAAGAAGTACTTCCATTTTTTATTATTTTTTCAACATCTAAACCTGCCAAATTCTGCTCCTTAACTTCTGGCTTAAAGCTTTCATCATCATAAGTTAATGTGATACTACTTTTTTCTGTACTTAAATAAAATGAATCTAAAAAGTACCAAGTTGGTATTAATTCACCAGTATTAGAATTGGTGTACTCATAAGTAAACTCCATTGTGTAAGGGTAAGCTATTGGAGTATAGTCTAAATATTTTACTCTGGAGTCTGAGTATAATGTACTACCGCTTACTGCACTAACATCTTTAAAGTCTTTTTCTTTAAACTTACCTATTTGTTTACCAAACTGATTGTATACTAAGGCCTGTACAGAAACTACTTTCCTGTCTAAATCATACCCCACAGACGCATGTGTTGCACCATTTCCATACTTATTTAAAACAGTAACAATTCGTCTTAATTTAATACTCATTTTAGTTTTAGAACTAATATGAATATCCATTTGATCTAACCTAACAACAGCATTTGCATTTTTGGTTAAATTGGAATTAATTAATAAAGACTGATGATTAATTTCTTGTGCTTCAGATAGTTGTATGCAAAGAAATAATATAAAGAAAAAAAATACTCTCATTGGTTGGTTTTGGTTGAGCCTAAATTAATAAAAAACCTACAAAAATATATACGATTATTCTTTATTTTTTGTATCCATTATTATTGTTACAGGGCCATCATTAAGTAAATCTACTTTCATATCTGCGCCAAAGACACCTGTGCCCACAGACTTACCCATAGTAGTTTCTAATTGCTTAACAAAAGTAACATATAAAGGTTTTGCAAGTTCTGGCTTTGCTGCTTTTATATAAGAAGGTCTATTACCTTTTTTTGTTGCAGCGTGTAGTGTAAACTGGCTTACAACTATTACATCTCCTTTACTATCTAAAAGAGAGTTATTCATTACTCCGTTTTCGTCATTAAAAATTCTGAGATTTGCAATTTTACGAGTCAACCAATCTATGTCTTCTTTAGTATCTTCTGCTTCTATTCCTAATAAAATTAAAAGACCTGAATCTATTTTAGAAATTAGTTTTTCGTTAACAGTAACACTTGCTCTTGTTACTCTTTGTATTACTGCTCTCATTTTTTTTCTCCGTAAATATCCTGTCTGTAGTTTTCCTCTTCACCTGTAATCATTTGTACATAACTTTTATACCTGCTCCAAGCAACTTCATCATTCTCTAACGCATCTTTTACAGCACACTTGGGCTCATCTATATGCAAGCAGTTATTAAACTTACATTCACTTTTTAAAGCAAAAAACTCAGGAAAATAGTCACCTATCTCCTCTTTTTCCATATCTACTATTCCAAAACCACGTATACCAGGTGTGTCTATAATTTGAGCTCCAAAATCCAAATCGTACATTTCTGCAAATGTTGTGGTGTGCTGCCCTTGCATATGTTGTTCAGATATTTCTTTGGTTTTTATATTTAAATCTTTATCTATAGTATTTACCAAGGTAGATTTACCTACACCAGAATGACCAGAAAACATACTTATTTTTCCCGTCATCATTTCTTTTACCTTATCTACGTTTTTACCTGTTTTTGCAGAAATACCTGCGCAAGTATAACCAATACTACGGTACAATGCAGCTAAATATTTAACATCTAAAAGCTCATCTTCGTTATAGGAATCTATCTTATTAAATAATAGAACTGCAGGTATGCCATAAGCTTCCGCCGTCACTAAAAAACGATCTATAAAACTTGTAAATGTTTGCGGATTATTTAACGTTATCATTAAAAAAACCTGATCTAAGTTAGACGCAATTATATGTGTTTGCTTAGATAAGTTTACAGACTTACGTACAATGTAATTTTTGCGATCTTTAATTTCTGTAATGGTTGCATTGGTTTCATCTCCACTTTTTTCAAGCTCAAAAACAACTTTATCCCCTACTGCAATAGGATTGGTACTTTTTATACCTTTTAAACGGAACTTACCTTTTATCCTACAGTCATAAAACACACCGTCATCTGTTTTTACAGTGTACCAACTTCCAGTAGATTTATAAACAGTTCCTATCATTTTGTATTCTTTATTTTACTTTCTTTTTACAAAGAAACAATATATGTGTTATACTACCGTCTTTTTTTTATCGTTAAAAAAATATATAAACAACAAACAAATTAACAATTATGAAAAAATTATTATTTTTTGCATTTATCCTTTGCTTATCAACGGTAGATTTATCTGCCCAACAATTTAAAGTTATTACTAGTGTTGAGTCTATTGTTCCTAACGGATTAGGAAGATCTAGAATAATTTCTGCCAACGAAGAGAAAGATTACAAAGAGTATACTTCTACACAGACTGAAGAAGATAATACAAGAAACAAATCTAAAAGAGGTGATATTAGAGTTAAAGGTTTTGATGAAACTAAATTACTTAACTTTTATAACATCGGTGGAATTAGATTTCAGAATATAGCTGCTAATGACGCCATTATAACTTCAAAAATTAATGCAATGGTTGCAGAAGGTTGGGAGCTAGCCTTTGTAACTAGTGCTGTAGAAAGTGAAGCTGGTAAAGGTGATGGTAAAGGTATTTTTATTACCAGATATATTTTTAAGAAAAAATAATTTATTAAACCTTTTTATAAAAATCCCGATGCATTTTACATCGGGATTTTTTTATCTCTAAAATTATCCTTTAATAATTTTTTCTTGGTGGTTTATAGACTCTTGGTGTATTGCTTTAAACATTTTTAAAACAAACTCTTCACTTAAGCCTTTAGACTCACCTTCTAAAATCATAGCTCCTAAAATTTCGTTCCATCGTGTAGATTGCAAAACAGCAACGTTTTTTTCTTTTTTAAGCGCTCCAATTCCGTCAGAAATTTTCATTCTTTTTCCTAAAGTTTCAATTAACTGTGCATCAATAACATCTATTTGTGCACGTAAATTACTTAAATCTTTATTGTATTCCGCTTCAGGATCTGATTCTTTTCTTATTTTTAAATCGCGCATAATTTGCACTAATTTTTCTGGTGTTACTTGTTGTGCAGCATCACTCCATGCATTATCTGGATCAAAGTGAGTTTCTACCATTAATCCATCAAAATTAAGATCTAATGCTGTTTGTGACACATCAAAAATCATATCTCTGTTTCCTGTAATATGAGACGGATCGTTTATTAATGGTAAATCTGGAAATCTATTTTTGAACTCAATAGCCAGTTGCCATTCTGGTATGTTTCTATATTTTGTTTTCTCGTAAGTAGAAAAACCTCTGTGTATTGCACCTAAATTTTTAATTCCCGCAGTATGTAAACGCTCTATACCACCTAACCACAAAGATAAGTCTGGGTTAATTGGGTTTTTTACCAATACAATTTTATCTGTACCCGCTAAAGCATCTGCAATTTCTTGCATGATAAACGGACTTACAGATGTACGCGCACCAATCCATAATAAATCTATATCATGTTCTAATGCCAATTCTACGTGGGCTCTATTTGCAACCTCCGTACAGGTTTTCATTCCTGTTTCTTCTTTTACTTTTTGCAACCACTTAAGACCTAACAAGCCTACACCTTCAAAATTCCCTGGACGAGTTCTTGGCTTCCAAATACCTGCTCTATAATAACTTACATCGGTATCTTTTAATTGATGAGCAATTTTTAAAACTTGCTCTTCTGTTTCAGCACTACACGGCCCTGCTATTACTAGTGGATGATCTAGTTTCATGTCATCCAACCATGTTCTCATTTCTTTTGAATTTTCCATCTTTACTTAATTTTTATTCTGGGGTATTCCGTTTAATATTTCTTTTATTTTGTTTGCGTTTTCCATTTCATCATAAATACCTTTATAATTGTCTTCTTCAATCATTTTTTTAAAGGCATTTAAATTCTGAATATATTCTTCTAATGTTTCTAAAACATTGGTTTTATTCTGCTTAAAAATTGGCGTCCACATTGCTGGCGAACTTTTTGCCAAACGTACTGTACTCTCAAATCCACTGCCCGCCATATCAAATATATCACGTTCATTTTTTTCTTTCTCAATAACCGTCTTTCCTAACATAAAAGAGCTAATATGAGATAAATGAGACACGTATGCTATGTGTTTATCATGCGCTTCTACATTCATATATCTTATACGCATTCCCATTTCTCTAAAAAGATCTAAAGCCTTTTCCTGCAACTTAAATGCTGTTTTCTCTACTTCACAAATAATATTTGTTTTGCCTTTAAACAGGTTTTCTATAGCTGCAGATGGTCCAGAAAATTCTGTTCCTGCAATTGGGTGGCACGCAATAAAATTTCTTCTTTTAGGATGATTTTCTACTTGTTTACAAATTAAACCTTTAGTAGAACCCGCATCTAAAACAATAGCATCATCAGTAATTGCATCTAATATTTTTGGCAATTCTTTCACCATAACATCTACAGGTATACTCACAATTACAACATCTGCCAATTCCAAGTCTTGATAACTTGCCTTTTGGTCTATTACTCCTAAAGACAATGCTTCTTCTACGTGTGCATCATTAATATCTACACCATAAATTTTAGCATCAGCATTTATCCTTTTAATATCCTTGGCCATTGAGCCACCTATTAATCCTATGCCAATTATAAATACGTTCATTACTTATTTTATATGATACAAAAGCTATTGGTCGTAATACAAACTTTAACCAAACTCACTTTTAACTTCTTTATTTAAATCTACTTATTGCTTCTCTTATTTTTTCTTGTGTAACACATAAAGAAAAGCGTATATAACCTTCTCCATTACTACCAAAAATTGTTCCTGGCGTTATAAATACATCTTTACTATATAACACGTCATCTATAAACTCTTCTGATGAAACACTACCGGCTGGCAACTTTGCCCATACAAACATTCCTACTACATTTTTATCATAAGTACAATTTAATTTGTCTGCTAACTGAAAAATTAAATCTCTACGGGTAGCGTATATTTCATTTAATTCTGCAAACCAATCTTTACTACTTTTTAATGCTGCAATAGCTCCTTTTTGTATGCCATAAAACATACCAGAATCCATATTACTTTTTACTTTTAATACCGCGTTTAAATGTTCTGCGCTACCCAAAACCATACCCACACGCCAGCCTGCCATATTAAAAGTTTTACTAAGCGAGTTTAATTCTAAAGCACAATCTTTAGCATTTTCTATACTTAATATACTTGTTGGCGCATTGTTTAAAACAAAACTATATGGATTGTCATTTACCAATAAAATATTGTTTTTTAAAGCAAATGCAACTAGCTTCTGCAACTGTTCTTTTGTTGCAACAGCACCTGTAGGCATATGCGGGTAACATACCCACATTATTTTAACTTTAGATAAGTCTTGTTTCTCTAAGGCTTCTAAATCTGGAAACCAATTGTTATCTGCAACCAAATCATAATACTTAGGCTCTGCTCCTACTAAATTTGTTACAGATGTATATGTTGGGTAACCCGGATTAGGAATTAAAGCCGCATCACCAACATTTAAAAAAGCCATACTAATGTGCAAAATACCTTCTTTAGAACCCATTAAAGGTAAAATTTCGGTTAACGGATCTGCGGTAACATTAAAATTAGCCTTATAAAAAGATGCCATACTTTCTCTTAACTCTGGTAAGCCTTGGTAACTTTGGTATTGGTGTGCGCCTGCATCTTCTACTGCATTTTTTATAGCATCTACCACTATTGCAGAAGGTGCTAAATCTGGACTACCAATTCCCATATTTATTATAGGTTTACCGTCTGCCATTAAACCACGTACTTCTCTAAGTTTTTTAGAAAAATAGTATTCTTGTATTTGTTCTAGTCTATCTGCTGTTTTCATTCTCTTCCGTTTTTGTATTCACCTAAAATTTTAAATTCTTCTGCCATTATCTCTAATAATGCTTTGGCTTTTTTATAGTCTTTATACTTTAAAAAAGTAACATCTACAAAGAACGAATACTTCCAAGGTTGTTCTATTACTGGTAGTGATTGTATTTTTGTTAAGTTTAGGTTACAATCACTCATCACATTTAAAACGGCTGCCAAACTCCCTCGCTTATGATCTAAAACAAAACGTAATGATGCCTTATTTATCTCTTCCTCTGGCAACTCTTTATTTTCTTTTTTAAGAATGATAAAACGGGTTGCATTATTAGAAATAGTTTGTATTTCTGATGCTACAACTTCTAAATTGTATAATTCTGATGCAACTTTTGGCGCAATAGCCGCAATACCTTTTAAATTATCTTTTTCTATACGCTGTGCAGTTTCTGCTGTATCTACAGATTCTACCAACTTAATGTGCGAGTACGCTTTTAAAAAATCTTTACACTGCAATAAAGCCATTGGGTGCGAGTGTACTTCTTTTATATCTTCAATTTTTTGACCTTTTAAAGCCATTAAATGATGATGAATATTAAGATAATGCTCACCAATAATGTGTAAATCGTTATTGTAAACAAGCGCATAATTAGGAATTATAGAACCCGCAATAGAGTTTTCTATAGCCATAACCGCCTTGTCTGCGTAACCAGTCATTAGTTGGTGAATTAACTCATCAAAAGAAAGACATTCTACCAACTGCACATCCTCACCAAAAAACTCATTAGCTACTTGGTGGTGATTAGACCCCTTTATACCTTGTATTGCAATTTTTAATGCCATTTCTTTTTATCTACTTAAACGTCAATTTTTTGCATAAAAAAAGTCCCGTTATATACGGGACTTTAATTTATATCTATATTTAAAATATACTACAACAGTCCCGCACCTCTCTTAAAAAAGAAGTAAAAATAAAAACCGTTCCAGAAATATCTTGTATTCATTATTCTTGTATTATACGGCTAAGGTAATTATTAAATTTAAAAAACAAATTTTATTATTATTTTTTTTCACTCTTCTCACATTATTTAATATAACCGTAATTTTTTTAACAAATAATTAAGATATCAATTTTTAAAAACGTTAAAATTCCGTTAATCGTAATTGGCTTAACACCAAAAAAAGGCTTATAATTCCTATTCCTTTTAAAAACAAAATTCACTTATTTACGTTATTTTTGATAAAAAAATATAAGTATGTCTATTTCCGTACAAAACATCAGTAAAACTTTTGGAAGCCAAAAAGCATTAGATAACGTTTCTTTCGCCATAAATAAGGGAGAAATTGTTGGCTTTTTAGGCCCTAATGGAGCTGGTAAGTCTACACTTATGAAAATACTTACTACTTATATTTTAGCAGATAGCGGAGAAGCTGCTGTAAACGAATTTAGTGTTGCAGACAGAATTAACGTTCAAAAAAGTATTGGATACTTACCAGAGCACAATCCTTTGTACTTAGATATGTATGTAAAAGAATATTTGGCTTTTAACGCAAACGTATACAAGGTATCTAAAGCAAGAATTGAAGAAGTTATAGAACAAACTGGCTTAACACCTGAAGCACACAAAAAAATAGACCAACTATCTAAAGGATACAGACAACGTGTTGGTTTAGCTGCTGCTTTACTGCACAATCCTGAAGTTTTAATTTTAGATGAACCAACAACTGGTTTAGATCCTAATCAATTATTAGAAATACGTAAACTGATTAAAGAGATTGGTAAAGAAAAAACCATTTTACTATCTACCCATATTATGAAAGAGGTAGAAGCCGTTTGTGACCGTGTTGTAATTATTAATAAAGGTGTAGTTGTAGCCGATAAAAAGTTAACCGACTTAAGAGACGATACAGAACAAATTATAGAAGTAGAATTTGATTATAGGGTTGAAGAGCAATTACTAAACAGGTTGCCAAATGTGGTTGCTGTTAAAAACACTGCTGGTTTTGTGTATGAAATTACTTTTAATACAGATGTAGATATGCGCCCTGCTGTATTTGACTTTGCTCACGACAACGAATTAAAAACACTACAACTTAGCCGTAAAAACAAAAACTTAGAAAGTTTATTTACTGAGATTACAGGGTAGACTCATTTGCTTTTTCTACAAACTCCAATACAATTTCATCTAAAACATCTTGTATATTAGGATTTGTACAATTGGTTAGTATGCTTATTACTAAACCTTGTTTAGGGTACACAAAAAAGTTAGAGTAGCCGCCTACGCCATTACCAATATGGCCATAGTACACATTACCTTTTTTATCTGTGCTTACTTGCCAACCTAAACCGTAGTAGGTAGACTCACCATTTACTTCTTGCGCAGTTAAAAATTGTTGCTGTGTAGCTTGTTCTAGCAAATTGCCTTTTAAATATGCGTTTCCTAGTTTTACAATATCTGTAGTTGTAGATAAAAATCCGCCACCAGCTAATTTATAGTAATTATTAACCTCCATTGCTTTTCTAAATCCTTGTCTTTTTTGAGAATAAAATGTGGTAGCATTTAGAACAAGTTTATCTTTTACTTCTGCATATGTATTTTGCATTTGCAAAGGGTCTAAAACTTTTTTTTGCACATATTCTTCAAAAGGTATACCACTTGCCTCTTGCATTGCTAGTGACAATAAAACCCAATCATAACTATTGTAATGGTAATTTGTTCCTGGTTTAAAAAGTAAATCATCACCCTTAAAAATAGTAATACTCTCTTTAATAGTATATGGCATATTTAAACCATACTCTTTACCTTTGTAACCACGTATACCTGCGGTATGACTAGCCAATTGCCTAATTGCAAAGTCATACTTTTTTTTAGGATAATAAGGAACATAGGTATAAAAAGACTCTTCCAAATCTATTAAACCATCTTGCACCATAATAGCTAATGCAGTTGCTGCAATGGGTTTAGACACACTAGCAATTCTAAATACAGAATCGTCTGGGTTTATAGGTGTTTTATTATCTAAGTTAGAAAACCCATATCCCTTATTAAAAATAGTTTTATTGTGTTGTGTAGCCTTAATTGCAATACCTGGAATTTTGGAATTATTTACCAACGATTGCAGTAACTCATCAACCTTACTGTAATTAATATTATTAGCAACACCATTATCTTTAGAACTGCTAATTCTTTTTGTAAAATAAGATAAGAATCTTTTAAAACTCAATGTAAAGCAACTTTAGTTATTACTCTTTAAAGATAAGCTTTCCTTTGTAAAGCTCTTCTACATTTATATTAGCTGGCTTATAATAACTAATAACATCACCAACACCTCTAATTGTACCAGAAATACTCTCTTGCGGATTTACCAATATATCGTTAGAGCTTCTGTGGTTTACATTCACATTTTTAGTTATTAAATTTTCTGCATTAAGCCTAGAGTCTCCTGCTGCAAAAACAACATTTAAACTTTTTGCCGTTCCTTTCAAATCAAAATAAGCAGCACCGTTAGAAACTATAGACACTTTAGTATCTAACAACTCTAAAGTAAAAGATCCGGTAGTAAAGTCTGCTTCTGTGTCACCAAAATCTTCAGATAAAAGAGCTAAACTTGGATAACTTAAAACCCCATCACTACTAATATCAAAACCAGTACTACTACGTATAGATGTTAAGTTTGGTGCGGTAACATAAAAAGTAGTTAAACCATAGTCTCTAGTAAAATTACATCCGTTTGTATTGGTAAGTATCAATTTACCATCTACAACTTTAGCATCAATATCACTACGCAAATATTCTCCTGTTTCTACCTCAACCTTTTGTACTGGACCTTCCTTTATAACTAAAGCTGAATTTTCAAAAACAGTAATAGCTGTAAAAGGTTCTACCACAATTTCTTCTCTTATGGTATCTCCTGCATTCTGAAAACAATCAGATGCATTTTCGCTATTACAACCATACACTAAAACAAGTGTTAAAGTGTATAGCAAAATTGATTTACTTGTAATTTGCAATCCTATATTTTTAATCTGTCTTCTTGTAATCATCTTCATATTTTTAAAAACGGATTCCAACTCCAAATTCCACTGCCTCTGCTTTAGCTGCATGAGATTTTAAAGTTACAGCTGCAAACATTTTATCGCCAAAGTAACGTTTCAATCCCATTCTATTGTACATTCTTCCTTCAAAATCAAACGGATAATACACATAATAACCTAACTGTGTTACCACAGACATTTGGTTAATATATAACTCGTGACCAACAAAAACACCTACACGTTTATAATCGTCATTAGCATCTACATTTTTCTCTGGAAAAGCAATAGAATTGTATGTTATTAACTCCTTTAAAAACTTAGAAAAGAAAACATCTGCACCTAACTGAAACCCACTTTTTCTTCCAATTCTTTTATCTGCATAAGCCGATAAAATATAAAAAGGAGACTGTCCTAAACCAATAACATCACTCTCATTAACACCTCCTCTAAAGGCAACATTTAAGTGTATAGGTTGGTTGTAATTTATAGTATCTGTAATGGTCTTATATGGTAATTTTTCACCTCCATCTAAGTCATACGTTAAACCTGCATTTAACGCAATGGTGTTTGTAGATGTATTTGGCGCCTTAAAATTTGCATTAGAATAGTGCACCAATGTTAGCCCGGCTTTAAAACCCAAGCCTTTATAAATATTTTCTTTATGGTAATTAACCATTGCGTAAGTACTACTTAAAATATCAGACCCATATGCATTGTTTCTAAAGTTAGTTACTTTATCATAAGGGTTTGTAGTATAGGCAATACCTTGCCCCACTCTAAGCTGTACATTTCTCTTAAAAAAATAGAAGTTATAATGTGCATACGCACCATAGTTTTTACCCAAGGTGCTATTATTCATATCTTGGTAAATAAACGAGAACCCTAAATCTGGATAATTATACAATTGTTCCCAAGCCTCATCTCCAAAAGTTTTTTTATTGTAACTTAAAATTAAACCAGCCGGATGCGCAGATATTAAGTGTGCAATACTATTATTATGTAATGCAATAGAGCCGTAAAACTGACTAGCATCTATTACTATTTTACTTTTCTGCTGGGCAAAACATCCCACAGAAAACAAAGCAACAAAAAGGATTCTTATATTCATCGCGTGCAAAAATAGCAATTTTACATCCACAGCAAATCTTTATAAGCTAATACTTACAAAATTTAAAAAAGTTCCTTTGCTATTGCCTTAATATTATCAGACTTACCCATAGAGTAGTAGTGCAATACAGGTACACCTGCTGCTTTTAACTCCTTAGATTGTTGCACTGCCCAATCTATACCAACTTGGCGTACTGCTTTATTATCCTTACAGTCTTCAACAGCATCTACTAAATCTTGTGGCACATCAATTTTAAAAACTTGTGGTAGTAATTGTAAATGTTTTTTAACAGCAATTGGTTTTATACCTGGTATAATTGGCACATTAATTCCAAAATCTTTAGCTGCTTTTACAAACTCAAAATACTTATTATTATCAAAAAACATTTGTGTAACTACGTAATCTGCACCTGCATCTACTTTTTGTTTTAAGCGTTTTAAGTCTGTTAATAAAGATGGTGCTTCCATATGTTTTTCTGGGTAACCTGCAACCCCAATACAAAAATCAGCACAATTATCGGTCTCTATAACCTCATGTAAGTAAGATCCGCAATTAAGTTTCTGTATTTGATCTACCAAACTAACCGCATATTTATGCCCTCCTTTTGTAGGTTCAAAATACTGCTCTTCTCGCATAGCATCTCCTCGTAATGCCATAACATTATCAATACCCAAATAATGGCAATCTACTAACAAATACTCGGTTTCTTCTCTAGTAAAACCACCACATAAAACATGTGGCACCGTATCTACATCATATTTATGTTTTATAGACGCACAAATACCCACAGTACCAGGTCTCATACGCGTAAGTTTTTTATCTAACAAACCATCACGGTCTATATAAATATACTCTTCTCTAGACGTAGTAACATCTATAAAGGGCGGTTTAAACTCCATTAAAGGATCTATATTCCCGTACAATTCCTGAATATTTCTACCCTTTACAGGCGGTATAATCTCAAAAGAAAACAATGTTTTTCCGTTTGCGTTTTTAATATGGTCGGTTACTTTCATTTTTATATTTTTTTGGCGTTCCTACGGTCGGGCTTTCGGTAGTCGCTTTTTATGGCAAAAAAACCATAAAAGAGCTTCAACAATACCTTAATCCCTAACGCATCAACAAAACTTTAATCATCTGCAATATTTGGAGCAAGCCATTTTAAAGCCGTCTCTAACTCTATATTTTTTCTAGTTGCAAAATCTTCAACTTGATCTTCTTTTATTTTTCCTACTCCAAAATAACGTGCCTCTGGATTCGCAAAATAATACCCAGAAACCGATGCTGCTGGCCACATTGCCAAACTATCTGTAAGTTCTACACCAATAGTTTCTTTTACTTTTAAAATATCCCAAATAGTAGGTTTTTCTAAATGATCTGGACAAGCAGGGTATCCTGGTGCAGGTCTAATACCTTTATACTCTTCTTTTATTAGAGCTTCGTTATCTAAAGTTTCATTACTAGCATATCCCCAATGAGTAGTTCTAATGTCTTTATGCAGGCATTCTGCAAAAGCCTCTGCTAACCTATCTGCTAAAGCTTTTACCATGATAGAATTGTAATCGTCTAAATCTTTACGGTACTGCTCTGCAATTTCCTCTGCTCCAAAACCTGTACTAACACAAAAACATCCCATGTAATCATCTACACCAGCATCTGTTGGCGCAATAAAATCTGCTAATGCAAAGTTTGGCTTACCAGCATACTTTTTTAATTGCTGACGCAAGGTCCTAAACGTATGTTTACCGTTTGATGTGTCTAGTTCAATATCATCATCATTAATTGTATTGGCCTTAAACAAACCAAAAATTGCTTTTGCAGTAAGCAATTTTTCATCAATAAGTTTTGTGAGCATTTCTTGCGCTTCAGCAAATAAATCTGTGGCTTGGGTACCTACAATTTCATCGGTTAAAATATCTGGAAATTTACCGTGCAACTCCCAGCTTCTAAAAAACGGAGTCCAATCTATAAACTCTACCAACTTACTTAAATCATATTCCTCTATAACTTGTATTCCAAGTGTATTTGGTTTTATAATTTCTGATGTTTTCCAATCTATTTTGTACTTGTTTTTACGTGCTGCATCTATAGGCAAATACTCTTTATGTTTGGTACGCTTTAAAAACTGTTTTCTAAACTCTTCGTAATCTAGTTTTATAGTCTCTTTGTATTTTTCTCCTGTTTCTTTTTGCAACAAATCACCAACAACGGTTACCGCTCTAGAGGCATCATTAACATATACCACAGCATTTTTATATTGCGGATCTATTTTTACGGCAGTATGTGCTTTGCTTGTAGTTGCACCTCCAATAAGCAATGGTACACTAAAATTTTGGCGTTCCATTTCTTTTGCTAAAAAGACCATTTCATCTAAAGACGGTGTTATTAACCCGCTTAAACCAATAACATCTACATTATGTTCTTTTGCTGCTTGTATAATTTTTTCTGGCGGCACCATTACCCCTAAATCTACAATCTCATAATTGTTACAAGCCAAAACAACACCCACAATATTTTTACCTATATCATGTACATCTCCTTTAACAGTAGCCATTAAAATTTTTCCAGCTGAAGAAGACCCTCCTTCTTGCGGATTTTTAAGCTTTTCCTCTTCTATGTAAGGCAATAAGTAAGCAACCGCTTTTTTCATTACTCGTGCCGACTTTACAACCTGTGGTAAAAACATTTTTCCGCTACCAAACAAGTCACCAACAACGTTCATCCCTGTCATTAAATGACCCTCTATAACCTCTATAGGTTTGTCTACACTTTGCCTAGCTGCTTCTACATCTTCTACAATATACTGGTCTATACCCTTTACCAAAGCTCTGGTTATACGGTTTTGTATAGGTTTTTCTCTCCAAGATAAATCTACCGTGCTTTCCTTTGCCTTGCCAACTACCGTATCTGCAAAATCTAGCAAACGCTCTGTAGCATCATCCCTACGGTCTAACATTACATCCTCTACACGCTCTAATAATTCCTTAGGAATATCATCATAAACCTCTAACATAGTAGGGTTAACAATTCCCATATTCATACCTGCCTGTATGGCGTGATATAAAAACACCGAGTGCATAGCCTCACGTACAGGATTGTTACCTCTAAAAGAAAACGATACATTACTAACGCCACCACTTACACTACAATGCGGCAAATTCTCTTTTACCCAAGCCGTAGCTTCTATAAAGTCTATAGCGTTGCGTCTGTGCTCATCCATACCGGTGGCAACAGGAAAAATATTAAGATCAAAAATAATATCCTCTGGAGCAAAGTTTACTTTATTAACTAGAACGTCATAAGATCGTTTAGCTATTTCTATTCTACGCTCGTAATTATCTGCCTGACCAACCTCATCAAAGGCCATTACAATTACAGCTGCACCATAACGCTTAATAAGTTTTGCGTGGTGTATAAATTCTGCTTCGCCTTCTTTTAGACTAATAGAGTTTACCACACACTTACCTTGTACAACTTGCAAACCAGCTTCTATAATTTCCCATTTAGAACTGTCTATCATTATAGGAACTCTAGAAATATCTGGTTCTGCAATAATTAGATTTAGGAACTTAACCATAGCCTCTTTGCCATCTATAAGTCCGTCATCCATATTAATGTCTATTATTTGAGCTCCACCATCTACTTGGTGACGAGCAATAGCCAAAGCTTCATCAAACTTTTCTTCTTTTATTAACCTTAAGAACTTTTTAGAACCAGCAACATTGGTACGCTCACCAACATTTATAAAATTGGTGTTTTCCGTAACAATTAAAGGTTCTAGTCCGGATAGTTTTAAGTATTTAGGTTTTTCATTTTTCATTACGATGCCGTTTCTGCAGAAATACTTCTGGGTTTGTAATCTTTTGCTAAATTGGCAATTGCTGTAATATGTTCTGGTGTTGTACCGCAGCAACCACCAACAATGTTTACCAAACTCTTGTCTAAATATTCTTTTATTTGTGCAGCCATTTCCTCTGCAGTCTCATCATACTCTCCAAAGGCATTTGGCAAACCTGCGTTTGGATGTGCAGATACTCCAAAACTTGTTTTAGCTGCCAAAACCTCTAAATGAGGCACCAATTGGTTTGCCCCTAAAGCACAATTAAAACCAACAGTTAAAATAGAAATATGACTTATTGATATTAAAAAGGCTTCTGCTGTTTGTCCAGATAATGTTCTACCAGAGGCATCTGTAATTGTACCACTTACCATTATAGGAACATCTATATTGCGTTCTTCTTTTACTTCTTCTATAGCAAATAATGCAGCCTTTGCATTAAGAGTATCAAAAATGGTTTCTACCAACAAAATATCTGAGCCGCCATCTAGTAAAGCTTCTACTTGTAGTTTGTAGGCTATTCTAAGCTCATCAAAAGTAATACCTCTAAAACCTGGGTCGTTAACATCTGGAGACATACTTGCCGTTTTATTGGTTGGCCCAATACTACCTGCTACAAACCTTGGTTTATGTGGCTCTTTTGCAGTAAACTCATCTGCTACTTGTTTTGCAATACGTGCCGACTCATAATTTAGTTCGTACACTAAATCTTCCATAAAATAGTCTGCCATTGCTATGGTTGTACCAGAAAAGGTGTTGGTTTCTACAATGTCTGCCCCAGCTGCAAAATATTTACGATGTACTTCTGCTATGGCTTCTGGTTGGGTTAGCGAAAGTAAATCGTTATTGCCTTGTAATGGGTGTTCCCAGTCTGCAAAACGTTTGCCTCTAAAATCTTCTTCGGTAAATTTGTAGCGCTGTAACATTGTACCCATTGCTCCGTCTAGCACTAAAATTCTTTCTTTTAATATGTCTTGTATACTTTTCATTGTACCGTATAATATTGTGTTGTGCGTTAAGGATTGATGCGGCATCTTTTTGGTGGCAACAGTTTGTAAAACCTGTTTGCTAAAACCAAAAAATACAGCAGAAAGCCTGGCCATTTGTGCTTGCAAACAAATGGAACGCTATAAATAAAATATCAAGTAAGGTAAATGAGAGAAGACTGTGAATGTCTTTACTAATTTGTGAGTTATCTGCCGTGTTGTTTTGTAACAACTTAGTAGAATGTAGCACCTTCTTTAAATAAGAATAAAGGGTTGCTAAGGTTTCATAGGGTCTAATCCCTCCACCTTTCTTGATAACGTTTTCAGTGTATTAATGAACTAATTATGCCACAAAGTAACAGCACAACTTTTTTATAACCAAATATTGCTGGTAATTTTTAAGCCTACACGTGTTTTTTACACATATAGGCTTAAAATTGTAATATTTTTACGAAATGCTTTGTACAACTTCTTTTTTGGCTTCTTTTTTTGAACCATCAAAACCTTCTACACCACCTACGGTTGTGTATTTCATTACATAGCGTTTGCCTGGGTTTATGCGTTGGTATGCGCTTTGGCACATTACGGCTGCTTCATGAAAACCAGATAAAATTAGTTTTAGTTTTCCTTTATAGGTGTTAACATCACCAATGGCATATACACCAGGAATGTTGGTTTGGTAATCATAAGAGTTGTCTACTTTTATAGCATTTTTCTCTATTTCTAATCCCCAATCTCCTATTGGTCCTAATTTAGGTGATAGTCCAAATAACGGAATAAAATTATCTACTTCTACATAGCTTTCTCCTTTTTCCTCGTCGTTGTATTTTACAACTACAGCCTCTAAATGATCGTCTCCGTATAGTTTGGTTACTTGTGCCTCTGTAAACAATTTTATTTTACCTGCTTTTGCAAGTTCTGATGCTTTTTCTACAGAGTCTAAAGCACCTCTAAACTCGTTTCTACGGTGTACTAAAGATACTTCTGCTGCTACGTCTGCTAAAAATATTGCCCAGTCTAAGGCAGAATCTCCACCACCAGCAATAACAACTTTTTTGTCTCTGTATACTTCTGGGTCTTTAATCATATAAGCAACACCTTTATCTTCAAAATTAAGAATGTTCTCTATTTGCGGTTTTCTAGGCTCAAAAGATCCTAAACCACCTGCAATAACAACTACTGGTGCATTGTGCTTTGTGCCTTTGTTTGTGGTTACCACAAAAGTACCATCGTCTAACTTATCTAAAGTATCTGCTCTTTCTGCTAGAGTAAAACCAGGCTCAAAAGATTTTATTTGTTCCATTAGATTGGTAACCAAATCGCCTGCTAAAATTTCTGGAAAAGCAGGAATATCATAAATTGGTTTTTTAGGATATATCTCTGCACATTGTCCGCCTGGTTGTGGCAATGCATCTATTAAATGGCATTTTAGTTTTAACAAACCTGCCTCAAAAACGGTAAACAATCCTGTTGGTCCTGCGCCAATAATTAATATATCTGTCTTAATCATAATTTTAATTTTGTACTTACTAATGAGTATCTACTCTCATTTAAATGTTTTAATTATTATCTTTTTTATCTACTAAGGAACTTGTAATCTGGTTCATTTTATCTACTTTTTCTTCAAAATCTCCTTTTATGGTTTTTCTATAGTCGTTTAAGTTTTGAACCATTTTATTAATATCTTCTGGTATTACGTCTTCAAAAAACTGGCGCAAACGTTTTGCTGTTGTTGGCGACTTACCGTTGGTAGAAATACCAATTTTTACATTGCCTTTGGTTACAATTCCGCCCATATAAAAATCGCAATACGGAGGATTATCTGCTACGTTTACCAATTTAAATTGCGCCCTACAATCTTTATAAACTTGTATGTTTACATCTACATTATCTGTAGTGGCAACTACCATATGTTTACCATCTAAATAGCTTAGATTATAGACATCTGTAATAGTTGTAACATTAAATTTATTAGCCAATTCTAGTGTTTTTTCTGCATACCAAGGAGATACCATTGTAACTACAGCATCTGGACTAGATTTGGTTAAAAAGCGTAGTTTTTCTTCTGCCACATTACCGCCACCTACTATTAGCACGTGCAGTTGAGACGTTTTTAAAAAAACTGGATATAAATTGTTACGTTCCATTACTTTATTTTTAGTGTTACTGTTTTATTTACCTTATCAAAAATAACCAAATAACTGTACCACTTAATTTACGACTACTTCTTTTGTTTTTATCTGTTGTTGTACTTTATGTAATTGCGCTCTATGCCTAACAACATCACCAATAACAATAATTGCAGGATTAGACAACTCATTTTCTTGCACTACTTTTTCTATGGTTGATATGGTACCAACACCAACTTTTTCATTAACGGTAGTTCCGTTTTGAATAATTGCCACAGGTGTTTCTGCTTTACCTTGTTGTTGAAATAATTCTACTATTTCTGATAATTTACCCATACCCATTAAAATTACTACTGTTGCGCTAGACTTTGCTGCCAAGTGCACATCTGTAGATAATTTATGATTTTTAGTTGTACCTGTTATTACCCAAAAACTCTCTGAAGCTCCCCTTTTTGTAACCGGTATATTTTGAAAAGCTGGTACTGCTATTGAAGAAGAAATCCCCGGAACCATAGCTACTGTTACACCGTGACTAGCGGCATATTCCATTTCTTCTGAGCCACGACCAAAAATAAATGGGTCGCCACCTTTTAAGCGCACTACATTACCGTGACTTTTTGCTCTGCTTACAATAAGCTCGTTAATTTGTTCTTGTTGGTACGCGTAACACCCTTTTCTTTTACCTACAAAAATATGCTCTGCATTTGCTGCATAGGTTAGCAATTCTTTATTTACCAAAGCATCAAACAAAACAACATCTGCATTTTGCAATGCTTTAATAGCTTTTAGCGTAATAAGTTCTGCATCTCCTGGGCCAGCACCAACTACTGTAAGTAGTCCGTTTGTGTTTTGTTTGTTTGTCATAATTTTAAGCTTCTGCTAATTCTTTTTCTCTAAACTTTTGTACAACTTCTAAAAACACTTTAGAATCTCTAAGGTATGCTTCTGCAAATTCTTGCGTTGGTTTGTTGCTTTTTATTTGCAACGCCAACTCCTCAAAAGAAGTTTTTAATTCTATTAAGCCGTTTGACACAAAATGAGTATCAAAATCTTTAATAATGCTAATATGTGTATTTGTTTTTGTGTTCTGTGCTGTAAGCAATGCTTTAGCAGAGTTTACCATTGCAGAATAGGAATGAAAAATACTAGCAGACCATTTTTTATCTTCCAATGCAGCAGCAGCGTTTTCAATTTTTTCTTCGCTCTCAAACAATAAAGTTGCAATTAAATCTATAACAACACCAGCACACTCGCCTACACCAATAGCTTTTTCATAGCGTTCTGTATTTCCCCAGTCTATAAAATCTTCTGGAGTTAAATTATCTATAGCTGTAAGGTGTTTTAGAAAGTCATAAAAATAATGCTCCCCTTTTTCTTTGTAATACTCAGTAAATGATTGTCCGTTTGCATTAGCGTCAAAATCGTTTAAAATTAAACGCAATGCCTCTGGGCCTCTTTTACTTGGTACTTTTACAACTTTATCTGCAAAAACGCCATTACCATCACCTAAATTACCACCACCTAACAATACTTGTAAAGCAGGTGCTACCAACTTATCTTTTGTACGTACAGACATCCCTTGAAAACCTATGTTTGCCATATTGTGCTGACCACAGGCATTCATACATCCACTAATTTTTATAACAACATCTTTATTGTTTATGTATTGTGGATATTCTTCTGTAATTACTCTTTCTAACTCTGCTGCAATACCAGTACTACTAGCAATACCTAAATTACAAGTATCTGTACCAGGACAAGCAGTTATATCTGATGCTTTGTTATAACCAGCCTCTACAAAACCAAGTTTTTCTAGCTCTGTATAAAAGAAAGGAACCAATTCCTCTTTTACATAAGGTATTAGGATGTTTTGACGCAATGACAAACGAAATTCTCCGGCTGCATACGCATCTACTAAATCTGCTAATTGACGAGCTTCTTCAATATAAAAATCTCCTAACTTTACTTTTATACCAATAGCTACATAGCCCTGTTGTTTTTGAGGCACAAGGTTTGTGTTTTTCCATTGCTCAAAAGCTTCTGTATTTTTAATTGCTACCTCTGGTACTTTAGCATTTGCTACTTTTACCTTTGGATACGCATCTACATCTACAGGAAAAGAATCTTGTGGAATTGCATTTTGTTCTTCTTCTAACAATGCTCTAAATCCGTCTAAACCAATATCCTTAAGCAAAAATTTCATTCTGGCTTTTGCTCTACTTTTACGTTCTCCGTACCTGTCAAAAACACGAATAACACCATCCATTAACGGAATAATTTTATCGGCCTCTAAAAAAGTATACAACTCTTCTGCGTGGCGTGGCTGCGAGCCTAAACCACCTGCTAAAAGAACTTTAAAACCTCTAACTCCGTTTTCTATTTTTGCAATAAAACCAAGATCATGCATATAAGAAAGTCCTGTATCTGCATCACTAGAAGAAAAAGAAACCTTAAATTTTCTTCCCATTTCTTGACTAATCGGGTTTCTTAAAAAATACTGAAACATTGCGTGTGCGTACGGAGATACATCAAAAGGCTCATCTACATCTATACCAGCGGTTTCACTAGCTGTTATGTTACGTACTGCATTACCACAAGCTTCTCTAATAGTAATATCATCCTTTGCCAATTGCGCCCAAAGTTCTGGTGTACGCTCTATATCTACGTAATGTATTTGTATGTCTTGACGCGTAGTAATGTGCAAGCGTCCTGTAGAGTATTCTTCAGATACATCACAAATACGCTTAAGCTGTGTAGATGTTACTTTACCATATGGCAATTTAATACGAATCATTTGTACGCCTGGCTGACGCTGACCATAAATACCACGAGCCAAACGCAAGCTTCTAAACTTTTCCTCGTCTAACTTACCGTCATTAAACTGTTTAATTTTTGCTTCTAAATCTATAATATCTTTAGCTACTACTGGGTTTTCTATTTCTGTTCTAAAACTTTGCATTTGCTTATGATTATGGCTTTTATAATTACTATTATCCTATAGATTTAATAGGATTTTAAATAAAAAAGTGCCTGTAAAAACACTTCTTTGTATGGACTTTTAGCTTAACTTATAAATCCTGCACCAGCCGTTGTATTGGTTTGGGCATCAATTAAAATAAAAGCTCCGTTAGATTTATTGTCGTTATAACTATCAAAATAAATAGGCTTACTAAGTTTAATACTAACTTCTCCTATTTCATTTAAAGATAATTTATTATTGTTTTCTTGTTCTCCCGTATAATCTGTTGCTATAACACTATTTATACTATCAATTTTAGATAGCACACGGTTTGTATTATGTTGCACAATATACTTAGTTCCTGGTACTAGGTTTTTACTATCCATCCAACAAACTGTAGCAGTAACTTGTTTTTCAATTTTTGGAAGTTCATCTGTTTTAACAAGCATATCTCCCCTAGTAATGTTAATATCATCTTCTAAGGTAATATTTACAGAACTGCCTGCGGGTGCCTCTGCATATGTTTTATCAAAAAAGAATATCTCTTTTATTTTAGACTGAGTTAAAGAAGGTAAAACAGTTACGGCATCACCAACTTTTAAGCTACCTCCAGAAATTTTTCCAGCATACCCTCTAAAATCGTGAAACTCATCTGTTTTTGGTCTAATTACTGTTTGTACAGGAAAACGAACCTTACCAGCATCATATAAATCTTGTGCTTCTAACTCCTCTAAATGACCTAAAATTGTATCGCCATTATACCAAGACATTGCATCTGTTTTATCTACAATATTGTCACCTTTTAAGGCACTAACCGGAATATAACTAACTATTTGTTCTGCATAAGTACTTTTTGCATTTAAAGCTTCAAAGTCTTTTTTAATATTATTAAATACCTCTTCAGAATAGTCTACCAAATCCATTTTATTTACAGCAACTATTACGTTTTTAACACGCAATAAATTGTTGATAAAAAAATGACGGTATGTTTGTTCTATAACACCTTTTCTAGCATCTATTAAAATAATAGCTACTTGAGAAGTTGATGCACCCGTAACCATATTTCTGGTATACTCTACGTGACCAGGTGTATCTGCAATAATGTAACTTTTAGTTGGTGTTGAAAAATAGATATGAGCCACATCTATAGTAATACCTTGTTCACGTTCTGCAACTAAACCATCTGTAGCTAATGAAAAATCTAGGTAATCATACCCACGTTGTTCACTACTTTTTTTAATGGCTTCTAGTTTATCTTCAGTTAGTGATTTTGTATCGTAAAGTAACCTACCAATTAAGGTACTTTTACCATCATCTACACTACCTGCTGTTGCTATTTTTAGTACGTTCATTTTATGTGTATTAAGTATAAAGTTGCAAGTACAAAGACTTTGCTTCTCTTACTTTTATGTTTTAAACTTCTTTTTTAACTTATATACTTTAGACTAAGTAGTCTGTACTTTTTAAAAGTACCCTTGTTGTTTTCTTTTTTCCATTGCAGCTTCAGAACGTTTATCATCTATACGTGCGCCACGTTCAGATATTTTAGAATCTCTAATTTCCTCTACTACTTTATCTATAGAATCTGCTTTAGATAACACTGCTGCTGTACAAGACATATCACCAACAGTTCTAAACCTCACCCAACGTTCTTCTACAACCTCATCTTCTGCTCTAAAAACAACATCATCTTCTGCAGACCAGATTAAGCCATCTCTTAAAAAGATATTTCTTTTGTGTGCAAAATAGATTGATGGAATTTCAATTTGTTCTTTCTGAATATAGCTCCACACATCTAACTCTGTCCAGTTGCTAATAGGAAAAACACGTACATTTTGACCTATTTCTATAGTACCGTTTAACATATCAAACAATTCTGGTCGCTGATTCTTTTCATCCCATTGTCCAAAATCATCACGAACTGAAAAAATACGTTCTTTAGCTCTTGCTTTTTCTTCATCTCTACGAGCACCACCAATACAGGCATCAAACTTAAACTCTTCTATAGCATCTAATAAGGTTGTAGTTTGCAGCATATTTCTACTTGCATACTTACCAGTTTCTTCTACTACTTTACCTTGGTCTATAGAATCTTGTACATTTCTTACAATAAGCTCCACACCCAATTCTTTAACCAATTTATCTCTAAACTCTATAGTTTCAGGGAAATTATGACCTGTATCTATATGCATTAAAGGAAAAGGTATTTTAGCCGGCCAAAATGCTTTTTGTGCCAAACGTACTAGAGTAATACTATCTTTTCCTCCAGAAAACAACAAAACAGGTTTTTCAAACTGCGCTACTACTTCTCTAAAAATGTAAATAGCTTCGTTCTCCAAAGCATTACCCAATCCTTCTAAAGAGGCATTGGTTGTTGTTTGTGATTTTGTATCTTTTATCAATGTTTCCAAAATATTGGTGTTTTGTTTTATATCTTTTTTAATCCTCTTTATCCTAAGTGTGCAAACCACACTCTCTGTTCTCTAAAACCTTAGTAGGATCAAAATATTTATGTTCGTTTGGTAAATTACGTTCTGCTAAATATGCATCTAACTGCACATCTGACCAGTGGTAAAACGGACTTACTTTTAAAATTCCGTCTTTGCTTAAGCTTAAAATTCCTAGTGAATCTCTAAGTGCCGTTTGGCCTTTTCTTAAGTTAGTAAACCATACATCTGGTTTGTGTTCTGCCATAGCTCTTTTAAAAGGCTCTAACTTAACTTGCTCTGTAAACTCTTTATGTTTTGGATCTTCTATAGATGGTATTCCCATTACAGCATCTCTGTGTGCACTTGTTTGTAAAGGCACATATAGTTTTACGTTTAAATCTAGTGTAGAAATTAACTCTTCTGCATGTTTATATGTATTTGGTGTATTATAACCAGTGTCACACCAAATAACAGGAATATCTTTTTTAATTGCTGTTACTGCATTTAATATAGCAACCTCATAAGGTCTAAAATTGGTGGTTATTACAGCATTTTTTGCATATTCTACAGCCCAAGAAATTATTTCTTCTGGCGGAATACCTCTAAACTGAGCATTTAAATTTTTTATGATATCTTCTGTAAAACTCATCTTTACTATACTTATATGTTATTTACCCCACTTAATTGAATTCCAAACACGTTCGTGAAAAAAATACAATACCATTTTTGTAACTAATTCTATTAAACCTATAGAGAATGCTAATTTTAAAGTTCCTGTAACAAACCAAGAAATTAAAACAGTGTCTATTGTACCCACTACTCTCCAGCTAATAGACTTTACTATGCTCCTTTTAGGACTCTCTGACTGTTTGTCTGACTTGTAACTTCCTTTAGAAGTTTCTTTATTTAAAATCAATTGATCAGCAATCATTTACTTAATTTTTAATACCCTATTTAATTAGTAGGAATTACAAATGTAAAACTTTTAATGATAGTAACTGTTAAAAAACGCATAAATCCTATGGTTTTAGTAGATTAATAAAAAATAAGAAGTTTTTTTGATGAATATGAAGTATCTGTAACAGAACACAATAGAATAATTGCGTTGTTATACAGTTAAAAACAAAAAAAGAATGTAGACTTTTAAATAAGGTTACTAAGAGTGGTGTTTTTATAGATTTCTAAAGCACTGTCTCTTACTTTTAGCATTAGCTTGTGAACAGAACAAGTACCCTCATCTGGGCAGTCGTCACACTTTTCATAAAAATTTAAACTTACACAAGGTACCATTGCAATAGGCCCTTCTAACACTCTAATAACATCTGTCATTAAAATTTCTGATGGCTCTTTAATTAAGTAATAACCACCACCTTTGCCTTTTTTAGAAGACAAAACTCCTGTTCTACGAAGCATTAATAAAATACTCTCTAAAAATTTTTGAGATATGTTATTTTGTTGCGCAATTTCTCCAATAGGAACCGGATTCCTATCTTCTTTTTGAGCTAAATAAGTTAAGGCCTTAAGCCCGTATTTGGTTTTTTTGGATAGCATAGTACAAAGATAGGCAAAATTGGGATTTAAAAAAGTGCTGATTTTAAGCTAACTATTTTTAAATTAAACCCTTATTATAAAAGCCTAAATATATACTTTATTACTACAACTTACCCCAATGCTTGCTTTATATCTGCAATAATATCATCTATATGTTCTAAACCTACAGAAACTCTAACCGTACCATCTGTAATGCCCACAGCTACTCTATCTTCTGCCGCAAGTTTACTATGCGTTGTAGATGCTGGGTGAGTTACAATACTTCTAGAATCACCTAGGTTTGCAGAAAGCGATAACAACTTAATTGCATTAAAAAATTCTTGGCCTGCTTGCAAACCTCCTTTTACTTCAAAAGCAACAATACAACCACCTGCTTTCATTTGTTTTTTAGCTACTTTGTATTGTGGGTGCGACTTTAAAAAAGGATATTTTACCCAGTTAACTTTTGGGTGCGCCTCTAGATATTCGGCTAACTTCAATGCATTTTCAGAATGCCTGTCTACTCTTATTGCTAACGTTTCTAAGCTTTTAGACAATACCCACGCGTTAAAAGGAGACAATGCAGGCCCTGATATTCTAGAAAAACGATAAACCTTATCTATTAAATCTGCACTACCAACCGTTATACCTGCTAAAACACGACCTTGACCATCTATTAATTTTGTCCCAGAATGTATCACTAAATCTGCACCAAACTTTATAGGTTGTTGTAAATAGGGCGATGCAAAACAGTTATCAATAATTAAAATAAGATTGTGTTTTTTTGCAATAGCACCTAGTACTTCTAAATCTAAAATATCTACAGCCGGATTAGTAGGTGACTCAGCATATAAAATTTTAGTTTTTGGAGTGATTAAAGCCTCAATACCTTCTAAATTATGAGCGTCAAAATAACTTGTGGTCACGTTCCATTTGGGGAAAAAGTTAACAAATAAACTATGTGTAGAGCCAAATATACTTTTAGATGATATAATATGATCTCCGCTCTCTACTAACGCAGCAAAAGTTGAAAACACAGCAGCCATACCAGAAGCAAAAGCAAAGCCAGCCTCGGCTCCTTCCATTTTGCATATTTTTTCTATAAATTCTGACGTATTAGGATTAGAATATCTAGAGTAGATATTTCTATCTTTTTCCTCTGCAAAAGATGCACGCATATCTTCTGCATCCTCAAAAACGTAACTAGATGTTAAGTATAAAGGTGCAGAATGCTCTAAAAACTGAGAGCGCTCTATTTGTGTACGTATTGCGTTAGTTTCAAATTTATTATCCATAGTATTTCTTTTATTCTTGACTATCTGCTATTAGCCATTAGCGCTATATTCTTTTTTCTTTACTCTATTCTCTATGCTCTATTTTCTTACCCCTTCTCTCTTATCTCCAGTTTCTACACAAAGTCTATCCTTTCTCGGCTATTCTTAAAATATCTCCAAAAACACCTCTTGCGGTTACGGCGGCTCCTGCTCCTGCACCTTGTATTACTAATGGATTTTCACCATAAGACTCGGTATAAATTTCGATAATAGAATCTGATCCTTTTACTTGTCCTAATGCACTTTCTTTAGGAACAGACACTAATTTTACATCTAAAATTCCTTTTTCTTCTTGAAGATTACCGTGCAAATCACCAACATAACGCAGAACGTGATTTGGTTTTTGGTCTGCCTTAATTTTAGAAAATGCCGTATCTAAAGCATCAGACTGACTTAAAAATTCTGTTTTGCTTCCTTCTCTTAATGCTTCCGGAATTAAATTTTGAATATTAATATCTGCAAATTCATTACTTAACTCTAACTCACGTGCTAAAATCAATAGTTTTCTACCAACATCATTACCACATAAATCTTCACGCGGGTCTGGCTCAGTGTATCCATTTTCCATAGCCTCTTTTAAAACTGTAGAAAAAGGTACATTTGCTTCAGAATACGTATTAAAAATATAACTTAAGGACCCGGAGAACACCCCTTTAATTCTAGTAATATTTTCACCCGACAAATGCAATAACTTAATAGTATCTATCAATGGCAAGCCAGCTCCAACATTAGTCTCATACAAATATTGTTTCTGATTTTTAGCTAATATCTCTCTAAGTTTTTTGTAATAATCAAACCCTAAAGTATTTGCTATTTTGTTAGACGATACTAGATCAAATCCATTTTCTACCAAATCAACATAATTAGCCACAAAATCCTCATTTGCAGTATTATCTATTGCTATTAAATTTTCTAAATGATGTTTTTCTGCATACTCAAAAATATCTGTAAGCTCATAGGATTTTCCTTTTTCATTTAACGTAGTAGGCCAATCTTTTCCAATTCCTTTTTTACTTAGTAGTACTTTTTTAGAGTTAGCAACGGCAAAAACATTAAGGTTAATTCCTTTACGTTCTTCTATGGCTTTAGCAGATTTTAATAACTGTTCTATTAATGTACCACCAACAGTACCGTGACCAAAAATAGCTATGTTTACTTTTTTAGCAACACCAAATATTTGTCCGTGCATTACATTTAAAGCCTTGTGCAAACTAGCTTTTTTAACCACTAAACTCACGTTTTTACCAGACACCGTATTATTAAACAATAATGGTACAATTTGGTTTTTTATTAATGCATTGTATGGTTTATGAAACGTACTTAAATCCTGACCAACAATAGATATTACAGAAACATCTTTTTGCACTGTAATTAGATTGATGTCTTTAGAATAAAAATCTGATGCAAACTCGCGCTCTAAAACCTGTTTTGCCTTATCTGCACTTACAGCATCTACCACCAAACCAATACCACGTTCTGATGAACCTTGGGAAATAATACTAACACTAATTTTTTCATCGCCAAGTGATTTAAATATACGTGCATCTATACCAGCCTTACCTAACAAACCACGGCCTTCTAAGTTTACAAGAGCAACATTTTCTATCACAGAAAGTGATTTTATACCCTCTTTGGTTGTTTTTGCGCTAATTAATGTTCCCTCATTATCACCATTAAATGTATTTAAAATACGTAACGGAATATTTTTTTCTAATAAAGGAATTATGGTTTTTGCGTGTAAAATAGTTGCTCCAAAATTTGCCAGTTCATTAGCCTCTGAATAGCTTAATTGTTCTATACGTTTTGCATCAGAAACATAATCTGGATTAGCGGTAAAAATACCATCTACGTGTGTATAACTCTGTAACTCTACAGCATTTAAAAAGTTAGCAAATAAAGAGGCAGAATAGTTACTACCGTTTCTGCCTAAAGTTGTTGTTTTACCATCTTCTGTAGACCCAATAAAACCTGTAATAACAGGTACAACATTACTAGCTAAACTAGAAATTAATTTTTGTGTTTTAGATTTAGACTCCTCCTCTAACACGTTTGCATTTCCAAAATTGGCATCAGTTTTTACTATTTTTCTAGAATCTATAAATTCAGCTTTTACACCTTCTTTAGCAAGTGCTTTTACAACATATTGTGCAGAAAGCAACTCTCCGTATGCCAAAACTTGATCTTTAATTTTTAAGCTATAATCACCCAACAAGGCAACACCTTCTAAAATTTGCAAAATTTCTGTGTATATCTCAGAAAAATTTAACGCTAAACTATTTTGCTGATATGCTTTAAACTCATTAAAAGCTAGAGTATACTCTTCTCCCCTTGCTGCTAAATCCAACAATTGTTCTAATACATTTGTAGATTCTCCGCGAGCAGAAACCACAACCGCTATATTTTCAGAATTAGCAACTTTAGAAGCTATTTTAGTAACTACGTTAGATACACCTTCTCCGTTAGCTAAAGACTTACCTCCAAACTTAATTACCTTAAGTTCTTCTCGTTTTTTATGATCATTAAAAATACCATTTAGCAATTGCTCTAACTGATCAAACTCTATTAAAAACGCATCATGGCCATGTAGTGAGTGTATTTCACCATAGGTAACATTACTATTAGCTTGTGCCAGTTGTTTAAAGGTATCTTTATTTTCTTTGGCTGTAAAAAACAAATCAGAATCTACACCTACAATATGTATAGATGTGTTGCTATTTTGCAGGTTAATAAAAGCCTCATTACCATCTCTGGTAATATCTATGGTTTTTAACAACTGGTTCATTAACTTATATGCAGATAATTGAAAACGCTCTTGCAATTTTTTACCGTGGTGGGTTAGCCAACTTTCCACATTAAATAACTGTTGTTCTTCATTTGTGCTTCGGTTAAAACGAGCCTTAAAAGATTCTGGTGTACGGTAGCATAACATTGCGTGCATACGGGCATCATGTACAGGTTGCTTAGAGTTTACCAAAAACTGTTCTTGAATTTGACAGTTTGCAATAAGCCAGTCTGTAGATTTCCAATCTGATGCAACCGGAATTAAATGCTGCGTTAATTTTGGATTTAGTGCAGCCATCTCCCAGGCAATACCACCTCCTAAAGAACCTCCTATTATTGCAAAAAGCGAATTGATATTTAGTTCTTTTAATCCTAATAAAAACAAATGAGCAATATCTTTAGCTACAAAATCTTTATAGTTTTCTATAATAAAGCCATCAAAACCATTACCAGGAATATTAAAAGACAATACCGTGTATTTTGTGGTGTCTATACATTTGCCTTCACCTATTAGTGTAGACCACCAGCCATCTTCACCAGAAACATTAGAGTTACCTGTTAAAGCGTGATTTACAAGTACAATTGGCGCGGTGTGCAATTCTGCTCCAAATACCTGATATGACAAGTCTATATCTTGTGTGCTACCACTTAGCGTTGTATATTTTTTTAGTTTGATATGATGCAACATAGTAAGCTGTTTTAACCTAAATAATTATTAGGTTATTTGTAATTTATTTTGAGAACGTAAGTTTATTAAGCTGTAACTGTAGATATAGCTTTAAAAGCCTCTTCTAAGTCTAACTTTAAATCTTCTATATCCTCTAAACCAACAGACAAACGAATTAAATCTTGACCAACACCTGCAGACTCTTGCTGCTCTGCTGTTAATTGTTGATGCGTTGTACTTGCTGGGTGAATTATTAAAGATTTTGTATCTCCTATGTTTGCTAAAAGAGAGAATATTTTAGTGGCATCTGTTAGTTTTTTAGCAGCTTCAAAGCCACCTTTTACACCAAATGTAACTAAGCCACTTTGACCTTTTGGTAAGTACTCCTTGGCTAAGTCATAGTATTTATTGCTTTTTAACCCTGGATAGTTTACCCAAGCAACCTCATCTCTACCCTCTAACCAAGTAGCCAATTCTAATGCGTTTGCACTATGTTGTTTTATACGCACTGGTAAAGTTTCTAAACCTTGTATAATTTGGAATGCATTAAACGGACTTAAAGCTCCTCCGAAATCTCTTAAACCTTCTAAAATTAATTTATACGTAAATGCAGCATTACCAAGAGCCTCACTATACACCAAACCGTGGTACCCGGCAGATGGTTCTGTAAACTCTGGGAACTTTCCATTTGTCCAGTCAAAAGTACCTGCGTCTACAATTGCACCTCCTAAAGAAGTTCCTTGTCCGCCTATGTATTTTGTTAGCGAGTGTATTACCAAGTTTGCACCGTGCTCTATTGGGTTTAGTAATGCTGGTGATGCTACTGTATTGTCTACAATAAATGGCACTTGTGCTGCTTTTGCTTCTTTAGAAATTGCTTTTAAGTCTAAAACATCTAGCTTAGGATTTCCTAATGACTCTACAAAAAATGCTCTTGTATTTTCTTGCACTGCTTTACCAAAACTCTCTGGATTAGATGCATCTACAAAAGTAGTTGTAATACCTAATCTTGGTAAGGTTACATTTAACAAATTAAATGTACCACCGTACAAACTGCTAGATGCTACAATGTGGTCTCCTGCTCTTAAAAGCGTTAATAAACCTGTAGAAATTGCTGCTGTACCAGATGCAAATACTACTGCTCCTACACCACCCTCTGCTGCTGCTAGTCTGTCTTGTAATATTTGATTTGTTGGATTGTTTAAACGCGTGTAAATAAATCCTAATTCTGATAAAGAAAATAAGTTTGCTGCGTGGTCTGTATCTTTAAAAACATAAGACGACGTTTGATAAATAGGCACTGCTCTTGTACCTGCTGTTTCTGATGGAGTGTGACCTGCGTGTAATGCTTTTGTTGCTAATTTTTGAGTACTCATAATTTTGTTTTTTATAGTTTAAATTGAAAAAATAAAAAAGTCAAAACCACGCCTTGCCGACTTTGCAAGATGGTTTAAAATTAAATGAGTTAAAAAGAAATTGGAAATTTACCTTTTTTGAAATAAAAAAGCTTGTTTCGTTATCTGCCTATAGTACCGATGTACTTGGTAGAATTTAGCACCTTCTTTGTTTGAACAAAGGGTTGCTAAGGCTTCATTGGGTCTAATCCCTCCGCCTTTCTTGATAACTATTCAATAAGTGTTTTGAACTTTGAGCTACAAATATATGTTCAGAAAAATTTAATATCCTAATCTTTTTTGAAAAAATATTGATTTTAACCTTTTTAACAAGCTTAAATAACAGAAACACAATAATTGTTTGTTTTTGTAACGATTTTTTAAATTAAAACTTTATTTGTGTTAGGGATTGTAGTGAAAATCCTTTTTTATTTTTCTTAAAAAAGATTGCAACAAAAAGCCCGACCCTTGTGGTAACACCCAAATAAATAGCAAAATATTAAACACAAAAAAAGTGCTTTACCGTTACAGCAAAGCACTTATATATTATTAAAAACTTTATTTTAAAGGTTAAAAGCGGTTTTTACTGCGCTTACCATATCTAGTTTTTCCCAAGTAAAAAGTTCTACTTCTTTCTCTACCTTACCATTGTATGGAGACTCAAAAACTTTTGTGATTGTTTTTGGTTCTTTCCCCATATGACCATAAGCTGCGGTTTCTAAATAAATAGGGTTTCTTAGCTTTAAACGGTCTTCTATGGCAAACGGGCGCATATCAAAAATTTGCGCTACTATTTTGGCAATTTCTCCGTCTGTTAAATTTACTTTTGCAGTACCGTATGTGTCTACATAAATAGAAGTTGGCTCTACCACACCAATGGCGTAACTTACTTGTACCAAAATCTCATCTGCAATACCTGCTGCTACTAAATTTTTAGCTGCGTGCCTTGCTGCATATGCTGCACTACGGTCTACTTTACTTGGATCTTTACCACTAAATGCTCCACCACCATGGGCGCCTTTACCACCGTAGGTATCTACTATAATTTTACGTCCTGTAAGACCTGTGTCTCCGTGTGGACCACCAATTACAAATTTACCTGTTGGGTTAATGTGGTACTGTATTTTGCTTGTAAATAATGCTTGTACCTTCTCTGGAAATTGCGCTATTACTTTAGGCATTAAAATAGAGATAATATCTGATTTTATTTGCGCTAACATTTTTTCATCATTAGCATCAAAATCGTCATGCTGTGTAGACACAACAATAGTATCTATACGCTGTGGCACGTTATCGTCTGAATATTCTATAGTTACTTGCGCCTTAGCATCTGGGCGTAAATAAGAAATTTGTTTACCCTCTCTACGCAATGCGGCAAGTTCTTGTAATATTTTATGCGAAATATCTAATGCCAGTGGCATATAGTTTTCTGTTTCTTTGCTAGCGTAACCAAACATCATACCTTGGTCACCTGCACCTTGCTCTTCTTTAGAGCCACGGTCTACACCTTGATTAATGTCTTGTGACTGCTCATGAATTAATGAGATAACACCACAAGAATCTCCACTAAACTGGTAAGCTCCTTTTGTGTAACCAATGTTATTAATTACCTCACGTGCTATGTTTTGCAAGTCTACATAGGTATTGCTTTTTACCTCACCTGCAAGTACTACTTGCCCAGTTGTAACTAGGGTTTCACAAGCTACTTTACTTTCTGGATCAAAAGCTAAAAAATTGTCTAATAATGCATCACTAATTTGATCTGCAATTTTATCTGGATGTCCTTCACTTACAGATTCTGATGTGAATAAATATGCCATAATATTGTGCTTCTATTGTTAATAGAGGAATGGTAAGTTAGATTGCAAAAAAACAGGAAAAGGCGTCAAAAAAAAATTAACTAAATCTGTTTTAGCATTTTTTGTAGTACTGAGAATCAGTATACGAGGTTGCAATCAGTCAAATCCTTCCTCTTAAATTAGATTGCAAAAGTATAAAATTAGATTGGTTCTAAAATAGTTTTAACGAAAAAATAAGAGGCTACAGTTACAAATTAATTTGCAATCCATAGCCTCTATATAAACAAACAATGCTGTATTACAGGTTGTACCTTACTTTTAAGGTTACATATCTAGGTTGTATAAAATACTCACTTGTGCTAACAAACAAAGTATTATCACTATCCTGATTTAAAGATTCTGTATTAAATAAGTTAGTTACTCCTAAAATATACTCCCATTTACTATCCTTTTTTTGATAACCTAAGGTAGCATCCATAAAAGAATATGTATTTAAACTTTCTATCTCGTTTTTGTAATTGTAATAAGAGTAGTCTGCATTAAAAATAAAATCTCTTAAAAAAGTAGCATCTAGTTTTACGCTTGGTTGATGTGTATAATATTTTATACTAGAGCCATTTGGCTGCTCATAATTGTTTACTGCTAGGTTGTATCCAAACTCTATATTTGGCGCATTTAAAAAACGTGTTCCTAAGCTACCTCTGTAAGTAGTTGTAAAAGACTCATTAATTGCCTGTTCATTATCTACTATTTGGTTAAACTTAGAATAATTCATAGTTGCTCCTAAACCAGCTTTTATTTTACCAAAAGTACGCTCAAAAGATCCGTTTGCAGAAAAGGTCTCGTCTGCAAAGTTAGAGTTAAATGGAGACGATATTCTGTTAGATGTTTGTATAAACTCTTCATCTGATGTTGCAGGATAATCTGGATTAGGGTAATTTAAGAAGTCTGAGATGTTACGTACTTGGTCTACCCTTTTGTTATATGATAATGATGCTCTAATATTACTAAAATTAAACATATTAAAATTGTTATAACGCAATGTTAAGTTGTGAGACAATGCACTTTCTAAATCTCTGTTACCCTGAAAAAGAGAATTGTAATTGTTCATTACAAAAGAAGATGCAAACTGGTTAACATCAGAAAAACTAGTCATCATTCTGTAATTAAAGTTGATATCCTCGCTCTTTTTAATTTGTAATCTTGTATTAAAACTTGGTAATAAACGTACAAAATCATCTGTAACAGTAGATCCTAATTGTTCATTTTTTGTAGTGTAATTGTGTACAGATACACCTGGTGTAAAGGTAAATGCACCAGCTTTTACTCTATACTCAAAGGCCATATAAATATCACTAAAGTTATACTTAACATCGTTCTCTACAGAGCTCACTGCATCATCTAAGCTATATTTTGCTCCACTATCTAGTATCTGAAAAATTTCTGAATTAAATTTTTGTGTACTTAATAGAGAGCCAAGTGTAAACTTTACATTACTCTTATCTCCTGTAATATACCAGTAATCTATTTTTGCATCTAGCTTATTGGTTTTTACCATTTTGTCTTGCACAACATCATAACCATCTTGGGCTTGGTCCATACCTAAAACCTCATCTAACCTGAATTGATCACTCTGTGCTAAAGCAGCATTATAAAAAGGATCTTCTTCTTGAATTAAATACTGTGCCTCTACTGCAAAAATATTTTTAGCATTTAATGTGTAATAGTAATTAGCGTTTTGATTAATGCTGTAAGGATCTTGCTTTTGAACCTCATCTATATTACCCGTTAAATTAGAGAATAAATCTTGCACTTCTTTTTGACTAGATATTCTTCCAAAAATATCATAATCAAAATGGTTATCTGCATTTGGTTTGTAACTAGAACTTAATTTAATAAGAGCCAAATCACTCCTTTGGTTTGTAACACTCTCTGTAAGTTCATCTGGAGATGGTTGGCTACCATCTGCATTAGCCTTATATTGTCTAAATGTATTTTGTTGCATATCTGTAACATTACCAGAATAAATTGCAAAACCACTTAAATCCCACGTTTTTTTTGGTGAATAACTAAAGTTAGCTGCACCAAACTTAGAACTAATTTCTTGAGCTCTATTGTTTTGTAATGTTAAAAAACCCATATCACTAGAACCTACATTAAAGCTTGTACCAGTGTTAGCACTACCGCCATTACCAAAACCACCCGTAAATCTAAAATAGTCTCTACGTGTAAATGGCACCTCGCCAATATTGTTAAAATTGGTAATTAAGTTTATACTATAATTAGGGTTGTAATAAAATAATTTAGGGTGCGCAATATAACGTTCCTCATTACCAACGCCTGCTGTAATTTCTCCAAACCAAAAATTCTTTTTACCTTCTTTTAGTTTTATGTTAATTGCGTAATTGTCTTGATTATCTGTTACACCTTTTAATTGTCCAACCTCATTATAGTTTTTTAAAACCTGAATTTTATCTAATGCATTTGCAGGTATATTTTTAGATGCCAATTTACTATCACCATCAAAAAAGTCTTTACCCTCTACCATTACTTTACCAACAGACTGCCCTTCTACTTCAATTTCTCCATCATCATTAACCTCTACACCTGGTAAATTTTTAAGAACATCTTCAAGCTTTTTTTCTGTACCTGTAGCAAAAGAATCTGCATTATACTCTATAGTATCTCCTTTTACATTAACGGGCATCTCATACGTGATTTCTACACCATCTAAACTTTCAGCTTCATCTAATAGTGTAAAATCTCTTTTAATATCTGCCTCTTTAGTTTCTAAAATAATTTCTCTTGTTTTAAAACCTAAATAACTTACCTTAATATTGTATTTAGAGTTTTCCTCTACATTCATTTTGTAAATACCTTTTTCATTGGTAATTCCAAAACCATCTAACGCTTTAGTTTCTGCATTAATAGCTACTACATTAGCCATTTCTAAAGGATTATTAAGACTATCCTTAACAACACCAGTCACAGTAATTTTTTGAGCCTGTACTACTCCGGTTACGGCAATACAAGCCATAACCATAAAAATTTTTATGATTTTTTTCATTATAAATTTATATTAAAACTGATGAAATTTAACGACCTCTACCTCTTGATCCTCTACGCTGCTGAAAATTCTGCAACATCTCCTGACGCTTTTTTACCATAAGAGCATCAAAATCTTTTTGATTAATATCTTTTCCTTTGGTTGGTGCTTTTACCTCTACAACATCATCTGCGTTCATAACAATTTTACTACAAACCAAAGTAGATCCTTCTTGTTCTACCTCTAAAATTAAACCAGGTAATCCCCAGTATTCTGCAGGACCTTGACTAATAGGAATATCTAATGTATACCAAGCCACAACTGTTTTTTCTGTAGGTATTTCACGTTCAGGCTGTTCTCCTTGTCTACCACGCCTAAACATTCTAGTCATAGAACCTACACCTGTAGTATCTATTGGAGTTGTAAGTGTTGCCTTATAAACTGTATAGTTTCCTATTTTTTTAGTTTCTGAGCCCATTTTCCACTCAGGTTTTTTTAGCTCATCCTTAATTAAAAAGTTTTTACTATACATTTCTACTTGGTTGGTATAGTTTTGCTCTTTAATATTTTTGTAATATTTACCAGTAGAACCACTACCCATAAAACGCATCCAACCTGGTCCGCTACCTCCAGGAGCCTCTAATTTTTCATCTTCTACGTAGTAAGACTCGGTTCTGTTAAACGTTAAAATATATGTTTTTTCCATAGCGCTTTTCATACGCTCCATAATTTCTTTTTTACGAGCCTCTGGCATATCTCTACCTCCAAAATCTGGCGCTTTAGTAAGCTTTGTTTCATAAATGGCTTTACCTTGAAATTCTTGAGCCGTTGCAGTAAACACTGTACTTATTAATGTTATTGCTATTAAAAAAATATTTCTCATTTTATCTGTGGTTTATATCCTTGTGGGATAGTTAGCTTTCAACTACTTAGACTGTCAACTTTTAATTTAGTTTAATTGCTAACCATCTTTTTTTTGAAAAAATCATTTTACACATACGTATATGACTTATTTTATCGTTGTAACTTTGCATAAATACAATGGTTTGCTACTGTTTTTAAAAAGTTTTGAGTTTATTACTGTAAACATTTTTAGATACTAGTCTTATCTTGTATATTGTGCGACCCCTATATCGGTCTAATAAAAAAATTAAAACACATACAGAATATGCATATTGCAGTAGCAGGAAACATAGGTGCAGGGAAAACAACTTTAACTAGATTACTAGCCAAGCATTTTAATTGGCAACCAAATTTTGAAGATGTAGTAGACAATCCTTACTTAGATGATTTTTACAACCAAATGGAGCGTTGGAGTTTTAATTTGCAGATATACTTTTTAAATAGCAGATTTAGACAAATTTTACAAATTAGAGAAAGCGGTAAAGATATAATACAGGACAGAACAATTTATGAAGATGCCTTTATTTTTGCTCCTAACTTACACGCAATGGGCTTACTAACAAACAGAGATTTTGAAAACTACACAAGTCTTTTTGAGTTAATGGAAAGCTTAGTACAACCACCAGATTTGCTTATTTATTTAAGAAGTTCTATTCCTAATTTGGTAAACCAAATACATAAAAGAGGAAGAGAATATGAAAACACCATTTCTATTGACTATTTAAGCAGGTTAAATGAACGCTATGAAGCTTGGATACACGGTTATGACAAAGGAAACTTATTAATTATTGACGTAGATAATTTAAACTTTGTTGATGATCCTGAAGATTTAGGATTTGTTATTAATAAAATAGATGCCGAAATAAACGGATTATTTCAGCCTTAAAAAATAAAAACCACACTAAAAAGTGTGGTTTTTTTTATTGACTTAATAATGTCTTATATCATTTTTTATAATCTAGTTCTACTTCAATAGAATTAGAGTTATTGTCTTTAGATACATTAACCTCTATACCTTCTTTTTCTTTAGCAGCTTTTACTTTTTCTGTAATTTCTTCTACAGTACCATTTACAACTTGTACATTTTTATTTACTTCTCCGTCTTTTGTAGTTATTGTTGTAATAGTTGCTACAGCCAAATCGTTATTAGTAGCATCAACTTTTACATTAAATTCTTTTTTAGTTTGATGTTCTTCAGATGCAGTTCCATCCTCTATATGTCCGCCTAAAATAGGAGCTATAACCAAGCCAATTAAACACGTTAATTTTATTAATATATTCATTGATGGGCCAGAAGTATCTTTAAAAGGATCACCAACTGTATCCCCTGTAACCGCAGCTTTGTGTGCATCAGAACCTTTAAAAGTCATTTCTCCGTTAATCTCTACTCCTGCTTCAAAAGATTTTTTAGCATTATCCCAAGCTCCACCAGCGTTGTTCTGAAAAATTGCCCAAAGCACACCACTTACTGTAACGCCTGCCATATAACCACCAAGCATTTCTGCAATGGCCATATTATTCATACCAAATAACATAGGAACAAATGCAATTACTAACGGAAAACCTATGGTTAACAAACCAGGCAACATCATTTCTTTTAAAGATGCTTTAGTAGAAATTGCTACACATTTATCATACTCTGGTTTTCCTGTACCTTCCATAATACCCGGAATATCTTTAAACTGCCTACGTACTTCTTGTACCATTTCCATAGCTGCTTTACCAACAGCGTTCATAGCCAATGCAGAGAATACTACAGGCACCATACCACCAACAAATAACATAGCTAAAACTGGAGCTTTAAAAATATTAATACCGTCTATGCCTGTAAACGTAACGTAAGCAGCAAACAATGCTAAAGATGTTAATGCCGCAGAAGCAATAGCAAAACCTTTACCAGTTGCTGCAGTTGTATTACCAACTGAGTCTAAAATATCTGTACGCTCACGCACAATTGGTTCTTGCTCACTCATTTCTGCTATACCACCTGCATTGTCAGATATTGGTCCAAACGCATCTATAGCCAATTGCATAGCCGTAGTTGCCATCATTGCAGAGGCAGCCAAGGCTACACCATAAAAACCAGCAAAAGCATAAGAGGCCCAAATAGCACCTGCAAATAATAAGACTGACGGGAATGTAGAAATCATACCAGTTGCCAAACCTGCAATAATGTTAGTACCTGCACCTGTACTAGATTGTTGTACAATTTTTAAAATAGGTTTTTTACCCAGACCTGTATAGTATTCTGTTACTGATGAAATTACAGCACCAACTACCAAACCAACTAGGGTTGCATAAAAAACTCGCATAGAGGAAATAGCTACCTTTCCTTCTCCAAAAAATTCCATTTGCATTGTTTCTGGTAGCATCCAAGTAACTAATGCAAAACAAGAAACTGCAACTAAACCTATAGAAACCCAATTTCCTAAATTTAAAGCACCCATAACCTGTGCCTCTTTAGCATCATTATTCTTTATTTTAACCAGTATTGTACCTATAATAGAAATTATAATACCAGCGCCAGCAATAGCCATTGGCAGTAAAATTGGCCCAATACCTCCAAAGGCATCTTGTATAGAGCCTCCCATATCTTTTATAACATAATTACCCAAAACCATAGCTGCTAAAACAGTAGCTACATAAGAACCAAACAAATCTGCTCCCATACCTGCTACATCACCTACATTATCACCTACATTATCTGCAATTGTAGCTGGGTTTCTGGGATCATCTTCAGGAATACCTGCTTCTACCTTACCTACCAAATCTGCTCCCACATCTGCAGCTTTTGTATAAATTCCGCCTCCTACTCTAGCAAACAAAGCAATAGACTCTGCTCCTAAAGAGAAGCCTGCAAGTGTTTCTAATACAATTGTCATATCGTCAACATTTGTCCATCCGTTAGGCATAAAAACGTATTGATAAAAAATTATAAAAAAAGCGGTCAACCCTAAAACTGCTAAACCTGCAACACCAAGTCCCATTACAGTTCCGCCACCAAAAGATATTTTTAAAGCATTAGGCAAGCTAGTACGTGCTGCTTGTGTGGTTCTAACATTTGTTTTGGTTGCTATTTTCATACCTATATTACCAGCAAAGGCAGAGAATATAGCTCCAAAAATAAAAGCAACTACAATTAACCAATGAGTTGTGGGTACTACAACAGATACTATTGCGAGTAATACACTTACAATAACCACAAAAACAGATAAAAGCTTGTACTCAGCATTTAAAAATGCCAATGCACCTTCGTAGATGTGATCTGAAATTTCTTTCATTTTACCATCACCAGCATCTTGTTTCATTACCCAAGACTGTTTTATAACCATATAAACCAGTCCTAATATCGCCATTATAATAGGCGCATAAATAATCATTGACTCCATATTTTTATAATTGTTTAATTATTAGCCTAGTAAATGTAAGAAAATGAAACTTAACAAAAAAACCCTTTCATATTTATCATATGAAAGGGTTTTTAGGTAATTTACTGATGATTTTACATTTTAAATCTTAAAAGCATTTTTAGATTTAAATTCACTTTCATCATATCTCTCTATACATTTATTTAAAATATCGTAAGCTTCCTTGGCATCTCCCCAACCACCTACGTCTACTTTTTTCTTCTCTAAATCTTTATACACCTGAAAGAAATGTTCTATTTCTTTTATTTGGTGAGGGTTCATATCTGATAAATCATTTAATATGTTCCAAATTGGATCTGATACAGGTACACAGATAATTTTTTCATCTGGACCTTTTTCATCTGCCATATGAAAAACCCCTATTGGTTTTACTTCTACAACACACATTGGAAAAGTTGGCTCCCCTCCTAAAACTAATACATCTAATGGATCACCATCTAATGCTAAAGTTTCTGGTATAAAACCGTAATCTGCAGGATACATCATTGAAGAAAATAACATTCTATCAAAACGTATCTTTTTTAAATCAAAATCGTATTCGTACTTATTTCTACTTCCTTTTGGAATCTCTATTAATACATCAAAAGATGTTTTTCCGTGTTTAGTCATTCTTATTATTAATTATTGTACAAAAATAGTGTAATCTATAGTAACAGAAAGTATTTTTTAGTTTAAATTAATGATAGCATTATATTAAAAATTAAACCCAAAAGAACCTGTTACACTAAAAGGTCTTGCATTTGGATTATCAAAATAGTTTCCTCTAAAGTTAAAGTCAACGCGTAATATTTTAAAAATATTGCCTATTCCAAAAGAATATTCCCAGTACATCTGGTCTGACGGTGCCATTAATGGAATATTGGTTGGTGCATTTAAAGCTATATTTTCTGATGAAAGTTCTCCCCAAACACCTCTTAAAACTACAATTTCTCTTAAATTAAGCTTTCTCATAAATGGTATACGAGAAAACAGCCTACCATTAAAATTATGTTCTAAATGCACAGATGCGTACGTATCTGTTACAAATTCATAAAAATCTAGGTTAGGAAATGTGTTGTAGATAGAAAATAATGTTTGGTTACCTGGTATTACATTAAGCAAACCTAAAGGTACCTCACCAAATGTTTTGCCAATTTCTACAGTACTATACAACCTACCAAAACCACCAATTTGCCATGGTTGGCCGTAAGAAAACTGAACCTTATCATAATCAAAATCACTATCCATTGGACCTTTAAATCCTTTAGAATAATTAAATAGCAGGGTACTATACTCGTCATTTATGTTTTTACGTTCTACTCCGTAACCAATTGTACGTTTACCTGGCGTATAAATTAATGTTGTAGTAAAGTTTAACTGCTTAATTTGTGACGAGATCCCTGTTGGAGACTCTGCATCTACATAATCTAAACTAAACGCATTTGGCAAAGCAGAACTTAGCTTCCTGTATGAGTTACCAACTCGTAGTCTTAAATTATTAACGGGTTCTACCTCTATACTAAAGGCAGATAAATCTATATTTGTTAACCTGTCATTAGAACCTACAGTAAATACAGATGAGGAGGCAATACTTCTACCCAACACATCATTGGTAGCTGTTAAACTAAGCCCTAGTTGTTCTATATCTTGCCTGTGTCCTCCTGAAATTATTAGTCTACTTTTTTTATCTACCAACCACTTAGCAGAAATACCGTGTTTTACTTTATCATCATCAAAACCATAGGCCAAATAACCTTCTACACGCCAAGGATCATTTTGTCCAAAATAAGTACGTGCGCCTGCTCTTACACGAACGCCTTCTGCATCATTATAACCAAAAACACTGTACACGTCTCCTATATCTAAATTCCACTTATCTATTTCTACATAACCAGAACCTAGTATACTAACTATGTTATAGTAGGTGTTAAATTTAGGAACTGTTTTTAAGGTGTCTAGCAATTGATATACACCTTTTTCATCTTTATTAAGTTGCTCTAACCTATTTTCTGTCCAAAAATTATCATCCCTACTAAAAGCTTCCGGACTGTACTCATCCACGCTCTCTTTATAGAATTTTTTATCTTTAGGTACATCAAACTTATAGTTATTGTAAATAGTAGTACGCTTACCATAAATACCTTTAGAAGTTTCTTTTTTGTTAAGACTAAAATCGCTTAACATATAATCTCTTTTTAAAAGAAAAACAGAATCGTTAACAACATCAAACTCTTGCTCTATATAAATTTCTTTTACCCAGTTTATATTGGCACTTTTTGTAACCTCTAAATTTATTTTTTTAATTGCGTAAGTAGAATCGTTTACCCAAAAATCTCCTTTAAAAGTAAGCTCATTTTTACGTCTAGGATAGTAAATAATATTGTAACACCATTTGTTGTCTATAAAAGCACTATCTGCTAAAGCATAGTTGTAAACATCTACGCCAGTTTTAGAAAGTGGACTAGTAAAGCTTTTATCAAAAAACTTTAAGTAATTGTTGTAGATATCATAATCTGAATATAAATCCTCTACAAATGCTGATATAGCTTGATTATTAGAAAAGCCAGAATTTTTACTTCCTTGTAACTTTTCTTTTTTAACTCCTAAAACATTATCACCATTAACTTTATGAAAAGTTTCGTTTAAAAAAATTGGCAAGTACGTTTTACCCGTTACTCTAGAGGTATCTAAATCGTTAAAAACAAACTCTAAACCTCTAAACATTTTACTTTTTATTAAAGCACTGTCTATGGTATTTAGGTCAAACTCTACTTTCTCATACTTATCATACTCATATTGATTGTATTTACGTAAGCCATTTTCTCGTTTTTTAGCCCATATTTTTTTTAGAATATCTATTGCTGGATTATTTTTTTTAGAAAGTTTGCCCGAAAAAATAACAACTTCGTCTAACTGTTCTCCAGATTCTTTTAATACTGCTTCAATTTTATAGGTAACCTTTGTTTTAAGTGTTATCTCTAAAGTTTCATATCCAACAAATGACACTTGTAAAAGACTGTGATTATTATCAGACTCCATATAAAAGCGACCATCATCGTTAGTTATGGTACCTTCGGTAGAATTTTTAAATAAAACATTGGCAAATGCAACTGGCTCACCAAATTCATCTACAACAACACCACTTACTTTTGTTTGCGCATAATTTAAGAGGCAAACAAAACAAAATAGAACAAAAAAGAATTTTTTTATCATAACTAATTCTTAAAAGCAACCTATTGATTTATAAAGTTTTTAGAAAAAGAAAAAAGCTTTGCCACACAGGCAAAGCTTTAGTTCTTTATAAAAAACTAAAATCTTATTTATATAAAACTTTTTTAACTGCCTTAATAACGTCTGTATGGTTAGGCAACCATTCTTCTAATAAAACAGGAGAATAAGGAGCAGGTGTATCTGCTGTGTTTATTCTTTCTACAGGAGCATCTAAATAATCAAATGCATTAGACTGTATATGGTATGTAATTTCTGTTGCTATGTTACCAAAAGGCCAAGCTTCTTCTAAAACTACTAATCTGTTGGTTTTTTTAACTGATTTTAAAACCGCATCGTAATCTAAAGGTTTAACTGTTCTTAAATCTATAATTTCACAGCTAATGCCTTCTTTTGCCAACTCATCTGCAGCAGTGTAAGCCTCTTTAATAATTTTACCAAAAGAAACTATAGTAACATCTGTACCTTCTCTTTTAATATCTGCAACACCTAAAGGCAATGTATATTCTCCTTCAGGAACTTCACCTTTATCACCATACATTTGCTCAGACTCCATAAAAATAACAGGGTCATCATCTTGTATAGCTGCCTTTAATAAGCCTTTTGCATCCATAGGATTAGACGGCACAACAACTTTTAAACCAGGACAATTAGCAAACCAGCTCTCAAAAGCTTGTGAGTGAGTAGCAGCTAACTGGCCAGCAGAAGCAGTAGGACCACGAAAAACTATAGGACAATTAAATTGCCCACCAGACATTTGTCTAATTTTTGCAGCATTATTTATTATTTGGTCTATACCAACCAAAGAAAAGTTAAATGTCATAAACTCCACTATAGGTCTATTTCCGTTCATTGCAGAACCAATAGCTATACCAGCAAAGCCTAATTCAGAAATTGGAGTATCTATTACTCTTTTAGCGCCAAATTCATCTAACATACCTTTAGATGCTTTGTAAGCACCATTATACTCAGCTACTTCTTCACCCATCAAATAGATAGATTCATCTTTTCGCATCTCTTCAGACATAGCCTCAGCAATAGCCTCTCTAAACTGTAATGTTTTCATTTACGTGGAATAAATTAATATAATGATAAAAACGCTAGCAAAAATAGGAAATAATCTTTCAATTACAGTTAACATACTGGCAAAAAAACGATAAAATTTATTATGCATGCATAGTAAATTACAAATTTTATTGGTATCTTAGCCAAGTTATTATAAAATTGATAAAAGATGAAAATATTAGTCTGCATAAGTAACGTACCAGACACTACTTCTAAAATTAACTTTACAGAAGGAGATACTAAGTTTGATACAAACGGTGTACAATTTGTAATTAATCCAAATGATGAATTTGGTCTTACAAGAGCAATGTGGTTTAAAGAAAAACAAGGAGCAACTGTACATGTTGTGAACGTTGGTACCGCAACAACAGAACCTACAATAAGAAAAGCATTAGCAATTGGTGCTGATGAAGCAATACGTGTTAACGCAGAACCTACTGATGGTTTTTTTGTAGCACAACAACTAGCCGAAGTAATTAAAAACGGAAGTTACGATCTTGTAATTGCAGGTCGTGAGTCTATTGACTATAATGGAGGTATGGTACCAGGTATGATTGCCACATTATTAGATATGAACTTTGTAAATACTTGTACCGGCTTAGAAATTGATGGCGACACTGTTACAGCTACTAGAGAAATAGATGGTGGTAAAGAAAAAATAAGTACGTCATTACCTTTAGTTATAGGCGGACAAAAAGGTTTAGTTGAAGAAAGCGATTTAAGAATACCAAATATGAGAGGTATTATGATGGCTCGTAAAAAAGCACTAACAGTTGTAGAACCAACCGGAGCAGATGCCGCAACTAACGATGTTAGTTTTGATAAGCCTGCTGCAAAAGGAGCTGTAAAACTAGTTGATGCAGATAACATAGACGAGTTAATTAACTTATTACATAACGAAGCAAAAGCAATCTAATTTATGTCAGTTTTAGTATACACAGAATCAGAAAACGGAAAATTTAAAAAGAGTACTTTTGAAGTAGCTTCTTATGCTTACGCAGTAGCTCAACAATTAGGCACAACTGTTACCGCTGTATCTTTTAATGCAGAAGGTAATGACACTCTAGGTAACTATGGTGTTACTAAAGTGTTAAACATTAGCAATGACACTCTAAAAACTTTTAACGCAAAAGCATATGCACACGCGTTAACAGAAGCAGTTGAGAAAGAAACAGCTAAAGTCGTTATAATAGGCTCTAGCACAGATAGTAAATATTTAGCACCTATGGTGGCTGCTAAATTAAAAGCTGGTTATGCTCCAAACGTGGTAGATGCTCCAGAAAGCACATCACCATTTAAAGTAAAAAGAACAGTATTTAGTAACAAAGGTTTTGCTCATACAACTATAGACACAGATATTAAGGTTGTTGGCGTATCTAACAATGCATTTGGCGCTAAAGAAAATAGCGTAACTGCAGCAGTAGAAGATTTTTCTCCTGCTATTACAGATACAGACTTTTCTACTAAATCTATAGAAATAGATAAAGTTGTTGGTAAAGCAACTATTGCAGATGCAGATGTAGTTGTATCTGGTGGTAGAGGTTTAAAAGGTCCAGAAAACTGGGGAATGATTGAAGAATTAGCAGACGTACTTGGTGCTGCAACAGCTTGTTCTAAACCAGTATCAGATTTAGGATGGAGACCTCACAGCGAGCACGTAGGACAAACAGGTAAACCTGTAGCAAGTAATTTATACATTGCTATTGGTATTTCTGGAGCTATACAGCACCTTGCTGGAATTAGCGCTTCTAAAGTAAAAGTTGTAATTAATACAGATCCAGAAGCTCCTTTCTTTAAGGCTGCAGATTATGGTATTGTTGGCGATGCTTTTGAAGTAGTTCCTACCTTAATCGAAAAATTAAAAGAATTTAAAGCGCAAAACGCTTAATTTTTTATAAATTGTGCCCATACTAAAGGGCTGCTTAAATACAAGGTAATCCCTTTTATTTAGGCAGCCCTTAGTAATTTTAAATTTTAATATGAGTTTAGTACGACTAAAAATAAAAGGAATATCATACAGCCAAACACAAAATGGCGCTTATGCCCTTATATTAAATGAAGTAGATGGTGATAGAAAACTACCTATAGTTATTGGTGCTTTTGAAGCCCAATCTATAGCAATTGCCTTAGAAAAAGAAATTAAACCACCAAGACCACTAACGCACGATCTTTTTAAAAATTTTGCAGATAGATTTGCTATCGTAATTAAACAAGTTATAATACACAAACTTGTAGATGGCGTTTTTTACTCTAGTATTATTTGTGAAAGAGATATGGTTGAAGAAATTATAGATGCCAGAACAAGTGATGCTATAGCATTAGCATTACGTTTTGACGCCCCTATATTTACTTACAAAACTATTTTAGACAAAGCTGGTATTTTCTTAAAATTCTCTTCTAAAGATGAAGATGATGACCCAGATAAAGATGATAGTATTATGGTTGATGAAATTCTACAAGAAGGAGAAACCGTAGAACTAGAATCTAACCCTTCTGATGCTTACAGAGAATTAAATTTAAGTGAGCTACACGAAGAATTAAATAAAGCAGTTACAAATGAAGATTACGAGAAAGCTGCAAAATTACGAGATGAAATCTCAAAAAGAAAATAACACTTACACAAAACTTACTATGAAAAAAAGTTACTGGATTTTCCTATTTGCTTTTTTTGTTATATTTCCATCTATAGCACAAGACTCTATACCTGCGCAAGCAGCTGTAGAGACCATACAAACCACAACAACAGATACTACAATAAAACCTATTATAGACAATGCAGGATTTTCCGTTAGCAGTTTATTAAGAGGACTTTTAGGTATGGCTGTTTTAATACTAATAGCCTTTTTATTTAGCGCAAACCGTAAAGCCATAAACTGGAAAACAGTTGGTATTGGTCTGGGCTTACAACTAATTATTGCAATTGGTGTGTTAAAAATTGAATTTATTGCTGTTGTTTTTGATAGCGTAGGTAAAGTTTTTGTTAGCATACTTGATTTCACCACTAAAGGGAGTAAATTTTTATTTGAAGGATTGGTAACAGATATGGATAAATTTGGATTCATATTTGCTTTTCAAGTTTTACCAACTATCATTTTCTTTTCAGCATTAACATCTGTATTGTTTTACTTAGGAATAATTCAGCGTGTTGTAAAAGCACTAGCCAAACTATTAACAAAAACACTAGGTATATCTGGCGCAGAAAGTTTATCTGTAGCTGGTAATATATTTTTAGGACAGACTGAAGCTCCACTACTAATAAAAGCTTATTTAGAAAAAATGAATAAGTCTGAAATTTTATTAGTTATGGTTGGCGGTATGGCAACAGTAGCTGGCGCTGTTTTAGCTGCTTATATTGGGTTTCTAGGAGGAAATGACCCTGTTTTAAGATTAGAATTTGCTAAACACTTATTAGCCGCTTCTGTAATGGCTGCTCCAGGTGCTATTGTAATTTCTAAAATCTTATACCCACAGACTGAAAAAGTGGACACAAATGTGCACGTTTCACAAGACAAAATAGGTGCTAATATATTAGACGCTATTGCAAACGGAACAACTGAAGGTTTAAAATTAGCTGTAAATGTTGGCGCAATGCTTTTAGTATTTGTTGCCCTTATTGCAATGGTTAACGGAATCCTAAGTGGTGCTGCAGGCTTTGATGGTATTACAATAAAATCTTTAGACATATCTTGGCATTTTACATCATTAAACACCATAATAGACAACAATCACAAACAATACGACTGCTTGTCACTAGAGTTTATTTTAGGCTACATTTTTGCGCCATTGATGTGGCTAATAGGTGTTGCAAAAGAAGATGTAATGCTTATGGGACAATTACTAGGAGTAAAATTGGCCGCCAGTGAATTTATTGGATACAAGCAATTAGCAGAACTAAAAAATATTGCTGCTAATCCGCATTTTACTTACAACAAATCTATTTTAATGGCTACTTATATGCTTTGTGGCTTTGCCAACTTTGCTTCAATTGGTATACAAATAGGTGGTATTGGATCTTTAGCTCCTAATCAAAGAAAAACATTATCAGAACTTGGACTTAAAGCTGTATTAGGAGGCTCTATAGCATCATTACTTTCTGCTACTATTGCAGGTATGATATTAGGCTAACATCAACCTAAAACACAATAATTTTACAAACTAGCTAATAAGTTTTAGATATATGATTTAATCATTATTCAAAACTTATTATACTATTACTTATTATTTAATTACTTATTTTTACATAAGACTAAACAATTTCTGTTTACACCAAACAGAAGAAAGATGCTGCTTTAAAATGAAACAATATCACGACTTACTTAAACACGTACAAGAAACAGGAAACCAAAAAGGAGACCGTACCGGTACCGGAACAATAAGTGTTTTTGGTCACCAAATGCGTTTTGACCTTAGCAAAGGTTTTCCTATGGTTACCACAAAAAAATTACATTTAAAATCTATTATATACGAATTACTTTGGTTTTTAAAAGGTGATACAAATATTGCTTATTTACAAGAAAACGGAGTCCGTATTTGGAATGAGTGGGCCGATGAAAATGGAGATTTAGGACCTGTCTACGGACACCAATGGCGTAATTGGAATAGCGAGGATATTGACCAAATTAAAGAGGTAATTGAAACACTAAAAAACAACCCTAACAGCAGAAGAATGATGGTTACCGCTTGGAATCCTAGCGTATTACCAGACACATCTGTTTCTTTCTCAGAAAATGTAGCAAATGGTAAAGCAGCACTTCCTCCTTGTCACGCATTTTTTCAGTTTTACGTTGCAGATGGCAAATTATCTTGCCAGCTGTACCAAAGAAGCGCAGATATCTTTTTAGGTGTACCATTTAACATTGCTTCTTATGCCTTGTTTACTATGATGATGGCACAAGTTTGTGGTTATGAAGCAGGAGACTTTATTCACACTTTTGGTGATGCTCACATTTACAATAACCACCTAGAACAAGTAGAACTACAACTAAGCAGAGAACCTAGAGCTTTACCTAAAATGATATTAAACCCAGAAGTAAAAAATATTTTTGATTTTACTTTTGAAGACTTCACTTTAGAAGGTTATGATCCACACCCACACATTAAAGGAAAAGTAGCCATATAAACATATAAAATATTAATTGTGCAAAAAATAATTGCTATTGCAGCTGCTGCAGAAAATAATGCTTTAGGAAAAGACAATAACTTACTTTGGCATTTGCCAGATGACTTTAAACGCTTTAAAAAACTTACCACCGGCAACCCAATAGTAATGGGTAGAAAAACTTTTGAAAGCTTTCCTAAGCCTTTACCCAACAGAAAGCATATTGTAATCACCAGAGATAAAAACTACACTATAGAGCATAGCAATTGCGTTGTTGTACACTCACTACAAGACGCCCTAGACATTACAAAAGACAATGAATTAGTTTATATAATTGGGGGCGGAGAAATATACAAATTAGCATTAGAAAACACACACCAAATAGAACTAACAAGAGTACACGCTACTTTTGATGCTGACACTTTTTTTCCTGAACTAAATGATGACAACTGGGAAGTAGTTTTTGAAGAATACCATCCAAAAGATGACAAACACAAAATAGACTTCACTTACATAACATATGTGCGCAAATGCTAAATAATTTTAAAAATCTAGATAATTAACAGCTATAGAAGCATCTACATTTTTTAGAAAAGATTTTAAAATAGACACATCTGCATTAGTAAAAAACTTATGGAAAGAAGAAACATTATCTCTGTTTAATAAATTTTCTTTTTCTAAAATAACCTTAGTCTGTTTAGCAACCGCCTCACCAGAATCTATAATATTTACGTGCTGAGGCAACAACTCTTTAAGCACAGGAATTAAGTATGGATAATGAGTACAACCCAAAACAAGATAATCTATATTTTTAGCTAACATAGGAGCTAATAACGCTTTTAAAAGATCTTTACATTCCTTTGATGCTGCCTTACCAGATTCTATTAAAGGAACCAAACCCTTACCTTCCTTTTCAATAATTTTAATGCCCTCTGCGTGGTTTTTAACCGTACTATGGAACAAACTACTAGACAAGGTACCTTTAGTTGCTAAAACACCTACAGTTTTAGAGTTAGATTGCAACACTGCTGGCTTTATAGCTGGCTCTATACCAATAAAAGAAACACCTGTATACGTTTGCCTAAGATAACTAATAGCATTAGTTGTTGCTGTATTGCAAGCAACAACTATTATCTTACAATTATACTCTAACAAAAGCTCTGTATTCTTAATACTAAGCTTTAATATATCCTCTGCAGATTTCTCTCCATAAGGTGCATTAGCACTATCTGCAAGATAAATAGTATTCTCTAAGGGTAATAATTTATGAATTTCTTTCCAGATAGATGTACCACCTACACCAGAATCAAAAACACCAATAGGATTGTTATGCATTGTAACCTATAATTTAAAAGCCTAAATATACTATAAAGTAACAAAAAAGGCCGTGCAAATAGCACAGCCTTTATGAAATAAACTAGTATAGCTTATTAGAATTTTAATTCCTTTTTTACGTCTGCTAAAAGATCTTTTCCTTTAGAAACAAGAAGACCTGCACCTGGACTAGCATCAATTACATAGTCAAAACCTTGAGCAGCTGCTACTTTTTCTATAGCTTTCATTGCAGACTCTTGTATTGGAGCTAACAATTCTTGTTGCTTTTTTTGCAATTCTTGCTGTGCCGCTTGCTGTGCAGTCTGAATTGTTTTTTGGTATGTCATTATTTCTTGCTCTCTTTTTGCATTTTCTTCTGCAGTTTTAGAAGCTGCTTCATTTTGGTACTGCGTAGCTTTATTTCTAGCTTCTGCCATACTTGCCTGTATGTCTGCACCTAAAGTTTCGTTTAACTTCTTTAATTCTGCATCTGCGCTCTTCATTGCAGGCATTTCTTGTAACAACTGCTGTACATTAATATGCGCAACTTTAGACTGTGCGTTTACAAATGCTGTTGTAGCTACAAATAATACTAATGCTACTGCTATCTTCTTTAAATGTTTCATAATAGTAATTGAATGTTAATTTAAGTATTTAGTTAATTTTAGTGTATAGACTCTTTTTTAATTACCGTCCTTTTCTTCTTTGGTTTTCTTTTGTTTAGCTGCCTTTTCTTCTAATAATTTTTTTCTTCTAGCTTCGTAAGCTTTTTTACGCTCTTCACGCAACTTTAACTGCTCAGCTCTTTTTTCCTCTGCACTCTTAGCTCTGGCCGCGTCCGCCTCTTTAGCTTGTTCTTGCCTAACCTTTAAAGCTTCTGTAATAGGCTTGTCTTCTTCTTCGTCTTCAAACCTACTTCTTGCACTCTTTTTAGGAGCACTAATTTTTCTAGTCCTAGAAATAGCTCTAAGTACTAACTCACTAATGTCATTTCTTTTTTCTGCATACAACATTACAACATCTGCAGATTTATCAAAAATAAAATCGTAATTTTTATTCTTACCTATCTTTTGTACCTCATTAAAAACCTGATCTTGTATTGGCTGCACCAGTCTTAACTTTTGCATAACCAAATCTCCTTGAGGACCAAATCTATCTTGTTGGTATTGTAGCATTTCTTTTTCTAACAATGCTATTTCTTCCTCACGTTCTTCTATTAACTCGTTAGTTAATAAAACTTTTTCTGCAAGCAAGGTTTGTCGCATATCAAAGATTTGCTTTTTCTCACCTTCAATCTCTAACTTCCATTTTTCAACTTTACTAGCAAGTTGCGCATTAGCCTCCCTATACTCTTCCACATTCTCTAGAATGTATTCCATATCTACATAGGCAACCCTTACACCTCTCTGGGCAAAAATACTAGTTGACAGTAGCAACGTAGTTAAAATTAAAAGAACTTTTGTTTTCATTTTGTTTATCGTTTTAATACATAGAAAATATCGTGCCAAAAATATTAATCACCTAAATACAAGCTTATTAACATATGGTAAATTAGAAATATTCTTTGTAATTAAAACTGCTGACCAATGATGAAGTGTGTTTGCCATCCACTTGGCTCAGTAGAGGTAGGTAAGTTATCCTTATCAAACCCATAACCAAAGTCAATTCCTAATAGACCAAAAGCTGGCATAAATATGCGCAACCCTACTCCGGCCGATCGTTTAATTTCAAACGGATTAAATTCAGTAAAATTGTTGAAAGAGTTACCTCCTTCTAAAAATCCTAGTGCATATATAGATGCTGATGGTTTTAAAGTGATAGGATACCTAAGTTCCATAGAGAATTTATTATAAACCACACCACCTTCTTGCTCATTAGTACTTGCTACTACTGGCGTTAAAGATTGGTTTTCATACCCTCTTAATTGTACAGTTTCTCTACCATCTAAAGTAAAGTTTCCTAAACCATCACCACCAACAAAATAACGCTCAAAAGGCACATTACCTATATCATTGTTATAATTACCTAAGAAACCAAACTCTGCGTTAGAACGTAAAACTAAATCACCAGTAAGCGTTGTGTACCAATCTCCTTTAAAACTAGCTTTATAAAATTCTAACCATTTAAATCTGTCTTCTTCTATTTTTTCTAAACGAGTTTGCTGAAAAGGACTTAAACTACCAGTAGTATTTCTTACCTCCTGTAATTCATCACTCTCCTCTTTTAAACCTTTATAATCTTTATCAGAAAATAATGAGTAAGGTGGTGTTGCTTTAAGTTTAAATTGAAAACTAGATCCTCCACGAGGAAATATTTTACCACCTGCTAAAGATTCTCTAGACAATCCAAATGTATAAGAAAGTGAATTTGCAGAACCATTACCAAAATTAAACAAACCTATGTTGTAATCTTGAAAATCATATAGTTGATATGCTAATGAATGAGAAGCTACAAAATAATCATCAGGCCATTTTAATCTTTTTGCCAAACCTACAGAAATACTAGAAATTGAAAACTGTCTACTTTTATCAATCTCGTTAGAAGTATAATCGTATGCAAACTGCTGTGTTCTAGATAAAGAAGTATTAAATTGTACTGGTTTTTTACCTCCTAGCCATGGCTCAGAAAAATTAAGACTATAAACTCTATACGTTCTACTTGCCTGTAATCTAATAGCAAATGTTTGTCCGTCTCCCATAGGAACAGGCGTATAAGCTTCTTTTTTAAATATATTTTTTAATGAGAAGTTATTAAAAGACAACCCTAAAGTACCTATAAAGCCACCACCGCCGTAGCCACCTTGTAATTCTATTTGACTAGAACCAGCCTCTAATACACTATAATTAATGTCTACAGTACCTGCATCAGGATTTGGATTAAGTACATCTGGCTTAATACTTTCTGCATCAAAATAACCTAAAGCACCTAATTCTCTTATACTCCTAATAATATTGGCTTTGTTATATTTTTGACCAGGACGTGTTCTTAACTCTCTAAAAATTACGTGGTCGTTTGTTTTATCATTACCAGTAACTGTAACGTGATCAAGAAACGTTTCTTTACCCTCTATAATTCTAATTTCAAAATTAATGGTATCATTCTCTGCAGAAACTTCTACTGGTGTTATTCTAGAAAACATATAACCATTATTCTGATACAAACTACTTAAATCGTCTGGATCTGGCTTTGTGTTATCTTCAATTCTTTTTTTAAGCAATACACCATTATATGTATTCCCTTTTTTAATACCCAAAGCTCTTGTTAAAAATGCATCTGGATATACGGTATTACCAACAAAATCTATATCTCCAAAGTAATACTTATTACCTTCTTCTACTTTAATATTGATTTTAATATTATTATCATCAACATCTGTAATAGTATCAGAAACTACTCTTGCATCTCTATAACCGCTTTCTGCATATTTCTCTACAAGAGAAGTTAAGTCGTTCTTGTAATCTTCTTCTATGTATTTAGATTTTTTCCAAAAACGGTAAAACTTTTTCTTTTTAGTTTTCTTTAGTGCTTTACGTAGTTTTTTTGCTGCCAACTGATCGTTACCATCAAAAGTAATATCACTAATTTTTACCTTTTCTCCTTTTTTGATATTAATTACCATTTTCTGAGCATTGGTTTCTGATGTATCTACAGCAGTTACAATATTCACATTAGTATTTAAATACCCTTGTTTTTTGTACTTATTTTTTAGGTAATTCTCTGTATTATTAATAAGACTCTGAGTAATTTTTTTACCCTTTTTAAGATCTGTATCATCAATAATATCTGCTACTTTACGTTTTTTAACTCCGTACACAGTAACATCTGTAAGCGTAGGGCGCTCTACAATATTAAGTTCTAAAAAAACTTTTTCTCCCTTTATATCAGTAATATAAAAATTAATATCACTAAAAAGCTCTAAACCCCATAGCTTATTAATTACCGCACTAATTTCTTCTCCAGGAAGCGTAATTGGTTGTCCAACCCTAAGACCGGTAAAAGTGACTACAGTCTGCTCGTTATAGCTTTTTACGCCTGTAATTTCTAAACCACCTAAAATATACTTTTTACCATCTTCATAAGATGTTTCTTGCGCAAAAGCGACTAAGTTTGTAAAAAGGAAAAGGATGGTAATAATTGAACCAAAAGTAATGGTTCTTTTGGTTGTGTTAGTTGAGTTGTTCGCTAGTTTTTCCAAATCTTCGTTCTCTGTTCTGATAATTTTTAATTGCGTCTACTAAATGATGTTCTTTAAAGTCTGGCCAAAGTACATCTGTAAAGTACAGCTCTGCATACGCTATTTGCCAAAGTAAAAAATTACTTATACGGTGTTCACCGCTGGTTCTAATAAGTAAATCTACGTCTGGTAAATTTTGCGTGTAAAGATGGTTATTAATAATGATTTCATCAATATTTTCGGGAGAAATTATATTATTTTTAACTTTGATACTAATTTCCTGAACAGCTGTTCTAATCTCATCCCTAGAACCATAACTTAATGCCAATGTTAGCGTCATACCAGTATTTGCCGAGGTTTTAGCTATAACATTCTTAAGTTCTTCACCTGCTTTTTTAGGTAACAAATCTAAGTTACCTATTGCATTAAGTTTTATGTTGTTTTTGTTAAGAGTTTTAACTTCTTTCTTTAATGAAGACACCAAAATACGCATTAACGTATCTACTTCTAGCTTTGGTCTATTCCAATTTTCTGTAGAAAAAGTGTATAAAGTTAAGTAACCAACTCCTATTTTTGCGCAATTCTCTACTACTCTACGCACTGTTTTAACACCATTCTCATGGCCAAAAATACGTAGTTTTCCTTTTTGTTTAGCCCATCTACCATTACCATCCATAATAATGGCTAAATGGTCTGGTATGTTTTCTTTATTTAAATCTTCTATAGTATCCATAAGTATAATTTACTCAAAACAATCTGAGCACGGTTTTCTACCAAAGGTGTAAGTTAGTGTAAAACCTGAAAAAACATACCAATCATCACTAAAAATATTTCCAAACTTAGGATCTATTAAGGTAGATACGTTAGCTTTTTCCGGATTACTAGCGTCTAAATTGTCTGTAAACGTGTATCTAGCACCAATTTCTGCGCCTAAGATAAAAAATTGATTTAATCTATACTTTAATCCAACTGTCATTGGAATAGCAAAATCGCCTTCTCGCTGATCTAAATCTTGCAAAAAGCCTACTTCAAAGTAATTATAATCGTACCTAAAATAGGTAACGCCTGTATATAAATAAGGAGTAAAAGCTGGCCCTAACTTGTGCAGATTGTATTCTACAAAATTAACCTCTAAGCCAGCAGAAAATTCTGTTACAGTATTCTCCATTTTTAGCTGTCTTTTTTGCCTGTAAGCTAAGCCCGACTTTAAATCATCTGCAACAAATTTACCGTGTAGTATACTTGCGCGCCACGCATAGCGTTTACTTTTGTTCCACTTAAAAATACCTCCATAAGCAAAGCCACTTGGACTAATATAGTTTGTTTTACCAACATCACCTATATTATTTAACCCTCCAGCAAGTACACCTACCTCATAGGTTTGCGCACTAACGACTCCAAAAAAGGAAAATAATAGAATTGCAATAAATATTCTCATAACTCATATAAAGTTTGCAAATGTAACACTATAGGATTTTAGTAGCATCCTATTATTACACCTCTGTTCTCTCTCTTGAATAACAGTTTTATACCCTATTTATTGTTTTAAAAAACAATTAATTACGTTTATCTTCTCCCCACAAAAGTTTATTGCGTAAAGTTTTTAGAAAGCTTTCAGAAGTATATTCAATCATTTTAACTGTAAAATCGGCTTTTTTAACCGTTATTTCTGTACCATTTTCCAAAGTAACAATTCTGGAATCTAAAGAAAGTAAATGATTTTTTTCTCTACCCGAAACTTTTAATTTAACCACTGTATTATCTGAGATAACTAAAGGTCTCGCATTTAAATTATGTGGTGCAATTGGTGTTATAACCAAAGATTTTGCCGTTGGTGTAATTACCGGCCCACCGCAACTTAAAGAGTACCCTGTAGAACCTGTTGGTGTAGAAACTATGAGTCCGTCTGCCCAATAAGAGTTTAAATATTCATCATTTAAAAAAGTGTCTACTGTAATCATAGACGTAGTATCTTTTCTACTTACAGTAACTTCATTTAAAGCAAAGTTTATAGTCCCAAATTCTGGTATATCTACATTTGAGCTTACTGCTACCAAGCTCCTATCTACAACAGTGTAATCTTTTGCAACAAACTCTTGCACTACCTTTTTAACGTCTTCTTTTTTAAAAGTTGACAAAAACCCAAGACGACCTGTATTTACACCTACAATTGGTATCCCTAAATCTTTAACAAAAGTTATAGCGCGTAATATTGTACCATCACCACCAAAACTTACAAACATATCAAAAGTAGCATCTAAACCGCTATCTTCTGTAAAAATTGAAAAAGGCTCAATTTTTTTTGACGTTGTAATAAAATTATAAAAATCTTCTTCAAAACTAATAGCTGCATTATGTAGTTTTAACTCACTTAAAAGTTCTACTACATAGTCTACAGTATCGTCGTTATAAGTTTGTCCGTAAATGGCAACTTTCATACAGTTATACGTTTAAGTATTTATCTAAATAATTAGAGCGCTCTTTTAAATCTTCAAGAAAAAGATCATCATCATTACCATATAAAATACTGTAATTATAACGCCTAAAAGACTGTGTAATTTCATTTAAATTTGCAGAAGTTATTTTTAATGTAACCTGCGCTACATCATTCTCTATTTCTGTAATAAAAGCCCCGTATAACTTAGCATTATTACTTTCTACAATTTGTGCTATTTCACTAAAAGAATAATCAGATATTCCTTTTGCAACAACTAAAATACCTCCTGGCTCTGTAAAAAACGGTGTACCTATAAATAAAGCCACAATATCTGTTAAGTCATAATAACCAACAAAAGCTTCATCTTTATCTAACACAGGTAAAATATTAGCGTCATTTTTAGAAAAGACCTCCAAAACATCCAACCATGAAGTATCAGAGTCAACACAAAAAGTTTCTAGATTGTATTTATAATCTTCAATTTTTTTCCCTTTTTCAAAAGTTTTAAAATCGTTTTCAGCAATCATCCCTACTAACTTGCTTTTATCTACAACAGCAACATGTGAAAAAGTAGTTGTTTTAAAAAAACGAATTACTTCTTCCATACTGTCATTTATAGAAAACGTAGGAATTGTTGATAATATATTAGACTGTATCTGCATAGCTTAAATATTATTGCAAATTAATAATAATTTTTTCGACCAAGGTCATAAACACCAAGGCTTTTAATAAAAATAAAAAACCTTTACTAACTAACAACAAAAGCTATGCCTTATTTGTATTTTTGCAATAGCAAAAGAAAATTAAAATGACAAAATTAAGTGTTAACGTTAATAAAATTGCCACACTAAGAAACTCTAGAGGCGGCGATGTACCTAATTTATGTAAAGTTGCAACAGATATAGAGTCTTTTGGCGCAGAAGGTATAACTATTCACCCAAGGCCAGATGAACGACATATTAGATACCAAGATGCGCGAGATTTAAAAAAAATTGTAACTACAGAATACAATATAGAAGGTAACCCTATTAAAAAATTTATAGACTTAGTTTTAGAAACACAACCTACACAGGTTACCTTAGTGCCAGATGCTATAGACGCCATTACATCTAATGCTGGCTGGGACACCATAAAAAACAAAGATTTTTTAAAAGAGGTTATTACCACATTTAAAGCTAACAGCATTAGAACTTCTATTTTTGTTAATGCCGATTTAAAAATGATTGAAGGAGCTGCAGAAACAGGAACAGACCGCATAGAGTTATACACAGAAAGTTTTGCTGATGCATACGCAAAAGGAGACAAAAATGGTGTACAGCCTTTTACTGATGCTGCAATTTTGGCACACAAATTAGGCTTAGACATAAATGCAGGCCACGACCTTAGCTTAGATAACGTTGCTTATTTTAAAGAGAAAGTTCCTAACCTATTAGAAGTATCTATTGGACACGCTTTAATTAGCGAATCTCTTTATTTAGGATTAGAAAATGTTGTAAATATGTACTTAAACAAATTAAAATAATGCCACAGTTACATTCTAAAATACTTGGAGAAGGACAACCTTTGTTAATCTTACACGGATTTTTAGGAATGTCTGACAATTGGAAAACCCTAGGCAATAAATACGCAGAAGAAGGCCTACAAGTACACTTAATAGATCAGCGCAATCACGGTAAAAGTTTTCATTCTACCGAGTTTAATTATGACATTCTTGCCAATGACATTGAAGAATATATTAATGAGCACAATTTAAAAGACTGTATAGTTTTAGGACACTCTATGGGGGGTAAAACCGCAATGCAATTAGCTTGCAGTTACCCAGACTTGGTTAGTAAACTATTAATTGCAGACATTGCTCCTAAATTTTACCCACCACACCACCATGAAATAATTAATGGTTTAAAAGCATTAGACCTTAATATAATTAACTCCAGAACACAAGCTAGCGAAGAGTTAGCCAAACACATTTCTAACGCAGGTGTGCGTCAGTTTTTACTAAAAAACCTGTACTGGGTAGAAAAAGGGAAACTTGGATTTAGATTTAATTTAGACGTTTTAGCAGAACGTATGGAGCAAATTGGAGAAAACATAGGTGCATCTGCTACATACAACAGACCAACCTTATTTTTAAGAGGAGACAAGTCTGAGTATATTTCACCTATGGATACAGATATTATAAAAACTCATTTTCCTAACGCAGACATACAAACCATAACAAACGCAGGTCACTGGTTACACGCAGAAAACCCTAAGGAATTCTTAGAAAAATCGCTTATCTTTATAAAAAGTTAACCCATTAAATACACAAGCTATGAAAACCATTCTACGTATATTATTAAGTGCCATTGCCGTTGTTGTATTATCTAAAGTTTTGCCAGGTATTGGTGTAGACAGCTATACTACCGCAATTATTGTTGCAGTTGTATTAAGTTTATTAAACTTTTTTATTAAGCCATTACTTGTGATACTTACATTACCAGTAACCATTGTAACTCTAGGGCTATTTTTACTTGTAATAAACGCATGCATTATAAAATTAGCAGGCTATTTTGTTTCAGGATTTACTGTAGATAGTTGGCTGTGGGCCATAGTATTTAGCTTATTATTATCGCTATTACAATCTATATTATTTTCTGTCTTAAAAACCGATAAGGAAAAATAACATACCCTTTTGTATTACAACAATTTAAAAACTTGTAGACCTAATTAAAATGTACTATTTTTGCAGCCCATTTTATTTAAGTAAAATCAGATTCAAAAATGAATATTACAAAAGAGCAGATTGATGCATTGAATGCAGTTGTAAAAGTTGCTATCACTAAAGAGGATTACCAAGATAAGGTAAAAGCAATTCTTGATGATTATAGAAAGCAAGCAAACATACCAGGTTTTAGAAAAGGACATGTACCAATGGGCCTTATTAAAAAACAATATGGTAAGGCTGTTTTAGTAGACGAAGTAAATAAACTTATACAAGACAACCTAAATAAATACCTAACTGAAGAAAAGTTAGATGTTCTTGGTAACCCTTTACCAAAACAACAAGACGACTTTAACTGGGATGCAGAAAATCTAGATTTTGAATTTGAATTAGGTTTAGCTCCAGAATTTGAAGCTCCAATTAAGACAAAAAAAGCAATTACACAGTACAAAATAGTTGCAGATAAAAAAATGATAGATGAGCAAGTAGAGCGTATTGGAAAACAATACGGCAAACTTATCTCTAAAACTGAAGTATCTAAAAAAGACGAGGTAACTGGTACTTTTACTAACGAAGAAGAAGAAATAAGCAATAAAACTACTATAGAACTAAGCACTATAAAAGCTAAAAAAGCTACTGATGCTTTAGTTGGAAAAAAAGTTGGTGATGTTGTTACATTAAAAACTAAAGGTCTTTTTAAAGAAGATTACCAATTATCTAGCGCATTAGGTTTAGCAGCAGACAAATCTGCAGATTTAAACACAGAAGTTACTTTTACTATTGAAGAAATTAACGAGCGTGAGCCTGCTGAAATGAACCAAGAGTTGTTTGATAAGTTATTTGGCGAAGAAAAAATTTCTTCTGAAAAAGAACTTAGAGACAAAATTAAAGAAGATACAGAAAAGCAATTTGAGCAGCAAGCTGATCAAAAATTGTTAAATGACATTACTGAAAACTTTATTGAAAATGTAAAGTTTGATTTACCTACTGAATTCTTGAAAAAATGGATTCAAATGACAGGTGAAAAACCGTTAACAGAAGAAGAGGCAGCAGCTGAATTTGAAAAATCTGAAAAAGGTTTACGTTACCAGTTAATTGAAGGTAAAATTATTCAAGAGAACAAGCTTCAAGTAGAGTTTGATGAATTAAAGGAATTTGCTAAAGGTTTCATTAAATCTCAAATGGCACAGTACGGACAATTAAACCCTGCTGAAGAGGAATTAGACAATATCGCTGGTAGAATCATGTCTAACCAAGATGAAGTAAAAAGATTGTCTGAGCAGTTAATGAGCCAAAAACTATTAACGCTTTACAAAGAAAAAGCTAACCTTAAGACTAAGGAGCTTTCTTATGATGATTTTATTAAAGAAGTTTACGGAAAAGAGTAAATTTTATCATATGCACTGTTAAAAAAAAGCTAGTGCATATATGTTAAAACAAAAAATTCCGTTAAATTTAGTATCAAACTATAGTGCAAAGCTTCAAAAGCAAATTAGACTATAGGTCGTCACTAAAAAAAATAAGTATATTTACGGTGCCGAAAGTATAAATTTTCGGCACCTTTTTTTATTTAAAATACCAAATACTACATATGGACTACGGAAAAGAATTTAAGAACTACGCCATAAAGGACCAAGGGATAAACAGCATGTACTATGATAAAATCTTAAGTACAATGTACCCAAGCAATATGACGCCTAACATTATCGAAGAAAGACAACTAAATGCTATTGCAATGGATGTTTTCTCTAGATTAATGATGGACAGAATTATATTTTTAGGAACAGGTATTAATGACCAAGTTGCTAATATAGTACAAGCACAATTATTGTTTTTAGAAAGCGCAGATGCATCTAAAGACATTCAAATATATATTAACTCTCCAGGAGGTAGTGTTTACGCTGGTTTAGGCATCTATGACACTATGCAGTTTATTAAACCAGACGTTGCTACAATATGTACTGGTATGGCAGCATCTATGGGTGCAGTTTTACTTTGTGCAGGTGAAAAAGGAAAACGTAGTGGCTTAACACACTCTCGTGTTATGATTCACCAACCATTAGGTGGCGCACAAGGGCAAGCTAGTGACATAGAAATTACAGCAAGAGAGATATTAAAACTTAAAGATGAGTTGTATAACATTATTGCAACACACTCTGGCCAACCTTTTGACAAAGTTAGCGATGACAGTGACAGAGATTACTGGATGAAAGCTGACGAAGCAAAAGCCTATGGTATGATAGACGAAATATTAGTAAGGGACAAGAAATAAAACCGACTAATAAACACCTTACTCCCAAAGAGAAGAAGTAGACTTATGGCAAAGGAAAATTTAGAATGTTCTTTTTGTAAAAGAACCAAAGCAGAAACCAATATATTAATTGCTGGCGAAGGTGCACATATTTGTGACCGTTGTATAGAGCAAGCATATGGTATTGTTATAGAAGACACTAAACAGTCTAAAACAGACAGTTTATCTGCAGAACTGGTTCTAAAAAAACCTATGGATATAAAAGAGTTTTTAGACACTTTTATTATAGGACAAGAACGCACCAAAAAAGTAATGTCTGTTGCAGTATACAACCACTACAAAAGATTATTACAGCCCTCTAGTGCAGATGACGATGTAGAAATACAAAAAAGTAACATTGTAATGGCTGGGCAAACTGGCACCGGAAAAACATTAATGGCTAAAACAATTGCCAAAATGTTAAACGTACCTTTAGCAATTGTAGACGCTACTGTATTAACAGAAGCAGGCTATGTTGGTGAAGATGTAGAGAGTTTACTAACACGTCTTTTGCAAGCTGCTGACTATAATTTAGAAAAAGCAGAACGCGGCATTGTTTTTATAGATGAGATTGATAAAATTGCTCGCAAGAGCGATAACCCTTCTATTACAAGAGACGTTTCTGGAGAAGGAGTACAACAAGGTCTATTAAAACTATTAGAAGGTACGGTTGTTAACGTTCCGCCAAAAGGAGGACGTAAGCACCCAGATCAGAAATTTATTGAAGTAAACACAGAGAATATCTTATTTATTGCTGGTGGTGCTTTTGATGGTATTGAGCGTATTATAACTAAGCGTTTAAATATGCAAGCAGTTGGTTACAGTGCATCTAAACTAGATGAAAACGTAGACAACTCTAACATACTACAATACATTATTCCAAAAGATTTAAAAGAGTTTGGTTTAATACCAGAAATTATTGGTCGTTTACCTGTACTAACACATATGAATCCGTTAGACAAGAAAACACTACGAGCAATACTTACTGAACCTAAAAATGCTATCATAAAGCAATATGAAAAGCTTTTTGCTATGGATAACATTAAGTTTTCTATAACAGATGAAGCTTTAGATTATATAGTCTCTAAAGCAATAGAGTACAAATTAGGAGCAAGAGGTTTACGTTCTTTGTGTGAAGCTATTTTTACAGATGCTATGTTTGAGTTACCTAGTAGCGAAGACAAAGAATTTAAAGTAACACAAGAGTATGCAGAGAACAAACTATCTTACGAGACAGTTAAAAAATTAAAAGCCGTTTCATAACAAAACGGCTTTTACAATCTATATTTAAAAATATCCTAAAGTTTTCTTTAGGATATTTTTTTTGCTAAAACTTTAATTTTAGCTGTTTTCTTTTCTTGTTCTGGCTTCACCATTACTTTTTTTAAAAGATCTAGACATACTTTTTGTATTACCTGAGAGTCAGAATACATTTCATGACCAAAGTTCTCTACAACCTCTAATTCTACACCAATAGTCTCAGACCATTTTGTAGAAGGTCTATACAAGTCTTTACTACCAAAAAGCATTTTTACATCTCCATCTACACGCTCTACCTCTTTACGCACTCTAGTTGCAGACACCGCATATAAAGATTTCATAGGCAAACCTTTTAAGTTTGCTTTCCAAGCAATAGACCCACCCATACTAAAAGCTAAGTAATGAGCTGGTTTTGTTTCTTTTTTTAATAAATGAGATACCGCTGTATCTATACCACCTTCTACAAAGGCAGTATGAATATTTTTTTCGGTTTGCTTTAGCAAATCTACATTTGCCAACTGCTGAATATCATAATACTCAATCTCATAATACTGCTGTAGGTATGCCAAGTATGAGGTAATCCACATTCCCTTTTTAGGACCCCACATATCTGACAAAACAACTAGTCTTTCTGAATTCATATTTTATAGTTTTATATACTGGTTAGGTTTATATATGCAATATGAAGCATAACTAGTAAATAAACCAATTTATTTGTTCATTAGAAGCAATTCATCGATATAGTCCCTTTTATTAGACAATCTTGGTATCTTATGTTGCCCTCCCAATTTACTTCTATCTTTTAACCAATCATAAAAAAGATTCTCCCTGGAAATGTGCACTTTAGGCATATTTAAGGTTATATTATTATAACGTTTAGCTTCATAATCTGAGTTTAAAGATTTTAAAGCATTATCTAACAACTCTGTAAAATGATTAATATCCGCAGGTTCTTTTCTAAACTCTATAATCCACTCGTGTGCTCCTTTTTCCCTACCTACCATAAAAACAGGTGCAACAGTATAATCTTTTATTTGTGCAGCAGTTTTTTTGCATACCTTTTTTAATGCCTCTTCTGCATTTTCAATAATTAACTCCTCCCCAAAAACATTTATATGGTGCTTGGTACGGCCTGTAATTTTTATTCTATACGGACTAACCGATGTAAACCTTACTGTGTCTCCTATTTTATAACGCCACAAACCTGCATTAGTAGTAATTACAATAGCATAGTTTTTATGTAATTCCACATCCCAAAGTGCTATTACTTTTTGATCTTCAGCCCCATATGCATCCATCGGAATAAATTCATAAAAAATACCATAATCTAACATCAACAATAAATCATCTGCATTGTTTCTATCCTGTATAGCAAAGAACCCTTCAGATGCATTATAAATTTCATAATAGTTAAACTGTTTACGCGGCAATAAGGCTTTGTATTGATCTTTATAAGGGCTAAAACTTACACCTCCGTGAAAATAAACCTCAAGATTTTCCCAAACCTCAAACAAATGACTTTTACCTGTTTGCTCTAACATATTGTTAAGCAACACCAACATCCAAGATGGCACACCCGCTAAACTTGTAACATTTTCTAGTTTACTTTCGTTAATAATTGCATCTAACTTCGTTTCCCATTCGCTCATTAAAGACACTTTATTACTTGGCGTACTACTCATTTCTGCCCAAAAAGGCATATTATCAATTAGTATAGCAGATAAATCTCCAAAAAAGCTCCCATTATCCTCGTATAAATCTTTACTACCACCTAAACGCAAACTCTTGCCTGTAAACAATTGTGAGTTTTCGTTATTATTAAGGTACAAGCACAATAAATCTTTACCAGATTTAAAATGACAATCTTCTAAAGCCTCAGAACTAACTGGTATAAACTTACTTTTAGCATTAGTTGTTCCGCTACTTTTAGCAAACCACTTTATACTTGTAGGCCAAAAAATGTTTTGTTCCCCCCTTCTAGTTCGCTCTACAAAAGGCTCTACTTCCTCATAAGAAACAATTGGCACACGAGCAGCAAATTCTTTGTAATTTGTGATAGACGCAAAGTCGTACTGCCTACCAACCTCAGTATCTTTAGCAATACTAAGCAACTTAAACATTACTTCTTCCTGAACCTCAGCTGGGTATTTTAAAAAAAGTTCTATTTGGTGATACCGCTTTTTTAGCAACCAAGAAGCAATAGAATTAACAAAAGGTATTGACATTTTTAGGTATCTTTATCCTGAAAATTTTCAGTAGTTATTTTGATAAAAATAGCCCATACAACTTTAATATTCAAATACATTTTATGCAGTACCAAGGTGTTTTACAAAAAATGCAAACCGAGAACGGAAACCCTATACAATATTATTTAGTTTTTGAGAATGATTTTTTAAATGTTAATCAGATTTTAAACAAATCTGTAGAAATTTCATTTATAAAACACCAATGCCTTAATTGCAAGTTAGACAAGCCCATATACAGACAAGGTTTTTGCAAATCGTGTTTTTTTGAGATTCCAACCGCAGGAGATTGGATTATGAGACCAGAGTTAAGTACAGCACATTTAGACCAAGAAGATCGAGATTTAGCTTACGAAAAAAAAGTTCAACTACAGCCACATATTGTTTACCTAGCAAACTCTAGCAACGTAAAAGTTGGTGTTACACGCAAAACACAAGTACCAACAAGGTGGATAGACCAAGGAGCACACGAAGCCATAGAGATAGTAGAAGTACCAAACCGTTACTTAGCAGGCATTACAGAAGTTGCTTTAAAAGACCATATAGGCGATAAAACCAACTGGAGAAAAATGCTTACCAATACTGTAGATGACGAAAACTTAATTGAGTGGCGCAACAAACTAAAACAATATATACCTGAGGAAGCTGCACAGTATTTTATTGAAGATAATAAAGAAACTCATTTAGAGTTTCCGGTAATGCAATATCCAGAAAAAGTAAAAAGTCTTAATCTGGATAAAACACCTAATTACAAAGGCACACTAAAAGGCATTAAAGGCCAGTACCTAATTTTTGAAGATAATACCGTTTTTAATATTAGAAGTAACGAAGGCTACTACGTAAGTTTAACTATTGCTTAGTAGTATCTTTTTCTGTCTCTTTTTTCTTTTTACCAAACAAGCCTCCTAAAATTTCCTTTACAGCTTCTTTTTGGGTTTCTTGTTTGGTACTAGTTTCTGCATCTTTTTCTACAGCAGTAGTATCTTTTTTACCTAACAAGCCACCTACAACATCTTTTACAACAGAAGTTTTAGCATCATCTTGGGTTAAAGAATCTGTTTTAGATTTATTTTTATTTAGCAAATCGCTAATAACACTAGTTGCTTTATCTTTCCCTTTTGCTATTAGTTTTTGTTTTTCTATTTCTATTAACTGACTTGTTAAGTTTTTAACACCACTAGTTAAATCTGTTTTAACCTCTGGACTTGTAAAATTACCTCCAATATTAGCCGTTACAGGTATTGTTAAATCCTCTAAGTTTTTATCATCTATTTTAGCTATTAACTTAGTAACATCATTACCCAAATATTTAGCAGGTACTTCTACAGTGGCATTGTAAGCCAACTTACTATCAAATGTATGACTACCAGCAACATTCATTACAATATCTCCATAATTAAGCTTAAATGGCTTAACAGACACCTTACCATTATCAAAAGATAAAGCAGTTTTTAATCCGTTTAAATTTAATTTTTCAGGTTTTAAAAAACTAAGCTTATCACTTAATGCTGTTACAAATTTCTCTTGCTTACCATCTAACTCTGTCTGCATTAACTCCGCCAATACCTTACCAGATATTGTAGTTAAGTCTGGCGTAAAATCATCTTTTAAATTACCCGCTACAGAAATATCAGAATTTAAATTACCTCTAATAATTTTTGCTACAGGCGCTAAAACCTCTAACATCTCTAAACCTTTTAAAGCCTGACTGATATTAAACTGGTTCATTCCTAAATTCATAGCAAAAGTAGCAGCTTCATTTTTAGTAGAAACCTCACCATTAAAAGCCATTTTACCACCAAATAAAGATGTAGTCATATTAGACAATTTTGCTGTTTCATCTTTAATACGCAGTGTACCTTTTACATCTTTAAGCGTTAAATTATCATACAATACCGTATTTGCATTGGCAGTAATTGTTGCATCTAAAAACGATGGTATTTTCAATTTCTCTTCAGTAACAGGTTGCTTCTCTTCTGTTTTTTCAGTTGATGTTTCTGTAGCCTCTTCCTCATCTACCATAAAATCATTTAAAGCAAACGTATTAGAATTTAAAGCAAAATCTCCTTTTACTTTTTCATCCTTAAACATAAAACCTAACAAATTTGTAATTGTACCTTTTGCTGAAAAATCTGTAGTACCAGTTTTTCCTTGGAACTCATTTAACGATACCGTTTTTGGATTAAATGACAAAGATGTTGTTGTAATCTGCACAGGGTTTTTAAGCTCATCAGAATTATACTCAAAATCCTTTAAATCTAACGTACCACTTGTTGTTGTGTTTTGATATTGTTCTTTCTCTATAGATGCCATATCAAAAGCTGTAGTAATATCTGCCTTAAGCATTCCTTTTAAATTTAAATCTGCTGGCGCAGGATACGCCTGTGATATGTTAGCCAAATTCATATTACCATCTAAATGCGCTTTAACCTTAGTGTTACCCATTAGATCTGTAATTTGAGAGTTAAGATTAAACCTATCCTGATCTATTGCAAAAGCTAATTTTTTAATATCTACTGAAGTATCCTCTACCAAACCAGTTGTGTTATCTATAGCCGCATTTATAAAAATACTAGTAACAGACTTAGGTAAATCTGGATATTTAAATGATGCATTATCAGAATTTAACTTTACTGAAAATTTAGGAATATGTGTTTCATCAACAACACCATTAAGTTTACCTTCTACCGTAAATTTCCCTGTAGTTTTTACGTTTTCAATACTTTTAGTATACTCTTCTGGCACTAATGCTAAAAAGTTTTTAAACTCACTAGACAATGTTTTAAAGTTGATGTTTACCTCTTGGTTATCATCATTAACCTTAACAAAACCATCAAAAACTAATGGTAATTGGTTAATTAAAGCTTCGTTCTTTAAAAAAGAATACTTACTCTCTTTTAAATCTACACCAATTAGAGCATCTAAACCTACTTTATTTCTATTAAGATAATTTGTACCACCCATACCAAAAGACACAAGCGCATTTGTTTTAGTATCTAACTCAGACTTCTCTAGAGATAAATCTCCTGTACCAGAATGCTGCAATTCTGTTAGAGCTAAAGCCATACCAGAAGTTTGGTCTACATATACAATACTAGAGTTTGTAATTTTATAAGATTCCATAGCCAATGTAAAGCTACTCCCCTCTTCTTCTACCGTTTCTGGAGTTGCAGCTGCAGACGGATCTTTTTTAGCAATATCGTAATTAGCAATACTATCTTTATTAACCATAATATTTACAGATGCACCATCTACAGCCAAGCTTTTAATACCAATAGCCTCAGACGGATCTTTAAACAACTCTGTAATTGCCAGGTCTAATGAAATTTCTTTAGAAGCAAACAGCGTATCACCCGCAAAAGGTGCCTTATTTGTTAACACTAAATCATTAATAGTAACATTTGCATTAGGAAAGCTAGAAAACAAACTAAGGTCTGCACTAGCAAAATCTAATGTAGCCTCTATATTGTTATTTACTTTATCCTTAATTATTTTTTCAATTTTACCTTGTAAAAAGAAAGGAGCTGCAATAAGCAGAACTACTATTAACAATACTACAATACCTATAATTTTTAATATTTTCTTTTTCATACAGAACTATTTTTTTTCTTTTTTAAAATTGAGCTAAACCAGGTAAACAAATTAGATATTTTTAGATTGTATTATAAATCTTACAATTAAAACAACTAAAGGTCTATTTTATTATGACTCCAATGTTATTTCTTGGTTTATTTTTAAATTAAATCTTTTTCTCATTATATATACGAAGAAATACAACAAAGGGGTGTCTACAAATGCTATAATTATCTTAAAAATAAAACCACTAATTAACAAACCCGTAAACTTTTCCCAGCCAATTTCTCCAAAAGAACACAAAAGCAGCAAAACTGTACACGTGTCTACAAACTGAGAGAAAAAAGTTGAAAAATTATTACGCAACCATAAATGCTTACCTTTTGTTATTTTTTTCCAGAAATGATACACTTGTATATCTACAAACTGCGCAAACAAATACGCTAACATAGATGCCGTAACAGCTAAAATTGTGTTACCAAAAACATCTTTAAACATTGCATTGCTAACAGAAGACCAACTTGTGGCTTCAGAAGCAGATGCTAAATACACTATTAACAATGAAAAAAATGAAGCAAAAATACCAGCTATTACAATTTGGTTAGCACTTTTTTTACCGTAGATTTCAGAAATTAAATCGGTTAACAAAAAAGTAACAGGATAAGGTAGCACACCCACAGAAATCTCAAACAAGTTTGCCCCAAAAATGGTAACATCTCCAAAAGGTTGCCAAATAAAAAATTTCTGAAAAATAAGATTAGACACCACCAAAGACGTTATAAAAAGTGCTCCTAGGTACAAATATATTTTAAAGGCTAATTTTTTATCTGTTTTGTTCATATATAGGGTCTCCTGTTCTAATTTACTTGTAATTTGTAAAGATACTTAAGTTAAGCTTTTAATACCTTTACAAAAAAGATATTTAATTTTAAGATAGCGCCTTAAAAACTATTTTATTTACTTTGTTTTTAAATGAAGAAGAACGTTACAACTGCATACCTATCTATAGGAAGTAATTTAGGTGATAAGATAGTAAACTTACAAGATGCCATTTTTTTATTAAAGGAAAAAGCAGGTAGCATTGCTGGTATTTCTAAAGTTTACAAATGCGAATCATGGGGTTTTGAGTCGGACGACTTTTTAAACGCCTGCGTTGCTATTAACACAACTAAAGACCCTTTTGAGCTTTTAGATATTATTTTTGAAATAGAAACACACTTAGGAAGGCAGCGAACAGATGAAGCTGGTTACCAAGCCAGAACCATAGACATAGACATTATTTACTATGGCAAAGAGGTAATTAACACCGAAAAATTAGTGGTGCCACACCCAAACTTACAATTTAGAAGTTTTGTTTTGCGCCCTTTAGCAGATGTTGGTCCGCAATTTTACCACCCAATATTAAACAAAGATTCTAGAAACCTTTTTCAGGAATGTAAAGATAAAGGAGCTATAGAGCGCACAGAAAGAAGACTATACCCTAACAGAGAAAGTTTACTAGCAAAAGCACAGTTTTTAGCCATAGAAGGTAACATTGGCGCTGGTAAAACAACATTAGCTAATAAAATTTCTGAAGATTACAATGCTAAATTAATTGTAGAGCGCTTTGCAGATAACCCATTTTTACCCAAGTTTTATGAAGACCAAACAAGGTATGCTTTTCCGTTAGAAATGTCTTTTTTAGCAGACCGTTACCAGCAATATTCAGACGATACATCTCAGCTAGACTTATTTAGGTCTTTTATGGTTAGTGATTATGACATTTTTAAATCGCTCATATTTGCAAAAGTAACCTTACACCAAGACGAATTTAAGCTATACCGTAAGTTGTTTGATTTAATGTATAAAGATGTAAAAAAGCCCGATGTTTTTGTATACTTATACCAAAACACAGAGCGCTTAATTGCCAACATTAAAAAACGTGGTCGTGAATATGAACAGGATATACAGACAGATTATCTAGAAAAAATTAACAAAGGTTATTTAGATTTCATAAAAAGTTATCCGCAGCAAAATACCTTTATTATAGATGTTAGCGACCTTGACTTTGTAGCTAATGACGCTGATTACGAGCACATTTTACACGAAATACAAGGTTACATTTTACGTAATCTTTAAAAAAAGCCGAGTATTAAATTAACAGTTATTTCACAATTTATTTGCAATATTCAAAACGTTTTCTTTAATTGCATATCTCTTAACAGAGGAACTAACTAACTCAAACTACATAATGGACCCAACTTAGTTGGGTCTTTTTTTATACCTTAAAAGTAAAAAATGTTTTATTTGTCTTGTAGTTTAGACCACAAATCCCAAACCACAACACCTGCACTTACAGAAATATTTAAAGAGTGTTTTGTACCGTATTGCGGAATTTCTAAAACCACATCACTAGCTGTAACTACATCTTGTGCCACACCCTTAACCTCATTACCAAAAATTAGTGCATACTTTTGGTTTTGCGTTATTTTAAAATCATTTAAAAAAGTAGCATTTTCTGCTTGTTCTACAGCAAGTGTTTTATAGCCATTGCTTTTTAACTGCTCTATTAAAGGCAAAGTTTCATTTACATACTCCCAAGCTACACTATCTGTAGCACCTAATGCTGTTTTTTGTATGTCTTTATGTGGCGGTTTAGCAGTAATACCGCACAAGTATATTTTTTCAATTAAAAAAGCATCAGCTGTTCTAAAAACAGAACCAATGTTGTTTAAACTTCTAATATTATCTAAAACAATAACAATAGGCGTTTTTTCTGCTTGTTTAAACTCTTCAATATTTAATCGCTCTAATTCGTTATTTTTTAACTTTCTCATTCTATTTATATCTAGTAAACTTATCCACAAATATCAACAAAGGTTTTGTAACCAAAGAGAAAAACTTAAATTCGTTTTGTAATTTTTAAGTTAATCAATAAGATTTTTCAATTTGCCTAAAACAAGTACACCAAAAAAGAAAAAGGTAACACCTTTAATGCAGCAATACAACGCTATAAAAACAAAGTATCCAGATGCTATGTTGCTTTTTCGTGTTGGAGATTTTTATGAAACCTTTGGTGATGATGCCGTTAAAGCATCAAAAATATTAGGTATTATTTGTACACACCGTAACAATGGTAGCGAAAAAACAGAATTGGCTGGTTTTCCGCATCACTCCTTAAACACCTATTTGCCTAAATTGGTAAAAGCTGGCCAACGTGTTGCCATTTGTGACCAGTTAGAAGATCCTAAACAAACTAAAAAAATTGTAAAAAGAGGCGTTACAGAATTGGTAACTCCTGGGGTGGCTTTAAATGATGATATTTTATCTGCCAAAACCAACAACTTTTTATGTGCAGTACATTTTGGAAGAAAAAAAATAGGTGTAGCATTTTTAGATATTTCTACAGGAGAATTTTTAACATCAGAAGGTACAGAAGAACAAATTGATAAATTACTACAAAACTTTGCACCAAATGAGGTCTTAGTTTCTAAAACACATAAAAAGGATTTTTTAAAAGCTTTTGGTACCGAGTTTCATACCTTTTTTATAGAAGATTGGATTTTTCAGGAAGATTACGCTCAAGAAACACTAACCAAGCATTTTAACACTGCAACTTTAAAAGGTTTTGGCGTGGCACATTTAGAGCAAGGTATTATGGCATCTGGTGCTGTTTTACATTATTTATCTGAAACGCAACACCACAAACTACAGCACATAAATACGTTACAACGTATTGCCGAGGAAGAATACATTTGGATGGATAGGTTTACTATTAAAAACCTAGAGCTATATCACTCCTACAACCCAAATGCAGTTACCCTTTTAGATGTTATAGACAAAACCATATCACCTATGGGTGGGCGTATGCTAAAACGCTGGTTGGCGTTGCCTCTAAAAAATGTAGAAAAGATAAAAAGAAGGCATCAAGTTATAGAGTACCTACAAGCCAATGATACCATTTTGCATAAACTACAACAGTCTATAAAGCAAATGGGAGACTTAGAGCGTTTAATTTCTAAGGTAGCAACGGCTAAAATATCACCCAAAGAAGTAGTACAACTAAAAAATTCTTTAGAAGCAATACTACCAGTTAAGCAACTTACTAGTAGTAGCAAAAATGACGCTGTAAAACTTATAGGCGACCAATTGCACGGTTGTGATATGCTACGCGCTAAAATTAAAGAAATGATTAGTGAAGATGCACCTGTTAATATGCTTAAAGGTGAAACTATTGCTAATGGATATTCAGCAGAGTTAGATGAGCTACGCGGATTGGCATTTTCTGGTAAAGATTATTTAAATAAGATGCTAGAAAGAGAAACCGAACGCACCGGAATTACCTCTTTAAAAATAGCGAGTAATAATGTATTTGGATACTATATAGAAGTACGTAACACCCACAAAGACAAAGTACCAGAAGAATGGATACGCAAGCAAACCTTAGTAAATGCAGAACGCTACATTACTGAAGAATTAAAAGAATACGAGAGTAAAATATTAGGCGCAGAAGAACGTATACAAGTTTTAGAGCAAGAGCTATTTTCTAAACTTGTTGTTTGGATGCAAGAGTACATTGCACCTGTACAACACAATGCACAGTTAATTGCGCAACTAGATTGCCTTTGTGGTTTTACACAATTGGCTACAGACAATAAATACACCGCTCCTGTAATAAACAACTCTACAGACTTAGAAATTGTAAATGGTAGACACCCTGTTATAGAAAAACAATTACCAGTTGGCGAAACTTATATTGCCAATGATGTTACTTTAAATAGAGAGGAACAACAAATAATAATGATTACAGGGCCAAATATGAGTGGTAAATCTGCCATATTACGCCAAACAGCCTTAATTGTATTATTAGCGCAAATGGGAAGTTTTGTGCCAGCAGAAGCTGCTAAAATTGGTTACGTAGACAAAATATTTACTAGAGTTGGCGCCAGTGACAATATCTCTATGGGAGAATCTACGTTTATGGTAGAGATGAACGAGACTGCATCTATCCTAAACAACTTGTCTGAACGTAGTTTGGTATTGTTAGATGAAATTGGCCGTGGTACAAGTACATATGATGGTATTTCTATTGCCTGGGCAATATCAGAATACCTACACCAACACCCAACACAAGCAAAAACATTGTTTGCCACACACTACCATGAGTTAAATGAAATGACAGCTACGTTTAGCAGAATAAAAAATTACAACGTATCTGTAAAAGAATTAAAAGACAATGTTCTGTTTTTACGCAAACTTACTCCTGGTGGTAGTGAGCATAGTTTTGGTATACACGTAGCAAAAATGGCCGGTATGCCACAGCAAGTAATTTCTAAAGCAAATAAAATACTTAAAAAGTTAGAGAAATCTCACTCTAGTGAAGAGCTCACAACAAAGCTAACAGATGCCCAAAACGAAATGCAACTGAGCTTTTTTAATATGGATGACCCTCTGCTATTAGAGCTAAAAGAAGAAATAATTGATTTAGATATTAACACGCTAACACCGGTTGAAGCCTTAATGAAACTAAATGAAATAAAAAGATTGCTTTCTGCACAAAAAAAAGATGAAGTGTAAAACGCTCATTTTATGTTATTTGAAAATAAATTCTAAAATTAGACAAAAAATATTGATATTTTTTTTGAAAATAGCTTTGTGGTTTAGAAAAATGTCTTAAATTTGCACCCGCATCTGATAAAGATGTACGCTCATAAAAATTGCGAAAGTAGCTCAGGGGTAGAGCATCACCTTGCCAAGGTGGAGGTCGAGGGTTCGAATCCCTTTTTTCGCTCAGAAAAAATTATACCAATTGCCTGTTAGTAATAACAGCTAATTTGCTCGAGTGGTGGAATTGGTAGACACGTTGGACTTAAAATCCAATGGACATTAGTCCGTATGGGTTCAAGTCCCATCTCGAGTACAAAGCCCTTGTTAATCTCACGATTTTCAAGGGTTTTTGCTTTTTATACCTTTTTGGTTTTCACTTATTTTAATTTACTCTAAAAATTTTAATTCGCATAACTTATAAAATAAGGTACTATTTTACCTACTTATTTTTATATTGCCATAAAATATAGCCAATTTTTATGAGTGACATTACACCACACAACCAAGAAGACAACCAAAACCAGCAACAACAAGAAACTCATCAAGCGCAACCTATTATTATTAACCAAAATAATAATAGCAACTCCAATCCAATTGGTATAGCCGGCTTTATAATCTCTATACTTGCATACCTATTATATTGTATTCCTATTGTGGGACACTTAATATGGATTTTAGGACTTGTTTTATCTATAATTGGACTTTTTAATCGTCCGCGAGGGCTTGCCATTGCAGGTGTAGTTATCTCTTTAATATGGATAATTTTTTATGTTATGCTTATTGCAGGATTATTGTTTTTTGATGCGGCGTCAACAGGTTTAGAGGGGTTCTAGAAAATATATTATGACTATAAAAACCTACGCCTTACTCTTTTTTCTATTTCTTATAAACGTCACTGGCACTTGTCAATACACACAAGAAACAGACAGAACAAGCCATTTAAAATCTGGCTTTTATATTTTAAATGATTCTGTTGGAGTAAAAGTTTTTGTTCCAAGTTTTAATAAAACACAATACGTTAACACAAAAACATTAATTCCTATTACAGCAATTAAAAAGTGTTCTACTGTTGGTATAGATGCTACATTTGGAAATACTAGAGAAAAACAGTTTGGTTTAAACCTAACCTTTACACCCAATGGAGATATTAAAATGCAAATTGCTACAGACATAGCTTTTGAAGAGCGTAAAAGCATAGGCTTGTTTATAGATAACAAAATTATTAATGCCTTTTACGTAAATAGTAAAATTAGAAACGGAAATTATTTTTTAGCTCTAAATTTACCTTTTGCCGAGATTAAGAAATTGGAAAAGAAAATTAATACAGAACTTAAAAAAAAGAAATAAAACACTAGTTTTAACAGCTATGAGAAAAACAATATTAATTATTGGTGTAGCACTTGCCCTTGTAAATGTTGTATACAGTTTTATGAGAGACACAGAAACTGTGCTATTTTTTGGCAAGGATATAAACATATGGGTATATAGATTAATTTGGGCATTTATGGCTGTACTTATTTTTAATGCTTACCGTAAAGAAGCTAAAAAATAAATTATTTAGTAACGGTAATACACCTAATTACTACAAATAAACATTAACGCATTACAATACCCTATATATACTTTAATTTGTACTTTTTAATTGAAGTACAAAAATGATGCGTAATAACATAAAAAATACAACCATAACCAGCAGATTTAATTTTCTGTACCTATTCTTGCTATTTTTTTTTGTTGTCATATTGTTTTTTCTTTATGTACTTATAATTAGCAAAGAAGAGATTATACTGTTTTTAATAGCCTTTATGGCTTTTGTGCTCTATGGTATTTATATGATTGTAAAGAGTCTCACTTTTTATAGAGTAGACTCTAAAAACATTAAAATTGGCATATTTAAAACATATACTTATAATGAAGTAAAGAGTATTGAGTTACATAGTTCTGTACCTTCTAAATTTATGTTTTTTACCATTTATGAAAAAGGACTTACCATACACCTAAAAAACAATAAAAAAATATACCTAAAAGAGGCTTACTACACTAACTTTTGGAAACTACGTTTACACTTAGACAACACCTTTGGCAATAAACAGATAAAAATAAGTAAACCTGTTACTAATAGTACTATTGCTATTACTAACAAAACCACATCAATACCATTTTATATTACACTAGTAAAAATAATTATATTAATAGCACTAACTTCCTCTATTATATTATTGCTAGACCTGTTTATTACCAACTACCTAGATCCAGGATATTTTATATTTAGTACAGGTACATTTCTTTTTTTGTTACTTTTTACAACACAAATGGGTTATATAGAAAGTTCTAAAAATTACATCATTATAAAAAACTTAATAAATCCGTTTGTAAAAAAAATAATACCTACAAATGATATAACCCACACAACTAAAGAAACAGTGGGCGGTGGCAAAAACAAAAGAACATTTATAATTATACACACCGTGTATCATAAAAAATTTAAAGTTACCATAGATTTTATAAGTCAAAAAAGAGAAAAAAATATTGTAAAACAGTTTAAAAAATTAGCCATCCCTTACAAAGATTACACCTAACAATATATTGTATGAAAATAACAAAACGACTTAAAATTCTATTTTTTGCATTTGTAATATGCAATAGTACATTAGCTCAAGAAGATTATAATTATTCTGACGAGCTACTTACAACCACATTTAAAGCCTACCAAGCCGTAGATTTTGATATGGCAAACAGCATGTTTCCTTTTGTAAAGCAACGTTTTGTAGAACACTTAAAAGATACTACTAGTTTTGCTAACCCATATGATAGTTTATCTAAACATATAAGCATACAATACAGTCTAGATAGTGTAGTAAAAACATATACCTGGAGCCAAAGAGACTCCGGATGTTGCCACAGCTCTGTAATTTATGCACAATACAAAAACAGTAGTGGATCTATTAAATATATAAATTTAAAAGATAAAGATGATGGAGATCAAGATGTTTTTATACTTGGTGTACACCATATAAAAATTAATAACAAACCGCACTACTTGTTATTAGGCTGGGGAACCTGTTGTGGTGGCAAACATTACAGTACAGCCAAAGTATACAAAATAGAAGATGGTGAATTGCAAAAAAGCGACGCTGCTTTTATAGGAGAAACCTCTATTTTTACAGAAGCAAACCGTGGGCAAGACATTAAAATAAAATACGATGAACAAAAAAAAATATTGTCTTATTTTAGTTACCCAGAAGATGAGGAAACTGGTTTTTACGGAAAAGAACAAACACATACCCAATGGAAACTAACCAATAAAGGGTTTAAAAAAGAAAAATAACCATTGCAACCACAACTACCAAAACACAAAGGAGACCTAGAAGCTATAGCAGACTTAAAAAACTATAGTTATGAGCAAGTAAAACCAATAGTGCCAGAGTTATTAACTTGGTTACAAGATTTAAACTGGCCCGTTGCAGGTCCAATAGCATCGTATTTACAGTCTATAACAAAACATATTACAGATGATATTATTGCCATTTTAAGGGGCCAAGATGAAGTTTGGAAATACTGGCTTGTGTTAGTTTTTGGTACAAATGCAACAGCACCAATAGATCCAAAATTACTGGCTGAATTTAAACGAATTGCTACACAACCTACTAAGGCAGAAATAGCTGAAGAAACACAAGAATTGGCTTTAGAGGTGATTAAAAAAACAAAGTAAAGCAAGTAAGTAACCAACTACACATAATTACATACCATTTATAGATTTCCGTAATAACATAACTAATATTGTCTTTAAATTGTAGGGGTGATAATTATGCATAATTATATTTTTTATAATATGCGAAAATATATAGTAGATGAAAATCAAAAAAATAGAAGTTAAAAATTTTCGCCTTTTAGAAAATATAAACTGCAATTTAGAAGACGACATAACATTAATTGTTGGAAAAAATAATACTGGAAAAACATCTTTTTTTGAAGCAGTAAAGTTAGCAACCTCCACAGATGGGAAATTTATTTTTGAGGACTTTTCTCAGAGTTGTTATGCTGTATTTAAATCCTCTTTCAATAAATATTTAGAATCTAGAAAAGAAGGAATCACAGAAGAGAACCGAGAAGAAATCGAAAAACAACTATTAGCTGAAATTCCTAAAATCAAAATCAATTTTGAAATTGAATACAATAAAGGAAATAATGAATCTCTTGTAGAACTTAGTGAATTTATAACTGATTTGGAGGACGCTAGAAATGATGCTACGATTTGTATTTCTTTTGAACCAAAAAATACTTTAAAAATATTTCAATCATTTGAAAACAGAGAAGAAAAAACAATAGAATTAATTGAATATCTTCATAAAAACATAAAATTATTATACGAAACAGTTTGTTATGCAGTAGATAAAGAGTCTGGTTACACAAGAATAATTGAAGATAGTTTTAAAACTAAAATTCAAAAAGTAATGCTTTTTGAAAATATAAAAGCAATGCGAATTTTAGATGACACAAAAGGAGATGTACACAATGCGTTATCTTTAGGCTTCTCTAATTACTACAGTCATAGAGACAAGACTGACAATAAAGATGTTGAAGAATTAGAAAAAACTCTCAAAGGTGTTGCTTCTGATTTAAAAAATAAATATAAAAAAGTACTAGAAAATATAATGCTCGAACTAAAGAAGTTTGGAGCTAGTACACCTGTTTCGATACCACCTATAGAAATTGATTCAATATTTGATTCTGAAAAAGTATTAAAAAACAACATTCAATATTTATATAAACAAAATGAAATAAACTTACCTGAAAGCTATAATGGACTTGGTTATAGCAATCTAATTTACATGATTCTAGAATTAGCAAGTTTCATTGAGAAATTTAAAAATTCAAAAGACGAGAAGCTCTCAAATTTCCTTGTTGTACTTATTGAAGAGCCTGAAGCCCATATGCATCCTCAAATGCAGCAAGTGTTTATCAGCCAAGTTTCAGAAATGGTAAACGAAGCTAAAGAAAAGAATAATATACAGATACAAGTTATAATTACAACTCATTCTTCGCATATACTTTCAGAATCTGGGATTGAAACAGAATTAGGATTTAATAGAATTAGATACTTCAATAGATTGCAAACTGCATCCGGAGGATATAAAATAACAAATCAAGATTTTAATAATTTAAAAATTAAAGATGATGAACGAACTTTCAGATTCTTAAGACAATATTTAACGCTCCATAAATCGGATTTATTTTTTGCAGATAAAGTAATATTAGTTGAAGGTACAACCGAACGTATGCTTTTACCTCAAATGATTAAAAAATCTGCAAAATCATTATGTAATGAATATGTCTCTATACTTGAAGTTGGCGGAGCTTACGCACATTCTTTCCGTGAAATGTTAGAGTTTATAAATGTTAGAACTTTAATAATTACAGATATTGATTCAAGTAATGATAAAGATGGTAAATGTCCTGTTTCAGAAGGTGAACACACAACAAATTATACTTTAATCAAATGGTTGCCAAACAAAAAAACTATATCCGAATTAACTAGTTGTAAAATTGAAGACAAAATCCAAGAAAATATTCGTGTGGCATATCAAACAAATGAAAATGGTTATAACGCAAGAAGTTTTGAAGATGCTTTTATAAATACTAACAAAGAGTTTTTTTTAACCGAACATCCTATTGAAGAAGAAAAATACATAAAGGATGAATTTGCTTATCTAAGAAATAAAAACATTGATATATCTGAAAAGATACCAGATAAATTTAGTTCTAAACAAAAAACAGAGTTCACATTCGATATTATGTCTTTTAACGAAAAGGAATATGGAGAATGGAAAGTTCCAGAATATATAAATGAAGGCTTGATTTGGCTAGCTAAAAACGATTAAGATGGTAGCTATTGAACAAATAAAAAAACATATAGAAGAAAATAAAAGCTATGTACTTGAAGCTGGTGCAGGTTCAGGAAAAACATATACTTTAATTCAGACCATAAATCACGTTTTAGAAACAAGAGGAGAAACCATCAAATTAAACAATCAAAAAATTGTTTGTATTACTTACACTAATGTTGCAAAAAATGAAATTATTGAAAGACTAGAAAATAATCCTTTAGTTATTGTTTCAACTATTCACGAATTTTTATGGGATTGTATCAAAAGATTCAATAAGCAATTAATAATTGAATTGGATTTATTAAATGATGTAATGCTTATTGATAAACCTGAAAAATATAAAACTGGATTAAAAGAAAGAATTACGGAAGTAACTTATGATGATAGTGGTTATAGAGATTTTGAACAAGGGAGTCTACATCACGATGATGTAATAGCTTTGTCATTACAAATGTTTAAAAATTATACTACTTTAACTCAAATCTTAGGTCAAAAATATCCTTATATTTTTATAGACGAGTATCAAGATACAGCAAGTGAAACGGTTGATGCTATTATAAATTATCTACTTGAAAGAAATAAAGCAAAACTATTAGTTGGTTTCTATGGAGATTCATATCAAAAGATTTATGATGAAGGGATTGGTTCTCTGCAATCCTATATTGATGACAATAAACTTGAACTCGTGACAAAAGATGATAATTATCGTTCTTCCATAAGTGTAGTTAATTTACTAAACAATATTCGAGATAATATAACGCAAACAATACCTGAAAGTAAAGAAAGTATTGAAGGAAGCGTTCAATTTATTAATTGTACGAATGCTCCTAAGCTATCAAAAGAAGGTATTAGGGTTTATAACAAAAGAATTATACCTAAAAAAGATTCAGACTATCAAAGTATTGTTACAAAACTAGAAGCAGAAGGTTGGGATTTTTCAGAATCTGGGGATGATAAAATTTTAATAATTGCAAATAGTAAAGTTGCAGAAAGAGCAGGTTTTGGAAACCTATATAAAACTTATTCAAAAAGATTTTATGACCCTAAAGCTGAGTTATTAAGTAGAGAAAATCATTTTGCCACATATTTCTTTGGTTCCAAAGACAAAAAAACTTCTAAAGAACGTGAAACTGGAATAGAGCATTTAGTTTCTTTTTGGGAGAACAAAAACCATAACAGAGTTATAAAATATTTAAAACAACAAGGTATTTTTAGTTCGCTAGCTAAACATTCTGACAAACAAGAAATAGAAACTAAATTAAACGCATTAATTACTTTAAGAAAGACAGGAACAGTTAAAGATGTTTTTAATTTTTGTAAAGAAAATAAGCTCTCGCTTCCCTCTAGAAAATTACAGAAATTCATAGAAAAGCTCAATGTAAATCCATCAACTATTAGTGATGAAGACGAGTTAAAAAGAGCAACTAAAAACAAAACATTCTATAACGCATTAATGCTAACTAATTATAGCGAAATGATTTGTGCTTTTAAACACATTCAAGAACAAACTTCATATTCAACTAAGCATGGTACAAAAGGAGAAGAATATAGAAATGTTTTGGTGGTAATTGATGATACAAGTTGGCCTCAAAAATATAATTTCGAAAAATTCTTTAATGATACTGATGATAAAGAACATAGAAAATTAAGAACCAAAAACCTATTTTATGTTTCTTGTTCTAGAGCTAAAGAGAATTTAGTCGTTTTGGCTTTGTCGCAAATGGGAGAATCAGCAATGGATAAAATAACAGAATGGTTTGGAGCAGAAAACACATCCACCCCATAAAAATTAACAACACTAACACCGCACCTACTCCAACTTTATGTAAATTAGCTTTACTGCACTACGTACTCTTAAACCAATAATAACTATGTTTAAAAAGTTGTTTACTTATTTATGTTTTACACTAGTTACTTTTGGTGGCATATCTCAAACCAAAAACAATGCAAATTTATTAGGTAGCTTTCCGTTTACTTTTACTCCTAAAAATAACATTGCCGTAGAGGCCATTTTAAATAAAAAAGATACTGTTAGCCTAATGCTACATACAGCTGCAGAATCTATCACTATAATTGAAAAAAGCACTAACAAAGCTACTAGTGTACTATGGAACACAGAAGAAACTGTAGAAAGTTGGGGCGGAAAAAGCACATCTAGACATAGCAACAGTAACACGTTACAAATAGGAGGTTTTAATTGGAGTAATTTACCTATTTGGGAAAATAAAAACTCAGGCCCAGGAACAGATGGCAAATTTGGACCTAGTTTATTTAAAGGCAAAGCCCTACATATTAGCTTTACAAACCATAAAATTACGGTATACAAAACAATACCTACAAAAATAAAAGGCTATACAAAAGTACCTTTATACTCTAAAGACGGCTTTATGTTTTTAGGCGGTGTAAGTAGTATAGCATCAAAAAAATATGAGAATTCATTTTTAATTCATTCTGGCTACACTGGTTTCCTATTATTTGATGACAATTTTGCTAAAACTAATAAATTAGATTCGCTTTTAAAAATAACTGATACTAAAACGCTTAAAGATTCTTATGGTAATGTGCTAAAAACACAAAAGGCAATTTTACCTAAATTTAAAGTTGGTAAAACTACATTTAAAAATGTACCTATTGGCTTTTTTAAAGGCGCAATTGCTAGGCAAAGTATGAGTGTTTTAGGCACTGATTTTCTAAGGAGGTTTGATTTTTACATTAACACAAACAGAACGTTTATATACTTAAAACCAAACAAAAATTACAATATGGCTTATAATAATTAGCTATTTTAAATCTATAGAAAATTTAGAAGGACTAACCCCTGTATGCTTTTTAAAAAATCTAGAAAAACTACTTAAAGACTCAAATCCCAACTCAAACGCAAGTTCTTTAATTGTAATTTCACTTTTTACAAGTTGCCTTTTTGCTTCTGTAATTTGGCGCTGCTGTATAATTTGTTTTGCTGTTAAGTTTAATTTTTCAGTTAAAATCTGATTTAATCTTTTTTCAGTTATACCCAACTCTTTTGCATAATAATTAGCTTTAGTTTCTTTTAGAAAAGAGGTTTCCATCAACTCTAAAAAATCAAACACTCTTTTTTGCTTAAGGTCTTGTGCTATAAAATTTTCATTACCAATACGTATTAAACTTAGTAATAACACCTTTAAAAGTGTTTTCATCATTATGTATGATGCTGCTGTGTTGTACTCTTCTACCACTAAATTAATAGCGTTTTTTACCTTTGCAACTTGCTTAGGGGTTTTTAAAACTAATTGGGGTTGTTTATTAAAGAGCGTCATTACATCTAAGGCATACTCTACATCATCTTCTTCAATTAAATCTCTTTCAAAATTTAATAAAATTCCATTTTTAACTTCAAACGCTGTATCCGGAAAAAAATCGTTTAAAGGTTTAAAATATACAACAGCATTATAATCCGCAGTTAAGCAAAAATAAATTCCAAAAGAATTACCAGAAAGCATAGTTGTCTTTTTAGTTAAGCTTTTCTCTATCTTTATTTTATGTTTTAAATTGGTTACAGGCATCTATATTTAAAATTTAATTTAAATATAGGCATACTATATTTATTGGTTATGCTCTTCTATTTTTTTAAATGCATAATAAAGTACAATACCTATAACCAGAGCTAATAAAGCAGCTACAGTATACACAATAGCATAATTTGTAGATATATATTCTATAAAAGTTGATAAAAATTGGCCGCCAAAAACTCCCATTGAATACAAGCCTAAGTTTTTTCCCAAATTTTTAGGCGCACTAACCTCTATCATCATATGGTTTAAAAGTGGTATTGTAAAGCCAAAACCTGTGCCAATAAATACAGCACTTAAAATCAATAGAGGTATACTATTAAAAAAAGCTAGTGTAACATACCCTAGCATAAAAAATAAAAAGCCCAAAGCTACCACTTTACCATCTCCTATTTTTTTAACTGCCCTAGGCATTTGACTTGCTGTAATAATAGCAATTACAGATATAAATGCCATAAAATAACCAGTGTAAGACTCTGTAAAACCAATAGATTTTGGCAAATAAATGGGTAAGGTTACAAAACTAACAAAGAACAATACCATAGACAGTAATGAAGCATAAAAAATAGTTTTTATAGCTAGCTTACTTTCTTTTTTCTCTTGTTTAACCACAACTTCATCACTTTTAATTGTTTTAAACAATGTTTTTATAACCAACAACCAACACACAATTGCTAATAAATATATAAAAAACGGATACTGCCAATGCCACTGCCCAAGTATACCACCAATAGAAAGAAAAATTACACCACCTAATTCTATAGACATACCTTGCCAAGCAATAAGTTTCATTCTTTTTTCACCCGTAAAAAAATCTGCAATAAAAGAAGTTACTGACACTTGCACTGCAACTGTAGCTGCTCCTAATAAAAACCGGTCTAGCATTAAAATATAGTCGTTTGTAATATACGCCCCAGCAACTCCTAAAAGTGCATATGGCACCAACCCCAAACACAACATAGTATAAGAACCTGTTTTATGTAAAAGTTTACCCACTATTGGTGCAAATACTACTACTCCCAAAGATGGTAGTGTAATTAACCAACCTGGAGAAAAACTAAAATTTAAATTTTCTACAATTCCTGTTAAAGACGGCGCAATAACTGTACCTACCATTATTGTTAAGCTACTTACCAATAACAGTGTAAATATTCCTAAGTTTGTTATTTTTTTCATATTGCAAAATTGCAATACTAATTTGCTTTCTACTGTGCCATTTTTCTAATAGAGTATACCAAAATGGAAATAACTAAACTACGCGTAAACTCTTCTGCCTTTTGTATATTAAATATGAGATTCTATTGCAAAAAAATAACTCATATTAAAACTAAAATAGCATAGGTTAACTTTTAAAAAACAATAAAAATAACATTTAGGTTACTTTGTTTTTTTAACTTGTAAACCAATTAGGCATCCTATTTTACACCATAAAGCTTTATTAAATTATGAATAAACTGCTTGAAGAAGATTTTAATAATTTTGACCAATTATTACAAAAAGTAGCTAAACAAGGCACTGCATATTTTAAAAATATTGATACAGAAAAAACTACTTTACCTGTGTTAAATACTATTTATGAAGGCTTAAATAAAGAGGGTATTGGAGGATTAAATACACTTAAGTTATTTAATAAAAAATTTAAAGACACTATTGTTGCTTCTTCTGGCCCTAGATATTTGGGCTACGTAGTTGGCGGGTCTACACCTGCTGCTGTTATTGGTGATTGGCTCACAACTATTTATGATCAAAATCCGCAAACAACCTCTGCCCAAGGAGATGTATCTGTGCAAATAGAACAAGAAACTATAAAGTTATTGTTAGATTTGTTTGCTTTACCACATAACTTTTTAGGCGGGTTTGTTTCTGGTGCTACAATGTCTAATTTTACTTGCTTGGCAGTAGCCAGGCAATGGTTTGGGAAACAAAAAGGAAAAGATTTTGCAAAAAATGGCATTTCTATACCAATAAATATACTATCTGCTGTACCTCATTCTTCTGCTATAAAATCTTTATCTATGCTTGGTATAGGCAGTACTAACGTTAGTAAAATAAAAGTTGAAGAAGACAACAGAGAGTCTATAGATATTAATGATTTAGAGCAAAAAATTAAAGCTTTAGACAACCAACCATTTATACTTATCTCTAGTGCAGGAACGGTAAACTCTGCAGATTTTGATAATTTTGAAGCTATAAACACATTACATAAAAAATATAATTTTTGGTGGCATATAGATGGTGCGTTTGGTGCTTTTGCAGGATGCTCTCCAAAATACAAACATTTAGTTAAAGGCTGGGAAAATGCAGATAGCATAACTATAGATTGCCACAAATGGCTGAATGTACCATATGATAGTGCCGTTTTTTTTATTAAAGAAAAGCACAACTTACTACAGCTTCAAACATTTCAAAATTCTAATGCTCCATATTTAGGAGACCCTTTAGAAAACTTTAATTATCTAAACTTTTTACCAGAAAACTCTAGAAGACTAAGAGCTTTACCTGCTTGGTTTTCTCTTGTTGCCTATGGTATAGATGGTTACAAAGATATTGTAGAAAACTCAGTTAAAATGGCACAAATGTTAGATGAGTATATTACTCAAAATAACGAGCTAATACTACTAACCCCTACACGTTTAAACAATGTTTGTTTTTCTTTAAAGGATAAAAATAAACAAGATAAAATACCTCTTTTTATAACCGAACTAAACAAAGAAGGTAAAGTGTATATGACACCAACAGTATATAGAAACACTAAAGGAGTTAGGGCTTCTTTTGTAAATTGGCGTACCAATAAAAAAGATATTACTGTAGTTATAACAGAAATTGAAAGAGCCCTTAAAACTACTTATTAACACTAAACCAACAATGTATTATTTTATATAAAATGAAATTTTCTTTTTACGTTCTCATCTTATCAATTGTAGTGCTTACTTCTTGTAAAAGCACTACAAAAACCATAATAACCAATACAAATAAAGACATTACATATTGGGGAAGAGTAAATAGTAACACTACAGATAGCACAGACTTACACTGGTCTGGTACATCTATAAAATTAAATTTTGAAGGCACTAGCATACAAGCATTATTACAAGATGAAAAAGGAGAAAACTATTATAATGTTCTTGTTGATAATGACAGCGCTAAATTATTACGATTAGATACTACAAAACGCTATTATACGCTTGCCAGCAATTTAAAAAAAGGAAAGCATACTGTAGAGCTATTTAAAAGAACAGAATGGGATAAAGGAAAAACAAGCTTTTTTGGTTTTAAACTGAATAAGCAAGGTAAAATATTACCAAAAGACTCCCCTAAAGCTAGAAAAATTGAATTTTACGGAAACTCCATTACTGCTGGTTATGCTGTAGAAGATTTTACCGGAAAAGACAGACCAGATAGTACATACACAAACAATTACCTAAGTTATGCTGCCCTAACTGCCAGACATTTTAATGCAGAATACAGAGCTATTTGTAAAAGCGGAATTGGAGTTACAGTAAGTTGGTTTCCTATAATAATGCCAGAGCTTTACAATAGACTAGACCCCAATAACGAAAACAGTGTATGGGACTTTTCTTTATACCAACCAGATGTAGTAGTTGTAAATTTATTTCAGAATGATTCTTGGATAGTGAATATGCCAAAAAATGAAGAGTTTAAACACCGGTTTGGGAACAAAAAACCAGAAGATGACTTTTTTATTACTGCTTATCAAAACTTTATTACTAGCTTAAGAAAAGAATACCCTAAAGCTAAAATTATATGCGCTCTTGGAGCTATGGATGCCACAAAAGAAAACTCTAAATGGATGAATTTTATTAGCAAAGCAGCAGCTAAAATAGCAGATAAAAATGTTTACACACATTTTATGCCCTATAAAAACACTCCTGGACACCCAAGTATAAATGAGCAAAAAGAAATGGCCAAAAGTCTTATTGCTTTTATTGATAAAAACATAAACTGGTAAGTATTTTTTTTATTTTACAATTACATTTCTGCAATGTAAAATTTAAACGTGCTAATTTAAAAACAAACAAAGCTGTAAGTTTTTTCTACAGATTTAACATCATATACATTACAACTCTCCCTTAAATTTATATTTTAGCAGATCCTAAATAATCTACCAAAAATATGAAAACCAAAACCTATAATGTAATTGTTATTCTTATATGCTCACTTTTTATAATGAGCTGCAACAATAACAAACCAAAATGGAAACAACTTTTTAATGGTAAAGACCTTAAAGGTTGGCAAGTAAAAATAAGAAACCATCCGTTAAATGATAATTACGCCAATACTTTTAGCGTAAAAGATGGCAACATACAAGTGCGTTATAACAACTACGGAGATTTTAATCAGCAATACGGACACCTATTTTACAAAAAGCCTTACAGCGCATACTTAATTGGTGTAGAGTACAGGTTTGTAGGAGAGCAAGCCAAAGGTGGTGAAGGTTGGGCTACTAGAAATAGTGGTATTATGATTCACGGACAGTCTCCTAATACAATGACGGTAGAGCAAGATTTTCCTAACTCTATAGAAGTACAACTTTTAGGAGGCAACGGAAAAGATGACCGCCCTACTGCTAATATTTGCACACCTGGTACACAGTATGTGTTTAATGATGAGATAATACAAGAACATTGTGCAAAATCTACATCTAAAACATACCACGGAGACCAATGGGTACGTGTTGAAGCTTTGGTTTTAAAAGATTCTTTAATAGTACATTATGTAAATGGTGAAGAAGTGCTGCGTTATACAAAACCTCAACTAGACCCTGTAAACGGAGCCAAAGAAGGAAAACCATTAACTAGTGGTAGCATCTCTTTACAAAGTGAGAGTCATCCTGTAGATTTTAGAAAAGTAGAAATAGTAAACCTAGAAAAATACATCACAGATAAAGCTAAGCTTACAGAAGTAATTAATGAACTACTTACCAAAAAGTAAAAAATTAAAAGCCTTTAGTAAAATCTAAAGGCTTTTTTATTCAGCTTATTTTAATAGGCAGTTTTTAATTTAGAACGCATTGTTTTTGCAGCAGCTACCAAATTTTCTAAAGCAGCTTTTGTTTCTGGCCAATCTCTAGTTTTTAATCCGCAATCTGGATTTACCCAAATATTATCTACAGGCAACAACTTACTTGCTTTTTCTAAAAGATCTTCTATCTCTTGCAATGTAGGTACACGTGGCGAGTGTATATCATAAACACCAGGACCAATTTCATTAGGATATTTATAATCTACAAATACGTTTAATAAATCCATTTTAGATCTAGAGGTTTCTATAGTAATTACATCTGCATCTAATTTAGTAATATGCTCTATAATATCATTAAACTCAGAATAGCACATATGCGTATGTATTTGCGTTTTATCTGCCACTCCAGAAGTAGCTATTTTAAAACTCTCTACAGCCCAAGTTAAATATGCATCTCTATATTCTTTTCGTAATGGTAAACCTTCTCTAATTGCAGGTTCATCTACTTGAATAGCCTGTAAACCTGCTTTTTCTAAATCTACAACCTCATCTCTAATTGCTAAGGCTATTTGCTTACAGGTTTCAGACCTTGGTTGGTCATTACGTACAAAAGACCATTGTAAAATAGTAACCGGCCCTGTTAACATACCCTTTACTACTTTAGAACTTAAAGACTGTGCATAGGCAGACCATTTTACTGTCATTGCCACTGGTCTAGATACGTCTCCAAATAATATTGGTGGTTTTACAGCTCTACTACCATAACTTTGTACCCAACCAAAACTAGAGATAGCAAAACCATCTAGTTTTTCTCCAAAATACTCTACCATATCATTACGCTCACACTCACCGTGCACAAGTACATCTAACCCTATTTTTTCTTGAAAACGTATGGTTTCTTCAATTTCTTTTTGAATTAATGTATTATAAGCATCCAAACTAAGTTCTTTTTTCTTGAATTTAGATCGCCAACTCCTTACTTCTTTTGTCTGTGGAAAAGACCCAATAGTTGTTGTTGGGTATACTGGTAACTTTAGTTTATTTTTTTGAATTTTTTGACGTGATGAAAACTCTGCATTACGCTCACTATCATTTGCAGTTAACAAACCTATTCTTGCTTTTACCGCAGCATTATGTATAACTAAAGATTCTTTTTTTGCTTTATGCGCCTTAGTGTTACTTAATAATTTAGCAACAACCTCTTTGCTTTTGTCTGCTGTTCCAAGTTTTTTAAGTGTAACTAATTCATCAATTTTTTGCTTAGCAAAAGCCAACCATTGCTTTACACTAGTTGGTAGTGTTTCTTCATTTTGTTCTAAATCTAAATCGTAGGGCGTATGTAATAATGAGCAAGATGTAGCAAGCCAAACCTTATCTACCCCTAATTGTGCCACTACATTTTGCACGGTTGCTAAGGTTGCTTCAAAGTTATTTTTCCAAATGTTTCGTCCGTCAACCAAACCTAAACTAAGTATTTTATCATTCTTAAAATTAGCAGCATTTAAAATATCATTTAACTGCAAAGAACAACGCACCAAATCTAAATGTAAAGCGTATACTGGTAACTGAAGTACAGTTTCTAAATTATCTCCATAACAATCAAAATAACTAGTTAAAATAATTTTTAAGTCAGGAAATTTACCGGCTAATTGGGTATACAATTTAGTTACTGCCTGCCTATCTTTAGCTGTAAGGTTTAATGCCAAACAAGGTTCATCTAATTGTACGTGTGTTGCCCCAGCTGCAACCAACTCTGTTATCAACTCAAAAAATACAGGTAACAAATTGTTTAACAAATCTATTTTATTAAAGCCCTCCTCTTTTTCCTTTCCTAAAAGCAAATAAGTAACCGGACTTAATACTACTGGTTTTGTAGTAATGTTATGTGCTAATGCTTCTTTAAACTCCTCTACAGGTTTTAAAGAGAACAATTCAAAATCTTGATTAGCTGTAAACTCTGGTACTAAATAATGATAATTGGTATCAAACCACTTAGTCATTTCCATAGCAGTAACATCAAACTCATTATTTTGTAAGCCTCTTGCCATAGCAAAATATAAGTTTAGCTTAGATTCTTTTTCTTTTATTTTCTGATATCTTGCAGGAATACAACCGTAGGTTAAGGTAGCATCTAAAACCTGATCGTAAAAAGAAAAATCGTTAGACGGAATAAGATCTACTCCTGCCTTTTGCATTAACTTCCAATTGTAAAGTTTTAACTGCTTACCCATTTCTACCAATTCGGTTTTAGTAGCTGTACCTTTCCAGTACTTCTCGCTTACTTTTTTTAACTCCCTTTTAGCTCCAATTCTTGGGTAACCTAAAACATTAGTTTTCATAGCATTGTAAATTTATTATTCTATGCAAAGTTTAGTATAATAAATATTTTAGCTAAATAAGTTGTTGATTTTAGAAATAACAACTACAAAATATGTAGTAAAAAGAATAATAATCTTTTATACATTTGTTTCAAATCAATTTTTAGATAAATTTTCTATGAGCAACTTAGACCAGATAGATGTACAACTTTTACGATTACTACAATTAAACGCTAACCTAACTTCTAAAGAATTGGCCAACAAAGTAAATTTATCTACAACGCCTGTTTTTGAACGAATAAAAAGATTAGAAAGAAACGGATATATAAAAAAATACGTTGCCGTTTTAGATGCAGAAAAGTTAGAGAAAGGATTAACTGTGTTTTGTAATATTAAACTAAAGCAACATACAAAAGATATAGGGCACAATTTTGTAAAAGAAATTAAGTCTATTAAAGAAGTAACAGAGTGTTACAATATTTCTGGTGATTTTGATTTTTTACTTAAAGTGCAAGTAAAAGATATGCTGCATTACCAAGACTTTGTTTTAAATGGTTTAGGATCAGTAAAAAGTGTAGGAAGTACACACAGCACATTTGTAATGGGAGAAATAAAAAACACCTACGCTATACCAATTTAGATACAATGTAAGTGTTTAAAAATCTTGTGTTTTTTATTTAGAATCTCTTTATTGTTTTTATAGTGTACATAATACCTATAGATACCGTAGACCATTCTGTATTATCTCCTAATTGTATGCCTGTATATGATAAATTAAGCTCTGTACTTTCTCCCATTAAATAACCTATTTGAGGTCTGTAATAAAAGCCACCGTCATTACCATCATTAAGTCCAAAACCCTGACCTAAATCTGCGCCAAAAGAAAAAGAATTGGATGTCCAAACACGCACAGAAGCTGCAGCTTTTAAAAACTGAATATCAGGTAAATCATTAGTAATAGTGCCTGTATGGTATTTTTCTGCAAAGCCGTGTATATAGCCACCAGTTACACCTAAGTCTACTACTTCACCCAATGCCCACATATGGCCTATATCTGCAGCAACCATTAAACTTACATTATCTGTATAATCATCTAAAGGAATACCACCTTGTATACCTATTTTTAATCCTTCTTGTGCAGATAAGTTTACAGCCATTACTGCAAACACAATTAGTAACGTAATTTTTTTCATTTTTTGTTTGGGGTTTAGTTATTTATTGCCAAAACTAAACGCTTACATAAAAGATGCATAATTAATGTTGCAAAACACTTGTTTACCGTTGTAGAACAACTGTTTTATAAAGTTGTACAGTAAAAACTTATTTATTTATTGAATTTAAAATCCAATCTAGCTCTGGATCGTAATTGTTTGCACGATCCTCTAAAGTAGGTGTAATAACTATGTCTGGTTTAACGCCATACCCCTCAATTTCAGTTTTAAAAGGTGTTTCTAAAACCATTAATCCAAAGTATAACATTAGCTTAGAATTTGGCAGTCTTACCAATTTTGTTTGGCCTGCAACAGTACTATTATAAGCACCGCCTGTTTCCTCACCAACAATAATGCCTCTTTTACGTGCTTTTATAACATTAGAAAATACAGAAGATGCAGAAAAAGAACGGCCATTTATTAATACATACACATTACCTTTATAATTATTTTCTTTAGGTGCTGCTATCTTAGATTCCTTAAACTTATATACTAGCTTCCCATTTTTTTTGTGCGCCTTAAAAACTTCTTTAAAAAATAGAAACGGCACAAATAAAGACTTGTATGCTGCTCCATAAACTGTTTTGTTACGAGACATATAAGACTTTATCATTGGGTATCTTGTGTTTACCTCTCCTTCCTCAATAAACTTAAATTTATCCTTTGCTAAGTAAGAATATAAATCGTGAATTTCTACCAATCTACCACCTCCATTATCACGTAAGTCTATAATTAAATTTTCAGTTTTTGCTGAGTCTATTTTTTTAAAAGCCTCTTCATAAAAAGCTTCGTAATCACCTCTAGCAAAGCTTCTAATTTTCATATAAGCAACGCTACTATCTTCACCTATAAAATCTAAATTTCTGTTATAATACTTTTCAGAGTAACTATATCCGTATTTATGATAATCCTTTAGTTCTTTCTTTAACTTTTTTGAAGCAAGTTTTCGTTCTTCTTTCGTCTTTTTAATTGGTTTTTTATCATTTAAACTATCTTTTTTTACTTTAGGAAACCTTGTAGAGTCTCTTGGTATTCTTCTAAAAATTTTGGTATATAAACTATCATTTTTAGAAAATGTAACCTCTAAACTATCTAATCTACCTTTATCATAATAGTAATATCTAGCTAATTTCTGCGCAGAATATTTGTTATGAAAAGTTGTGTTATAGCCGTCTGAAGAAAAATAAGTTTTGTATTTTTTTAGCAAGTCATCAACAGAATCATCTCCTAACTTTACCACTCTGCTCCCTACCATTGTACTATCTTCACCTAGTGTATTCTTCACCAAAACAGCATCTTCTACGTTTTCAAACCTTAAATAAGACCATTCGTTTTTAAGTTTATTAAAAGCTTTATTTTCTTTACGGGTGTATTTTTTTGTTGGTACAGAAATACCTGCGTGTCCTTGTCTAACCTCCGCTACAACAGGAGCCAATTTTTCATAAAAGGCATAAGTAGTCATTGGTTTTGTAATACTACTCTTTAAAGTAGTAAACTTAGCATCTAACTCCTTTTTTGGCGTATACAGGTATAATTGAGGATGTAATTTTTGTAGTTTTCTATAAGCTACATCAACATCTTTATGCAGTTCATCTACACTATGTAACTTGGTTATTTGATGATTGTGTTTTTCTATACTGGCGCATGAAGTAATTAACAGTAATGGCAAAAGGTAAAACAATAATTTTCTCAAGGGTTATGGTTTTATGGTTTTGAACTATATTTTCTTAATTGCAAGAAACACAGCACATTTTATGCCAATAAAGTTAAAATATTATGTAAACTAAAAATATATTTTAACAATACTTTATTTTTAGCAATTCTATAGCTCTATTTTGTACCTTTAACTTGTATGAATAAAAAAATTATCATAACTATTTCTATACTTGTTCTATTGCCATTATTGGCAATTTTTTGTTCTAATAATATTATTACAAACTCAGCTAAGGGCAAAACTTTTTATAATGTAGATGCTATTCCTTACAATAAAGTTGGTGTTGTTTTAGGCACAACAAGTAAGCTTGTTAACGGTAGTCCAAATCCTTACTACGTACACCGTATAAATGCAACTGTTGCTTTGTACAATGCAAAAAAAATAGACTTTGTTTTAGTTAGCGGTGATAATGGAACTAAATACTATAACGAACCAGATACTTTTAAAAGAGAACTTGTAAAACAAGGAATACCAGAGGATAAAATATTTTTAGATTATGCAGGTTTTAGAACATTAGATTCTATGGTGCGTGCGCACGTAATTTTTGGGCTTAACAAGGTTACCGTTATATCTCAAAAATTTCATAATGAAAGAGCTATTTATATTGCAGAAAAAAAAGGCCTAACTACCGTTGGCTTTAATGCCAAAGATTTAAAAGGAAAAGCTGGTTTAAAAGTACAGACTAGAGAATATTTAGCACGTGTTAAAGTGTTTTTAGATTTACTACTTAACACAGAGCCTAAATTTTATGGAGAAAAAATAACGATAGAATAGTACTTACACTGTAATGCAAAAGATTAAAACTTTACTTAAAAACTTAGGTCCAGGATTGCTTTTTGCGAGTATGGCAATTGGTACATCTCACCTTGTACTATCCACCAAAGCTGGTGCACAATATGGTTGGATTATGTTGGTACCAATTGTACTAGCAAATATTTTAAAATATCCTTTTTTTGAATTTGGAATTAGATACACCAACGCAACAAACAAAACACTTATACAAGGGTATTTAAACCGTGGCAAAGGGTATTTGTGGTTTTATGCACTTATTACACTAGTATCTACATTTACCATTTTAGCAGCTTTATACTTGGTTACATCTGGTCTATTAATAAACCTTTTTAACCTTACAAATGTATCTATTACTGTTGTTGCTCTTGTACTATTCAGTTTTATATCTGCACTATTAATTATTGGTAAATATGTTTTTTTAGAGAAGTCTTTAAAAATTGTAGTATCTATTTTAGGAATTGCACTTTTAGTTACCACTATTGTAGTTGTTTTTAAGGGAAAGGTTGATGAGGTAGCAAACTTTAAACCCACACCTCTTTTTAATAATGCTGGTATTTTATTTATTATTGGTTTAGTAGGTTGGATGCCTACTGCGGTAGAGACCTCTAGCTGGTTAAGTATGTGGACTATTGAAAAGCAGAAACTAACAAACAAAAAACTAAATCTTAAAGAAGCATTATCAGAATTTAACTTTGGATATATAGTTACAGCTATACTTGCTTTTTTCTTTATGACCATTGGTTGCTTATCTCTTTACGGTACAAATACTAAAATGAGTAGTAGCGCTGTTGGTTTTGCAGACCAGCTAATAAATTTATTTACGGTACATATTGGAGAGTGGACAACTATTTTTGTGTCTACAGCCACTTTTGCCACAATGTTTAGCTCTTGTATGACGGCACACGATGCTATTGCGAGAGTTAGTATAGATGTTATACAGAAGCTAAAAAGCACACCAATTACCATAACTGAAGAAACAAAACCACAAAGTAAATCTTACTTTACCTTAGCTGTAATAGTATTAACCATTGTAAACTTAGCCGTTATAATCTTTTTTAATTCTAATATGGGTAAGGTTGTTGCCTTAGCTACTTTTGTATCTTTTATTGTAGCTCCCGTTGTTGGTTATATGAATTTAAAAAATGTAATGAGTAACGACGTTGCTAAAGAAGACAGACCTAAAAAATGGCTACAGCTACTTACGTATGCAGGTATTTTATTCCTAAGCTTATTTGCAATTTATTACTACTACATAGAAATTATTGCATAAAAAAGACCGACTTATATAAAATCGGCCTTTAGAATTTATTCTTTTATTTAAAGAGAGTTGTCCATAATTTCCTGAACAATTTCTGGATTTAACAACGTACTAATATCACCTAAATTATCTGTGTCATTAGAAGCTATTTTACGCAAAATACGACGCATAATTTTACCACTCCTTGTTTTAGGTAAACCAGTTACAAACTGTATTTTATCTAATTTAGCAATAGGTCCAATATGTTCTGTTATTTGCTGATTAATCTCTTTTCGTAAATTATCTCTATCTCTAGTTTCTCCAAATTCTTTTAAAATAACATAACCATACAAAGCATTTCCTTTAACATCATGTGGAAACCCAACAATTGCAGACTCTGCTACAGCTGGATGCTCATTAATGGTATCTTCTATAGGTGCAGTACCTAAATTATGTCCAGATACAATAATTACATCATCTACACGACCTGTTATTCTGTAATAACCAACACCATCTCTTAAAGCACCATCACCCGTAAAATATTTGTCTTTATAGGCTGAAAAATAAGTATCTCTGTACCTTTCATGATTACCCCAAATTGTTCTTGCAATAGAAGGCCACGGAAATTTAATACATAAACGCCCCTCTACCTGGTTGCCCTTTAACTCTTGTGCGTTTTCATCCATTAAGGCAGGTTGTATACCAATAAAAGGTAACGTTGCGTATGTAGGTGTTGTTGGTGTAACATAAGGTATAGGAGAAATCATAATTCCGCCTGTTTCTGTTTGCCACCAAGTATCTACAATAGGACTATTATTTTTACCAACATTACTATTGTACCAATGCCAAGCCTCTTCGTTAATAGGTTCACCAACAGAACCTAATACTTTTAAAGAAGATAAGTCGTGATTTTCTACAAAATCTATATTCTCTTTTGCCAAAGCTCTAATAGCAGTAGGTGCAGTATAAAACTGAGTTACTTTATGTTTCTCTATCACTTCCCAAAAACGGCCAAAATCTGGATAAGAAGGCACACCCTCAAACATTACCGTAGTTGCTCCGTTAGCCAAAGGACCATACACAATGTAAGAGTGCCCTGTAATCCAACCTATATCTGCGGTACACCAGTAAACATCATTCTCTTTATACTGAAAAATATTTTTAAAAGTATACGCCGTATATACCATATAGCCACCTGTAGTATGCACCATACCTTTTGGAGTACCTGTAGAGCCAGATGTATATAAAATAAATAAAGGATCTTCGGCATCCATAATTTCTGCAACACAATCCCCATATGCCTCGTCCAAAAGTGGCTGTAACCATTTATCACGCCCCTCTTTCATTTTTACTTCTGCATTGGTACGCTTGGCTACTAATACTGTTTTTACACCAGGACAGTCGTCCAAAGCCACATCTACAATACCTTTTAAATCTATAGATTTTTTTCCTCTAAAAGATCCATCAGAAGTAATTACTATTTTACAGTCAGAGTCATTAATTCTTGTTGCTAAAGCATTAGAAGAAAAACCTGCAAAAACAACAGAGTGTATAGCTCCTATTCTTGCACAAGCCAATAGAGATACCGCTAACTCCGGAATCATAGGCAAATAAATACAAACACGATCTCCTTTTTTAACTCCATTTTCTTTAAGCACATTTGCCATTTTACACACACGTTTATGTAGCTCATAATAGGTTATGTGTTGTGCCTCTTCATTAGGGTTGTTAGGCTCAAAAAGAATAGCTGTTTTTTCACCTCTAGTTGTTAAGTGTCTGTCTATACAATTCTCTGTAATATTAAGCTTTGCATTTTCAAACCATTTTACCTCTGGCTTAGAGAAATCCCAACTTAAAACATTATCCCACTTTTTCCTCCATAAAAAATGCTCTTCTGCAATTTCTTCCCAAAAGGCTTCTGGGTTACGTACAGATTTTCGGTATACCTGAAAATATTCCTCTAAATGTTTAATGTGATAATTACTCATGTGCTATTTGTTTTGTGCTTGTGATTACTAATAACTAGTAAAACTCTAATAAAACAACAGTTTACATTTTAGATGTTATAGTACATCAACATAAAAACATATACTTAATAAATTTGCTAAATATGTATTATTATGCACCTAAAAACTGTGTTTTACAGAATAATTTCCTATAAAATTAATTGAATTATTAAATATAGGAAAATCTAGAAAAGTATCAATTTAAATAAGACAAAAAAATTATAGTAATATTCAATAAACTTGAGTGATTTAAAAAACAGTCCCATAAGTGATAGGAGACTATACAAAAAAAAGAGCTGTATTAATACAGCTCTTTATAATTTAGAACAACAATGTTGCACCTTCGGTTTTCTGCATGAAAGTAATCTATACAATAGACACCATTTACACATTTGTTTAGCACATGATCTTCTCCATAACCAATGGTGTATAATATATTTTTAGAAGGAACACCATTACTTAATAAGTAATTTTTAATATTATCTGCCCTACCTTGAGACACTCTAAAGTTAGATGAAGAACCTCCTTTACTATCTGTATGCGATTCTATTTGAAGATTAAACTCTGGAAACTTTTTAATTATTTTTATTGCTTTATCTAATTCTGCAATAATACCTGGAGTTAGTTTAGTGCTTTTGGTTTTAAACTCAAACTTACTTAGTTTAAGCATTGTTTTGCCTTCCTTTTCTACAACAAAATCATCTGCAAAATCTAAATAAATTGGTGTTTCCTTTTTATTTTTTAAATCATCTGCTGTATAAAATTGTCTAAATAAAGAGTACTTTTTTTTAGATGCAATAACTGTAATTTTTGTTTGCCAAGGTAACTCTATTTCATAAGATCCATCATCTGCAGACTCTATCTCTTTTATAACTTTATTATTTTGATCTAATACCTTTATAGGCACATTAGCAACCCTAACATTATTTAAAGCGTTTAATGTTTTTCCTTGTAAGACAATGGTATTTAACTTAGGCTTTTCTGCTACTTTAAAACCATAAATATCATCTTTACCCTTACCTCCTTCTCTGTTAGAAGAGAAATACCCTTCTAAACCACCAGTTTCATCATTTTTAACAATAAAGCCAAAATCATCTTTAACAGAATTAATACCTTCTCCTAAATTAATTGGCACGCCAGCGCTACCATCTGCTTTTAAGTTAGACTTGTAAATATCCATACCTCCATAACCATAAAACACATCTGAAGAAAAATACAATCCGTTTTCAAAAACAAAAGGCGAAATTTCGTTTCCGGGAGTATTTACTCTTGGCCCCAGATTAATTGGTGCAGACATAATTTGTCCGTTACTGGTATTAACATAGTAAATATCTGTACCACCGTAGCTACTATCCTCAAAATTAGCAGCAAAGTATAAACGTTGAGAAGCTGCATCGTAAAAAGGATAGTAAAAACTAGTACTTAAATGTTTAAGCACGTAGTTAAAGTTTTTATTGCGATCTACTCTTGCTATAGAAAGTGCATTTTTCCCTTTTTCATCATATAACATTTCGCCATCTTTTTCATTAGACAACACGTAAAATAGCTTTTCTAATTCTGATGAGTAATATGGTGTTGCTTCGTGAAAATTAGCTTTTGGTATACCATCAAATGCTTTTACATTAGTAATATCGCCATCTGCCTCAATTTCACTTTCGTATATATCTAAATATATGGTTTCTTGCTTTTTCTTTTTCTTAACTAAGGTTAGAGCCCTGTCACTAGTAAATAATAATTTTTCTTTATAAAACGATGGAGAAAAATCTGCAGCTATACTGTTTGCTTTTACATTAAAAACATTGTAATTAGGTATCACAACATCTTCTTTATTTTCTATATCAAAATTAAACTTTGCATTTTCTGCCCAAGAAGCTTCTTTTAAAATAGTATCATTTTCTAAATACTTATTCATTTCATCCTTACCAGATATAGCGTATAAGCTACGCAGCATTTTATTGTAATGAAATGGAGATACAATAGCATCACTCTCCAATATTAACTTGTACGTATCCCAAGATTTCTGAAACTGTTTTGTATTAAAATATGCCTCTGCATAGTTTAAAAACTGCTGTGTAGTAAGTACAGTCTCTTTACTCTCTTTTTCATATTCTTTAACTGCTTGCTCGTATTTATACTGAAAAAAATAACGATCTCCGGCTGATTTTAAATTTTGAGCACAAACAGATAGTACAACTAAATTTAAAAGTAAAAAGCTAAGTTTAAATTTCATATTGTTTGTATTAAAAGAATCTTGGTGTATCTATTTGTTTAGGTTTTTTATTGTCTTTTGAGCGCTTACTTCTTTTTGTTCCTCCTGATCTACCCAAATAAAACTTTAAAATAACCTCATGAGAACCATCATTATAGTTCTTAAATGCGTTTGTAGAATAGTCATACGAATAACCTACATACATAGAATTAGAGACTTGAAAACCAGCCAAACCACTTATAGCATTATCAAACCTATACGATGCTCCAACAGTAACTAAATCACTAATTAAAAAATTAGCAGATAAATTTACGTTTAAAGGAGACTCATTAATATAATTTATTAAAAATGCTGGTTTAAATTTTAATCCGTCACTTAAATCAAACACAAGGCCACCTATAAAATTAACTTGAGTTTTATCTTCTTCAATAACAGCAACCTCATCATTATACAACGTACTGGTTAATATGTTAGGTACAGAAAGACCTAAATACCAATTGTCTGCATATACAAAAGTACCTGCTCCTATAATTGGGTAAAACTCATTATACTGTGTATCTTGTAATGCAGGTTCGTTCTGAAACTCAAAATCTCCTTTTGTAAAATCGATATCTAAAATTGAAGCCCCTGCATTTATACCAAAAGACCATTTTACATAGTCTGATAGTTTTACTTGGTAAGAGTAAGAGATGTTTATTAAAGACTGACTCATTGGCCCTAACTTGTCTGAGTAAGCATTAAAACCCAATCCTGTTTTTTCATTAGAAAAAGGTATGTTTGCCCCTATACGTATGGTTGTAGGTGAGCCAGGAACTCCTACCCATTGCGTTCTGTATAAACTCATTATTTCTGGGTCTTCTACACTTCCTACATAAGCAGGGTTAAAACTTCCAATATTATACATATACTGTGTATACTGCGGTTCTTTTTGTGCAAAGACGTTAGCACTAACAAAAAACAACATAAGTATACCTAAGTACTTATACATCTGCGTGGATTTTTTCATTTGTTTTTGTATCATCTTATGATTTGAATCCATCCTTTTTTAACTTCTGAACCATCTGCCAAGTCTAACACATAAAAATATGTACCATTTGGCAAATCTCCTTTTTTCCAAGTACCATCCCAATTGTTTTGGTAATTAGTAGCACTGTATACTTCACTACCCAACCTATTAAATATAACAAGTGTATTACCTGTATAGTTTTCTATACAATTTATGCGTAAAAAATCGTTTACACCATCTGCATTTGGAGAAAACTGATTAAATAAAAATCCGCATTCATCATTACTTCTTGGTTCTACAGTAACAATTACAGATGCTGTATTATTTTCTACATTGGCAATATCCAAAGGAAAAGAATCCGTTATTTCTACCGTGTTTTCGTGTGTACCATCTTCTAGCACCATAGCTGTTATTTCTAACACCTGTTCTTCATTACCTAGTATTTCATTTAGCGTCCAAATACCAGTAGCAACATCATAATTGCCCGCTGTAGTTGTATGTGAAACATATGTAAAACCCATTGCATTTTCTATACGGTCTGTAACACTTATATCTGTTACCAAACCATCGGTCTCGTTAGTAAGTGTTATTGTAAAAACAACAATATCGCCTACAGTTGTGGTTGTTTTATCTACCGATTTAGAAACAGACATATCAATCTGTTTAATACCAACAGTAACCGAGCTTTGGTTATTAGCAGTAGCTAAATCTACAGGGTTACTACTTGTTATCTCTGCGGTGTTAATATGCGAACCTCCGTCTACAACAGTTGCTGTAATTTGTATTGATGTACTTTCACCAGCTGCTAACTCTGGTATTGTCCAAATACCTGTTGCACTGTCAAAAGTCCCTAGTTGTGCTACATCAGAAACATAACTAAAACCTGTAGTTGCATTTAAAACATCTGTAATTTCTATAGCTGTAACTGCATCACCAGTTAGGTTTTCTACAGTAATTGTAAAAGTTACATCTTCACCTGTAAAAACCTCATCTTTATCTACCGTTTTTACAACAGATAAATCTGTATCTGTAGGCGCGCAATCTACTACTGTAACCGTTATTGTAGTTGTTTCTGCTTCACAAGGAGCAACAAAACCAGTAGTTATATATGTAAACTGATATTCTCCTAGTGGCTGGTTTGCAAAATCTACACTATTAGCGTCTATTGTAATTGAACTAGATGCTGGCTGAGAAACTAAAGTCCATTCCCCTGCATCTGCGTCTGTTAATTGATCGTCTAAATTTACTACAGTTACTCTGCCATTACCTGGTAGAGAACACGCAGTAGTGTTTGTACCTGTACCAGAAGATGGTTGGTCATTTATTGTTGCTACAACCTCTACCCTTGCAGACGTACAACTATTTGCTGTTGCCTCTACGTAATAAGATGTTGTAGTTGCCAATATTGGTGTATCAAAATTTAATCCTGTATGTACTAATGCTCCTCCAGTAGGCGCATCATACCACAATAAAGAACCATCTGTTGTTGTGCCTGATAATGTTACTACACCTTCTCCACACCTAGATACAGAAGTACCAGTAACGGTTGGACTATTATTTTGAACTATTGTTATTTTTAAAGGTGGACTAACACAGTTATTAGCCTCGTCTAAATAAAACCCGTAAAACTCTCCCGAAAATCCAATTACAGAACTATCATAATAAGATGAGTCATCTAACAAATCATCACTACTACTCCAAGTTAGTACAGTACCCGCAGGTGTTACACTAGATACATAATCATTTAAGTCTTTAGTAAAGCTATCACAAAAGGTAGTTTCTTCACCAGTTCTTAACTCTGGTGCATTAGGAGTTGTAGCACAAACAGGCTCATTATCTATAATTGCTATTCTATCAGAACCCGCTAAAGGGTTTATATCATAGTTTGCATTTTCAGATATGGTAATAATTACACTTTCATCTCCTTCAATTAAAGTATCATCTACTATACCTTCAATATCTAAACTAACACTCCTACTAAGAACAGGAATTAAAATAGAACCTCCTACAGTGTTGTAATCTACACCATTGGTTGCCGTACCAGATATAGTAAAGTTTACACGTAAGCCAGTAAAAGTATTGCCGGTTCTAGAAATTCTAAAACTTCCTGATACAGAACCAGTCTCCGCCGCATTAGCATCTGCCTGAACTGAAACCTGTTGCGCTGATGCAAAAAAACCAAAACACAAAAATAGTACTAGAAAGCAATATGCTTTGTGTTTTTTTATAATACGGAAACTGTCTAATTGTTTAATTTTCATTTTCTTTTATAGATAGTGTTACTCAACTATAATTTATAACAGATAGACTACAATATTAACCAAAATGCCATTCGTCGATAAACAAAATCGACAAAGAACATATTTCACCTCTCAGTAACAGTTATTACCAATAACTTTACTTTTTTATATATGAGGTATTTAGGCTAATTCTGCCGATGTAGTTTCTGATGCTCTATTAATTTTTTTCACCAATCCTTGTAAAACTTTACCTGGACCAACCTCTGTAAATAAAGTTGCACCATCTGCAACCATATTTTGCACACTTTGTGTCCATTTTACAGGAGCAGTTAATTGAGATATTAAATTCTTTTTTATTTCTTCTGCATCTTTTACCGCTGTAGTAGGTACATTTTGGTAAATTGGACAACTTGGCTCGCTAAACGTAGTGTTTTCTATTGCAGCAGCTAATTCTTCTCTTGCTGGTTCCATTAATGGCGAATGAAATGCGCCACCAACTGGTAATAACAATGCTCTTCTTGCTCCGGCTTCTTTTAACTTTTCACAAGCTGTGTTTATAGCTTCTACTTCTCCAGAAATAACTAACTGTCCTGGGCAATTATAATTTGCAGCAACAACAACACCATCAATTTCTTCACAAACTTTTTCTACAACATTGTCTTCTAAACCTAAAACAGCTGCCATTGTACTAGATTGCATTTCACAAGCCTTTTGCATAGCTAATGCTCTCTGAGAAACTAATTTTAATCCGTCTTCAAAAGTTAACGTACCATTTGCAACTAAAGCAGAAAATTCTCCTAATGAATGCCCAGCTACCATATCTGGTTTAAAAGCATCACCCATAACTTTACTCATAATTACAGAGTGTAAGTAAATTGCAGGTTGTGTTACTTTTGTTTGTTTTAGGTCTTCTGGTGTACCTTCAAACATAATGTCTGTAATACGAAAACCTAATATATCGTTTGCTTTTTCAAATAATTCTTGCGCCAAAGGATACTTTTCGTAAAGGTCTAAACCCATTCCTACAAACTGTGCTCCTTGACCAGGAAATATATATGCATTCATTTTTTTTGTTTTTAAGTTGATTGACAAAAATAAGTAAACTTATGTAGAACGCATATTGCTTTTACCAAAGTTTATTCCTTGTCTTTAAACCAACTAGAATAAGTTACGTAATTATTAGCTATACGGTTCACTTCGCCCTCGCTTAATTCTACGCTTATATCCTTAATTTTCTTTGCTGGCATACCTGCAAATACCGTTCCAGAAGGTATATGAGTCCCTTTTGTAACTACTGCACCAGCAGCAATAATACTATTACTTTCTACAATACAATCATCCATTACAATACTACCCATACCTATTAAAACATTATCTTTAATAGTACAACCGTGTACAATGGCATTATGCCCAATAGAAACGTTATTACCTATAGTAGTTGGACTTTTTTTATAGGTACAATGTATAACAGCGCCATCTTGCACATTAACTTTATTACCCATTTTTATAAAATGTACATCTCCACGTAGCACAGCATTGTACCAAACACTGCACTGGCTACCCATTACTACGTCGCCAACAATTGTTGCATTTTCTGCAATAAAACAATCTTCTCCAATTTGTGGTGCTTTTCCGTTTACTTCTTTAAGTATCATAGTGCAATTATGTATTTAAAATTTATTGAAAATAAGATAAAAGTTCTTTCTTTTTAGATGCGGAAACTAACAATTCTTTACCATTGTGCAATACCACACTACCACCTTTTCCTTTTTTGTATTTAGCTATTGCATTTACATTTACTAAATATGATTTGTGTATACGAGCAAACGGAAAATCTGCCATTGCCTCTTCAAAATACTTTAGTGTTTTACTCACTAATATCTTTTTATTCTCTAGGTAAATTTCGGTATAATTATCATCGGCTTTGCAAAAAAGAATATCAGCAACATTTAAAACCTGAAAACCATCTTGCTGTGGCAATGTTATTTTACCATCTATTTTATTAGTTTTTGGCTGTAAAATTTGGTCTTCCAAAGCATTTTCTTTGCTTCTAATTTCACCTACATATTCTACCGCCTTAATTAACTCGTCTATATTAATGGGTTTCATTAAATAATACGCAGCATGACTATTTAAAGCGTCCATAGCATATTGGTTGTATGCCGTAACAAAAACGGTTTCAAAAGTTCTGTTTGGCACTTGGTCTAGCAAATCAAAAGCATTGCCAAATGGCATTTCTACATCTAAAAAAATTAAATCTGGCTGGTGTTTTTCAATTAATTCCAAACCTTCTTTTATAGACGCTGCCTCTCCTAACAAATGTACAGTCGGACAATATTTAGTTAAATAGTTGGTTAAAATTTCTCTGCTATTAGCCTCGTCTTCTACTATAATTGCGTTTAACTTCATTCTATATTATTTAAAAATAACCACCTATTATTAGTCCTTTTTTAAGGTTAACAACACTTTTGTACCAGAACCATCACTACTTAAATCTTTTATACTAACATCTACTTTGTCTTTGTACATACTATTTAAAATAGCAACTCTTTTTTTAATATTACCCATTCCTTTAGAGCGCTGTTTCTTTTGGTTTTGCGTTTTTAACTCGGCACTCTTTTTTCTACCTATGCCATTATCTTCTATAGTAATTTCTATAGTCTCTTTATTTTTTTGTTTTAAATTGATGTTTAAAAAACCTAACTCATCTTTATAGCGTAAGCCGTGCCAAATAGCATTTTCTATATATGGCTGAAGCAACATTGGTGGAATTTGAAAAGCTGCAACATCTATATTTGGATCTGTTGTTATGGTATAATTAAATTTATCTGAAAAACGAGAATGTTCTAACTTCACATACAACTCTAATAACTCCAACTCTTTTGTTAGTGGTATAAAATCTTCCTCAGAGTTTTCTAAAACGGCACGCATTAAGGTTGAAAATTCACTTAAAAAGCGATTAGCACTACGCTCATCACTCTTAGAAATATAATTATTTACAGAGTTTAATGCATTAAAAATAAAATGCGGATTCATTTGTGACCTCAACGATTTTAATGCTAATAAATTATTCGCTAATTTTTGTTGCCTGTTACTTCTGTAAAAGAAAAAAGCAGCAATACCAAAAAGGAACATCCCTAAAACTAAGGCATAAATTAAAATCTTTTGCTTAATAGATGTTGTAGTGTATAAATCTTGCTTAGTCTGCGCCAAGCTAGATTTACTCTCATACAACTCCTTATCTTTTTCTAGACCTGTAATACGGTTTTGTTTTTCTGCAATTTGCTTGCTTAGGCGCTCTGCCCTAGAAATTTCTTGTTCTTTACGAGCATATAATGTATCTGCCACAGCAGCATATTTTTTATAGGTTTCTAAAGCTTTAGAGTAGTCTCCTTTATCATCATAAACCTCAGACAGTTTACGCGTGGCATCTTTTTGCACCACCAAATCATCTTCACTAGCAGCTTCAGAAATACTTTCTTCTAAGTACGGAATGGCCTCGTCTAACTTATCCTGTACAATTAAATTGTTTGCTATTTTGTAATTTATACGCTGTCTTGTTATTGGCGCCTCTACTTCTTTAGTAACAGCATTTCTTTTTACTGCCTTCTTTTTAGATGAGTTTTCTAGCAGTTCTATATCTTCCAAACTCTGCTGGCGCAATTTCATTTCCTCATTATACAAGCTGTTTTTATTATAGAAATCTGCAGCTCTATCATTTACTTCTAAAGCACGTTGTGGAGCCTCTGTTTTTGCAGACTTTAAAGAATTTTTAAAGTAACCTACAGCTTCTTCAGTTTGGTTTGCATCACCGTAAGCTTCTGCTATTTTGGTGTTTAAATCTGTGATTTTAGGTTTTACAAGTTCTTTTTTAGCTAAATCTAACCCTTTAGTGTAATTAGCTACTGCTCTGCTTGTATTTTTTAGTCCTTTATAGGCATCACCCAAACCTTCATACAAGACTATTTTTTTATAGGTTGATAACTTTGCACTTCCATCTATCTTTAAAAATAGCACTTCAGCTTTTTTATACTCTTTATTTAAAAGGTAAGCATTGGCTAACAATAACTGAGACTCACCTGTAGTACTATACGTTAAAGACTCCTTGTAATTATCAACAGCAAGGTCATACTGTTTATGATACTGGTATATTTCACCTAATAAGGCGTAAGATGCCGCACGCTCTTTGTTATTACCTCTTTTTCCTAATTGTTCTAAAGAAACTCTAATATAATCTATACTCTTACCAATGTCTATTTTTTTAAACTGCTTAGCAGAATCTAAATACATTTTATGTAATGCACTTTTGCTTAATTGCACATCTTCATCTAAGCCTTCTACTAAAACATCTACATCTTCATCATCCTTAATACGGTATTCTACTGTTTCAAACTCTAAACTCTTAAACAACAGATAATCTCCAACTTCTGCTTTTATGCGATATGCACCAAAAGCATCTGTATATACTATTGCTCCGCTAGTAGCAGAAACCTCTACACCAGAAATAGGATTTCTATTTTCTTTAGTTTTAACAGTGCCTTTAATCGTAAATTGTTTTCCTGTATTAACTTGAGAAAAAGCAATTACTGATACAAACAATAAGTATAGTAGTATGTATTTTTTTAACTTCATTATTACAATTAGATATGGTAAACTTAGTTGTTTTATCTGACTCTAAAAAATGCTAAAACGCAGCTTTTACAACAAAAACAATTGCTTTAGACAGCCTTACAAAGTCTAATGGTTTGTTTACTCACCCAAAATGCCTGTTCCCTCATTCCTCGTTTTTTATAAGAAACATTAAAAATACTTTTACCCTGTAACAAATAAAAAATAAGCAAAATGAAAAACGTAAAACAAATAGCAGGCATAGCATTACTAACCTTATGTATAGGAACTACAATTAGCTGTAACGCTAATACAAAACCAAAAAAAGAAATAACTTTAGCTACACAAGCTTTAGCGAACACTAAAAAACCAGAAAAAAACGTGGTTAAAGTGGCATTATTATTAGACACTAGTAACAGTATGGACGGTTTAATAAACCAAGCAAAAGCACAACTTTGGGATATTGTAAACAAATTTAGCTATGTAAAATGTGGTAATGAGGTTAGACCAGAATTACAAATTGCCTTGTACGAGTACGGTAATAGTACTATTGAAAAACAAGATGGTTACATTAGGCAAGTATTAAACTTTAGCAACGATTTAGACGAAATATCTGAAAAACTATTTTCTTTAACTACAAATGGTGGAGATGAATATTGTGGTGAGGCTATTAGCACATCTATTAAAAATTTAGATTGGGGTACAAATCCAGATAATCTTAAAATGATTTTTATTGCAGGTAACGAGCCTTTTAATCAAGGTAAATTAGACTATAAAGATGCTACATCTGATGCTAAAGAAAAAGGTATTGTTGTAAATACCATTTTTTGTGGAGACTACAACCAAGGTACAAATAGTCATTGGAAAAACGGCGCACAATTAACAGGTGGCGAGTACATTGCTATTAACCATAATAAAAAAGTAATACACATAGATACTCCTTATGACGATGTAATCATCACTCTAAATAAAAAATTAAACAAAACATATGTTTCTTACGGTAGCTTAGGGAGTTCTAAAATGGCATTACAATCTGTACAAGATGATAAAGCTGCAGAAATGGAAGAAGCTGTTATGGTAAAAAGAGCAGTAAGTAAAAGCTCTAGATTATACAATAATGCCTCTTGGGATTTAGTTGATGCGTCTAAAAACAAAAATTTTAGTGTATCTAAGATTGATAAAAAACAACTGCCTAAAGAGTTACAAAACAAATCTACAAAAGAGATTGAAGCTTTTATTGAAACAAAGGAAAAGCAAAGAAAAACTATACAGCAACAAATTAAAGAAGCAAATACAAAACGAGAAGCTTATATTGCTAAAAACCAAAAAGAAGGCTCTAAAGGTGAGTTAGAAAATGCAATGATTTCTGCTATTGTAAAACAAGGAAAAAGTAAAAACTATACGTGGGATAAATAATTTTTATTAAAAAATAAGAAAGTCTGTGATTTTACAATCACAGGCTTTCTTATATCTATTTATTTATCTTAATAATTTACAGCAGGACATTTACAGTCAAACCTCTTTTCAGATACTTGTCCAAAATTATACCCTAAAGTTAATTGATGAAAACCACCATTATCAAACCTAATATCTCCCATTTGGTAAGAGTAATTATAAGACACTAAAAAGTTTTTATAGTTAACACCAACAATAGGCGTAATTAATTGCAATCTTTGTTCTTTAGTGCTTCCGCTAGTATTTTGGTATAAAGCACCATCAAAACTACGTCTGTAAGACAAGCCACCCCAAAGCGTACCAAAATCTAAACTACGGTAAACTTTTGCGTTCATATCTATGGTTTTTTCATTGGTAAAATCTGTCATTTGTAACATTACAGAAGGCTCTAATTGCCAATCTCCTTTACCAAAAACATAACCTGCAGACAATACATATCTTCTTAAATTATCTACAACAGTTGCATTAGGGTCATCTGCCCTATCTTTATAGTATACATTACGTTTACTATTTAAAACATTTAAAATAGTAGCGTGTGCATAAAACTCCATATAATTATATGACGCTCCTAAATCCATATTATAGTATGATGAACTAATGTTTCCACCAGTAATAATTGGATCTGGAGTAACAGAATTAAACTCGCTCTCATCTAAATTACTTTGCATTATACCTGCACTAATACCAAAAGAAAGCTGATTTAAATTTCTTAAATCTCTAGAAAAACGTAAATGATGTGCGTACGTTAGTTTTACACCTGTTTGTGAGTGGTAACCATTAGCGTCATTAAAAATAATAGCTCCTACTCCACTTTTTTCATTTAACCTAAAATGTGCATTTATTGTTTGTAAGTTTGGTGCCTCTTCAACATCAAACCATTGTTTTCTTATGGTAGCTCTTATTTTACCTCCTTCACCAATACCTGCCATAGATGGGTGTACTAAGTAGTAGTTATCCGACAAATAATCAAAATAGACAGGAATCCCTTCTTGCGCTGTTAGACTAGAAATACCAAGTAACAGGAAAGAAAACAAGGCTAAAAATAAGTTTTTCATAAATTAAGGGCTATAAGTCCAAAAGTATTAAATTTATATTAAAACGTTTACATACACTATATTATTATATATGGTATGAGTGAATTTGTTTGTACTTTTGTAAAAATTATTTTTTTAAGATGAAAGAGCATAATATTACCATATATACAACAACAAATCCAGCTATATTAAAGTTTGAAACTAATCACTTTATAACTAAAAATAATAGCTACGAATATAAAAATATTGATGATGCTAAAAATTCTCCTTTAGCGCAGCAATTATTTTACTTACCATTTATAAAAACTGTTTATATCTCTGGTAACTTTATAGCATTAGAACGTTTTGATATTGTTGCTTGGGATGATGTTAGAGATGAAGTAGCCCAGCAATTGGTAGAATATTTAAATAGTGGCGAAGTTATTGTTCACGAACAAGAAGACCCACAAAGTGTACCTGCAACAGTTTATGCAGAAAATACACCTAACCCAGCAGCTATGCGTTTTGTTGCTAATAAATTAATTGTACCAACAATTTTTGAATTTAAAAATAAAGAAGAAGCAAAAGATTCTGAGTTAGCTACAGAGTTATTTAAATTTCCGTTTGTAAAAGAAGTTTTTTTAGATGAAAATTATGTTTCTGTTACTAAGACTGAAGATGCAGATTGGAATGAGATTACATTAGAAGTTAGAGAAAGTATACAAGCATTCTTAACAGAAGGAAAAGAGGTTGTATCTGCCAATAGTATAAGCAAGCAAAAACAAGAAGCGCCTGCTACACAATTACAAGATGAAAACTTAGACGACACCTCTAAACAAATTATTGACATTTTAGAAGAATATATAAAACCTGCTGTTGCTAGTGATGGTGGTAACATTATGTTTAAGTCTTACAACGAGACTACAAAAACCGTAAACGTTGTATTACAAGGTGCTTGTAGTGGTTGCCCGTCTTCAACTTTTACTCTTAAAAGCGGTATAGAGAATACACTTAAAAACTTAATGGGAGACAAAATAAATGAAGTTGTTGCTTTAAACGGCTAATAATCAGTTTTAAATGTAAAATAATTTTGCTATTTTTATAGAAATCTAAACACATTAATTATGGCAATTTTAAAAGTTATTGAAGTATTATCAAACTCTGACAAGAGTTGGGAAGATGCAACCAAAAAAGCAGTTGTACAAGCATCAAAATCTGTAAAAAACATTAAATCTGTTTATGTACAAGACCAAAGTGCAATTGTTAAAGACGGTGAAGTAACAGAATTTAGAGTAAACCTTAAAATTACTTTTGAAGTAAAATAATTTTTACCTATTTAAATAATACAATCAAATAGCGCCTTTTTAGGCGCTATTTTTTATTTTATAAGCTATTCAAGAAATTAACTATAAGTCACTTTTTTTAACCTCACATAATTAATAACCAAATAAGCCATTAGAGCCGCTTAGCAGTCTTAAATTAACAACTACATACCCTAGCATAAAAGTCTTAAAAAGCATTATAAATAGACTTTACAAACAACATAGAGGTACAGCTCTTTAAAATCATAATTTGATTTTTAATATAATGTTAAAGCGCATTTAGAAGAGTATTTTTTTTCTTTGCTTTGTATAAACAAAAAGAGAAAATGAAGATGAGTATATTAACAGATTACGAAGAATACGCAGAGAAATTTATAGCTAAGTTCTGGGAGTTTCTCCCTAACTTAATAGTAGCAGCAATTATTTTAATAGTGGGTTTATGGGTAACAAAATTCATTAACCGTATGGTAGCAAAATTCTTTGCGGTTAAGGATTATGACCCAACGTTAGAATCGTTTTTGCAAAGCTTTATTAAAATTGCTTTAAAAGTAGTTTTATTTGTATTAGTTATAACTCAGCTTGGTGTACAATCATCATCATTGGTAGCAGTTATTGGTGCAGCTGGTTTAGCAATAGGTTTAGCACTGCAAGGTTCTTTAGCTAATTTTGCTGGTGGTGTTTTAATTCTACTTTTTAAACCTTTTAAAGTAGGTGACTTTATCACGGCACAAGGAGTAGATGGTACAGTTAAAGAAATATCAATATTTACAACAAAGCTAACTACTTTTGGTAATCAAGTTGCCATTATACCAAACGGACAGTTATCTAACAACAACATTGTAAACTACAATATAGAAAGCACAAGAAGAGATAAAATTACAGTAGGTATTGGATATAGTTCTAATATTAAGCTTGCAAAAGAAATTTTATTGCAAATATGTAGCGAAAGGCAAGACATACTTAAAGAACCAATGCCAGAAGTATATGTTGCAGAACTTGCAGATAGCTCCGTTAATTTATCTTTACGTTTTTGGGCTAAAAACGAAGATTTTTGGGCAGCACACTTTTATGTTATAGAGGAATTAAAGCTTAGGTTTGATGATAATGACATTGAAATTCCTTTCCCACAACGTGTTATGAATCAAGCTAAATAATTAAATTTAAAATTGATAAAATTACAACCTCATTTAACTACGTTAGATGGGGTTATTTTTTTACCTTAGGTTTTACAATCATAAAGTCCTTAAGGTAGTATGGCTCAAAATAAGCCACATCTTCAAAATCTGAGTTTTTAAACTTAATAAATGACAATGCACACATTTCTTTAGCAGAAGGCACAGCATCTAAAATATATGCTGTATTTGCAGCGTCTAAAGTGTTTTTAATTTTTTCTGCTCCAGAACCTACAAAGTGTACTTTACTATATGTGTTTAAAACATCCTCATAAGAAGTTTCATCAATAATTTTTGCCTCAGTTTCTTTAACCTGAGTAAAATCATTTAAGAAAACGGCAGAATACACCTCCATACGTCTTGCATCTAAAACAGCTACAACAGCTTCATTTTTTTTAGGTTTTGTTTGATGTGCTAAACTAGACAACGTAGCAATAGAAATTAATGGCACATCTAAAGAAAAACATAATCCTTTGGCTGCAGAAACACCAATTCTTAAACCTGTATAAGAACCAGGACCTTTGCTAACTGCAATAGCGTTAATATCTTTTAATGTTAAAGAAGCCATTTTTAAAGCTTCTTCTATAAAAATATGCAGTTGTTCTGCATGCGAAAAACTAGCACTATTGTACTCTTTTAAAGCCAACACTTTTCCGTCTTTAGCCACACTTACAGAGCAGTTAGTGGTAGCTGTTTCTATATTTAAGATAATTGCCATAGCCTACAAAGATACAAGTTATAACATAAAAAAAGTCCATTAAACATATAGCTTAATGGACTTTAAAAATTATGTATTTAATTTACTCTAGCGTAACTGGTATGCCATAGTATATTTCTAATATTTTAATTCTGAATATGTAGTTGTATTTAGCATTTACCACATCTACAGCTGCATTATCTAATCTAGATTGTGACTGACTAAAATCAAAAGCATTCATTAAGCCAACATCAAAACGTTCTTTAGCAAAATCATACGCTTGTTTTCTTGCATCGTATGTTTTTTGAGCAGCCTCATATCTTTTTCCAAAAGACCTAACATCTAAATATGCCTGATTAATACTTGCCTCTAATGCTAGCTTCTCTTGCTCTGCCTGTAGCTTAGTTTGCTCCAAATTAAGTTTGGACCTTCTAATGTTATTACGTACGCTAAAACCGTTAAATACAGGTACACTTAAACTCATACCATAACCAATACCATCATTTTCTGACAACTGATCTGTAAAGCTTGCATTGGTAATTCTTTTTACAAAACTAGAATAACTAGTATTATACCCAATAGATGCATTTAGTGTAGGATATAAAGCTCCTTTAGCTATTTTAACATCTTTTTCTGCTATATCAATATTTGTCTCTGCTAATTTTATATTACCTCTAATTGTAAGTGCTTTATCATAAACTTCTTTTGCTGTATAATTATATATCTCAGACGGCGGAACCTCATAACTAGATTCTGCTATATCAAAATTTTGATAATCTGTAATTTGTAATAATTGAGCCAAAAATAATCTTCTAAGCACAACATTATTTTCACCATTCACTTTTTGCTGCTCATAATCAGCTATAGTTGCTTCTAGTTCTAACAAATCTCCTTTTGGCACTGTACCAGCTTCAACTAATGCTTTTGTACGTTCGTAATCTTTATCTGAAAGTTCAGACTGAAGTACTATAACCTTTAAAGACTCTTTGGCTGCTAACACATCTAAATAAGCATTAGCCACATTAAGTACAATATTATCTTTAGTACCATCTAATCTGTATTGACTAGCAATAGTATTTAATTTTGCTTTGTTATAATTATGTATGTTACGCAAACCGTTAAAAAGTGTAACTCCAGATGACAGACCAGCGTTTAGAGAGAAAAACGTACCAGATACCCTTTGATTCGTAGTCTGGTCAAAACCAGAACCCTTACTCCATGAACCGTTAGTTGAACCATTTAAGCTTGGTAGAAAATCTCCCAAAGCATCAGACTCACCTAATTTAGTACTCTCTAATTGCAATTCTAACTGCTCTACATCTATATTGTTTTCTAATGCATAATTTATACATTCTTCAATACTCCATTTTTTTTGTTGCGCATTGGTTAATGTGGCAACAAACAGAAGTAGTATTAGTGATATTTTAAGTTTCATATATTTTTGTTTGATGATATTAGTGTTTTACCTACTCTTTATCTTCAGTAGTTTTTTCTTCATCATCGCCTTTTTTAATAGGCTCAGTTTTGTTCCAAATTTTAACAGCATCGTTTTCTGTAAGTCCAGATAGTATTTCTACGTTTACACCATCAGAAATACCAATTTCAATGTCTTTACGCTCAAACTGCTGATCTCCTTTTGCAACTTCTACATAAGGCTTATCCGTGTTTTTATCAAATTGCAACAATGCTTCTGGTAATACCATAACATCACTTTTCTTTTCTAATATAAAAGATGCATTTGCACTATAACCAGCACGTATCATTACTCCTTCATCAACCACAACATCACCTTCAATTTTAAATTGTACAGCACCTGTTTCTTCAACTCCCTTTGGTGCAATAAACCTTAATTTAGCATCAAATTCTTTATCATCTACAGCTCCTAAACTAACTTTTAAAGGCATACCAACTTTAAGTTTTCCTACTTCACCTTCATCTACTTTACCCTCAAAAATCATTTTTTTAAGGTCTGCAATAGATGCTATAGTTGTACCATCATTAAAGTTATTACTTTCAATTACCTGGTCTCCTTCCTCTACAGGAATTTCTAAAATTGTACCACTTACAGTTGCTCTAATGTTTGTATTTGCACTAGAAGAACCACCAGCAGAACCTTTTCTAATAATTTGATAATCTGCTTGTGCGTTAGATACATCTTGCTGAGCTTGGTCATACCTTAGCTTAATATTATCAAAATCTTGCTTAGAAATAACGTCTTTTTCAAACAAAGCCTTATTTCTGTCATACTCTAATTTTACATTATTTAATGCCAACTGTGCAGTTTTAACTCTACCACTAGCTTGGTTTAAAGACTGCTCATTAGGTACAACCTTAATAACTGCAATTAAATCTCCAGACTTAACCTCTACGCCTTCTTCTAAATATATTTTTTCAATAATTCCAGAAATTTGAGGCTTTATCTCTACTTCTTCCTCTGGCACTAATTTACCAGTAGCAACAGATTTTTTCTCTATACTAGAGATAAATGGTTTTTTAGTTTCATAAGAAATTGAAGACTTACTATTTGTCTTAATAAAGAAGGCTGCTGCCCACAATACAGCCAATACAGCTACCACTATTAGTGTATATTTTAGCACTTTATTCATTTTGATTGATTTAGTTATATTTAGTTTTAATTTTTATTCTTCTCTTAATGCATCAATTGGTTTAATGCTTACTGCTCTTTGCGCAGGTATTAGTCCTATTAGCGTTCCTAAAACCACCATAATACCTAATGCCCCTAACACATAGGAAATTGGTAAAGTAGGGTTTGTATATGGAAAATCTGTTCCTTGCGTAGCCGCATCTATACAAAACAATACAAATGCTCCTAAGACAATACCCATAATACCAGAAACAACTGTTAAAAAAACAGACTCTAGTAAAATTAGGTTACGTACCTCTCTAGGTGTTGCTCCTAAAGCACGCCTAACACCTAACTCTTTTGTACGTTCTTTTACAGATATTAGTAATATATTACCAATACTTATTACACCAGCTAATATGGTTGCTATACCTACTATTAAAGACAAAAATGTAAGTCCTTTTGCAAAGCCTGTAATTCTATTAAAAATTTCTCCTAAATTAAAAGCACCAATAGCTCTTTCATCATCAGGATTAACTCTGTGTATACTTTTTAATACCGCTTTTACATCTTTTTCAGCTTGTATAACATCTGCATCATCATAAGCTGCAATGGTTAGCCAATCTACATTTTCTCCTGTATTGTATAATTTTTTATAGGTAGAATAAGGTATATACATATCTGTATCTCCCTCAAAACCACCTCCAGGAACATATTTATGTACACCTACAATTTGAAAGTAAATATTATCTACCCTAACAAATTCACCAATTGGGTTTTCTCCTTCTTCAAAAAGTTCTTTTTCTGTACGCTCTCCAATAACTACAACTTTACGAGCTTGCTCTATATCTTCATCGTTTATAAAACGACCACCATCATATATTTTTTTAGTTGCTATTTTAGTATAAATAGGAAAATCCCCATAAACAGGTGCTGTACCAGATTTTTGACCTCTAACTACAGCGGCTTGGCTTCCTCCAAAAACTCCTTTTGCATTTCTTGGTGCTATGTATTGTATTTCTGGAATTCTGTTTTTTAATGTATTTACATCCTCTAATTTTAATTGTAAAGAACGTCCGGTTTTAAAACCTTCATAAGGCATACTTGTACTTTGCGCCCAAACAAACATACTGTTCATTGCTGTACTCTCAAAAGCACGTTCAAAACCGTTATCCAAACCTTTTGCTGCACCAGCTAAGGCTATGTATATAAAAATTCCCCAAAGCACACCAACTACGGTAATTGCTGTTCTGGTTTTATTTTTTCCAATAGAACCAAAAATCTCTTGCCAAGTATTACTATCAAATATAAACTTCATACTATTCGTCTCTTAATGCTACAATTGGTTTAATCTTGGCCGCTTTTCTGGCTGGCACATATCCTGCAAGTGCACCACATATTATTAATAGAATGGTTGCAAAAATTGCAATTCCGGTGTCTATATATGGGTCGGTAATAAAATAATCTTCTAGAGTATCTCCCATTGCATTGAGGAGAACAGTACCTAAAATCATCCCTATAAAACCAGATATTGTGGTAATAAAAATAGACTCTAGCAAAATTGTGCTAATAACAGATTTAGGTGTAGCCCCTAGTGCTTTACGTATACCCAATTCTTTGGTACGCTCTTTAACTACAAAAACCATAATATTACTAATACCTATAATACCAGCTATAATGGTACCAAATGCTACAAAAGAAACTATAATTTGCAACACACTTGCTAGTTGCTGATTTTGTTTTAATTGGTCTGCAATGTTTCTAATAAATAGTCCGTTTTCATCATTAGGATTGATAAACTTTTTGCTTTTAAGATATTTTTCTAAGCTATTTTCTAAAGACATAGCTCCAGAATACCCTATTTGAGGTTTAAAGCCCAATACTATTTGCCCTATTTTATCTGTATTCTTTTCTATAAGTTGTCTTGTAGTATACGGTATGTAAATTTTTCGTTCTTCATTATCTCCACCATCATCTTGAAAAACTCCTATAACTTTAAAAGAACTACCTGCAATATCAATATATTCACCAAGAGATTCTTCTCCTTTAAACAAATCCTTTTCTACCAACCTACCAATAACTGCATACTTGGTTTTGTCTTTTATATCTTGATTGTTGATATAACGCCCCTTCATCATTATTGTCTTCTCGTTAAATTGATGAGAAGGAGCTACACCCATATTGGGATAGTTATTAGACTCGTTTTTGTATTTAACCAAACCGCTCCTTGTAATTCTAGGAGTAACATAGTCTACAAACATTGCAAAGTTTTTTTCAATGTCTTCAAGGTCACTATTATCAAACTCTATTTGTCTATCTGCTTTGTAACCAGAATATGGTACAGATGTTCTACCAGGAAAAATAAAGAATACATTGGTTGCGTCATCTCCAAAAAATTTGGCAAACGTATTTGTAAGTCCGTTACCAAAGCCAAAAAGCACAACAAAAATGAAGATACCAATAGCTACCGTAAATCCCGACAAAAATGTTCTTAACTTATTTTTTTGAATGGTTTCAAAAATTTCTTTCCAAGCGTCTCTACTAAACATATTGCGAAGCTCTTACTTGGTCTACCTTTTTATCTTCTACTATTACACCATCTTTTAAGTGCACAATACGCTTACACATATCTGCAATATCTGGCTCGTGAGTTACAATTAAAATAGTATTACCTGCGTCATTAATCTTTTGCAAAAGATCCATAACCTCATAAGATGTTTTACTATCCAAGGCTCCTGTTGGCTCATCTGCCATTAATACTTTAGGTTCTGCTGCCAAAGCCCTAGCAATAGCCACACGCTGCTTTTGACCTCCAGAAAGCTCACTAGGTAGGTGACCAGACCATTGTTTTAGTCCAACTTGCTCTAAATATTTAAGTGCCTTTTCTTGACGCTCCTTTCTACCAACACCTTGGTAATATAAAGGGAGTGCTACATTCTCTGCTGCACTTTTATAATTGATAAGATTAAAAGATTGAAAGATAAACCCTAAGAATTTATTTCTGTACTTAGCCGCCTTTGTTTCATTAAGATTCACAATTGGCACACCATCTAAAGTGTAAGTACCCTCATCTAAAACATCTAGCATTCCTAAAATATTAAGGAGTGTAGATTTTCCAGATCCTGAAGAACCCATAATTGCAACAAGTTCTCCTTCTTCTACATTAAAATTGATACCTTTTAAAACGTGCAACGAATTGCTACCCATTTTATAAGACTTATGAAGGTCTTTAATTTCTATCATTGGTGTTAGTTTTTTTTTGGCTTTGTACTTAGTACATCTGTAAGACTACCCAACTTATGTTTAGTTACAATTAAAATGTGAAAAAAATGTTAAAATTAAAATTAGCAGTTAAAAAAAAACCACTATCCCATAAAAACAGGGATTTTATTAATCTTAATATTTTTTAAAAGTAAACAAACAACAAGCAATTATAGTAATTTACTGTGTATAAGGATGCTAAGAAAACTAAAATTGTAGTGTATTACTACTAATAGAATGTTAAAACTAAGCTTTCATTTTTTTATAAACGAAGTAAAATAACACACCAACCAGTACATATGGAACTGCCATTAGATACTTAATACCATTATTTATACCCTTTGCAACTGTAACATTACCCTCACTTTCTAAAACTGCTCTACACATTGCACATTGTGCTTCTGTTGCTTGAGGTAGCAAAAAAAACAAAACAATAACAAAGAATAATATTTTTTTCATAGCTGTATTCTTAAACATAGTAAGGAGATATCATAACATAAACTACAACACCAGTAACCGCAACATACAACCAAATAGGAAAAGTAATTTTTGCTAATTTTCTATGTGCGTCATATTGCTTTAAGTAAGCTTTAGCATAAGTTCTCATTACCAAAGGTATTATTATAATAGATAATATAATATGCGTAATTAAAATGAACAAGTAAATATATTTTACAACACCTTCACCTCCAAAAGGCGTAGATTCTGAAGTCATATGATACGCAATATACATTACCAAAAAAGCAAGAGAGAACACTATACAAGTGGTCATTAAATTTTGATGCAGCTTTTGCTTACCATTTTTAATAGCAATTACGGCTGCAATTAAAAACACAGCAGTAAGTCCGTTTATTGACGCATAAATAGGAGGTAAAAAAGATAAAGGCTCTACATCTGGTATTTTAACTTTAAATAAAAGAGCTACAACCACAGGCACTATAATAGATACAACTGTAATTATTTTATTAAACCTTTTCTCTTTTACACTAGCGTCTTCAACCTTACTCATCTAACAACTTTTTTATATCTTCTTTTAAAATACTTATCTGCTCTTTTTCTCCTTCATCATTAACACCTTCTGCTTCAGATATTGTTCCTCTGTAATAAATAAGTGGATTTCCAAACTCATCTACTCTAGAACGAATAAAACCCCTCTTATCTACTAAGGCAAACATACCAGAGTGCTCAAAACCACCTGGCACGCTAGGGTTTTGTTGTGCAAAGATATTAAATCCTTTGTTTGCAAGCTCATAAATAAGATCCCTATCTCCAGTCATTAAATGCCAGTCTAAATTGGTAATTCCGTACTTTTCTGTGTATGTCTTTAAAGTAGTAGGAGTATCATTCTTAGGATCTATGGTGAAAGAAGCAATACCAAAGTTTTCTACATCTTTAAAATCATTCTGAATTTTAACCAAGTTCTTTGTCATTATAGGACAAATTGTAGGACAGGAAGTAAAAAAGAATTCTACTATATAAACTTTACCTAAATAATCTCTATTAGAAACCACTAAGCTATCTTGATTAATAAAGGTAAAATCTGGAACTCTTTTTTTATTACCGTTAATTTCTATATATGCAAGATTACCTTTATTATCTTTCTTGTTCATACGATCGTTTTCTACAATAGTATCATCACTAATTCTACTTATAATTTTTGGTATAAAAATTATTCCAAAAACCAAGATTATAAAAGAAATCCAAATATAGTTGTAATTATTTTTTTTCATAAAAAGCTACTTTACGTTACTTACGTTCTGCGTTGTTCTTTTTTAAGGCCATACGGTATTCGGCTAAGATAATCTTAACATCATCCTCCATCTTATTATTTAACTCAGCCACAGAAATGGTGTTAAAACCGTATTTAGTACCCTCATCTTCATCATCTGTTCTACCACGTAGATTTAAATCTTTGTCTACTATAAAAACATAAGGAGAGCTTAAATCGTCCTCTAAAGTTATGTCTGTTCTTAATTCTTTATGAAAAGATTTAATTTGATCTGCATTACCATATACAAATTTCCAATTTTTGATATCAGCCAAAACAGAAAGTTCCTTTTTAAGTTTTTCTACTTCTTTTTCTTGCCCGTTTGCTACAAGCATAACAAACTGAAAATCTTTAAACTCAAAAAAGTGTTTGTATATTTTTTGATTTAAGTTAAATGCAGTTCCTTTTTTCTGCTCTACATTATCACCTAGAAAGCCAACTATAGAAATTTTATTTTTTAATTGTGTATCTGTAGAAAAACTAGATAACTCACCAACATTATTAGTTAGTATTGGTAGTCTACCAAAATTGTGTATGCCACTGGCAAAAAAAAGGTAAGCTACAATTGGTAGGATAAATAAAACTACCATTACAAAGGTTTTTTTCATAATGGTACAAAAATAAAAAAAGACGGTTTAAAAACCGCCTTTATATATTGTTAAATGATGCTAAATGTTAGAAGTTCCACTTTATAAAACCACTATGGTAAACATCATAGATATAACTACCCTCTGTTAATAGTATAAATACTAAGTAACTTATTAAAAATACTGGTGTCCATACTATAGATCTTCTAAACCCTTTTTTCTCGTCACGCAAGTGCATAAAGTCCCAAGCAATGTAATATGCTTTTACTATTGTTAATACTATAAATATTAAGTTTAGAGGCTTTAAGTAAATAAATGGAGACAATAAAAAGTTTAATGTAGAACCAAAAAAACCAGGCTCAAAGGCAGAAATTAATGGTTTCATTAAAATTGCTGGCTTATAAATACCTAAAATAACTTCTACTAAAGTTACAATAGATAAAAATATTAAAACACCCCAAATCTTCTGGATATTATCTTTAAACTTTAATTTTCCTCTAAAAATCGCTAATTTATGTTCGTGTGCCATTTTATGCTATATTATTATACGTAATGTAATTCTTTTTTAATCTGCTATTATACTAGGTAGAAGAAGGTAAATACAAATACCCAAACTAAATCTACAAAGTGCCAATAAAGACCAACTTTTTCTACCATCTCATAATGTCCTCTACGCTCATAAGTACCTATGATTACGTTAAAGAATATAATGATATTAATTAATACTCCTGAGAATACGTGAAAACCGTGAAAACCTGTAATAAAGAAGAAGAAATCTGCAAACAATCTGCTCCCGTATTCATTATGAATAAGGTTTGCACCTTCTACAACGTATTTAGAACCTGCTAGCCTTTTTAAAGACTCTTCTCTTGATAAAAGAATTTTGTGTCCGTTTTCATCAATGTTTTCAACTCTAACTAAAATATTAGGATCTGCTTTAAAACCTGTTACCACTTCATTAACAGAATATGTTGGCAAAGCACTTTCTCCAAAAAACCAAACACCCTTATTGTTTGTATGGTCTACTCTATCCTCGTGTAAAGGAGTTGCAAAATCTCTAATTGCAGCTCTCTCACCTGTATCTGCATTAACAAATTGTAATATTCTACCACCTTTTGTCTCAATAGCTCCAAAATCACCTTTAATAAAAGTAGCCCATTCCCAAGCCTGTGAACTTAAGAAGATAATACCACCAATAACAGTAAAAAACATATACCAAGTAACTCTTGTTTTCTGTAGTTTATGACCTGCGTCTACAGCCAATACCATAGTTACAGAAGACATAATTAAGATAAATGTCATTATAGCAACATATATCATAGGAAAATTACCGTGTACCAAAGGAACGTGGGTAAATACTTCATCTGCAATAGGCCAGCTATCTGCAAATTTAAATCTAGAAAATCCGTAAGCTGCTATAAAGCCAGAAAAAGTTAATGCATCAGAAACGATGAAAAACCACATCATCATTTTACCATAGCTAGCGCCTAAAGGTTTGTTTTTACTTCCTCCGCTCCAAACACTTTCCGCTGTACCTGTTGTTACCGTAGTATCCATATACAATTTAAAATTTATAAACTAAGAACGTTTAACTACGCTCTATTATTTTTAAAAAACACTTAAATAAACCCAAAGTCTAGTTAAGTTCCGCAAATTTACATTTTTTTCGGCTATACAAAAACCAAAATTTAACTGAAATTAACTTTATTTCTATTTATTATCGATATAAATAAAAGAATAAGATTAAATAAACCCATAACAAATCTAAGAAATGCCAAAAGGTTGCTCCTATTTCTAAACCATTAACCTCTGTTGATGAGTACTTATTTTTTAGTTGATTTACAATAACAACTATTAAAGAAACAAGCCCCGCTACAACGTGCGCCACGTGCACAACAGCAATTAAAAAGATATAAGACATTGTAATACTACTTGTTGGTCCAGTAAAATAAAACCCATTACCTATTAACTGAGAAAAACCAACAAATTGTAATACTATAAAAATTATACCCAAAGCCAGTGTAACCAACAAATATGTGGTTGCTTGTGATTTTTTATCCTTTTTGGTTGCTTGTACCGCTAAAAAGTAAGTAATACTACTCACCACTATAATTAAAGTACTCCAGAAGAAAGCAGATGGCAAATCAAAATCTTTTAACCAATCTTCTCTAGAGCTACTAACTATATATGCACTAGTCCAACCTGCAAATGCCATAATTAAACTAACAATACCAAACCAAAGCATCATTTTTTTAGCATTGTCTGACTTCTCTTTTTCTGATTTTTGAGTTAAATCCATTTAGTAAACACTTATTAATTTAAAAGTAAAATTAATTACCTATCTATAATTTATTACACAAACTTATCTACAACATATACCACTTGCATAAGCGTAATGTAAGTAACACTTGCTAACATTAATTTTCTGGCAGAAGCATTATCTCTATTATCAAACAAGCGAAAAGCAAAAAACAACATTACTCCGCCCATAATAAACACAATTACAGCAGCCACTACAGACAACTGCAATGCTCCTGTAAAACCAAAAGCTGGTACTACAGATATTATCATCATCCAAATAGTATACATAATTATCTGAATAATTGTTCCTTTATCTTTTTTACCTGTTGGCAACATTTTAAATCCGCCTTTCTTATAATCTTCATCTAGCATCCAACCAAGAGCCCAAAAGTGAGGAAACTGCCAAAAAAACTGAATCATAAACAATGTTCCTGGCTCTATGCCAAACTCATTTGTTGCTGCAACCCAACCTAACATAAATGGTATTGCACCTGGAAAAGCACCAACAAAAACAGCTAAAGGTGTTTTAGTCTTTAAAGGTGTGTAAACACAGGTGTATAAGAATATAGATATTGCTCCAAACATTGCTGTCTTTGGATTTACTAAATACAAAGCAACAATACCTGCAATTGTCATTGCTACAGCTACAATAGATGCAGTAGTAACCGTCATTCTACCGGCAGGAATAGGTCTGTTTCTAGTCCTATTCATTAACGCATCTAAATCTTTTTCAATAATTTGATTAAATGCATTTGATGCACCTACCATACAGTACCCACCAAAAGCCAATAATAGCAAAACAGTAAAATCTATTTTATCTGCGCCTAAGAAATAACCAGCTATTGAAGAAAAAACTACACTTACAGCTAGCCTTGCCTTTGTTATTTCTTTAAAATCTGCAAATGCCGAAACATCTGTAGCTTCATTTGCTGTACCAACCGCAGTTTTCATCCTTAATTTTTATGGATTGCAAAGATATAACCTAATTGATTTCTTTACAACCAATTATGAAGGTTTATATTTTGGTTGATAATTAAACAAACTACACAAAAAAACCGCTTGTTAAAACAAGCGGCTTCTATAGTTATTACACAAACTTATTGCAATTTAAAATTAATTGGTATTGAGTAAGGAACAACAACATTGCTTTTACCTTGTCTACCCGGAGTCATCTTTGGCAACTTAGCAATAATGCGCTGCGCCTCTTTTTCTAAAATTTTAGAAGGACCTCTCATTTGCACGTCTTTTACAACACCATCTGTACCAATTTTAAACATTACACTAACTTTACCCTGCTCTCTCATTTCTATAGCTGCATCAGGGTACCTAAAATAACGTTTTACGTGTTTTTGCATTTTTTTATTAAAACAGTCTTTTCGTTTATTTTTTGCAACTTTTTCACAACCTGGAAAAATTGGAACCTCTTCTACTACATCTAATGGTATTATTGGTTCTTCAATAATTTTGCTTTCTATAATACTACTTACAGCCACAGGTTCTTCTGGATCAGCTTCCGTATCATCAATAAAATCTGTAACATCTTCAACTGTGTCATCATCTGCTATTTTAATTTTATCTGGGTTTGTAACAGCTTTTGCCAACACCTTTTCTTTTGGCTTATCTTCTTCAACTTTAAAGTTATCTAAATCTGGATGATATTCTACCATCTCTGCCTCTAGCTCTGTTGGTCTTACCTCTTTATCCTCTACAAAAGCATAAGAAGACTCTAAAGCTAAATAAACCAGACCCATTGCCACAACAAGACCAATTTGAAAGTTTAAGAAACTGTTTTTTCGTAGATTTGCATCGTGCTTACTCTTTTTTGGAGTTGCATTGGTAGACGCTCTGTGACTTCCATTGCCGTGGAAATCATCAGAATTTTCTGTGTTTGTTTTCATAATACTATTTTTTATTTGTTACAATTATGTTAAAACACAAATAGTATACCAAAAAACCCCAAGCAACTGCTTGGGGTTTAATTTTTTATAAAAAAATTGACATAAAAAAAATCCGAACCAAATTGGTCCGGATTCTTATATAACTTAAAAGCAATTACTGCTTATTGTAATCTAAAAGTAATAGGTAAGCTAAATGGAACACGTACAGCTCTACCTCTTTGTTTACCAGGTGTCATCTTAGGAAGTTTACCAATAATTCTGGCTGCTTCTTTTTCTAAGTTTTTGTCTGGACCACGCATTTGAACTTGACCAATAGAACCGTCTTTCTGAATAACAAAACGTACACTTACTCTACCTTGAATACCCATTTCTTGAGCAATTTCTGGATACTGGAAGTGCTTTCTAATGTGCTTGTTCATTTTTTCATTAAAACAATCTCTTAAAGCTTTTGCTCCTTTTTTCTTTACTTTTTCACATCCTGGGAAAATTGGCACATCTTCAATTACAGAAAAAGGTACATCTACATCTACTTCTACTTCTTCTTCTACAACGTCTTCAACATCCATTACTTCTTCTTCCTCATCAGACTCAGTATCTTGTATAACAGACTCCTCTATCTCTACGTCATCTTCAACAACGGCAATCTCTTCTGGTGCTGCTGGTGGTGGCGGTGGAGGTGGTGGAGTTTTAATTTGTTCTGTCATTGGAACTTCTTCATCTAACATATCATCCACATTCTGTGTAATGTCATATGAGTTATCTTCATCGTATTTTTTGTACTCTAATGCTTGCCATACAAGAAACATAACAAGAGCTAGTCCTATTGCAAAATAAAGACCGCTGTTTTTTGTTAAGTCAGCTTGTGGATTTTTCTTTGGTTCCATAGGTTTTAATTTAGTGTTCGCTAATTTAAATAAATATTATCTAAATAAACAATTAATTTTTTCATTTTAATATTCTTTCCCGTAAAAAAAGTCGGTTTGCAACAATTAAGCCTACAAAAACACCTATTGTGTTTGCTACAAAATCTAAAAACTCTGCACTTCTTGTAACGGTAACTGTGTTTTGTAATACTTCAATAATTATGCCATAAGCAATTAAAGAAAATACTAAATACCATACAATTAGACTTTTAACTTTTTTCACCTTAAAAAACTCTTTTAAAGAGAGTACCCCTAAAATAGTTGCAACACTATAAAATGTAAAATGAACTAACTTATCTATGTTAGGTATTTTTACGGAAGGAAGATCTGTATTACTAAAAGAAAATAAGCTGAGTAATGTAATTAACACTACCCAGCTTATAAATAATATGGTATAAATTGGCTTTTTAACCACCAATTAAGTCTTTATAATCAGCATCACTCATCAATTCTTCTGCCTGAGATGCATCACTTATCTTAATTTTTATCATCCAACCATCTCCATAAGGGTCTGTATTTACCTTTTCAGGCTCATCTTCTAAAGACTCATTAAATTCTATTATTTCACCTGTTAATGGTAAAAATAAATCTGAAACAGTTTTTACAGCCTCTACAGTACCAAAAACCTCATCCTTATCTAAGGTCTCATCTAATGTCTCAACTTCAACATAAACTATGTCTCCTAACTCTCCTTGAGCAAAATCTGTAATTCCAACAGTGGCTACATCGCCATCTATTTTAACCCACTCGTGATCCTTAGTATACTTTAATTCTGATGGTATGTTCATTTTAGTATTATTTTAATTAATGCAGCAAATGTAACAGATAAAAAATGATTTGAAAATTATTTAATTTGAAAAATTACAAGAAAATTTTCTTTTTAAATAAGGATTTAACAATTACACATAAAACACTTACAAATTAAGACTTGTATTTAGTTTCCAAAGTTGTACTTAAATGTAAAACCTGTATTTATAGTTGTTTGCGGGAAAGCTGTAGAAACCGCAAATTTAGAGAACGAATGATCATAAAAGAAAGCTACCTCTAAAGATTTGCTTAACGCATAATCTGCTCCAAACTTTAATGAAAATACATTTTGACCAGATGTTATTTGATTATTATTTAACTCTAGGTTTCTAATGATAGTAATATTGTCTTTTAAAGTAGCATCTAATTTTAAATTTAAATCTCCTTTAAAACGCATTTTATCTCCTCCTATATTAGTAACAAAATTTACATCTTTAAATCTATATCCTAAACCAACTGTATAATCCTTACTATCTAACTCGGTTAACAAGTTATTATCAAAACTCATTGTTAAAGCCCTCATTGTTTGTAATTCTGCCACAATACTCATAGAGTTTTTCATTTCAAAATCTAAACGTACTAGTGGGTTAAATTGATCTGTTAACACCACATTTGCCATAATATTCTCTGGCAAGAAATCTTGAGTTTCAGGATCTATGGTTGTATTTTCTCTTTCTAAATTGGTTTGAAAAGAGTTGATATTGTATGATGCTCTATAACCGTGACTAATTGAAAAACGCTTAAATTTTTCTTTAAACCAATTAATACGCATTAAACCTGTATACTTTAGCCTCCAGTTTGGAATTGGAAAATTCCTAAATGCACCTAGTTTTACCTTTGAGGCATCTTGACCTGTGTATGCCGCAACAAACGCTGGCAGTAAAACATTTTGACTTGTTTTTCCGTAACGCTCTGGATACCCTTCTGCATCTCTTGCTCCAGTATTGTTTGCTAATCGGTTTGCTATAATTAATCTATTCTCTTTAAACTGATCAAAAGTAGAAGACTCAAACTCATCACTTTTTGCAAAAGCTGTTTTTATCATCATTGTAGAGATACCAAAATTACCAAAGTTATTACCTAAAAGATTTTGGTACTCATACTCTCCGTTTTCTATAGCTACAGAAAAACTTTCTTGGTAGCGTTCAGATAAATTTCGGTTAGCAGTAATATCTATGGTTAAATCTCTAATTGGTTCTGCTACGGCAGTTATATCTAACTGTCTGTTTGTTTCTTGTACAAACTGTTCATTAAAATCTGAAAACGTAGTTAACCACCCTCTCCTAGCTGCATCATAACGTATGTCTTCTTGACTACCAAAAACAAATCCTAAACTAGGCTTTGTTGTTCCTACAAAACCAATTGAGTTTGTATAACCAGGAAGTTGCTTACCTCTTGTTTCTGTGTAATTAAAATTTACACGTTTAACCATTGTAACTAGGTCGGTAGCAATTTTACCAAACCCTCCGTTTTTAGCTTTTGGAGTATTCCCCGCTTTATCTTCCCTGTTGGTTGTAAGTTTTGCTTTCCCTTTAGATTTTTTAAGACCTATTTTATCATACAATTTCTGCATTGTTAAATTGGTTGCAATTGTATGTGTACTTGCATTTTGTATTCTATTAATATCCTCGCCCGCAACTTCTTTTAATGCATCACCTCCACGTTGCCAGTCAAAATTACTAGTATAAACGTATTGTGCACTTATAAAATCTAATGCTGGTATTTTATCAAAAGGAATATCATAGTTTAACTCAAATTGTTGCGCGTGTCTGTTTGGCTCACCAATATCAAAGAAACCATCCCAAATATTTAGCTCATCGTTAATTGCTAAGTCTGCACTACTTTCATCTTTATAATAATTACGAATAATATTATTATTAGAAGCTGATATATTAAAACGCAACGACTTGGTTAAACTGTAATTGATATTATATTGCCAGTTAAACATATAGTTACGTTGCTGCAACTCTGGCAACGCCAAAGCATCTACTCCAGGCTCTACAACATCTCTAAAACGTTGTTGATTAAACTGACGGTTAATATTTGAATTTACCGCAATACTAGTTGGCAACAAGTTTAAATTGATATCTTTTAACCACTTTAAGTATTTACCTGTAAATAAAGAATCTTTTTTAGCAAAAGGTGCAATTTCTACTGGCTCAAAATTGTGTGCATATGTTAAGCCTGCCACCACATTTTGATCTTTTAATTTAGCAACTTCAAAATCTCTATGATTTGTTTCGTTATAAGAATAGTTAAACGTAAAGTTTTCTACGTCGTAAAAATTAGCATCTGCTTCTTCACTTCTATTTTTACGAACTCCAATAAAGTTTATACTTGTTCTTTTTGTGTAATCTTGTGCTTGTTCTTCTATAGCATCTGCATCTTCTTTAGATTGTGCAGCCGCAATTCTATCTTCTAATTTTAAATCGTCATAAACAGGATCAAACTCTGGTGTAATTAACTGCTCAGAAATTCCGTAATTAAATGGTAATTGTATTCCTAACTTTTTAGGCAATAACTGACCTAAATTAATATTAGTAACAGCATCATAAGACATAGCATCTTCTCTTGCACGCTCATTAGGCATTTGATCTATACCGCCAAAACCAGAAGTACTTTTACTACCTGTTACAGATACATCTGCAAAATCTGCAAAATTTAAATCTACAGCTCCAATTGCTGCCCATCCTCCTTTGCTATCTAAACCTGCTAAACGAAGCTCATTAAACCAAACTTCTCCACGTGCAGGGGCATCATCTGTATTTTTAACACCCACCATCATACTACGTATACTTCCTAATGAAGGGTTTCCTCTTAAACCAATACGCATTACACCTGGTTGGCGAGCATCAAACTCATTTACAGGAACAACTTCACCATCTATAATTTCGTAATAATTAATTTGATTTAGTGTTTGTCCGGCTATACCATAAGATTTTATTTTGTTTAAGTCAGCCAACTCTATTAATATCTCATTATCATCTGGCCAAATCTTTTCTCTATCACTCTCTCCGTGTGCAGTAAATTCTAATGGAACTTCTATTTGATAAAAATTCTGACTAAAATCTGTTCCTATTCTTAAAAAACCTACTAATGGTCTTTCTCCATCAGGAAAATCTGTTTCTAAAATTTCTTCTGCGTGAATAAACATTTTAAGACGCTCATACTGTCTAATATCTACATCTACATTTTTAAATACACCCCTAGAATCTTGAGGCTCTAAATTTTCAATTTTAAAAGAAAGCGATTGTTCGTTTTGCTGTACAATTGTATTGTTATTATTTAACTGTTCTCTACGTAAACCAGGAGGCAGGTCATAAATAATTGGAGAACGTGTGTTGTTTTCTTCTATATTTACTGTTGCAACGTCTACAAAAGTACCATCATCATCAGGGTTATTATCTACGTCTGGCTCTAAAGATTTTGTATATGTACGCCAATCTCCTCGTACCAAATCTAATGTTGCAAAACGCATTACTACATTATCAGAAAAGCCAGTTAAATACATACGCATAAAACTAATAGATCTAAAATCTGTAATACCTCCAATAGCATCAGAAAAATCACTTAACGGAATTTTATACTGTATCCATCTTCTATTTAAAACATTACCATTTGGCAACGTTGGTGTTTGCCCTTCTTTTATATCTGTAACGTACTTGTCATTTATAGAGGTATTAGGCTTAATAGGAATTCTGTACTCATAGTAACTGTTTACAGTATTCATTGTTAAATCTCTATCTATATCTTCTACATCTGGTAACGTTGTAGACCCACGGTTAGTATTTGTAACCTGTATAGGTGAATTTCCTTGTGGATTATTATAATTAATATAGCGTTCTAAAATACTACCGTCCTTATTTAAATAATATTCATAGTTATCTAAAGCAGGGTCATTAGCTGGGTTGTTTGTAAATATAGATGACTCATCTGCATCACTTAAACCATCATACCCTAAATCTTGTAATGTTCTATTATTTTCTTCCGCATCAAAAGCATACACTAAAGATTGTGTTGCTGGTACTTTCCCCCAAGATGTTTCAGACACCAAGTCATTACTACTAACACCTGGCAATCCGTTTTCATATTGTTTTTTTCCATCTTTTAAAATATCTTCTGAGATATTACCAATATTAAAAACCAATTCTCCCTGACTAGTTGTTTCTCCATCCACGTAAGGATCTAAAACCCAAAACTGAACAAACTCAACATTTGCTTGCTCAAAATTTGTACTACTCATTGGGCGCATAATACCTGCCCATTTTTCTTCTGGCGCTTCTGTACTAAAATCCGCATTGTTATTATAAGGTCCTTTTTGATTTGGATAGTATGCCAAATCTAAAGTTCCCTGAGTTGTTGTTTGTCCTTGTGCAATCTCTACCTTAGGAAAAACCTCATCTATAAAAACTCTTCTAGTTGCGTTTAAAGAAATATCATTATCATTAATACCAGAAGGTCTTTGGTTAGAATAAAAAAGACGATCTATAGAATACCAAGCCATTTTAGCTCTACCAAAACCATTTCTTAAGTTTTCTGTATCATTTGGAGCACTACCATATAATTGTCCGCTTGGATCTGCAAACTCTAACGGCGTACTTGCTAAATACCACCCCAAAGAAGATCGGATATCTATTAAAGATTGTGCTCCTTCAAAATCATCTATATAAGTAGTTGTTTCTCCTTCAAAATTTGCGTTTTTAGGAGAATTAGGCTTTAAAAAAGCAACCTCACCACGTACCGATAAGTTAGACGGCACATCTGTATCTATATTTGGCAACTTATTTACCAACCTAGTTAAAAACGGAATTTCTGTAGAGAAATTACCATTTAAACCAAACATTGTATTATTTACAGGTTCTACACCGTAAGATGATTTTTGAGTAAGGGGACGCTCATTTAAATTTAAAAATGTAGCTCCCAAAACAAATTTATCATTAAACTGATGCTCTACATTTACCCCTGTAAATCGTCTTGTTTGCTGACCAAATACAGCATTATTTTCTACAGATATATTTATTGGTGTATTACTAGCCTCTAAACTTGGATCTAAAATTTGTACTGTTCCGGCAGAGTAATTTACAGTGTAATCTATACCTTCTTGCAATTGCCTACCTCCTGCAGTAACACGCACAGAACCTCTTGGCACATTAAATGCTCCAATAGGAATACCATTTATACCAGCAGACTTATATTTACCTTTTATTAAAAATTTGTTTTTATCTGCATCTTCTAGAGCAGCAGACTTTGTACGTGAATACATATTTCTAAACACATACTTTTTTTGGTTATCATTATAACCTTGATCATTTTCTACATCATAAACACCACCACCCAATTCATTAAAAATATATTCTCCAAAAGGTTCCACTTTTGTAAACATTATATTTCCGTTCTGAGAGTCTATTGTTAAACCTTCTACATAATCAAAAAATCCATCTCCACCAGATTGCACATCATTGTAAGCATTTAACCTATCTAAGTTAAAAACATCTAATAAAATACGCTCTTGTAATGGTTTTGGAGTTGTTGGCCAACCAGAACCTGCACCTTCTGCAACTGGAGTAATGTAGTTTCTTGGAGTTGGGTCTGTATATAAAATATTTAATTTAAAATCTTCTTGACTTAACTGATATGCGCCCGTGTTATAAATGTTTTTCATCATTAAATCCCAGATAGGATCTTGCACGGCAGTAATATTACTTTTAAGTAATTTTAAAATTAGCGTATTATTTTCTACTATTGGTGTAGCACCTGCAGAAACAGATGTTGCCTCTAAGCCTCCATTTGCAAATTCACCAACTTGATAAACCTTTCCTTGGTAAGTATATTGAAAAGCTACCCCTAAAACCTCATCATTACTTAAGCGCTGACTTAATGAAATGTAACCTAATTGAGAGTTAAATGTATACTCACCCTTACCAATATCTAATTTTCTTGCGTTTTCTAAAATTGTATAATCAAAACCCTGATTAACTGTATATCCAGGTACATTAAAACCAGCTTGCACAGTTGCTATGTCTCTAATTTGATTAGTAAGAGAACCACCATTACCTATTAAAGCAGGATCATAGTCATTGGCATTGTTAAATGGTAAATTATCTGCAGTACTAGCGTTAAAAAAACCTGCTGGCGCACCACCACTTTTACCAATTCTTGTTTGGCCAGAATTAGATTCACCTAAATCTTGTACTGCAACTACATTTCTAACATTTAATGTCTCTTGTCTTCTGTTGGTTACCCAAACCTCTAACCTTGTAATTTGTACTTGACTACGTATGTATGGATAGTTCTCTAAAGCAGCATCATAATTATCTCTAAAATATTGCGCTAAAAAAAAGTGTTTATCTTCATCATAATCTAAAGCTGAAAAAGAAAATTCTTCTACTGTACCGCCACCTTGCGCAACAACAGTATTGTTTTGAGATCTTTGTTCTGATAAAACTGCCGTAACCAATGTTTTACCAAATTGAAGCTGTGTTTTAACACCAAATAAACTTTGTGCTCCTGTAATTAAAGAGCTGTTTAACGGCATACTAATATTACCAACTTCTATTTTTTGTATAATATCATCCTCTGTAGGCGTATAGTCTAGTTTTACTAAATTCTGAAAATCAAAAGTTGCCTCTGTATTATAATCTGCACTAACTTGCAATCTTTCTCCAATTTTACCCAGCATACTAAGTTGTATCTGCTGGTCAAAATCAAAAGACGTATTAGTACGCTGTCTTGGAGATAAAGACGGGTTATCATTTTTTTGCCAAATAACACCCAAATCCATAGCAACAGAACCTGTTGGAATAACCTCTATGGTATTACCACCAAATATTGATTGAAAAAAATTGTTATTTACATAAAAATTAGGCAATAAGTTTTTTCTAGCCTCTTCACTACCCGCTTTTTTACCAGAAAAAGCATCTGCTTTTTCTTTAAAATAGTTTTTCATTCCCTCTTTACGAGCCAACTCAAAATATTCATCTGGGGTTAAGTAAATAGGATAACTTATATTAAACTCTCCTACTTTTTCTGAGTAAACATACTTATCTAAGTCTGGATCGTATGTATATTTAGAAACAATACTGTTAGGGTTTGGCAACGCTATTTTACCAAGCGCCACACCTGTTTTTACTGAATCTTGTTCCTGTTCTTGTTCACCATCTTGCGCAAACGCAAAAGTTGTTGCACCTAAAAAAAGCACACATATAAATACAAACCTATATAATGGTGAAAGATTTTGTTTTGCCCCTGTTCTCAAACTTATTACAAATTTTTCAGCGCCAACTTAATAATGTTTTCAACGCTTAATGTTGGGTCCTGACTAACAACTTTGTCAACGGTTTTCTCTGCTTGTTTGCGAACAAAACCAAGAACCTCTAAAGCAGATAACGCTTCTTCTTTATTTGTATTGTTTGAAGAAGTAGAAACTTCATCAATATCGTATATTTTTAATACTTTATCTTTTAAATCTAAAATAACACGTTGTGCAGTTTTTGCTCCAATACCTTTTACAGACTGTATTGTTGCCACATCTCCACCAGCAATTGCATCTCTCACCTGAGCCGGTGATAACGATGACAACATTGTTCGTGCAATACTAGGTCCAATTCCTGAAACAGAAATTAATAATCTAAAAATTTCTCGCTCAGATTTTTCTGCAAAACCAAACAATGTATGCGAATCTTCTTTAACTTGTAAATGTGTATACAACTGTATATTTTCTGCATCTGTCACCTTAGACAAAGTATGCAGTGATATGTTTACAAAGTAACCTACACCATTACACTCAATTACTAAAAATGTTGGATTTTTCTCTACTAATTTCCCTCTTAAATGTGTAATCATATGAATGGTATAGGTTGGTTTGTATTATTTATTTACTGATTGTTTTTAGCCTTTTTTCTTTTTTCTCTCTCTTGTGCATCTATAACAGCCACTGCGGTCATATTTACCATCTCGTCTACATCTGCTCCTAATTGAAGAATATGTACAGATTTACGTAATCCTAACATAATTGGTCCAATAGAATCTGCGTCATTTAACTCTTTAAGCAATTTATATGTAATGTTGGCCGACTCTAAATTTGGAAAAATAAAAGTGTTTACTTTTTTTCCTGCTAATTTAGAAAAAGGAAACTGACTTTGTAACAACTCTTTGTTTAGAGCAAAATCCATCTGAATTTCACCATCTACAACCATTTCTGGATGATCTCTATGAAGAATCTCTACAGCCTTCCTAACCTTTACTGCATTTGGAGCACTAGAAGAGCCAAAGTTTGCATAAGACGTCATTGCTATTACAGGATCAAAACCAAAAGTTTTAGCCACATTAGCCGTCATTAAAGCTATATCTGCTAATTCTTCTGCATTAGGATTAATGTTTATAGAGGTATCTGCAACAAATAAAGGTCCCTTGTCTGTAACCATAATATTAACCGTTGCCACTTTTTGCACATTAGATGCTCTACCAATAACTTCAAAAACTGGTTTTACCACTGTTGGGTATGCTCTAGAATAACCAGAAATCATACCATCTGCATCACCAACTTCTACCATCATAGAGCCAAAATAGTTACGCTCTCTCATTTTAGCTTTGGCGTAGTAAAACGTAACTCCTTTACGTTTTCTGTTTTCCCAAAACTTAGTAGCGTATAATGTACGTTGCCCCTTAGACTCTGTTGCTTTAGTATCTATAATTTGTACATCTGCATCAAACTCTAGCTCTGCTTTAAGCTCTAAAATAGTTTCTTTTTTACCTAATAAAATTGGCTCTGCAATACCTTCTTCGTATGCAATTTGAGCTGCTTTTAACACATCTAAATGATCTGCTTCTGCAAATACAATTCTTTTAGGATTTACTTTTGCTCTGTTGTGTAATAAACGTACAACTTTATTGTCATTACCAGAACGTCTAATTAATTCTTCTTTATACTTATCCCAATCTTCAATAGGCTGTTTTGCAATACCACTATCCATAGCAGCCTTTGCTACAGCTAAAGGAATTTCTGCTATTAATCTTGGATCAAAAGGCTTAGGAATAATATAATCTTCACCAAAAGTTAGCCTTGTTTCTCCGTATGCAATATTTACTTGTTCTGGTACTGGCTCTTTTGCCAATTTAGCTATTGCTTTAACCGCAGCCATTTTCATAGCTTCATTAATACCCGTAGCTCTTACATCTAAAGCTCCTCTAAAAATAAAAGGAAACCCTAAAACATTATTTACTTGGTTAGGATGGTCAGACCTTCCTGTAGCCATAATAATATCTTTTCTTGTTTTTACAGCTAAATCATAATTTATCTCTGGATTAGGATTAGCCATTGCAAAAACAATAGGTTTTTTAGCCATAGAAATCAACATCTCTGGAGAAACAATATCTGCAATAGATAAGCCTACAAAAACATCTGCTTCTACCATTGCTTCATCTAAAGTATCTATTTTTCTGTCTGATGCAAACTCCGCTTTTTCTTTAGATAAATTGTCTCTATCAGACCTTATAACACCTTTACTATCTAGCATTACAATATTTTCATCTTTAGCACCAAATGCCTTATACAATCTTGTACAAGATACAGCAGCAGCACCTGCTCCACTTATTACAATACGTACTTCATCAATTTTTTTACCAGCAATTTCCAGTGCATTTAATAATGCTGCAGCAGAAATAATTGCTGTACCGTGTTGGTCATCATGCATTACAGGAATATCTAATTCCTCTTTTAATCTACGCTCAATCTCAAAAGCAGCAGGTGCACTTATATCTTCTAAATTAATACCACCAAAAGTAGGTGCTATCATCTTTACGGTTTCTACAAATTTATCTACATCTTTAGTATCAACCTCTATATCTACACCATCAATATCAGAAAATATCTTAAACAATAAGGCTTTTCCTTCCATTACTGGTTTAGATGCTTCAGGACCTATGTCTCCTAAACCTAAAACAGCTGTACCATTAGAGATTATAGCAACTAAATTACCTTTAGATGTATATTTATATGCGTTTTCTTTATCTTTTTCTATTTCTAAACAAGGCTCTGCTACGCCCGGAGAGTATGCCAATGCTAAGTCTCTTTGTGTTGCATAAGGCTTAGTAGGAACAATTTTTATTTTACCTGGTTGCGGTTTTGCGTGGTAAATTAAAGCCTCTCTTCTATTCTTCTCGTTGCTCATTGTTTCTAATTTTAAGATGCAAATTTACGGGTATCCCAGCAATTAAATTATAATATTATTCTAAAAAATCTATGTTGCGTTGTAATCCCGAAAATTTAGTACGCTTCACTGCAGATTTCTTAAACACTTTTCTAAAAACATCTTCTGTTATCTCTTCCCAGTCTTTTTTGGTCATAGATAATAAATCTGGATGCGGATTAAATAAGGGCTCTTGGTGTGGCTTAGAAAACTTATTCCAAGGACATACATCTTGGCAAACATCACAACCAAAAATCCAATCATCAAACTTACCTCTAACCTCAGCAGGAATTTCATTTTTTAATTCTATGGTAAAATAAGATATACACTTGCTACCATCCACAACATAAGAATCTACAATTGCCTGCGTAGGGCAAGCATCTATACAAGCGGTGCAGGTACCACAATGGTCTGTTACAGCACTATCGTAAGCCAATTCTATATCTACAATTAACTCTGCTATAAAATAAAAAGAACCTACTCTTTGAGTTATTAGGTTACTGTTTTTACCTATCCAACCCAAACCGCTTTTTGCCGCCCAAGCTTTGTCTAAAACAGGAGCAGAATCTACAAATGCCCTACCCTCTACCTCACCAATATTGTCGGTAATAAACTCCTGCAATGCTCTTAGTTTAGATTTTATAACGTGATGATAATCTTGACCGTAAGCATATTTAGAAATCTTTAAAGCATCATCATTTTGAGTAGCCTCTGGATAATAATTTAGCAGTAATGATATTACAGATTTAGAGCCATCAACTAATTTAGTTGGATCTAGACGTTTGTCAAAATGGTTTTCCATATAAGACATTTGCCCATTCATATTTTTATTTAACCAACTCTCTAAACGAGGAGCTTCTTCCTCTAAAAACTCAGCTTTAGAAACTCCACAAGAAATAAAACCTAGTCGTTTGGCTTCTTCTTTTATCAAAGTCGTTGCATTTTCTTTATGTACAAGAGGTAACATCACAAAGCAAATTTAAAGTTTTACTAGTAATAAAAAATTATTTAGTCATGCTAATACTAATAAACGCACTTGCAAAAGCAATAACTTAACAAAATACTTACATATCTTTATTGCAAAACATATAAATTGCCTATTTTACTATTTATGAGCAAGCTTTTCAATTCTAAATATTACCACAGAGATTTATCTTGGTTACGTTTTAACCATCGAGTTTTACAAGAAATTAAAGACAAAAGAAATCCGCTGTATGAGCGTATAAAATTTTTAGCAATTTTTTCTTCTAATTTAGATGAGTTTTTTAAAGTTCGTGTATCTGACATTAGACAAATAAAAGACTTAGAAAAACCACTGCGTAAAAAATTAATAACTAAACCAAACAAGGTACTTGCAGAAATTAAAAAACAAGTTAACCAACAACAACAAGAATTTGGAAGTGCTTTTTTAGATGAAATTATTCCCGATTTAAAAAAGGAAAATATTCACTTAATTAATTTTAAAGATTTTAACAAACAACAAAAACTATATGCAGAGGATTATTATAGTTCTAATTTAAAAAACACAGTAAATATACAAACTGGGCCCACTTCCATTAAAAATTCAATTTTCGCAAAAAATGAAGCATCATACCTAGTTGCTTTAAAAGATGAAGAACAAATAGAATTAGTTGAGATACCTGACAACCAACCACGCTTTGTTGTTTTTCCATCTACAGACCAAACATTTTACATTACTTTTTTAGATGACATTTTAAAACACAACCTCTTAAACAAAAACAGTAAAGAGTACTATGCTTTAAAAATTTCTAGAGATGCAGAACTGTATATTGAAGATGAATTCTCTGGAGATCTAATGCAAAAAATTCTTGATGCATTACCTAAAAGAAAAACAGGGCAAGCAACACGTGCACTTATAGACGCAAGCGCTCCAATTGCACTTTTAGAAGCTGTTAAAAATGCATTAGACATATACAACACAGATATTATTTTTGGTGGTGTTTATCATAATTTTAAAGATTTCTTTAGTTTCCCAAATCCAACAAAAAAGAAACTAAACAACGTAAACCTAGAGCCTATTCCCCATTCTTTACTAACTAAATACAACTCTGTTTTTGACGCCATAGAAGCAAAAGATCAACTTATACATTATCCGTATCAATCTTTTGAGCCCGTTATAAAATTATTAGAAGAAGCTGCTGTTTCTCCAGAGGTAAGAACCATAAAAATGACTTTGTATCGTTTAGCAAAAACATCTAGGCTAAATACTGCTATTGCAAAAGCTGCAAAAACAGGTAAAAATGTAATTATTTTTATTGAGGCAAAAGCAAGGTTTGATGAGGATAACAATTTAAGATGGGGTAAAATATTTAAAGAAAATGGTGCAAAGGTAATTTACAGCTATCCAGGAATTAAAGTACACTCTAAAATCTTATACATAGAAAAAGAGATTAAGGGCAAACTTAAAACCTATAGTTACATTGGAACAGGCAATTTTAACGAAAAAACGGCTAAGCTATATACCGACTTTGGCTTAATGACGGCAAATAGCAAAATATGTAAAGAGTTAAATCGTGTTTTTCTGGTTTTAGAAGGTGTTTTAATTGTTCCTAAAGCTAAAAAACTACTTATATCTCCTTTTACATCTAGGCATATATTTTCTACTATGGTAGAAAAAGAAATTGAATTAGCACAAGCTGGCAAAAAAGGCTTAATTGTCTTAAAAATGAACAGTCTTGAAGATAAAAAAATGATTCAACTACTTTACAAAGCTAGCAATGCCGGTGTACAAATACGGTTGTTAATTCGCGGGATTTGTTGTTTAGTTCCTGGCATAAAGGGCCAGAGCGAGAACATAACAATTACCAGTATTTTAGACAGATATTTAGAGCATGGCCGTGTTTACCTTTTTGGAAATAATGGAGACGAAAAACTTTTTATTGGATCTGCAGATTGGATGACGCGCAACCTATCTCACAGAATAGAAGTAATTACCCCTATAAAGGATAAAGAGAATTTTAAAATAGTAAAAGACATTTTAAATATTCAGCTATCAGACAATGTAAAAGCAAGAGTTATAGACGCTGATCAAAAAAATAATTATGTTACAAACAATAACACCATAGTACAATCTCAGCTAGCTACTTACAACTATTTTAAAAATCAATAAGTCATCTTTTTCTTATAATAGTTTTATTTTTTATTAGGTCTTATCATAATTTATTTAATACATTTGTTATGTAAACTTTAGGGGTGTTCTTTTTAAGAACTGAGAAATACCCTTTGAACCTGATGCTGTTAGTACAGCCGAAGGGAAAAGTTGAATTCTTTTTATGATTTCTATCTTTTAGTGTTTTTTCCGTTTCTGGAGAATGCATTTTCACACACAGTTTACGATTTAGTTGGATTTTTTAACGCTATAACCTAGCACTTAAAATGTATCGTTATGATACCCATAAACGTAAATAACAAAGAGCACTTAATTCCTAGAGAAACTAATGTGTCTCAACTAATAAAAACTCTAGAAATAACCATTTTTGGTGTTGCCATTGCCATTAACGGCGGTGTAATACCAAAAAGCAGCTGGAGTTCTACCATTTTACAACCCCATGACAATGTATTACTAATACGTCCTGCTCAAGGAGGGTAACCTAAAAACTTAAAAGATTTATAATGAAAAAGAAAGACACCGCACCTAAGCAAAACGGTATTACAAGACAACCATTTCCTAGTTCTAAAAAAGTATATGTTTCTGGTAAATTACATCCAGAAATTAAAGTTGCAATGCGAGAAATTGCATTAAGCGATACTGTAGACTCTATGACCAAAAAGAAAACACCTAATGAACCCGTAACGGTTTATGATACTTCTGGTCCTTATACAGATCCAAACAAAGAAATTGATATACACAGCGGTATAGAACGCATTAGAGAACCTTGGATTAAAAAGCGTGGAGATGTAGAAGAGTTAGCATCTTTTTCTTCGGAGTATTGTAACGAGCGTTTAAACGATGCTAGTTTAGACCATATGCGTTTTAAACTTTTAAAAAAACCACTACGTGCAAAAAAAGGACAAAACGTAACCCAATTACATTACGCAAAAAAAGGAATTATTACTCCAGAAATGGAGTACATAGCTATTCGTGAAAACCAACGAATAGATGAAATGACCGAAATTAGAAAACAACACAAAGGCGAACATTTTGGTGCTAATATTCCAGAGAAAATTACTCCAGAATTTGTACGTAGTGAAGTTGCTAGAGGTCGTGCAATTATACCATCAAACATAAATCATCCAGAAGCAGAACCTATGATTTTAGGTCGTAACTTCTTGGTTAAAATAAACGCAAATATTGGCAACTCTGCAGTAACTTCATCTATAGAAGAAGAAGTAGAAAAAGCAGTTTGGGCTTGCCGTTGGGGAGCAGATAATATTATGGATTTATCTACCGGAGAAAACATTCATGAAACTCGTGAGTGGATCATACGTAACTCACCAGTACCAGTAGGCACCGTACCAATTTACCAAGCTTTAGAAAAAGTAAACGGTGTTGCCGAGGATTTAACTTGGGAAATTTTTAGAGACACTTTAATAGAACAAGCAGAACAAGGTGTAGATTATTTTACCATTCACGCTGGTGTTTTATTACGCTATGTACCAATGACTGCAAAACGTGTTACAGGCATAGTTTCTCGTGGTGGTTCTATTATGGCAAAATGGTGTTTAGCTCACCATAAAGAAAGTTTTTTATATACTCATTTTGAGGATATTTGCGAAATATTAAAACAATACGATGTTTCTTTTTCATTAGGAGACGGCTTACGTCCTGGCTCTGTAGCAGATGCTAATGACGAAGCACAATTTGCAGAATTAGAAACACTAGGAGAATTAACTCAGATTGCACGCAAACATGAAGTACAGTGTTTTATAGAAGGTCCAGGTCACGTGCCAATGCACATGATTAAAGAAAATATGGAAAAACAAATTGAAGTTTGTGACGAGGCTCCTTTTTACACCTTAGGCCCTTTAACTACAGATATTGCTCCAGGTTACGACCATATTACGTCTGGTATAGGTGCTGCAATGATTGGCTGGTACGGCTGCGCAATGCTTTGCTACGTTACACCAAAAGAGCATTTAGGCTTACCAAATAAAGAAGATGTGCGCGTAGGTGTTATCACCTATAAATTAGCGGCTCATGCTGCAGATTTAGCCAAAGGTCATCCGGGTTCTCAGCACAGAGACAATGCCTTAAGTATGGCGCGTTTTGAGTTCCGTTGGGAAGATCAGTTTAATTTAGGACTAGATCCAGAACGTGCTCGTGAGTATCATGATGAAACCTTACCTGCTGCAGGCGCTAAAGTTGCTCATTTTTGCTCTATGTGCGGACCAAAATTCTGTTCTATGAAGATATCTCAGGAAGTACGAGACTTTGCTGCCGAAAACAAAATTGCAGACGACAACGAAGTTATTGCAAAAGGAATGGAAGAAAAATCTAAAGAGTTTAAAGAAAAAGGATCAGAAGTGTATTTGTAATATAAAGTGGAAGTTCCTACGCCTTTTACTAAGTAAGGCGTAGGCGGGCTTTCCGTTATATCTTTTGCTAAAAAAGAGCAAAAGGATGCCACTACAATCCCTAACTTTAAAAAAACCTAATAAAATGATTGTACTTATAGCACCAGAAGAAGATGTACCTAACGAAATAGAAATACTTCATCAACTATTTAACGCTGGCCTACAATATTATCATTTAAGAAAACCTTTTAAAGACTTAAAGCAACATAAAGAGTATCTAAACAAAATAAAACCAGAATACTACAACCGTGTTATTATACATCACCATCATGAACTAATAAATAGTTACAACTTAAAAGGTATTCATTTTCAAGAACAAAAACGTAGAGATACTATAGACAATGCTACACGGTATTTTAAAGACTTAAATATGTTTGGCAAAACCATAAGTTCTTCATTTCATGATCCAGAAGAATTAAACAGTTGTTATTTTGAGTTTGATTATCACCTGCTTAGTCCTGTTTTTAATTCCATATCAAAAAAAGGTTATAAAGGGCGTGGCTTTAATGTAAATCATATAAACAAAACAATTGTTGGTATGGGAGGGGTTACAGCAGAAAACCTTAGCAAATTTAACACATTAGGTTACAAAGGAATTGGCGTTTTAGGAGGAGTTTGGAATAGCAAAAACCCTTTAGAAGCATTTAAGCAAATAAATGAGGCTTACATTACTAGCCTAAAAAACAGAAATAATGATTAGTAAATTACATTATATAAGTCAAGGTGATACTCCAGAAATGCATTTGGCTAACATACAAAAAGCATGTTCTTCTGGTGCAGATTGGGTACAATTACGCCTAAAAAATATAGACGAAGAAACCTTATTGCAAACTGCTTTAAAGGCCAAAGAAATAACTTCTCATTTTCAGACTAGATTAATTATTAACGATCATTATAAAATTGCCAAAGAAGTAAATGCAGATGGTGTGCATTTAGGAAAAACAGATGCTTGCCCGTTAGAAGCACGTGAGCATTTAGGAAAATGGATTAGTATTGGCGGTACTGCAAACACCTTAGAAGATTGTGAAAACTTATTAAAAAAAGAAGTAGATTATATTGGTTTAGGCCCATTTAAATTTACCACAACAAAGCAAAATTTAAGTCCAACTTTAGGCTTACAAGGATACCAAGCAATTATAGATGAGTTAAAAACAAATACTCCAATAATTGCCATTGGCGGCATTACTATAGCAGACGTTCCTGAGTTATTAGAAACAGGAATTTACGGTATTGCAGCATCAACAGAAATTACAAGCAATTTTAACAACATTGCCACTTTAAATAAAATTTTAAGCACACCTGCAACACAAGAGCAAGTGTATAAGTTTGATAAAAATAAAAACGATGAAGGATAATTTAATAATAGCAGACAAAGAGTTTTCATCAAGACTATTTACCGGAACAGGAAAATTTAGTTCTTCAGCCGTAATGAAAAATGCTTTACTAGCATCAGAAAGTGAACTAGTTACAGTTGCGTTAAAACGCGTAGATGTAGCAGATGAAGATGACGATATTTTATCACACTTAAATCATTCTAGAATAAATCTTTTACCAAACACCTCTGGCGTGCGTACAGCAAAAGAGGCAGTTTTTGCTGCTCAATTATCCAGAGAAGCATTGGAAACTAACTGGGTAAAATTAGAAATTCATCCAGACCCAAAATACTTGTTACCAGATCCTATAGAAACTTTAAAAGCTGCAGAAGAATTGGTAAAACAAGGCTTTGTAGTTATGCCTTACATACACGCAGATCCTGTTTTATGCAAACGTTTAGAAGATGTAGGCGTACAATGCGTAATGCCATTGGGCGCACCAATTGGTAGCAACAAAGGATTAAAAACAGTAGATTTTTTAGAAATAATTATAGCACAAAGTAACGTTCCTGTAATTGTAGATGCAGGCATAGGAGCACCGTCACACGCAGCACACGCTATGGAACTAGGTGCAGATGCAGTTTTGGTAAATACTGCAATTGCCGTATCACAAAACCCAACTGCAATGGCAAACGCATTTAAATTAGCTGTAGAAGCTGGTCGTTTGGCTTACAATGCAAAGCTAGCTCCAATAAAACAAACTGCAGAAGCAAGCTCACCTTTAACCTCTTTTTTAAATGAGTAATTTTACATCACTTTTTAATAGGTATAGTTGGGACAACATTGTTGCTGATATTTACAGTAAAACCAGCACAGACGTAGAAACCGCTTTACAAAGTAACAAACGTAATCTAGAAGACTTTAAAGCGTTAATTTCCCCTGCTGCAAAGCCATACTTAGAGCAAATGGCACAAATGAGTAGTGCATTAACTAAAAAACGCTTTGGTAACACAATGCAAATGTATGCGCCAATGTATTTAAGTAATGAGTGCCAAAACATATGTACTTACTGCGGTTTTAGCTTAACAAACAAAATACCTAGGCGTACGCTAACTGACGCAGAAATTTTAAAGGAAGCTGCCTTTTTACGTAGCAAAGGGTATAACCATATTTTATTAGTAACTGGTGAAGCCAATAAAACTGTTGGTGTAGACTACATAAATAATGCTATTAAACTGTTAAAGAAAGAGTTTGCTAATATTACCATAGAAGTACAACCATTAGATCAAAACGAGTATGAATTGCTTGTAGAAAATGGCTTGTACGCCGTTTTGGTGTACCAAGAAACCTACCACAGAGACGAATATAAAAAACACCATCCTAAAGGTAAAAAGTCTAATTTTGATTACAGGCTAGAAACACCAGACCGTTTAGGCAAAGCTGGCGTACATAAAATTGGTGTAGGTGCTTTATTTGGCTTGGAAGATTGGCGAGCAGACAGTTTTTTTACTGCTTTGCATTTACAATATCTACAAAAAACCTATTGGCAAACTAAATATTCTATCTCGTTTCCTAGACTTAGACCATATACGGGTGGTTTAGAACCAAAAGTAGTAATGGAAGATGCAGATTTAGCACAGCTGATATGTGCTTATCGTTTGTTAGACGAAGATGTTGAGCTATCTATGTCTACGAGAGAAAGCGAAAAATTTAGAAACAACATTATCAACTTAGGAATAACATCTATAAGTGCAGAGTCTAAAACAAATCCTGGAGGTTATGTTGTAGAACCACAATCTTTAGAACAGTTTGAAATTTCTGATGAACGTAGCACAGAAACTATTGCACAAATGTTGCAAAGCAAAGGTTTTGAAGTTGTGTGGAAAGATTGGGAAAATGCGTGGTAGTTAAAACAGACCTCCTTGCACACTTCCTTTAATTCTACCTAAATGTTTGTATGCCAATTCTGTTACCTCTCTACCACGAGGTGTACGCATAATAAAGCCTTGTTGTATTAAAAAAGGTTCATATACCTCTTCTATAGTTTCTGCACTTTCAGATACTGCGGTTGCCAATGTAGTAATACCTACTGGGCCACCTTTAAATTTATCTATAATAGTGGTTAATATTTTATTATCCATTTCGTCTAAACCGTGTGCATCTACATTTAATGCATTTAGTCCAAACCTAGAAATTTCTATATCAATTTTACCATTGCCTTTTATCTGCGCAAAATCTCTTACTCTTCTCAACAATGCATTACAAATTCTAGGTGTACCCCTACTCCTACCCGCTATTTCTATTGCAGCTTCTAAATCTATAGGTACATTTAAAATTTCTGCACTACGTTCTGCTATAGTAGACAATAATTCTGTTGTATAGTATTGCAATCTACTCTGAATACCAAAACGAGCCCTCATAGGAGCCGTTAAAAGCCCAGAACGTGTTGTTGCACCAATAAGGGTAAAAGGGTTTAAATTTATTTGTACAGAGCGTGCATTTGGCCCTGACTCTATCATTATATCAATTTTATAATCTTCCATTGCAGAATACAAGTATTCTTCTACAATAGGACTAAGTCTATGTATTTCGTCAATAAAAAGAACATCTCTTTCATCTAAGTTCGTAAGCAAACCTGCTAAATCTCCTGGTTTATCTAAAACTGGTCCAGATGTAACTTTTATACCAACACCTAACTCATTAGCTAAAATATGAGCCAATGTAGTTTTCCCTAAACCTGGAGGTCCGTGAAAAAGAGTATGATCCAAAGCCTCTCCTCTCTGGTTAGCAGCTTCTACAAAAACTTTTAGGTTTTCTAAAACTTGATCTTGACCAGCAAAATCATCAAAACTTAAGGGTCTTAATGCTCTTTCTATATCAAATTCTTCAGAAGAAAAATTTTCTGATGTTGGGTCTAGGTTTTCATTCATAGTCTAACAAAGATACTAGAAATTGAAAGCTTTCTAATTAGAAAATAATCTATTCCTTTTTAATTAATTGAGATGCGTTTAAAAAGTCTGTAATTGTAATTTTAGGAGTTCCGTACAAATATGTTTTAGAGCTACCTTTAGATGATAAATCAAAGCTTTCTGTGGCAAATATTCTAGCATCTGGAGATTCATCTAAGTTAGCAGATACAGAAGTTCCTTTTAGTGATTCTGCTCTTAATTGAGAATTACCAAATAGATCTATGTCTAGATCTGTAGCTGCACCCTCAAGTTTACTATCAGCATTACCGTGCATTGTTACTTTAGCCATTTGCGCTTCCAAATACAGCCCTAAGTTACTTTTTTGATCTTGACTAATAACTAACTCATCACAATCTACATTAAGTTCTGCATTGCTATTACCAGACATTGAAATAGTAACAACATCAGCAAGCGTATTTAAGTTAAGCTTAGAACTTCCTTGGAGATTAATATCTAAATAATCTGTAGTAACAATATCCTTCATATCTAAACGACCATCTAACATAGTTATACCGTTTAATCCCATATAATTTACTGTTAACACTAGTTTTTTTCTTGAGACTATTCTGTAAAAAGAACTAATTTCTAATATACTATCTGTTACTTCAAACTTAAGAACATCTAAAAGATTATCATCACCTATAAAAGTGTAACTGTTTTCCCTTGCTTTTTTAAGCTCAATCCGTAAATCATCAGCTATTTTAATGGAGTTAAAAGGTGGCAACTCATTAGTTACCTCAATAACAGTTTTACTTCCTTTAATTTTTGGTTTTTTCTGCGCGATACTTACTACTGATGTAAGTAGCAGTATACTTAAAATAATTTGCTTCAAAATATGGTGTGTTTAATGGTTTGTGTTTGTTGTTAAACAAGATACTAAAATACAGCTTAACTATATATTATTGCCAAGAATGATGCCAAAAAAAAAGCCTTTTAAAATAAATTTTAAAAGGCCTTATATAATTTTTATGAAGTCTAGTGAGTAAGTTCTTCTTCACCAGCTTGAAGAGGTACTACTTGAGGAACATAATCTTGTCCTGGTATTACATATTCTCCGTTTTCATTTGTTTTACTATAATCATATGCCCATCTGTGAACTTCAGGAATAGCACCTGGCCAGTTACCGTGAACATGCTCTACAGGAGTTGTCCACTCTAAAGTAGTAGCTTTCCAAGGATTTTGCTCTGCCTTTTTACCGTAGAAAATACTATAGATAAAGTTACCAACAAAGACTAACTGAGTAGCTCCTGCTATTAAAGCAAATACTGTTATTAAGATGTTAACATCAGTAAGCTCATCAAACATTGGGAATGCTGTATTTTCATAATAACGTCTTGGTACACCAGCCATACCTACAAAGTGCATTGGAAAGAAAACACCATAAGCACAAATAGCAGTGATCCAGAAATGAACATAACCTAAGTTTTTATTCATCATCTTACCAAACATTTTTGGGAACCAGTGGTATACACCTGCCAATAAACCATATAAAGCAGATATACCCATTACTAAGTGGAAGTGAGCTACCACAAAGTAAGTATCATGAACGTTAATATCCAATGTACTATCTCCTAAAATAATACCAGTTAAACCACCAGTAATAAATGTAGAAACAAATCCAATTGAAAATAACATTGCAACATTCATTTGCAAGTTACCTTTCCAGATTGTAGTAATCCAGTTAAATGCTTTTACAGCAGATGGTATTGCTATTAATAAAGTTGTAAATGTAAATACAGAACCTAAGAAAGGATTCATACCTGAGATAAACATATGGTGACCCCATACAATTGTAGATAAGAATGCAATTGCAATAATTGACATAATCATTGCTCTATAACCAAAAATTGGTTTACGAGCATTTGTTGCCATAACATCAGATACAATACCCATTGCTGGTAAAATTACAATGTATACCTCTGGGTGTCCTAGGAACCAAAATAAGTGTTCGTATAATACAGGTGATCCACCTTGATAGTGTAATACCTCTCCTTGTATAAATATATCTGATAAGAAGAATGATGTTCCAAAACTTCTATCCATAATTAATAACAATGCCGCTGAAAATAAAACCGGGAAAGAAACAACACCAATTATAGCAGTAACAAATAATGCCCAAGTTGTTAAAGGTAATCTTGTCATAGACATACCTTTTGTTCTTAAGTTAATAACTGTTACAATATAGTTTAATGATCCCAATAAAGATGATGCTATAAATATAGCCATAGATACTAACCACAATGTCATACCTGCGCCAGAACCTGATTGAGCCATAGGTAATGCAGACAAAGGAGGGTAGATTGTCCAACCTGCTGCTGCTGGTCCTGACTCTACAAAAAGAGAACAAACCATTATAACTGCAGATGTAAAAAATAACCAATAAGAGATCATATTTAACAATCCTGAAGCCATATCTCTAGCTCCAATTTGCAATGGAATAAGTAAGTTACTAAATGTACCACTTAAACCTGCTGTAAGTACAAAGAAAACCATTATAGTACCGTGCATAGTTACCAATGCTAAATACACATCAGCATCCATAACACCACCTGGTGCCCATTTACCTAATACAGCTTCAAATAAAGGAAAAGATTCACCCGGCCAAGCCAATTGCATTCTAAATAACAATGACATTGCTATACCAATGAAACCCATAATTAAACCAGTAATTAAATACTGCTTTGCAATCATCTTATGATCCATACTAAATATATATTTAGTAATGAAGGTTTCTTTGTGATGATGTCCGTGATCGTCGTCGTGTTCGTGTGTTCCTGACATAATCAGATATTCTATTTTTGTTAGTTAACTTAGTTTCTTAAATCAATTATTTTACGGCAACTCCTGTAGCGGTTTCACCACCAAAAGTTTTCTGAGAAGCCATCCATTTGTCATACTCCTCTTGAGTTTCAACAATTATCTTCATTTGCATATTGTAGTGAGATTTACCACAAATTTTATTACAAAGTAAAATATAATCGTACTCCCAAGGATCACTATTTGGCTCTCCTGCTGCAGCTTTTTTAGCTCTAATCTTATTAGCTCTTTTCACCTTATCAATTACATCAGGATCCTGACGCATTTCTTCTGTAGTTTTTATAGGTGTAAAAGAGAATTGAGTAATCATACCTGGTACACAATTCATTTGCGCTCTAAAGTGAGGCATATAAGCTGAGTGTAATACATCTTGAGAACGCATATGGAAATTAACTTTTCTTCCCACTGGTAAATGTAATTCTTTAACAATTACATCATCAGCTCCATTAGGATCTGACTCATCTACACCAAGAATATTAGCCTTATCAATATCAATCATTCTAACGTTTGCCTCACCTAATACATTATCTGCACCACCGTATCTAGCTGTCCAGTTAAATTGTTGTGCATAAAGCTCTACAATTAATGGATCGTCCTCATCATTAATATCCATTATATTAGTCCAAGTGTATAATCCCCAAAGGATTAATCCAGCTAAAACTATTACCGGAATAATTGTCCAAATAAATTCTAGCTTATGGTTATCAGCATAAAACAATGCCTTCTTACCTTTTTCACCACGGTATTTATAAGCAAAATAGTGTAATAAAAATTGAGTTATTGTTTGTACAATAAATATAATAAGCATTGAAACAAACATCAAGCTATCATACTCAGCTCCATGAGCAGAACCTGCTTCTGGCAACAATACTTTTGTATACTTGTAAAAGCTAAAGATTGTTATACCGTAAATAAATACCAAGAAAGCAAACATTAGATAACCGTTAACTTTGTTATCGTTATCAGTTGCTGTTTCATTTTTAGCCGCTCTAAGTTGCGACAATTCAAAAATTTTGGTCATTTGCCAAATTGCTATGGCTACTAAGACTAAAACCGTTATAGTTAAAACTGTAATCATTGTATGATTTATTTTATGCTGTTGTAAACTTCCTTATTAATAATGAAAATGCTTGCTCTCTCCAATAAATGGATTTCTCTTTGGCTGTAATGGAGCTGTTGTTAAAGCTCTAAAAACAACAAAAATAAACAGACCGGCAAAGAATAAAACAGAACATATTTCTGACAATCCTATAGACCATTGATCTCCTACTGTTGCAGGCATAATCATATTAAATATATCTAAGTAGTGACCCGCTAGTATAACTACACCTGCCATAATAACAAACCAGTTAACTCTTTTGTAATCACTATTCATTAACAATAATAATGGAAACAAGAAGTTCATAGCTACCATTCCAAAAAATGGCAAGTTATAATCTTGTATTCTTGTTACATAGTATGTAACCTCTTCTGGTATGTTAGCGTACCATATAAGCATAAACTGAGCAAACCATAAGTAGGTCCAGAAAATACTAATACCAAACATAAACTTAGCTAAATCATGAATATGACTATCGTTTACATCTTCTAAAAGACCCTTAGACTTTAAGTATATTGTTACCATTGCTATAACTGTAATACCAGACACAAACATACTAGCAAACACATACCAACCAAACAGAGTACTAAACCAGTGTGGATCTACACTCATTATCCAATCCCAAGACATCATAGACTCAGATACCAAGTAAAATACTAGGAAACCTGCAGACCATCTGAAATTTTTAACAAAGTTAGTATTATCATCAGCAGCATCTTGTGCTAAAGATAATTTACGAGATATTGTTCTATAAGCAATCCATCCTCCTAAGAAAATAGCAGCTCTTATTAAAAAGAAAGTTCCATTTAAGTAACCCGCTTTACCCTGCAATAATTTATCGTGAGCTACAACATCAGCATCCATCCAAACAAATAAATGGTTCATATGCGCTACAGAAGCAAGTAATATTACAAAAACAATAATACCTCCTGGTGCCAAGTAAGCCGTTATACCTTCCATTACTCTAAATAATAAAGGAGACCAACCTGCCTGTGCTGCTCTTTGTATTGCATAAAATGCTAATACACCTAATGCTATCATAAAGAAAAAGAAAGCAGCAACATACAATGCAGCCCAAGGTTTATTTCGCAATTGATGTAATAAATGCTCATCATGACTACTATCATGACCTTCTGCGTGAGCAGTATTGCCATGAGCATCTGATTTATGGTCTTCTGCAGCAACTTCATGATCTCCGTGACCACTAGTATGACTAGCTACAATTTCTTTAGCATCTTCTACTGTGCTAGGCATAGAGATAAAGCCTATTGCAATACCTATAGCACCAACAGCCATTAATATAAAAGAAGCTATTTTTAGTCTGTTTGAAAAAGTGTACATATTCTTAATCTATGTATTATTTAGTTAAGTCTTGTTTCAATTGCATTACGTATTCCGCAACTTGCCAACGTTCATCGTGATTAAGTTGATTAGCGTAAGAACCCATCGAATTTAATCCGTAATAAATAGTATGGTAAGTGCTACCTACTGTAATATTTCTTCCTGCATCTGCATAATTAGGAACACCTAATATTTTCTCTCTCTTCACTAAATTCCCTTGACCATCACCCTTATTACCGTGACAAATTGCACAGTTAATAGCATACAACTCTTTACCTTTAGTTAAATTAACTTCTGTTTTTAAAGAGTCTAATGGGCTAGCCTGCAAACGAGCTAATTCTTTACCTTCAATATCATTAGCAAATTCATAAGGCATATGACCTCTAGATATAGTGTTTTCTACTGGCAAACCAGCTTCCATACCGCTAGGTAAAAAATCTACTTTTTGGTACGTTTCATAACCTACTGCCTCGTACATATTAGGCATATATTGGTAATTAGGACTGTTCTTATCTGCACAAGATGCCATAAGAAGAGCTATTCCTAAAACCAAACCTATATTTTTAAATATCTTCATAACTGTTATTAAGACTATTTTTCTGAAATATTAATTTCTACTGCTCCTGTGTCTGCTAACAAAGATTTTAATTCTTCTTCATTATCATGAATTTCTATTTCCATTAAAAATAGATCATCTGTTGTTCTTACATCTGGATTTTCAGCTTGTTTAAAAGGCCACAATTTACTTCTCATGTAAAATGTTATAACCATTAAGTGAGCTGCAAAAAATACAGTAAGTTCAAACATAATTGGAACAAAGGCCGGCATATTTTCTAGGTAACTAAAACTAGGTTTACCACCAATATCCTGAGGCCAATCTTCTATCATGATGTAATTCATCATAAGAGTTGCTATTGTAATACCTATACAACCATAAATAAAAGCAGTTATGGCTATTCTAGTAGGAGCAAGCCCCATAGCTTTGTCTAACCCGTGAACAGGAAAAGGACAATATACCTCTTCTATATGATGCTTAGCTGCTTTTACTTTCTTAACAGCGAGCATCAATATATCATCATCATTATAAAATGCGTGAATAACTTTAGATGCCATAATTATTTATTGTTATTTAAGTTCTTGGCTTGTCCAGCCCAATCATCTCTTTGTGCTCTTCCTGGGAAAGATCCTGTAATAGAATCTAATAGGTCATACTCTTTCTGTGTCATTTTACTAACCTGAGCAAAACTATATATCCCAATCTGGTTTAATGTTTGTTCCATTTGCGGACCAATACCTTTAACTTGCTTTAAGTCATCTGGTGTATCAGTAGCAACATCAAACTTACCTAAAGAACTTAATAAGTCAGAAACCTTTTCTTCCTCATTACCAACTACCACCTCTTCTTTTGCTTCTACAGGTGTAGCTGCAACAGTATTAGTATAAATTGTCTTTTCTGGCATAGTATACATAGGTTTACCTGCATCTCTTAACTTCTTGTACTTACTACCAGAAGCTTTCAAAATAGATTTTACTTCTGCCTGCGCTATTACAGGGAATGTTCTAGAATATAATAAGAACAATACAAAGAAGAAACCTATTGTACCAATAAATATACCTATATCTACAAACGTAGGAGAGAACATTGTCCATGAAGATGGTAAATAATCTCTATGTAATGATGTTACAATAATAACAAAACGCTCAAACCACATTCCTATGTTTACTACAATAGAAATAGCAAAAGAGAACATAATACTAGTACGCAATCTCTTAGACCACATAAATTGCGGAGAGAAAACATTACAAGACATCATTGCCCAGTATGCCCAAGCGTAAGGTCCTGTTGCTCTGTTTAAGAAAGCGTATTGCTCGTATTCTACACCAGAATACCAAGCCATAAACAACTCTGTAATATATGCACAACCAACTATAGAACCAGTAATCATAATTACAATGTTCATTAACTCTATATGCTGTACTGTAATATAAGCTTCTAAGCTACACACTTTTCTCATAATAATAAGAAGCGTGTTCACCATTGCAAATCCTGAGAAAATTGCACCTGCCACAAAATATGGAGGGAAAATTGTTGTATGCCATCCTGGTATAACCGAAGTGGCAAAATCAAAAGATACAATAGTATGTACAGAAAGTACAAGTGGAGTTGCCAAACCTGCTAATACAAGAGAAACCTCTTCAAAACGCTGCCAATCTTTTGCTCTACCCGTCCAACCAAAACTTACTAAACTGTATATTTTCTTCTGAAACGGCTTAACAGCTCTATCACGTAACATTGCAAAATCTGGTAAAAGACCAGTCCACCAGAAAACTAATGATACTGATAAGTAAGTAGAAATTGCAAAGACATCCCATAATAATGGTGAGTTAAAGTTTACCCATAAAGAACCAAATTGGTTAGGAATAGGTAATACCCAATACGCCAACCAAGGACGCCCCATGTGTATTATTGGAAACAAACCTGCCTGCACTACAGAGAAAATTGTCATTGCCTCTGCAGAACGGTTAATAGCCATTCTCCATTTTTGTCTAAACAGCAATAGTACTGCAGAAATCAATGTTCCCGCGTGCCCAATACCTACCCACCATACAAAGTTGGTAATATCCCAGGCCCAGCCTACTGTTTTATTTAATCCCCAAGTACCGATACCTGTAGATACTGTGTATATTATACAACCAACTCCCCAAAGGAATGCTATTAATGCAATAGAGAAAACAATCCACCACTGTTTGTTTGCTTTCCCTTCTACAGGAGCAGCAATATCCACAGTTACATCGTGGTATCCTTTATCTCCAATTACTAGGGGTTTTCGTATAGGTGCTTCGTAATGCGACGCCATAATTTATGTTCTAGTTACGTTCCGTTAATTAATTATGATTCTTGTGTATTTCTCACTTTAACATGATAGAAAACATTTGGTTTTGTACCAATGTGCTCTAATAAATGATACATACGGTTACTTTCTTTTAACTCAGCAACCTCACTTTCTTTATCATTTACATCTCCAAATACCATTGCACCACTACTACATGCAGCAGAACAAGCCGTTTGAAACTCACTATCTTTTACTGTGCGTCCGTCTCTCTTAGCATCCAAAATAGACTTTTGAGTCATTTGAATACACATAGAGCATTTCTCCATTACTCCACGAGAACGAACATTTACATCTGGATTAATTACCATTTTACCTAAATCGTTATTCATATGGTAATTAAACTCGTCATTGTTGTTATACAAGAACCAGTTAAAACGACGTACTTTATACGGACAGTTGTTTGCACAATATCTTGTACCAACACATCTATTATACGCCATATGGTTTTGACCTTGTCTACTGTGAGATGTTGCAGCAACAGGACAAACTGTTTCACATGGAGCGTGATTACAGTGTTGACACATTACTGGCTGAAAAGCTACTTGAGGATTAGCAGAAGGATCTTCCAACTCACCAAATCCACTTAAAGAACCCTTATCTCCAGTTAAACCATCAAATTCATCTTTCTTAACATTATCCCCTTCAAAAGTATTTTCAGAAGAATAATATCTATCTATACGCAACCAGTGCATATCCCTAGACTTACGCACTTCATCCTTACCAACAACAGGCACATTATTTTCAGCGTGACAAGCTATAACACAAGCCCCACAACCAGTACATGCATTTAAATCTATTGATAAATTAAAGTGATGACCAACAGAACGATCAAAATCATCCCAAAGACTAACTGAAACAGCATCTACTTCGTTATGATTTAAAGATACCTGAGGAACTGGGTTCCATTCTGCGTGATCTTTAGTATTAAAAATTTCTAATGTAGTTTCTTTGATAATATCACCTCTACCCATTAATGTCTTATGAAGCTGCACACAAGCAAACTCATGCATACCCTCTGCTTTAGACACAGATACAGATTGATTAGAAACACCTCCTTGATATAATGCATACGCATTAACACCTGTTTGCATTTCTGCTTGTAAACCAGATTTTCTTCCGTAACCAAAAGAAAGCCCAACAGAACCTGGCGCTTGACCTGGCTGAATAATTACTGGAACCTCTTTTAACTCAACATCTCCTACTTTAAGATTTACTTTACTACCATCTAAACCGCCGTTAGCCACATGATCATTAACAAGACCTAACTTTTCAGCATCAGCTTTAGATACAGTAACATAATTATCCCAAGATACTCTAGTAATTGGATCTGGAAACTCTTGCAACCATGGATTATTAGCCTGCTGACCATCTCCCATACCCACCTTAGAGTACAAAGCTAACTCCATACCAGATGAAGATGCCTTAGATAACTTAGAAGCCGCCATAGATAAATCTACTAGAGATGAAACTATCGACTCTTCTTCAGAAACAACTGAAGCAACAGTTTCCTCAACAACATCTACAATAGTAGCAGGTGCTTTATAAACACCATCATGTAACGCCTGATTCCACTTTCCGCCTCCTAACACAGAAGAACTCCAAGTTTCCTTAATATAATCATAATACGTCTTATCAGATCCCATCCAAACTAGTAACGATGATTGGAATTGACGCGTATCAAAAATCTCTTTAATTGTTGGCTGTATTAATGCATAATGTCCTTTTTTAATTTGAACATCACCCCAAGATTCTAAGTAATTAGGAGCAGCAGCAGCATAAGTAGACACAGCTACAGTCTCATTATTACTTTGTGAAAAAGCAACAGATAAATCTACCTTAGACAATGCATCTGTAAACTCAGCCGAATTTGGCATTGTATAAGCAGGGTTTACACCATCCATAATAAGCAGACCCACCTTACCGGCTTTCATATCTGCCATTAATTTAGCAACAGCCTTAACACTACCTTGTCTTACATATTTTGGTGCCTTAGCATCAAAAGCAACACTAGACTGCTTTTCATTAATTGCCAAAACAATCGCTTGAGCATCTTTATCATCTAAACCCGTTACAACAACAGCTTTACCTTTAGCCTTTTTAAACTCTTCTGCAGTAGCTAAAACAGCTTTTTCTACAACAGCAGGCAACTCACCACCTACAGACACATTCATTACTTTAGCGTAAAATTTAGCTAAAGCAATTTTCTGCTGTGTAGGAGTTAACAACACTCTTTTATCTGCATTAGCACCAGTTAACGACATATTTGCCTCAAACTGAATGTGCCTTGACATTTTTCCATTTTTTGGAACACGACCAGCAGAATACCCACTATCATATCCACCACCTTGCCAATCACCAAGAAAATCTGCTCCAAAAGAAACAATTAACTCAGCTTTCTCAAAGTTATAATCAGCTAATGCTCTTTCACCATACTTTTCCTCAAAAGCATTTAATGCAGCATCAGCAGAAATAGCATCATAAGTAACATGATTTACATTTTCACCGTAAACCTCCTTAAACTCAGCAATCAATCTAGAAGTAGATGGACTAGCGTAAGTTTGCGTCAATAATGCAATTTGCTTACCAGAACCCTTCAACGCAGTTAATTTTGACTTAACCACACCATCTAAAGCAGACCACTCAACAGCCTCCCCTTTAGACACAGGACCCTGCAATCTCTTACTATCATATAATGACAAAACAGAAGCTTGCACACGAGCATTTGCGGACCCGTTTACTTTAGCATCTGTATTATTTTCAATTTTTATTGGCCTACCCTCTCGAGTTTTTACCAAAACACTTGCAAAGTCAAAACCATCTGCTATTGTTGTTGCATAATAATTAGCAACACCAGGTATAATTTGATCTGGCTGAACAACATAAGGTATTGATTTTACAACCGGCCCTTCACAAGCAGCCATTGTTGCAGCAGCAGTACTAAAACCTACATACTTTAAGAAATCCCTTCTATTAGTAGAACTTGCTGCTAAACCTTCCTTATCACCTAAGAAATCTTCAACAGGTATCTCCTGAACAAATTCGTTCTGTTTTAGCGCCTCAACAATGGAATCGTTAGGATTTAACTCCGCTTCGCTTTTCCAATATTTTTTGTTTGATGACATACGATATATCTGAAATTATCTTCTTTTACAATCAATTAATAGTGACACTTACCACATTCTAAACCACCTTGCATAGCAGCCGTAAGCTTCTCTACACCATACTTTTTAGAAAGCTCTTCATGAATTTTATCATAATAAGCATTACCTTCCATTTTCACATTTGTTTCTCTATGACAGTTAATACACCACCCCATAGTTAATGGAGCATGCTGACTAACAACTTCCATCTCCTCAATTGGACCGTGACATGTCTGACACTCAACTCCAGCAACACTTACGTGCTGAGAGTGATTAAAGTAAACAAAATCTGGTAAATTATGTATCCTAACCCACTCTACAGGCTTAGACTCACCAGTATATTTTTGACCTTCTTCATCCCAACCAACAGCAGCATAAAGCTTTTTAATCTCCTTAGTATAGAACTCATTTGTATAACCATTTTCAATATCAGACTGAGAAGGACCCTCTGGATTACCCTTGTACTCATATATCGATTTATGACAATTCATACAAACATTCAAAGATGGAATACCCGAAGTCTTAGAAACCCTAGCAGAAGAATGACAATACTTACAATCTACCTTATTATCTCCAGCATGAACTTTATGAGAAAAATGAATTGGCTGAACTGGCTCGTAACCCTGATCTATACCCACTTGCATAAAGTAACCATATACAAAGTAAGCACTAGTTAATAACAAGAATACAACAGAAACCAAAACCAAAAACTGGTTTTGAACAAACGCTTTCCAAATAGGAATTCGTTTTTCAGCTCTTTCTCTCTCAACATCAATACCATTAGCTTTAGCAATGTTACGCAAAGTCTTGTTAACCATAAACAACATAGCAACCAACAACGCAAAAACCAAAGCCAACGCCCCTAAGATAATCTCATTAGAAACCCCACTAGAGGAACCACCTGATACATCACCTGAAACAGGAACAGCAGCACTAGCAGCAGGCTTTTCTTCCACTGCAGCTGTATAAGCCAAGATATTATCAATATCTCCATTACTTAATGTAGGAAAAGCAGTCATTGCAGTATTGTTATACTCTGCAAAAATCTTATTAGCATAAGAGTCCCCAGACTTAATAACACCTGAACTATTTTTAACCCACGCATAAATCCACTCACGATCTAAACCTTCTTCCTCTAAACGAGACTCCACATTCCTTAAAGCAGGACCAGTTCCTTTTCTATCCAAAGAGTGACATGATGCACAATTTTGATTAAAGATCTGTTTCCCCTTTGCAGGATCAGCATTTTCTGATTGAGAAAATAGGGATACTGAAAATAGCATTGCAGCTATCAGATTGACACCCAAAAATTTAGAAAGTTGATTACGGTATAAAACCTTTTTCATATTTAAAATATTTCTATCGAAATCCTGGCACGATAATTACTATATAACAGGCACACGCCCTATATCGCTTCTTAAATTGAACGCAAAAATACGACATAGACTTAAATTTGGAAATGTTAAGGGATTGATAATTTATAATTTATAATTGTTCTAAATAATATTTATGCGTTATGTTTGATTTATAATAATTTACATTTGCATAAGCTTATTAATATTAACACGTACAACTAATGAAAACACTTTATACAAGCATAATATGCCTTACCCTAAGCACTTTTTGTTTTGCTCAAGAAGGAGACGTTACTATAAAGCAAGACAAAAGCCTTGAGAAGCTTTTAGATTTATACACTGAAAGCAATAAAACATCAAAATACTACACTATACAAATACACTCTAGTCAAAGCCCCAGTAAAGCTAACAGCAAAAAAAGTGAAGCACAAGAAAGCTTTACAAACTGGTTTTCAGAAATTAGTTTTGACCAACCAAATTACAAGGTGAGAATAGGAAAATTTAACACAAAATTTGAAGCCCAACAAAAACTAATAGAAGTACACAAAAAGTATCCTAACGCATTTTTAATTGCAGACCAAAAGGAAAAATAATCTATACAAACACAATTAAAAGAGCGATCCAGAAATGGGTCGCTCTTTTTTTTATAACGTAATTAAAAACTTACTTATATAAAACGAAATCACAAATTTAATCTTAAGCAAATAAAAACACCACACACCAATATTACACCTGAGTTTTTTTAAAAATATCTAACCTACCCAAGAAGAAAACATCAACAGCAAACAACATAAGAATCTTAAAAAACCCTATAGACATAGAGAGAGAGAGAGAGAGGGAGTAACAAATAAAATTGCAAAATAAACACCGGAAGCCCCAACAATAAGTTTTATCACACAGCTTAATAAGACACAACACAAAGGAATACTATTTTAATAGCTAACCAGAAAGAAAAATAAAAAAACACAACCTAAAGCCGAACCATCTATTATACACAGACAAATAGACAACATTTTTATGTAATAAAATAAAACACTAATTTTATAAGAAACAAAACCCTATACATATGAAAACAACAAAGATCTACATCAGTCTATTTTTCCTGACTTTTTTCTCTACACTATGTTTTGCACAAGAAAGCGAAATATCAATAAACGAAGAAGAAAACAAAACAACAACAGTTAACCAAAACACATTACTAGCTCCTCCCTTTGCCATACAAATACACCAAAGCACAAACATAGCCGAAGCGAATAAAATAAAATCTGAAGCAAAAAGGAATTTCCCAGGAATGAGCACTAAGCTAAAAAGCAACCAAAACATACACAGCATTACACTTGGCAATTTCAACAACATAAGGGAAGCCAACCAGAAGCTAAAGACAGTTAAAACAAAATACCCTTCAGCAGTATTAATATCTAATCAAAAGGAATAAATACTAGATTAACATAAAACAAAAAAGCGACTCATTTCTGAGTCGCTTTTTTTCATATGATTTAGAAATTATTATTTCAATTTCTTTTTAACCGCTACCTCTTGGAAAGCTTCAACTATATCACCTTCCTTAATATCATTGTAGTTTTTAACCTGAAGTCCACAATCATACCCTTTAGCAACTTCTTTAGCATCATCCTTAAATCGTTTTAAAGAAGCAAGTTCTCCTGTGTAAATTACAACACCATCACGTATTAAACGTATACCTGCATTCCTAACCAATTTACCCGTTAATACCATACAACCTGCAATTGTACCCACCTTAGATATCTTAAAGGTCTCACGTATTTCTGCAGTACCAAGTATCTCCTCTTTCATTTCTGGGGAAAGCATACCTTCCATTGCATCCTTAAGATCATTAATTGCAGCATAAATAATAGAATACATTCTAATATCTATTTCCTCTTTTTCTGCAATTGCTCTTGCATTACCCATTGGCCTTACATTAAACCCAATAATAATTGCATCTGAAGCAGAAGCTAACAATACATCTGACTCCGTAATAGGACCAACAGCTTTGTGTATAATATTTACTTGTATTTCTTCAGTAGAAAGTTTCTGGAAAGAATCCGTAAGTGCTTCAACAGAACCATCAACATCACCCTTAAGAATAATATTAAGCTCTTTAAAGTCTCCTAAAGCAATACGTCTACCAATTTCATCTAAAGTAATATGACGCTGTGTACGCACAGATTGCTCTCTTTGTAACTGAGAACGCTTAGAAGCAATTTGCTTAGCCTCACGCTCATCCTCTAACACATTAAACTTATCACCTGCCTGTGGCGCACCATCTAAACCTAAAATAGATATTGGTGTAGAAGGACCAACCTCTTGAACGTTATTACCACGTTCATCTTGCATTGCCTTAATTTTACCACTACAAGTACCAGCTAAGACATAGTCACCTATTTTTAAAGTACCAGCTTGCACTAAAATTGTAGAAACATAACCCCTACCTTTATCCAAGAACGCCTCTACCACTGTACCTGAAGCTAACTTTTTAGGGTTTGCTTTAAGCTCTAACAACTCAGCCTCCAATAAAACTTTCTCTAAAAGCTCTTTGACACCAGTTCCCTTTTTAGCTGAAATATCTTGAGACTGAATTTTTCCTCCCCAATCTTCAACCAATAAGTTCATCTGCGCTAAACCTTCCTTAATTTTATCTGGATTTGCAGTAGGTCTATCTATTTTATTTATTGCAAAAATTATAGGAACTCCAGCCGCTTGTGCGTGACTAATAGCTTCTTTTGTTTGAGGCATAATATCATCATCTGCCGCAACAACTATAATTGCAATATCCGTTACTTGAGCACCACGTGCACGCATTGCCGTAAAGGCCTCGTGACCCGGAGTATCCAAGAACGCTATTTTTTGTCCATTATCCAACTGAACCCCGTAAGCACCAATATGCTGTGTAATACCACCACTTTCACCAGCAATTACATTCTCTTTACGAATGTAATCCAATAAAGATGTTTTACCATGATCTACGTGACCCATTACCGTTACAATAGGAGCTCTTTCTTTTAAATCTTCAGGAGCATCAACCTCTTCCACAATAGATTCTTCAATCTCTGCAGCAATAAACTCAACTTCGTATCCAAACTCTTCAGCAACTATAGATAATGTCTCAGCATCTAAACGCTGATTCATCGTCACCATAATTCCTAATGACATACAAGCAGATATTATCTGAGTACTAGAAACCTCCATCATAGTAGCAACCTCACCAACAGTAACAAACTCTGTTACTTTTAAGATTTTACTTTCTGCTTCTTGCTTCTCAAGATCCTTCTCTGTCTGTTGACGGTGCTGATCTCTTTTATCTCTTCTATACTTAGCTCCTTTTCCTTTTTTAGACTTACCTTGAAGTTTCTCCAAAGTTTCTCTAACCTGCTTTTGAACTTCTTCTTCAGTAGGCTCAACTTTTACAACTGGCGCATTAAATCTACCTTTACCTGGTCCAGATTTACCCCTGTTATTTCCACCTTGTCCACCTCTATTATTACCACCTGGCTTGTTATTACTAACAATTCTCTTTCGGCGTTTTTTCTTATCACCTCCAGCACCAGCAGCATTCTTAGGAGCTTCTTTCTTTTTAGGCTTATTAAACTTAGACAAATCAATTTTTGCACCCGTAAGCTTAGGTCCAGATAATTTTTGATATTGAGTAGTTATAACCGTATTCTCCTTAGCTTCTGCCTCAGTAGTCTCAGCTGGTTTTTCCGCTTCAACTTTTGCTTTTGGCTCTTCTTTTTTAACAGGAGCAGGCTTTTTGGCTGCAGGAGCAGACTTCTTTTTACCCGCATCTAAATCTATCTTACCAACAGTTTTAGGACCCGCTAACTCAACTTTACCCGTTTTTATGGTTGTAGATTCTTTTGCCACAGGTTTTTCAACCGGCTTAGACTCTTCTTTAACCACTGGCTTTTTAGCCTGAACAGGTTTTTCTTCTTTAGGAGTTACTTTTTCCTCAACAGGAGCTGGCTTCTTTTTACCTGCATCAAGATCTATTTTACCAACAGTCTTTGGGCCAGATAATTCTGCTTTAGCCTTAACAACCTCTTGCGCAGCTGCTCTTTTCTCTCTTGCCAAACGCTTTTCTTCTTGCTCTTTTTCCAATTGCAATCTAAGCGCTTCTTTTTCTTTACGTTTTTCCTCGCCAACTTCCTTAGAAGCAACTTTCTTGCTCTTATCTGTTTGGAATTCATCCAAAAGAATTTGATGCACCTCATTGGAAATCTTAGTAGTAGGCCTTGCCTCCACCTCATGTCCTTTGGACGAAAGATGGTCTATAGCCCTATCTAAAGAAATATTTAATTCCCTGAGGACCTTATTGAGCCTTATTGTTGCATTCTCTGCCATAAACAAGTATTCGTATTCTTAAATTTTTGCTAATATATAGCTTAATCTTCTAATTCTTCTTTAAGTATGCGCACAACTTCTAAAATAGTTTCAACTTCTAAATCTGTACGCTTTGCTAAATCTTGAGAATCTTGCTCTAATACGCTTCTTGCAGTATCTAAACCAATCTTCTTAAATTCTTCTATAATCCAGCTATCAATTTCATCAGAGAACTCTGTTAACTCAACATCCTCTTCTACTCCTTCACGGAATACATCAATCTCATAACCAGTTAATTGCCCCGCCAATCTAATATTATGACCACCTCTACCAATTGCTCTTGAAACCTCATCTGGTTTTAAGTAAACTTGCGCAGTCATTTTCTCATCGTTTAACTTAACCGATGATATTTTTGCAGGACTTAATGCTCTTGTAACTAACAATTGTGGATTGCTAGTCCAGTTAACAACATCAATATTCTCATTTCCTAATTCTCTTACAATACCATGTATTCTAGAACCTTTTACACCCACACAGGCACCAACAGGATCTATACGATCATCATAAGAGTCTACAGCTACTTTTGCCTTTTCTCCAGGGATACGCACTGCTTTTTTAATAGTAATTAAACCATCAAAAACCTCTGGTATCTCTTGAAAAAATAATTGCTCTAAAAATTTAGGCGATGTTCTAGACATAATAATAGAAGGCTTATTACCCTTAAGCTCTACACTTTCTATAATACCACGAACATTATCTCCTTTTCTAAAGAAATCTGAAGGTATTTGCCTGTCTTTAGGCATTACAATTTCATTTCCCTCATCATCAACAAGAATAACCGCTCTATGCCTAATATGATGCACTTCTGCCGTGTATATCTCCCCTTCTAGATCTTTAAATTGCTTATAAATAGTAGTATTATCATGCTCATGAATTTTAGCTATTAAATTTTGGCGTAATGCTAAAATTGCACGTCTTCCTAAATCTATAAGCTTCACCTCTTCAGATACATCTTCTCCTACCTCAAAATCTGGTTCAATCTTACGCGCATCTGTTAATGAAATCTCTTCATTAGGTTCTTCTACCTCACCGTCTTCTACAACAACACGATTTCTCCATATTTCTAAATCCCCTTTATCAGGATTTATAATAATATCAAAGTTATCATCAGAACCAAATTTCTTTTTCAAAGCGTTACGAAACACTTCTTCCAAAATTGCCATTAACGTTACCCTATCTATGAATTTATCATCTTTAAATTCCGAGAAAGATTCTATTAGCGCAATATTTTCCATATTGATTTATTTATTAAAATTTTAATATAACTTTTGCTTCCTTAATATCAGAAAATGAAATTTCTTCCTTTTTCTGAACAGTAACTTTACCTTTACCTACGGGCTTCTGCTCTCTTGCTTTCCACTCTAGAGTAATAGTATCTTCCGTTGCAGCAGTTAATTCTCCTTCAAAATTACGACCTTCTATTGTTTTTACCTCTAATTTTCTGCCAATATTTTTTGTATACTGCCTAGGTAAAACCAATGGCGTAGAAGCTCCCGCTGAAGCAACCTCTACAGAAAAGTCTTGCTCTTCTCTATCTAAGTTGTGATCTATAGCTCTGCTAACCGCCACACAATCTTTAAGCGTAACACCATTATCACCATCTAAAACAATATTAATTTTATGATCTGGTGTTATAGTAAAATCAATTAAAAACAATGATGGGTTTTCTTTTAAAGCCCCCTCCAACAAAGATGTAACTTGCTCTTTAAACATAACTCTTTTTACAGAAATTTTATTAAACCAAAAAAAGTATAGTTAATAAAAGAGGGGACTATTAAGTCCCCTCATGAATACAGTATATTCTTTCAGCGATGCAAATATACATATTATTTTTCACAAAATAAAGCGATCCTCACTGTTGTTTAGGTAATTATGTATATTTTTAAAAACTAAACACAAACTAATATCCAAAAATGGAAATATTATCCTCTTACAATCTTATTATTGCCGCATCGGTTATCATTATTATCTCTTTTCTTTTTAACGGAATTTCTAAAAAAACTAACATTCCATCCGTATTAATGCTTATTGTTTTAGGTGTTATTTTAAAATACGTATTAGAATTTATTGGAGAAGACAGCATTAATTTTTTCCCATCACTAGAACTACTAGGTATTGTTGGACTTATTATGATTGTGCTAGAGGCAGCACTAGAGTTAAAACTTAAAAGAGAAAAATTAGTTCCTATTTTAAAATCTATGGCCATTGCACTAGTAGGCCTTATAGCCTCTGCGTATGTTGCAGCCTTAATTTTACATCAGTTTATAGACGGTATGACAATGCAATCTGCCTGGCTATACGCAACACCCTTGTCCATATTATCTAGCGCTATAATTATACCTAGTGTTAGCGGGTTGTCAGAAAATAAAAAAGAATTTCATATTTATGAAAGTACCTTCTCTGACATTATGGGAATTATGATGTTTTACTTTTTAACTGGCAATTTAAACCCAACCGAAGGAGCTGGTAATGGTGCTGCAGGTTTTGCTGGCAATATTGGCTTAACAATTGTAATATCTATAATTGCTAGTTACGCTATAATATTGGTTTTTCAGCAGATAAAATCACAAGCAAAGCAATTTTTACTAATTGCAGTACTCCTACTTTTATATGCTTTAGGCAAAAAGCTTCACCTATCATCTTTAATTATTATTTTAATATTTGGACTTATAATTGCCAACATGAACTTGTTCTTTGGCGGATTCCTATCTAAATACCTAAATAAAGAGCGAGCAGAGCAAATTTACCACGAACTACATATTATTACACTAGAAACAGCTTTTGTAGTACGTACGTTCTTCTTTGTTATTTTTGGCATCACCATCGTCATCTCTTCTTTATTTAGCATTAACGTAGCAATTACCAGTATTCTAATAATTATATCTATATATGTAATTAGATTTATAATTCTACGTGTTTTTGTTGGTAGCGATATTTTACCACAACTTTTTATTGCCCCTAGAGGATTAATTACCGTTTTATTATTTTATGCAATACCACAAGAAGCACAAATAGAAACTTTTGATTCTGGAATTTTACTTTTTGTGATAATAGGAACTAGCTTAATTATGACCGGCGCTATGATTAAAGACAAACGTAAAATGAATACCATTTTAGACGAAATTGATGAGGATATAGATGAATTAGACAAACTACATGACGAAAATGCTAATGACGATTACGAAAGCATTAACAACAATAACACAGACTTAGAACTACCTGAAGAGGACGGCACAGACAGCGAAGATCACATAAACCATTAAAAACAAAAAACCCGATATCAAGTTGATATCGGGTTTTTACTTAACAGTGGTTGGCCCACAAGGACTCGAACCTTGAATGTCGGTACCAAAAACCGGTGTGTTACCAATTACACCATGGGCCAATGTTTGTTTTGAGGGTGCAAATTTATAATAAACTTTCGTTTACACAAAACATTTTTCAAAAAATTTTCAAAACTTTGTTAAACCTTTATAAAATTTTATCTTTCATATCTCAATTTATTACTAAATTCGCCTTAATTCATAAACAAAAAACTGTATGTTCTCTAAGAATTTTAAAAAATGGGATACTATCCTTGGTTGGGTAGCTTTTTTAATAGCATTTATTACTTACTTAATAACTGTAGAACCTACAAGTAGTTTTTGGGATGCTGGTGAATACATAGCAACTTCTGCAAAATTGCAAGTTGGTCACCCACCAGGAGCACCTTTACTACAAATGATAGGTGCGTTTTTTGCCATGTTCGCAACAGACAAAACCCAAATTGCAAGTATGGTAAACTTTGTTTCTGGCGCATCTAGTGCTTTTACCATTCTGTTTATGTTTTGGTCTATTACCAATTTGGCCAAAAAAATTATACTTAAAGAAGCTAACAGCGCATTAACCAATAGCAAAGCTATTGCAATACTAGGTAGTGGCTTAGTTGGTTCTTTAGCCTTTGCTTTTTCTGATAGCTTCTGGTTTAACGCTGTAGAGACAGAGGTTTACGCAATGGCAAGTTTTATTATGGCTTTGCTTTTATGGTTAGGTCTTAAGTGGGTAGATGAATTAGACCACCCAAGAGGAAACAGATGGATTATTATGATCTCTTTTGTAGTAGGCCTTACTTTTGGTATACAGTTTATGGGCTTTTTAGCCATACCAACAATAGGACTATTATTCTACTTTAAAAAATACAAAGAAACCACAGTTAAAAACTTTTTAATAGCTAACATTGCCGTTATTGCTATTTTAATGTTGGTTTACAAATTCTCTTTAACATACGTTCTAAAATTATTTGGTTGGAGTGAAGTGTTCTTTATTAACAGTATTGGACTACCTTTTAACTCTGGTTCTATAATAATGGGTTTACTTTTTATTATTGCTTTTGCCTACGGATTAAATTATACCAGAAAAAATAACTTTAAAACAGCAAACACAATTGTTTTATGTTTAATGTTTTTATTTTTAGGTTTTTCTACATGGCTAATGTTACCAATACGTGCAAATGCAGACGTTGTTATTAATGAAAATGACCCGTCTGACGCTAGATCTCTTTTAGCCTATTACAACAGAGAACAATACCCAGGAGTAGACAGCCCTGTTTACGGAGCATATTATTCTGATGCCTTTTCTTCTGGTGGAGATAAAATAGACGGCAAGCCAAAGTACGAGCAAGATGAAAAACTAGGAAAATACATTATTGTAAACAACTACAAAGAAGCAGAACAAGGCCCAGACAAAAAACATGTTGGACTTTTACCTAGAATGTGGTCTAGAGAAAATGCAGAAAACTATATGAAATATTATGGTGGTCTAGATTTTAAAATAAAACCAAAGTATTTAGGAAATTCACAATTAAGAAGCATATGCCAAGAAGTAAAGAATGGTCACGCTAGCGGAGAAATAGCAACAGAACAATACATTGGATTTTTAAAAGAGGTTCTAGATAAAGATTACATAGAAGTAATACCTCCAAGCATATGGGACAACATTAGATACATGATGGATTTTCAGTTTGGATATATGTACTGGCGTTACTTTATGTGGAACTTTGTTGGCAAACAAGATGATTTACAAGGTAGATACAACAACCACGGTAATTGGATTAGCGGAATAAATTTCATAGACAACTATTTAGTTGGCAGTCAAGATAACTTACCAAGTGATGTTGCAAATAACAAAGGAAGGAACACTTATTTTTTCTTACCTCTTATATTAGGTATTATTGGTATTCTTTTTCAAATTAAAAGAGATCCTAAACAATTTTGGGCATTATTGGTATTCTTTTTATTTACCGGTTTAGCCATACAGTTTTACACCAACCCAACTATATTTCAACCAAGAGAAAGAGATTACTCCCTAGTTGGTTCTTTTTATGTATTTGCAATTTGGATAGGATTAGGTGTTGCTGGTTTATATGACGAACTTAAAAAACTAACATCAGCAAAAATTATAGCTCCAATTATAACAGTTGTTTGTTTATTAGCCGTACCAACACTTATGGCTTTTCAAAACTGGGATGACCATGATAGGTCTGATAGATTTACAGCAAACAGTACCGCTAGATCATACCTAGACTCTACAGAAGAAAATGCAGGAGCTATGATATTTACTATTGGTGATAATGACACTTTTCCTCTTTGGTACTTACAAGAAATTGAAGGTTACCGCACAGACGTACGTGTTATTAACACAAGTTTATTTGCTACAGATTGGTATATAGATCAAATGAAGAAAAAGGCATACACTAGTGATCCTATTCCGTCTCAATTAACACACAACAAATACAGGTTTGGATCTAGAGATGTGGTTTACGAGCAACCTTTACCTCAATTTAAAGACAAAAGGTTAGACATTAAAGATTTTATGAACTGGATTGCGAGTGACAAACCAACAAATAAAATAAGATACATATATAAGCAGCAAGGAGCAGATCTTAGTCAGTACCCAGAAAGCTTTTTAGACTTAATATACTACCCTACTAAAAAAATACGCGTACCCGTAAACAAGAAAAATGTTTTAGAAAGCGGATTAGTTAAACCTGAAGATGCAGATTTAATAGTAGATTATATAGATATTGATTTACCTAGCGCTTTGAGCAAGAATCGTTTATTAATGTTAGATATACTTGCAAATAATGATTGGAAACGTCCAATTTATTTCTCTGGAGGTAGTTTTGATAGTGGTGAATACATTTGGATGAAAGAGTATTTACAATTAGATGGTTTAGCATACAAACTAGTACCAATTAAAACAAAAAATGCAAGTCCGTATGAAATAGGCCGTATTGATAGCGACCTAATGTACAGTATTGTTAAAAAATGGAAATGGGGTAACTCTGGTAGTCCTGACATTTACCACGACACACAAACAAGATCACAGTCTATTAGCTTTAGAGGCAACCTTGCCAGACTTACAGAACAACTTATTGAAGAAAATAAAATAGAAAAAGCAAAAGATATTATAAATATAGCTGTGACAAATATGCCTGTAGACTACTTTGGCTACTACGCCTTTGTAGAACCTTTTGTAGATGGCTACTATAGAGTAGGCGAAACTAAAAAAGCAAGAGAACTTTTTGCACAGTTAAAAACTAAGTACCAAGAAAACCTAAGCTACTACAACACCTTAGACTTGGATGAACAATATGTTAGAGAAAATGATATTTTAGGTGACCTAGAGAGCTACTTTAGACTAATAGACATACTTAAAAGAAATAACGAAACAGAACTAGCAGAGAAAGAAGAATTAATTGCTACAGAGTTCTTAACTAAATTCTCTCACTTTAACAGATCTAGAAGGCTACTAAGAGAAGAAACTCCAGAAGAGCCACCAATGACAGATCCAGATTTACCAGACTCTAATACAGTAGACACAAGCGCTACTGTATTAGATAGCACTAACAACTAACATAAAGCTAACCTTGGGTTAGCTTTATGCAATAGTATAAATTAAATAATAGGATTTTATATATTATAAATACTCGTTAAGTAAAGTAATAAGAGTATTTGCGTCTTGTTCGCCGCTTTGGCGCCAAACCATTTCGCCATTTTTGTAGATCATCAATGTAGGTAAGCCTTTTACTCGCAATGCTTGCGCAAGCTCTTTATTCTTATCTACATCAATCTTAATAATTTTACCTTTATCACCTAGTGCCGCAGCTACATCCCTTAAAACAGGGTGCATTTGTGATGATTGCTCATTCCATTCTGCATAGAAATCTAGCAATACAGGTACTTGTAAATCTATTAGTTCTCCAAATTTAGACATAAATAAATCTTTGGGTTGTTAATCAAAAGTAAGAAAAATTGTTAAATTATATAGTTTAGCCCATCTTTTTACAACTATTTGAGTCATAAAACTATGCCAATTCTTTCTTTTTTAGTGTAATTACAGTTATTTCTGGCCAAATACCAACTCTGCCTGGATATCCTAAAAAGCCAAAACCACGGTTAACATTTATATACTGCCCCATTTCTTTGTAAATACCAGCCCAATAGCGGTACCTCCATTTAATAGGACTCCATTTAATCCAACCAGGAATTTCAATTCCAAATTGCATACCGTGTGTGTGTCCACTTAGCGTTAAGTGGTAATGATATTCATCTTTAATAACCTCATGCTCCCAGTGAGAAGGGTCGTGGCTCATCAATATTTTAAAATCGTCTTTTGCAATATTAGCACTGGCCTTTTTTAAATCTCCTGCTTTTTTAAATCCTCCTACACCCCAGTTCTCTACTCCAACTAAAGCTATTTTATCTTCTCCTTTTTGCAAAAATCTGCTATCATTTAAAAGTAAATCAAAACCTATTTCCTTTTGAGTGCTCTTCAGTTTATCTAAATTTTCTTCTTTTAGCTCTTCAGAATCCCAACTAACATAATCACCATAATCATGATTCCCCAAAACAGAGTATTTACCATCTTTAGCTTCAAGCTTAGAAAATATTGTTTTCCACGGATCCATTTCTTCTGCTGTATTATTTACCATATCCCCGGTAAACAACAAAACATCACTCTTTTGCTCGTTAATTAAATCTATAGCATATTTAATTTTTTCTTCATCATCAAAACTACCACTATGTATATCAGATATTTGTGTAATTTGATATCCATCAAAAGCATCTGGCAAATCATCAAAAGTCAATTCATACTTTAGAACCTTAAAATTATACTTCCCTTTAGCCATACCATAAAGCAAAGCTCCAAAAGGCAAAGAAGCCAAACCTAAACCTATTAAACTTAAAAAACGCCTACGGCTTGGCAGCGCAAACTCTTTAGACTCTCCAAAAAACTTAGTATAAACTCCTGCTAAAAAACGTATAATATCCTCAGAAAAAAGAAAAATAATAAGCACTAAGTTAAAAGCCATTACACTTAATAGAAAACCAAAAGCATAGCTCATAGGAATACTAATTACTCGCCCTTCATTACCAATACTAAATTGATAAATAAAGTTAAAAACAGCTAAAAGTGAAACTACAATATATAAATAATGAAGCCAATTAATTCTAGTAGCAGTTTTTAATGCCTGAAAAGCATAAAACCCTAAAACCGAATAAACAAGGACAAAAATAATCCAACGAAGCATAATCTATTTTTTTTACAAAGGTATTTGTTTGACAAGCAGAAACACCTATTTAAGACTTATTTAACAAAGCAACCACCTGTTTTATAGTAGCTACATTAGAAATTGACACCTGGTTTTCAACTAAAAAACAATTAGAATTCATAGACAAAGGAACATCTTCGTCTAAAGTTTTAAAAAAAGAAGTTCCAGACATATGCAATGCTTTAAACCCCTCTTCTTTAAAACCTACAACATTATCAACCTTTAATCCTCCACCAGGCATTATAACGCAAGTAGCAGATTTCCTATTCAACTTAGAAAGCAAAGAAAAGCCTAACGGAGCTGAAGCTTCTTGACCAGATGAAAGCACATAATTCACCCCCATATTTTGCAACTCTAAAAAAGTAGCTTCCGGATTTTTAATCCAATCAAAAGCCCTATGAAAAGTAAATTTTAATCCTTTTGATGCATTTATTAAAAGTTGTGTTCGCTCTTTATCTAATGTAAAATTTTTATGCAACACGCCAGAAACAACACCTGCACAACCAAGCTCTACACATAAAGCAATATCTTGTTTCATTACTTCAAATTCAGAATCTGAATATGTAAAGTCTCCGCTTCTAGGCCTAACCAATACGTGCACGGGTATATTCACAGCATTTAGCACAGCTTTAACAAGGCCATAAGAAGGAGTTACACCACCAACACCAAGCTCCATACACAACTCTATTCTAGTAGCACCAGCTTTTTCTGCGTTTAAGGCAGATTCCAATGAATTTGCACACACTTCTAAAATCATAATCATTATATTTAAAGCCTAAAATTAGTCAACCTACTATTATGAAACGAAGAAAGTTTTTAAAAAATTCATCTTTAAGTACAGCCGGCATCATCTCTGCTCCATTATTAGCATCTTGTGATAACAAAAAAACAATTGCTCCCGATTTAAAAGTAGAGACAATTAAACCAATTGCTATTTGCACTTGGAATTTTAAAAATGCCAATGATAAAGCCTGGGAAGTTTTAGCTAAAGGCGGAAACTCTTTAGATGCTGTTGAACAAGGTGTAATGGTTGAAGAAGCAAATGCCAACAATAATACAGTAGGCTTAGGTGGCAGACCAGACCGTGACGGAAATGTTACATTAGACGCATGTATTATGGACAAAGATGGCAACTGCGGATCTGTAGTTTATTTACAAAATATTGTACACCCAGTTTCTGTAGCACGTAAGGTTATGGAAGAAACACCACATATAATTTTAGCTGGCAAGGGTGCAGAACAGTTTGCTTACGAACAAGGATTTAAAAAAGAAAACTTACTTACAGAAAAATCAAAAAACGATTGGTTAGAGTGGAAAAAGACATCTAAATACGAGACAATTATTAATATAGAAAACCACGATACTATTGGTATGCTAGCTATGGATGAAAAAGGAGATATATCTGGTGCTTGCACTACTAGCGGTATGGCTTACAAGGTTGGTGGGCGTATTGGAGATTCTCCAATAATTGGAGCTGGTTTATTTGTAGACAATGAAGTTGGCGGCGCAACCGCTACAGGTGTTGGCGAAGAAGTAATTAAAACAGTTGGTAGTTTTTTAATTGTAGAATTAATGCGACAAGGAAAATCACCTCAAGAAGCTTGCGAAGAAGGCGTAAAAAGAATTATGGCTAAAAATAAAGACCGTGAAGATTTCCAGATTGGCTTTTTAGCAATGAATAAGAAAGGAGAAACAGGTGGCTATTGTGTTCATCCTGGTTTTACCTATCGCAAAACAACCAAAGAGAGCAACACTAACGAACACGTAAATTCTTTTTACAAGAAAGACTAAATACAAAACAACAATTAGTAGTTTTGACACTTAATTAAGATTATAAGATGGCAGATCAAAAAAGACTTTTTTTACTAGATGCATACGCACTTATTTTTAGAGGATATTATGCGTTTATAAAAAACCCAAGAATAAACTCTAAAGGACTAGACACATCAGCAATACTAGGTTTCACCAATTCACTATTAGATGTTATAAAAAGAGAAAGGCCAGACCATTTAGCAGTTTGTTTTGATCGTGGTGGAAGTGTAGATCGTGTAGAAATGTTTGAAGCCTATAAAGCCAACCGTGATGCCACACCTGAAGCTATAAAATTAGCCATACCCTACATAGAGAATATCTTAAAGGCAATGCACATACCTGTGATTGTTAAAGAAGGTTTTGAAGCCGATGACATTATAGGAACATTAGCTAAAAAAGCAGAAAAAGAAAACTACAAAGTTTTTATGGTTACACCAGATAAAGATTTTGCTCAGTTAGTATCTGAAAATATTTTTATGTACAGACCAATGTTTGGTGGCGGTTATGAAACTTGGGGAATACCAGAAGTATTAAACAAATATGAAATTGAAAGACCTGAGCAAGTTATAGATTATTTAGGTATGATGGGAGATGCCGTGGACAACATTCCCGGACTGCCTGGTGTTGGAGATAAAACCGCAAAAAAATTCCTTGCAGCATACGGTAGTATGGAAAATCTTTTAGAAAATACGCACGAGCTAAAAGGTAAAATGAAGGAAAAAATAGAAGCCAACAAAGAACTTGGCTTACTTTCTAAAAAATTAGCTCGCATAATGTTAGATGTTCCCGTAGAGTTTAATGAAAAAGAATATGAATTAGACCAACCAGATTTACCAAAAGTCACCTCTATATTTGAAGAGCTAGAATTTAGAAGACTTGCTGACAACCTTATAAAAACATTTGCTACAGAAACAACTACCACAGCCACAAGTAGCAATAATGACAAATCTACCAAAACAACAACCAAAACAGCTGCTGCCGGAGCTGGTCAGTTTTCATTATTTGGCGGCGGCGATTCCGCTTCTGCTACGCAAGTACAGCAAGAGTTATCTAGCAGAAAAACAAGTAAAGACATTCCGCACATATACCAAAGTGTAGCACCTGGAATGGCTATGAAATTGTTTTTACAGAACTTAATGAAACAAACATCTGTCTGTTTTGATACAGAAACAACAGGACTAAATCCGCTTACAGCAGAGTTAGTAGGAATTGCTTTTTCTTGGGAAGCCAGCAAAGGCTATTACATTCCTTTTCCTGAAGCAAGGGAAGAAGCACAAGAACTCATAGAGCAATTACGCCCGTTTTTTGAAGATGAAAACATTGAAAAAGTAGGTCAGAATTTAAAGTACGACATTAAAGTATTGCGCAAATACAACCTTATTATAAAAGGAACATATTTTGACACTATGTTAGCTCACTATCTAATAAATCCTGATATGAGACATAATATGGATGTGTTAGCCGAAACATACTTAAACTACACTCCTATTTCCATAACTGAATTAATTGGCAAAAAAGGTAAAAACCAGTTATCTATGCGCCAGGTTCCTGTAGAAAAACAAACAGAGTATGCGGTTGAAGATGCAGATATTACTTACCAACTAGCAAGCCACTTTAGACCAGAACTTAAAGACGCAAAAACAGAAGATTTATTTAACAGCATAGAAATTCCACTATTAAGCGTTTTAGCAGATATGGAGCTAGAAGGTATTAACCTTGATGTTGACTTTTTAAATTCTCTCTCTAATGAGTTAAACATAGATATTAAAAACCTAGAAACTAGTATTTATGAAGCTGCAGGCGAAGAATTTAATATAGCATCACCAAAACAATTAGGAGAAATACTTTTTGGAAAACTAAAACTTGTAGATAAACCTAAAAAAACAAAAACAGGTCAGTATTCTACAGCAGAAGATGTACTCTCTTATCTTGCACAAGATCATGAGATTATTAAAAACATACTAGAATACAGAGGTTTAGCCAAGTTAAAAAGCACTTATATTGATGCTTTACCAGAACAAGTAGAGGAAAGCACTGGCCGTGTACATACAGACTATATGCAAACTGTTGCCGCTACAGGAAGACTAAGTAGCAACAACCCCAACTTGCAAAACATACCTATACGTACAGAGCGCGGAAGACAAGTACGTAAAGCTTTTGTACCAAGAGATGAGAATTACACACTATTAGCAGCAGATTACTCACAAATAGAGCTACGTATAATTGCTGCTTTAAGTGATGAAACAACAATGATTGAAGCATTTAAAAACGGAGAAGACATTCACGCCTCTACAGCTTCAAAAGTATTTAACGTTCCTTTAGAAGAGGTTACTAGAGAGCAACGTAGTAATGCAAAAACAGTAAACTTTGGAATTATATACGGTGTATCTGCTTTTGGATTAAGCAACCAAACAGATTTAAGTAGAGGAGAATCTAAAGAACTTATAGACGCTTATTACGAGACATACCCAAAACTTAAAAAGTACATGAGTGAATTAGTAGACTTTGCAAGAGACAATGGTTATGTACAAACAGTTTTAGGAAGACGTAGATACCTAAAAGATATAAACTCCAGAAACGCTGTTGTGCGTGGAGCAGCAGAACGTAACGCCGTTAACGCACCAATACAAGGTAGCGCAGCAGATATTATTAAAATTGCAATGATTAACATACACAAGAAACTTACTGAAGGTAATTTTAAAACCAAAATGCTTTTACAAGTACATGATGAACTTGTTTTTGACGCTCACAAAACAGAATTAGAAGAAGTAAGAACACTTATTAAAACAGAAATGGAAAATGCATACTCGCTTGCGGTTCCTTTAGACGTAGAAATAGGAACAGGAGATAATTGGCTAGTTGCTCATTAATTAAAATACAATAAAACAAAAAGGACATTAGATTTTTCTAATGTCCTTTTTTATTTTTTAAATAGAATGGTTTTAGTTTTTTGTAAAAACAACATCTAAACCTTCATAATTACCTTCATCAATATCTTCCCCTGCAATAATTAGCGTATTACCATTTAAGTCAACCGTAATAACAGTTTTTCCTCCTGTAGGATCTGTAATTGTTAATTGGTCGCCATCTAAATCCCAAGCACCAACTAAAGTATCTGTTTCTTCAGGACAATCAACTTCTATGCCCGCTCCATTAGATTCAATTACAAAATAATTTAATTTATCCTTACCAACAAATGTATCATCAGCATTAAAAGTATATGTAATTATTTTACAACCTTGATCTATAAGATTCTTTGCTATTTCTTGAGGTAAACTCACTTCTGAGGATTCTTCCCTTGTAAAATCAGAAATTACCCAAGTACCCACCAAGCTGTTCTCTGAAAAAATTTCTTTATCACTATCCGTAGAACAAGAACTTCCAAACATACATACAGCAGCCATTACTATAAAACTCTTTTTTATCATCTTTTTAGTCGATTAGTTTTCTTTTTAAAAACGCAAAATAACACATAATAGTATATCTACCAGTTTTTTACTTAAAGTATAAACCTATAAGTGGCCTTAAGTAAAATTGTATTATCCTTTTTACGATCTAAAATCTGCCTATTTAAACTTCTACCTAAAGCATCATCAGGATTAACATTACCAGTAAGTCCTTGAGACCAAACTAAAAATATTTCGGACCCTGGTATATACTCCCAGCGCAACACTAAATTAGACCTAAATTGTACAAATGAAAAATCTGGATCTCCAAATTCATAATCTGTATTAGAATCTACATCTTCATCAATTAAATAAACACCATTATTTTCCGTTATTTGATTTTCATTAAACAGTATTACTCTATTATCAATACTACCAGCAACGGGATTATTAACATAATTAAAATTAGAATATCTACCTCTAGAAATGAAAGGCTGACCATAATATTGTAAACTTAAATTAGGATTTAAGTTATAATTTAAACGTATAGAACTACTAAATGTGTTCTGATCTATTTCTCCTAAAATATACCTAGTCTCATCACTTGTTTCTCGCTTAGTTATGTATTGTGTTTTACTATTTTCTGTAGAAAACTCATTATCCATAGACAAACTAAAAGCATCTATCGGCTGGTATGTAAACCTAAACACATACCTATTATATTTAAATGTATCCTCTGCACCTTTATTACCAACATAACCAACAGTAGCATAAAATTTTCTTCTATTATCTGAACCTGCAAACAACGCAAAACCACCCTGTTCTGCAAAACGCCATCTTGGACCACCACGCAAGTTTGCATTGCTATAAAAAACAGGATCATAAGTAGCCTCTACCTCTGTCCACCAATTATTTTTATAACTTATATTACCATTAAACTGGTATGACATTCTATTATAATTGCCATCAAAATCAAACGTAGAGTACTGCCCTAATTGCAAACGTATGTTTCTGTAAAAATCTGTAGGTTTTAAAAACAAACGCTGCACTTCTGCAAACTGTGTAATCTTATCTGCCTGTCGCAAAAAGCCTATATCATTTAATTCTAATTCCGGAGAATACCAAAGTACACCGCCCTCATATCTCCAATCTCCACCACCAGCTTTACCAAACTCCAGTTTACCACCTGTACCCGACAAAGAGGTTCTTGAATCGTCAAATTTTACATGACCAGCATCTACCCTGTTAAATAAATGCGCAATAGATTTTTGTGTTTGCGCAATAGCTTCTTTAGAACCATTAACAGAACTAGCTACAAAATTACCTTCTATATAATACTCTCTATTTTTCCAATTATGCTTAAAATCTACCCCAGCAGAAACTGCAGACTTGCGTAAAAAATCTAAATTATCTTCAAGTCTTCTATTTGTTGATGTAAAAATTGCACCAACATATGAATTTCTATTATTAAAATCTTTTTGAGCTCTAGCAACTAAATAATTTGTAAGCGGCTCAACAAGCTCATCTCTTTTTTCTCCATTAGCATCTATCTCTGCATACATTTTACCTGTGACACTTTCTAAAAGCCCTAATGACCAACCGCTTTTAGTTTTACCCGAAAACTTAGCAGCCCCTAAAATTGTAGTGTTTTTTGGCACATCTACAAACTCACCATCCTCTAAAGCAGGTCTGCCGTGTGGATTACGACCAATACGCCTACTGTAAAATAAGTTATCTTGACCACTACCAAACTCATAATCAAAAATATTCTTATTCTCTATAAAAAATGGACGCTGTTCTTTAAAAAAGATCTGAAAACCATCTAAAGCTATTGCTCCAGGATCGGCTTCAACCTGACCAAAGTCTGGATTTACTGTTAAATCTAACGTAAGATCATTTGTAATACCAATTTTAGCATCTAAACCTCCATTTAATTTATAGTCAGAGCCATCTCTATACGGATTACCAACCTCTTTTGGATAACTATCATATTGATTTACTACAAAAGGCTGAATCTCTAATTGTTTTTGTGGCTTTATGTTTAACAAACCTCTAAGCTCACCAAACTCACTCACATACCCAGAAGATTCTAACGGAATACGTTGCCAAATAGACCTTTCTTCAGCTCTAAAAATTCTACGTTTAACTTGCAAACCCCATACTTGTTCTTCTGCATCTCCAAACTTTAACTGACTAAAAGGTATTTTTAATTCTGCTGTCCACCCCTCTTCATCAATTTTAGAGCTGCCGTACCAAATAGGATTCCAACTACTATCCCAACTACTTCCGTTTTCAGATATAAACTCATCACCTTTAACACCTGCAACCGTAAACGTAAAAGAAAAAGCGGTTCTTTTATCATTATAACTATCTATATTTACTTCTACCCAATCTCCCTGAAAACCATCTCTCCTTGATAAACGTTTTTCAATCTTATCCAAATCAGCATCATAACATTTAAAAGCTATGTAAAGAAATTTGTCATCATACACAATTTTAAATTTAGTGGGCTGCGTAGGAGATGTGTTTTCATCTGGCCTCCATTCTACAAAATCTCCTTGCCACTCGGAGTTATTCCAAGCATCATCTGTTAAATGACCATCAATTACAGGCGATTTTTTATTTTCTACACTATTTGTAGTGTACACCCTCTTTGGAACTTGTATATTTGCACTTTCTTGAGAAAAAAGCGCAGTAGTTAAAAATACTAGAGCACTTGTTATGTTAAATTTAAACATTAGTGGTTTTGGTTATTTTTTAAAAGAAGTTGTAAAAATAAGACTCCTGTTACAGATTTATAATTAAAAATGACAAATTTTTGTTAAAATCAAAAAAATTAAAGCTTCGCAAATCAAGAAAACAATAGCATTTAGAAAAAACAATAAAAATAAACGGAAATAAGCATTTGTATTTCAAGTAAATAATTGTACATTTGCACCCCGTTTATCGGGATTAAGTAAATAATAAAAATATATTAGTGTGGATACATTAAGCTACAAGACAATTTCAGCCAATAAAGCAACCGTTTCTAAGGAGTGGTTATTGGTTGATGCTGAAGGAGAAACGTTGGGTCGTCTTGCTTCTAAGGTTGCAAAAATCTTAAGAGGAAAGAACAAACCTAATTTTACACCACATGTGGACTGTGGGGATAACGTAATTGTTATCAATGCAGAGAAAGTTACTCTTAGCGGTAACAAATGGCAAACTAAGACTTATATTAGACACACAGGTTACCCTGGTGGACAAAGGTCTCAGACAGCTATTGAAATGTTGGAGAAAAACCCAGCACGTGTAGTGGAAAAATCAATAAAAGGTATGTTGCCAAAAAATAGATTGGGCGCTGAGCTTTTTCGTAACTTAAAAGTTTACGTAGGTTCTGAGCACAACCAAGAGGCACAAAAACCAAAAGCAATAAACTTAAAGGACTTATAATGGAGGTAATTCATAAGATAGGCAGACGTAAAACTGCTGTTGCACGTGTATATGTTTCTGAAGGAAAAGGTAACATTACAATCAACAAAAAAGATTTAAATGAATATTTCCCTACTGCTACTTTACAGTACAAAGTGAAACAACCATTTGCTTTAACTAGCAATGAAGAAAACTTTGACGTAAAAGTAAATGTTTACGGAGGAGGTATCACTGGACAAGCAGAAGCTATTAGACTAGCTCTTTCTAGAGCAATGTGTGAGGTTGATGCTGAAAACAGATTAGTATTAAAACCAGAAGGTCTTTTAACTAGAGATCCAAGAATGGTAGAGCGTAAGAAATTCGGTCAGAAGAAAGCCCGTAAGAAATTTCAATTCTCTAAGCGTTAAGAATATATTCCGGAACTTTGTTCCGGTTTTTTTACATCAGATTTTATCTGATATTTTATATCGTTGGAACATCACCAACAAAACAAGTTCATTGAGAAGTCTTTAGAAAAAATCTAAAGCATAAATTAAAACAAGTTGTCGTTGTTATTTATCACCATATGAATAACACTAGTTTAGCATCTAAATGTTAAAGACTGCATACGCACTACTTTAGCATTGCTAAGTAAAACGGAACGTAAACTATTACAAAAAAAATGGCAAACAAAATTGAAGTAAAAGACTTATTAGAAGCAGGTGTACACTTTGGACACCTTACAAGAAAGTGGAACCCGAATATGGCACCATACATTTATATGGAGCGTAACGGAATACACGTTATTAACTTATACAAAACTGCTGCAAAAATTGATGAAGCTAATGAAGCTTTAAAAAAGATAGCAGCATCAGGTAGAAAAATACTTTTTGTAGCTACCAAAAAACAAGCAAAAGACATCGTTGCAGACAAAGCAGGGAAAGCAAATATGCCTTACATCACAGAAAGATGGCCAGGTGGTATGCTAACTAACTTTGTAACTATTCGTAAAGCTGTTAAAAAAATGGCTTCTATTGATAGAATGAAAAAAGATGGTACTTTTTTAACTTTATCTAAAAAAGAACGTTTACAAGTAGATCGTTTAAGAGCTAAATTAGAGAAAAACTTAGGTTCTATCTCTGATATGACACGTTTACCAGGAGCTTTATTTATTGTAGATACAATGAGAGAGCACATTGCAGTTAAGGAAGCTTTAAAATTAAACATTCCTATTTTTGCAATGGTAGATACAAACTCTGATCCAAGACCAATAGATTACATTATCCCATCTAACGATGATGCATCTAAATCTATTGAAGCTGTATTAACACATGTTTCTGACGCAATTATTGAAGGTTTAGCAGATCGTAAGTCTGATAAGCAAGCTGAAAAAGAAGGTAAAGAAGCTGCTGCTCCAAAAGCAAAAGCTGCACCAGCTCCAAAAGCTGAGGCTACAACTTCTGCAGATGACTTAACTAAAGTAGAAGGAATTGGACCTAAAATAGCTGAAATTTTCCAAAACGAAGGAATTAAAACTTATGCAGATTTAGCCGCAAAATCTGTTGAAGATTTAAGCGCTATCTTAACTGCTGCTGGTTCTAGTTTTGCATCTAAAAATCCTGGTTCTTGGCCAAAGCAAGCTAAAATGGCTGCAGATGGTAAATGGGACGAGTTAAAAGTATGGCAAGACAATACTAAAGGTGGTATAGAGTAATCTAAACAACCTTTTATATAAATAAAACAAAATATTAATTTAACATCGTTCTAAAAAAATAATATTTATTTAGAGCAATATTAAAACATAAATAAGATGGCAAAAATTACAGCTGCAGAAGTAAATAAACTAAGAAAAGCTACTGGCGCAGGAATGATGGACTGCAAAAAAGCATTAGTTGAAGCTGAAGGTGATTTTGACAAAGCAATTGACGTATTACGTAAAAAAGGTCAAAAAGTAGCAGAAAAAAGAGCAGATCGTGACTCTAGCGAAGGTGCTGCTGTTGCTAAAGTTAACGCAGAAGCTAACAAAGGTGTTGCAATTGTATTAGGTTGTGAAACTGACTTTGTTGGTAAAAACGATAACTTTTTAGCTCTTGCAAACCAATTAGGAGAATTAGCATTAAACTACAACTCTAAAGAAGAGTTTTTAGCTGCTGATTTTGGAGGAATGACTGTTGCTGAAAAACTAGTTGAACAAACTGGTGTTATTGGTGAAAAATTAGAAATTAACGCTTTTGAGACTGTAGAGGCTCCTTACGTTGGTTCTTACGTTCACATTAACAAACTTGCTGCTGTTGTTGGTTTTTCTGCAAAAGTAGAAAACATAGAAACTCTAGGTAAAGACGTTGCTATGCAGATTGCATCTATGGGTGCAACTACATTATCTTACAAAGATTTTGATCCTGCATATGTAGCATCAGAAACTGAAGCAAGAATTGCTGTTATTGAAAAAGATAATATTGAGTTAGGTCGTTTAGGAAAAACTCTTAAAAACGTACCTCAGTATATTTCTATGGCTCAATTAACTCCAGAAGTTATGGCTACTGCAGAAGAAGATGCTAAAGCACAACTTAAAGCAGAAGGTAAGCCAGAGCAAATTTGGGATAAAATTTTACCAGGTAAAATGGAAAGATTTGTATCTGATAACACTACTCTAGATCAAGAGCAATGTTTATTAGACCAAAACTTTATTAAAGATGAAAAAATTAGCGTAGCATCTTACGTTTCTTCTTACGGCGATGTTACTGTAACATCTTTTAAAAGAGTTGCTCTTGGATAATAAGACACAAAACTTTTAAAGTTATAAGTAAAGCCGTTTTCTATTTTTAGAAAACGGCTTTTTTATTTAAATAAACGGATACTAATACAACAAAATATTAGAATTAAATATAAGACATACTTTACCGTTCATTTTTTTCATTATTTTTGCTAACCATAAACAACACCAGAAAATGCAATACAAAAGAATACTTTTAAAACTAAGTGGAGAAGCCTTAATGGGTTCTAGACAATACGGAATAGACCCAATTAGACTTGCGGAATATGCTAAAGAAATAAAAGAGGTAACAGACAAAGGTATTCAAGTAGCAATAGTTATTGGTGGCGGTAACATTTTTAGAGGTGTTGCAGGAGCAAGTAACGGTATGGACCGTGTACAAGGTGATCATATGGGTATGCTAGCCACTGTAATTAACGGCTTAGCACTACAAAGTGCTTTAGAAGACGCTGGTGTACAAACAAGATTACAAACTGCCATTAAAATAAATGAAGTAGCTGAGCCTTTTATTAGAAGAAAAGCTATGAGACATTTAGAAAAAGGACGTGTAGTAATTTTTGGCGGAGGAACAGGTAACCCGTACTTTACTACAGATTCTGCCGCAGTATTACGAGCAATAGAAATTGAAGCAGACGTAATATTAAAAGGTACAAGAGTAGACGGTATTTATACATCTGACCCTGAAAAAGACAAAAACGCAACTAAGTTTGACAAAATATCTTTTCAGGATGTACTAAATAAAGGTTTAAAAGTAATGGACACAACAGCCTTTACTTTGAGTCAGGAAAATGAATTACCAATTGTTGTTTTTGATATGAATACAAAAGGTAATTTATTAAAATTACTATCAGGAGAAAATATAGGAACAGAAGTAAATCTATAAGTGGTACAGTTAATGCTGAACCAAGATTAAATATTAACACGATGAACGAAGAAATTAATTTTATATTAGACAGTACTAAAGAGAGTATGAATGGCACAATAGACCATTTAGAAAAAGCATTTATTAAAATTAGAGCTGGTAAAGCTAGTCCTGTTATGCTATCTAGCGTAATGGTAGACTACTATGGCTCATCCACTCCTCTTTCTCAAGTAGCTAATGTAAACACTCCAGATGCAAGAACAATATCTGTTCAGCCTTGGGAAAAAAATATGCTTCACGAAATAGAAAAAGCCATAATGAACTCTAATCTTGGCTTTAACCCTATGAACAATGGTGATTTTGTTATTATTAACGTACCGCCACTAACAGAGGAAAGAAGAAAAGATTTAGCAAAACAAGCAAAAGGTGAAGCTGACGATGCCAAAGTAGGTATAAGAAACGCTAGACAAGAAGCCAATAAAGAAATAAAAGCTCTTGAAAATGCATCTGAAGACTTAAAAAAGAATGCTGAAGCAGATGTACAAGAACTTACGAATGAATTCACAAAAAAAATAGATTCATTATTGGTGACTAAAGAAGCCGAAATAATGAAGGTTTAATTTATTTTTTAATGAAAATTAACTACAGAGAAGATTTAAACAAAGTTGAAATTATTGACAATATAAAAAGTCAAAAAAGTAACGGCAAAGTCTTCTCTGTACTTATTATACTAAGCTCCAGTTTAAATATTATTAACAACCAGAGCAACTTACTCTTCTACCTCTCCATAGCCCTCTTAATTGCATCAATAAGTTATGCAATTTATATGTTTACAAAAAAATCTTATAAAGAAACATATAACCTAAGCGAGATTGCACAACTCAAAACAATTAAAATATTTAGCATAACCTATTACAGGTTTCAACTAAGCAACAAAAAACACAGAGACCTAGAAGTTTCTAAACAAAGTACCACTGCCGCAGAACTTATAGATTTCTGCAAACAACACAAAATCAAAATAGAAGATTAAGTTTTATTTACTATTAACACGTATTTAAAGCCCATTTCTTGGGAACACTAATAATACTTCTTTACCTTTGCGCACCTTAATTACATATAATGGTTGCAAAGATTACGCAAGGTTTTTGGGCAAAAACTGCTCGGATAATTCTAAGAAATAGAATTCTCATTATACTACTAATAATAGCTTTCACCGTTTTTCTAGGTTTTCAATGGAAAAACATGAAGTTTTCTAACTCAGAAGCTAATTTATTACCAGATCATCATCCGGTTAATATTAAATATCAGTCGTTTTTAAAGTTATTTGGCGAAGAAGGTAATGTTATTGCTATTGCTGCAAAAGACAGTACACTTTATACTCCTGAAAAATTTAACAGATGGAATAAGCTTAGCAAACAGCTAGATGCTTTTCCGGAGGTTGATTTTGTTTTATCTACAGACAACCTTAAAGAGCTTGTAAAAACTGAAGACGGGCAAAAATTTATACTTCAAAACTTTATAAAGTCTAAACCAAGAACCACCAAAGAAATAGATAGTCTAAAACAGCATTTATTTAACAATATGCCGTTTTACGAGAACCTACTTTACAATAAAGAAACAGGCACTATTAGAACTTTAGTGTATTTAGATAAAGACATTGTAAATACATCTGTACGTAAAGATTTTATATTAAAAGACTTTAAACACCTTACAGATACATTTGAAAAAGAAACAGAAATGAATTTGCATATATCTGGAATGCCATATATACGCACAATGAATTCTAAAAATATTATAGACGAAATAAACAAGTTTATACTTGCTGCACTTGGCGTAACGTCTTTAATATTCTTTTTCTTTTTTAGGAGTTTTAGAGCCACGTTTATATCTATGTGCGTAGTAATTATTGGCGTAATGTGGGCCTTTGGTATTCTAGGTCTTTTACAGTATGAAATTACAGTACTTACAGCTCTAATACCACCATTAATAATTGTAATAGGGATACCAAATTGTATCTTTTTAATAAACAAATACCAACAAGAAGTTAAAAAACACGGAAACAAAGCACTGTCTTTACAGCGTGTAATTTCTAAAATTGGTAATGCTACGTTAATGACTAACATTACAACAGCATCTGGTTTTGCTACTTTTATTATTACAGATAGTCAACTACTTAAAGAGTTTGGTATTGTAGCATCTATAAACATTATTGGCATTTTTATTTTATCACTATTAATTATACCAATTGTTTACAGCTTTTTACCAATGCCAAAAGACAAACACTTAAAACACTTAAACACAAAGTGGATTGATACTTTTGTCAGCTGGATGGAAAACATTGTTAGAAACAAAAGAATATCTGTTTATATTGTTTCTGTTCTACTATTAACAATTAGCATCATTGGTATTTACCAAATAGATATTTCCGGAAGCCCTATTGAAGATATGCCAAAAAAGGCTGAGTTTTTTAAAGACATACGGTTTTTTGAAAAAGAATTTAAAGGCATAATGCCTGTTGAAGTTGTAATAGACACCAAAAGAAAAAATGGAGTCTTAAAACCAGCTACTTTAAAAAGAATGGATAAATTTGGTGAAGTAATTGAAGAAATTCCAGAGCTTTCTCACCCAATATCTGTAGTTAATCTTGTGAAATATTCTAAGCAAGCATTTTACAACGGAATTCCTAAATACTACCAACTACCAACCACACAAGAGAATAATTTTATTATGGATGTGGCTCGTAATTCTCAAAGCAATGGTAATTTACTAGAAAGTTTTGTAGATTCTACAGGACAAACCGCACGTATTACAACATTTATGAGAGATGTAGATACAGAGCGCATGCAGGATATAGAGAGTAGACTGCAAGAGAATTTAGACAAAATATTTCCTAAAGAAAGATACAATACATTTTTAACAGGTAAGGCTCTTTTATTTTTAAAAGGAACAAAGTACCTAGTTAACAATTTAGTGCTTTCTCTTGCACTAGCCATTGCACTTATAGCCCTTTTTATGGCTTATTTGTTTAGGTCTTTTAGAATGATTATTATATCACTAATACCAAACTTACTACCGTTAATTATTACCGCAGGTGTAATGGGCTTTGTAGGCGTACCAATAAAACCATCTACAATTTTAGTATTTAGTATTGCTTTTGGTATTTCTGTAGATGATACAATTCACTTTTTAGCTAAGTATAGGCAAGAACTAGTGGTTAACAAATGGGCAATTAAAAAATCTGTTTATGCCGCATTAAGAGAAACAGGAGTTAGTATGTTTTACACCTCTATTGTTCTATTTTTTGGCTTTTCAGTCTTTGTAATTTCTAACTTTGGAGGCACAGTTGCATTAGGTGCATTAGTATCTGCAACGTTACTATTTGCTATGTTAGCAAACTTAATATTACTACCGTCACTACTACTCTCTTTAGAACGTAGTATTGCAAATAAAGAAGTTCTAAAAAAACCACAAATAGATATTTTACCTAAAGACGAGGTTAAAATCAAGAAAAAAAATCAAATCAATAATCAAAACTAATTTGAGTATTTTAAAGACGATTTAAAAAAAGTTATCTTTATCACTTAAAATAAGAAGTATATTTTATAATGAACACAAACAGCATTAAGGATTTATTGTCCGGAAAACATCTTTTACAAGAAGTAACCGTTAGCGGTTGGGTAAAAACATTTAGAAGCAACAGATTTGTTGCCTTAAATGATGGTTCTACTATACAAAACATTCAATGTGTTGTAGATTTTGAAAAATTAGACGAAAGTTTACTAAAACAAGTATCTACTGGCGCTGCTATTAAAGTAAAAGGTACACTTGTAGAAAGTCAAGGAAAAGGACAGTCTGTAGAAATACAAGTTTCTACCTTAGAAATTCACGGTGGTGCCGACCCAGAGACTTATCCAATTCAGCCTAAAAAACACACTTTAGAATTTTTAAGAGAAAAAGCACATTTACGTGTAAGAACAAACACTTTTTCTGCAGTTATGCGTATGCGCTCTGCATTATCTTTTGCTGTACACCAATACTTTCAGCAAAATGGATTTTACCACGTGCACACACCAATTATAACTGGTTCTGATGCAGAAGGAGCTGGAGAAATATTTAAAGTATCTACTTTAGATAGCAAAAACCCACCTTTAAATGAAGATGGTACCGTAAACTACAGCGAAGATTTTTTTGGTAAAGAAACCAACCTTACGGTATCTGGCCAATTAGAAGCAGAAACTTATGCAATGGGTCTTGGTAAAGTATATACATTTGGACCAACATTTAGAGCAGAAAACTCTAACACATCTAGACATTTAGCAGAGTTTTGGATGATAGAACCTGAAATGGCTTTTTTCGATTTAGATGCTAATATGGACCTAGCAGAAGATTTTATAAAAAGTGTATTATCTTATGTATTAGAAAACTGTAAAGACGATTTAGAGTTTTTAGAAAAACGTTTATTAGACGAAGAAAAATCTAAACCTGCAGCAGAACGTAGTGATATGCCTTTAATTGAAAAATTAAAATTTATCACAGAAAATAACTTCAAAAGAGTAACTTACACAGAGGCTATAGATATTTTAAGAAACTGCAAACCAAACAAAAAGAAGAAGTTTAAATACTTAATTAATGAATGGGGTGCAGATTTACAAAGTGAACACGAACGTTTTCTAGTAGAAAAGCATTTTAAATGTCCGGTTATATTGTTTGATTATCCTGCAAAAATAAAAGCATTTTATATGCGTTTAAATGAAGACGGAAAAACAGTAAGAGCAATGGACATTCTTTTCCCTGGTATTGGAGAAATAGTTGGTGGCTCACAAAGAGAAGAACGTTTAGATGTTCTTTTAGAAAAAATGAAAGCATTAGATATAGACGAAAAAGAATTATGGTGGTACACAGACCTACGTAAATATGGTAGTGCTGTACACAGTGGTTTTGGTCTTGGTTTTGAACGTCTAGTACTTTTTGCTACCGGAATGGGTAACATTAGAGATGTAATTCCTTTTCCAAGAACACCTCAAAATGCTGAATTTTAATAATTAACAAACAAAATCATAAAAAGAATTAACATTAATGCTTAAACAACACCTACAATTTAAGTTATCTCAAAAGTTGTCTCCACAACAGATTCAACTTATGAAGTTAATTCAACTTCCTACTCAGGCTTTTGAACAACGTTTAAAACAAGAGTTAGAAGAAAATCCTGCTTTAGAAACCGGTAAAGATGAAGCCGATTCTATAGAGGATGAATATGATGATTTGTACGATAATGATACTGAAAAAATTGAAGCTGAAGATATTAATATAGATGAATATCTTTCTGATGATGAAGTACCAGATTACCGTACACAAGCAAATAATTACAGTGCAGATGATGATGAAAAGAGTATTCCTTATGCAGCAGGAACCTCTTTTCATCAATATTTAATGACCCAGTTAAATACGGTTTACTTAGACGATAAAGATTGGTCTATAGCCGAGTTTTTAATTGGAAGTGTAGATGAAAGCGGATACATACGTAGGCCAATTACAGACATTATGGATGACCTGGCTTTTACACAAAATGTATTTGCCGAAGAAAAAGACATAATAAAGGTTTTAAATTTAGTACAAGAATTAGACCCTCCTGGAGTTGCTGCAAGATCTTTAGAAGAATGTTTAATTATTCAATTATCTAGAAAGGAACAAACACCAGAGATAGAATTAGCTATTCAGATTTTACAAAAGTCTTTTGATCAGTTCACAAAAAAACATTACAAAAAACTAATACAAAAGCACAACATTACTGAAGAAGAACTAAAAGGTGCTATTTCAGAAATTGAAAAACTAAACCCAAAACCGGGCGGATCGTATGCTGGCAACACAAGAGCTATTGAGCATATTGTACCAGATTTTTCTATAAAAATTGCTGAAGGAGAACTAGAACTTACTTTAAACGGAAGAAATGCTCCTGAGTTGCACGTATCTAGACAGTATAACAATATGCTAGAAGGATATAAAAACTCAAAAACAAAATCTAAATCTCAAAAAGACACTGTTTTCTTCATCAAACAAAAGTTAGATGCAGCAAAATGGTTTATAGACGCTATAAAACAAAGACAACAAACACTCTTTGTAACAATGAGCGCTATTATGAACTACCAAGAAGAATATTTTTTAACTGGTGATGAGCGCAAACTTAGACCAATGATATTAAAAGATATTGCAGATACTATTGGTATGGACGTATCTACAGTCTCTAGAGTAGCAAACAGTAAGTACGTAGACACACCTTACGGAACCAAATTGATAAAAGAATACTTTTCTGAATCAATGAAAAACGAACAAGGCGAAGATGTATCTACTAAAGAGATTAAAAAAATACTAGAAAATGTTATTGGCGAAGAAGAAAAAAGAAAGCCTTTAACAGATGACAAACTTGCTGCTATACTAAAAGAAAAAGGATATCCTATTGCACGCCGTACAGTTGCAAAGTACAGGGAGCAATTAAACATACCTGTAGCAAGGTTAAGAAAACAAATTTAATGAAGGGATTTTACAAGATTATATCCTCTATTTTCCACCCTTTATTTATTCCCATAATTGGTTGTATTTGCTATTTTAAAATAACACCACAGTATTATACTCAAAATCATTTTTTAGGTAACATGTTACCTATTCTAATTTTAACTGTTATTGTACCTGTAGTGTGCTATATTATACTTAGGAGTATAGGTATAATCACATCCTACAGTTTACCAACCATAAAAGAACGCAAATACCCTTTATATATTAGCTTAGGATTATTACTACTTGTTGTTTATAAAGTTATACCTAACAACTACAGTGCAGAACTTTTCTTTTTCTTTCTAGGTATGCTTGCTGCTATATTTAGCTCTCTATTGTTACTTTTTATTCGTTTTAAGAGCAGTTTACACGCCGTAGGAATGGGAAGCTTACTTATGTTTTTAATAAGCCTTAGCGTGCATTTTGAGATAAATATTATTTATGCAATTGCAATTACTATTTTATGCACAGGTTTAGTATCTACAGCTAAACTCTATTTAAAAACAAATACTACTTTAGAAATAATTGTTGGTTTTGTAATTGGATTAACCTCACAGTTAATCACCATTAAATATTGGCTATAATATATAAAAGTTAAAACCTACTCGTATTGGCTTCATATTTAATTGCTCATCACCAACATAGGCATTATCTAACAAGCTATTTAACCCGTAATAAACGTGTATATTCCACGTATTGTACCCAATGTTAAATTGTAGTCCGTATCTAAAGTTAGATACATCTGTGTTTTTAAATACGTCTTTTAAATCATCAGAAACAAATTTAGACTTAGCGCTAAAAACATAACCCAATTTTACACCTGCATAAATTCTAAAAAACTTATACTTAGTAGGTGTAGATCTTCGCCAACGAAACTCTATAGGCATTTCTATCAAATGAGTTTCTATTTTACTACGCGTATAATCAAAATCATCATCAACAAGAACATAACTAATAGTATTATCCTGTTTAGAAGCAACTAAATTAGAATAGTAATTATTTACTGCATAGCCTAAACCTAACCCAAAGCCAACTGTTCTATTTTTATTAATAGGTAAATCTTTAATAAAACCAAGTTGTAAACCATATGGTAAGTTACGTTGATCTAAATTAGCTGGCTTATCTGCAAAAGTGTTATAAGTAACACCTACATAGAACTGATCCTCTAAATAAAGACTATCTACTTCTTTATTTTGCGCATATACAGAACTACCTAGCAAAACAAAAAATAATAAAAAACTTAAACAACGCATAGCAAATAATAAAAGTTAATGTATAAAAAAAACGCTTCAAATAGTTTTACCTATTTGAAGCGCATATAATAGTTTAACTATCTAAATTATTGTAAATTTTTAAAAGCATCACCTTCATAAGTGGTGTAATTTACTTTTAAAGCATTTACTTTTCTCAACTCTTCTTTAATATCCATAACAATACCCATATTGGCATTCTTATCTATTTTTAAAGCAGTTGTTATAGAACTTTGAACCTCTTGAGGCTTCTTAGCTATTTCTTCTAAAACGTAATCTCCTACTTCAGAAACATTAGCAAACTTATCGTTTAACTGTATCTTAGGCTGTTTACCAAAAGCACTTTGATATTTTTCTGTAGGTTGACCAACAAAAATATAAACTACTCTGTCTTTCTTTTCTAGCTTTTTGATTTCAGAAGCATTTGGCAACTCGTTTGCTACCATTGGCTCGCTATCTTTCATCACTGTAACCGTCATAAAGAAAAACAAAAGCATAAATACAATATCCGGAAGAGAAGCCGTAGAAACTGGAGGTAATTCTCCGTCTTTTTTCTTTTTAAATTTTGACATATTCCTTTGTATTAATATTAATTTGTTGTCGTTTCAGCTTCAGATAATATTTGCGGATAAAGACCTTGAATCTTTTTGATTCTAACCTTTAACTTTTCTTTAGTCTCATCTGGAGTTTCTTGGTTTGAGTATGCCGCTTCCATTTCTGTAAAAGACATATTGTAACCAAGTTTTTTAGCTGCTCTGTTACGTAAAGCGTTATACGCTGCAACTAGCTCATTCTGTACTGTAATGTAAACAGAATACTTAGTTTCACGATCGTTCTTTAACGATATAACCGCTTTAATTGGGTTATCAGAAGACTCTGGACTTCTTACTCCTTCACAGTAATCACAGTAATCAGGATCTCCCTTTACCGCTCCACCGTTATCTAAAAAAGCAATTGCTGCATCTTTTAAATTTTTAAGATCCATAAGATCCTCTTCTACTAGCAACTGACCATCTTTACCAATTTGCACAGTAAAAATATTCTTTTGCTTTTTTATTACCTGTTCTTCATTAGGCGGCTCTTTAGGAGGCAACATACGATCTAAACCTGCATCTGTTTCTATAGTAGTAGTTACTAAGAAAAAGATAAGGAGTAAGAAAGCAATGTCTGCCATAGAACCGGCATTTACTTCTGGTGCTCCACCTCTTCTTGCCATAATTATTATTTTTTATTTACCAATTAGTTTTTTTACACTTGGTACAATCATTAGAACAACAGCTATCACTGCTAAAATTAAGAAAGTATAAATACCTGTTCCAATGTTTTTAACTGTACTAGTTGTAGCATTCATATCTGTTAAAAACTGAGGATCTAAATCGTCTCCGTTTGAAATAAAATACGAAATAATTACTACAAGTGCAAAACCAACTAAAGCAAATAAAGCTTTTTTAAGGTTTTCTGGAGTAGAAAACAAGTTCTTTAGTGTATAAACCAATGCTACAACTACTGCTACACCTAATAAAAGGTAAGTAATCATAAACATCATATTCATCGCACTACTGTTTGCTGCCTCAGCTGCTACCTCAGGAATAGTAAAATCCCCTGATGGTAAAAAATACCATAGCACAGCTGATATAACGCCTATTACAATTAAGGCTATTTTTATTATTTTTTGCATAATGCTTTTGTATTAAGGTCCGACTTATTTTTTGTGATCTACCAACATATCAATCAATGAGATTGATGAATCTTCCATATCATTTACAATACTATCAATTTTAGCAATGATGTAGTTGTAAAAAATTTGAAGAATAATGGCAGTAACAAGACCAAATACAGTTGTTAATAATGCAACCTGAATATCACCTGCAATTAAAGATGCACTTAAGTTACCAACTGCTGCAATCTTTTGGAAGGCCTGGATCATACCAATTACTGTACCCATGAAACCAAGCATTGGCGCAATAGCGATAAATAAAGACAACCAAGAAACGTTTTTCTCTAACTGTCCCATTTGTACACCACCGTAAGCAACAACAGCTTTCTCAGCAGATTCTACGCTTTCACCAGCTCTATCTAAACCTTGGTAAAAAATAGATGCTACAGGTCCTTTTGTGTTTCTACATACTTCTTTAGCTGCTTCTACACCACCAGATGCTAATGCGTCTTCAACTCTTTGCTTTAATTTAGCAGTGTTTGTGCTTGCCATATTTAAATAGATAATTCTTTCAATTGCCACTGCAAGACCAAGAATTAAACATAAAAGTACAATACCCATAAAAGCAGGTCCACCAGTAATAAATTGTTCTTTTAAAACTTGAACAAAACCTTTTGGCGCTTCTTTCTCCGCTGCATCTTGTAATAATGTAGCTGCATTTACTGTATTTGTACTAAAAACAAACAACCCAGCTACAGCTAGGATAGATGATAATCTTTTCATTTTCGAAACTTAATTTAGTTAGTTAATAGGGTTAAAGATAAAAAAAAAATGTTATAATAAAATTAAACGCAAACTTATCTGCAGAGAGGAAGGGATTCGAACCCTCGATACACTTTTGATGTATACACACTTTCCAGGCGTGCGCCTTCGACCACTCGGCCACCTCTCTCTTTATAAGTTTAACGGCGTCCAAATAACAAAAAAAATATTAGTTAAAGAAATATAATATGTTATTTTTATTGCAATTCTCCACGCAAAGGAGTTTCAAAAAGTGTTTTAAATAGCTTTGGAGACACTCCTGTTCCTAATAAATACATTAACTTAGTTACAGCCGCCTCTGTTGTAATATCCTTACCATTAATAATTTGCAAGCTTTGTAATTCCTCACTAGTTTCATACTGACCCAGCAAAACACTACCTCCAGAGCACTGCGTAACATTAACAATATACAATCCTTTTTTTATTGCATTTTTTAAGTCATCTAACAGCCATTTCTCTGTTGGAGCATTTCCTGCACCATAAGTCTCTAAAACCAATCCTTTCAAATCAGGAATATTTAACACACTTTTAAGTACATTTTTATTTAAACCAGGGAATAATTTTAAAATAGCAACATTGTCATCTAAGTTTTTATGCACTTTTAATGCTTTTTGATGCTTCTTTTTCCTTAAGTACTCTTTGTTCACTTTTAAATGCACTCCAGATTCTGCCAATTCTGGGTAATTTAAAGATGCAAAGGCTTCAAAATGCTCAGCATTTATTTTTGTTGTTCTATTGCCTCTATACAATTTATACTCAAAATACAAGCAAACCTCCTGTATTACTGCCTTATTATTTTTTTGTAATGCAGCCACCTGTATAGATGTAATTAAATTTTCTTTAGCATCTGTACGCAAATCTCCAATTGGCAATTGAGAACCAGTTAATATTACAGGCTTACTTAAGTGCTCTAACATATAACTTAATGCAGAAGCAGTGTAACTCATAGTATCGCTACCATGCAAAATTACAAAACCATCAAAGGCCTCATAGTTATCCTCTATAATTGTTGCAATTTTTACCCAGTGCGTAGTATTCATATTAGACGAATCTATAGGCTCATCAAAAGAAACACTATCCACAGAACAGTCTAACTGTTTTAATTCTGGTATACTTTTCATTAGATTATTAAAATTAAAAGCCTTTAATGCTCCTGTTTTATAATCCTTAACCATACCAATTGTACCACCAGTATATACCAATAATATTTTTGTAGTATCTGCCATCTTACCTATCACTTTAAACACCAAAAACGTCTATAGAATTTTTAGTAGTTATCTCTGCTATTTCCTTTATATCCTTATTATATATGTCTGCTATTTTTTTAGCAACATTAATAAGGTATGCACTTTCATTTCTTTTTCCTCTAAATGGTGTAGGGGCCAAATAAGGGGCATCTGTTTCTAAAACAATGTGCTTAAGATCAATTTCATTTAAAAACTTATCAATTTTGCCATTTTTAAAAGTCACCACTCCACCAATACCTAATTTCATATTATAAGAAATTGCTAGTCTTGCTTGTTCTAATGTCCCTGTAAAACAATGAAAAATACCATATAAATCATCGCCTTTTTCTTCTTCCAAAATTTCAAAAACTTCATCAAAAGCATCTCTACAATGAATAACTATAGGCAACTTGTACTTTTTTGCTAATTGTATTTGATGTTTAAAAGCGTATTGCTGCTCTTTTAAAAACGTTTTATCCCAAAATAAATCTATTCCTATTTCTCCAACGGCATAAAACTTACGTTGCGCCAGCATTTCTTCAATATGCAACAACTCTACATGGTAGTTTTCTTTTACATGCGTTGGATGCAAGCCCATCATTAAAAAAACATTATCAGGGTAAGCATCTTCCAGTGACAACATAGATGCTGTATATGTAGAATCTATTGCAGGAATAAAAAATCGTTCCACGCCTTTATCAATTGCATTTTGTATTGCTTCTTCCCTATCTTCATTAAAAGCTTCACTATATAAATGTGTATGTGTATCTGTAAATATCATACCGCAAAAATAGAATTATCTAGTAGATTTTATTGTTTTTAGGTTGATATAGTTTGTTTTTACTTTCTCTTTTAAAGATTGATATATATTTGCACAAAAATTAAATACATGTCTAGTTTAAAAAAATTCTTGCTTCATAAAGATTACACTAAAATTAATTTAACACTTACACCTACTAATCATTTTGAAATAAAAGCAAAAATAAATAACGTTTCAGGCAGATTTATTTTAGACACAGGAGCATCTAACACCTGCATAGGCATAGATAAAATTGAAAACTTCAAACTAACACCTGAAGATTCTGAAATAAAAGCTGCTGGTGCTGGCGCAACAGAAATGGACACTCAGATTTCAACTAAAAACACCATAAAAATTGGGAATTGGAAATATAAAAAATTAAAAATTGTCTTGTTTGATTTGGTACACGTTAACCAAGCCCTTATTAACCACAACGCATTACCTGTAGACGGTATTATAGGAGCAGATATATTAAAAAAGACTAAAGCAATTATTGACTACAATAAAAAATGTGTTTATTTTAAGTTATAATTAACACTTACCTTATATATACGTATTGTACCGATTTTTTAATGATAGTTTTTAGCAAACTTTCAATTTTGCCTATCAAATATCCTAATCATGTCAATATCAAAAATAAATACATACTGCTTACTAGTAGTTGGTATTTTATTTACAAGTAGTTGTTCTAATGACGATGACAACTATCAAAAAGCAGAAACTAGTGTTTTAGAAGACAAAATAACCTCTCTTTACGGATCTTTAGAAGCTTTACAATTACCTGCAGAGACCAACTTAAGCAAAATACCGAGCGACCCAAAAAATCCGCTTACAGCAGAAAAAGTTGCTTTAGGTAAATTTCTTTTTCACGAAACAGGATTAGCACTAAACCCTAAAAAAGAAATTGGAGCTAATACATATTCTTGTGCTAGTTGCCACCATGCAGCGGCAGGTTTTCAAAGCGGAAACTTACAAGGCATTGGCGAAGGTGGTTTTGGTTATGGGTCTAAAGGAGAAACAAGACATATGTCTATAGACTACCTAGAAGAGGACCTAGATGTACAACCTATAAAATCTCCTAGTATTTTAAACACTGCCTACCAAAAAGTAATGTTATGGAATGGTCAGTTTGGAGGAACAGGCGAAAATGCCGGAACCGAAAGCAACTGGACAGTAGACACCCCTAAAGAAAGAAATAACCTTGGTTTTGAAGGTATTGAAATACAAGCAATAGCCGGCTTAGGTGTTCACAGACTACTTATAGACACAGATTTTTTAAACAATAATGGTTACAAAAGCTTATTTGATGCTGCTTTTCCTAATGTACCCGAAGAAAATAGATATTCTACAATAAATGCTGGTTTAGCAATTGCCGCTTACGAAAGAACAGTGCTTGCAAACCAAGCTCCTTTTCAGGAGTTTTTAAAAGGAAATGAAGTAGCCTTATCTCCTAAAGAAATAAATGGAGCTAATTTATTCTTTGGAAAAGCTGAATGTTTTAAATGCCACTCTGGCCCAGGATTAAACAAAACAGGTTTTTATGCATTAGGAATGAATGATTTAGACCCTAACAGCTCTCATATTATTATTGATGAAACAACAAAAAAAGGCAGAGGCGGATTTACCGGTAAGGAAGAGGATAATTACAAATTTAAAATTCCATCTTTATACAACTTAAAAGACGCAACAAACTTTGGTCACGGCGGAAGTTTTACTTCTATTAAAGACGTAATAGAATACAAAAACAAGGCTGTAGCAGAAAACAACAATGTACCTCAAAATCAATTAGCTTCAGATTTTGTTCCACTAAACTTAACAGAAGAAGAAATTAATGATTTAACAGCTTTTGTAGAAAATGCATTATACGACACTAATTTAAGCAGATACACACCAGAAAGTTTACCGTCTGGCAATTGCTTCCCTAATGCAGACAGCGAATCTAAAACAGATATGAATTGCAACTAGCAAAGCAATTCTCATAAAAAAAAGGGCTGAAGTTAAAACTTCAGCCCTTTTTTATATCTATTAATTAAGATTACATTTCTAATGCTTTCTTAACATCATTATTCATTAATAACTCTTCTGGGTTTTCTAGTGCCTCTTTAACTGCAACTAAGAAACCTACAGATTCTTTACCATCAATAATTCTATGATCATAAGATAAAGCTACATACATAATAGGAGCAATAACCACTTCACCATTTTTAGCAATTGGTCGCTCTACTATATTGTGCATTCCTAAAATAGCACTCTGCGGAGGGTTAATAATTGGTGTAGATAACATAGAACCAAAAACACCACCATTTGTAATGGTAAATGTTCCGCCTGTCATTTCATCTACAGTAATTTCACCTTCACGAGCTCTAATAGCCAAACGCTTTACTTCTGACTCAACTCCTCTAAAAGTTAAGTTTTCTGCATTTCTAATTACAGGAACCATTAACCCTTTTGGGCCAGATACTGCAATACTAATATCTGCAAAATCGTAAGAAATCATCTCCTTACCATCTATCATTGCATTTACAGAAGGATACATTTCTAATGCACGCACAACCGCCTTAGTAAAGAAAGACATAAAACCTAAACCAACACCGTGCTTAGCTCTAAAGTCATCTTTATACTGACTACGTAACGCAAAAATAGGAGACATATCTACCTCGTTAAATGTAGTAAGCATTGCTGTTTCATTTTTAGCTGAAACCAAACGCTCTGCTACTTTACGACGTAACATTGACAACTTAGAACGAGTTTCGCCACGGTTACCACCAGTAGTTGGTGTTCCCATAGATGGTACTGCTTTTACAGCATCATCCTTAGTAACTCTACCATCTTTACCTGTACCCTGCACAGCAGATGCCTCTATTCCTTTTTCACTTAATATTTTCTTTGCTGCAGGAGACGCTGTTCCTGTTGCATATGTTTTTGCTGCTTCTGCAGGCTTAGGAGCAGCAGCTTTTGGAGCAGCTTCTTCTTTTTTATCTTCTTTAGCAGGTGCTTCTGCACCACCTTCTGGTTTTGCTGCAGATGTATCTATTAAACAAACAACGGCACCTACTGCAACAGCATCACCCTCTTCTGCTTTTAATGTAATTATTCCGCTTTCCTCTGCAGGAAGCTCCAAAGTAGCTTTATCAGAATCTACTTCTGCAATAGCTTGATCTTTCTCTACATAATCTCCGTCTTGCACTAGCCATTCCGCTATTTCTACTTCGGTTATCGATTCTCCCGGTGAAGGGACTTTCATTTCTAAAATCATCCTACTTTATTTGATGTGTTATTGTGTTTATCTTTTTGTCATATTGTCTTTGCTTTTATCAAAGACATAATCTATTACTTGTTGGTGTCTACGTTTAGAACGTACTGCACTACCAGCTGCAGGCGAAGCATAAAAACGTCTAGATGCAACCCTAAGCTTATTAGCGTTAGCAAAATGCATCATTATATGACTCCAAGCCCCCATATTTCTAGGTTCTTCCTGTGCCCATACAACATCATCTGCATTTGTATACTTAGCAATAATCTCGTTCATTTTTTCTGCCGGTAACGGGAACAACTGCTCCACTCTTACCAAAGCAACATCATCTCTATCTTGAGCTTCCTTTTCTGCCAATAAATCATAATAAAACTTACCAGTACAAAAAACTAGAGACTTAACTTTACTAACATTTACAGTAGTATCATCTATAACTTCTTGGAAAGTTCCGGTTGCAAGTTCCTCTACGGTAGAAACTGCTTTTGGATGCCTTAACAAACTCTTAGGTGTAAATATAATTAAAGGTTTTCTAAAATTAACCTTCATTTGTCTACGTAAAATATGAAACATTTGTGCTGGCGTAGAAACATCTGCAATAAACATATTATCTCTAGCACACAATTGCAAATACCTTTCCATACGTGCCGATGAATGCTCTGCACCTTGACCTTCATAACCGTGTGGCAATAACATTACCAAACCGTTTTGAAGTTTCCACTTATCTTCTGCTGCAGATATATATTGATCTAACATAATTTGAGCACCATTACTAAAGTCTCCAAATTGTGCTTCCCAAATTGTAAGTGTTTTTGGACTAGCCATAGCGTAACCATAATCAAACCCAACCACACCATACTCTGATAATAGTGAATTGTATATTTGAAAATTAGCTTGCTCTTTAGATAAGTGATTTAATAAGATAATCTCTTCTTCACTTTCTTCGACTTTCATAACCGCATGACGGTGAGAAAAAGTACCTCTTTCTACATCTTGCCCAGACATACGAACACCAAAACCTTCTTGCAACAATGTACCGTAAGCCAGAAGCTCACCCATTGCCCAGTCTAACTTATCAGTCTCAAAGAACATTTTTTTACGATCTTTCACCAACTTTTCAACCTTACGCAAGAACTTTTTATCACCAGGCAATTCTGTTATTACCTTAGCAATTTCTGTTAATTTGTCTTTATCAAAAGTAGTATCAACAGATTTCATCATCTCCCATTCTCTGACAGAGTCAAAACCTTTCCACTCATCAGCCATAAAAGGCGTAATGATTGTTTTATCTTCTTTTCTAGAATCCTCTAACTCCTCCTCTAAAGAAGCCTTGTATTCTTTTTCTAATTCCTTAACAAAACCTTTTTCTATAACACCTTCAGATAATAAACGCTCTGCGTAAATATCTCTAGAGTTATCATGTTTAGATATTGCTTTGTATAATTTAGGCTGTGTAAAACGAGGTTCATCACCTTCATTATGCCCGTACTTTCTATATCCTAATAAATCTATAAATACATCTCTATTAAAACGCATTCTGTACTCCAATGCAAATAAAGAAGCGTGCACTACAGCCTCTGCATCATCTGCATTTACATGTAGCACAGGACTTAAAGTTACTTTAGCAACATCTGTACAATATGTAGACGACCTAGCATCTAAATAATTAGTAGTAAAACCAATTTGGTTATTTACAACAATGTGTATAGTACCATTTGTTTTATACCCGTCTAGGTTTGCCATTTGCACTACTTCATACACCAAACCTTGACCCGCAATAGCAGCATCCCCGTGCACAACAATTGGTAATACTTTTGAAAAATCTTCTGGAAAATGAGCATCTTGCTTAGCCCTTGCAATACCTTCTACTACCGCACCTACAGTCTCTAAGTGAGATGGATTTGGCGCAATATTCATTTTTATTTTATTTCCATTACTAGCCTTACGCTCAGATGTCCATCCTAAGTGATATTTAACATCTCCATCAAAAATTTCTTGCTCGTAATCCTTACCATCAAACTCACTAAATATATCTTTAGCTGCCTTACCAAAAATATTGGTAAGCACATTAAGTCTACCACGGTGAGCCATACCCATTACAAACTGCTCTACTCCCATTTCTGCAGCACGTTCTACAACAGCATCTAAAGCAGGAATTAAAGACTCATTACCCTCTACAGAAAAACGTTTTTGACCTACATATTTTGTGTGCAAAAAACTCTCAAAAGAAACGGCTTGGTTTAACTTTTTAAGAATATGCTTTTTTCTATCAGCACTAAACCTAGGGTGATTATCATTTACGTTTAACCAGTTCTGAATCCACTCTACTCTCTCTGGTTTACGGATATACATATACTCTACACCAATAGCATCACAATAAATACTTTTTAAGTGTTTTATAATCTCATCAAGAGATACAGCACCAATACCCAGGATTTCTCCTGCCGTAAACACTGTACTTAAGTCCTCGTTAGACAATCCAAAATTGTCTAACTCTAATGTTGGTGTGTATTTTCTTCTTTCGCGAACTGGGTTTGTTTTAGTGAACAAGTGTCCTCTAGATCTGTACCCATCTATTAACTTAATTACTTTAAATTCTTTCTGTAAAGACTGTGGCATTGCAGCTTCTATTGCCGGTCCGTTTTCAGAAAACTCTTCTTGTGCTGTTTCTTGACCAAAGTCAAAACCTTGAAAAAAGGCACGCCAACTTGGCTCTACACTGTCAGGGCTAATTAAGTATTTATCATATAAAGTCGCAAAAAATGATGTATGCGCTGCGTTTAAAAACGAATATTTATCCATTGAAATTCTTCTCTGTCTTGTGAACAAAATTTATTCAAAAATACAACTTTTAGCTTTTATAAGCATATCTTAGTGCTTAATAATGAAAAAAAATAACAAGAATGAGAAAAAATAAGCATTTCCTTTCAAAATTATTGATTTTAAGTATCTTGATAACAACTTTTACTGCAAATAAAGCATTTAGTCAAGTTAGCACTAATGATTCTGACTTTTGGAAAAACGTACATTTTGGTGGCGGACTAGGTCTTAGTTTTGGGAACGATACTTTTAATGCCAGTATTTCTCCTAGTGCAATTTACCAGGTTAACCAGCAATTTGCAATTGGCACTGGTTTAAACTTCAACTACTCTAAGTTTGGAGACAACACACTAACAGCATACGGAGCAAGTGCATTAACGTTATTTAACGTGATACCTGCCATACAATTATCTGCAGAGTTTGAACAACTGCGTGTTAACCGTAATTTTAGTTTTGATGGAGCTAACATTTCAGACAACTACTGGAGTCCTGCACTATTTTTAGGCTTAGGATACTCTAGCCAAAATGTGACTTTTGGTTTGCGTTATGATGTGTTGTATGATGACGAAAAAAGCATTTATACAGATGCTCTAATGCCTTTTATAAGAGTTTATTTCTAATCTACTATTTGCATTTTTTTAAGTAAGAACGATGCATTCATGTTTTTACAAATTCCGTCTTTAAACTTATAATCAAAATGCAGTTCATTATCTATAATTTCTGCATCAAAATAATGATTTTTAACCCCTGGCAACTCATCTGCAGCCTTACACAAACTAAGATCGTGAGTAGCTATAATTCCGGTAGATTGTGATGCCACCAACTTCTCTACAAATTTACGAGAACCAATAGCTTTATCTGTACTATTTGTTCCTTTTAAAATTTCATCTAAAACAATAAAATAGCGATCGTTTTGTATTTCATCAACAATAAATTTTAATCGCTTCAACTCAGAAAAAAAGTACGACTCCTCATCTGTTAATGAGTCTGTTGTACGCATACTTGTAATTAATTTTATAGGAGAATATTCAGCTGCCGTACCACATATTGGCAAACCCATATTAGCCATAACAATTTGTAATGAAACTGTACGCAAAAACGTACTTTTACCAGCCATATTAGCACCAGTTACTATAAAAAACTCTGCATTATTTATATCTATATCGTTTTTAACACTTTTAGTAGGATCTAGCAATGGATGTGCTGCGTTTTTAACCAATAACACCTTACCGTTATTATTAATATTTGGGTACACATAATTTGCATTATTATAAGCAAAATTACCTAAGCTATTATACGCATCAAAAAAAGCAATAACGTTAAACCACTCTTCTACAGAAGACCCGTATGCTTTTATCCATTGTTCTATCTTATAAGATTGATGAATATCCCATAATAAGAAACCGTTACCCAAAAAGCCAAAAATCATATTATTACGCTGATCTAAAGCTCCTAAAATCCTTGAAAACTCGTGTAAAACAGCAGAAGTTTTTTTACTGTTTTTTACAATAAGCTCTCTTTTTTCTTTTAGTAGATTAGACGTAAACTCAACATTTTCTATCTCTACAATTAATTTTTGATACTGCTGAAAAGTACTTTGAATTTTACCCATATCTGCAGCCAACTTACTTACTTTTTTAAAATAAGTACCCGTAATTAACAAGCCAATAAAAAACCAACCCGCTATTAAAAAACCAGATATAAAACCTAAAAAATACAAAACAAAAAGCGCAATACTTACTACAGTAAATACTGTTGGCACAAACTTCATAAACACAGGAACAAAAGCTGTATGTTTTTGCATCCACGCCACAATAGTTTTATAAGACACCTCAGCTTTTACAAGCGTTGCAATAGCTGCAAATTCTTGCCTCCATTTAGGCTTAGAAGCCAATTCCTTAACCGCTTCTTGCTTGGCCTCTATATCATCAATATTATTAGCCGTAAACTGTTTAGCCAACTCCTCACTACCTTGCTCCAAAGCTGTTCTATTGCTAAATTGATAAAAAGATCCTTTACCAAACAAATCTATATCTTGACTATAAAAATGAAGTGGATCTGCAAACTCTTCTCCATCCGGAAGATTATGAAACTTACGGTGCAAAACATCTATCTCTATCTCGTTAATCTTAATAAGAGCTAAAAATTTATGATAACCGTATTGCAAATCTGAATGCCTAGAAACTAAAAAAACAAAACCAATTATAGCTCCTAAAATAACAGCCATAATAGCTTTAGAATTACCCATAAAAAAGTAAATACCAAAACCTGCTAATAAAAAAACAGCCAACCTAAGCAAGCTAGAAACTAACAATTTAGATTTTACTTTTGAGGACTCCTCTTTATATGTAGTAATATTTTGAGTATAAAATTCGATAAGCTCTTTCATAACTATTGTAGTAGGGTAAAAATTTTAGAATTAGTAAAGATATTTGTTATTCTTCTAATTTTTCTAATTCTGCTTGTTGTTTTTTGGTAAGTTTAGACACTACCAAGTCATAGGAATGATCTATTAATTCTTTTAACACTACAGGAGAAATACGCTCTATTTCTATTGTATTCCAATGCTTTTTATTCATATGAAAACCAGGAATAATAACTCCGTCATACTCTTCACGCAATACCACAGCACGTTCTGGATTACACTTTAAGTTTACCTGAGGAGGTAACCTCTCTAAAGAAGTCAAGGCAAACATTTTTCCCATAACCTTAAAAACCAAAGTGCGCTCATCAAAAGGAAACTCTTCTGTAATTCCTTTTTTAGTTAAACAATACGCCCTAAAGTCCTCTATGTTCATATACCCAAAACTTATATTGTTGTAGAATCATACACAACAACCTTATCCCATAAATGAGCAGACTCCTCTATAAAAGTTAAGTGAGCCTCTTCATCTTGGTATTTTTGTTGATTTTCTACCGATGTAAAAGACACCAATAAACTAAAAGTAAAACTACCATCTACAACATCTCTTGTTGCATTTGGTGCCACCCCAATAAAATTAGTGTTTGCATATTCTGAAGCATCTAAAAACTTACGTAAAGACGTTTTAAATGCTTTTTTATCATCTTCACTATTTGGATTTTTTAACCAAAAATATACGTTATGCACAAATGTTGGCTCAAAATTATTTCTATCAACCTTCATAAATATTTTATTTACTTATTTATCTCTTTTTCTATATGCTTAACCTCTTGCTTGTTTTCTATTTTTAAAGCAGAATAATCTAAAGACCAACCAATAGTTTGCACTATTGTCTCTATTAAAAGAATAGCTTCTATAGCTTCTTTACGCGCAGTATCCATTAATCCGCTCACAGGTATCTTCTCTAAAATATGCTCTTTTGCTTCTTTATTAACATTAGTTAAATCTTCAGGTGAAAACGAGTTAAATAATCCGTTTTTAATATCATAAAACTGAAGCTCTGGAGAAACAGACAACACTTCTGGTTCTGGAAAATTTGTAAGCACAATTTTCTTTTTTACATCATCTGCATTTAAAAGAATCTTTTTTAAGTCGTACCCAATTTGAACCTTAGCATTAATAATTACCAATGCCTTTTTTTTACTACTCACCAAGCTCATAAAATGCTCCTTGGTATTATGGTACTGATACACCTCTGCAAAATCTCCTTCTACAGAAATCAACTTACAAACCCTTTTTATCTTTTCTAATAAAACAGTGGACTGTGTATGCGTAACTTCTTTTGTTTTTTTAGTTCTAAAAAAAGAGTACACCCAATACATAAGTATAGCACCCAAAATTAACCCTAAAAAAACCTCTATTAAACTATCCATTTTTTATTTTAAGTATTACTAAAAAGTACTTTGCAACATTGTACTACTCTTCAATTTTATACAAAACCGGCCTACTAGGGCTTGCATCATTCTCAAAAGGAGCTACTTGCAAATTTAAAAAATATGTACCATCCTCTATAGTATTAGCAACATATATAAATTCTGTTATAGTAGCATTCTCCCTAATTTTACCGCTAAAATTCCAAAAAGCCCTGTGCGAAACCAATAGTCCATTATCTTTTTCCTTGTCTACAGAAGGCAAATCTATAAGTAAATGCTCTACTCCTTTTTCCTTTAAAAACGCAGCTCCTTCTTCTAACATATAAGGCGGGTTTGTATTAGAGTACTGCGCGTTAATTTTATCGGACAAATTAGGAATTGTACGTATTACAACTGCTTCTCGCTTTTTTTTACCCAAAGCATATTGCAATTGCTTTTTAGAAATCACAAAATCGTCTCCCATTTTTTCTGGAGCTATAGTAATAACCTCTGCTAAAAAGAAAAATTGTTTTAATTTTTGATTTACAGACATAAATTTTTCTGTAATATGACCCGCACATTCTGTATGCGTACCGTGCGCATGCGGATTAAAACTTATATTTTTAAAGTTTACAGATGAACCCTCGCTTACCAAACCAACAAAATCACCATCTGTATGTGGCTCTATAACTGGCGCACCAACATACCAAGCGTTTACATTAGACTCATTACCTTTTAAGGGCATACTAATATCTAACGCATCATTTAAATTTATTGAATATTTTTTTGTTCTTACCGTAATAACTGCCTTCATAAATCTCTTTCTGTATTAATTTTATAAGTTAACAATAAATAAATCTGCTGCTATACCATCACTTAAAAATTTACCTTTTGCTGTTACTAAAAGCGTATTGTTTTTAAGTTGCAACAAACCTTTTTCAATTTTTTTATTTGCTTCTTTTTCTAAATAAACCACATATTTTAACCCAAAATCTTCCTCTACCTTTTGCAGAGAAACTCCCCAAATGGTTCGTAAACCGGTCATAACATACTCATTATACCTATCTACAACAGACAATTCTTCTACTTCTTTAGGCAACTCATTTAAAGCAATGGCTTTAATATATTTAGGATTATTATTCACATTCCAACTTCTACTTTCCCCATTAAAAGAATGTGCAGACGGGCCAACACCTAAATATTTTTTACCCAACCAATATGCGGTATTATTTTTAGAAAAATAGTCTGGTTTTCCAAAGTTAGAAAACTCATAATTTACAAAACCCTCTTTAGCCAATTCTTTTACCAATATTTTATGGTGCTCTTGGGCAACACTATCTTTAACTGGTGCTATTTCTCCCTTTTTTATAAATTTCTCCAAGGCTGTTTTAGGCTCTACGGTTAGCGCATAACTAGAGATATGTGGCAAACCAAAAGATAGAGCTTTATCTATATTTTGCTTCCACTTATTATTACTCATCCCAGGAATACCGTAAATTAAATCTATAGTAATATTAGAAAAATGCTTTGTCGCTTCAATTATACAATCTTCTGCTTCGTTAGCATTATGCGCCCTATTCATCAGTTTTAAATCATCTTCAAAAAAAGACTGCACTCCAATACTAAGTCTATTTACCTTAGAAGCTGCTAATTGTTCAATTTTTAAGGTTGATAAATCATCTGGATTAGCCTCTAAAGTTATCTCTGGATTACCAATAACATTGTAATTGACATAAACTGTTTTTATAAGTTGATTTATTTCTTCTGTATCTAAAACAGACGGTGTACCTCCACCAAAATAAATAGTCTCTACGTTAGTATTTGTAAACTCACTTTTGCGTAAAATAAGTTCTTTAGAAATTGCCTGAAGCATTTCTTCCTTTTTACCCATTGTGGTAGAAAAATGAAAATCACAATAATGGCAAGCTTGTTTACAAAAAGGAATGTGAATATAAATACCAGCCATTTTGTTATTTTTTTACTCTGCTTTGGTTTTGCTTCACAAAAGAATCCCAACCAGAATAACTTTTACCAGTATCTATTTTATTGCTATTATAATAATGACAAACCGCAGCTGCCAAACCATCTGTAGCATCTAAATTTTTAGGCAATTCTTTTAACCCCAACATATTTTGCAACATACCAGCCACTTGCTCCTTACTAGCATTACCATTACCTGTTATTGCCATTTTTATTTTTTTAGGCATATACTCTGTTACCGTTAATTGCCTAGACAAACCTGCCGCCATAGCAACTCCTTGTGCGCGACCCAACTTTAGCATTGACTGTACATTTTTACCGTAAAACGGAGCCTCTAAAGCCATTTCATCTGGGTGATACGTGTCAATAAGCTCTATGGTACGCTCAAAAATAAGTTTTAATTTAGTGTACGGATCCTTATATTTTTGCAATAAAAGCTCATTCATTTGCAAAAACTCCATTTTTTTTCCTACCACTTTTATGATGCCAAAACCCATAATTGTAGTTCCAGGATCTACTCCTAAAATAATTCTCTCTTTAGACACTAATTTGCTATTTGGTATTTATTACTAACGGAATTCTAAACTTAGCTTTTACAGGAATTCCTCTTTTTAGAGCTGGTTTTAACTTTGGTAGGCTTTTAATACCACGAGTAATTATACCATTAAAACCTGGTATTTGACTATTAACAATAGAGTCTTGTTCTATATGTAAAATAGAAATTAAACCCTTGTTATCTATTAATACATCTATGCGTATGGTATCTTTTATTTTTCTATCTAAAACAAACTCAAAATCCCCTAAAATCTCCGAGTAATGTAACAACAACATCTCCTCAAAACACTTTTTTTGAACTTCTTTTGAAGCGAGTTCATCACACCCTTCAAACAACGGAAATTGATCTATAGCATTCCAATCTATACCTCCCATTTCTTGTTCTATTATCTTCTGAGTTTTTTCGGCTCTAGAATCAAAAAAATCGCAAGAAACACAAAGAAATATCATAAGAATTAAAGCTGCTCTTTGCATAAAAACTGAATTCTAGGCGAAATTTACAATTTTTTAATCAAGTGAACAGCATAGTCACTAAATTAGAATCACAATACAAGCTCTCATTTACAGGCAACAAACAAGTGGCAACTCCTTTTAAACACCCTAAAGAATAGTTTTTTCTAGTTAAAATAACATAACAAATTACCACACCTAACCACCTAACACTATTTTACCTAAAATTTTAATTTTTAAATTATTTAAGGTTAATTTTCTATATTTATGATCTAATCAAAAGAAAACAACCTCCTGTTTTTTAAGATTTTAATACTATCTTACTATGAAATTAACGTATAAACAAACAGAGAAAAGACCCGAAAATTCTTTTCTTGCTCGCCAAGACAGAATGCCTTGTATAGAACAAAATTGGCACTTTCATAAAGAGCTAGAGTTAATTTATTTTATTAAAAGTACAGGCACTAGATACGTAGGTAACTCTATTGGAAATTTTGCCCCTGGAGAACTATATTTAATAGGAAGCAACGTTCCTCATCTATTTAAAAATCATAAAGAATATTATGCAGACAAACTAGAAGATGAAGCCGTAGATTTAATTGTTATTAAATTTGAAAACGATTTTCTTGGCTCAGATTTTTTAGATTTAGCAGAAGCAAAAAGACTACAAACTCTTTTTCAGAAAGCAAATATGGGACTGCAATTTTCTAAAGCTGCAACCTACCTTGTACACAACCACATCCTTGGATTAGTAGGAAATCAAGGTCTTTCTAGAATTATTGGATTACTAAAAATACTAGATATATTATCTGTTAGCGAAAACTACAAACCACTATGCACAGAGGTTATAACAAACACATACAACAAAAACGAAAAAGATCGTATGGCAAAAGTAATTACGTTCTTAACTGAAAATTTTGACAAAAAAATAGAACTAGAAGAGGTATCTTCAATTGCTTTTATGACTCCAAATGCATTTTGCAGATACTTTAAAAAAAGAACTAAAAAATCTTTTACACAATACCTTAATGAAATTAGATTAAGACACGCTTGTAAATTATTAATTGAAGGAGAAATGCAAATCTCTACTGTCTGCTACCAATCTGGCTTTAATACTTTAACAAACTTTAATAGGCAGTTTAAAACCTTAATGAAGGTTACACCATCTGAATATATGGAAAAATACAACCAAAGAATATCTGCATCATAAGCTAATAAAAGCACACATTTTAAAAAGGTATAATAATGCTACTATTAGGTAAGAGTGCGATATCAAAAATCATTTCTTGCTATTATATTTGATCCATTAAAAAACAAACATCTTACTTATGTCTGCCCTAATTATATTAATAATCTGCATTATTTTATTAATTGTAACTGTTACCGTTTTTAAAGTACACCCAATACCAGCATTACTTGTTTTTGGACTTATATTGGGGTTAGCAACAGGAGAATCTGTTGCCGTTGTAACCGAAAGCTTACTAAGCGGCTTTGGCAACACATTAAAATGGATTGGCTTAATTATACTTTTTGGAGCTTTACTAGGAGAAATATTATCTAACACAGGTGGGGCTGACGTTATTGCCGATAGTATTATTGGTTTATTTGGCACCAAATACCTACCCTTAAGTATGGCTGTTATAGGTTTTTTAATAGGAATTCCTGTTTTTATGGACGTTGCCTACTTAACTTTACTACCAACATTACATGTTTTATCCAAAAAGTCTGGACACTCTATTTTAGTACTTGGCTTATCTTTAGCAATAAGTCTAACAGTTGCTCATGCACTAATACCCCCTACTCCAGGACCACTAGCAGTTGCAGCAGCTTTTAACATTAATGTAGGCACAATTATTCCATTAAACGTTATAGTTGCTATTGCTGCAATACTAGGAGGCTTAGCTTGGCTAAAATTTAATAAAAAAAACCTTCAAATAACTAACAAAATAGATAACAGCAAAATAAATCAAACTAAAAAAAAGGTTTTAACTGGCTATAAAAAAACACTCCCTTTTGCCGCTTTATTAATTCCGTTAGCTTTAATGTCTATTGGTACTATTTTTAAAGAGGAAAACCAATTAATATCGTTTATAAAAAATCCTATTTGGGCCTTACTAATTGGTATTGTATTTGCATTACCATTACTTGGGAAAAAGAATTTTTCAACCAAGCTAAACAATTACTTTAATACTGCAGGGTCTAAAACCGCTATTGTTATTTTAATTACAGGAACTGGTGGTGCATTTGGTCAAGTTATAAAAGATACTGGTATTGTTAGCGACCTATTTACAAGCACAGACTCAATTTCATCTATGGGTATAATTGTGCCATTTGCACTAAGCATGCTGTTTACAACAGTTACAGGATCTATAACTGTTTCTTTAATAACAACAGCATCTATTGTTGCCCCGCTAATTAGTAACGGCACTTTAGACCCTGCCTTTACAACAGCTGCAATTTGCGCAGGCTCTTTAGGAATTATTCACGTAAACAGCAGCTTCTTTTGGTTGTTTAAAGAAATACACCAAGTATCTGTACCAAAACTCCTAAAGTCATTTAGCTTACTTACTGCTATTGTTTCTTTATCTGGCGGATTAATGGTATTTATTGCCTACATACTTACTAGAAAATAAAACAATTGTCAATTTTGTGCTTATAGGGTAAAATAATGCTGCTCTAAGGTAAAATTCTTCAATATGTACGTTTAATATTAGGGTTTCTTTGTGTAACAAGGATGAAGAACCTATTACCAACACACACTTCATCCAAATCAACTAACACAAAAACCACATAATAATGGACACATACACGCTAGCAATTATACTTGTTGTATTTGCAAGTTTTTTCCAAGGAACCTTTGGATTAGGAATGAAATATATAGCACCACTAAAATGGGAAGCTTGGTGGTTAGTACAAGCATTTATTGCTATGATTTTTGTTCCTGTAATTTGGGCATTAATTGTAATTCCTGATTTATTTAGTGTATTGGCCAATGTAGACGCTAGCACTTTTTGGACAGCCTCTCTTTATGGTTTTTTATGGGGAATTGGAGGTATACTTTTTGGAGTAAGTGTAGAAAAAACAGGAATCTCTATAACCTATGGTATTGTAATGGGGTTAGCAGCATCTATGGGATGTATTATTCCTCTATTTCAAATTGACGGCGCTTTCTCGCAACCATCTTTCCCAATTATATTAGTAGGCGTAGCTCTGCTATTAGTAGGCGTGGGTATTACTGCAATAGCTGGCGTTAAAAGAGATAAACTTAAAAGCAATAATGAGTCATCTAGCAATAAATCTATAAAACTAGGCGTATTAATTGCTGTAGCGTCTGGCGTATTATCGGCTTTTTTAAACGTAGGTTTTTCTAATGCTGCTCCTGTTGCAAAAATAGCAGTAGATAGTTATTGTACTAGTGCACAAAATGCAAGTTTAGCGTCTTGGGTAGTTGTTTTAATTGGAGCATTTGCTATGAACGGCGGTTATGCTATTTACAGGCTTGCTAAAAACAAAACCTGGAATTCTTTTAAAGTAAAAAATAGCAAAAAAGCATACATATGGGCTATTGCCACAGGTATATTTTGGTTTGCCGCTCTTGGTGTTTATGGCCAAGGAGCTGCTTTAATGGGAGATTTAGGTCCTGTTATTGGATGGCCAATTTTATTAGGTTTAGCATTAATAATAAGTAACATTTGGGCATATAGATCTGGAGAATGGAATAATGCCAAAGGCCCTTTTAAAATTCTTTTAGGCGGACTAGCTGTACTTATTTCTGCCATTTGCATTTTAGGATACGCAAACTACTAAAACAAACCAATTAACTATAAAACACAGTTCTAAAGCCGTTCTGCTTTTTAACTTGAAAAAAAATCCAATTTGGTATGAAAATTAAACACATAGAACCTTACGTAATCAGCCACGAGTTGGATACTCCTTTTTACTTTTCTCAATGGCAATACAACACAAGAAAAATTTGTCTTGTAAAAATAACCTTAGAAGATGGCACCTATGGCTGGGGAGAGGGTTATGGCCCAGCAGGTGTAATTAAAGCCGGTATAGAATTTTTTACTCCTTTTCTTATAGGAAAACAAGCCATTGAAAACGAAGTTTTATGGCAAGAAATGTACCGAAGATCTATGGATTACGCCCGAAGCGGAAGCTTACAAGCCGCATTAAGTGCAATAGATGTAGCGCTGTGGGATATAAAGGGTAAACTACTAAATAAATCTGTAGCCGTTTTATTGGGCGGATTAAAAAACCCCACCATACAACCTTATGCAACTGGACTATATTTTACAAGAGTAGACAATTTAGAAAAAGTACTTACTGAAGAAGCAAAGCTTTATAAATCTCAAGGTTTTAAAGCCATTAAAATGAAAGTAGGCTTAAGCATTGAGGAAGACGTAAAATATGTAGCAGCCATACGCAAAGCAATTGGCAATGATGTTAGATTAATGATTGACGCAAACCACGCATATAGTTACCAAGAAGCAATAGAACTTTGCCGAAGAGTAGAAAAATACAATATCTCATGGTTTGAAGAACCAGTTTCTCCTGAAGATTATGACGGCTACAGAAGATTAAGAGAAAACACTACAATACCAATTGCTGGTGGCGAGTGTGAGTACCTAAAATTTGGATTTAAAAGGCTACTAGAAAAAGAGTGTGTAGATATTGCACAACCAGACATTTGTGCCTCTGGAGGACTGACTGAAGCAAAAAGAATTGCAACCCTAGCCCAAGCATTTAACAAAGATATTGTACCACACTCTTGGGGAACTTGGATTGCCATTAGCGCTGCTGCACATTTTGTAGGCAATCTAGATAAAAATCCGGGAAGAATGTATAACGACCTACCAACTATGGAATTAGACAGGTCTGAAAATGCATTGAGAGACATAGTTACAAAGTGTGACCTTACCATAAATAACGGACTATTGTGCGTTCCTAACACCCCTGGTTTAGGCGTAGATGTAAATATGGATGAATTAGAAAAATACCTTGATAAAGAAATACATCAAAATGAAAAAAGATTTAAAATTCGGTAATAAAAAACTATATATAAATGGCGAATTAAAAGATGCTTCTAACGGAGCGTCTTTTGATGTAATATGTCCTGCCGATGAAAAACCAGTAGCTAATATTGCTTGGGCTAGTAAAGAAGACACAAAATTAGCGCTACAGACTGCTGAAGAAGGATTTAAACACTGGTCTAAACTACCATTAAAAGAACGTTTAAACTGGATAGATAAGCTAAGAAATAAAATACTAGAAAAAAGCGACTTACTACGCAGTAGTATTATGCATGAAATGGGAAAAACTTGGGAAGGAAGCGAAGAAGACCTTACAAGTATCACCAATTCTCTAGAATATTACTCTAAGGAAATTACTAAACGCCATGACATTAAAATAGAAGATAAAGAAGGTTCTCACGAACATAAAATTGTTTCACAACCTCTTGGTGTTGCTGTAGCCTTTTTGGCTTATAATTTTCCTTTATTAAATTTAGGTTTTAAACTAGGTCCTGCGTTAGCTGCCGGTTGCAGCATTATACTTAAACCATCTGAATTTTCACCTTTATCTGCATACATTATAGGAGAAATTTGTCACGAGATTAATTTTCCTAAAGGTGTTGTTACTGTTATTTGTGGTGATGTATCTGATGTTGGCATTCCGCTATGCGAAAGTAAAATTCCACGTTTAATAACAATGATTGGCTCTACAGAAACTGCACAAAAATTAATAGAGCAAAGCAGTAAAACTTCTATAAAAAGATACAGTATGGAGTGCGGTGGCAATGCTCCTTTTATTGTTTTTGACGATGCAGATTTAGAACTTGCAATAAATATTGGTGCCGCATTAAAAGTTGGCAATACAGGACAAATATGTGTTGCTCCAAACAGGTTTTACATTCACACTTCTGTTATCAAAAAATTTACAGAAGGCATTGTAAACAAATTTAAAAGTACAACCATTGGTTTTGGCAAAGAAAATAAACCACAAATGGGACCCTTAACCAACAAGCAATCTGTAAACAAAGTACAAGGTATAGTTACAGAAGCTGTTAACCAAGGGGGAGAAATACATTATGGAGGCAAAGCAATAGACGAACCTGGTTATTATTTTGAGCCTACAGTAATAACATTTAAAGACTCTAACCCAGAAATTTTACAACATGAAATTTTTGGTCCTGTAGCACTAATTGTTCCATTTACAACAAAAGAAGAAGTTATAGAATTAGCAAACAATACAGATGCCGGTTTGGCATCTTACGTGTTCTCTAAAAACGATGAAACTCTTGCTTATTTTTCTAGCAAATTAGAGTTTGGAGAAGTACAACTTAACGGTGTAAAATACGATATTTATTTACCTCACGGCGGTGTAAAAAACAGCGGAATTGGTGTAGACTGCTCTACATATGCTTTAGATGATTATCTAATTAAAAAAAGAGTTTCTAAAGCATTAAACTAATGGCAACACCAGATTATTTTATTAGTTGTGATTGGGGAACATCTAACTTTAGGTTACGTGTTGTAGAAACAGCTACGCTTAGTATTGTTGCTGAACATAAAACAGACTGTGGAATAAAATCTCTCTATGAAAAATTTTTAAAACAAAGAGATAAAGAACAAACACAGTTTTTTGCAGACTACCTTAAAACACAAATTTTACTTTTACCCAAAAAGTATCAAAACTATATTATAATTGCGGCAGGTATGGCCTCTTCTAACATTGGTTTATTTGAGCTTAATTATGCTGACTTTCCTTTAAATACAAATGGCAAAAATTTAATTTGGAAACACCTAGTTTTTAACAACAACTTAGAGGTATTGTTAATCTCTGGAGCCAAAACAAATTTTGGGATGATGCGTGGTGAAGAAGTACAAGCAGTAGGGTTAGAACAACAACTAAACCCTTATAAAAAAGGAATTCTGTTATTACCTGGTACGCATAGCAAACACCTAACATATGATAACGGAATTTATACGCATCTAAAAAATTATATGACAGGTGAGTTATTTGAAGTGATCTCTAGAAAAAGCATCTTAGCAAATTCAGTTAATCTTAACTCTTCAACTTTAATAAAAACTTCTTTTTTAGAAGGCGTACAACTTGGGCTAAAAGGACAATTAAGCGCTAGTTTATTTTCAATTAGAGCAAAAGATTTACTTCAAACATCAACCAAAGAAGAAAACTTTTATTTTTTAAGCGGACTCCTTATTGGTGATGAAATTAGCTATCTAAAAAATAATGACGAAAACATATTTTTAGTAGCACCCGATCCTGTTTTTAGTTTATATAAAATTGCGTTACAACAAATTATAACACAAGAACAATTAATTCTTTTTAATGATAAAACATTAGAAAATGCACTTTTAATTGGCCAAAAGAAAATACTACTTCAATATGAAAACTAAACATCCTTTTAATTGGGAATCACATAGTAAAGCACCAATTGTAGGTATTGTACGAGGATTACCTTTAGACACCGTTATTAGCATTGCAAACGCATATGTTTTGGCTGGTTTATCTACTATAGAAATTACTATGAACACCACTGGAGCTTCAGAAATAATTACAGAAATAAGAAACAAGTTCCCAAATTTAAATGTTGGTGCCGGTACAGTTTGCTCTGTAGAAGATTATAATAATGCTATTGCAGCAGGTGCGCAATTTATTGTAACCCCTGTAATTAATGAGGAAGTTATAAAAAAAGCTGTAGCAGATGACGTTCCTATTTTTCCGGGCGCTTATTCTCCATCAGAAATCTACAAAGCTTGGTCTTTGGGAGCTTCTGCCGTAAAGATTTTCCCTGCAACGCAGCTAGGCCCTACTTTTGTTAAAGATATACTAGCACCTTTAAATAATATAAAAGTACTACCTACTGGTGGTGTTACTAAAGAAAATATTGCTTCGTTTTTTGACGCAGGTGCTACTGGTGTTGGTATGGGAAGCTCCTTATTAAACAAAGAACTTATTAAGCAAAACGATTTTAATGGTTTGGCAGAACATTTTAAAAACATTAAAGCAGAGATTAAAGCATATTTATAATTGAGAACTATAAAAACCAAACTATGAAAATTATTGAAAAAATACTCTTAACCTGTGTTATCCTATTGGTGCACTCCAGTTTTTTACACGCTCAAAAAGCAATAACACTAGAAGATAGCAACGTAAAAATTACCGTAGATGGTACTACAGGTAACTTTACTGTAATTGAAAAAACTTCTGGTCAAATATGGAATCCAGATCCTTGGGAAAATGCTGCTGGTTTACTAACACTTACAGATAGTAAAAAAACTAAGCAAACAGTAAATATATCTAACAGTAAAAAAATAGAACTTACCAAAAAAGATAAAAATACGGTTGTAATAACATTTAGCAACCCTACTTTTAAAGATGGTTCTATAGCTAAAGGTGTAACACTACAAACTAAATTAAGTTTAGATACTAAAACATCTAAACTAAGAGCAGAAATTATAAGCTACAAATCTAGCAATCATAAATTAATAAATCTAAGGTATCCATCTCGCTACTTTAGCTTAAAAACAGATAAAGATATAGGTGCCGCTGTGATACCACAAAAGCAAGGCATCATCTGTCCGTCTTATATTTTCCCTATGAATGGTGGTCGTTTTTGTAAATGGGATGATACCACATATAATAATAAATCTATAGGTACTTTAGAGCTTTTTAATAACGGCACAGGCTTATCTATGCCATGGTGGGGAACCTACAATAAAAAATCTGCAGTAGTTGGTATTATTGACAAAGACGTAAGACCAAAATTATTTTTTAACATTAATAATAACGGTCAGTACTTATTTAATGCAAAGGGTAAAATGTCTACCTACCAAAGAGTACAATTTTTAGATCCTGTATGGGACATATCAACACCTAACCAAACAATTGGAGGCATAACTTACTCTTTTATTCCTAAAGGAGATTATGTAGACATGGCTAAAGAATACAGAAAAGAAGCTAAAAAACGTGGCCATTTTGTTTCTCTAAAAGATAAACTAGCAAGAAATCCAGATGTAGATAAACTGCCAGGTTCTATCTACTTTGGTATTTATGGCGGCTACCCTCATTATGTAAATATGCCAGGTATGGCTTTTACTTTTGATGATTTAAAAAATATGATTACTACAATACACGACACTCTAAAAGTAGACAATGCTTTTATACATGCCTGGGGAACTTTCTCTAACTACGTACCTAACAACTGGCCAATAAGTGAAGAACTTGGTGGTGTTAAAAAACTTAAAGAAGCGGTAGATTTAACTAACAAATATGGTTACTTATACTCTTCATACCACTCCTACTCTGCTTTATTAGAGAACGATCCAGATTTTTCTACCGAATTTATGTGGAAAGATGCTAACGGTAAATTACAAGAAACCAATAGCAGATGGGCACGTGTAGATAGTAAATACCAATTAGGTTTGGCAAAAAAACACATCACTGAAGAAATAAAAGCATTAAACTTAAAAGCAGATATTACAGATATTACGTTTGCTGCTTATAGAGAAAAAGGAAAAGAAGGGCGTATTGCTCTTGCCAAATACATAGACTCTTTAAACCTTGTAAACGGAACAGAACACGGCCAAGAAGCTTGGATTCCTTATTTTGATATGTTTGAAGGCTTAACTTATCTTGGCAATCCTCCACTTTCTACTATTTCTAAAAAGGCTCCACTTTTTAATCTTGTATACCATGATGCTATTGCTGTTTTTGGAAAAATACAAGATCCAGATAACGAGGTTACTAACAATGGTGATTTTAGAATAAAGTCATTACGCAGCATACTTTTTGGTAGAGGAACAACTATTTTCTTTGCTCCGTATGAGTTTGACGGTATGTCTAGTATGATTAAAATGGCTAACAAATTAGTAGCTCCAATACACAAAGAAACATTTTATGCCGAATTAGAAAGTCACGAATACTTAAGTAAAGATTTTAAAGTGCAACGTACAAAATTTTCTAATGGAACTACTGTAATTGTTAACGTAGGTAATGTAGACCAAAAAATAGAAAACGGACAAACAATTCCTGGTTATGGCTATTATGTTACCAGAGAAAACGGAGAAATTAACAAAGGAAGCTACCAAGTTAGTTTGTTAGAAAACTAATTACTAAGGCATTTTAAGCATTTTTATGAGACACGGATTAACACTTGTGCTTTTACTTTTTGTAGTTGCGCAAAGCGTAACAGCGCAAAATGATTGGGAAAACGAGCATATTTTTGAAATAAATAAAATGGAGGCTCGTGCTGCTAGCTATTCTTATAATAATGAAAATGATGCCTTAAAAGGTAACAGAGAAACAGCCAAAGTAAAGTCTCTAAATGGTATCTGGAAATTTAAATACACAGCTAAATCTATAGATAGACCAACAGATTTTGTTGCTACAAATTTTAAAGGTGATGACTTTGTAGATATCCCAGTTCCATCTAACTGGGAATTAAAAGGGTACGGGCAACCCATTTACACAAATATTACGTACCCTTTTACACCCAACATACAAGACCCTAACTTAAAGTATGATTGGAAAGGACCACAACCTCCAAAGCCTCCTAAGATTTATAGAGATAATCCTGTTGGTAGTTATTATAGAGATTTTGAGGTTCCTAAAGAGTGGAATAATCAGTCTATAATATTACACTTTGGTGGAGTTTCATCTGCATTTTATGTTTGGGTAAATGGTAAAAAAGTAGGCTACAGCCAAGGAAGCCGTTTAGCTGCCGAATTTGACATTACTAACTACATAAAAAAGGGAGTTAAAAATAGAGTTGCCGTTCAAGTTTTTAGGTGGAGTGATGGCAGCTACTTAGAAGATCAAGATATGTGGCGACTAAGCGGCATACACCGTGAGGTTTTATTATTAGCACAACCAAAAATTGCTATTAATGATTTTTATATAAAAACCAAGTTTGATGCTAATATTGAAGATGCAAAATTACAAATTAGACCTAAAGTTTGGGTTAAAGAAAACCAAGATAATTTAAAAGGCTATACTGTTACAGCTATGCTATATAATACAGATAATAAAAAAGTACTAAACAAAGACTTATCTGTAAACGTAGACAAAATTTACAACGAACGTTGGCCACCTAGAGACATCCCTAAATTTGCTTTGTTAGAGGCTAACATTAAAAGGCCTAACAAATGGTCTGCAGAAAACCCGTACTTGTATACCGTTGTTTTAACCGTTAAAGATCCTAGTGGAAATGTAGTAGAATCTAGAAGTCAAAAAATAGGATTTAGAACTGTAGATTTTAGTGCTAAAAATGAGTTATTAATTAACGGAAAGCCTTTAAAGATTATGGGTATAAATAGACATGATCACCATCCAAAAAATGGAAAAGCACTAAGCAGAGCAGATTTACGTAAAGACGTAGAGCTACTAAAACAGTTTAATTTTAATGCAGTACGCACATCCCACTACCCAAATGATCCTTATTTTCTAGAACTTTGTAATGAGTATGGCATTTACGTAATGGCAGAAGCCAATATAGAATGTCACCATTTAGGCAGTTTTATACCGTATTCACCTTCTTGGGCAGCTCCTATTTTAAGCAGAGTGTACCGTATGGTAGAGCGCGATAAAAACAACCCTAGCATTATTTCTTGGTCATTAGGTAATGAGTCTGGTACTGGTCCGGCTTTTGCAGCAGCAGCATCTTGGGTCAGAGATTATGATTCGTCTAGGTTTATTCATTATGAAGGTGCACAAGGAGACCCAAATAATTCTGCCTATATAGAAGACGCTGGTTACAAATCTAACAACTGGCCATCTATGGCAAACCCAACAGACCCTGCATTTGTGGATGTCATTAGTAGAATGTACCCAGATCAATCTCAACTAGAAAACCTTGCAAACAGTGCATACATAAACAGACCTATAATTATGTGCGAGTATATGCACGCTATGGGAAATTCTATGGGCGGTTTAGGTGAGTTTTGGGATATTATTAGAGCTAAACCAAACTTAATTGGCGGTTTTATTTGGGATATGGTAGACCAAGGATTAGAGAAAAAAGATCCAAATGGCAATACCTTTTACGCTTATGGCGGCGATTACGGAGAAACTCCTAATGACCATAACTTTTGTATTAACGGTGTTTTTGCCTCAGACAGAACTCCAAATCCACACGCTTGGGAAGCAAAATATGTTTTTCAACCGGTTGCTTTTGAGGCTGTAGATTTACAAAATAAGCAAGTACGAATTATAAATCGTTTTGCCTTTACAAATTTAGACAAGTACGTTATTAAATGGGCGTTATCAGAAAACGGAAAAGAGCTTCAATCTGGAGAACTTCCAAAACAAGATATTCCTGCATCGTCATCAGCAATAGTCACAATACCATTCAACAATAAAAAAACTAACCCTAATTCAGATTACTGGCTACGTATATCACTTCACGAAAAAGCAGATCGCTTATGGGTTAAAAAAGGGTATGAAATAGCTAAAGAACAACTGCTATTACAGGCTAAAAAATCTATTCAAAATTACACATCAACCTCTAACAAAAATATCAACGCTTTAGAAAGCAACGATGCTTTTACTATTACTGGTTATAATTTTACAGCAGTTATAACCAAAGACAAAGGGTTGTTAACATCGTACAAAATTAAAGGTATAGAACAAATAACTTCTCCTTTAAAACCTAATTTTTACAGACCACCAATAGATAATGACATAAGAGGAGCCAGCAATAAAGTTTTAAAAAAAGGGCGCCAATTTTGGAAAAACATAGCAGACAATATTAAAACCTCAGAAACAAAAATTAGCTCTAAAAACAAAAAACGCATTACAGTTACAGCCAATCAATTTGTGAGTAATAAACTTAGTTTTAACACCAATTATACATTTTATAGTGATGCAACAATAGCCGTGAATTTTAATGTAAAAGCAGACACAACTTTACCAGAACCAGTTAGAATTGGCTTAACAATGGGCATTAATAAACAACTGAAGAAAACCGCTTATTATGGCAATGGCCCGTTTGAAAATTATAGTGATCGAAAACGAAATTCTGAAGTAGGAGAATACCAATCTAAAACAGATGCTATGTTTACAAATTATGTTTTACCACAAGAAAACGGAAACAGAACAGAAACACGCTGGCTAAAACTAACTAACAACCAAAAAACAGGCTTAGAAATTACAGGAAATCCTGAATTTAGTTTTTCAATTTGGCCGTACTCTGCAAATAATATAGAGATGGCAAAACATCCATTTGAATTAAAAAAAGAAGATTTCTACACACTTAATATAGATTATAAGCAAACAGGATTAGGTGGCACTTTATCACATTTACTAACAGAATACAGGCTTAAATCTGGTGAATACAGTTTTCAGTTTTTAATTAAATCGATTAAATAACATTTATAAAAAAAATATGGAATACAAGTTTAGTCATATTGGAATACCAACTACAGAAGAAAAAGAATGGGACGGTTTTTACGAACCAGGAAAAATACACTACACAGAGTTTGATAAAGACGAGTACAATATAGAATGGGTAAAATTTGATGCTGATAGCCCAATGCCAAAGTTAATGCGCACCATACCACACGTTGCTTATTTTGTAGATAATATGGAAGATGCCTTAAAAGGTAAAGACATTTTAGTTGATACTTTTTCTCCTGGAGAAGGTGTACGCGTTGCTTTTATAAAACACAACGGAGCTCCTGTAGAATTTATGGAGGTAAAAGAATAACTCTCTACCCGTAAATAACTCCATTTTAATAAAAATCTATTACTGTAGAGTTAAAATAATGTTACAACAAGGTAATTTGCTTTAATCATTTTACCTTTTTTTTCTTTTAATTTGTTGTAATTCACTCATTACTAATAGTGAAACACATACAAATGAAGAAAAGTATTATTTATCTATTATTAACTTTTATTGCTGTACACCTACAAGCGCAAAAACAACCAAACATTGTTTTCTTATTTTCTGATGATGCTGGTTATGCAGACTTTGGTTTTCAAGGCAGTAAAATAATGAAAACTCCAAACCTTGATAAGCTAGCAAAGTCTGGAGCTAAATTTACCCAAGGCTATGTTACAGATGCTACCTGCGGACCATCTAGGGCCGGCTTAATTACAGGTAAATACCAACAACGTTTTGGATACGAGGAAATTAACGTTCCTGGCTATATGAGTGCCAATTCTAAATTTTTGGCAGATGACATGGGCTTACCATTAGACCAGTTAACAATTGCAGATTACCTAAAAAAATTAGGGTACAAAACTGCTATGTATGGCAAATGGCATTTAGGCGATGCAGACCGTTACCACCCAACTAAGAGAGGGTTTGATGAGTTTTATGGTTTTAGAGGTGGTGCGCGTAGTTACTTTGGCTACAATGATGTTTCTAAAGCCAATTTAGACAACAGAATGGAAAGAGGTTTTGGCAACTACCAAGAGCCAACCAAATACGTAACCGATGCTTTGGCAAACGAAGCTGTTTCGTTTATTCAGAAAAACAAAGACAATCCTTTTTTTATATACTTAGCTTTTAATGCTGTACATACACCAATGCAAGCAACAGCAGAAGATTTAGAAAAATTTCCTAATTTATATGGCAAACGAAAAGAGCTAGCTGCTATGACATTAGCACTTGACAGAGCTTGTGGCAAAGTAATAAACAAATTAAAAGAACTTGGTTTAGATAAAAACACAATTATAGTTTTCTCTAACGACAATGGCGGACCAACAGATAAAAATGCATCTTTAAACTTACCATTAAGTGGCACAAAATCTAACCATTTAGAAGGCGGAATAAGAGTGCCTTATTTAATAAGTTGGCCAAAACAAATAAAGTCTAAAACGGTATACAATTACCCAGTTAGCACTCTAGACTTACTACCTACTTTTTACGCAGCAGGAGGTGGAAAAACTGAAGACTTAAAAGACATAGATGGCGTAAATCTTTTGCCATATATAAATGGTGAAAATAATGCTAGACCGCATAATACCTTATTTTGGAAAAAAGAAGTAAGACTTGCCTATAGAGAAGGCGACTGGAAATTAATACGTTTTGCAGACAGACCAGCAGAGTTATATGATTTATCTACAGACACTGCAGAACTAAATAATATTGCTTTTAAACATCCAGAAAAAGTAAAATCTATGTTTAAAAAAATGTTTGAATGGGAGTCTACATTACAACGACCACTTTGGATGCTAAAAAGAAGTTTTGAAAATTACGACATTGACCGTATGGATAGGTACAGAACTCCCGAAAAAGTAAAAAAAGAGATGCAACAGTACAACTCTCCAATAAAAGAGAAACGTCAATTTGAAAAAAACAACAAATAACAAACTAACTTATACTCAATTTTAAAATATGAAACAATTTACACTTATAGCCTTTAGCGCTCTGGTTCTTTCCTCTTGCGGACAGGATAAAAAAGCAAAGATTCCGGAAGCAACTGCAAATACAGAAAGTAAAGATCTAGCTCTAAACTTAGATCCTAACGCAGGTATTATAAATAATGCCAATAGTCCGCATGTTGCTTTTAAAAGTATAGATATGGGAGATTGCCAATGGACAGAAGGTTTTTGGGCAGATAAATTTAAAATTGCCGAAACAAAAATGGTTCCCTATATGCGAAGTTTACTAACTGGTGATACTGGCCACGCATTAAACAACTTTAAAATTGCTGCTGGCTTAAAAGAAGGTGAACACAAAGGTATGCATTGGCACGATGGTGACTTTTATAAGTTTATGGAAGCCACAATGTATGTTTATGCACAAAATAAAGACGAAGCTTTATTAAAAGAAATAGATAGTTATATTGACATCATTGGAAAAGCACAAGAAAAAGATGGCTACCTACAGACTCAAATTCAGTTAAAAGATGATCGTTCTAGGTATGAAAACCGAAAGTTTCATGAAATGTACAATTCTGGACACTTATTAACTAGTGCTTGTATTCATTACCGAATTACGGGTCAGACTAACTTTTTAGATATAGCTGTTAAACACGCAGATTTGTTACACTCCTTATTTATGACAGATGATGAGCGATATGGTCGTTTTGGTTTTAACCAAACACAAATTATGGGCTTAGTAGAATTGTACAGAACAACAAAAGACAAACGCTATTTAGAGTTAGCAGAGAAATTTATTAACAACAGAGGATCTTATAAAGTTGCAGAAACACCAGAAACAAAAGGATATCCTATTGGAGATATGGTGCAAGAGCGCACACCTTTACGTAAATCTGATGAAGCAGTTGGCCACGCGGTTTTAGCCTTGTATTATTATGCCGGAGCTGCAGATGTTTATGCAGAAACAGGAGAACAAGCCTTAATTGATGCTTTAGATAAATTATGGATGAATGTTGCACTTAAAAAAATGTACGTAACCGGTGCTGTTGGTCAAACTCACTACGGAGCATCAACTAATAGAGATAAGATTGAAGAAGGTTTTATAGACGAGTACATGATGCCAAATATGACTGCATATAATGAGACTTGCGCCAATGTGTGCAACTCTATGTTTAGCTATCGTATGCTTGGCGTACACGGTGAATCTAAATATGCAGATATTATGGAAACCGTATTATACAACAGTGCATTATCTGGTATTAATTTAGAAGGAGACAGGTATTACTACGCTAATCCACTTAGAGTAATTCACGGCTCTAGAGACTATGACAAAATGAACACAGAGTTCCCAACAAGACAAGCTTATTTAGACTGTTTTTGTTGTCCTCCAAACCTAGTTCGTACAATTGCAAAAGTATCTGGCTGGGCATATAGCAAATCTAAAAATGGTATTGCTATAAACCTTTATGGTGGTAACACATTAAAAACAACACTTGCTGATGGCTCTAAGTTAGAGTTGAAACAAGAAACAGCTTACCCTTGGAATGGAGATGTAAAAATAACAATGCAAGCCTGTAAAAGCACTCCTTTTGATGTGCTTGTTAGAATTCCGGATTGGGCAGAAAACACAAAAGTACTAGTAAATGGCAAAGAGATTAACGCTACTGTAAAAGCTGGTGAGTTTACTACTATTACCCGACAATGGAAAAAAGATGATGTAATACGTGTTGCAATGCCATTAGATATAAATTTTGTAGAAGGTCATGAACGTATTGAAGAAGTACGTAACCAAGTAGCCATAAAAAGAGGTCCTCTTATATATTGTGTAGAATCTGCAGATTTACCTAAAGACACTAGTATTTTAGATGTATTTATTAAAGGTGATGCGTCCCAACTAAAATCTGAGTACAGGCCAGACTTTTTAGGTGGAGTATCTGCAATAACAGGAAACGTTTTACTACGTAAGGATGCTAGTAAGGCAGATAAAATGTATCACAAAGTAAAAAAACCAGAGTGGAACACTTACAATACAACCTTTGTTCCTTATTATGCTTGGTCTAACAGAAACAATGAAAAAGAAAGTGAAATGACTGTGTTTTTACCAGTTGTTTGGGAATAAATAACACGTTAGTTTTTATTAAAAAAGGGGATAAGTTGTACAACTTATCCCCTTTTTATATTTTAATTAAATATAGGTAATTACACTAACTTATGATCTTTTAATGGTAAACTTCTATACCTATCTCCTGTTGCTTTAAAAATTGCATTAACAATTGCTGGCGCAATAACAGGTACTCCTGGCTCACCAACACCCGTTGGTTTTTCATTATTTTCTACTATTTCTACATGAATTTTTGGTGCTTGTGGCATACGTAACATTTGATAATCACCAAAATTGGTTTGTTCTATGGCACCATCCTTAGCCGTTATTTTACCATAGAAAGCTAAAGACATACCAAAAATAGCAGCACCTTCCATTTGTGCAATAATTGTATTTTTATTTACAGCCAAGCCACAATCTATAACAGAATGTATGTTGTGTACTTTTACTTTATTATTTATAACAGACACCTCAACTACAGAAGCCACATAAGATAAAAAACTATAATGTACAGCAAGTCCCATTGCATGACCTTCTGGTAACTTTTTACCCCAATCTGCATTTTTAGCCGCCAGTTTTAGCACGTGTTTTAAACGAGCAGTATCATATTTATATTCATTTTTTGTATCTTCAATACGGTCACTACCAATTAAATTTAACCTAAACTCTAACGGATCTACTCCTGCCTCATTAGCTAATTCATCAGCAAAAACATTTATTGCAAAACCGTGCGGAATATTTATAACAGAACGCATCCAACCTATTCTAACGTGTGCTGGTGCTTCACCGGTTTCTACTTGCATATTAGGAATTTCAAAAGGTACATTAGTTGCACTTGAAGCTTCAAACGGAGCAGGATGCAAAATACCAGGAGAAAATGTAGAACCTATAGATGGTAATGCAAAACGATGCAACCAACCTGTTACTTTTCCGTCTTTATCTAAACCACCTTTCATATATTGTGCAGCTACGGTATGGTAATATCCGTGTTTTACATCATCTTCTCTTGTCCAAACAACCTGTACAGGAGCATTAATTGCCTTAGAAATAGCTGCTGCTTCTACCACATAATCTGGTTTAGATTTTCTACCAAAACCACCACCTAAAAATGTCACATTTACAGTAACATTCTTTTCGTCTGTATTTAAATAAGCACTAACCTCAGTCCTTGTACGTTGTGGTTCCTGTGTTGGTGCCCAAATTTCACAATTATCACCTTGCACCCAAGCAACAGCATTAGGCACCTCCATTGGCGTATGTACCAAATGTGGCAGTTGGTAGGTACTTTCTATTGTTTTAGATGCTTTTTTAAATGCATCATCTACATTACCAACAGACTTAGCAACCTTACCTTTTTTATGTACGTTAGCTGTTAACTCTTCCATATAAGCATCTGAGTTATAACCTTTGTTATCACCCAAATCCCATTCTACTTTTAAAGCCTCTTTACCTTTAAAAGCTGCCCAAGTATTTGTAGCAACAACAGCCACACCTCCTAATGGACCAAAAGGCTTTTCTACTCTAGGAATTTCTACAACATCTATAACACCTGTAATTTTTAAGGCTTCAGTTTTGTCAAAAGACTTTACTGTACCAAAAGTAACAGGACAACGCTTTATTGCTGCAAATTTCATATTATCTAAACGCTTGTCTAAACCAAAAACAGCGCTTCCGTTAGATAAGTTTTCTACATCCTTACTTGGTAAATACTTACCAATATATTTAAAATCTTTAGGATCTTTTAAAACAACATCTTTGGGAACCTCTATAGTTTTTGCTACCTCTACAAGTTCTCCAAATCCTATTTTTTTACCACTATTACTTATAACAAAATGGTTTTCTGCTTTTAATTCTGATGCAGGAACTTCCCATTTTTTAGCAGCAGCTGCAATTAAAACTGCTTTTGTAGCAGCACCAATTTTACGCATTTCTTCATACAAAAGACGTACACTTTTAGAGCCATCTGTATTTTGATCGCCATATTTAGCATCACCTACAGCTTGTTTAATACTTACTCTATCCCAATCTGCCTCCATCTCATCTGCAATAACAGACGTTAGAGAAGTACGTACACCTTGTCCCATTTCTGATCTTGATGCTACTAAAATTAGGTTACCATCAGAATTAAGCTGAACAAATAAATTAGGATTAAACTCTATTATTTCTTTTGGCTCACAACCTGTAAAAAGCGTTGTACCAGAAGCTATTATTAAACCTCCTGAAGCCAAACCTAGACCTTTTAAAAAACTTCTACGACTCACATTTTTAACATCCTTCATAACTAGCCTTTGTTTTTTAATTCAACAGAATGGTTTATTGCCTTTTTTATACGCGGATATGTACCACATCTACATATGTTACGCACCATTGCATTATTAATATCTTCATCAGACGGGTTGCTATTACCATTTAACAAAGCAGTTGCAGTTATTAATTGTCCAGATTGGCAAAATCCACATTGTGGTACATTATGTTCTGCCCAAGACTTTTGTAATAACTGAAGGTTTTCTGTTTGTCCCTCTACCGTAATTAATTCATTTTCTCCCACCGCAGAAACAGGTAATTGACAAGAATTTACAGCATTGCCGTCCATTAAAACCATACAAGCACCACAAAAACCTTTACCGCAACCAAATTTGGTTCCAGTAAAACCTATAATATCTCTTATTGCCCACAACAAAGGCATATCCGGATCTACATCTATAGTATGTATTTCTCCATTAATTTTTAGCTTGGTCATAAATCTTAATATTTAGTTTTGTAAAGATGTCTATGTTTTAAATTTACACAAAAATAAGTAGAACAATGCAGCGTAAAGACTGTATTAACACTTTATTTTAACACAGATAAAAGATACTAATTTATAGCAACAAAGCTTTTATTACCTCTAAAAACTAAACATACACCCTAAAGCACTTACAAAGAACATAAAAAAGGTAAAATAGTGTATGCTATAGATAAATTATAAGCATATTAAATTGCTACTTTTAAGTTCTTTTGATAGTATCAAATATTAACTTTTCTGAAGCAAATAATGAAATACGCACCAATAATACTTCTACTTTTTATTATTAGTAGTTGTCAATCTCAAAAGGAAAACAAAAAGCAAGCAACACAAAAGCCAAACATTTTATTTATTGCTATTGATGATTTACGCCCAGAACTTGGCACGTATGGTTCTAAAATTGCACAAAGTCCAAACATAGATGCCTTAGCAAATACAGGCTTACAATTTAACAATGCCTATTGCCAAGAAGCTATTTGTAGTCCGTCTAGAGCTAGTTTAATGACAGGAGCCAGACCAGAAAGCATTAATGTAATAGAAAATTTCACCTATTTTAGAGATGCCAATCCAGATATAGTAACACTACCCCAACAACTATGGGCTAATGGATATGAGACAGTGCATACTGGTAAAATTTTTCACGGAAAATATAATGATCCTAAGTTATCATGGAGCAGAAAACCAGTACCGCATAGCGTATTGAGCAGTGAAAAAAAGCCGAAATTTGGCTTTAAATTACCCGAAAATATAAAAATGCAAAAAGAAAATAGCGCAGCTATGATTGCTAAATATGGCAAAAATGCATTGCGTAATGGACTAGGAAAAGGTCCTGCTTATGAATTTGCAGACTACCCTGATAACACATATGAAGACGGTTATAACACAGACTTAGCAATTGCTACATTAAAAGATATGCTGCGTAAAAACCCAGACAAACCATTTTTTTTAGGTTTAGGAATGAAAAAGCCACATTTAGATTGGCAAGCTCCAAAAAAATATTGGGATTTATACAATGAAGAAGATATAAAGTTAGCTGCACAAAAAAATGCTCCAAAAGACGGTGCAACTATGGGTTTACACGCATCATTTGAATTAAGAGCAAGAGCCGATATTCCTAAAAAAGGTGGTATTAGTGACGAGCAAGCTATAAAATTAAAGCATGCATATTTGGCTTGCGTTAGTTACATAGATGCACAAATTGGACGTATGTTAAAAGCGTTAGATGAATCTGGACAAAGAGATAATACCATTATTATTTTATGGAGTGATCACGGTTGGCATTTAGGAGATATGGGCATTTGGGGAAAAGCAACTAATTATGAAATTGCCACTAGGGTACCTTTAATTATTTCTGCTCCTAGTATGTCTAAAAATATTAGAGGTACAAAAACAGATGCCCTAGTAGAACTTGTAGATATGTACCCTACTCTTTGCGACTTGGTAGATGTTTCAGTACCTAACACTGTAGAAGGACAGAGTTTTAAACCTCTTTTAACCAACCCTAAACAAGACTGGAAAACAGCCGTTTTTAGTCAGTTTCCTACGCCTGCATTAAGAGAATGGGCTGCAAACCCGCTGTCTAAAGGTATGAAAGAAACTTCTTTTGGTCCTTTAATAGAAGAAGTAGAGGCTAAAATAAAAAAACAGCAAGGAGACAAATGGAACAGAGACCTATTTGAAAATAAATTAATGGGCTACTCTATGCGTACAAAAAACTACAGATTTATAGTATGGAAAGATTATACTAACAAAAATGCTGAGCCTATTTTTATAGAACTATACGATCATATAAAAGACCCAACAGAAACTATAAATATTGCGAAAGAAAACCCTGAACTAGTAACTAAGTTATTAGCACAATTTAATAAAGGTTGGAAAGGAAACTTAGCACAACTTAACTAATCTTAATTATGATATTACTTAAAAACTCTAAAACTATTTTTTTTGCAGCATCATTGTTGGTATTAAGCTGTACTAATAAACCAAAAAAAGTAGCGCAAATAACTCCAAAAGTTGACACAAACACAAAGCAACCTAATATTTTACTTGTGCTTTGCGATGATTTAGGCTATTCTGATGTTGGTTTTAATGGCAGTACAGATATTAAAACTCCTGAGTTAGATAAATTAGCTAGTAATGGCACAATGTTTACCTCGGCTTATGTTGCACATCCGTTTTGTGGCCCAAGTAGAGCAGCATTGTTAACAGGTAGGTATCCGCATACAATTGGCTCACAGTTTAATTTACCTGCTAACGGAGAATCTTTGGGCAAAGGTATTTCTACTAACGAGCAATTTATAGCCAAAACACTACAAGAATCTGGCTATTACACAGGAGCTATTGGAAAATGGCATTTAGGAGCAACACAAGAGTTTCATCCCAACCAAAGAGGTTTTACAGATTTTTATGGTTTTTTAGGCGGAGGGCATAACTACTTTCCTGAAGAATACCGTCCTAAATATGAAAAACAAAAGAAAGCCAATAAAAAAATAATTAGAGATTACATACTGCCTTTAGAACACAATGGCAAAGAAGTTAAAGAAACAGAATATTTAACCGATGCCTTTTCTAGAGAAGCATCTCGTTTTGTTAAAGAGGCTTCAAATAAAGAGAAACCCTTCTTTTTATATTTAGCCTACAACGCACCACACGTACCGCTTGAAGCCAAAGAAGAAGATTTAAAAATATTTTTAGACATAAAAGACAAAGACAGAAAAACCTATGCAGCAATGGTCTACGCTGTAGACAGAGGAGTTGGCGCCATTGTAAACACATTAAAAGAAACAAATCAATTAGAAAATACTTTAATTATATTTTTAAGTGATAACGGCGGAAATACAGACCATGGCGCAACCAATTTTCCATTACACGGAAGAAAAGGAGATACTTGGGAAGGTGGTTACCGCGTACCAATGTTTATGTATTGGCCAAAACACATTGCCAAAGGAGAAAAAAATAATTTCCCAATTAACAGTTTAGACCTCTACCCTACCTTGGCTCATTTAGCAAAAGCAAGGATTCCTAACAATAAAATTTTAGACGGAAAAAATGCTTGGGAATCTATATTAACTAATAAAGATCTGCATAAAAAAGAAACTTTATTTGCTATGCGCCACAGAGAAGGCTACACAGATGTATCTGCAAGAAAAGACGAATGGAAAGCCCTAAAAGTTAGCAAACAACCTTGGAAGCTTTTTAAAATTACAGAAGATATTGGAGAAGAGAATGACTTAAGTACAAAACACCCAGACATATTAAACTCACTTGTTAGTGATGCAGAAAAATGGAGTAAAACACATACAGAACCACTTTGGTTTGACCCTACGTATTTGCAAGAAATGTGGAAAGACAGCACAATGGCTACTTTTAATAACACATTTCTTAATCCTAAATAACTAGCTATTAAAATTACAATACACTAAACTCCTTATTAAATATAGTAAGGAGTTTTTTTACACCTCATCTTATTACCTACTAACAAGCCATTTAGACCTTAAAACAACTACAGTCAAGGGTCATCTACCCCTATTTACATCTCCTTACCTTAAAATAAACCCTTTTTAATCAAAAAGGTTAAAATAATGTTATCGAAAGGTAAAATTGATAAATAGACACCCTGTTTTTTACGTTTCTTTTGGGATATGAAACTAATTTTTATGATGTCCGCATTTTTTTCAATAACACTTTTTCTTTTTAAAAGAATAAATGCAATTCATCTTAAAGAAAATGAACTACAAAAACCACGTATTAATGTTCAAGTATTTAATGCTTAGCATACAAAACACTATGTAACTAAAAAACTCCTAACGTAACAACTCAGAATTATGAAAAAACCAAAAAATGAACAAAGTAGAAATTACTTTTCCTTATTTAATAAGTTGTTTTTATTGCAACTTATTTTATTTAGTTCATTAGTAATACCATTACAAGCTAGCGCTAATGACAATACAACTTTAAACACACAAGAAAAAACAATTACAGGTAGCGTATCTGATGATATGGGACCAATGCTTGGTGTTAGTATTGTTGTAAAAGGAACAACTAACGGAACAACAACAGATTTTGATGGTAATTACAGTATAACAGTAGATGGCAATGATACTGTTTTAGTATTTACATATATTGGCTACAAAACACAAGAAGTAACTGTAGGCAGTAAATCTACCATTAATTTAAAAATGGAAACAGATGCTGAAAACCTAGAAGAAGTAGTTGTTTTAGGATATACAACAAGAAAAAAAGGAGAAGTTACTGGCTCTGTTAGTGCTATTAAAAGTGAAGATATAGAAAAAACGTCTAATAAAGATTTAGCTAAATCTTTAGCAGGTAAGGTGTCTGGCTTAATTGTGAATGATAGAGGTGGTTATCCTGGATCTACAGGAGACGTATCTTTATTAATTAGAGGTAAATCTACCTTAAACAATAACTCACCCTTAATATTAATAGATGGTGTAGTATCAGGATCTTTTTCTCAATTAGCTCCACAAGATGTAGCATCTATTACAATACTTAAAGATGGTGCTGCAGCAATTTATGGTGCAAGAGCAGCAAACGGTGTAATTTTAGTAACTACTAAAAGAGGTAAGTCTGGAAAACCAAGAATTAACATCTCATCATCATATAACTTATCATCATTTTCTGTAAGACCAGATCTTATGTCGTCTGAACAATATGCGATTTATGAAAATGAAATTACAGATAGGTTAGGACAAGCTCCTCGTTTTACACAAGAACAAATAGACAATTACGCAGCAGGAACAGATCCTATAAATTTTCCAAGTACAGATTGGAGCGATTTAACTTTTGCTAAAACATCTCCAGAGTCTAGAAACTCAATCTCTATTTCTGGTGGTAGTGAAAATGTAAAATATTTTGTTAGTGGTGACTTTATAAAGCAAGTAGGTTTATTTAAATCTGGCGATTTAAAATTTAGACAAAACCAAGTACGCTCTAACTTAGATATTAAAATTACAGATGATATTAAATTAGGTGTAGATATTTCTGGAAGATTTGGAAACACACAAGAACCTGGTGTAGATGCAGGTTTTATTTACAAGCATATTTATACTAATGAGCCTACAGAAGTTGGCATTTACCCAAATGGTTTACCTGGTTGGGGTGGCGAAAACGGAGCTAACCCATATGTAATGTCTAGTAACGAGTCTGGCTTTTTAAAAAGAATAGACAATACTTTACGTGGACGTTTTTCTTTAGATTGGGACTTAAAAAAAATAACTCCAGGATTAACATTTAAAACCTTTGTTGGTATACGTAGACAAAATAACGATCAGAAATCATGGTACACACCATGGACAGTATACACTTACCAAGGAGATACAGGAGAATATGTGCCATCTACAGGTAAATCTCAAAGAGGTGGAGAAAGAATACTTAGAGAAGGTTTTTGGAAATTTGATGAAGTACAAGCAAACGCAACATTATACTATAAGAAAAAGCTAGGAGAAAACCATTCTATAAGCACCTTTGTAGGTTATGAGCAAGCACAATCTGAACAAAGACAGTTTTGGGCTCAACGTCAAGGTTTTCCAACAAAAGAACACACAGAATTATTTGCTGGTAGTGATGATGGGCAACAATCATACGGAACATCTCAAGAATGGGGAAGAGTTAATTACTTTGGATCTTTCTCTTACGATTACAAAAAGAAATATTTTGTAGACTTTACAATTCGCCATGACGGTTCTAGTAACTTTGGACCTGGCAAAAGATATGGTACCTTCCCTGGTGTTGCAGCATCATGGGCAATTAACAAAGAATCTTTTTTAGACAATGCAGATTGGTTAACAGATTTAAGACTAAGAGGATCTTGGGCAAAAATGGGTAACGACCGTATTGGAGCTTTTCAATACTTAACACGTTTTGATTATGGAGGACCAACTAACACTGCTAACCCAAATTTTTATGTATTTGGAGCTCCTGGTGTTAGCTACAATGGTTACACACCAGACAATGTACCAAACCCTAACATTACATGGGAAACAGCTTATATGAAAAATATTGGCTTGGCTTTCTCTATGTTTGACAGTAAGCTAACAGGTGATTTTAATTACTTCTATCAAAATAGAGAAGATATATTGGTTACAAGAGCAGCTGCTATACCAGATGCAGCAGGTTTAACTTTACCTGCAGAAAATATTGGTAAAGTAGATAACTTTGGATGGGAACTAGAACTTGGTTGGAGCCAGCAAGTAACAGATAACTTTAGCTATAATATTGGTGGTAATGTTACCAAAGCAAAAAATGAAGTTGTTTACTTAGCAGAAGCTGAAGACGTACCAGAATGGAGAAAAAGAGAAGGATACTCTATAGACTCTTACATTACATACCCTACTGCTGGTATTTTTAGAGACCAAGCACAAGTAGACGCTACAGATGTTAAACTTAATGGTACTGTAGAAGGTGAGCCTATTTATCTAGATACAGATGGCAACGGAAAAATAGACGCTAATGATAGAGTAAGAGATTTTAGCTCTAACATACCACAAATACAATATGGTGTATTTGGAGGATTTAAATACAAAAATTTTGACATGAGCTTCCTTTTTCAAGGGCAAGCAGAAGCTAAAATGTTAGTATTTTTTGATCAGGCTGGAGCAAAACCAGAATATGTATTTAACCAAAGATGGACACCAACAAACAGAGACTCTAAATACCCAAGAGCTTTTGGGCAAAGTGATAGTTTTAGCGGAAACCAAAGTGGTAATTCTGCTAATTTTCAAGGAGCAGATTTATACTTAGAAGATGCATCTTTCTTAAGACTTAAAGAAATAGAAGTTGGCTACACCATACCTAAAGACAAAATTAAATTTTGTGACATTAAAATATTTGCTAAAGGCTTAAACTTATTTACAATGTTTTCTGATGTTTACAAGCTTGGCTTAGATCCAGAGGCAGCAGGTTACAACAACTTTATAGGTAGTACATACCCATCTTTAAAAACATATACGTTAGGTGTAAACTTTAGTTTCTAATATAAAAAAATACAGATATGAAAAATTTAAAATTAATATACGCGTTATTGACAATTGCCGTAATTAGCTTATCTAGTTGTAATGATGTATTAGATGTAGAAGCTAGAGATGCTTTTGCAGAAGATCTAATATACAATGATCCAGAACAGCTAGAAAGACTAGTATACACCGTTTACAACAGTACAGAAAGCTGGGGAGTAAACAAAAGACAATGGTGGGGACGTAGATTTAATTTAGAAGTAGGTTCTTACGAGGCTATTTTTAACTTTAAACTATTAGACCAGTTTAGACTAAGAGCAGGTATGACGCCTGGTACTGTTGGTATGCTAAACGGAAAATGGGATAACTATTGGGATTATGTGCGTTTAGCTAATGAGTTTTTAGACAAAGTAGATGATAGTGCTGCTATGGAAAAAGACCCAGAAACAGTAACTCTTTTAAAAGCCGAAATGCGTTTTTTACGTGCTAATATCTACAGTAAGTTAATTCGTTTTTATGGCGGAGTACCAATTTTAGAAAATGCTTTAGGTTTAGATGATGATTTTGCATTAACACGTAACAGTTATGAGGAGTGCGTAGATTTTATTGTAAGTGAACTAAATGATGTTGCAACAGTTTTACCTGAAACAAGATCTAGCGGAGAATTTGGTAGAGCTACCAAATTAGCAGCTTTAGCTGTAAAATCTAGAACATTATTATATGCAGCTAGTAAATTACATGACCCTGCATTTGCACCTAGCAACGATCCACTTTATGTTTACACAAAACCTAACAAATGGCAAGATGCTGCAGACGCTGCAAAAGCAATAATAGATATTGTTGGCGCTAGAGATTTAATTGCCGTAGCAAATGCAAAAGAATATCAGAACTTATTTTTATCACCAAATGAAGATATTCTATTTGCCAGACCATACAGTGCACTTTATTATGATTTTGGTACCGATACCAATTCGCTTCCAGACCAGACTTTTTCTCCTAGCGGATATAGTGGCTGGGCATTAGCTGCACCAACACATAACTTTGCTTTGCAATTTAATATGGCAGATGGTACCACAACTAATGATGCTGGTTTTGATCCTAATAATCCTAACGATGGTAGAGAAATGAGATACTATGCAGACCTTAATTACAACGGTGCAGAATTTAGAGGTCGTAAAGTACAATATTTTTTATCTGAAGATGTAACTGCAAACCCTCATGGGTTAGATTCACCTGAAGGATTAGGAAACAAACAACACTCTTCTAAAACAGGATACAATATTAGAAAGTTTCAAGATGAAAGTGTTGGTACATTAAATGAAGAAGGTATGATTGATGGCTTAACTGGTATATCTCCAGAACGCCCATACATTTTATACAGACTAGCAGAGGTATATTTAAACTATGCAGAGGCACAATACCATTTGGGTAATGAAGGTGTTGCTACAACTTATTTAAATAAAGTTTCTAGCAGGGCATTACAGCCAGCAATAACTGCAACAGGAAATGATTTATTAGAAGCCATAAAAAGAGAAAGACGTATAGAACTTTGTTTTGAAGGTCACAACTTTTTTGATGAAAGAAGATGGATGAATGAAGATCACTTAGGTTTTGATGTAAAAGGACTACAGTGGACAAAAGCAACAGACGGCACAGAAACAAGCCAAGAAGTAACAGTAGTAGAAAGACCATGGTTAACACAACATTATTACTTGCCACTACCAGCATCTGAAGTAGAAAAGGCACCAACAATGTCACAAAACTTTGGATATTAATATAAAAGTTAGTTTAGTTCTCAATTGTTTGAGTTAGTTTATTTGTAAACTATAAAGAGTCGTACATACAGTACGACTCTTTTGTTTTATACAGTAGTTTAAATAGAGTTTATATAATTAACCAAATTTACATCCCTGTCTATCTTCATTTTTTTACGTAATCTATGCCTTGCTACGTGCACACTACCAATAGAAATGCCTAGTAAATAAGCCATTTCTTTACCACTAAAATTTAACTTAATTAAGGCACACACTTTTAAATCTGCAGAACTTAAATCTGGAACTTTATGTTTTAAACGCTCGTAAAAGCCTTCATTCTGAGCTAAAAATCTATTATTAAAAGACTCCCAAAGTGTAACAGAACGTTTTCTTATCAATTTTAAAATTACTGGTGTTTTAGTAGTTGTGTTTTCTTTTTCTATATAATCACTTAGTTCTTTTATTACTTTTTCACGTTCTATTAATTGTAGCGTATTAATCATTAACTCACTATTTTTAATTGCAATCTGCTCATTAGAGTCCTGCTGTTTTTTCTGGTGTTTTAAAAACCGTACCCTAGACCTAATTACTAATGCTGCTATTATTAATAAAAACACAATTACAAAAAACAAGATTCTAAAACGCAATATTTCTTGTGTCTGGCTAGCCAACTCTAATTTTTGTTGGTTTAGTATTTTATTCTTTTCGTTTAGTTGAACATTGTAATGATTATGAATTGTCAAAAACCCCTGATTGCTATCGTTCCTAGGATTAAGATACTCATCATTAATATCGTTAGCTTTACGTAAATTAATATATGAATTTTTATAATCTTTAAGTTTATATAATATACTTGCATATTTTGCATACACATAGCTCATATAAAAAGTTAATTCCCCTTCAATGTCTTTTATAACTAGTGCTTTTTCATAATACTGTTTTGCTAATTCTAGATTGTTTTTCTTTCTGTAAATTTTTCCTAATCTTGCGTAAAGCACAATTAAAAAACTCTTGTGTATAGATGCCGGACTTTCATCAATAATTTTTTCAGAGCTTATTAATAATTTTAAGGCTTCATTTAAGTTATTATTCTTTTCTAATATAGATGCTTTTTTCTCATTTAAATAAGCCTTATAAATTGGGTTTATTTTTGTTTTAACAGCAATCTCTTCACAATTAGCAATATATTTTTCTAGCATTTTTGTGTTAGATTTTCGCTGATAATACAAGGCTAAATTATAATTAGCACTATACATCTCAGAAAGCTGAATTTTATTTTTATCAAAAGAAATTCTATAAAAAGTATTTGCTTTTTTAAAGTTGTCTCCCGCTAAATCATCTTGTTTAAAAAGGTAATTTAAGTATCCTAATTCTTCATTTGATTTGGCCATTAAAAGAGTATCTTTTATTTCTTCTGCCATTAATAAAGCATCACCTCCGTACCTAAAAGCATCACTATAATTAAGATTAACACGCTCTAAAAAACATAAATTTAGCAACCTATTAATTGCCTTAGAAGAGTCTTTATTTTTTAAAGCAGCATCATACTCTTTTTTAATATCAGTTACACTACTGTTATAATAAACAGCACGCTTTTTAACATCTACCTTAAATGCATGAAATTGTTGCGCCTGTAAGGTGCTTATAAGCGACGCATTAAGTAACACAAAAAAAACAATAACAATATTTAAGCGCAATAACCCCCTGTAAAACATAAACTTAAACACATTTTAAATAATTAATAACCTTTTTTAAAGTTAAGTAAAAAAAGACACTAAAACAGTAATGTTAAGTTTTTGTAAGGTGATTTTTTAGTCCTTTTATAAGAGTTTGTTCTAGATTTGAGAAGACTCACCAACTCAATTTAGAATGAAAAAATTAATTAAAATAATCTGTTTTATTTTGATAACAATTAGCTGTTATTCTCAAAAAAAAACTAATATACTTTTTATTGCAATAGATGATTTAAGACCAGAATTGGGTTGTTACGGATCTAACATTGCCATTACTCCAAATATAGACAAACTAGCAAGCGAAGGTTTATTGTTTAACAATGCATATTGCCAACAAGCAATCTGCGGACCATCTAGAGCAAGTTTGCTTACAGGCATACGGCCAGAGACAAGTGGTGTTTATCATAACTACATAAAGTTTAGAGATGTAAATCCGGATGTAGTTACCCTACCACAGCAATTTAAAAATAACGGTTATGAAACTGTGTATTGTGGTAAAATTTTTCATCATGGAGATTTAGATGATGAATTGTCATGGAGCAGACAACCTGCAATAGATAGTATGCTTGTAAAAAACATTAAAAGACCTGGCGGTTTTGCTTTAGAAGAAAATAATAAAAATAGAAAAGAACAAAGAACTAAAATGATTGCCAAATATGGTGAAGTAGCCAAATACGGATTGGCAATGGGTCCGGCTTATGAAAACGCAGATGTAGAAGACAATGAATATTTAGATGGGTACAATACCGAATTAGCCATTGCAACTATGAAAGAAATGAGCGCTAAAAGCAATACCCCATTTTTTCTTGGATTAGGATTTAACAAGCCACATTTAAACTGGACATCTCCAAAAAAATACTGGGACCTATACAGCCCAGACAAAATTAAATTAGCATTAGAAAAACAAGGACCAAAACAAGGTGCAGAAATGGGCTTACACGCTTCTTTTGAGTTAAGAACTAGAAGCGGCATACCAAAAAAAGAAGAAATTAGTCGCGAGCAAGCTCTTAAATTAAAGCACGCATATTTGGCTTGTGTAAGCTATGTAGATGCTCAAATAGGAAAAATAATAACCGAGCTAGAGAAAGAAGGTTTAAGAGAAAACACCATTATTATTCTTTGGAGTGATCATGGCTACCATTTAGGAGATATGGGAATTTGGGGCAAAGCCACAAATTATGAAATTGCAACTAGAGTTCCTTTAATTATTTGGACACCAGATATGCCTAGCAAAAATAAAGATAAAAAAACCGATGCTTTAGTAGAGTTGGTAGACATTTACCCTACCCTATGCGACTACGCAAATATACCAGTGCCAAATTATGTAGAAGGGTATAGTTTTAAACCATTAATAAATAACCCTGCACAAAAATGGAAATCTGCTGCTTTTAGTCAGTTTCCTACTCCTGCATTAAGAGAATGGGGAGCATACCCATTAAGACCCGCAATGAAAGAAACTTTTTTTGGGCCACTAATTAAAGATGTTGAAGACAGAATAATTAACCAGCAAAAAGAAAATTGGGATAGAGACTTGTTTGAAAATAAACTTATGGGATATGCAATGCGCACAAAAAAGCATCGATTTATTGTATGGAAAGATAGAGACAACCCACAGAAACAACCTCTTTTTATAGAATTATATGATCATGATAATGATCCGTTAGAAACTACAAATATTGCCAATGTTAAACCAAAACTAGTAAAAAAACTAATGACAAAGTTTAATAAAGGATGGCAAGGAAATAGACCAAAAAAATAAACCAAGCTACTTATTATACAAAATACTGAATTATGGAAAGAAGAGATTTTTTTAAAAAAGGAACTAAAGCTGCTGTTGCTGCTAGTGTTATTCCTATGATAACAACAGCACACTCTGGCCCAGAAGATATTGTTTACAATAGAGATACTGACAAGTGGTATCATTTAGGAAGTGGCAAAACAGGTATGCCAAACAGAAAAAAAACAGCAACCTATGACGTAGTTGTTATTGGTGGTGGTGCAGCTGGTATTAGTGCCGCAGTTTCATCTGCTCGTAACGGATCTAAAACCGTACTTGTACAAGACAGAGCTGTATTAGGCGGAAATGCATCAAGCGAAATGCGAGTACATTTAAACGGTGTAAACAGATTAAAAAGTGGCAAAGCAGAAAGAGAAACGGGTATTATTGAAGAAATGTTGCTTTTAAACAGGTTTTATAATGAGCAAGAATCTTTTCCTGTTTTTGACCATGTCTTATACGAGTTTGTAACCCGCGAGCCAAACTTAACACTAATGCTAAATACACAAGCAATAGAAGCTGTTATGGATGGCAACAAAATTACGGCTGCAATGTGTTGGCAATCCTCTACAGAAATGCTGTACACACTTAATGCTTCTATTTTTATAGATTGTTCTGGAGATGGCTTACTTGCAGCAACCGCAGGAGCAGAATACAGAACAGGAAGAGAAGCAGCATCAGAATTTAATGAAACCTACGCGCCAAAAGTTGCAGATGGATGGCAAATGGGAGCCACATTATTAATGTCTTCTGTAGATATGGGAAAACCTATGAAATATAGTCCACCATCATTTGCAATAAAGTATGATTTTGAAAAAGCACATCCTAAACGCAAATTTGCTGGTTTCCAAGACGGACTTTGGTGGGTAGAGCTTGGTAGTGATAATGATATTATTGCAGATTTTGAAAAAAACAGACATCGTTTAATGGGTTATTTGCACGGAGTATGGGATTTTATTAAAAATTCCGGGAAATTTCCTGAGGCAGAAAACTTAGCTTTAGACTGGGTTGGTTCTTTGCCTTGCCGTAGAGAATCTCGTCGTTTTATAGGAGATTATATTGTGTCTGAAAAAGATTTAACAGAGCACAAACATTACCCAGATGCAGTTGCTTTTGGTGGTTGGCCAATAGACGAACACATTCCTGGAGGCATAGATAATATCTCTGAACCACCAACTCATTTTCATTACCATTTTCATAATATTTATGAATTTCCGTTTAGAAGTTTATACTCTAAAAATATTTCTAATTTAATGTTTGCTGGTCGTAATGCTAGTCAAACCCACATAGCATTATCATCTAGCCGTATAATGGCAACTTGTGCACTAATGGGGCAAGCTGTTGGTACCGCAGCCAGTATTTGTACTAAAAAGAAAATATTACCCAGAGAAGTGGGCAAAAACCATATAAACGATTTGCAAGAACAATTGCTTAGAGATGATGTTTACATACCTAAAAGACCTGCAAATGACCTTAAAGATTTAGCCAAAAAAGCAAGCTTAATTTTTGCTTCTACAACTTCTTCTGGCGATGCCAAACTACTTACCAACGGAATTTCTAGAGATATAGATGGTAAAATTAACCATTGGATGTCTAAAGGCTTACCTGCAGAATTACAATTAGAGTGGGATGCACCTACAGCATTGTCTGCCGTAGAAATAAAATGCGACACAAATGTAAACCGTAATATCATGATGCGTAAAGACAGTAGAAATGATGAGTTATTTACAAATGGTGTACCAAAAGAAATGGTAAAAGCTATTAAAATTGAAGGAAGGATAAATGGTAAATGGACAGACTTAGGAGCTATTGACAATAACCAAACTAGGCTTATTAAATTTAAGTTTAACAGTAGTAAAGTAACCGCTGTTAAAATAAAAGTATCAGAAACCTACGGAGCTAATGATGTAAAACTGTTTGAGGTTCGTTGTTATAAATAATTATGCTAAATAAACTACATATACTTATTGTGATTTTCTTCTTGATTTTTTTTCAAAAAGAGAATCACAATAATCTTAACAACATAGAGCACAAGGTTACTATTCATCATCCTGGAGAAAAAACACCTGTTAATACGGTATTAACCCAAGTTAAAGATAAAGCTGGTTTTACTACAGGGTATTTTATGGATGTAGAATCTGTAATATGTTTAGAAAATGTGTGTAAAATAATGCCTGTACGTTTACATTGGGATGACATAGGTAATTACCAACGTTACGAGCTTGAAGAATTAGCTACCCTAGAAAAATATGAAGCAGATGTGTTTACTGCTAACGACTACAAAAAACTACACCGTATTCTTTTAAATAAAAACTCGCCATTTAAAGAGGTTTTTATAGACGATATATTAACCGTAGAAAATGAACTTAGTACTAATGTAGACGCAATATCTGGTGCTACAGCTTTAGAACTAGACACCAAAGATACAGTGCCCGGAGCTGCGCTTACCTGTTTTACTCTATGGCATTGGGCAAACGGAGATGTAGTTACTACCATACAACAATTAACCGCTAAAACTGCTTCTGCAAAACAATTAGCTGCTTACATAAAAACCAAAAAACCTACGTATTACGCCTTGGCTTTAAAAGAACTAACCCACAGAAAACTATATAAAAAAACGTATTTAGAAGCTATTTTTAAACATATTAATAATACAACAGCAATTGTAAAACCAACAATTACTTATTTTGAAAGCGCTACAAAAAACATCTATTTTAAAAATATAAAAAAGTTATTTATTAAAGGAAATTCTGAGCAAAAAATAGCGGCTTTAAAATCTATTACAACAACAAGTAAACAAGCAACTCCCACTTATTTAGAAAGCATTAGCAGCTATGCAAATACATTACAAACTTACCAAGAAGTAGATGCTTTAATACATATGCTAGAAGAAAAACAATACTTCTCTAACCAAACGGCAAACAACCTAACTCCTTTACTAAACGGAGATTTTTTAACTGCAAGGCGTGTATACTGGTTTTTATCAAACAAAAAGCTAAGCAACACACAAAACAAAGCAGTTATTAAGTTTAAAAAATTATACAAGAACAAAATATAAACTTCTTCCCTACCGTTTAAACCATCAATCTTTAGAAAAAAATACAAACTTAAAGTTATGTACTAATTAAACTTTAGGTACATTTATTAGGTTATAATATGTGACTATATAACTAACATACTTAAAAAACTAGAAACAACTACTAAAACGTTATATGTTAATTAATTAGAAAGTTTTTTAGATTTGAGAGAATAACCTTATTTTTGTGACCTAAATAACTTACCTTTAAGGTGATAAACACCCAGTTATTAACTAATAAAAGATTGTAAATGAAATAAAATTAAATGTTCTTTTTAACCGTTCTTCTTTTCCCCAAAAGAGGTTTTATAATATTTGAACACTATTATAGGTAAAAAAGAAAATATACAAACCTAAGAACTTTAACCTATGAAAATGAAGAACTTACTACAGATTTCTGTATTTGTGCTTCTGTTAACTAGTTGCTCCCCATCTAATGAGTCATTAGCAGACAAGTACAAACAAAACGGAGAAACCGAAAAAGCCATAGAATACTACAAATTGGCTATTGAGGACGGCAGCACTAGGTCTATGAACAAGTTAGCCCTACTCTACGTTAACAACCACAACCTTAGCGAAGCTAAAAAATACTATAAGATGAGTTTTGAGCAAGGCAATAGTTCTGCTGCTCAAATATTAGCATCTTTGTGCGCCAGTAATGAAGATTATGAAGGCACCATAAAATATAGTAAAAAATTAGCAGATAACGGAAACTTAGATGTGGTATACAATTTAGGAAATGCTTATTTAAAATTAAAAAAGTACGACCAAGCTATTAAATACCTAGAGTTAGACTCTACATCTGTTTTTACTAAAAACCTATTAGGAGAAGCATATTACAAAAAAGGAGATTTAGCAAATGCCGAAAAAGTATGGAAATCTGCTGTAGACAACCATAAAAAAGGACGCGCAAATTCTCATCAAAAATTATTAAAACTATACCTAAAACTAGGCAAAACAGAGCAATACAATAAATACAAAAACATATAGTGTAATTGTAGTTGGCAAGCTATTGACTAATGTACAATATAATGTACAAAACATCGTTTAAAGGTATGTAAAGTCCTGTGAAATACGTTTTTTTCGTTTTTTACAACCTACTGTAAGTAAAAAAAGCTACTACCTATGATAGCACCAAAAGAACATATTAAAGAACGAGAAAGGTTAGATTCTCTACAATCTTACTCTATATTAGATTCTTTACCAGAGTCTGACTACGATAACATTACAGCTATAGCCGCAGAAATCTGCAATATGCCTATGGCTATGATAACGTTTATAGATAAAGATAGGCAGTGGTTTAAGTCTAGCTATGGTATAGATGTAGATGAAATGGACAGACAAATATCATTCTGTGGGCACGCCATACACAAAAACAATCAGGTTTTTATGGTACCAAATACTAGTGAGGACGAACGTTTCCATGACAACCCATTGGTAACCGGAGACACTAGTGTAATGTTTTACGCAGGCGTACCATTTACTACAGAAGAAGGTTTGCCTCTAGGCACATTATGTGTTGTAGACCAAAAACCAAACACACTTACAGAGCATCAGCAAAAATCTTTACAAGCACTATCTAAACAAGTAATGAACTTGCTTAGCCTTAGAAAAAGTAAAAGAAGATTAGAAGAAGAGCTACAAAAGCAAGAAGAAAAAAATGTAGACCTAGAACGCTTTGCCTTTATTGCTGCTCACGATTTAAAGTCTCCTTTAAACAACGTATCTAGTTTAACAAGTATGTTTTTAGACATATATGAAGCTAAAATAGATGATGAGGGCAAACAAATTTTAAAGATGATTATAGACTCATCAGACAAGTTAAAAGGCTTAATAGAGGGTTTGTTAGATTACAGTAGAAGCGAAAGTATTTTAGGTAAAAACAAAGTAGACGTAAAAGTAGAAACTGTTAAAAACACCATTTTTGGACTCTTTTCTTTTGAACAAAATATAGATTTTACCCTAAAAAATACAATTACAGACTTGTATCTTAATGAAACTGCATTAGACCAAATATTAATAAACTTGGTAACCAATGCCATTAAATATAATGATAAAGAACAAATAAAAATAGAGCTAGGTGTATCTGACTCTGATACTCATTACCATTTTTATGTATTAGATAATGGCCCAGGAATACCTACAGAAAAGCAAGAACAGATATTTAAAATATTTGAAGTTAATGCCAACCAAGACAAATACGGCGTACGTGGTAATGGTATAGGTTTGGCTACAGTAAAAAAAATAGTGGAAAAATCTGGTGGCAGCATTTATGTAACCTCTAAAGTTGGCGAAGGAGCAAAATTTAGTTTTAGCATAAAAAAATAAAAACTTTAATTATAAGTAAAGTTGTAGCCATACAACAAAGGCCTTGGTATTTTACCAAGGCTTTTTTTATACATACAAACTATACACGTATTAACACCAAAAAAGTAATAAAATGGCACAACCATACATTTTATTTTTTGCCGTAAAAAAACATTTATAAATTGTAAGAAAAATAAACTAAAAACTAAAATGTGCGTTTACACAGCCATATTGGAGGAATAAACACAATTAATTGCGTTTATTTATAGTTGTACTGCATTGAAAAACAAATTTTATGAGTAAAAAATATCCGAAAGGTTCTGAATGGAGAAAATGGGATTTACACGTTCATACACCTTCCTCAATTTACCATAGATATGGTGCAGATACTGAAGAAACTTGGGAAAAATATATTGACGATTTAGAAAAATTACCTTCTGATTTTTCAGTATTAGGAATCAATGATTATTTCTTCATTGATGGCTATGAGAGACTTGTTAAAGAAAAGACTACTAACGGTAAACTTAAAAACATTGACCTTTTATTACCTGTTGTTGAATTTAGAATTGAAAAATTTGCAGGAATCGATTTCAGACAATTAAAGAGAATCAATTTACACGTTATTTTTTCTAACGAATTACCTTTAGAAACTATCAAAAGTCAATTCTTACAAACTCTTGAACAAAGTTATTTTTTAGAAAATGGAGAACAATGGACAAGAGCAATAACAAAAGAAAGCGTTCAAGAACTTGGTGCAAAAATAAAGAGTAATGTTCCCCCAGAGCAATTACATAAATATGGTACTGATTTAACTGAAGGATTCAATAATTTAAATGTAAAAGAGGATAAGATTTTCGAAGCGTTACAAAAAGATTGTTTCAAAGGAAAATACCTAATTGCTATTGGAAAAACAGAATGGGGTGATTTAAAGTGGACTGATGCGTCTATTGCGACTAAAAAATCAATAATTAACAAAGCGGACATTGTTTTTACAGCTTCTGAGTCCATTGAAGCTTATCATAAAGCCAAATCACAACTAACAGCTCAACAAGTAAATGATATACTTTTGGATTGTAGTGATTCGCATTATTTATCCACAGAAACTGACAAGGATAGAATTGGTAACTGTTTTACTTGGATTAAAGCAGACCCTACTTTTGAAGGATTAGTTCAAATATTATATGAACCAAATGAGAGAATAAAAATCTCTGATAGCAATCCGAATTTAGAATTTGATAAACCTTACATCTCAAATATCACAATTAATGATGATGTAAACGTATTTCAAGATGAAGAAGATTTAAGTTTTTCAAAAAATGAAAGCATACCTTTAAATCAGAACCTCGTTGCAATTATCGGAGGACGTGGGGAAGGGAAAAGTATGCTTACAGATTATTTAGCCAGTAGTTTTATAGGCCAAGAACATTCTAAAGAGGGTGATTTCAATAAAAATGGTGTTGTTAATTTATCATATCATAAGTCGAATCAAAGTGAGGAGGATATTATAAATTTTGACTTGACCGAGGATAAAAAAGCTGTTGATTTCATTTACATCAATCAAGGTCGTCTAAAAAACTTAGTTGAAAAGAAAGACAAGCAATTCCAACTTGCAAATTCAATCAGACGATTAGCCAAACTAAAGCAACCAGAATTTAATACAGAGTTAGACAAGAAAATTCGTGAATCGATTAATGAGTATCACGAACTGGAGAGGTTCTTCAAACAAAAGGATGAGGATAATAATTTAATAAACTCAATAGAATATTTAGAAATTCAAGAAAAATCAATTAACGATTTCATTAGCAATATCACTACTAGTGAAAATAAAGATAAACTTGAAAAATATTCAGAGAACTTAAGGCTTAGAAACAACTTAAACTCTAAGCTGAAGGAATTATTGGAGTTAGAAAACGAACTTAAAAATGCTATTGAAGAACTCAATTTAAAAATCATCAAAACAAATGGAGATTTAAAAAGAATATCAATTATTGAATTGAATTCTTTACAAAAACAATTTGACGAAATCAACAATTGGAAAGGTGAACTCGAAAAAGAAATAGCATCTATATCTGTAACTATATCTGTTGTTAAAGAGGAATTCAAGGATTACAAAGGTGACCTAACAACGCTTTTAAATGACATTGATAAATTTCAAAAAAGCTTATCTGAAATTCGTGAAAACATTGCTGTCTCAAAAACTAGAAAAGAAAGACTTGAAAGTTTGAAAATATCAATTTTCGAAACGACAGACGATTCTAATTCAGTAATAGACAAGATGAAGCTTGACTATGACAACCAAGTCTTTGAGCTTATTAAAAGTTGGGATGAATTTAAGGATGTAGATTCAAAAGACACCTTAAATCCCTCTCAAAAATCTATAATGAAAAACCTTTTAACTGACCTTGAAATTGAGGTTAAAGTAGATTTTGATGTTTCAAAATTCTATGATGAAATATATCATTGCATAGATGGAGCAAAATGGAGAATTAAAGGAAATAAAGAAGCTCAAAAAAACTCCTTTGAAATTCGAGACTTAGATACGTTTTTTGAATTTCTTAGAAACAGATATCTTGAATTTTATCATTATTATGGTATTCATAGTAAAACTTTTAAAAACAAACTCTTTGACGAACTAGAAAGGAAAAAGTATTTAAAAGTATTTCCGATACTGAAGTACAAAGGCAAGGATTTAAACAAAATTTCTGTTGGACAAAAAGGAACTGTTTATTTAAAGATGATGCTCGCAACAGAAGCTTTTTCTAAACCAATAATTTTTGACCAACCAGAAGATGATTTAGATAATGAGTTTATTATGCAAAATCTGATTGGGCTTTTCAAGGAATTAAAGCAATACAGACAAGTGATTATTGTTACACATAATGCAAACTTGGTTGTAAACGCAGATGCAGAACAAGTAATTGTCGCTTCAAATCTTGATGGAAAACTTAATTACACTAGCGGAAGTCTTGAGGATAATGAAATAAATTCTAAAATCTGTCAAATCCTTGAAGGTGGAGAAATTGCATTTGAAAAAAGAAGAAATAAATATCAAAAAATAGGATAAAAAACGCCTTACAACAATGGCTATAATTAATACGGGTTTTGGTGCTGAACCCAAAGTTTAGGTATATTTAGAATGTCCGCCAAATCTTTTGGATTTGGCTTTTAATAATGAAAAGATAAAAACAAAAATAAAAAGCTTTGGCTAAGTGCTTAATCGAAAGTTTACTACTTTTAATTCCCTTACTAACCATAGCCGAACCGTTACCACAATTATGAAAAAAACTTTTTTGCTTATTTTATTATTTTGTTTTGCAATCGTTAGTTCTCAGAATATTTATGATTATGAAAAAGAAATTAGCAATAAAGAATACTATGATTTTAAAGAAATTGATTTTGAAAATACAAATGATAATTTAAAACTTTCTGGAACCTTAATAACACCAAAAACTGTTTTTGAAAAAATAGTAATTATAGTACCTGGAAGTGGACGAGACACAAGACACTCTCATTTTGTGTTAGCAGAAGAATTTTTAAAAAACAATATTGCCGTTTACAGATTTGACGAGCGTGGAATTGGAAAATCTGAAGGAGATTATTCTGAGTTAGCGGGAGATTTGTCAACTGATTTAAGCTACGCATTAAAGGAATTACAAAAACAATTTCTCGATAAAAAATTTGGAATAATAGGACACAGCCTTGGTGGAATTGCAACTCTTAATGTTATTAATAATGATTTAGATTTCGTCATTTTAATTGAAACACCAATTATAAAAAATGGAGCTTTTCTAGTTAACCAATTTGAAAGGAATTACGAAAGTAGTATTCCTGAAGTAATGCGCAAGGAAAAAACCAAAACAGAAATTACGTCATTTTTGAAAGGATATATAGACTTAATAAGTAAAAGCACACCTAATTCTTGTAAAAAGGAAATAAAGAAGTATATCAGAAAAAAAGGATTTAATAAAAGGTTTATAGTATTGTTAAAAGACACTTTTTTAGTAGAAATGGCTAGAACTAATTTAGAAGATACAGTTAAGGATCTTTCTATAAAAACTTTATATCTTACAGGAACAAAGGATAAAATTATTAATCACAAGCAAGAAGTTGATTTAGTCAAATCTTTTAGAAATCCTAATATTGAAATAAGAGAATTTGATAGTCTGAATCATTATTTAACCAATAGAAATGGTAAAGTTGGCTCATCACTTTACGAAATGGATAAAGAACCGCTCAATATGATTATTAATTGGATAATAGAAAAATAACTGTCTACAACATTTTACTAAAAATCAAAAACCCTCTTAAATTGACCATTAGAAAAAGAAATATTGGATTAAAAAAACAGAACGCAGATGGACTTTTCATTCAAACACAACTGTTACGCAGATGGACTTTTGCCTTAATACTTTTCATTTCACTAATTTCTTGTAAAAATGTAAAAACAGAATCGAGTTGCGGATTTGAGTTCTTTGAAAAAACAAGCGGATTTAAGTTTCCAAAAAATATTTTAATAATTGACTGTTACGATAGTTTAGAAGGAATGATATGGGTGCATCTAGAATTTGACCCGAAAACCGCATCAGAGTTCATTATACAAAACGAAATGCATCAATATTCTGATAAGATAGAAAACGAACTCTTTAAACTACATGGCTCAGAGGATGACCAAATGATTAAAAGTTTAACAACTTTTATGAATGACAGTATTCAACCGATTACTAAAAATCAACATACATACTTAAAGACAATTAAAAGAGAGCATCAGTATGTAATTTATATTATTAATAAAAATAGCGGATATTTTTGGGGACTAATACAATATCCTGATTGGGGCGGAGAATAAAAACGTTGGAAAAAAAAGTCTACACGTAATGCAGGTTTTAGTACTTAACTCAAAGTTTAGTGTATTTTTATAAAGTCTACCAAATCTTTTGTTTTGGCTTTTAATAATGAAAAGATAAAAACAAACAAAAACATTTGGCTAATCACTTAAACGGAAACAAAAGTGCCTTTTTATTCCCTTACTAATCATAGCCAAAGCCGTTAGGGGCAATTCCACTCATTTCCAAGAAGAATCGGTTATTTTGAGGAAACGTTTTACAAGAATTAAAAAATTTACAATAATCAAATTAACAAAAAGTTACTCAAGATTTGAAAAACCAATTAAAAAATTAAACACAAAATGAAATTAATAGTATCAATTTTTTTATTATTCTTAACAACAAATTCTTTTTGTCAATCTCACTCATTTTATTCTAAGCCAGATACCTTAATCATAAAATCTAAAATATTTGATACAGAACGAAAAATAACGGTTAGTTTACCATTAGATTATGAAAAAATAAAAGAACCAAAAAACCTTATCGTTTATGTAGATGGCGATAATGAGGAAATTACTGGAACAATTTTACAAGCAACGAATAATTTATATCTATACGATGATATTCCTCAAAGTATTTTAGTAGGTATTTTTCACCAAGACAGAAATGAAGAATTGGTAGAAAAAAAGAAACTTTTTAAGTTTTTAGATAGTGAAGTCATTCCAATGATAGCCAATAAGTACAATATCAAAAAGAAAATTACTATTGTGGGACATTCCTTTGGTGGTTATTTTTCAACTTACTGTTTCTTGAAAAATAATACAGTTTTTAATAATTGCATATCTATAAGTCCAGCGTATTGGCCAAATGATTCCGACATTTATGACATTGTAAAAAAAGAACTTGAAAAAGAATCAAAACTAACTGGTAATCTCTATCTAGCAATTGGCGACAAAAGATGGGATGACATTTCATTACGTGAAGATTTTTTCAAATTCACAACCATTTTAGAGAAAGGAGACAATAATATCAACTTTCAATACAATGATTTGGTTGGTTTTAATCATAATTCTTCACCGACTGTTGGCTTTGGTTTAGGTTTAAATTTTTGTTTTGATCAACTAGAATGGAATAGCGTTATTATCGACCAAAATAATCGAATAAAGTCATTTCCCGATTTCTGGCAACATTACGAACTAAAAGCTGACGCACTAAAACACCTCGAAAAATATAAAGAAGCAAACGAAGCCTATAAAGTAGCTTTAAACAAACTAAAATTAGATAAAGAAGTTTCAGTTTCCGACAAAGAAAAAATTGAAAATAGATTACAAAAGAAAATGAAAAAATAGCAGAAAACTACCTCTAACACCGAATATAATTTATTGCTAGTTCTAGCCTACTTACGAAAATCCTCACAGATTTTCTATTCGGTTTGTATTTGCTAAATTAGGTGCTCAAACCACGCAACTAATCTTATATAAACACATTGGCATTCATTTAAAAACAACCATATGGAAAAAATATTTATTACTCAAGACGGAATATGTCAGATTTATCCCGACAAGATAGTATTGTCTAAAAAAGGTATTTTCGGGAATATGAATAAAGCAAGTCTAACCTTAAATAGAGTTAAGACCATATTAGTTTATGGAATATTTAGCATAATAGCTTTAAATATAGCCATTAAAACCTATACTACTGGAAGCACATCTTATGCTATAGGTTTAGGATTATTAGGTTTAGTACTTATATATATTATGATAAGCAAACTGCGAAACTCAGACAAAACCGTAATAGAAAGAAAGTACGTGAAAGGCATCACTTTTAAGGAAGAAAAAAAAGGAATAACTCTACCTCAATTTAAGGTTAAATTTGAAAATAAAAATGGAAATCTTGATTTAATTTCTATTCCCTTGACAAGTTCATTTTTATCTTCAGATGGACAAGACAATATTGAAAAAGCCATTAAAATAATGACCGAAGCAGAATTATTGAGCAGTTAAAAAAACAAATACCAACAATGGCTATACTCAATGCGGGTTTTAGTACTTAACTCAAAGTTTAGTGTATTTTTATAAAGTCTACCAAATCTTTTAATTTGGCTTTAAAATAACAAAAAATTAAAACAAAATAAAAAGTTTTACTAAATGTTTAACAGGAAATTCATTACTTTTAATTTCCGTACTAACCATAGCCGAGACGTTGTGTGTAATTTAACAAAACCGATAGAAAACTAATGAGCGAAATAACTTTACCATATCACTTAATAATTCCAAGCCTGATTTCAATAATAGCTTTGGGAGTAATATTTCTTAAAAGAAAAAAGTTATTCGCGAATGGGAAATGGAAATGGTTTTGGATAAGCACAACTGTATTTTTAGGACTTTATCTTCTGATTGTTGGAGGAGCGACTTATTCTGACTTTACATCGGAACTGACTCTACAAAAATTTGACTTAAATAAAGACGGATTTTTTAGCGGAAATGAAATTACGCCTGAACAGCAAGAAGCAATGAAAAATATGACAAGTGATACTGGAAGAAATTTTTCATTTATAACTGGATTAATTTTTTCTGGAATTATTGCGCTCTTTGTTTTTGGAATTGGAAAAATAACTGAATTAATAAAAAAGAAAAAAATGATGGCATCTTAATTCAACTAAATAATGATAGCGGTAAAGAATTGAATCTACTTTTTATAAAAACGGATAATAAATTAGTATACAAACTTAAAGTAATTGGTGAATTTCCGCATAACTATATTGGTGCTAGAGTAACTGATTATTTCACTTTTAAAGAAGACAAATTTGAATTTGAAGATTGTGGTTACTTTGAAGGGTAAAACGTTTTACAAAAATGATTAAAAACATAAAGCGGTTTAAATTTAATTGCCTAAAACCCATACAAACAACCGCTAAACAAAAATAAATGAACAAAATAGCAATACTATACCAAGCTCAAATTACGCCTGTAAAAGATGGAATTCAAAAACCTATGAAACCAGGAGGTTATTCTGATAGCGGAGCTGATATTGCCTTTGAATTAATAAAAAACAATATTAATGTAATTACACCTGTGGAAAATCCAAATCAAAACAATGATAAAGATTGGGTTTTTCCTGATACAAAAATAGGGATTGAAGCGGCATTACAAAAGGGTGCAAAAATCTTTTGGCTAAATACCGTTTTATATAAACACCATAACATAGAAAATTACTTTAACAAAGGGTTAGATTTTGTAGGACAAACAACTAAATTAGTTGATATTTATGATGATAAAATGTTTACTAATAGTTTATTAAAATCTAATAATATTCCTATTCCTAAAAATGAATTAATAACTATAGAGAACTACAATAATTTATTGCTAGAATTGGAGTTTCCGGTTGTTCTTAAGCCCATTAGAGGAAGAGGTAGCCAAGGCGTTACTAAGATTGAAAACAGTAAAGAGCTCACAAACAACCTTAACAAAATATTTAAAAAAAGTAGCTACGGAAATGCTGCCTATGTAGAACAATATTTAAATGGACAAGAAATTACAATTACTGTAATGCCTCAGGGGAATTATGTAATCAACAACAAAAAAGAATATTTTAATAGGCCTTGGTGTTTGCCTGCTGTTAAACGATTTAATCACAATAATGGAATTGCTCCTTACAACGGAACCGTAGCTGTGATGGAAAACAGTGAAGTTTTAAGCGATAAGGAGTTGCAAACAACTGAAATCCAAGAAGTATATGAGCATTGTGTTAAGTCGGCCCAACTAATTGAAATAAAGGCACCAATTAGAATAGATTGTAGAGCTAACGGTGAAGGGAAATATTTTTTATTTGACCTAAATATGAAACCGAATATGACTGGACCATCTAGGCCTCATAGAAAAAAACAAGACAGCCTAACTTTACTTTCTGCAAGAAAAATAGGATGGAATTACTTTGATTTATTAAGTAATATATTGAATCAAAAATGGAAATTCAACAGCTAACAAAGTTTAAATATAATAGCTAGTTGTAGGCTGCTTACAAATCCCGAAACGTAGGGATTAGCAGATTTTTTATTTGGTTTGTATTTGCTAAATTGGTTTATGAAACACGCAATAAACCATATACAAACACGTAAACAGTTAAAAAACTAACCTTACAGAATATGAATTGGATTTTAGGAGTTATTATCATTTTAATTTTACTCTATCTTTTAAGTAATTACCGAAAGAAAAAAAGAAGAAAAAAAACTCTAAATAATTTAGTAAACAATTGGAGTAAACAAAAAAGCAAAGATGAATTTCATTTTGTATCAATAGAAAAATATTTTAATAATAACAACGAAAAAAAAGATACCTTTCATACCATATCTGATAGATGCGCAACTGATTTAGACATTAATGAAACTTTTAAAATAATTGACAGAACTTCTTCAAAAATTGGACAACAATATCTGTATTACAAATTAAGGTCAATTAAAAACAAAGATAAATTAAAGGATTTTAGTAATTTAACACTTCTATTTGAAGAAAATGAAGATTTAAGATTAAAAGCTCAATTAAATTTAACGAGTTTAAACTCTAATGATTCCTACTCACTTGAAAGTTTAGTTACATCACAACCAATTGAAAAACCAAAAATTATTTGGTTAATTTATACATTATCTATTTTATCAATATCTTTTATTTTTTTAGGTTTTTTCTTTCCTATATTTTTCATTTTCCTTATTCCTATACTTGCAACAAATATGGTATTTCATTATAAGAATAAGTGGGAAGTTTCAAATTATATTGATGGTGTAAGCCAACTTTCTAAAGCACTTGTTGTTTCGAAAAACCTTGTCAGTTATCCAAAAATTAAAAATCACTTTAACAACACTTCATTTATAAAAGAAATTGAAGCAATTAGTTTAAAAACAGCTTTTATAAGTTTTGAGAAAAAAGTTGATAATGAATTTGCAATTGCTTTTTGGATAGTAACAGAATTTATAAAAGTTCTTTTAAATTTTGAGTATATTATTTTTTATAGTTTTATTGATTCAATTACAAAAAGGAAAGAAGACCTTAAAAATATGTTTCATTTTATAGGCGAAATTGATTCTGCTATATCGACAGCTTCATTAAAAGCAAGTGAATATGAATTGTGTGAACCGAAATTTATAGAAGAAAAGGAATTAGTTGTAAAAGATATTTATCATCCATTGATTAAAAACTGTATAGTCAACAGTTTAGATTTATTAAATAAAAGCTTATTACTAACTGGTTCAAATATGTCTGGGAAAACAACATTTATTAGAAGTGTATCAATAAACAGTGTTTTAGCACAAACAATCAATATTTGTTTTGCAAAAGAATATGTTGCTCCATTTTTTAAATTGTATTCTTCAATAAGAATTACTGATGACATATTAGAAAACACAAGTTATTACCTTGAGGAAGTTTTAACTATTAAAGAATTAATAGATGCCTCTAACAGTAAAAATCCTTGTCTTTTTGTATTAGATGAAATTTTTAAAGGAACTAATACAATAGAGAGAATTTCGGGAGGAAAAGCTATATTATCATATCTTAATAAAGGAAATAACGTTGTTTTAGTTTCGACACACGACATTGAATTAACCAATATTTTAAATAAAGAGAATTTTGAATTATTTCATTTTAGTGAGTTAATAGAAAACAATGAGCTCACTTTTGACCATAAACTAAAAGAAGGAAAATTAAAAACTAGAAACGCAATTAAGATATTAGAATTATACAATTTTCCGAAGGAAATAATAGGAGACGCAAGAGAAACTGAAAAAATAACATTTGCCAATACCATATGTAATTAATTGCCTGTCTAGTGGCTACTTACAAATCCCGAAGCCTTGGCACTCTCGGAATATTCTATTCGGTTTTTATTTGCTAAATTAGGTACTTAAACTAGTAACTACCCAAAGCCTAACTGTTAGTAAATATTAAAATAAAACAATCTTATCCAAATGAAATATAGAAGTATAATTACATTCTGTTTGCTAATACTTTTGCTCCTGTTTGCATCAATGACTAACTCAACAGGCCCTTCCTATGTTCATGCAGAAATTAAACCTATTTCAATTAATAAAAAAGGTGAGATACTTTGCAAAACTCGTTTTACAAAAAACGAAATGGGCGCTTATAGTCCTATGAAAATAGAATATGGATTTTGCGTTATTACTAAAGATACAATTATAGAATTTAAAACAAAAACAATTAACCCTAGTCCTGAGGCTTCTTATTATGACCAAACAAAGTATTGGTATGATAAATTTGAATCTGAAACAAACCAAAAACAATTAGACGAAATAAAAAAAAGTATTCTTAAAAACGAATATGATTTCTCTTTAAATCAAATTGACTCTTTTAAAATAGATAAAGTAATGTCAATTTCAGATTTTGAAAAAACTAAAAAATATCTCTAAAAAATAATAAACAAAAAGCATTACATAACGCTTACAGCAAAGAATATTATAGTGATAAAAAGGTTCATTTAATGTATGATTTTGGAGATATTCTAATTTTTAACAATAATAATGATATTGATAATAATAAATTAGAACTAGAACTGGGAGCTGAATTTAACTACTATAATTCTTCTAATAGTTTAATTAATGATAAGGGTGAAAGTATAAACTTAGGGTTTGAAATTAATAAAGTGACAGGTATATTAATAGTCAAATAAAGAGTATAAAAAAATATCATATATAGCAATGTGGTAACCTTTAAATATTGCTTTAAACAACAATCTATATTACTCGAATAATGAAAATAGCAATTATAACATTATCTTTAGTTTTGTGTATTTCTTCTTGTAAACAAAAACATAAAAACACAGAAAAAAGTGTTACATCTGCTACCAGTCTGGAGATAGAAAAAAAAGAATTTAAGGCTATTATTGATTCTTCTAATGTTAAAGGAGCAATATTAATTTATGACTTAAAACAAGACACCTACTTTTTTGCAACCAATTTAGAGCCAAATAAAGATTTTGAATTAAATACTTTTATAAAAAAAAGAATGAATTTAACTCTTATGGCTTTAAAAAAGTTAAACGTTCTAAAATAAATATATCTATAGCTTAAGCCATTTTTTATGGTTTTTTTTAAGCCTTATAATACATATAATTTACTCTTAGTAAAAAATTTAAGAATTAAATTCGGTATTCTATTTTCTCATTAATAAAAACAATACTAAATTGCCCTACATAAATATCACCCAAAAATAAAGTATTTACGCACTAAGTATTTAATAAAAACCAACGTTTATTAGGCCAATTAAAGAATTATGACAACTACACAATTAAAACAACAACTGTTAAGCGCACACCAAAGAGATAAAAAACTTTCATTATTAGGTTTCATATTAATAATAGTTGCCATAGCAATTGTTGCAAGTTTAGTATACGTATATGCTTATGACGCTGTTGCCAGCTATATACAAAATATGCTAAAAGGAATTACAGACACTGCAAATAGTGACGAAACCCCTTTTTACTACAAATTAATTGTGCCTGCTATACTAGTTTCTATGTTAGCTGCACCAGTATTAAAGCTTATTGCCTTAACAAAAAGGCCTAAATTAATAGATGAACTTATTCTTAAAATTGATAATGGTACTATAGCATCTAACATAGACCAAAGAACTGTATATAAAATTATAATACCGCTTTTAAAAATTAACATAAGGCTAGCTCCTGTAGAATATGTTACCATAGTACTAGACCAAGATACCAAATACAAACCTTACGACTTACCTATTGAACCCTATGACATTCCAGATTTAAAGCTAATATTAAGTGGTGTAAACACAGAACAAATAAATAAAGCTTGGGATGAATTATACAGTACCAGTGAAAATAAAAACGAAGAAATAGAGTATCCACTAAAGCCTAAGGATGAATTTAAAAAATTTATAGATACTACATTATTTAATGAGATTAACCAGTTAGAGCAAGATAGAAACAAAGACAAAAAGAAGTACATAAAATACCTTATATTTTCTGTCATAATTGTTCTTATTTTCGGGGGCGGATATGCTTATCTACAGTTATCAAACACTCCATTTAAATCAGAATATATCATTTATGCTTTCTTTATAGCATTTGGACTTTCATACGCCTATATAATTGCTCTTAGCACTAGTAAAGTTAAACCAGGTACAGTTACAGTTGCTAATTCTAGTAATAGTTTTAAAACTAAAATTTTAAAACCGATGATTGACTTTATTAACCCCAATTTTCATTTTGTATTACACGGACATATTACCTTACCAGAGTTACTAGAAACTGGTCTATTGCAAAACAAACATTACATTATAGATGGCAATGACCAAATATTGGGAGCGCATAAAGGAGTACCTTTTCAGATGAGTGATCTTGATGTAGCATACCAAGAAAACTTTTCTAGTGAAAAAAGTGGTCCAGACCAAGTTTTTTATGGTCAGGCTTTTATTGCTAAATTCAACAAAAAATTTAGCTCAGAGTTATATTTAGTTCCAAAGAAAACTTCTAAAAAGAAGGTTATAGATTCTGTTTCTGAAACCTTAACACTAGGAATGGCAGGTACAAGAACCACAGATATAGATATGTATACTAGTTATGATTTTGGCTCTAAAGTAATGCTAGAAGACCCAGAGTTTTCTAAATTATTTAATGTGTATTGTAATGACCAAACTGAAGCTAGGTACATTTTAACTCCGGCTTTAATGGACAAAATAAAATCAATAGCCAATAGAACCAAAGGAGATTTATTTATCTCTTTTAAAAATAATAGAATATCAATCTTAAATAATAGCGGTTTAAATAATTTTGAACCTGGAAGATTTAAATCTTTAAGTAAAAATGACAATGAACTCTTATTAGAGTTTTATTCTAATTTACACAACCAATTATCAATTATAGACGATTTAAAATTAAACATTAACATCTGGAATAAAAACAATTAAAATGGGAGCAGGAATAATAGTAACATTAGTAGTACTTGCAGTTATAGTCATTACAATCATTTCAATTTTTAATAAAATGACAAGGGCCAAAAACCAAATTGAAAACTCAATTTCATCATTAGACGCATCCTATATAAAACGAAGCGACCTTATACCCAATTTGGTTGAAACAGTAAAGCAATATATGACTTATGAAAAAGGTACATTAGAAAAAATTACGGCGCTAAGATCATCAAAATCTAACTCAGACCCAGCAATAGAGAAAGAAGGAAGTCAGGCTTTAAAAAATTTAATGATACAAGTAGAAAATTACCCAGAACTTAAAGCAAACTCACAATTTACCAACTTACAGTATAGTTGGAACGAGTCTGAAGAGCAAATTGCAGCTGGCAGAAGATACATTAGTACCTCTATTACACATTATAACAATTCTATTAGCACATTCCCAGCAAATACTGTTGCTAAGCTATTTGGATTTAAAAGCTACCAATGGCAATATGCAACTAAAGAGCAACAAGAAAATATAAAAGCTAATGAATTGTTTAATTAAACAAAGTATTACCAATATTTATACTTAAAAATAAATTATATTGCTACAATCATTAAAAAGTATAAAAAATGGAACGATTTAGTAAAAAATTTATTACCACAAAGGATTTAGAATGGGAAGAACTTGGCGGAGGAGTGTCAAGAAAATTCTTAGGTTATGACAACCAAATTATGATGGTAAAAGTAAAGTTTAACAAAGGTGCACTAGGTGCTCCACACCAACACTTTCATACGCAAGCTACCTACTGTGTATCTGGTAAGTTTGAATTTGAAATTAATGGTGAAAAGAAAATTGTTGAAGCAGGAGATGGTGTTTATATAGAACCTAATCTACTGCACAGCGCTGTTTGCCTAGAAGAAGGTATGCTTATAGACACGTTTAGTCCTGTTAGAGAAGATTTCTTAAGCGGTGACGGTGTTTCTTATTTTGGAGATAAGAAATAACACTTAAAAAATGCTGTTATAAAAATAAACAGTACCTTATTATTAAAATTTCCGAAGCTTTGTTGCACGCGTTCCTGAGCTTCGGATTTTTTTTGGCTTATATTTAAAAAACTATGAAACAAATTATACTGTTATTAGCTTTAATTTTATTTTCAAACTTATTAAGTGGCCAATCTGAAAATGACATTACTACGTTTAGCAAAAAACTAGATCAATTTTATAATGTGCGCGATTTTTGCATTTCTAAAAACGGTAATGAAGCTTATTTTACAATACAGAGTCCTTCTGCAGAAATTTCTAAAATAGTAACACTAAAAAAAGAAGGCAACCAATGGTTAGAACCCAAACTACTACCTTTTTGTGATGAGTTTATGTATCTAGAACCTTTTTTATCTCCAGATCAAAATAGGCTATTTTTTGTATCAGACAGGCCTTTGGATGATACCACCAAACAAAAAAAAGATTTTGATATTTGGTATGTAGATAAAGATACCAAAAACAATAGTTGGTCTAAACCAAAAAACTTAGGCAAGTCTGTAAACTCTAGTTTAGATGAGTTTTACCCTACAGTAAGTAGCAACAACAATTTGTACTTTACAATGGCATCACCAGATGGCTTAGGTAAAGACGATATTTATTTTTGTGAGTGGAAATTAGGCGCATACCAACCTCCTGTTATTTTAAATGAAAATATAAATAGTGATGGTTATGAGTTTAATGCCTTTGTATCTAAAAATGAAGACTTTTTGTTATTTACAAAATACGACACAGCAGACGGTCAAGGAAGTGGCGATTTATACATTTCTAAAAAAGACAAAAATAACAATTGGGCTAAAGCCACAAACTTAGGTCTTCCTATAAACACAAAATACATGGAGTATTGTCCTTTTTATGATGAAGAAAACCAAAAACTATACTTCACCAGTAAAAGAAAAAATTTAAAACCACAAGAGTTTAAAACAGTTTTAGATTTTACAAACTACGTAAAAGAAGCCAAAAACGGTTTAAGTAAAATATATGTTACCACTTTAAAAATTCTAAAAAATTAAACTAAAAAAACATATGTGGTACAATAATTGGTTAAGACACACAGAACCAAAAATCTTATTTTATGAATAACTCTAAACTATTACTATTATCATTATTTATTTTAATAACTACAGCCTCTTGTAGTAGTGATGACGACGACGCCAGTCAAGAACTATACACACAAGAAGACTTAAGCATTATGCACAACAATAGCTCTAAAACCTGGCAATTAGAAGCATATTACAGTGATTATAATTACAAGCAAAAAAGTAAACAAAACGATTGTCTTGTAGATGATATTTACACTTTTAAACCAGACGGAATTATAGAAGTAGTAGCGGGATTAGAAAATTGTTACTACGGAGATAACGAAATTGCTGAAGCGGAATATCGTTTTTATGAAGATGAAGGGCTCTTATATATAACTATAATAAGAGGCGAAGTAACTGAAGATCTTGTCAAAACTACTTCTTTTTCCTTACATCTTATAGAGCTAACAGAAAACAGAATGGTGTTTGCTAGTGGAGACAAAGACAACTATAAAATATCTTTAATTTTTATAGCAGAATAAGTCTAAAAACTTAAAAAGCCTTGATATCACTATCAAGGCTTTTTTATTGTACTCGAGGTGGGAATCACTAGCGTTAATTTTGCAACAAAGGTAAAAAGAGCAAAAACAACTTAAACACCCTATAATTAATGAGTTTGAGTTATTCGAATTAAAAAATAAGTTAAAGAAGATTAAGTTAAATTCAATAGAATTAACTATTTTTCGGCAAAATATCGGCAAAAATTTAGTTGTGAATTTAAAATATTTCGTCATAAGAGGTAAAAAAAAATACGTTAGTATTTATGTACGTTTTTGGGATAGTAAAAGGATTGACCAAAAAACAAAAACTGGAATTAGCGTTAGTTTTGAAGATTGGTCAGAAAAAAAACAACGACTAAAAATAAAACCATCAGCAACAAATTTTGATTTTATAAACGATAAACTTAACAAGTTAGAAATCTTTATTGTTGACCAGTACAACCAAGATTATAGCAACAACAAAATTATTTCTAAAACTTGGCTCAAAGAAAGTGTTGCTAACTTCTTTGGGAGAGTAGATAAAAATGAAGAACACAAACTGTACTTCGTTCCTTGGGTACAGAGATATGTAAAAAATGCTCCTAATAGATTACATAGAGGGCAACAACTTAAACAAAGATCAATACAGAATTATAAATCAGTCCTCAATAAACTTGTTGCATTTGAGGCACATCAAAAAACTCAATATCGATTTGAGGATATAGATTTAGATTTTCACAGAGAATTTATTACATATTGTAGAGACATTGAAAAGTTAAATAATAACTCAATTGGTAATTTAATCTCTAGAATTAAAACTTTTTGTAGAGAAATAGAATTAGAAGGATTTAAAATTAACCCGCAATTCAAGAGTCCTAAATTTGATATCCCAAAAAATGAAACGTTTGATACTTATTTAAATGAATCTGAAATAAATAAAATTTACAACTTTGACTTTAGTTATTCACAGCGCCTTAACAATGCTAGAGACCTCTTCATTATTGGCCTTAGAACAGGATTACGTATAAGTGATTTATTGAAAATTGAAAAGAAAAACATTTTAGATAATGTTATTAATATAACAACTACTAAGACCAACCAAAACTTAACAATTCCGATACACCCGCAATTTGAAGCTATCCTTAAAAAAAGGAAAGGAAAATTACCTGATAAAATTTCAGATCAAAAGTTCAATAAATACATTAAGGAAGTATGCAAAGAGGCGAAAATTGATACACCTACCTATGGCTCTGGATTAAAAAAGAATGCTAAGAAAAAAACGCTAGGGATTTATCCGAAACATCAATTAGTTAGCAGTCATATATGCAGACGTAGTTTGGCTACTAACTTATTTTTAGAAGGATTTGAACCCTCAATAATTATGAAGGCTACAGGTCATAAAAGCACAAAACAGTTTTTAGTATACATTAAGGCATCAGAAGATGAACATATAAAAATGCTAAGCGATTATTGGAATAACCAAAATTTAATTAATGAAAAATAATTTTGAAGGAGTTCTTAAAGATTTAGAAATTAACTTTACAAAACTAACTAAGGAGGGTATTAAAATATTAATAGAAAAAAATGTAGTTAAATTTAAAAGCGAGTTAAGTGATGATGATAAATTTTACTGGAAACAAGTGAAACCTATTATCAGAAATCACTTTGGTTTTCAAGGAAAATTTTATGAATTAAACGACGTTATATACAACGAAATTTACACAAGCATAAAAAAATTAATTGAATTACCTAATACCATTAAATATAGTGTTGAAGCCTTACATTTCGAACTGAAAAAAACTCTAGATCGAGATTTATGGGCTAATATAATTAGAGAATCTTATAAAATTGAATATAAAAATTTTGAGAATAGGTTTACTTTAGAGGATGACGAGTATGAACTAAGATTTGAAGGTCTTTGCCTTGAGAAGACTAAATCTAAGGATTGGGTTAATTATATTAATCGTCAAATAATGTGTTCTCCAATAACAATCTATATATATTTGGTTGGAGGAATAAACAATAAAGATGAACTAAATTTAATTGAAAATATAATAGATGAAGAGGAAAGTTTTAATTACATAAACTATTGGAGATATTGGTTCCAATTAGAACGATACGGCTCGTACTGTGAAAAATTGATAAGCAAACATCAACTGAATATAGAAAATAAAGATATATACATCCCTAGTCCAAATTTATATAATGTTATACACAATATAAATCGTTTCCCTAAAGTCTTCAAAAATGCTTATAATTGTGAATTTCATATTTACCTTGTTTGCAAGTCCATCGATATGAAACCAACTGATTTCTCTTACTACTTCGACATTTTAAAAAGAGATGGTTTTTTTATACCCAAAATAGCTATTAAAGATTATCTGAATTTTATAAATAACGTTTTTCAACTTAACGAAAAAAGAATCAGAAAGGAATTAGCTAATAGAGTACACGCTAAAATTATTAAGCACATAATAAAATTAAAAGTCGAGTTTGACAATGAAATTGCCAGCATAAACAATAGCTAAAGTATAATCTGTTAAAAAATTTGCCAGATTACTGTCATTAAAATGGACTAAACTGCTTTTAAATTTGCCTTATGAATCAAAAATTATAAGGTAATGAAAAAACAAATTCTTCAAATTGAAAACACACAATCTTCGGATTTTATCCCTCAAATAGTTCTTGAATTAAAGAAGGCATTAGATGATGACAATAAAAATAATATTGACTCAGAAAAACTTCTTACAAGAGAAGAAACTGCTGAAATGTTGTCCATTTCTCTTGTTACTCTATGGAAATATTCAAAGGACAATATAATTCCTGCATACCGAATTGGTACTAAAGTGAGATACAAAAAGAGTGAAATCTTATTAGCTCTTAAAAAAATGAACCAATTTAAATAATCAGGAAATTATGAATCTTCACAATGCTATTATTAGTCTTAGCAAAAGACTAGAACAAAATAATAACCTTAGGGTAACAGATAATGATATTAAGGCATTCAACTGTATAATAAAATATGTAAATAAAACTATGGATAAAAACATATCGTTGAACCAAAGTTTTAAAAAATTATATACATATAATTTAGGACTTTTAGTGCAAAAATATGACACAACAATTGGTTGCTCAATACCTCATTCAGAGTTACATCAAATACTAAATACGCCTTACAATATCATATTAGAAAATTTTACCAGTGTAATTAATTACCAATATAAATATAAAGTGATAAAAAGGGCTGGTATAGACATTCATACACATCCAGCTCTTATCACAGCAGATGTTAAATTGACAAATTTAGAGAAATTAAATCCCATATTATCCCAATATAATTTTAAAGACCTCTTTTTAAAAGATGCTTGGGAAGCTGAAGAAATCGATGAGCTTATTACAAAACAATTAAATAATTTTATTAATGAGCTATAAAGAAATTGAGTCGGTAATAGAACCAAGTAATAAGACATTAGCGTTAGAACTCTTGGAAAACATAATTTCTAAGTTACCATCAGAAATCAGTCAAATAATTGAAGAATCATTCACACACAAGCGTATTCCAAAAGAATACTTATTTAGTTCTATATTGTTTGCTTACTGTAATGCCTCAGGTTTAGCTTTCAATATAAAGCATAGAGGATATACAAATTACAGTAACTTGTATTTTGCCCTAATTGGAAGTAGAGGAGATATTAAATCTCCTGCTATGAGCTTAGCAACAGCACCATTGAACACTTATGACAATGATAAGTACGATAACTATATAATGGAGAAAAAGGCTCTTGAATCTATTAGTATGCCTACAGAGCAAAATAATAGAAAACAATTATTAATACAAAATGCTACCATTGAAGCCGCAATGTATACCCATTGTAAAAATCCTTATTCGATAGGTATATATATTGATGAGTTATCTTTCCTAATTGAAAAAATGGCAAGTAAAAATAGTAATGAAGGCAAAGATTGGAGAACATTTTTACTTCAGGGAAATACTAACCACCATATAGACATTGCAAGAAAAACAACAGAAAGCTATAGACTAAAAAAATCTTGCCCTTCACTTTTAGGGTCAATACAAACTGAGTTTATTAATAAACTTTTTGCAGACGGCAATTTAGAAAGTGGTTTTATAGATCGTATTCTCTACACAACAAAATTAACTAATAACAACAAGTTATCTAGAAACAAAGTTTCAGATAAAGTAAAAATAAATTACAATGAGTCGCTGAACAATTTACTAACTTATCGATGCGCTATTGAAGATCAAAATACCTCTTTAGAAATATTACTAAACAAAGAAGCCGATGAATTAATCTACAATTACTTACAAAGGTTAATAGATGAGCAACTGATACTACCTGAACAGGAAAAGGAATACAATGCAAAAATGCAAATTAACATATACAAATTAGTTCTAATAACTCATCTTGTTAAAAATTCGAAAAACCAAAACTATCAATCAAAAATCACTAAAGAAAGTGTAGAACTCGCAATTTCAATAAATGAATTTTATTTTTTAAATTTTAAGACTATTCTGTCACATAAAGCAACCGAAATAAATGAAAAACATTTTTTACATGAATTAATCAAACGGGCTAAGAAAAATAAAGCTACGCAAACAGATATTACTAAAATTTTAGGTTTATCTAAAGGGTATGTATCAAAACTCTGGAATAGATAATTTGGAAACTGGAAACTGGAAACTCGATAGGAACTATCAAAACTTGCCTCTTTAATAAAAAAAAAGAATAAGAATTTGCTGAGCTCCGGTTATAGATATTGCTAACTATACTTAAAAAAAACTAATTTTTTCCAGTAAAAATTTCAGCCAGTAATTCACTTTGCAATAACACTTTATCAGCTTCCATTTTTGCCACATCTGGCGGATAACCGTATCTCATCAATATTTTCTTTACTGTCAATCTCAATTTAGCTCTTACATCATCTCTTTTACTCCAATCTACAGTTGCATTTTTTCTAATGACATCTACTATCGTATGAATCAATTCTTTCATTTTGTCATCATCCAAAAAGCTCGTTGAGTCATTTTGTTTTAAAACACTATAAAAAGCATATTCTTCTGGCGTTAAGCCTAAATCATCTGACTTACTATCTTCTAAACGCATTTCTTTAGCGATATCTGAAAGTTCCGCTAATACTTGTGCTGAATCTATTTGATTGTTATGATAACGCTTCACAACTGATTCTAACATTTCGGAGAACTTTTTTCCTTGTACTAAATTTTTGGTTTTACGAATACTCACTTCATCACTTAATAATTTTTTTAGGAGTTCAAAAGCAATATTTTTCTGTTGCATATTTTTCACTTCCAATAGAAACTCATCAGATAAAATACTCACAGATGGAGCTTCAATTCCAGCAGCATCAAAAACATCAATTACACCATCACTCGATAAGGCATCATCTACAATTTGCTTAATTGCGGTTTCTACTTCATAATCAGATTTTATTCCGCCACCTGTAAATTTATTTATCCGTGCTTTTACAGCTTGAAAAAATGCGACTCCGTTTTTAATAGCATCTGCATCTGGACTTGGAATTGACATTGCAAAAAGCTTAGATAATAAAGTCACTTCCTTTAAAAAACGTTCCTTTAGTTTTTGAGTAGTCAAAATGAAGTTTTGAGCACCTAATAATACTTGTAACTTTTGAGCTGTATCAACTTTGAAATAGGCTTTAAAATCAAAACCATTGAACATTTGTTCTATGATTTCAAATTTCTCTTTCATTCCTGCAATAGCTTCTTTTATATCTACCACAGGTGAACCTTCACCGCCACTTTGTAAATAGGTAGCCATTGCTTTTCTTAAGTCTTGACCAATACCAATATAATCTACAACTAAGCCTCCTGGTTTATCTTTGTAAACTCGGTTGACTCTAGCAATAGCTTGCATTAAATTTGCTCCTTTCATTTTTTTATCTACATACAAAGTGTGCATACTTGGAGCATCAAAACCAGTAAGCCACATATCACGTACAATCACCAATTTTAAATCATCATTGGTGTCTTTCATTCTAGTGGCTAAATCTTTTCGTTGATTTTTAGTTGTATGATGTGGTTGGAATAATTCTGGGTCGTCTGAAGTACTCGTCATTATTACTTTAATTATTCCTTTATCCAAATCGTCATTGTGCCAATCTGGACGTAATGAAATAATTTCATTGTATAATTTCACGCAAATATTACGTGTCATACCAACAATCATTGCTTTACCTTCAAATACTTTTTGTCGGTCTTCAAAATGGGTTACAATATCTATAGCAACATCTTTTAGTCTATCAGGATGTCCAACTACAGCATCAATTGTGGCAGTTTTCTTTTTTGCTTTTTCTAATTGTTCTTCTGTAGCATCTGAAATGTCATTGATTTCATCATCTAATTTCTTAGCTGTTTTTTCATCTAGTTTAATTTTAATCAAACGAGATTCATAACTTATAGGAACAGTTGCTCCATCATCAACTGCTTGTTTGATGTCATAAACATCTATATAATCACCAAAAACTGCTGGTGTAGATTTATCTTCTTTTTCTATTGGAGTACCTGTAAACCCTATATAAGAAGCATTAGGCATTGCATCTCGTAAATACTTTGCATTCCCGTATCTGGTTTCCATTCCTTCATCAGTTTCTACTTCACGAGCTTTAAATCCATATTGACTTCTGTGTGCTTCATCTGCTACTACTACAATATTGGTGCGTTCTGATAGTGTTTCGTAGACATTGCCTTCTGCTGGTGCGAACTTTTGAATAGTTGTAAAAATGACACCACCACCAGATACTTTTAATAGTTCTTTTATATGTTCTCTATTATTAGCTTGTACTGGTGTTTGCCTTAACAGTCCAACACAATTACCAAAAGTCCCAAATAGTTGGTCGTCTAAATCGTTACGGTCTGTAAGCATTACAATGGTTGGGTTTTCCATTTGTGGATGCGTTATTATCTGCCCACTATAAAACACCATTGATAACGATTTACCCGAACCTTGTGTGTGCCATATTACACCTACTTTTCGGTCACCATCTTTTGAATGTGTAGCTCTTAATGTTTGTTCAACTGCTTTTTGAACCGCATAGTATTGATGATAGGCTCCAACCTTTTTAATTTTTACTTGAGAAATTAAGCCAGTTTTTTCATCTTTCTTTTCTTCTTTTTCAAAAACGGTACAATATCTAATTAATTCTACTAATACTTTTTTATCAAGCATATATTCTGTTAGAATCTGTAATTCTGTTCTAACATCATTCGCTATTTCTTTAGGTGTTTTCCAAGATAAAAAACGAGTAAATGGAGCAGATACACTTGACGTTTTCGCATCTATTCCATCTGAAATAACACAGATAGCATTGTAGTAGAAAATACTTGGTACTGCTTTTTTATAATTCTGTATTTGGGTATATGCTTTCCGTATCGTTGCTTTCTCGTCTGTCGCACTTTTTAATTCTATAAATACTAAAGGCAAACCGTTAACATAGATAACTACATCAAAACGTTTTTCGTTATTATTTTCTTTAACTGCCAGTTGGTTCACTACCCAAAAACTGTTGTTTTCTGGATTTTCTACATCTAACAGGATTACATTAATTCCTTTTGTTCTTCCTTCTTTGGTGTATTCTACGGTTACGCCATTGGTTAATAATGAATGGAAACGTTCATTGTTTTCCATTATATCTTCTGTACCTAAGTTTATCACCTTTTGGTAGGCTTCTACTCTTGCCGATTCTGGAAGTGTTGGGTTTAGTTTTTTTAATGAATCTTTAAAATGATTTTCTAGTAATACCGAAGCAAATGATTCTCTTTGTGGAAACTCACTAATAGGAGAAATATCTGTGCCATTATAATAGGTGTAACCTTGACCAACTAATTGGTCAATTAAAGATTGTTCTATTGTGTTTTCTGTCATCTAATATTCTTTTTTACTCCAATAATTCACTTAATTGACTTCGATTCTCTTTTGAAAGGAGTTCTTTTTTCGCATCAAATAGTTCTCCTATGAATTCTTTTACATCTGTATCATCCATAATTCTACGGATTTCTTCATTTTCTATTGAAGCATTGAGAATAGCTTCAATTTCTTCATCAGAAAAATAATTTATAAAAGATGATATTTCGGCAATTCTACTGTGTGTATTTCTGAAGGAATTAGAGTTGATTAAACGTGTAATATTGCCTGCATATTTACTACGTAATTTTGTACTTGAAATTTCTCCACTATCAATCTCAACAACATAATCTTCATCATCAACATTAACTAATAATATTTTGTTGTCATTAATTCCGTACCAAAATTCCTTAATATTAGTTTCTGAAACATCAGGTGTAAGTTCATTATTTAGTTTTTCTAAAAAATAATCATCAGTAAATTGACTTATACTTTCTTGTTTAAATTCATCAAAAGTTTTTATAACAACAATATTATGATGTCTGTTAAATGCTTCTGCTAAGCGAATATCATCAGTACAAACAAATATTTTTTTATTAGGTATTTCCTGAAGATGCTCAAGAACAGAGAAATAAATAATTGCGTCTTTAAAGCCTTTATCCGTATTATCACCACCTTCAAATGGAGCCAATTTTTTATACGCCAAGTCTTTTATTTCTTCTAAAACTTGAAAGTCTTTTAAATCTATAACTTCAAAAGGTATTGTTTCTGTTGCTCTTAAATTATCAATGTATTCATCAATTTTAAATGACTTTGTATTTTCTTCTTTAAGACCAACTAATTGATGAAATGGGTTTACAACAAATTTATCTTGGTTACTTTTTAATTTAGTTCTCTTCTGTCTTATGGTCTCTTGAATTACAGCTTCAGGAATAACTATATCAGCAACTAGAGTAAACTTTTCTAAATCAACTCGATTCCCTAAGAAATTATTGATGTCAGTATTTCTCATTTTATTTGTATCAAAGACTACTTTTTCCTTCATACTATTTTATAAATTCTTTAATTCTAATTTCTCCACTCATTAACTTAGGTAACAATTCATTTCTTGTTTCCTTTAATGATTGAATTTGTTTAGAGTTATTATGTTTTTTATCAAATATATTTTGAAATAGAGAAGAAGCTTTCTCTAAAGAATCACTATCAGGGATAATAACCTCTATTTTTCTTAATTCCGACTGTCTAATACCTTCGACAGTAGAACCAGATGCTCTAGCCTGTAAAAGATGTTGGCCATATCTAGAAAATAAATAATGATACAAGTATTGAGATGTTATGTTCTCATTTACTCTAAGAGCAAAAAGTCTTTGTGATAAAATATATTTTTTGTCATCATTTATGTAATACATTTCGCCTAAAGGAGCTTCAGATGTTAAGAGAATATCACCTTTTTGTAACTCGTCTTTCATCCATAAATCATATAATGCTTCATCTCCAAAATTCATTGCATCTCGCCTTACAATTTTTCCTTTCTTTATGGTCTTAGCTGATAATGCTGGTATGCCTGATTCTGACCAATCCATACCTAGTTTTTTAGGTGTTTTTCCACGATAATCAATGATTATATCAACTAATTCTTCAATAGATAAAATCTTCCAATTATCAGGTAATTCATCACCAATTTGATATTTACCAAACCATTCTTTAAAAATAGTTTGTGCGGTGGTTTCTAAGCTTTTGTTTTGGGCTTGTAGGTTTTCTATTTTATCATCAAAAGCGGTTAGTATGTTGGCTATGGCTTTTTGTTCTGCTATGTTTTTTGGAGTAATTATTTCTAATTCTTTTAACAATGATTGGGTCAAAAGTGGTTGGGCTGCACCAATTGAAACATTGTTAAGTTTCATATCCTTCAACTTATAAAACAAGTATTTAAAATCCGAATTTTCATTTGGTTTTATTCCTAAAGCATTATCAGAAAGCCAAAATTTATTTTCTTCTTTAAATACATTTCCACAATATGCTCCTACACGTCCGATTATTATAGTTTCATTTTCATAATTATATTTATTACCATAGCTATGAATTCCATTTCCTCCATAAACGGGATAATTACCTTCACTTTTTGGACGTGTTTTACCGCTAAAAATACTTATTGAATCTCCCAGAGTCGTTGCCACCCAATTGTTTGGGATTTCATTGACACCACTCATAAACTAAATCCAATTTTAGAAAGTTGAGTAGCAATTTCTTCGTTAAGTTCCTGTTCCTTATTCATTTGTTGTTTTAAGGTTGCAGTTAACGTTTCCATTTTATCTTTAAAAGGAATACCATCCTCTTCTTCATCTTCAATGCCAACAAAGCGACCTGGCGTTAATACGTAGCTGTGTTTCTCTACCTGTTCAATTTTTGCAGCTTTGCAATAGCCTTTTATGTTTTGGTAATTTTCACCTTTCCTCCAATTTAGATAAGTGTCACGTATTTTAGCAATGTCTTCTTCAGAAAAATCTCGGTGTACACGGTCTTTCATAAAACCCATTTCTGAGGAGTCAATAAATAGAATTTCTTTACTTTGGTTACTTTTTTCTCTACGTAAAAACCAAATACAAGCAGGAATACCTGTATTATAAAAAAGTTGTTTTGGTAAGGCTACAATACACTCTACCAAATCATTTTCTACTAAGTTCTTACGTATGTCACCTTCGCCAGAAGTGTTAGAACTTAAAGAACCGTTAGATAAAACGGTTGCCATAACACCTTTTGGAGATAAGTGATAGAGCATATGTTGCATCCATCCAAAATTGGCATTTCCGTTCGGTGGTGTTCCGTGTTTCCAACGTCCATCTTCTTGTAAGATATCTACACCCCAATCCTTTTGGTTAAAAGGTGGGTTAGCTAAAATAAAGTCAGCTTTTAAGTCTGGGTGTGCATCTTTTAAAAAAGTTCCTTCGGTATTCCAAGCTACAAACTTGGAATTAATGTTACGTATGGCAAGGTTCATCTTAGAAAGTTTCCAAGTAGTTTGGTTGCTTTCTTGTCCGTAAACAGTAATATCTTTTATGCTTCTTCCGTGTTCAGTAACAAATTTCTCACTCATTACGAACATACCGCCAGAACCACTAGCTGGGTCGTACACACGACCTTTATATGGTTCTATCATTTCTACCATTAGTTTTACAATGGCTTTTGGCGTATAGAATTGACCTCCTTTTTTTCCTTCGGCATTGGCAAATTCACCTAAAAAATATTCATAAACTCTACCAAAAAGGTCCTTGGAGTTTTCGTTTTCGGCTTGTAATTCTGTATTTGAGATTAAGTCAATTAGTTCACCCAAAGAAGTTTTATCTAAGTTGGCTTTACCATAAACTTGTGGTAGTACATTTTTAAGTTCTTTGTTTTCTTTTTCTACCGCTTCCATTGCCTCATCAATGGTTTGTCCAATACTTGGCAATTTAGCTTGAGCGTGTATATGAGTCCAACGTGCTAGTTTGGGAACGAAAAAAGTGTTTTCGGCAATGTATTCGTCTCTATCTTCAGGGTCAGACCATTCGTCAGCTTCTAGTTTGTGATAGAGTTCTGTAAATGATTCTGAAATATATTTTAAAAACACAAGCCCTAAGACTACGTGTTTGTATTCCGCAGCATCAATGTTTTTCCTAAGCTTGTCAGCTGCTTTAAAGAGTTTTTGTTCAAAGGTGTTTTTGGTTTTTGCCATTATAATTTGCGCGGATATATAAAATTTTTGTAATTATAAGTAATATTAGTTCTTTTTGTATATTAAAACAAAGGATTTTTTATGAGATATCTATTAGCTTTCTCATTTAATTCTTCTGTTGTTAATTGCTTGCTCTTAATTAACCATTTATCTATATCCTGCTTGGAAAAAAATAATTTGCTTCCTTTTTTTATAACAGGTATTTTACGTTGATACACCAAACCATAAATAGTACCTTTTGCAAAGCCAAGGTAGTCTACCACCTCTTTTGTACCCATAAGTTTTAAACTAGAATTATTAACTTCATCCAGTTCATTTTGAATAGAATCTACTTTTGTTTCTATCAACTCTAATTTTTCCATAATTAAATCAAAAGGGTTTTCCATAAAAAAAAGTATTTAATTTTCAATGATGACTTTTAAAGGCATTGGCCATTATTTAACAGCACCATCCTTTTGCTTTATTCCATAACGGCTTTCAGTAATAGAGCTTAAATATAAAATTTGAATTTACAAGTCTTAATTTATGTCTATTACTAAACCTTAAAAAGATATTGTTGCTTACAAATTAGAACTGTTCTTTATCTATTACCAATAAATTGTATAGTTGGTATGCAATAGTTTACAAATGGTAAGTTTTGAAGCATATATATATATTTACCCTCCAGAAATATCTATGAAATTATAAATTTAGGATCAATAAAAGTTGCTACACGAATGGCGTGCTTTTACAAAGAAAAACATGTTAATCGTAGGTAGGAAAGTCGTGTGATAAGGCCTATGTTTATATATTATAAATAAAAAAAGCTCAAAGAACCAGTATTGGAATCTATGAGCTTACTGTAATAATGCCTCAAATTAACGAAGAATTTGTTTGTATTATCATCTTAGCACTTTGTTGGCAATTGGTTTATTCTGATAATTTTTCTATAATTTTTTGCATCCAATTATTAAATCGTGGGCATTTATCCATGATTGACTGAATATCTAACATTCCAAAAATCAATTCACTATCAGCAACCTTATCATATTTGAAAATTCTTTCTAGTCTTTTTGAAGGTGCATTCTCAGGATTACTGTTGATATCCTCTGGGTTAGGATATTCTTCTATAATATTTTCTATTAAAAGAAGTTTGTCGTCTTCATCAATAACTAATTCAAAACCATCTTTTTTCGCAAACATTAAAGCCTCAAGTTCATGTCTTTGTATATATGGGATTATATTTTCGTTATTGTCAAAATCTATAGATATGCCATCTTCAATTTCATTAATTAATTTCGAATCAATCGTAAAGTTGGGGAAATTGGTAGGAAGACGGAAAAAATCAATAAATGTTGTTATTATTACATTTCCTTGTGCAAGAACTCTGTTGATGTCATTTTTTAAATATTCATAATTGACTACTCCTCCTTTTTTATGCTGTTTTCGATTAGTTATAATGGTTTGAGTATTCATTGGATTTTTGAAACCAAGATTGTATAAATATGGAATGACCACATCATTTATGAAAATAACTTCAGTATCTCCCTCTACAATAAAAACTAATCTTTTCATTTTTATTATTTAAAGAGGTTGACCACCAAACACATTTTTACCCCATACATCCCCCAAACTATAATCTTCCAACCAACAATTTAATTCTTCATTATTTAATCGATGAAACACTGTTTCATTTTTTTCTCTATCAGCAACAATTATATCATTTGGTTCAAAATTATCTATTAAATTTATGGATTGAGTAGAAACAATAAGTTGAGTTTTATCGGTAACTTTTCTCATTAAACTCGCCAGTTTGTTTATAGCTACAGGATGTAAACCTAATTCGGGTTCATCAATTATAATAGTTTTTGGCGGTTCAGGTTGCATAAGCAAGGTAGCCAAACAAATAAACCTTAATGTTCCATCAGATAAATTATATGCATCAAAATAAGCATCATAACTACCCACTTCTTGCCATCTCAATTTAATTTGATTTTCATTTCTACCTGATGGTTCAAGAATAAAACCGTCAAAAAACGGTGCTATAGACTTTATAGTTTTTTCTATTCTTATAAAGTTTTTAGGATATGAATATTTTAAATGATATAAGAAAGCAGCAATATTAGATCCATCTTTTTTTAAAAAAATATCATCATCGATATTACTAAAACCTTTCATAGGTGAAGTATCACTAGTATCATGGAAGTGATATACTTTAAATTCTTTTAATCTGTCATTAACATAAAAAGCTTGACCATGGTAAGTATATTTAAACTGTGATTCAGTAATACTTTTTTCATAATTTTGATAATGCCATTTATATGATTTAAAGGCCGTATCAATTGATTTAATGTATAACGAGTCCTGATTATTTGCTAATTTTACTATAAAACGATTTGTATCTTTACGTTCGCTACCAAAATGGAAGTCAAAAAATATTTCTTGAGTATTCTTTTTACCAAAATGAAGAAAGCTATCTGCTCCTCCTTTGCGAATAACGTAGTCTGCTAGATTTTGCTCATAGATAGCTCTAACTAGGGAAAAAATAGATATAAAATTACTTTTACCTACTCCGTTTCCACCAATCAATATATTTAAAGACTTTAGATGAACGCTTTGCTCTCTAATTGATTTATAACCTTTAATATCAATTTTTGTAATCATACTATAAAATACTAAAGCAAATATAGTAAAATGGAACTTTGATTTGAAACTATTGTATGTTTATGAATTTAGCATAAGTAAAAAGGTAATTTAAACTTGTTTCTAAAGCCCTAAGGTATGAGTAATTACTTAGTTAAACACTAACTGCAAGTAAACACCAAACTAAAAATCAGTGAGGGTTATCAGAAATAAACGAGAAAAGTAAATTACTTATAGCCATTATTGGCAAACGTTTTTATTTTTTTGTTTCCGAATGACCAACTTTGGTTGAGTCCATTTCGTCGGTTTGAGACTTGGTTTGATAATCTACCTTGGTGTCGTGGGAATTATTTTGAGTTTGGAAAGTTAATTTTAATTCTTTTATGTTCAATTCCGTCCGTATTAATTTTAGTTCTAATTTATCTACTTTATCAGATAGCTTATTAGTTTCTGAAAATGACAACCAAAGAGAGATAATTGTTGCAAAAGCAATGATAATTTGAAAAAATCCAGTCGATATGTTGTTAAAAACACTTGAACCAAACAAAAGTCCCTCGTTTAATATGGATTTTGAAGAAAACAAAGTAATTCCTTCATCAGTTGCAAAACAGTATGGGTTTGTTAATTCGGACTCATTTTTTTTACAATACACTAACTTTTTATAATATAAATAATCTAATTGAATATTTACATCATGAAAATTTTCCTCTATGTTTTCACAAATCTGTTTAATAGTAAATTCCCATTGTTTTGATGGATTAAGACCACCATTTTTCATTCGTTCATTAGATAAGAACTCTAATATTTTCTGCTTAATCCTATATGATTTTGGTGTAAAGTATTTCATTTCTCAAATGTGGTAAAACGTTCATTATAATAAACGTAGGACAAGTGACAAGCACTTTCGTTTCGATTTATTACTTAGCTAAATATAAATATTTTGCTTTTATCTTTTCTACTATAAACGCCAAATTTTATATTTAGCGGACTTTATTAATATGCACAGAACTTTCGGTTTAGCAGAAACGCCCTATGTTTTTTATACCGTGTTAGTGGTAGTGCTTATTCCGCAGTTTCTTCATTTGGGAGTATATATTTTTTATAATAAACCATATACTGTTCCCAAATTCTACTCTCAATATCTAATAGTTTTTCTTTCAATTCCTTAACATCATCATCTTCAAAATCGTCAAGTGCACGAATAAGAAAATTACTAGCTAGAGGCAAACAACAAAATGCGGGAATGAGTCCAGCAAAATGATTTTTATTGTCATTATACCAATATAAACCGTTGTGCATTGGGTTAAAACTTTTTGCTAAATGATATTTTGCGATAACTTGCCATTGTCCGTGAACAACTCCAGAAGTTCGTTTATACAGAAAATAGTATTGGTTATCTTTCCCCCAAACTTCTTCTGCCATCTGGTCAATTCTCTTATCGAAAATATCACCACGTTCAGTTGCAACACTTATTTCTCTAACTCCAGCTTCTTTGATTGCGTCTGCAACCATTTTTTCAGCTTCTTTTTTCATTTTGTCGTCAATTGCTTGTTCTGCAATTTTTTGACCAAAAAATTTATCCCTACCGGTTGTGAAATCCCTAAATCTTTGATGAAGATTTATGTCTTTACGTTTATAAAGCCAACTACCAACAATAAATGATTCCAATGTTGTTCTAAATACAATTTCGGCAATCTCTCCTTTATGCGTTTCAACTAAATCTACGACATCGAACGTCAAATTACAGATTCGAGCTATGAAGCCCATATTTACTTCAGCTATAAACTTCGGATAAATCGAAAGCAAATTGAGCTCTTTGAATTCTGAATACAATTGTTTCAGTTCATCAGTCAATTTTTCGATTTTCATTTCTTTAAAGTTGTCTTCTTCCATTTTTGAATCGTCTGGTTTTGGCATTAATGGTGAGCGTACATAGTTATAGAGCCAAATAGATTCACATAATTCCAAATCTAAATATTCTGACTGTCCAATTGATGGTGGAAACAAAGACATTACTCTAGAAATATTTATGGGGTTCAATATTTCATCAATTTCATTCCAGTTGAAAATTTGGAAAGGGTCTTCTTGTCCAATATGTTTGTATTGAACCATTATATACTTACATAAAATTGAAATATCTGAACGACCGTCTAGAATCTCTTTATAGCCTATGAAAATAGTTTTTATGTCTGGTTTTAAATCATATTTAATTTTAAAGTCAAAGAGTTCAGAGTAAAAACCTAATATTTGTTCAAATCCTTTTTTAAATGATGTTTTGAAAATTATATCTAGAAGTTCTTTGTCTTCTTTTATCAACTTTACAGTGTGAGTAAGATTAAAATGAAATTTTTGTTCTAAATCAAATTTGTCATTTACATAATCAGCAATTTCAGCAAAGTCTTTTTTGACAGTTTTGTAGTAAAATTCATTAAGCGCGATTGATATGTGTAGAAATTCGGGTAATCTTTCTGACCAAGAAAATGGTATAATCATTCCAGGATAAGGGTCAAATGCCTTTTGAAATTCAGTTCGCGTTTGTCGAATTCGACTTCTTTTCTTTTTAGCTGACATTTTTTTCTTAATGATTTTTTTGCATTACCGCTAACGGTCTCGGCTATGGGCAGTTGGGGATTTACGCCTTAACTTTTTGGTTTAGCTTTGACCTTTGTTTATGTTCATACTTTTGTTTTATCACTATCGCCCCAATTGCTTATAGCCATTGTTAGGGGCTGGCTTTTTTTAGTTATAATGTTTCAATAAAATTCCTCATCAAATTTATAGAATCTCTTAATTGTTCAGGTGTAAACCTTGTGTTGTTTGTGTTTTCGGGGTGATGGATTTGATGTCTGATATAATCCGTTAAAATAATATTCTGAACATTTATAGACACTCCGTCTCTGTTAAATTTGTTATAGGGCATTGTTGTTTTACCGTTTCTATAATTATTCATTTCTCCTTCTAATTCAATATAGCCATAAAGTTCATTATGATATTCTTCGGTTATTTCTGAAAATGCTAAGTAATTTACTTCATTCAATGATGGGTAAGGCAATCGATTTGGCAGTACATTTTCAATTGATTTTGTTTGATTATCTGATTTAACCAATCTCAAATGCTGAAATTCTAATGCTTTTACCAAAGAAGCACTATGACTTGTTATAATAACTTGTGTATTTGCAGTATTTGATAAGTCTATAAATGCTTTAATTAGCTTTTTTTGGTGTTCTGTGTGTTGAGATGTCTCAGGTTCTTCAATTGCGTAAACAACACTTGGTATATTCTCTTGCACTTTTCTTCTCTCCACTTCTGCTCTGAAAAAATTAAGGAGAATTAGTCTTTTAACTCCACTACCTCTTTTGTTTATTGGAATATCTTCATCTCCTGCAATAGAAACACTTTTAAAAACATCTGTCCATTTCAAGCTTTCAGTTGCTGGAATTATTGGATTTAAACTGTTGGCTATTTCTGGATTCATTTCTTGAATTTTAGCCAATGTTCTTGTAGCTACATCTTGTAGTTTTGTTTTTACTTCAGTTGCTATTTCGTCAAATTTTGTTTTAAGTTCTGAATCATTTAAAATTTGCTTTACAGCTTCTTTTAAAGGGTCTTGTACTTCACTATCTCCGTCACTATTTTTTCTATCTGACTGAAATAACGAATACAATGGTAAATATGATTGTAATTTATCCCAAATTGATTTTGTGTCTCCTTTGGTTACATCAATTTCAATTTCTGATAAACCTAAATCAGATGTATAATGTTGCCAAATCGCTGTTCTCATTACAGCATTTATTGTTTGATTACTACAAGTTATAGAGTTGTCTCTAATAATCTTTTGAAGGTCAGTATTTTTCTTTAATAGTAAATCTTTGCAATTATTTCCTGTTGGGTGATTCGCTTTAACGAAAACTTTTTCTTTTCCTCCATTCGAATATTTTTTAACAATCTCGAGTTGATTATTTGAATTTAGAAGATATTCGTTTTGTAAAGTTGTTTGGTTGGTACTATCTATTACAATATTTGTAGGCAGTTCTTCAAAGCAAACTGAAATAATAGTTTCTTTATTTCCATTTGCAAGTGCTTGCTTGTTTACGTCATCTTTATCGAGTTTAACAACACCTTTACCACAATTAAAAAATATGTCAAGAGCTTCTAAAACTGTTGATTTTCCAATATCGTTTTTACCAACAAAAGTGGTTAAATCGCCAAATTCAATTTCGACTTCGTTTTGGTAACTTCTAAAATTTTGAATTTTTATTGTTTTAATTTTCACTTTGTAGTATTTTCTTTCGTGTTCGGTTTTTGCTTTACCAAACTACATATAAACTCAATTAATTGCGTTTATTTCTACAATACGGTTGTATAAACGCACATAATGTAGTTTGGTTAGTTTTGGTTGTTAAATTTTCTTACAATGTAAAACTATTTTTTTTACTACAATTACGGATATGTGTAATTGGGTAAGAATTATTTATAACTGGTATATAATTAGTTATGAGTAACCTTTTCTTTTAGATTTTTAAAAGTTGGTTTGTCTGATGCTCTTGGATCTCCTTGCAGTGCAATTTTGCGTGTCCAAATAGCAGCTATACTATAATGTCCAAATTCTTCAGTTACTTTACCGTAACACGCATACACACCAATACCTGTTATAGGATATTTATCTACTACTTTTGTAAAGTGTACAACATCAAAATAAGTGCCTTCTTGATCTATAAACGTACTAAAGCGCATATGTTTGTTATGCTTAGTGGTATTAAAACGTGTGTTTACCAAAATGCCATACAACAAAACTTCTTTATGAATATAATTTTTCATTTCTGTTGCTTTTGTGTTGCTAAGTAGTTGTTCTGCTATCATATCAAAATAGCTATACAACGGAAACCCCAAAAGCTCCATTTGGTCATACGCATCTTCTAACCAAGAATGCTCTAATACTGGCAACTCAAAATTTCTGTGTTTAGGTTTAAATAAACTAGGATTTGTGTTTCTTTTCTTAGACTTATTTAATTTAAAAATTGCTTGCCAGTGCAATTGGTTTTTCTGTAGCTTGGTAAAGCTAAAAGCGCCTATTCTTATTAAAATAGACAACTGCTCTATGCTTATGGCAATACGATCTATAAAATCATCTAAAGAACTATAGTTACCATACAATTGTCGTTCTGTAAGTAAACGTTGTATCACCAATTTTTCAAGGTTCTTTAAGTACCCAAAGCCTAAGTAAATATCCTTGCCCTTAATTATATTATGGTTGTTGCTATTGTTAATACATGGCGGATGTATACGAGCACCACACATACGAGCTTCGTGTATGTAATGTTCTGCAGAATAAAAACCACCTCCGTTATTTAATACAGCTACCATAAACTCTAATGGGTAGTAACACTTTAAATACATACTCTGGTAACTTTCTACAGCATAGGATGCAGAATGACCTTTTGCAAAAGCATAGCCTGCAAAGCTTGCTATTTGTTCCCAAACCTTTGTAGTTAATTGGTCTGTGTAGCCTTTTACTTTACAGTTTGCCTTAAACTTGTTTTCTACCCGTGTAAACTCTTCTCTAGATCTAAACTTACCGCTCATTCCTCTACGCAACACATCAGCTTCGCCTAAGTCTAAATCAGCAAACTGATTTGCAACTTTTAAAACATCTTCTTGATACACCATAATACCATAGGTTTCAGGCATTATGTCTGCTAAAATAGGGTTTGCTTGTTTACGTCTTTTAGGATCTCGGTGTCTTCTTATATATTCATTCTTCATACCAGAGCTAGAAACGCCCGGTCTAATAACAGAACTTGCAGCCACCAAACCTAAATAATCATTAACCCTAAGTTTACTCATTAAACCACGCATAGCAGGAGACTCTACATAATAAGCACCAATTGCTTTACCTTGGCTTAAAAGTTTGTTGATGTTTTTATCTACTTTAAATTTTTCAACCTGAGTAATATCTATGTCACTTACTTCTGGTCTATTTTCTTTAATAATGTCTATGGCATCTTTAATTTTAGCCAAACCTCGTTGTCCTAAAATATCAAATTTAAATACGCCAACATCTTCTGCTATGTTCATATCAAACTGTACCGTTGGGAAACCCTTAGGCGGTAAATCTGTTGCTGAATAATAATGTATTGGTTTTTCTAGTATTAAAATACCTGCAGAGTGTACACTAATGTAATTTGGAAAACCTCTAATAAGTGCACTGTATTTTAAAACCAGTTTTCCCATTTCATCTATGTCATTCATAGAAAAATGACCTTTGCATAGTTTGTTTATTTCTTCTTTAGGTAAACCAAATACTTTACCTAATTCTCTAACAACAGCCCTGTATTTAAAAGTATTATAGGTTGCTAATAAGGCTGTATTTTTAAATCGATTAAAAATATATGTGGTAACATCTTCTCTATCTTTCCAACTAAAATCGATATCAAAATCTGGAGGCGAAGCACGGTAAGGATTGATGAAACGCTCAAAATATAAATCTAACTCTATAGGGTCTACATCTGTAATTCCTATTATATAAGCAACAATACTATTTGCACCACTACCACGGCCAACGTGTAAATAACCCTTAGAATTTGCATAGCTTACTATTTCGTGATTAATTAAGAAATAGGAAACAAAATCCATTTCTTTAATTGTTCTAAGCTCCACTTCTAAACGTTTTGTAACGGCATTAGTTATAATAGAATATCGTTTTGGTAGTCCAATTTTACATAGCTTTTTTAGATATTCAAAATCAGCTTCTTTAGAGGCTCCAAATACTTGTTGATTCTGAGATGCTCTGCTTTCTCCAAATCCAAAACTTATAGAACAAGTAGACAACAGCTTTTTAGTATTTTCTATAATAAAAGGGAAGTCACTATAAGTTTTTAGCAACTCATTTATAGGTAACATTTTTTCTGAAGGTAGTCCTTCTTCTGTTTTTTGAAGTTTACTTAATAACGTATTGTTTGCTATTGCTCTTAGCAAACGGTGCGCATTAAAATCTCTCTTGTTTCTAAATGTAACAGGTTGTTGAATTACTAATTTTTCTTCATAAGATTTGTATTTAGAAAATGGTAAGCGTCTTAAATTCTCTACAGATATACCTATGTATTCATTTGGTTTAAATTCTGTTTTTTCTAATTGTAAAACCTTTTCAAAAGGATAAATAAAATACGCATTTGCTAGCTCTGGTGCTTCTTTAGGTAAAGGTTGTGATTTATGAGAGTACAGTGATAAAAAATCATTTAATTCTTTAAATCCTTCATTGTTTTTAGCTAAACCAACATACAATTGTTCTGCTCCGTTCCTAAAGTCAATACCTACAATTGGTTTTATTCCATATTCCTTAGATTTACGAATAAAGTTTAAACAAGCAGATGTATTATTGATATCTGTTAGAGCCAAACAAGACACACCAAGACCTTTAGCCATTTCCAAAAGGTCTATTTCTGAAAATGTGCCAAAACGCAAAGAATAATATGTGTGACAATTTAAATACATTATTGTTTTCTATGTGCTAAAACAATTGGTGGTTCTCCACTAAATGGATTATGGAAACGACCTATAGTTTTTGCGCCCATAGATGTTGCTCTCATGATACTTTTTTCTCCATACTTTTTACGTATATGATCCATAGCATCATATAAATTTAGCATTTCTTCAGTATCATCAAATAGGTTTATTTGATAATTACCAGTTACTATGTCTGTATATTTTACGCCAACCAAGCGTATTAACAAACGTCTATCGTATAAACGCTCAAATAACTCTAATATCTTAGGTATTAAAATATGATCTGCACTCGTATAAGGTATTTTTATTTGTTTTGAATAGGTTTGATAATCCGAATACCGAAGTCGAACAGAAATGCAAGCAGTTAATTTATCAGCTCTACGTAATTGATAAGCTAAATTTTCTGCCATTGCGGTTAATGTGGTTCGTAACTGAACCATATTTGTTGTGTCTTTAGAAAATGTACGCTCTGTAGAGATAGATTTACGCTCGTGAAACGGAATTAATGGAGGTCTATCTATTCCGTTAGCTCGTTTCCATATCACTTCACCTTTTACACCTAAAGCACTAACCAACATTTCTACAGGCATTTCTTGCACTATCTGAACTGTTGTAATTCCTAAATTACGCAATGTTTGGTATGTTTTTGTGCCTACAGAAGGTATTTTCTGAATTGATAATGGCGCTAAAAATTGTTTTTCTAAACCATTGTCTACTCGCATTTGATTATTGGGTTTAGCCTCGCCAGTAGCAACTTTAGAAACAATTTTATTTGATGATAAACCAAAAGATATAGGTAAACCTGTTTCTTTAATTATAGTATTACGTAATTCTGTTGCAAATTTGTACGTGCCAAAAAACTTATCCATACCTGTTAAATCTGCATAGAACTCATCTATACTTGCTTTTTCAAACAAGGGTACACGTTCTTTTATAATTTGGGTAACAGTTTGCGAGTGCTTTGTGTAAATACTAGAGTCTCCTCTAATTACTGTAGCTTCTGGGCAAAGCTGTTTTGCTAATTTCATCGCCATACCAGAGTGTACTCCAAACTTCCTAGTCTCGTAACTACACGCAGCAACAACACCTCTGTCTCCTGTGCCTCCAACTAATAATGGTCGCTTTAATAACCTTGAGTCAATTAAGCGTTCACAAGACACAAAAAAAGTATCCAAATCTAAATGTAATATTGATTCCGGTTTCATATATTGGAAATAATCCAATTTTAAAACTGGATATTCTCCAAAATTACACATTAAAGCAAATCAAAACTCATTTTTAACATTGTTGTTATTAACAACAGTAATTTTTAGTAATTTGTAGCAAACGGAATTAATTATGTGTTACGGAATTAGAGTAGTTAAAAAAGCTGAAGAAATAAAGATGTTTTATAACATAAAATCCATTGAAAATAATAAGTCCGTAGATAGTGAACATATATATAATTATGCTAATGGTTTTGCACATCCTAATTTATGGGTTTTGCCTCAGGAAAAAATTGGGTATATGGTTCCAATGAAATGGGGACTAATTCCACCTTATGAGTTAGGTGAAAATTCTAAAGAGTATTATAAAAAAACTGTAAAGTATGGCTCTGGATTAAATGCAAGGTCTGAAAAATTATTTTACTCTAATAATTATAAAAATAGTGCAACAACAAAAAGGTGTATTATTCCTGTTGATGGCTTTTATGAACCGCATACTGCAACAAAAAACGGAAAAGATTTTAAAATTCCCTTTTATTTTCAACGAAAAAATGAAGCTCCAATTAATGTTGCTGGAATATATACACTTACAAAAGATAATGTTGCAACGTTTACTATACTTACCAAAGAGGCTACCCCATTATTCTCTAAAATTCACAACAAAAAAAATAGAAGGCCTGTTTTGTTGCAGGATGCTGATATTGATGTATGGTTAGATAATTCTTTAACTGAAAGTGACATTATAAATGTAATTGATGATGATATGCCTGATGAGCTTTTAACTACATATCCTATTAGCAAAGATTTGTATAAACGAGATGGTCAGGGAAATAGAGAAGGTATTATAACACCTGTAAAGTATGATGAAATCCAAATTAACTATAAATGATGTTTCCAGTTTCCAGTTTCCTATCGGATTAAAACTACCTAATTAAGTAAACAGTATAAATACAAGCAACAAAAAACAAATAATAATTCTGTTGCTAAATGATATTTTTACAAAAGCAACAAAAAATTACCACGACCTCTATTGCAACAAAAATTAAAAATCAATTCTTAAACTAATGCTTATGTAATTCTTATTTTAAAATTTTCAAAAAAAAATCGGCAAAAATTCGGCATAAAAACAAATAAAAAAACCGCAAATAATTGAAAATCAATTAAATACGGTTTTTATCAGTACTCGAGGTGGGAATCGAACCCACACTCCGAAGAACTGGATTTTGAATCCAGCGCGTCTACCAGTTCCGCCACTCGAGCAATTGTAACGGACTGCAAAAATAAAAATAATTTCTTGTTTTTTTGCAAAAAATAAGAACAATTATCCTTTAGCTTAACAAATAAATTTTTAAATTTGCACCTCGTTAAAAAAAGGGCATTTAAGCCCTTGATTACGACCAACATAGAAATCAACAACACAACAATGTCATACTCGGTCCCAGAACCTAAAATTTTTGCTTGTACACAAAGTACAGCTTTAGCTGAAAAAATAGCCAAATCATTTGGATCAGACTTAGGAAAAGTAAAATTTTCAAGATATAGCGACGGCGAATTTCAGCCTTCTTTTGAGGAGTCTGTTCGTGGCGCAAGAGTCTTTATTATTGGATCTACAAATCCAAGTTCAGAAAACTTAATGGAAATGTTACTTATGTTAGATGCTGCTAAAAGAGCATCTGCTAGGCATATTACTGCTGTTTTACCATATTTTGGTTGGGCAAGACAAGACCGTAAAGACAAACCTAGAGTGCCAATTGCAGCAAAGCTAGTAGCAAAAATGCTAGAATCTGCAGGTGCAACAAGGATTATTACAATGGACTTGCACGCAGATCAAATTCAAGGTTTCTTTGAAAAACCAGTAGATCATTTATTTGCTTCTACTTTATTTTTACCTTACTTAAAAAGTTTAAAACTAGACAACCTTACAATTGCTTCTCCAGATATGGGTGGTTCTAAAAGAGCTTACGCATACTCTAAAGCTTTAGAAAGTGATGTTGTTATCTGTTACAAACAAAGAGAAAAAGCCAATATTATTTCTCATATGGAACTTATTGGTAATGTAGAAGGTAAAAATGTTGTTCTTGTAGACGATATGGTAGATACCGCTGGTACATTAACAAAAGCAGCAGACCTTATGATGGAAAGAGGTGCGCTTAGCGTAAGAGCTATTACAACGCACGCCTTACTTTCTGGTGACGCTTACGAAAAAATTGAAAAATCTAAACTTTCAGAACTTATAGTAACAGATTCAATTCCGTTAAAAAAGCAAAGTCCTAAAGTTAAAGTTGTAGAATCTGCTGAGTTATTTGCAGATGTTATGACTAGAGTTCACAACAATACATCTATTAGTTCAAAATTTTTAATGTAAAACCGAACTAATACACTAATTTTGCACATTAATTAAATATATATAATGAAGTCAATTACAATTACAGGATCAAAAAGAGAAAGCGTAGGCAAAAAAGCAACAAAAGCCTTACGTAATGCTGGAATGGTTCCTTGCGTAGTATACGGAGGAAAACAACCACTACATTTTTCAGCACCAGAATTAGCTTTTAAAAATTTAGTGTACACTCCAAACGCGCACACAGTTGTAGTAGAGATGGAAAACGGAGAAAAAGTGAACGCTGTTGTTCAGGATATCCAATTTCACCCAGTATCTGACAGAATTATCCACGTAGATTTTTACCAATTATTTGATGATAAAGCGGTAACTATGGATATTCCTGTTCGTTTAGTAGGTAACTCTCCAGGTGTTAAAAACGGTGGTAGATTATTATTTAGAAAAAGAAAGCTTACTATTAAAGCTTTACCTGGTAAATTACCAGATTTCTTTGATATCGATATAAACAAATTAAAAATTGGTGGTAACATAGCAGTTGCTTCATTATTAAATGATGATTTTGCTATTTTACACCCAGATAATACAGTTGTAGTACAAGTTAAATCATCTCGTAACGTTGTTGCTTCTGATGATGATGAAGAAGAAGGTGAAGCCGCGGCTGAAGCTCCTGCTGCTGAATAAATTACTGCACAAACAAAATAAAGCATCCTGCCTTGGAATTTACCAAGTTTCAGGATGCTTTTGTATTTTTAATACTTTTATATAGTATGATAGTACAATTTTTTAAATCAATTTTTAGAACAAAACCCTTGTTCCAATTAGAAGAAAAAGATCCTATGAAAAAGTTTTTAGTTGTTGGCCTTGGCAATATTGGCGCAGAATACACAGAAACAAGACATAATATTGGCTTTAAAATACTTGATGCTTTTGCAAAAAAAGAATCATTAACATTTGAGTCTCAAAAATTAGGAGCCGTTACCACATATAAAATAAAAGGGCGTACTATTCTTTTTTTAAAACCATCTACTTATATGAATCTAAGCGGTAAAGCCATTAGATACTGGTTAGAAAAAGAAAAAATACCACAAGAAAATCTATTAGTTATTACAGACGACATTAATTTACCTTTTGGAACTATTAGAGTTAAAACAAAGGGTAGCGACGGTGGTCATAACGGACTAAAAGATACACAAAACGTGTTACAGACAACAACCTATAATAGGTATAGGTTTGGTGTTGGTGCAGATTTTGGCAAAGGCAGACAAGTAGACTACGTTTTAGGCGAGTGGAACCAAGAAGAGCAAGATAAAATGCCAGAACGTTTAGAACGCTCTATAGAGCTTATTAAATCTTTTGTATTGGCTGGTGTTAAAACTACCATGAACCATTTTAACAACTCTTAACTAACGTGCTTTAAACTGGTAAACTCCAGAGTCAGACGCATTGCCTTCTGCATCTGTAGTAACTACTTTCCAATAATACACTGTATTTATTACCACACCTACTTTAACAGTAGTATTATTAGGCGCATTTGTTGCTAGCAAACCACTTGGCGGTGTAGTTGTTCCAAAGTAAACTTTATAATTTGCTATGTCATTATCTACATCTTCAGCAAGCCACTCTAAAGTAACATCATTATTTGTATCTTTAAATACAGTTTGCCCAGATTTAGGAGAAATTATTTCTGCTGCAAAAGGCGGATATGTAGTTTGTGATCCTGCGTTGTAAAACTTCCAAATTTCACTAGCAGTAGTCTCAGAAACCTCATCGTTTTTAGCAGTTACAAACCAAGAATAAGCAACACCTTTATCTAATACTACTTTTTGCTTTGTAGTTGTGGTACTTAGTGTCTGCGTTAAATTAGTATTTAAGTTAGTTATTTTAACCTCATACAAATCTGTTCTTGCAGAAGCATTCCACGCCAACTCTACTTCACTTGTATTTGTTGTACCTAAAGTAACACCTGTAGTACACTCGGAGCTCTTTAACGGAAAAAGTAGCTCTGGCGTAGTTGGTGGTTTGGGTGAACTTTTAGAACATGACAGTGCCAATAAACACACAAGTATTAATATTTTTTTCATTTCTTAATTAATTTTGTTTCTCCATTAACCTCAGCACCATTAAACTTTACCACATACACACCTTTTGCTAAACCAGATACGTCTAATGTAACCGTACCATTATTTATAGTATGCTTCTTTTGCTGTAATACCTGTCCGCCTAACGTATAAATAGCAACTGTAACCTTTCCAGTCAAAGTTTCTAAATAAGCTATTGCTTCACCTGCGGTAGGGTTTGGAGAAATTACCGGATTAGCTGCAATATAAATTTGCTTTTCATACACCCCTTGACACTCTAAACCTGTAGATACTTTTATTGTATTTAATCCGTTTTTAAGTGCTAGATTTTTTGTTTTATCTGTAGTTTGCACTAGTACACCATTTAACTCTACATTGTACAATTTTGCTCCACTGAGCTCTAATTTAAGTGTTCGGTTTGTTACGGCAGATAGCACAGAAAGTACATCTGGTTCTTTAATTACAACAGTAACACAATAATCTTCGTATACTTTTACACCATCTGTTCCTGTAAAGCACAACACATAAATACCTGCATTTAAATTATCTAACGTAAGTGTGTTGGTAAATTCCTGTGTAATATTAACTCCCGCACCTGTTATTGTAACACTATAATTTATTTCCTCTATTGCATCAATAAAAATTTCTCCATCATTACTAGTAGTACATGCTTCACTAGCTACAGAAATAGCAAAATTATCTGGCATAAACCTGTAAACAGCACAACCATTAACATCTACCTCTACCCCATTTGGTGTTCCCAAACACGCATCATCACCATCATCAAAAACTCCATCATTATCTGCATCTGGACGCAACATTCCCTCTACACAAATCTCTAAATTAAAATCTTTTATTTCTCCTCCGTCAGATGATGCTCCGTCTTTTACTTCTAAAATCCACTCCCCTAAAATAGACTCGCCATTTAAAGATGCCAATGAACCCAAAGGCCTAACCGTACCACCAATTGCCGCTCCTGCTCCACTACCACATACAAAACTGGCACTGTCATCATCAAAAACGGCATTTATATCTTGAAAATCGCCACAAGAGTTAGATGTTAAAACTACTCTTGTACCTTGCGGAGATACTAGACTTACTGTTAAATCACTTAAAAAGCTATGGGTAATATCTACAGTTACATTTACATCTGTAATTGGTAAATCATCTAAAAAAGTAATTTTAGATTGTAGTACAGATGTACCTACTGTTGGTATTGTTTTAGGTAAATCATCTGCTTCTTTTATTGCACAACTAACCAAGGCTGTTGTAAAACTGTAAGCGGGCCCAAAAGTACCTTCCGCACACAAACTTTTTGGTTTAACACGCCAGTAATAAGTTGTTTCTGCCTGTAAACTAGTAGGCTTGTAATATGTAAACGGAGTAGATTTTGTTTCTATAATATTAGTAAAAGCAGCATCTGTTGCAATTTCTAAGTCATAAGATGAGTATGCAACATTCTCTTCCCAAGAAAGTGTCTGATTCATATTTACACTCATAGCTCCGTTTCCTGGAGAAATTAAACCTACATCTGCAAAAGTGGTATTTCCAATAACCAGAGTTAAAACAACCCCAGTTGAATTGGATGTTGAGTTAGACAATACTGTTACCTCATAAGTGCCCGGAGCAACATTTACAGTATTAGAAAAAGTTAAGTCTACATTAGTATTATTTGTATCTGCAGTAGGCACAGAAAAGTTAACTCCTAAATTTGCTGGAGCACCAAAAACGCTAAACGTAGAGGTTTCATCAAAACCATTATTTACAGTATATTTAAAAGGAACTAATACATCGTTAGGCTGGCAAACATTATAGGTTAACGCCTCAAACTCTAGGTTAACATCTGACGTATTTATAGTAAAGTTTGTTGTATTTATAGCATAATACACATTATTAGTAGGCATCACTTTTATCCTTGCTGTTGTGGTAACTACGTTTGGTATTTGCACAATGTGCGACCCGTCATTAACCACATTCTCTGCTAATAAAGTAGGAAAAGACAAACCTGAATCTATAGACAAATATATATTTACAGTTTCTGTATTTATAGGCGCAGCGCTAGTACCTGCCACATCCCAAGTTACTTGCTGTACAGAACCAGACTGGTACACCTGGTTAGTTGATTGAGATGTTACCGCAAAAGGACCGGCTGAATTTATAACACGCACATTCATAGTTTCAGACACAACTTGTCCGCCTCCAACAACATTATCTCTTACTGTTAATGCAAAATTTAAATCTCTCTCTACATCAGAAATAGTTTCCCAAGAAGCTCCTTCAGACGGGTTAGTTTGTGTTAAGTTACCCTGAATTACACGTTCTATTTTTGGAAAATAACGTTCTTTTTTTGTTGTTGGTTTTAATGACCTAAAATTTGCTCCACTTGGGTTCTCTGGTCCAAAGTTACTACGTGTTACAACACCATTATCTATTTGTTCCCAGGTATAAGTTAACACATCTGCTGTATCAGGATCTGTAGCATCACCCGTTAACACAAAAGGGGTTGATTTAGGAATTATATAGTTTGATAAAGGACTTATTACTGGCGGATTGTTAGTTATTGAAGTACTGACACCACAACTTAAACTACTAACATATTCTGCTATCTGAAAAATACTGTAATAATGAAAATAATCGTCACCATTGGCTTGCACATTGTTGCCATCTGCAATACCTGCATACCCCATAATTGTAGATCCGCTAGCTGGTTCTGCTTGCACTAAAGTACCTTCAGAATCAAAAGACCACGTATGGTTAGCCCCAAACTGATGCCCTATTTCATGTGCAACAAAATCAACATCAAACAAATCTCCTTCTGGTGTACTACGAGAGGAGTATGCTCTACCTTTCCAGTTGTCATCACATACAGAACCTACAGTACCAGCATTACCTCCGTTTGGTCCTTGATGAAAAAGATGTCCTACATCATAATTAGCAGAACCAATTACGGTAGAAAATGTATTTTGAGCTTGTGTATTTAAACTACCAGAGTACGGATCTGTAGATGCATCTGTGTAAATTACTTGATCTGTATTGGCAATTAACTCTAAATGTATTCCTAAATCAGTTTCAAAAACCTCATTAACTCTTGTTAACGTAGCATTTATTGCTGCCAAGGCGTCTACTACCGTACCTCCGTGGTATGTTGTATACTCTCCTGAAGCCGAAATTGCTATTCTATACGTTCTAAGCGTTTGGTCATTTATTTGCTTAGCTGCAGAAGCTTTTTTGTTGGCTGCAAGTACTGCTTTTGTATCACAAACAAATTCATCTTTATGCTGGTGCGCATCTGCTCCGTAAACAATATATTGTCCATCTTTTATTTTAGATGGTTGCATATAAATAGCCTCTTCTCTATCTCCATGTACAATCATACTCTGCACGCCTTTGTGAGACACACTAAAACGCACACGCTCTTTAGAGTTTTTTACACCGTAACCAACGTAAGACTTTATATTCGGATATTTTAAAGCTAATTCTGGAGCAAAAACAGCGTGCTCTTCTACATAAAAAGCTTCTAACTCTCCATCATTATGAGGAAAGTAAACTACATTTTTTCCTTTAGCACTAGAATTTGACTCTTCTAGTTTAGATAAAAAAGCAGATTCATCTAAATAAAACGTTTTTGCTTTATTTGCATCTATATTTTGCATAGATTTAGCCACTGAATTTTGTTCCAAAACACCAGTTTTCCAGTAATTCTGTTGCGCAATACCGTAAAAGCTACCAAATAATATGGTTATTGAAAAAACAAGGCGTAGTTTTGTAATCATTCAAAGCAGTTTAATATTCAAAAATAGTCTTTTTATTATTTTAGTCTCGTGATAACAATTAAAAGCATTTCAAAATTCGACAAAGCACACGCTACAGTTATTACTATTGGTACTTTTGATGGTGTGCACATTGGTCATAAAAAGATACTAGAAAGACTCATAAATAGTGCCAAACTATTAGAAATAGAAAGTACAGTACTTACTTTTTTTCCGCACCCTAGAATGGTTTTGCAACAAGATAGCAATATTAAACTACTTAACACTATTGAAGAGAAAGAAATGATACTAAGCAACTTAGGCTTAGATTTTTTAATTATTCATCCTTTTTCTAAAGAGTTTTCTAGATTAAGCGCCATAGAATTTGTTCGTGACCTCCTAGTTAATAAACTCAATACTAAAAAAATTATTATAGGTTATGACCATAGATTTGGACGTAACCGTAATGCAGACATTAACGATTTAAGAAACTACGGTACTACGTTTGATTTTAATGTTGAGGAAATTACCGCACAAGAAATTGATGATGTCTCTGTTAGCTCTACTAAAATAAGAAAAGCACTTGCAGAAGGTGATGTAAGTAAAGCAAATAGTTATTTGGGCTACAATTATATGCTAACAGGTATAGTTACTAAAGGCAAAGGCTTAGGCAGACAATTAAATTACCCCACAGCAAATATTTATATTAAAGAAGAATACAAACTAATTCCTAAAAACGGAGTATACGTTGTTAAAGCAAAACTAAACAACTCTACAGTTTTTGGAATGATGAATATTGGCTACAACCCAACTGTAAACGGCACAGAAAAAACCATAGAAGTTAATTTCTTTAATTTTGATGGTGACCTTTACGGTAAAAAAATACAAGTAGATATCTTAGACCGTATTAGAGATGAAGTAAAATTTAGCTCTTTAGACGATTTAAAAGAGCAACTTGCAAAAGACCAAGAAACTGCCACTAGTTTAATTGCTAAACTATGAACTCCTTTCTTTTAAAAAAAATAGACAACGCGGGCCTAATTCTCTTTAGGACTTTTTTTGGTATTTTAATTAGTTTAGAGTCTTTTGGCGCTATACTTACTGGCTGGGTAAGAACAAATCTTGTAGAACCTACTTTTAATTTTAGTTTTATAGGTTTTGAGTGGCTAACAGTGTTTACAGGTCCAGGTATGTACGCCTACTTTGTTTTAATGGGTATTACTGGTATTTTTATTTCTATAGGTTACAAGTACAAATACAGTATGCTTGCCTTTGCTATTTTATGGACAAGTGTATATTTAATGCAAAAAACATCGTACAACAACCATTACTACCTTCTAATGCTAATTTCGTGGATAATGGTATTTTTTCCGGCAAACGCAGACAATTCTGTAGATGCTAGAAAAAACCCCGAATTGCGCACTAATAAAATGTATGCTTACTACAAGTACATTATTGTGCTGCAATTAATTATAGTTTACACGTATGCCTCTGTAGCAAAATTATATGCAGACTGGCTAGATTTTGGTTTTATAAAAGTATTGATGCAAAATAAAGCAGGTTACTTTTTAATTGGAGACTTTTTACAACTTGCTTGGGTACACAAAATTGTAGCTGTTTTTGGTATTTTATTTGATTTACTAATTATTCCGGCACTGTTGTGGAAACCAAGTAGAAAAATTGCATTTATACTCGCTATATTTTTTCATTTGTTTAACTCTATTGTTTTTCAAATTGGTATTTTCCCTTACTTAGCTTTAGCTTTTACTGTTTTCTTTTTTGAACCACAAAAGCTTAGAAATATCTTTTTCTTAAAAGAAAAAAAACATAAAGAATACTCATTAGCAATTCCAAAACACAAAACTATTATTATTGGTGTTTGGGTAATTTATTTCTTATTTCAGCTAGGTTTACCAATTAGACATCACTTTTTTAAAGATGATGTACTTTGGAATGAAGAAGGCCACAGGCTTAGTTGGCGTATGATGTTGCGCTCGCGTAGCGGAAGTGTTAGTTTTACTACTGTAGACAAAAACACAAATAAAAAAACACGCATTAATCTAAACAATTATCTTACAAAAAAACAACGTAGAAAAATTGGTGCCTACCCAGATTTTATTTGGCAATTTGCACAACACTTAAAACAAGAAGCCAAGGAAGACGGTAAGGATATTGCTGTTTACGTAAAATCTAGAGTAAGCATTAACGGTAAACCATACCAACCATTTATAGACTCAACTGTAGATTTAGCACAAGAGAAATGGCATCATTTTAAACACAATAATTTTATTTTACCAAGTCCTAAGTAAAGTATACAGCCACAAAGTCTTCAACTTTTACGCATTCTCTTTTGCGCAATCCCTTTTTACCATTAAATTTGCTATTAAAATTAAAAATAGATGCTACAGCTTCAAGCTATTCGAGAACAAAAAGACGAGATTATTATCGCCCTAAAAAAGCGTAATATAGATGCAGCTCCTTTGTTAGAAAACGTACTTTCATTAGATGAAAAACGTAGAGATGCACAAACCAAATTAGACAACACACTTGCAGAAAGTAATAAGTTATCTAAAGAAATTGGTATGCTTTTTAAATCCGGAAAAGCATCTGAAGCAACTACTTTAAAAGAACGCACTGTTTCTTTAAAAGAAGAATCTAAAACATTACAAGAAGAGCTAAATACTGTTGCAGAGCAGTTACAAACATTGTTATACCAAATTCCTAATGTGCCACACCCAAGTGTGCCTGCAGGTAACACAGATGAAGACAATGAGGAAATTTTTAGAGAAGGAGATATTCCAGAATTAATTGAAGGCGCATTGCCACACTGGGAACTTGCTAAAAAATACGACATTATAGATTTTGAACTTGGTGTTAAAATTGCTGGTGCTGGATTTCCTGTTTACAAAGGAAAAGGCGCTAGGTTACAGCGTGCACTTATTGCTTACTTTTTAGATAAAAACACAGCTGCTGGTTACCAAGAAATTCAAGTTCCGCATTTGGTAAATGAAATTTCTGGTTACGGTACTGGTCAATTACCAGACAAAGAAGGACAAATGTACCACGTTACAGAAGACGACTTGTATTTAATACCAACTGCAGAGGTCCCTGTAACTAATATTTTTAGAGACACCATTGTTAACCAGAAAGATTTTCCTATTACCTACACAGGCTATACACCTTGTTTTAGGAGAGAGGCTGGTAGTTATGGTGCACACGTTCGTGGCTTAAACAGACTACACCAGTTTGATAAGGTAGAACTTGTACGTGTAGAACACCCAGACAATTCTTATGCTGCCTTAGATGGTATGGTAGAGCATATAAAAGATATTTTAAGAGAATTAAAGTTACCATACAGATTGCTACGCCTTTGTGGTGGCGACCTTGGTTTTACAGCTGCTCTTACGTTTGATTTTGAAGTGTTTTCTACTGCACAAGACCGTTGGTTAGAAATTAGTTCTGCTTCTAATTTTGAAGCATACCAAGCAAACAGACTTAAGTTACGTTTTAAAGACGAAAATGGTAAAAGCCAATTTGCACATACATTAAACGGAAGCTCTTTAGCTTTACCACGTGTTTTAGCTGGAATTTTAGAAAATTACCAAACAGAAAATGGCATTAAAATACCAGAAGTTCTTGTGCCTTATTGTGGTTTTGATATGATAGATTAAGGTTCTTTAACAAGAACTTCTTATATTCTTGGTATCTTTACTTTTAAAAATAGATTTCTTGAGAATATTTATACTTATACTAGCCTGCTGTTTTGCACAACTTTCTGTTGGGCAAAACAGCTTTTTAGCTAAACAGTATTTTGATGATGGCGATTTTGACAAAGCCGTAATTTTTTACGAAAAGCTTGTAAAAGAAAACCCAAGAAGATCTGACTACCAAACATTTTTAATTAGCTGCTACCAGCAACTAGAGCGTTATTCTGATGCTGAAAAGCAAATACAACAGAATTTACAGTCAAACAATCCGCACCCAGTATATTACATAGACTTAGGACATAATTACACCCTACAGGGTAATGATGCAGAAGCCACTAAATATTACGACTTAGCATACTCAAAAGTAGCAGAAAACCCCAGAGACGGCTATGGTTTAGCCTACAGGTTTCAAAAATATTCCCTTTTAGAATATGCTGCAAAAACATATAGCAAAGCAATGGAATTAAATCCTGACTTGGATTTTAATTTTCAGTTAGCACGTATTTACGGAGAACAAGGCAATGTAGAAAAAATGTTTTACAGCCTACTTAATATCATAGGTAAAAACCCAGATAAAATGCCAACTGTAATTCGTAGTTTAGACGATTTTATCACATCAGATTCTGATTACAGAAACAACATCATTTTAAAAAAACTAATTCTTAGAAACGCACAACGCACCCCAGATATTATATGGAATGAAATGTTGAGCTGGCTATTTATACAGCAAAAACAATTTAACAGTGCTTTTAGTCAAGAAAAAGCTATTTACAAACGCTCCCAAGAAAGTAGTTTAAGAAGGCTGCAAACATTAGCCAACATTTGTGTTGATGAAAACCAAAAAGAAACTGCCCAAGAGGTCTACAATTATATTGTAACCAACAGCACCAGAGAAGACAATATAAAACTCTATGCAGAACTACAAAGAATAGAGCTAGATTTAGAATTGTCTGAAAATAAAAATATAGAAATAGCACAAAAATCTTACAACTATCTTTTAGAAACTTATGGTTATAAAACGCACACTATACTGCTACAATTAAAGTATGCTAACTTTTTAGCTTTTAAGAAGAATAATTCTGAAGAAGCAATAACTGTTTTAAAAAAGACATTAGAATTACAACTTAACAAGTATGAAGAAGCTAAAATAAAAATGACTTTAGCAGATATACTTGTTTACAACAAAAGGTTTAACGAGGCTCTAATTTACTATACACAAATTCAGAAAAACTTAAAAAATGATATTCTAGCACAAAATGCTAGGTTTAAAGTTGCAAAAGCTAGTTTTTACAAAGGTGATTTTGACTGGGCTTTGGCGCAATTAAAAGTGTTACGCAGCTCTACATCTCAGCTAATTGCTAATGATGCTATGCAATTAAGCTTATTAATTTCTGATAACAGCCTTCAAGACTCTACTAAAACAGCATTAAAAAAGTATGCTACGGCAGATTTATTAGCGTATCAAAACAAGACAACAGAAGCCATTACCGCTTTAGATGATATTTTAGTAAACCACAAAGGTGAAAAAATTGAAGACGAAGCTTTATTAAAACAAGCAGAACTACTTATACAACAAAAAAAGTATGAGAAAGCCGAGTTTAATTATCTAAAAATTATAGAATTTTACGCCTCTGGAATTTTAGCTGATGATGCCCATTATGCCTTAGGCGAACTATACCGCACTATTCTTCACAAGCCAGAAGAAGCAAAATACCATTATGAAAAAATAATTTATGGCTACCAAGACAGTTACTATTTTCCGTTATCCAGAAAAGAGTTTAGAAAACTTAGAGGAGACGCTATAAATTAGTTATAGCTTTGCAGATTGTAAAAAAATAAACATCACACTAAAAAATATATTATGTACATATACAATGTAACCATTAACATAGAAGAAGCAGCACACGACAAATGGTTGTCTTGGATGAAAGAAACACACATACCAGATATGCTAGCTACAGGTAAATTTACAGGAGCTAAAATGTGCAAAGTAATTATAGAAGAAGAAATGGGTGGCGTAACATACTCTGTACAGTACAGCACGCCAAACAAAGAAACTCTAGAGGTGTATTACAAAGAAGATGCAGATAAGTTGCGCGAAGAGGCTAACAAGCATTTTGCGGGTCAGTTTGTAGCTTTTAGAACAGAATTAGAAGTTATTGGAGAAGCTGTTTTAACTCCTGCTAAAAAGTAAACCACTACGCCGTAAAACCTGGTATTAAATTATTAGCTACACAATTTATGTCTAAAAAGAAAAAAGAGTTTTTTAAAAAAAATAAGGCCGAACGCAGAAATGATAGCCCCGTAAAGGCTAAAAAACACCTTGGTCAGCATTTTTTGACAGATGAAGCTATTGCACAACAAATTGCTGAAACATTAACCCATAAAGGGTACACTAATGTTATAGAAATTGGGCCAGGTACAGGCGTGCTTACCAAGTACATTTTAAAACACAATTTAAATTTAATAGCTATGGATTTAGATACTGAATCTATAGCATATTTAAATCAGAATTTTTTATTAGAGCACCCAGAATTACTTACACGTAAAGGAACGTTTAAAGTTGTTGAGGCCGATTTTTTAAAACAAGATTTAACCACCATTTTTGGTGATGAGCAATTTGCTATAAGTGGTAATTTCCCGTACAACATATCTACACAAATTGTGTTTAAAACACTAGAACACAAAGAGCAGATACCAGAGTTTACAGGAATGTTTCAAAAAGAAGTTGCAGAGCGCATTTGCTCTAAAGAAGGCAGCAAAGCATATGGTATTTTATCTGTACTAGCACAAGCATATTACCACGCAGAATATTTATTTACAGTACCGCCAACAGTTTTTAATCCGCCACCAAAGGTAGATTCTGGCGTACTTAGACTAACACGTAAAGAAAACTTAGACATTGGCGTAGATGAAAAATTACTATACCGTGTTGTAAAAGCAGTTTTTAATCAACGTAGAAAAACTATTAGAAATAGCTTAAAAACCTTTGAACTTTCTGATAATTTAAAAGAAGACCCTATCTTTGGCAAACGTCCAGAACAATTAGCAGTTGCGGATTTTGTAGCACTTACAAAAAAGATAGCCAATGACACCGTTTAAATTAACAGACGAGTTTTTACAGCACATAGAAGCATTAATTTCCAATCAAAAAGATACTGACATTCAGCTTCTTTTAGAGGAAGTACACTATGCAGATATTGCAGAAATTGTTAATGAGCTAAACACCGATGACGCTACCTATATTATTAAATTATTAGATAGTGATAAAACCTCTGATATTTTAACTGAATTAGATGAGGACGTTAGAGAATCTATTTTAGGAAACTTATCTACAAAAGAAATTGCAGATGAGCTTAATGAGTTAGACACAGATGATGCGGCAGATATAGTTGCAGAGTTACCACAGAACATTGTAAAAGAGGTAATTTCTGAGCTTGAAGATAGAGAACACGCAAAAGATATTGTAGACCTTTTACGTTATGACGAGTACTCTGCTGGTGGTTTAATGGCAAAAGAACTTGTGAAAGTTAACGTAAACTGGAATGTACTTACCTGCGTAAAAGAAATGCGCGCACAGGCAGAAAACGTTACCAGAGTACACTCTATTTACGTGGTAGATGACGAGGAAAAACTTAAAGGCAGACTGTCTTTAAAAGATTTACTTACCACATCTACAAAAACACATATTAAAGATGTGTATATCCCAAAAGTAGATTCTGTTTCTGTAAACGAAAAACCAGAAGAAATTGCAAAAATAATGTCTAGGTATGACCTTGAAGCCATACCTGTTGTAGACGAAATTGGCAGATTAGTTGGTAGAATTACAATTGATGATATTGTAGATGTTATTAAAGACGAAGCCGATAAAGATTATCAAATGGCTGCTGGTATATCACAAGATGTAGAGGCAGATGATAGCATTTTAGATTTAACAAAAGCACGTTTGCCTTGGCTAATATTAGGTCTTTTTGGTGGCGTAGGTTCTGCCACTATAATGGGTACTTTTGAAGGCGTTATAAAAGGGCATATTTCTCTTTTATTGTTTACACCATTAATTGCCGCTATGGCTGGTAATGTTGGTGTACAATCTAGTGCAATTGTTGTGCAAGGTATTGCCAATGATGATTTAAAAGGTAGTATGGTAAACAGACTAATAAAAGAAATACTTTTATCTGCACTTAACGGCACCATATTAGCCATTATACTTTTTTGTTTTGCTTGGCTTATGGAGGGCGATGTAAAAATGGCATTTGCCATATCTATATCTCTTATAGCTGTAATTATTGTAGCTGGTATTATTGGCACATTTGTACCTATTTTTTTACATAAAAGAGGAATTGATCCTGCCATTGCAACTGGGCCATTTATAACAACAAGTAACGATATTTTTGGTATAATTATTTATTTTTCAATAGCTAAACTATTTTTATAAAGCATAAGCTGTATCGTTTTTTATTTCTTCTAACACAAAAGAACTTTGCACGTTAGATATTCCTTTTATTACAGATAACTTATCCAAAACAAATTGCTGATACTGCGTCATATCACTAACAGCAACTTTTAATAAAAAATCATAATTACCAGACAAGTGTTGGCAACTCATTATTTCTGGTAAATGAGCAACATTATTTTTAAAATTATCTATTAATTCCCTAGAGTGTGTTGCTAAAGTAATATGGCAATACACCTTAATGGTTTTATTAATCATTTCTTCGTTAAGCAAAGCCACATACCCTTTAATGTAATTTTGCTGTTCTAGTTTTTTAATACGCTCAAAAGTAGGCGACACCGTTAACCCTATTTTATCTGCAATTTCTTTAGTGTTTTGCTTTGCATTTTGTTGCAACAGCATTAGTATTTTTTTGTCTAGAGCATCCATATCAGTATATTTTTTTGTTAGGTCGATAATTTTTAAATAAAAACAGAATAATCAAATTGAAAATAAACCATAATCCAGTATAATTTATCAAACTAATATCAAATTAAAGATACTTTGACTGAAAATACTAATTTTACAGTATTAAAACCTACTAAACTACTATGTATCAAAATATATCAGAAAAAGACGCAGAACGCCTTTACAAATTAAAGGAAAACATAGCACAAGCCAGAGACTCATTTTTAGGGTATCCTGTATCTAAAGATTTTGATTATTCTGAGCTCAGCAGCTTTTTACAATACCCAATAAACAACTTAGGAGATCCGTTTGAAGATGGCACATACAAGGTGCAAACACACGAAATGGAAAAGGAAGTTGTTGGTTTTTTTGCTAAACTATTTAGAGCACAACCAACAGATTATTGGGGATATATTACTAATGGCGGCTCTGAAAGCAACTTATACGGATTATACTTAGCACGTGAGCTATACCCAAAGGGAATGGTATATTATTCTGAGTCTACCCACTACAGTGTGCGTAAAAATATTCATTTATTAAATATTCCAAGTATCATTATACGTTCTCAAGAAAACGGAGAAATAGATTATGAAGATTTTGAGAATACAGTTAAAATGAATCGTCATAAACCTGCCATTGTACTTACCACGTTTGGAACCACAATGAAGGAAGCAAAAGATGATGTTTCTAAAATAAAAGGTATTTTAAAAAACTTAGCTATACAAGACCATTACATACATTGTGATGCTGCTTTATCTGGAACCTACGGAGCCTTTATGGAGCCGCGTATACCGTTTGATTTTAGAGATGGTGCAGATAGTATATCTATAAGCGGACATAAGTTTATAGGGTCTCCAATTCCGTCTGGTGTTATTATTACTAAGCGTAGCAATAGAGACCGTATAGCAAAAGGCATCTCTTACATTGGCTCTTTAGACACTACAATTACAGGCTCTAGAAATGGTCACAGTCCATTATTTTTATGGTATGCGCTTAAAAAAATAGGCGTAGAAGGTTTAAGAGCTCGTTACCAAAAAAGTTTAGAAACCGCTGTGTATTGCGAAAATAGGTTAAAGGAAATTGGTGTAAACGCTTGGCGTAATCCAAATTCTATTACCGTTGTTTTTCCTAAAACAGCGTTAGAAGTTAAACAAAAATGGCAATTGGCTACAGAGGGTAATGTTGCCCACGTTATATGTATGCCTAATGTTACAAAAGCACAAATAGACGAGTTTATTTATGATATGTCACAAGCCAGCACTATTGAAGAAGAAGAATTTGAGCTAGATTTTTAGATTAACACTACTAGTTTAGAACCCAAAAGTCAATGGATGTTATTTCCATTGGCTTTTTTTGTTGCCAATTGGTTATCTTTATAGAACAACAAAGCAACTACCAATGATAAAAAACTTATTAAACATATGTGTTTTACTCCTTTTATTTAATGCTTGCAAACCCAAAGACAAACCTGCTACCGCAACAGATAACACAGACCGTAATACAACTAATAGCTCACCTACAAAGATTAACAATACTGCTTTAATTATTTTAGGCACTGTACAAGATGCTGGCTCACCACAAATAGGGTGCAAAAAAGACTGCTGCAAAGACTTATTTACAAATCCAGATGCTAGCAGAAAAGTAGTTTCTTTAGGAGTTATAGACACCAAAAACAAAGCAACTTTTTTATTTGAAGCCACACCAGATATTGCCACACAAGTAAAAGCGCTAAAAAACAGTGCAAACTTTAATGCTAAAGAAACTCCTACAGGTATTTTTTTAACGCACGCACATATTGGTCATTATGCAGGTTTAATGTTCCTTGGTAAAGAAGCTATGAATGCCAATTGCGCGGCGGTTTACGCTATGCCTAAAATGAAAACCTTTTTAGAGAATAACGGACCTTGGAGTCAGCTTGTGGCTAACAAAAACATAGAAATAAAAGCTACTGAAAACAACAAAAAAATACAGCTAACTCCTTCTTTAAAAGTAGTTCCGTTTACAGTGCCACATAGAGATGAGTTTTCTGAAACCGTAGGTTACACTATAATTGGACCAAACAAAAGCGCTTTATTTATTCCGGATATTGACAAGTGGAATAAGTGGGAACAAGATATTATTGCTGAAATTGCAAAAGTAGATTATGCTTTTATAGATGCTACTTTTTATGATGCCGAAGAAATAAACAACAGAGATATTTCAGAAATTCCTCATCCATTTATTGTAGAAAGTATGGAGCTGTTTAAAGAGCTTCCTAAAGCAGAAAAAAGCAAAATAAATTTCATTCATTTTAATCATACAAATCCAGCCTTAAATACAGAAAGCGCTAAGGCAAAACAAATTATACAAAACGGATTTAACATTGCGCAGATTAACGGTATTTACAACTTATAAAACGCCTTACAAATATTATATTTACTCTAAAATTACACCTATGAAAATTAAACTGTTTTACCTTTTAGTTTGTGCACTTTTCACTACAGTTACCAACGCACAGACCTATGCTAAAAATGGTATGGTAGTGTCAGACAACAGTGCGGCATCTAAAGTTGGTGCAGAAATCCTTAAAAAAGGTGGCAATGCAATAGATGCATCTGTTGCAACTGCTTTTGCTTTAGCCGTTACGCATCCACAAGCTGGTAATATTGGCGGTGGTGGCTTTTTAGTTTTTATGAAATCTGACGGTAACGCTACCACAATAGATTTTAGAGAAAAAGCACCTTTAAAAGCAACTACAAATATGTTTTTAGATGAACAGGGCAACTTAATACCTGGCTCTAACCACAATGGTTTGCAATCTGTTGGTGTACCCGGCACGGTTGCAGGGCTATTTATGGCGCATAAAAAATATGGTAAGCTACCTTGGGCATCACTTGTACAGCCAGCTATTGATTTAGCAGAAAACGGTGTGCCTTTGTCTTACACGCTGTATAAACATGCCCTACATTATAAAAAGGAATCTGAATTTATGGCCAATTATTTTACCAATGAAAAAGGAGAAATAACACAAATGGATGAAATTTGGAAACAACCTGTACTTGCCGCAACGCTAAAAGAAATTAGAGATAATGGTAAAGACGGTTTTTACAAAGGTAAGGTAGCCAAAGAAATTGCTCGTTTTATGAAAAAAAATGACGGTTTAATTGCATTAAAAGATTTAGCAAAATATGAAGCCGTAGAAAGAGCTCCTTTAAAAGGAACTTATAAGGGGCACGACATTTTTGTAATGCCACCTCCTAGTTCTGGTGGAGTTGCACTGTTAGAAATGATGAATATTATGGAGTTAGCAGATTTTAATAACGCGCCTTTTAACTCAACACCTTACGTACATTTGGTAGCAGAAGCTATGCGTAGAGCTTTTGCAGATAGAGCAGAACATTTGGGAGATCCTGATTTTAATTTAAATATGCCCTTAGAGAAACTCACCTCTAAAGAATTTGCTAAAAATAGGTTTAAAAATATAGATTGGCAAAAAGCATCTGTAAGCGATTCTACCAAATTTGGACAAATTTACGAGGGCAACAATACCACACATTTATCTATTTTAGATAAAGAAGGCAATGCCGTATCGTTAACCTACACTTTAGAACATTCCTACGGTTCTAGATTAGGTTCTCCTAAACTTGGATTCATTTTTAATAATGAAATGGGAGATTTTAATCCGCAACCAGGTTACACAAACAGCAAAGGCTTAATTGGTTCTGCTGCTAACATTATTAAGCCAGAAAAAAGAATGCTTTCTAGTATGACACCTACAATTGTAGCTAAAGACGGTAAAGCTGTTTTGGTTATTGGTAGCCCAGGCGGAAGAACAATTATAAACACGGTCTTTCAGACAGTTTTAAATGTAATTGAGTTTGATATGCCTATACACAAAGCTATTGAAGCTATGAAAATTCACCACCAATGGTTACCAGACCGCATTTTGTATGAAAAAGATTTACTATCACCAGACACCATAAAGGCATTAGAAGCTATGGGACATATAATGGTAGAACGCGAGCACTTAGGCAGGCTAATGGGTATTACTGTAGATACTGAAAATAAAGTTTACATAGGAGCATCAGATTCTTCTAGTCCAGATGGTGGTGCAATTGGTTATTAATTTTAATACATTTTATTTTGAAAACCATCAACCTAAAAGAAAAACTAGGCAAGTTTAGTAAACAGTGGCATCCGCACCAAATTGCTGTTGTAGACAATATGCAGGTACTTTTAGCCAAATTAAAAGGCGACTTTGTTTGGCACGCACACGAAAATGAAGATGAACTTTTTCAGGTACTAAAAGGTACATTGTATATGCAATTTAGAGACCGTACAGAAATAGTAAAAGAGGGCGAAATAATTGTGGTTCCTAAAGGCGTAGAACACTGCCCTAAAACTAAAAATGATGAAGTTGTAGAGGTTTTGTTGTTTGAGAAACAATCTATTTCTCACACAGGCACTGTTATTGACGAGAAAACACAAACTGAATATCCAAAAATATAATAATGAAAGTATTGCATTTAGATAAAAATCATCCTTTAATAATAGAACAATTTAAAGATTTTGGTTTTATAAATGATATAGATTACACAGCAACTAAAGAGGAAGTTGAAGCTATTATTCACAACTATGAGGGATTAATTATACGCAGTAGATTTCCGTTAGACAAAGCATTTTTAGACAAAGCAGCCAACCTAAAATTTATAGGAAGATTAGGTGCTGGCCTAGAAAATATAGATACAGATTACGCTACGCAGAAAGGTATTTTTTTAGCTTCTGCCCCAGAAGGCAACCGCAATGCTGTTGGCGAACACACATTGGGTATGATTTTATCTTTGTTTAATAAGTTAAATAAAGCAGGCCAAGAAATCCGTAATGGCAAATGGGACAGAGAAGGCAACCGAGGTATTGAGCTAGACGGTAGAACCGTTGGTATAATAGGCTACGGAAATATGGGTAATGCTTTTGCTAAAAAACTACGTGGTTTTGATGTAGATGTATTGTGCTATGATATTAAAGATGGTGTTGGCAACAAAAATGCAACTCAAGTATCATTAAAAGAGTTACAACAAAAAGCAGATGTATTAAGTTTACACGTACCACAGTCTAATTCTACCACAAATATGGTAACAACAGACTTTATTAATGACTTTAAAAAACCATTTTGGTTGTTTAATACTGCTCGTGGTAAATGTGTAGTAACAGCAGATTTGGTGGCGGCATTAAAAAAAGGTAAAATATTAGGCGCAGGACTAGATGTTTTAGAATATGAAAAAGCCTCTTTTGAAAATATGTTTACAGATAATGAACTCCCTGAAGCTTTTGAATACTTAATACAATCTGATAAGGTTTTGCTTAGTCCGCACGTAGCTGGCTGGACCGTAGAAAGCAAAATTAAACTTGCACAAACTATTGTAGATAAGGTAAAAGCAAAGTTTTTGTAACTTTAAAAGTGAACCAAAAGAACACAAGATTATGCAATCTAGAGCCGTAACACCAGACCAATATATAAATGAACTACCAGAAGAGCGTAAGGAAGCTGTTTCTAAAATTAGAGAAATAATTTTAAATAATATTCCTGCTGGATTTACAGAAACTATGAGTTATGGTATGTTAGGCTATGTTGTACCCCATACCTTATATGCAGATGGCTACCATTGTGACCCAAAGTTGCCACTACCTTTTATGAATGTGGCATCGCAAAAAAACTTTATTGCCTTGTACCATTCTGGTATTTATGCAGACCCAGACTTGTTAAATTGGTTTACTACAGAATATCCTAAACATTGCAAACGCAAGTTAGATATAGGCAAAAGTTGTATAAGATTTAAAAAGTTAGATTATATCCCATACGAGTTAATTGGCGAACTGGCTACAAAAATGACGGTACAACAATGGATAGATTTATACGAGAAAAACACTAAAAAATAAAACCGATATGAAAAGAGTTACAGGCTTAGGAGGTTTCTTTTTTAAAACAGAAGACCCAGACAAAATAAAACAATGGTACAAAGACAGACTAGGTCTAGATACAGACCGTTATGGTTGTACCTTTTGGTGGAAAGATAAAGAAGGAAACGATTGTAGTACCCAATGGAGTCCAATGAAAAATGACACCACGTATTTTGAACCTAGCCAATCTTCTTTTATGATGAATTTTAGGGTTGAAAACTTAGTGAAATTATTAGAAGTATTAAAAGCAGAAGGTGTTACTATTGTTGGTGAAATAGAAGAATATAGCTACGGAAAATTTGGATGGATACTAGATCCTGACGGAAATAAACTAGAATTATGGGAGCCAAAAGATGATGCTTTTAAGTAATAATTAAAAAAAATTACTACATTTAACCCACAATTAAATTAAACCAACACACAAAAATTATGTCAGAAGAAAACAAAGATTTTAACACAGAAGCAAAAGAAACAGCTAATGAATTCTCTGAAGGCTTGAACAATATGGCTGGTGGAGAAAATAAGAAAATGCTTGCAGGTATTTTAGCTATTGTAATTGGTTCATTAGGAATTCACAAATTTATATTAGGTTACCAAAAAGAAGGTATTATTCAAATAATAGCAACTATATTGACGTGTGGTTTAGCAGGTATTATCGGGCTTATTGAAGGTATCATATACTTAACAAAATCTGATGAAGAATTCTACAACACATACCAAGTTGGTAGAAAGCCTTGGTTTTAAGGAATTAAAACAAATTACAGAACAGAAGGGCTATCTATTTTTTAGATGGCCTTTGTTAGTTTACAAACTCATAATCTAAGGGTAATGTATTTGCTATTCTAAGCAAGCCCATATCGCCGCCAAACAACACCACATCTACAGGAGAATGGTTGCCATAAGCATCTATTTTAAAAGGGTTTTGAGTTACTACAACAAAAGAATTACTCCACCTATTATACAACACATTTAAGCGCTCTAAAGTCTGCGTTACTTTGGTGTTACCATTGCCTACACTTTCTACTTTGTAATAGTCATAAGGGTTTACTTCTAAACTCTCTTTAAAAATTCTAAAATTTTCTTCTGTTAGTCTCTTTGCAGACAAAGCACGCATAAAATGTAATGTAGACCCATAATAAGTAAGTTCTCTATTTTTAATATACTTACGCCTTGTTTTTTTATCTATTTCCTTAAACAAGGTAGTGCCTGCATAAAACACAGAACCTGTTAACCTAAAACCATTTATATTGGTTTTATACCTAACCTCAAAATCTTGTAAATGATACTCTAAATTATACCCTAAAAATTTATTTTGAACTAGAATAGGCTTGTTGGCATAAGCATAAAGTACATCTTCTTTTTTACTGTAATACAAACGTATGTCATCTTCATTTAAAATTTTACATTTTTGTGCTGGTAAAGTGGGGCCTAAAAACTGATTTCTAAAGATGCGTAATTTCTTTTCTCTACTCCAAGTGTCTGGTTCCAGGACAACCTCATTTAACTCTTCTATAGCTTCTTGTAAGTAAATAGCACCTACAGTTGTTTTACCAACTACATTTACAACCTTATTTTTAAATCCAAAATAACTTACAACTAAAGGTGAAGTACTATTTTTTTCTGTAGAAATACTAAAGTAACCATTTGTATTTGTAACCACACCAATGGTTGTACCATCATAAAAAACAGATGCTCCTTGCAAAGGTTCTTTACTAACCTCATCTAAAACATAACCACTAACAGTATTTTGCGTGAATACTTGTAGAAAAAGAAGTGCAAATAAAAAAAAGAAACTTGTTTTCATTTGCACTAGTATTATTCTGTTTGTCCGTTGTGTAGTTTTTGTTCCAATTCTGCCTGAAATTCTTCCATAACCGGCTTAACAGTACTTTCTGGTATATCTGCAATTTTAATATACATTAAACCATCTACAGAGTTATTAAAAAGCGGATCTACGTTAAATGCCACCACTTTTGCATTTTGTTTAATGTATTTTTTAATTAAAACAGGCAAGCGTAAGTTACCTGGTTCTACCTCATCAATAAGTCTATCAAACTTATTTAAATCGGCTTCAGTTTCATCAAAAATAAATTCTTTATCTGCGTCTTTTAATTTTACCTTAAACTCTTTTTTAGGCCTAATATACTGCGCTACATACGGATCCCAGTAGTTAGATTTCATAAACTCTATCATTAAAGATTTAGAGAAATTAGAAAACTGATTGCTTATACTTACACCACCTATTAAGTACTTATACTCTGGGTGCCTAAGTGTTGTGTGTACAATACCTTTCCAAAGTAAAAATAGAGGCATTGGTTTTTGCTGGTATTCCTTTACTATATATGCCCTACCCATTTCTATGGTTTGCTGCATCATACCATACAGTTCTGGCTCTAACCTAAAAAGATCTTGAACATAAAAACCATCTATACCATATTTTTTAAATATTTCTCCTCCAAGCCCCATACGGTAAGCACCAACTATAGCTTTACCATTATCATCCCAAAGAAAAAGATGGTGGTAATAATTATCAAATTCATCTAGATCTATGGCCTTATTAGTTCCTTCACCAATAGCTCTAAAAGTAACCTCTCTTTGTCTACCTATTTCTTGTAAAATAGAAGGCATATCATCTGCCGTAGCCAAAAAAACTTCATAAGATTTACTTTGTAAAAGTCTACAATCTTTTTTACGTAATTCTTCAATCTCCTTTTCTATAATGTCTCTGCTAATAGGTGTTGCTATTTTTTTAGGAGCTTTGGGTATTTTTAATGTTGTAGGTACTTTATCTATCAACCTTTCTTTTTCAAAGGCATTAGATAACATATATGTTTTTCTACGCAATAAATCTGTAAAATCTGCTAAGCTCTTGTGTTCGTTCTGAGTTTTTACAGTTATAGGCTGACCAATTCTAACTTTAATGACTCTGTTTTTTTGCGTAGTTACTTCAGACGGTAATTTAGCAGTTCTAAAAACATCACTAATTTTAGACAACCTGTAAAACAACCTACTATTTTTAGCGTGAAAGTATATTGGAACCACAGGCACTTCTGCCCTTCTAATAAGCTTTAACGCAGTTTCTTCCCAGGGTTTATCTACAATTAATTTTCCATCTCTATAAGTAGATACTTCACCTGCCGGAAAAATACCCAATGGATGTCCTCCTCTTAAATGTAGCATCGCATTTTTAAATCCGGCTAAACTACTTTTTACATCTTTTCTAGTCTCAAAAGGATTTACAGGTAATATGTAAGGCGACATTGGCTCTATTCTATTTAACAGAAAATTAGCCATTATTTTAAAGTCGGCCCTATGTTGCAAAAGTAATTTTAACAACAAAACACCATCTATACCACCCAGCGGATGGTTAGATATGGTGATGTATGCTCCGTCTTTTGGAAGTCTTCTAAAGTCTTCCTCAGGAATCTCAAATTTAATTTGGTAATGCTCTAAAATAGCATCTAAAAAAGCGGTCTCTGTTAGGTGCTTATGGTCATCATAAAAGGCATTAATACTAGATATTTTAGTCACCTTCATTAACAACCAACCTATAAAAGTACCAACAAAACCAAACTTATCTACTTTAATGGCCTGCGCAACTTCTTTTGCTGTAACTAATCCCATAAATTATATTGTGATAAACAAATATAACTTATTAGTTTTAATGTAAAACAATGTAGGTTATTTTAATACCAACAATATGTTACTTTACTACTAGTTGTACGGTTTCTTTAGCTCTTTGTTCAAGTAAAATTTCTTTTCCGTTTTGTATACTTTCTATAGCCTTTGTGTTAAAATGACGAATAGTGAATAAAGAAACTCCCTCTTGGTGGTTTACCTTAAATTTTCCTTTTAGTTTGTTAAGTAAATCTGGTAACTGATCAAACTTATTATCTACACACACTGAAAAACTAATGGCAGAGTTCTGAATTAAGTCTACCTTCATTTTATGGTCATGCAACAATTTAAACAACTCACTAATACTATCCTCAACAATAAAAGAAAAATCTAATGAAGAAAGTTTCATTAAAACCAAATCTCTTTTAATAATAAAACAAGGTACTTTTGGCTCTATCCCTTCACCTTTACCAACAGTGGTTCCTGCATCTAATGGGTTTAAAAAAGATTTTACACGTAGCGGAATTTCTTTACGCTGTAAAGGCTGTAATGTTTTTGGGTGAATTACAGACGCACCATAAAATGCAAGTTCTATTGCTTCTCTGTATGATATTTTGTTTAACAACTGTGTTTCTTCAAAATACCTTGGATCTGCATTTAAAACACCAGGTACATCTTTCCAAATAGTAACCTCTGTAGCATTTAAGCAATACGCCAAAATAGCAGCAGAATAATCAGACCCTTCTCTACCTAAAGTAGTTGTAAAGTTATTATCATCACTCCCTAAAAAACCTTGCGTTATGTTTAGTTTGCTTTTATCTATACCAGCAGTAATTTTCTCTTGTGTTTTGTCCCAGTCTACAATTGCGTCTCTATAATTATCACTCGTTTTTATAAACTCACGAACATCTAACCAATTGCTTTGTATATTAACTTGGTTTAAATATGCATTTAAAATAGTAGTAGAAAGCAACTCTCCGTAACCAACAACTTGGTCGTACACAAAACTACGTTTTGGCGACTTGTTCCACGCTAAAAAGCCCTGTACCTCATCAAACAAAACTTTAACTTTAGCATAAACTTCATGCTGTTTATTGTCAAACAAATCATTTAAAATATTTGTATGAAAATCAACAATTTCTTGAATTGTTGCTGGTAAAGCAGCCTTATCATTAAAATAAGCATTTACAACATCTTCCATTGCATTTGTTGTTTTGCCCATTGCAGAAACAACTACCAAAGTGTTAGTATGCCCAACTTGTTGTAACACATTTACAACATTTTTTACACCAGTAGCATCTTTTACAGAAGCGCCACCAAATTTAAAAATCTTCATTCTATTATCTTATATTTTGTATTAACTAGCCTATGTATTAAAGGTTAGCTATGTAATTTTCAATTCCTTTTTCATCTAAATGTACAACGTCCCAATCTCTTTTTACGTCTGCACCTTTACTTTGGTAAAATTTAATAGCTGGCTCGTTCCAATCTAAAACTTCCCAACATATACGTTTTACACCTTGACTATGGCCGTATTTTATAACCTCATTTAATAACAAAGTTCCTAAACCAGAACCACGCATTTTTTGAGTAACAATTAAATCTTCTAAATGCAAAACAGGACCTTTCCAGGTAGAATATCTGTTATACACCAAAGCAAGACCTGCTATTTCATTATTTGCCTCTGCAACAAAGCAGTGAAACAATTTATGATCTCCAAAACCATCTAAAATTAAATCATCTACAGTAACTTCTACCGCTTCTGCTTCTTTTTCAAAAAGTGCCAGTTCCTTAATTAAATTAAGTACTTGCGGCATATCTTCTATGGTTGCATCTCTAGTAATAAACTCCATAATTTTTCTTCTAATAAACTGCAAAGTAACACGTTTAAGCGACTTTAAATAACGAAAACGTTGTAGTATCACAAAATTATCGATATTTGTACTTAAATAAAACACAGCTATTGATGGACAAAAAAAACAAGACTTTAGGAGAATTTATCATTGAAAACCAATCCTCATTTCAATATTCTTCTGGGGAACTCTCTAAACTAATTAACGCCATACGTTTAGCCGCAAAAGTGGTAAACCACGAGGTAAACAAAGCAGGATTAATAGATATATTAGGCGCTGCTGGCGATACTAACATACAAGGAGAAGACCAACAAAAGCTAGATGTTTTAGCAAACGAAAAGTTTATACAAACGCTAAAAAACAGAGAAATTGTTTGTGGTATTGCATCGGAAGAAGAAGATGATTTTATTAGCATTAATAGCCAAGATGAGCAACACCAAAACAAATATATTGTACTTATAGACCCATTAGATGGTTCTTCTAACATAGATGTAAACGTATCTGTAGGTACAATTTTTTCTATATACCGTAGAGTAACACCTGTTGGCACACCAGTAACAATAGAAGACTTTTTACAACCAGGCGATAACCAAGTAGCAGCAGGTTATATTGTTTATGGTACATCTACAATGTTAGTATATACAACAGGTGATGGTGTAAATGGTTTTACACTTAACCCAGCAATTGGTACTTTTTACTTGTCTCACCCAAATATGCAATTTCCAGAAACAGGTAAAATATATTCTGTTAACGAGGGTAACTACATACACTTTCCGCAAGGCGTAAAAGATTATATAAAATATTGCCAGCAAGAAGAAGGAGACAGGCCATACACCTCTAGGTATATTGGCTCATTAGTATCAGATTTTCATAGAAATATGATAAAGGGTGGTATTTATATGTATCCAAAAAGTAGTAAAGCCCATGAAGGTAAACTGCGTTTGTTGTATGAGTGTAACCCAATGGCATTTTTAGCAGAACAAGCAAATGGTAAAGCAACTAATGGTAAAGAGCGTATAATGGCTTTAAAGCCAACAGAATTGCACCAACGTGTACCTTTTTTCTGTGGTAGCACAAAAATGGTAGAAAAAGCAGAAGAATTTATTGCTAAAGCAAGTAAATAATAAACTTAAAAGCTATAAAAACAAAAAACGAGGCAAAAGCCTCGTTTTTTTATACTTGTAAGCCTATTTGTTTATCTTCTAACAAACATAGCATAATCTTCAAAATCTAATTTTCCACCAAAAATAGTTATAGATCTAGAAATTACCTGATCTGCCGACTCATTAGAATATCCTAAACCAATAGCATATTTTTTAATAAGCAAACGCTCATCATCATCAATATTATGATCTGCAAATATAATTTTAAACAAATCGTACATACGCTCTAAACGTCTGTCTAAACTTGTTGGCGGATCTATTGGATATTTCCCTGGATTTTTCATTACCTCTTTGTACTCAGTTTCAGTAATATCTAATTTACGTGCAAAACGGTCTAAAACAACTTGCTCTGCATCATTAACCTCACCATCTACACTTGCTAAAGAAGCAATAGATGCAAAGTGTGCAACATTTTTTCTATGTTGGCTATTACCGTATAAATCTTTAAAAGACATAATTTATAATTTAATTTAGACTGCAAATATAATTTTTTGCAATTATAGAACTTCAAAATTTTAAAATTATTTTGGGCGTTCGTTAAAACAGCTGTTTTTAACGCCGTGCTATACGTTACTAATCCTCGCAAAAAAGCTGCGGGTTATTCACTACTATCACTAACGCAGTAAAAAGTAACCGCTTTGTTTTAATGTAAGATTTTACTTATATTTATAATGTAACAACCTCATAAGTAATGAAGCATTTTATATTACTCATCTTTTTTAGTTTAAGTATTATTAGCGCTCAAACGCAAAAAGGAAAAGCCACCTATAAACTAAAACACCCGAAAATAGATGTAGTAAACCCAACAAAAAAACCATCTGCAATAGGCAACAGACTAACAGAGTCTATAAAAACAGCCCAAGAGCTCATAGAATTTAATTTGGTTTTTAATAATAAAGAGTCTGTTTTTTACAGAGAAGAAAAACTATATGCAAACCTAGACAAGTTTACTAAAGGTATTATAGAAGTATTAAGCGAAGGTAGTTATTACAGTAACATAGCTACCAACCAAAAATTAAAATCTACCTCTTTTGATAATCAAAAATTTATTGTAAACATTTACCAACCACAGCCTTGGAAAATTAAAGACACAACCAAAACCATACTTGGTTATACTTGCCATAAAGCCACACTTACCAAAACAAATAAAAAAACAACAAAAGACTATACTGTAGAAGCTTGGTTTAGCAAAGATATACCCTACTATTTTGGCCCAGACGAGTACAATGGTTTACCAGGACTTATTTTAGAACTAAAGCTAAACCCTAAACAAACAATTTACTGTACAAGTGTACAACTGCAGACTAAAAAAAATAAACTACTTACAAAACCTACAGAAGGAACTTATGTAAACTCTAATGAAGAGTTTGAAGACATTGTAAAAACATTAGCCTCTAAAGTAAAGCAAAAACATTAATTAAGGTACACGTAAACCTTCTTTTTTATTTATTACAAAACTTTAAAAATGATATTGATTAAAGAAAGTAAGTTTCATTACCAAAAAAGATTTCTAATTATTACCATCCTCTTTTGTATATCAATTACAAATGCTCAAATACAAAAAGGTATGGCTACTTATAAGAGTAAACATCCAGAAATAGATGTAGTAGACCCAACAAAAAAACCTTCACATACTAGAGATCAGATTAAACAATCTATAAAAACAGCGGATGAACTAATTGATTTTAACTTAGTGTTTAATAACAAAAAATCTCTGTTTTATAAACAAGATAAAATATATACTAATGTAGACCGTATTACCAGAACTATGATTAATGCCACTTATAGTGGTACTTATTATTCAGATATTGAAAACAATGAAAAATTAAGAGTTGTTACTTTTTCTGGAGAAACCTTTATAGCCAATATTAACAAAAATCTGCCTTGGAAAATTACTGATACAACAAAAGTTATACTTGGCTACACATGCTACAAAGCAACATTATTAAAAAAAAATGAGAGGACTAAGAAATACAATACCATAGAAGCTTGGTTTAGTAAAGAAATACCCTATTATTTTGGACCTTTAGAATTCAATGGTTTACCAGGACTTATTTTAGAACTAAAGCTAAATCCTAAACAAACAATATACTGTACAGGTGTAAAACTACAGAGTAAAAAAAATAAACTACTTACAAAACCTACCGATGGTAAACATATAGAATCTCTTGGAGAACTAAATAAAATAGCCATAGAACTAATGCGTAAAAAAAGACAGAAGTAAACACATTAATAAAGAAAAAGAATACAAATTATTTTTAAACTAAAAATATAGTTTTATATTAGCAAGGTCATCATCAATAAACAACAGGCTATATATGAAACATTTACTCTATTTAATTTTACTACTTCCTTTTTTTTCTTTAGCTCAAATACATAGCGGTACTATAACCTATAATGTTGCTTTGAATAAGGAAGAAGATGAAAGTTACAAAGGCAAGGAAGAATTAAAAGTGTTAATGATGTCAGTAAGTAAAGCTGCAGCAAACGTAAACTACAAACTTCAGTTTAACGCAGCATATGCAAAGTTTAATGTGGACAACAAATTAGCTGTAAAAGATAGTTATTTAGAAAATTTAGCCAGTATTATTTCTGGAAACAAAGGAACTTATTACACATCTTTATCTGAAAAAAAACAGATAATAAAAACAGATGCAGGTATAAATATTGATGCTCCAATAGAAAATGAAGATTGGGACCTAACTAAAGAAACTAAAAAAATAGGAGATTTTTTATGCTATAAGGCAACAAAAGTAAAAACAGTACCTAAAGGAGATGTTACTGTAGTAGCATGGTATACACCAGAAATACCATTTGCTTATGGTCCAAACCATTACGTAGGTCGGTTACCAGGCCTAATATTAGAATTAAATGGCTTAATGGCTACTTACAAAGCCAAAGAGATAAAACTAAACCCTAAAAAAGCAATTGTTATAAAGTGGCCAAAAGAGAAAAATAATATGTCTGCAAGCGAGTATAAAAAAGCTGGTGACAAACTCTATCAAGATCGTAAAGATGAGCGTAAAAGATAAACATAGTATTGTTGTAAACGTTATGTTTCTAGTGTTGTGCTTTACTAGTGTAATAGCGCAAAAAACAACGTCTGGCAGTATTACATATACAGTTAATTTAGCTCCAGAATTAATTAAAAACATTTCTAAAACAAATAACCCTAGTACAAGAGCAATATTAAAAAACTCTAAAGAAGTTAGTTACGCTTTAAATTTTAATAGCAAATTATCTACCTATCAAAAAAATGAAAGCTTGTATGATGAAAGCAAACAAAAACTTAACTTAGTTACTACTGGAGCAGGCGGTGCAAGTATATTCTACTACAACACAAAAGATAATACTTTACTTAAACAGTTAAAATTAGGAGGAGATACTTTTTTAATTACTCAAAACACTAAAAAATGGAAGCTTTTAAATTCTTCAAAACAAATAGGAAAGTACAATTGCTACAAAGCAAATCTTTTAGATAAAAACAATGAACTAACCAAAATAACGGCTTGGTATACTTTAGATTTTCCCTTACCATACGGCCCAAAAGATTACAATGGTCTACCAGGCATAATATTGGAGTTGTACGAAGGTAAATTCTTTTTTAAAGCATCTAAAATACAGTTATCAAATAAAGATAAAATTATAGAAAAGCCAGTAGACGGTATTAAACTAACACAAGAAGAATTTAATAACAGATTTAAAGGTTTTTTTGATGAAAAATAGTGTTGTAAAAATTGCCCTTATAATTAGTGCTAGCTTAGGCTTTATTTCCAATAATAGTTACGCGCAGAACGCTAAATTTCTAGAGATTATTTATAAAAAAGAGGTTAGTTTAAAAGTTGATACTGCAAAAAACAACGCTCATAAAGTAAACTTATCTGCGTTTAACACCTCTTTAGCAGATGCTGTAGAGGATATAAGATACAGCTTAAAAATATCAAACAATAATTCTGTTTTTAAAGTGGTAGAGAGTTTGGATAATGATTCCAAAAATAACACATTAAAAAAAGCGGCAATAAGTATTGGGGGAACTAATGGAGATTTTTACATAAACAAACAAGACTCAACAGCCATACTCAACAAAACTTTGCTAGACGCTAATTTTAGAGTGCTACTAAAGCAAAAAAAATGGAAGATACATAAAGAGAATAAACTTATAGGAAAGCACCTATGCTATAAAGCAACAACAATTGACACTGTAAATAATAGTAAAGGAACTCATCAATTTAAAGTAAATGTTTGGTTTACAACTCAACTACCACCCTATTTTGGGCCTAGTGCATATTGTGGGTTACCAGGTTTAATTTTAGAAGTTGAAAATGGTAAAATGAAATTGACTGCCACCGAGGTATCTATTGTAAAACCATTTAAAATTAGAAAACCTAAGTCTGGCAAATTAATTACTGAAGATGAGGATAGCTTAAATCAAATTAAAGCTGAAAAAAATATAAAAGAACATTTTAATGATGTATTCAGATAAAATGGGAAGAATTAGCAAAAGCTAGTAAGCAAAGAAGATAATCACTAAAATGGCTAACATTTACAAATAATATACTTGTTAAAATATTGTTAAATTAATTAATTTTTGTAATAATAATAATAATACATTTAAGGAGTCGAAAATAGTATAGGTTTTTTCAAAGTCTACCTATACCTTTTTTGGCAACTAGCTAGTAACCAACGTTGGTTTTTTATTTAAAGACTTTGATAAATGACTTTGAACTTATTTTTATTTACTAATCAACCTAAAAAATAAATAGGTTACAAAATTAAAATGTTATGAAAAATATTTCAAAATTTATACTTGCAGCAGTAATACTATCGGGAGCCTTATTTACTACCAACACCCAGGCTAAACTAAAAAAAATAGAAAAAATGGAATATCATAAAACCATTCCCTGCCATGATGTTTTTACTATCTGCGATAATGCAAATCCAGATAGTTATGAAAGTTTTGATCTATGCATGAGAAGAAACGGCTGCTAATAACTTTATATATTCAAGCGAATGTATTGATTCGCTTGAATATATTAAAATCTTTAAATCAAAAAAAAATATGGGAAAAATCACAAAAATTATTCTGATTATATTTCTTTTCTCAAAATTCACATATTCTCAAAGTTTAAGTGGTATAGTTAAATATAGCGGAGCGATAAATAAAACATATGCGGATAGCATCATAAATGTAACATCTACTAAAGAAATCCCCTCTACTCACAAAGATTTCATAGTTGATATGTATAAAAATGCAAAAGAAGTAGATCTATTTTTACATTTTAGAAATAACGAGTCTTATTATTATTTGCAAGAAAGTTTAGATGAGCAGGATAAATACAATACAACAGTTGGGGCTGTAAGTGCCATACCATATTACAGAAACGCAGCTAACAATAGTACCTATGAAATTAGTAAATACGTTGGTATTGTTAAAAAAACTCCTCTTGATTGGAAAATAACTAATAAAACAAAAAAAATTGGCAAATATGTTTGTAACCAAGCATTAGCAACTGAAACTTTATTTAGTAGACAAGGACACTATTATACAGAAAAAGTAGAGGCTTGGTTTACCACAGAAATACCTGTAAGTTTTGGCCCAAAATTATATACTGGTTTACCTGGTTTAGTATTAGAGATTAATAAAAATAAGATTTCTATTACAGCCACAGAAATAAATTTAAACCCCACAAAAGGTGTAAACATTACAGTGCCCAATTTAAATAAAATAATTACCCAAGAACAGGCTAATAAAAAGTGGGAAGAATTAGCAGAAGCTAGTAAGCAAAGAAGAAAAAAATAGTTAAATGAAGTATGACTAAAAAGCTATTTTTTATATTCTTCATTATTTCATTTATTGCTTACAGCCAAGAAATTACATACAAAGGCTTTGTGCAAGACAGCGTGCAAAGTCCTTTGCCTAATGCTAATATTTTAGCTTTTCCAGATAGTGATGATGCAGAAACTGCTTTTGCTATAACCAATGAAAAAGGCGCATATATTTTACGCTTACAAAAAGGCTATACCTACCAAATTAACATTAGCTACATAGGCTATAAAAAACTAGTAGTTTCCACTACAGCAACAGAAAAAACCACTAAAAACTTTGTTTTACAGGAAGATGTAAACACTTTAGACGGTGTAGAGCTTACCTATAAAATACCTATAGAGGTTAAAGAAGATACTACTGTTTATGATACAGATGCGTTTACCAATGGCAAAGAACGCAAACTACGAGAAACATTAAAAAAACTACCTGGTTTAGACGTAGACAGGGAAGGTAATGTAACCTCTAACGGTAAAAAAATTACCAATGTTTTGGTAGACAACAAACCCTTTTTTACTGGAAACACCAAAATGGCTGTAAACAACATACCTGCCAATGTAGTAGACCAAATAGAGGTTATAGATAACTATAGTGAAATTGCTATGCTTAAAGGGTTGCAAGACACAGATAAAATGGCACTAAACATTAAACTTAAAAAAGACAAAAAACGCTTTTTGTTTGGAGATTTAGATGTTGCTGCTGGCCATAAAGACAGGTATGCCATACACCCAAATGTATTTTACTACAGTCCTAAAACCAATATTAATTTTATTGGTGATGTAAATAATACTGGCGAAAAAGCATTTACGTTTAGCGACTATATGGAGTTTGAAGGCGGTTTTAGTAAAATATTGGCTGGTTCTGGCAGTATGTCTAGTTTGTTTCAGTCAGACTTTAGTCAGTTTTTAAACAACAATAATTTTAAAGAGCGTAGTCAAAAATTTGGTGCGTTTAATCTACGCCAAGCTATAAATAGCACCACAGATATTAGTGGCTATGTTATTGCATCTAAAACAGATACCGATACAGAAAACCAAACCGAGAATATTTACCAAAACAACAACGATCCTTTTACAGAAAACAGAACCACCACTGGCAATGCCAATAACTTTTTTACCATTGGTAAAATAACACTAGATTATGACCCAACCTACAAGGAGGATTTTGCTTTTAATACGTTTGTAAAACTAACCAACAACAATGGTTTAAACACTATTAACACAAACAGTCCAACAAACACCAATAGCATACGTACCGCTAATGATATAGATGCATTAACCTTAAAACAAAACGTAACCTATAGTCGTAAATTAACAGACAACCACACCGGCACTTTAGAGGCTACACACAGTTACACCATAGACAAGCCCAAGACAAATTGGCAAACAGATAAAGAAATACTACAAGAATTAATTCCGTTACAGGCAGATGATGTGTATAACATACAACAAACCAAAGAAGTAAAAACACACAGTGTAAATGCCATTGTAAAAGACTATTGGGTGTTAAACAACTACAACCATTTGTATTTTAGTTTGGGTATAAACTCAAACTTTAACTCTTTTGTAAATGAAGATGTACAGCTCTTAAGTAGCGGAGAAGTAAACAATTTTAATACTGCTGATTTTGGTAACAACCTACGGCATAATTTTATAGATACTTATGTAGGTTTAGAATACAAATTTAGAACTGGTATTTTCACGTTTAAACCTGCCGTATACCAACATTATTTTAATTGGTCTTTACATCAGTTACAAACAAAAACAACCAATACAAAAACGGTACTTACACCAGAGTTTACCACAGAAATTAAATTTAAAAACGGCGCAAAAGCAAATTTTAAGTACAAAGCAAATGCTCGTTTTCCTTCTGTAAATAACCTAGCAAGTAATTTTATACTCCGTAATTTCAATTCGGTTTTTAGAGGTAATACTAACTTGGAAAATGAGTTTTTTCATACCACAAGTTTTAACTACTCTAAAAGAAGTTTATTGCGTGGTTTATTTTACAACTTAAATATTAGATACAATAAAAAAACAGAGCAATTAAAAGGAGAAACGCAGTTGCAAGGCATTAACCAGTTTAATTCTTTAATACTGTTTACACAACCGGAGGATAGCTGGGTATTTAGTGGCAATTTTAATAAAAGAATAAAAAAAATAAGGGCTAAATACAGAGGCTCCTACAACTACAGTAATTTTTATCAGCTTGTAAACTCAGAGACACAAAAAAACACCTCTGGCAGATTCTCAAATACCGTAAGCCTAGAGACTGTTTTTAAAAAAGGCCCAAATTTAGAGGTTGGCTACACACAAACCGATAGTGACTACAACACATCTGTAGGGAAAAACAAGTATAGAAGCACCAATTTTTTCACCTATTTAGATTATGTTTTTCTAGAAGATTTTACCTTAAAAGCAGAATATAATTTTGATAATTATGTAAATAAAGACCGAAACATAGATAATACTTTTGACAATGCTATGGTTTCTCTTTTTTACCAACAAGAAGATAGTCCTTGGGGTTTTGAAATTAAAGCTACTAACCTATTTGACACACAGTTTAAGCAAGACAATTCTTTTAGTACATTTTTAATCAGCGATAGTAAAACCTTTATTTTACCACGCATTGTACTTTTTAAAATTAGCTACAAACTCTAATTGTTTAAAATTGTAGCTTTATATTTGCAAAAAATGTATTGACTTTTGGGAAAATCTCTCATTTTAAAATCGTTGGCACAGCTTCCGCAAATGCAGAAACTGCAAACTACTGTTGCCAAAAATGAAAAAAACACAACACTTACAGGTTTAACAGGCTCTGCCCTATCCTTTGTAATAGCTGAAACTTTTAAAGAAGCAGACACTCCTTTTCTAGTTGTTTTTAGCGACAAAGAAGAGGCGGCTTATCATTTAAATGACTTGGAGCAATTGGTAGGCGAAAAAGATGTGCTGTTTTATCCTGGTAGTTACCGTAGGCCTTACCAAATAGACGAGGTAGATAATGCTAATGTGCTGCTACGTGCAGAGGTTTTAAACCGAATTAATTCGCGTAAAAAACCGGCATTACTAGTTACCTATCCTGATGCGCTGTTTGAGAAAGTGGTAACCCGTAAAGAACTAGATAAAAACACATTAAAAATTAAGGTTGATGACACCATTACCCTAGATTTTTTAAACGAAGTTTTGTTTGAGTATAAGTTTAAACGTGTAGACTTTGTTACCGAACCTGGAGAATTTTCGGTTCGTGGTGGTATTGTAGATGTTTTTTCGTTTTCTAATGACGTGCCATACAGAATAGAATTTTTTGGTGATGAAGTAGATAGCATTAGAACTTTTGATGTAGAAACACAATTGTCTACAGACAAAGTCACTAAAATTACCATTGTACCCAATGTAGAAAATAAATTTTTAGACGAAACCAGGGAGAGCTTTTTAAAATATATTGCTTCTAAAACTGTCATTTTTTCTAAAAACACAGAGCTTTTACACGACAGACTAGACTCTCTTTACGCAAAAGCAGAAGAAGCTTTTACAAAACTTACAGGCGAGCTAAAACACGCTCAACCTAAGGAGTTATTTGTAGATTCTAATCAGTTAAAAAAAGAGTTTGATGCATTTAATGTTATAAGCATTCATCAAACAGCAACAAATGCAGATAAATCTATTGTTTTTCATTCTAAACCACAGCCGTCTTTTAATAAAAAGTTCGACTTGCTTATTGAAAACCTAGATCAAAATCACGCTAATAACTATACCAATTATATTTTTTGTGCCACAGAGCAACAAGCAAAACGTTTTCATGATATTTTTGATGAAGTAGAACAAGATGTACACTATAAAACAGTTGTATTACCTCTTTTTCAGGGTTTTATTTTAGATGATATAAAAGTTGCCTGTTATACAGATCATCAAGTTTTTGAACGTTACCATAAATTCAACCTTAAAAATGGATACGCTAAAAAGCAAGCTATAACACTTAAGGAACTTACCAAATTAGATATTGGAGATTATGTAACACATATAGATCATGGTGTTGGTAAATTTGGTGGTTTACAAAAAATAGATGTAGAAGGTAAAAAACAAGAGGCTATAAAATTAATGTATAGTGAGCGAGATGTGTTGTACGTAAGCATACACTCACTACACAAAATATCTAAATTTGCAGGCAAAGACGGTAAGCCTCCTAAAATTTTTAAACTAGGTTCTGGTGCTTGGAAAAAACTGAAGCAAAAAACCAAAACTAGAGTTAAACAAATTGCGTTTGACCTTATTAAAGTGTACGCCAACCGTAGACTTAAAAAAGGATTTAAATACGCTCCAGATAGTTATTTACAGCACGAGTTAGAGGCATCTTTTATTTATGAAGATACGCCAGACCAAAGTAAGGCCACCGAAGATCTAAAAAAAGATATGGAGAGTGATAGGCCAATGGATCGCCTTATTTGCGGTGATGTTGGCTTTGGTAAAACAGAGGTTGCTATACGTGCCGCTTTTAAAGCTGTAGATAATGGCAAACAAGTAGCTGTTTTAGTTCCAACAACTATATTGGCTTTTCAGCACCATAAAACATTTGCAGAGCGTTTAAAAGATATGCCTGTAACGGTAGACTATGTAAACCGTTTTAGAACTGCAAAAGAGAAAAAAGAAACACTACAACGCCTAGCAGAAGGCAAAGTAGATATTATTATAGGCACACACCAATTAGTTAATAAAAACGTAGTTTTTAAAGACTTAGGCTTGCTAATTGTAGATGAGGAGCAAAAATTTGGAGTTGCTGTAAAAGATAAATTAAAGTCTATTAAAGAAAATGTAGATGTACTTACATTAACTGCTACGCCAATACCAAGAACGTTGCAATTTAGTTTAATGGCTGCCAGAGATTTATCTACAATAAATACAGCACCACCAAACAGATACCCAATAGACAGTCACGTTGTACGCTTTACAGAAGACACTATTAGAGATGCAGTTTCTTACGAGATACAAAGAGGCGGACAAGTGTTTTTTATACACAACCGTATAGAAAACATTAAAGAGGTTGCTGGTATGTTACAGCGTTTGGTTCCTGATGCTAAAATTGGTATTGGTCACGGACAAATGGACGGTAAAAAACTAGAGACTTTAATGCTTGCTTTTATGAATGGTGAGTTTGATGTTTTAGTGTCTACAACTATTATAGAAAGTGGATTAGATGTTCCTAACGCCAATACTATTTTTATAAACAATGCCAATAATTTTGGTTTAAGTGATTTGCACCAAATGCGTGGCCGTGTTGGGCGTAGCAACAAAAAAGCTTTCTGTTATTTTATTACACCACCTTATGACTCTATGAGTAACGATGCTCGTAAACGTATACAAGCATTAGAACAATTTACAGAATTAGGTAGCGGTTTTAATATTGCTATGAAAGATTTAGAAATACGTGGCGCAGGTGATATTTTAGGTGGTGAGCAAAGTGGTTTTATTAATGAAATCGGTTTTGATGCATACCAAAAAATACTTGCAGAAACGGTAGAAGAATTAAAAGAAAACGAGTTTAAGGATTTATACGAAGAGGTAGAAGGCAAAGACAAAGTGTTTGTAAAAGAAACCCAGATAGACTCGGATTTTGAACTTTTATTTCCTGATGATTATGTAAATAATGTTACAGAACGATTAAACTTATACACTCAATTAAACTTAATTACCACAGAAGAAGGTTTGGTTAAGTTTGAAAAAGAATTAGTAGACCGTTTTGGAGAAATACCTAGTCCTGTTGAAGACTTGCTAAACTCGGTTCGTATAAAATGGATCGCAAATAGCCTAGGTTTAGAAAAAATTGTACTTAAAAAAGGTAAAATGATTGGGTATTTTATAGCAGATCAACAATCTGGATTTTACCAAAGCCCAAAATTCACTAAAGTATTACAATTTGTACAAGCCAATACTGCTATATGTAAAATGAAAGAAAAACAAACCAGAGCCGGCTTACGCTTACTTTTGGTTTTTGATAAAATTACAACAGTAGAAAAAGCATTAAAAAGCTTAGCTCCTTTTAATACGCATTAAAACAAATGCAAATACACAGTTTGGTTCGGTTTTTGAAAATAAGCTAAATAACTAAGCATTAACCATTGCTAAAAAAGCATACTATGAAAAAAATACTAACATTATTATTTGCTCTTATTGCTGTATCTGTAACATCACAACATACCATATCTGGCGTATTTTCACCAGCTAAAGACTATACTTGGCTTATTGCATACCAACTTAAACCTGGCACACAAGTTTATGTTGCTGATACTAAAATAGAAGATGGTAAATTTAAACTAGAGCTACCTACCAACGCAGCTGCCGGAACTTATAGATTGGTGTATGCTGTACCACAAGAAGAGTTTAATTTTGATGTTTTATACAATGGCAAAGAAGATATTGTACTTAATTTTAATGCTCAAGATGGTGCAACGTATACTACATCAGAAGAAAATAAAATAGTAAACAGTTATTTTTTAGAAATTAATGCTTTGCAAAAGCAGGTTATAGATTTTTACACATCTAACAGTACAAATAAAAAAGAACTAGCAAAGCTTTACAATAAAATAAATAGCACACAAGCTAGGTATGAAACTGATGCTAAGGATTTAATTGCACTTAATTTTATTATAGCCAACAAGCCATACATTGCAAAAAAACATGAAACAATATATGAGTTTGTTGAGCATAAAAAGCAAAATTATTTTTCTGCAATAGATTTTAAAAACAAACAGCTACAAGCCTCTTCGTTTTTAACAGACAAAACATTAAATTATGTGTACACATCTTTACCGTTAAATAAAGTTACAAAAGATGAAACTGAGACAATTTTACAGCAAAATATACAAACTGTAGCTAGCAAACTAGATGGTGTTCATGAGACATTTAAGTTTAGCCTTTTTTATGATATGTGGATTTATGCTGCCAGTGCAAAGTATGATAAAACATCAGACTTTATAACCACTAATTACCTTAAAAAACTTGGAAACATAACTAACAACCAAGAAATTATTAAAAATATAGATGCACATACTAGATTAAGAATTGGCGCAAAAGCACCAGAAATTACTTGGAATGATGGCAAAAATAGTCTTAGCAAATTATCTGGAGCAGATAATTACGTTGTTGTTTTCTGGAGCAGTACATGTTCTCATTGCTTAAAAGAACTACCAGAATTAAACAAAGCAATGCAAACGCTACCAAACACAAAAGTACTTGCTGTTGGTTTAGAAGACGAGTACAATTATTGGGACACAGAATCTGCTAAACTAAAAAGTTTTACTCACGCTTTAGCTCTTGGCAAATGGGATAGTAAATACGCAGATTTATATAATGTTTCTGCCACACCTACCTACTTTATTTTAGATAAAGACAAGAGAATTGTAAATAAACCAGAGACTTACAAAGAGGCTCTAGAATATTTAAAAAAGAAATAATAAAAATAGACTTACAAGGCCTTTAGATCTTTAATAGTTTTAAAGGCTACGTCTACTTGCTCATCATTTACTAAAATGGTAAACTCGTTGGTTGTAGAAATTACCTCAAAAAGCACAATACCTTCCCAAGCTAAACGCTGAAAAATAAAGTAATAAATACCAGGTACAGATACGTTTTCTGCTGGTAGCTTTACAGTTATAGACGATAAATTTTCGGCCTTTTGCGTACACCTTTCGTGCTTAAACAACTCTTCAACCGTCTTATCTAATGTATTGTTTACAACTATATTTAGCTCATTTACTCCTCTAGAAGATGTGTAAAAAACATCTTTATTTTTATTAACCTCTTTTAATAAATTAGTTTGATTATCAAGAATAGAATCAGATAATAAAAAAGTAAAATCTGTTAAAGAAGACCTTACAGTAATTTCACCTATATTTTTAAGAACCTTTACAATTTTGTGAGTAGCTCTAAACTCTAAATCATCAGATAATCGTTTTAAGGCCATAACAATGGCTCCGTTTCTAATATCTTTCCCTAACTCAGACTCTATTTCTGGTTTAATAATTCTAGATAAGGAAGTTAAATTAATAATACTCTGTGCTAAAGCACTTTGTAGAAAGGGTTTCTTTTTAATATACTCTTCTACTACTGATGATATTGTTTTCATCTTGTTATTGGGGTTTGGTTGTTTGCTCTTAATTTGGTTAAAAAACTATTCTTATTAGACTTATTAGAATAAAAAATGTCTTTTGAAAGTTCAAAATTAACAAATTGTTTTAAATGTAACAATTGCAATGTAATAAAAATTGGTGTCTCTTTTTTTAAAAATGATAAAAAGCGTCGGTTAAATGCTCAATTTTTAAATTATCTTCATTTTTTAAGATTGTGATAATATCAAATCTAACTTCTACATCTAAATCATTATCAGACACATAATGATCTGCTGCCATAACAAGAAGTTTTATTTTTTTTGCTGTTACAGTATCAGCAATGTTCTGCAACGCATCACTACTTCTAGATTTTACCTCTATAATTGCCAAAGTATCTTTTTGCTGCGCAATAATATCAACCTCAGCTTTTAGATAGCGGTAATTAAGATGTTTAATAGTGTACCCATTGTCTCTTAAAAACTGTACAGCAAGCTTTTCTCCTTCTTTACCAAACTGATTGTGATCTCCCAAAATTTAAATTTAACATACAAATTAGTGTATTTTACCGAAAAATAAAGCTTTTCATCATCTAAAACGCTTTATTTTACGTACCTAATAAAGTGAGCGTGTTAACTTTTTTAACTAATTATATACTCATTTGTATATTTTAACGTTAAAAGTAAACACGTGACCTAATAACCAAACAATACAAATGCAACAATAATTATGGCATATTTTGTGAATTGCAATACTGCATCGCTAAACCCCATAGGTGGTAATCTAGACAAAAACAAAGCAGAACACCTTTACAGACGATTAGGTTTTAGTGCCTCTGTTGACACTATAAATAGCGCTATTGGAGAGCCAATCTCCGCACATATAGATATGCTAATCAATGAGGCGTTAAATATGCCTGAAATTCCTGAACCAAGCTGGGCTAATTGGACTTGGGCTGATTATCCTGCAGATGATGATGCCAGAAATGCCTTAAGAGCACAGCACACAATAGAATTTAGGAGTCAATATGTTAAAAGCTTTATAACCAATAACCTTAGAGACCGTTTGAGTTTTTTCTGGAGCAATCATTTGGTTACAGAAATGATTAAACATGGTTGTAATTCCTTTCAATACCACTACATAAATTGTTTGCAACGTAACGCAGTAGGAAATTTTAAGGAGTTTGTCAGGCAAATGGGGCTTGAGAGTGCAATGCTTTATTATTTAGATGGTGTATTTAATAACGGTAATAACCCTAATGAAAATTACGCTCGTGAATTATATGAACTATTTACTTTAGGAGAAGGTAATGGATATACCGAAGAAGATATTATCGAAACTGCAAAAGCTTTAACTGGCTGGGTAAATCGTGGAGATGCAGGTTGTACAGCTGTTACTTTTGATGCAACCAAATATGATTCAAGCTCTAAAACCATTTTAGGACAAACTGCTAATTTTGACTATGATGGAGTTATAGATAATTTATTTGAACAAAGACCAAACGAAATAAGCTGGTTTATATGTAAAAAATTATATGAGTTTTTTGTACACCCAGATTCTACTGATGATGCAAATAACGCCGAAGTTATTATTCAAGGTTTAGCTGCAACTTTTAGAGCAAATGATTTTGAAATAGCACCTGTTCTAGCTCAACTTTTTAAAAGTGAACATTTTTATGATGAAGAGGCTGTAGGAGTAATTATTAAGAGTCCGTTTGATATATATATTAATTTATTGAATGAAACAGGTTTTAAATCTGATTCTGAAGAAGATTTAATTGAAAATATAATACAAACTTGTAAGTTATTAGGCCAAGAAATCTACAACCCTCCTGGTGTTGAAGGCTGGTATAGAGATAGGTATTGGATTAACACTAACTTTATGATTGGCAGATGGTTATCCTCAGAGATGTTTTTGCAAATTTTTTGGGATTTTGACTCAGAACAATTTAGGACTTTAGCTTTGAATGTAACTGGACCTAGTGGAATGACAACAAACGACCCAGATGAAGTAACAGACGCTATTTTAAACAAACTACTACCTAAAGGTATTGCCGACGATGAAAGAGAAAATGCTTATGACGTATTTAGAAGTGATGTTCCAGAACAATATTATATTGGAGGTATAGATGGATCTTGGAGTCTTTATTACCCTGGAGCAGAAAACCAGGTATACCAACTACTACTACACATTATTAGACAACCAGAATTTCAATTAAAATAACCACTTACTATGTGCGATACAAATTCTAAAGTACAACATGCAGACAAAGAGGCTCATGACTTAGAGCATAAAAAATGGAACAGACGTTCTTTTTTACAAGCTATGGGTATGGTTGGTTCTGGATCTATGCTACTAGGTAGTAATGTACTTAATGCTTCGGCTACATCACCTTTAGCTACTGCTATAGCTGATGCAGAAGCAGACGGAAAAATATTAATATTAATTAGACTTGCAGGTGGTAATGATGGCTTAAGTACCGTTATACCTATAGAGCAATATGACACATATGCTAACGCAAGACCAAACATATATATACCAGAAAGTAAAGTATTAAAATTAACTGATAATTTTGGAGTTCCTTCTTATATGGCGCCTTTAGAGCGCATGTGGGGAGAAGGCCAATTTAAGGCTGTACACGGCGTTGGTTATGAAGGACAAAGTCTTTCTCACTTTACAGGGTCAGATATTTTTGCTAATACAGACTTAAATACTACTGGATTTACAGGAACAAGAACTGGTTGGATGGGTAGACACTTTGAAGAGTGTTTTCCTGATTATCTTATGAGTCCACCACCTGCACCAGCAGCTATACAAATAGGACAATACGGAAGCTTGGTATTTGAAGGTGAAGAAACAAATTATGCCTTTGTAACTAGTAATATTAATCAATTAGAGAAAATTGCAGAAACAGGTGATAATTTTGCCTTAGATCCAACTCTTTTTGATGGTTGTATGTATGACGATCAACTTAAGTTTTTAAGAGGCGTTGCAAATACAACTTATGAGTATTCTGGAACAATACACGAGGCTTACAAACGTGGTGAAGCCTTAGGTTGTGGCATAGAATACCAAGACAATAGTTTTGCTAAACAATTAGCTGTACTAGCTAAACTTATTAAAGGAAATTTAGGTACAAAAGTATATATGATTTCTATGGGTGGTTTTGACACGCACGGTAATCAACCATTAGCACATGAACGACTAATGACCAACTTATCTGTTGCAGTAAGCGATTTTTATCAAGACTTAGCCTGTACAGATCAAGATGATAAGGTTTTAAGTATGACCTTCTCTGAGTTTGGACGTAGAATATATGAAAACGGATCTAACGGTACAGATCACGGTAAAGCTAGTCCTACTCTATTTTTTGGATCAGGATTAAACGGTAGTGCTTTTGTTGGTGATCATCCTTCATTAGAAGATCCTAATGAAAGAGGAAACTTAGAGTACACAATGGATTTTAGAGATCTTTACGGTACTGTTTTAGCAGAATGGCTATGTGTACCAAGAAATTTAGTAGAACAACATCTTTTAGGTCGTCCTTACGTACCTGTAAACTTAGGTTTTAATTGTAGCGGAGAAGATTTTCCAGATATTGCTATAGATGATGAAAATCCTGTTTTACCAGGACCTGGAGATGGTGGCACTGACCCTACTGACCCAACAGAACCTGAACCAATACCAGAAAATGTTATTGTACACAAACCATATTACCCAACAAAAGGAAACCCTTCTATACATTTAGAAATGCCTTTTACTGCACACGTAGACATACAGTTATATAATATTTTAGGTCAAAACTTAGGAACAGTGTACAACGCTATGACTACAGAAGGAGATCAAGAAATTAACATAAGAGAACGCATACCTGTAAACCTTGCTACTGGTAAATATATTTACAGAATAAGTGTTCAAAATCAGAAAATGAGCAAATCTGTAATGGTATCTTAATCAGTTTACATTACAATTAATTGTTACTCAAAAGCACCTATTATTTTAATTTTAGGTGCTTTTTTATGTCAGTTTAGTATTGCTCTTTTTTGTTTTAAAGTCGAGCTCTTTTTTAACTCTAGAGTTTTTATTTTTATATACTCTAGTTACATCTTCTTCATTTTTAGGAACATCTTTTAATTTATCTAAATCAACAGATTTTAAAATATCTTTGTGTACTGGTTTGCCACTCATATGATTACATTTTATACTATTACAACTAAAAAGTACGTCTTATATTTTAATTAATCGGTGTATCACAACTATTTTTAAGTATTAAGGGCATCAACCTTTACATTTATTTCAATCTTTTTCTTTAGTACTGCTGGCTAAAAATGTATTTTTGCAGCTTAATTCAATTTTAATGGCACAAGAAACTAAAACACCAAGCAGATATACAATTACAGCAGCATTACCCTATACAAACGGACCAATACATATTGGCCATTTGGCAGGTGTATATGTACCTGCAGATATTTATGCACGTTATTTAAGAGGCACAAATAAAGATGTTGCATTTGTATGTGGTAGTGATGAGCACGGTGTTGCCATTTCTATGAAAGCCAAAAAAGAAGGTATTACACCTAAAGAAGTTATAGATAAGTACCACGCAATTATTAAACAATCTTTTTTAGATTTTGGTATTACGTTTGATAATTACTCGCGTACTTCTGCACAAGTACATCATGATACAGCTTCTGAGTTTTTTAAAAACTTATATGACAAGGGTGACTTTATAGAAGAAACTACAGAACAATTGTATGATGCAGAAGCTAAGCAATTTTTAGCAGATAGGTTTGTAATTGGTACGTGCCCAAAATGTGGTCATGAAGAGGCTTATGGTGACCAATGCGAAAATTGCGGATCTACCTTAAATGCTACCGAGCTAATAAACCCAAAATCTACAATATCTGGTGCTGTACCAACATTAAAAGAAACAAAACACTGGTTTTTACCTTTAGATAGATATGAAGACTTTTTAAAAGAATGGATTTTAGAAGGACACAAAAACGATTGGAAACCTAACGTTTACGGACAATGTAAATCTTGGATTGATGACGGTTTAAAACCACGTGCAGTAACAAGAGATTTAGACTGGGGAATTCCTGTTCCGGTACCTGGCGGAGAAGGCAAAGTACTTTACGTTTGGTTTGATGCTCCTATTGGTTACATATCATCTACAAAAGAGTGGGCTGCTCGCGAGGGCAAAGACTGGGAGCCATACTGGAAAGACGAGAATACAAAAATGCTTCATTTTATTGGTAAAGACAATATAGTATTTCACTGTATTATTTTTCCTAGCATGTTAAAAGCACACGGAGATTTTATTTTACCTGAAAATGTACCTGCAAACGAATTCTTAAACTTAGAAGGTAATAAATTATCAACCTCTAAAAACTGGGCCGTTTGGTTGCATGAGTATTTAGAAGATTTTCCTGATATGCAAGATGTGTTGCGTTATACATTAACTGCAAATGCACCAGAAACTAAGGATAACGATTTTACTTGGAAAGATTTTCAGGCACGTAATAACAACGAGTTGGTTGCTATTTTTGGCAACTTTATAAACAGAGTTGTGGTATTAACAAACAAATATTACAATGGTGTTTTACCAACACCTGCTGCATTTACAGACGTTGATAAAGCTACTTTAGAAGAGGTTAAAAAATACCCAAGCATAATTTCTAGCTCTTTAGAACGATATAGATTTAGAGAAGCCGGACAAGAATTAATGAACCTTGCTAGACTTGGTAACAAGTACCTAGCAGATGAAGAACCTTGGAAAGTTATTAAGCAAGATGAAGAACGTGTAAAAACCATAATGTATGTTGCTTTACAAATAGCATCTGCGCTAGCTGTTTTAAGCGAACCTTTTTTACCGTTTACATCAACAAAACTTAAAAATATTTTAAATGTAGCTGCGGCAGATACAACTGTAGAATGGAACACAGTTTCTACCTTAGATGTATTATTACCAGCCGGACATACAATTAACAAAGCAGAGTTATTGTTTAGAAAAGTTGAAGACAAAGAAATTGAAGCTCAACTAGCAAAATTAGAAGCTACAAAAAAAGCAAACCTACAAATGAATAAAGAGGTTACTCCACAAAAAGACACCATTACTTTTGACGATTTTACAAAGTTAGATATGCGTGTTGGTACTATAATAGAAGCAGAGAAAATGCCAAAAGCTAAAAAGTTATTGGTTTTAAAAGTAGATACTGGTTTAGATACACGTACTATAGTTTCTGGTATTGCAGAAAGCTTTACTCCTGAAGAAATTGTAGGCAAAAAAGTAACTGTACTTGTAAACTTAGCACCAAGAGCATTACGTGGTGTAGATAGTGAAGGAATGATTTTGATGACAGAGAATGCAGACGGCAAATTAGTTTTTGTAAATCCAGATGAAGATGGTGTAAATAGTGGAGAAACAATTAATTAATTTGTAATTTTATAAAAAGCAGAAAATTATGTTATCAAAAAATATAGAAAAAGCACTTAACAACCAGATAAAAATAGAAGCAGAATCTTCTCAAATTTATTTAGCAATGGCTTGTTGGGCAGAGGTTAAAGGTTTAGAAGGTGTTGCTGGTTTTATGTACGACCAGTCTAACGAAGAAAGAGACCATATGCTTAAGCTTATTAAGTTTGTTAATGAACGTGGCGGACACGCACAAATATCTGAGCTTGCTGCACCAAACGTTACTTTTTCTTCTTTTAAAGAAATGTTTGAAAAATTATTTGAGCACGAAGTTTTTGTATCTAACAGTATTAACGAACTAGTACATATTAGTTTACAAGAAAAAGACTATGCTACGCATAACTTTTTACAATGGTACGTATCTGAGCAAATAGAAGAAGAAGCTATGGCACGCACTATTTTAGATAAAATAAACCTTATTGGAGATGATAAAGGTGGCTTGTATTTATTTGATAGAGATATACAGCAAATAACAGTATCTACCGCCTCTACAGAAAACCCACAATAAGTTTAACATAATAATCTTATTTAGATTAATTTAAAATAACTACTTTTGCCTTACTATTTTTAGGCATAAGTAGTTATGGGCAAAAAGAAGGACAAGAAAAAAGAAAAAAAAGCATTAAAAAAATTACTAAAGGATACTCCTAAAGTAGCCGGTAAGGTAAAAAGCAAATGCTGTAGCAAATACAAAAAGTCTGAAAGCAAGCGATGTAAAAAATGTCCTTGTTTTGATTTGCTTAAAAAAGTGGCATAAACCTATGCACTTTATCTAATTTTTATTTTTATTTACACCTAATTAACACTACTTCCAGTATCTTTACATCATATTTGGACTACAAAATTATTTGCATCATTATTTTATGCAAATGAGTTACACTGTGGTCTAATAATTGAGTTATTTCGTATATACATAAAACAAATAAATATTATGAAACAGTTAATAGTACTACTACTTGCAGTAAGTTTAGTTTCTTGCGGAGCATCAAAAACAGTAAGAACATCAAAAAAAGTAATTAAAGGAGAATGGACACTTAGCAACATTACTTATAGTGAAGCTGGTGAATACAACGTTACACTTTTAAATGATGTATCTAAAGATTGTTTTAACGGTAGTTCTTGGTCTTTTATACCTAACAACAATACAGGTAAGTACAGCATAAACAATGCAAATTGTGCTACAGGAGAACGTAATTTCATTTTTACAATTCAGGAAATTGATGAAACTACAGGTTTGTATGACTTTTTAATTAAGCCAACAGACGCAAAAGGAAAAAGCCAAAACAATGTTGGTTTTAGATTATCATTGGCATTGTTAACAGAGTCTAACATGACATGGACACAAACATTATCTGTAGATGGTAAACCATTTACTATTACAATGAATTTTACAAAAGCAGACTGGCAATAAACACAACCCATTACTTATTAAATAATTTTAAAAATAAACACATGAAAACAACAATAAAAAAAATAACATTAGGTGCTTTTGCATTACTATTAATGGCAAATTTTACAAGCTGTGATGCGGTACAAAATGCAAACAACAAACAAAAAGGTGGCGCAATAGGTGTTGCTGGTGGTGCAATTTTAGGAGCAATAATTGGTAACAACGTTGGTAAAGGTAATAGCGAGTTAGGTGCTGTTATTGGTGGTGTTGTTGGTGGTGGTGCTGGTGTACTTATTGGTAACAGAATGGATAAGCAAGCTCAAAAAATTGAGAACGAAATTCCTGGTGCACAAGTAGAGCGTGTAGACAATGGTATTGTTGTAACTTTTGATGAAAATAGTGGTGTATTTTTTGACACAGCTAAATACAACATTAATGGTGCTTCTAAAACATCTTTAGATAAATTAGCAAGTGTATTTACAGAGTATCCAGATACTAACATATTGGTAGTAGGCCACACAGATAGTTCTGGTGCTGCAGATTATAATATGACATTATCTAAAAATAGAGCAAACGCTGTAACATCATACTTAACAGCTAAAGGTATTGCTGCTAGTAGATTTACTACACAATGGTTTGGTGAAGAACAACCAACTAACGACAATTCTACTGCAGAAGGTAGAGCAAAAAACAGAAGAGTTAACGTTGCTATTTTACCTAATGAGAAAATGATAAATGATGCTAAAATGCAGTCTGGCGAAAACTAGAAAATTTATAGCATAGAAATTCGATTAAATCAATTGAGTTAAATATATTAGAGACCTTATAAAACTAATTTTTATAAGGTCTTTTTTAATGATAAAATATATACTTAAACACACACAGTTACCAGAACTAAGTGTAAAAAATACTATAGAGCTTTTAAATGAAGATTGCACCATACCTTTTATATCTAGATACAGAAAAGAAAAAACAGGTAATTTAGACGAGGTTCAAATTGGTGATATTGTTACTTATAAAGCACAGTTTGAAGCCTTAGAAAAAAGAAAAACAGCAATACTTAAAGCTTTACAGGAGCAAAATGTTTTAACCACAGAACTCCAAACTAAAATTGCTGCTACAGACAACCTTACTACTTTAGAAGATATGTACTTGCCTTATAAGAAGAAGCGCAAGACAAAGGCAGAAACCGCTATTAAAAATGGTTTAGAGCCATTGGCTAAAATAATAATGGCACAGCGTAATGATGAAATTGAATACACTGCCTCTAAATACTTAAACGAAACCATTATTAATGAAGACTTGGCTTTAGAAGGAGCCAGACATATTATTGCTGAATGGATTAATGAGCGTAGTGATATTAGAAACGGCATACGTTACCAGCTTGAAAATTACGCCCTAATTGCTACCAAAGTAATTGGCACTAAAAAAGAAGACGAAAAAGCGCAAAAGTTTAGAGATTATTTTGACTGGAGCGAGGCTTTAAAACGTTGCCCATCACACAGGTTACTTGCCATTTTAAGAGCCGAAAAAGAAGGTTTTATTCGTGTTAAAATAGAAATAGACAAAGAACGTGCTTTAGACAAAATTGAAAGTAGAATTATTAAAAGCAACAACGCGTGTAGCTCTCAAATAGAACTAGCCATACAAGATGCTTACAAAAGACTACTACTACCCTCTTTGTCTAACGAGCTTTTAAAAAATGCCAAAGAAAAAGCAGATGCAGATGCAATAGCTGTATTCTCTAAAAATTTAAAGCAGTTACTTTTAGGTTCTCCGTTAGGCGAAAAAAGAATTTTAGCTTTAGATCCCGGCTTTAGAACCGGTTGCAAATTGGTATGTTTAGATGCGCAAGGAGATTTGTTGCATAATGAAACCATTTATCCGCATGCACCACAAAACAAAAGCACAGAAGCTATTAAAAAAATTAGCTCGTTAACAGATGCTTATAAAATTGAAGCCATAGCAATTGGTAACGGTACAGCATCTAGAGAAACAGAGCATTTGGTAAAACAAATACATTTTAAAAACCCTGTAGAGGTTTTTGTGGTAAGCGAGGCAGGAGCATCTATATACTCGGCATCAAAAATTGCTAGGGATGAGTTTCCAGATTATGATGTAACCGTACGTGGTGCAGTTTCTATTGGTCGTAGACTAGCAGACCCGTTAGCAGAATTGGTAAAAATAGATGCCAAATCTATTGGTGTTGGGCAATACCAACATGATGTAGACCAAAGCAAACTAAAGCAATCCTTAGATACCGTTGTAGAGAGTTGTGTAAACTCGGTTGGTGTAAATATAAACACTGCAAGTACTTCTTTATTAAGTTATGTGTCTGGTATTGGTCCAAAATTAGCAGAAAATATAGTAAACTACAGAAACGAAAATGGTGCTTTTACAAGCAGAACAGCCATAAAAAAAGTACCACGTTTGGGTGGCAAAGCTTACGAGCAAGGCGCAGCTTTTTTACGTATAAAAAATGCTAAAAACCCGTTAGATGATTCTGCCGTACACCCAGAAAGTTACAGCATAGTACAACAAATAACTAAAGATGCTAAAGTTAGCATACAAGAGTTAATTGGTAATAAAGAAGTACTGCAAAAAGTAAACCTGCAAAACTATTGTACAGATACTGTTGGTTTACCAACATTGCAAGACATTGTTAAGGAGCTAGAAAAACCAGGTTTAGATATTAGAGAAAAAGCAAAAGTGTTTTCTTTTAACCAAAACATACGGTCTATTACAGATTTAAGCCCAGGACAACTACTACCTGGCATAGTAAACAACATTACCAATTTTGGTTGCTTTGTAGATGTTGGTATTAAAGAAAGTGGTTTAATACACATATCTAACTTAGCAGATACTTTTGTAAAAGACGTTAATGAGCACGTAAGTCTACACCAACAAATACTAGTAAAAGTATTAGAGGTAGATGTTGCCCGTAAACGCATACAACTAGCATTACACAAAAATATGTAATACAAAAAAGGCTTTCTAAACCAGTATAGAAAGCCTTTTAAATTTTGGTTAGTGTTTGGTATATTTTATCCTTTACCAAGCATTAAAATCTCGTTACAATTAACTTCTGTAATGTATTTTTTTTCTCCTTCTTTAGTCTCGTAAGACCTGCTAACCAACTTGCCCTCTAAAGCAATTTCTTTTCCTTTGGTAATATATTTTTCTACAATTTCTGCAGTTTTACCCCAAGCAACAACATTGTGCCATTGGGTATCTGTTACTTTTTCGCCAGCAGCATTTTTGTAAGTCTCGTTAGTAGCTACAGAAAAGCGTGCCAATTTTTTACCGCCATCTAAGTTCATAATTTCCGGGTCGTTACCTAAGTTCCCAATCAACTGTACTCTGTTTTTAAGTGCGTTCATAATTTGTGTGTTTTAATGTTTAACAGTTAATACTACCAAAGCACTATTGCATTGGCACTGCAAACTTATGGGCACCAGCAAATTTTAGTCGGGTACAAAGCGCTTACTTTCGGTTGTAAATGTTTGTAGTCGTTTAAAAACGACACAAACAACCTTAAAATGTTATTGTAAATAAGCATTTTCTAATACATTTTATACATAAAATTGGGCCAATTACACATTTCCGTAATTGCAGTACATAAAATAGTTTTAAATTGTGAAAAAAAAAATAGCAACCAAACAAACAACTAGAAAAGCAATATGTGCGTTTACACAGCCATTTGGGCGGAACAATCGCAATGATTTGAGTTTATACACTAGTTAGGCATAATGCAAAAAAAATCGAAATAAACAATAAAATTATGAATGAAACTATTACACTTATTGCAAATATCTGCGGAATACTTGGTTTTTTTATAAGCATTTTTGCTGTTTCTAAAGTCTTTAAACTAAAACAACAGATTAAAGGAGACAATAACAGTAATGTTAATGTTAAAGGAAATGTTGGCGGTAATTTTGTTGGTAGAGACAAAAATTAAAGATGGCTGACAACAATAATGAAGTAAAGATTGAAGATTCTAACGTTGGAGGAAATTTAGCAGGTAGAGATTATACTGACAAAAGTATTTCAGTTGTGAATAACTACCAATCTCGTTCAACATATTTGGAAGACCTTTACAATAGATATGAAAAAGAAAAAGTATCAAACCCAGAGTTTAAAGAACTTTGTGAGGAATTAGATTATTTAAATTCGGTTATAGATAATGACGTAATAGGATTAGAGAAAAAACTTGAAAATGGTGGGCGTGAAAAACTACTGGATTATGCTCTAGATGTAAAAGATAGATTTCATCGTAAATTAATGAAAACATCGCAATATTCAGCAATTGCTCAAGACATAAACGTTTTTTTACTTACTAAAGTAAGGAGTAGTTTTATGCGAGAAATTTATACTTTAATATGTCAAAATGAATCAGAAGAAAGAATAAACTTCCTCATTACAGAAAGAATAATTAAACCTGTTCAAGAGGATTTAGGAATTAATCTTTTTAGATACAATGAAGACGATATAATGGGAATGATATTTTTCCTAACTGGTAATTGTCATATAAAATGGAATTAATCTTATGCTAGTATATCATCCAGCTTTCGATATTTATAACTGCGCATTTAGAATGTTACAGCTTCTTTCTAAAATGGAAGAAACTGAAATTGAACTAGACAAATTAAGAATTTGGGACTTCTATTTAACCTTTCCAAATGAAGCAAGGCGAATTACTTTTCCAAGAGATTTGTCTGAATTAAAAAAAATATTTAAAAATAAGCCAGACAATCCTTATGAAGATTTAATTGACCCAAAAAGGATTGCAGAACGTATGAAAACCTATCAGCTTTCCGCCTTAAGGTATTTAGCATCTTATGGATTGATTGACAGTGCTTTATTATCAAAAAATATAATAAAAAGAACAGATAAGCCACTACCTTCTGAGCTACAGGAAAAGTTAGCTGAGACAAATACTGAAAAAGAAAATATAATAAAACTAGTTAAGGGGTTTAATTTTTTAGCACTTCGAGGATTAAAAGAAAGAACTGGACTTTTAGAATTTAGATATGACAGAAAATAAACCTCAAATAACAATTAAACAAATTATTATAAGAGATTATAGTAATCGTATCGCTTATAGCGAATCATTCCATTTTGGCATAAATATTATAAGGGGTAAAAATAGCTCTGGAAAATCTACTATCTCAAATTTTATATTTTATATATTGGGAGGAGCTTTTAATAATTGGACTTCAGAAGCTCGAAAATGTAAAGATGTAACAGCAGAAATTCTAATTAATGGTGCGGAATTTACATTAAGAAGAGATATTAGTGATTCTGTACTTACACCGTTACAAATATTTTGGGGAAGTTATGAGAAAGCAAAATCCGATGGTCTAAATTGGAAGATATTTCCTTATAAAAGTAGTGACAACGTTTTAAGTTTTTCGAATATTCTTTTTAATGCTTTAGACTTTCCTGAGGTAAAAGGAGATTTAGATAGTAATATAACGATGCATCAAATCTTAAGGCTTTTATATGTTGACCAAGAAACACATCCTCAAAGTTTATTTAGATTTGAAAACTTCGACCCACCATTAACAAGAAAAACAATTTCAGAAATTTTACTTGGTATTTATGATGATTCTCTTTATTCAGACAGAATTAGTCTTAGAGATAAATCTAAAAATTTAGATTTAAAGGAAAGGGAATATAAAAATCTAATTAATGTAGTAACTCATTCCGGTGTCTCTGCAAATAGGGAAACAATAGAAAAAGACATAAAAAAATCTAATGATAATCTTACAAAAATTAGTTCTGAGATACAATCTCTTAGAGATGTAGAAAAAGTAAAAACCACTAAAAGAACAGAAACCAATACCGAGAAAATTAAAAAAGAATTAATAGGATATAAAAATGTAGTAAATAAGATTACAACTAAAATCAATCAATATGATTTAGAAATTGCTGATTCCAAACAATTTATATCTACTTTAAATAAAAGAGTTTCGGAACTATACAATTCTATTCTAACAAGAAAGACAGTTGGCGATTTAACATTAACACATTGTCCACAATGTTTGGAAATACTAAGTACAGAAGTAATAGATAACCACTGTAAATTATGCAAACAACCTCTTGAAGAAGAAGCTGAAAAAGCAAATGCTAAAAGGTTACTTCAAGAAATGCAGATACAAGTAAAAGAGTCAACTAAATTACTTGAGAAAAAAGAAAAAACATACGCTGATTTACAAGGTCAATTACCAATAAATATAGAAAAACTTAGATATTATCAAAAAGAACTTGATGCCTCTATCTTAAATCCACAATCAACTAGAAATGAAAGAATTGATAATCTATTAGTTTCAAAAGGATTTATAGAAAGTGAAGTTGAAAATCTTACTAAACATTTACAAATTGTTGAATTAATTGAACAGCTTAAATCAGAAATCTCAGAATTAGAAAAAGAAATTACGGGATTAAAACTTACTATATCCGAGAAAGAAAACGACCAAAAACATAAACATTCTTTAGTTGTGAGCAAAGTTAAGGAAATTGCTATTGGCATACTTAGAAAAGATTTGCCTCGACAAGACGAATTTAGAACAGGAAAAATAGTAGAAGTAGATTTTTTAAGAGATTCTTTCACTTTAGACGGAAACAATAACTTTTCTGCTAGTTCTAAAACATTTTTTAAAAATGCGGTTATCTTTTCAATTTTCTTCGCTAGTCTTGAATTAGATTTTATGAGATACCCTCGTTTTATTCTTTGTGACAATATGGAAGACAAAGGAATGGAAAAAGAGAGAACTCAAAATTTTCAAGAAATAATAACAAGTATATCAAGTGATTACTTAGAAAAGGAAAAGTCTCATCAAATTATATTTACGACTTCAATGGTTTCTGATAAATTAAATGGTTCTGAATATTGTGTGGGAAATGACTATAATACAGATAATAAAACACTGAAAGTATAAAAGCACTATGCCTAACAAGGCACATAAAACATAGCTATTAGATGCTTAATCAAAAGGTTTCTGCTTATTTACAAAGACCGCCAAATTTTTAAATTTGACGATTTACAATAATAAAGATAAATAGTAAAATTTAAAATTCGGCTTGACTTTAATCCGAAAACAATCGCTAATTTTTCACGCTAAAAGCCATATACAAAATTGTTGGCAAACATTTAAGAACACACATAAATATGCAAGTAAATACTTCCTCAGGAACATACCAATTCAGACCTTTACCAGACGAATGTCCATTTTGTCATAATTTGATTTCACCAAACGTAATATCTGGCTTTAAAGGAAAAAGTCAACTTGAAATTTTTATGTCGTGTCCAAAAGATACTTGCAGACAAACATTCATTGGATATTACAACTATGTTGGAGGTATTTGGATTTACGATAACAGGACAACTATTGGGAACCTACTAACTAAAGAGTTTAATGCATCTATAGTAGAGGTTTCTCCATCATTTGTTCAAATATACAATGAAGCCTATTCAGCGGAACAACACAATTTGAAAGAAATTTGCGGTGTTGGGTACCGAAAAGCACTTGAATTTTTAATAAAAGATTACGCAATTTTAAAAAATGAAACCGAAAAGGGGGAAATTTTAAAAATGCGATTAGCAGGTTGCATAAAAGAATATGTTAGCGATGAAAGAATTAAAACAGTTGTAAAAAGAGCAGTTTGGCTTGGAAACGATGAAACTCATTATGTGAAAAAATGGGAGTCAAAAAATTTACAAGACCTTAAAAAATTAATTGAATTGACTGTCCATTGGATTGAAATGGAAAAACTAACAGAAAGTTTTGAAACTGAAATGCCAGAATAATAAAAAACGATTTGCCAAAAACGTTAGCAAACATTTACACGAACATTGAATTAATAAAAATTTATCTCAAAATACACATAAATAATATGGCCAAAATGACAATTAACGTAATGGGACTTGAACAAGGGAAGAACATTATGAATGTTATTATGCAAACTGTTAAGCGGGAAGGAAAATATGAACTACCTGTTAGGGATAATGTACAGCCTGAGGATTTAATGGCGAATAAATTAGTCGGATATAAGGTTTTGAAAAGAAAACTTGTTAGAAATTACCCTAAAGCAGCTGATATTTATGAATATAATGCTGGAGAAAATTTTGACCAAGCTGATGTAAAAGGTGCGCATAAATTTCTTGAAGAGGAAAAAAAACGTATTAACAAAAAAACTTTTTTAACTACTTATCAATACATCTATCTACCAATTTTTCTTTTGTTTGGTAGTTTTGGAATATTTAAATCTTATTCTGACAGTGAACTTAAGTCTAATTATAACAATCTTAAAATTCAGAGCGATTCTATCAATAAAAATTATAAAAACGTGATAACAAAATATGATTCTCTAAAAAAGGCATATAGGATTAAGAGTACAGAATTTGATTCTCTTGAGAATAAAATAACTCAATTAACAAATGATAAATTAAACGATACAACTCTTGTTAAAATTAAAAAGTAGTTGAATAAAAAAAACGACTTGCCAATATTGTGTATAAGTAATAGCGGTTTAATCGCTAAAACAAAGGAAATTTAAAAAAGATCTGTGTTTAACCGAATAGTGGTTGCTCTTTTCCAGTGCTACTTTTCATATACAAGACCGGTTAGCCTTAATTAAAAAATGAATAAACCAATACTAATAGTACTTATTTTAATAACAATTTTATCTTGTAAAACTGAAAAGTCAACTGAAATAATTGTTATTGGAACACTTCATAAACCAGAATCTAATTTTAATTCAGAAATTCTCTTTAATATATTAGAAGACGTTAAACCTGATTTTATATTACGAGAAGTAGATTCTTCATTCTTTACTTCTGATTTTAGATACAAAAATGTATCAACAAGTAATGAAGCTATAGCATCAGAAAAATATTTTAAAAAATATTCCAAGACAAAATTAAGACCTTATGAGTTTGAAGGCAGAAATGAATACCGATTAAATATTGGTTCACGCCCAACAGACGGTTTTACAACAAAATTATTGGATAGTTTAAAAAAAGCTAATTTATTAACTGCTGCTGAATCTAAAATTTACAATAAATATGAATCTCTTTTGGAGCCACTAATAATATTGGCTTCTAAATCACCTGAAAATTTTAACAACAGCACAACGGATAGTATTTGCGCAGAAAGACAGTATTATCAGTATAAAATGTTATCGAAAATTACAAATGTAAGAGATGAGTTCTCAAATCGCTTTCATACCAAACCAAATGGAGAAAAAATAAGTTACCGAGATGGGTTTCAGTTAGCTTGTGATTTTTGGGATTTAAGAAATAAAACAATGGCAAAAAATATAATGAAAATTTCTGAACAGAACAATGGCAAACGAATTGTTGTTCTCTGTGGATTTATGCATAGATATTATATTTTAAGTGAATTGAAAAAACTAACCAAAGGCAAGAAAATTATAATAAAAGAATATTACGAAGAATAAAACTAAGCACAACAACTCATAAAATTAATTGCTAGTTCTAGCCTATTTACGAAAGTCCTTTCTGACTTTTTTACTCAGTAATTATATACTAAATTAGTTACTTAAAACACGCAACTAACCAGATACTAACCGTTAGCAAATATAAAAAAGAACAAAAAAATAATTAATATAAAAAAATGAAAAACAAAATATTATTCATTCTGACTTTTTCAATTCTTTTCATTTCTTGTAAAAATGAAAATAATCAAAAAAAGATAGCCCCTGTAATTAGTGAGATAAAACCAGAAATAAAAAGCATATCCTATAAAGAAAAGGCTGAATCAGAAATAATAAGTATAATATCTGAATATGAGAATATCAGTTCTGTCAAATGGAATTCAAATCAGATATATAAAATTAAGGGTCAAATTGACCCAAATGAAAATATAACCGCTTTTTTACTTAATGGGCAACTTAGAAAAATGGAAGTTACTAAAAACTTAAAAGGCTTAGTAAAAATTTCCGAATTCTATTTAAAGGACAGCAATTTAAAACTAGTAATAGAAAAGGAAACCATTTCTAATGATTCAATAACTGAAAATCATTTTTATTTTAATAATAATAAACTTTTAAAAAAAGTGATTAATCTAAATTACGACAGTTTAGTTTCTAAAAAGGACTTAATGAGTGAAGAAAAAAGAATTAAAAAGAAGTTTGATAATTATGCTGCACAAATAATTAAAGAAATTATGAGCTCAAATAAATAACATTTGCTAACACTATATATAGCAAATTGGGTGATTAGCACTTAATCCAAAAGCTGTTGTTTATTTACTAAGTCCGCCAAATGGAATATTACGCGACAGCGAAATGGTCTTTTTTGGCTTTAAAACAAAATAAAAAGTTTTGGCTAAGTGCTTAATCGAAAATTAATTACTTTTAATTTCCGTACTAACCATAGCCGAGACGTTGTGCATCATTATGAAAAACATTATAAAGAAAATTCAAACTATAACATTTTTACTATTAAGTTGTTTTATTTACGCTCAAAACAATTCGGCTTTTGAAATTGAATTCAGTGGAAAACTTTATTTTGACAACATAAAAGATAGCCTCAAGTATTCTAAATTTTACAGCAAAATGGATAGTGAAATTTCAGAGCGTATTCTTACAGCCGAAAAGGAAATTGTAATAATAAATAAGGACACCATATTGGTTGAACAGTTTCCGAAAAAAATTGGTCCTTCAAAAACAATGTTTATTAGAAATTCAAATATAAACGATAGACTTGATTTAAACTCTGGAAAAAAAACTAAATGGAATAACCCATATATTACATCAAAATATCGTAAAATCAATAATTACGAAAGAATTTCTACTGAAGACCAAAAAATAATAGGAGAGGAATGTGAAGCGTGGATTTCAAAATCTAAAAATGGCTGGAATAAAATTTGGATTTCAAAAGTAAAATTAGAAAATTCAGAATTAGAATACCCAGACTTAATTATTAATGGGTTTTTAGTACTAAAAAGAACTAAACATTTAAATGGAGGCGGAAATATAGATTTTGAGGCTCAGTCAATTAACAAAATAAATATATCTAATTTCAAAAATATTTTGGGAAAACATTTAATAGTTGATATTAAAACAAAATATAGTCCTATTGATGAAAACCAAAAATTATCTGACAAATCAATAAAAGTTGGAAATCAAGTTGACAATTTTGCATTCAGAAATGTATTCGAAAATGACCTTATTAAACTTTATGATATTACTAAACAAAAGAAATATACAATTGTAGAGTTTTGGGGAACTTGGTGCGTACCTTGCTTACTTGCAAATGAAAAAATTAAAGAGTTAAAAAAAACTTATGAAGATAATCTATCAATTTTCTCAATCAACGCCGATGATAGAAATATAAGTAAGTTAAAAAAAATGATTGAGAAAAAAGAAATGAATTGGTCTCACGGTTATGCGACTGAAAAGCTACTGAAAGTTTTTAATAATAAAGGAACTTACCCAAGGTTAGTTATATTGAATAACGAAAATCAAGTTTTATTTATTGGAAACCCACAAGTTGATTTAGATAAAATAAAAGAAGTATTGAATAAATAACAATGCACAACAATGGCTATAAGTAATTGCTTGTTCTAGCCTACTTACGAAAGTCCTTTCTGACTTTTTTACTCGGTAATTATATACTAAATTAGTTGCTTAAAACACGCAACTAATCTGATACAAACGCGTTATCATTTATTGCGATACGAATTCTAGTTAAGTAAAAAAATATTTAAATTAAAACTCATTATGTCTAAATTTCATTTTATTATGGTTCTTATTATTTGGGGCTTGTCTTTAGACTTACTAGTAAAAACAAAGCGTTCGTTATCTAGTATTTTATTAAATACTGGTCTTGGATTATTTGTTGTGTGTATTTTCCTTAATGTCTTTTTAGATTTAAGAAGCCCTATCTTATACATTATTCGGAATTATGTTTCTGCTATACTTATTGTTATTGGTTTCTTTATGTTGGTAAGGAAACATATCAAATAACATGTAATTCTACAGTAAAATAAAAGTCATTTAATATGGCTAAAAAATGAAAACATAAAAATTCGGCTCGTGTTTAATCTGAAAAGTTAGTGCCTTTTTACACGATACGTTTCATACACAAAACCGTTTATACCTAATTAAAAACCACTCGAACTTTAATTAAAACTCGAGTGATTCTTAAAAATTACCTGTTAATTTAACCGTTGTTTTACAGATTTAACTGTGTCTAGAACAGATTTTTCAAAAGAAATTGGCTTCCAATTAAACACTTCTTTTGTTTTGCTAACATCTGCGTTATAGGTGTTCCCAATAAAAGGTTTCATACCTTTTAAATCGCTATTAAAATTAGACATAAATTTTAATAAGAAATTTGGACCTTCTAAAGTGCTTACTTTATCGTTTCCATTTGATTTTAGAATTTGAGCCATTTCTTTAAACGAATATGGATTTTCGGTTGCAACAACAAATCGTTGTCCGTTTGCCTTCTCATTTTCTAAAGCCTTAACGTGTATACTGGCAATATCTCTTACATCAGACATATTCATACGTACTTTGGCAAGCATTGGCATTTTACCAGTAATCATATCCTTAACAATATTCATTGATTCTCCAGAGAGTTTATCTGACAAGGTTGGTCCCCAAATTGGACCTGGATTAATAACAACCAATTCCAACTTATTATCACCTTTTTGAGTTTCTATAAAATCCCAGGCACTCTTTTCTGCAAGTGTTTTACTTTTTACATAGGCAGACATATTTTTAGCATTTGGATTAGTCCAAGTATCTTGCTCTATGTTTAATGACTTATTTGCATCACCAAACATTGCTACCATAGAAGAAGTTAAAACCACGCGTTTTACACCTGCGCTTTTAGCAAAATTTAAAGCACGTTGTGTACCGTCAATAGCAGGTTTTATAATTTCGTTTTCATCTTTAGGCTCACTTGCCACATAAGGAGAGGCAATATGTAAAACATAGTCACAATCTTCCATTGCTTCCATCCAGCCTTCATCTTTTAAAAGGTTAAGTTCACAAAACTCTAAATTACCATTGGGTTCAACTTCTTTTTTAATTAATCTTATTAATTCATCTGTTTTAGATAAGTTCCTAACAGAACCTTTTACTGCATATCCGTTTTTTAGTAATTCCACTGCTGCGTGCAGACCAACATACCCTGAAACTCCTGTTACTAATACTTTTTTCATTTTATTATATTTTATTTACATCAAAATATTACTTGCTAATTGCAAGCAAAGATACTATTTTACTTTTATTTTGCAAGTAATAAGTAATTAAACGTATTTTTACAGAATTATTAGTATGATAATACCACATTAAAAATGGAACATAAATTTAGATGCAACTGCCCTATTACAAGCGCTATTGATATTATTGGAGATAAATGGTCTTTAGTAATTATTAAGCAAATGTTGACCGAAAAGAAGAAAACATTTAAAGATTTTATTGAGAGCGAAGAAGCTATAGCAACAAATATTTTGTCTTCGAGATTAAAAATGTTAGAAGAATTTAAAATTATAGTTAAAGGAAAACTTCCTGAAAACAAAAAAACAAACATCTATACTTTAACCGAAAAAGGAATTGCACTTACACCATTAATTGTAGAACTATCTATTTGGAGTGATGCTAATCTACGAGAATTTCATTCTGATTTATATGCAGGTGAAGAGTTGAAAATGTTAAGAGGTAACAAAGAAAAGTTTATTGAAAATATAATAGAAAATTATAAGAAGAATAATTAGCTATAATAGCGTATTGAGAAAAAAAATAAAATGTCATTTTTTGACACTAAATATAAATTAAAAGCTAACGAATATAGTTTGGTGTTACCATTAGTATTAAATAATTCTAAGATTTGGAGTATTAGAAATTTGGCTGGTATTAAACCCGAAAAGTAAAAGTTTACATTCAGTGCAACTTTACATAGACTGAACCTTTAACTACTATATGAAAAAAACTTTAATTATATATTTTATATTCTCTCTTTTAGTTTCTTGTGAAAATAAAAAAAAGGTTAATACCATAATCCACAATACGGATGTAGTATCATCTGAGAAAGTTTATACCCCGAAAGAATTAAAAGGCAAAACCTACGAAGAACTACGTTTTTTAAGAAACGAAATATTTGCAAAAAAAGGTTATGTTTTTAAAGACTCTGTTTTAAATAATTACTTCCAGAAAAAAGATTGGTATAAACCCAATAAAGATGCAGAAATAGTTTTAGATTCTATTGAAAAAAAGAACATTGAAACCTTTAAGATTGCCGAAGCCAACCTAATGCCTTTTGATATACCTAAAGGATATGAAGCTATAGATAAGGTTACAGGTGATATTGATAAAGATGGTATAACTGACACTATTCAGTCAGTAAAAAATAAAGATGGTAGCAGTGAACTAATTTTAATTTATTTAAGCACAAAATCAAATTATCAAAAAATAGCATTAATAAGCGGTGATGAATTTGATGGTGCACATCCACACATAGAGTTAAAAGGTGATATATTGACAATGGAAATTCTTAATGAAGGTTCTGGGCATTTTATATATAGTTTTGATTTAAAGTATAATCCAAAAATTAAAAATCTTCAATTAACTACTTATACTTCATCCAACCGAATTATGTATGGACATACAGCTAAAAAATATGACTTAATAAAAGGCAGTTACGAGGTAACTACAAATGCATCAACTATTTCAGACCCAGAAAATTTTAATACTACCACCAAAAGAGGAGTTCATAACACAAAAATAATAACTCCTGATTTATTTAATCAACAGCTTTACTTCTATTTAGATAACATAGGTAAAGAATTTGAAGAAGATAATTATCCAGAATACTATTATGGAGAATATTTAGACTGCAGAGAAGCTATTGTAGAAAAAATAGCATTAGAATTTGAGTACGGTGCTCTTAATTATTTAGGTGCCTACAGTGTATTTAAAAAAGAGCTCAAAGATTTTGTGAAAAATATAAATATAGATGAATTAGTGAAGTCTGAAGATGATACTTATTCTAAAACCTATAAACTTCATAGAAATTGGGATTTAGATTACATAGCTAAGGACGATTGTGAAGATGAATTATTTTTAATTTTTGATATAAATACTAATACCTTCAGCATTCAAATAAATAATTGTTCGTTGGTTTATGAATATGGAGAGGTTATACACGCCTCTGAACAATCAATTATGTTGGTGTATAACATAGAAACCAATTGCACTTATAAATTTAAAAAAATTGAAGGAGCGGGATAAAAAATACTATGTATAAACGCAATTGCCGCAGATTAGACTACGACTGTATCTACTTAATAAATTAGATGCTAAATGAAACCTATTCTTGTACGGGACAATAACAATAATTAAAAAAAACAAAAGTTAACAGTTATATATAAAAAAAATTATGAAAAAACAGATTCTAGTATTCACAGCATTTATTAGTCTTTTATTTACTTCTTGTGGTTCGGGAGGAGAACTTCTTTGGTTAGACAACCCAACAGATGAACCAATTTCGGTTGAAATTGATGGAAAAAAATACGATATAGCACCAGGTGAATTAAAAAGAGTTCCTGATGGCACAAGTGGAAAACAAAAATTTAAAGGAACTGACGGTAAAGAAGTAGAAATAGAGATTAATGGAGTTTCATTTATAAACTGTACAAACTCTACATATATTGAATGTGCTATAGAGTACGCTATTAGCCCTAACACTCCAACTAAACTACCTGAGCCTGTAGAGGTAGAAATAGCAGGAGATAAATACACGGGTAACTTTAAAATCTACACAGATGTTGTTATACCACATGGTAATATACACTATAAAGTAACCGAGCCATTAAAAGATGAGATTACAATTTCTCAAAACAGTACTATTATAAATAAAATGTACAGAATTAAGGACTTTTTAGCAGATTCTGATATGAAAGAGTATAAAAACTAATTTTCCTGTTCTAAGGTTTAATAGAAACATTAAAAAGCCCACATATTTTAAATAAAACATGTGGGCTTTTTAATATTAATAATAGTAATTTAAAAATTTACATTTCTACATATTTCTCTTTAGCTCTTCCAGAAATCATATCCTCAATAACCTCAATTAATTCTTTATTTACGCTATTAATATCATGTAAGCAATGAATTTGAATTGTAGATATAACTTCAATTTCTTTTGTCTCATTATTCCGTATATCTAAATTTAAATCATAAACTAATTGACGATTGTAACCTTCGTTTTCAGAAAGTGTTTTAAAATTGGATACCGACATATACACAATTATACCAAACTCTTCTAAAGATTTAGAAGAATCACTTTCAGGAAAAGGCTCCTTCTTATTAAATTTTTTTTTAAATTTTATCTTTGTAATAGAGTTCTTATATGATTTTTTTAGCCTTTTTGTAATATCAGAATAAAAATAATTAGAAAAGCTTCCATCCCCTATATATTGAATTAATACATTATCTGAGGTTTTATAATTTTCTGAGATTTTCAATTCTTTAAAAATTATTTCTTGCTTGAATTTAGTTTGTGCATTCATAAAAGTACAAGAAGTGATAATAAAAATTAAAGCTAATAGAATTTTGTTTTTCATAAAGATTACAGACATTTGTTTTAATCGGTTTTAAACAAATTTACTGTTATTTTTAATACCAATTATTTATATCCATCGCCAAATGGGAAGTTACTTTGAAGCGTGTTTTTGCAACTGGTTTTTAACTTATTTAGATAAGTAAAGTTTAAAATGATGTAAACAACTGTAGACCCAGCAACAGTTACACAAGTCTTTATTAGTTTATTTATTAAATTAGAGATCTAAGCAACGTAAATTACTACATAAAAACGCATTAATACTCATAAAAAAAATGAAATACACTATCAAAGTATGGCTTTTTACCATAATTACTTCTCCATTACTAATAGCATTCATTTTTGGCTTCATATTATATGATACTAACACCACTAGTATATTAAATTCTTACGAAATAATATTTGTAATGATTATTATTGGCTTTCTTTTATCAACACCTGCAATGACTGTTTTTTGGTTGATAAAAAGAAAATTAAAAAATAGATTTTCGCACTTAATAAAGAAAACCATATTATCCGTTTATGGCTTTTCATCTGTATGGACCACATTTTACTTAGTGGATAACGGATTTATTACAAGACGTTCAGAACAGACTATTTGGGTTCTGATTTACTCCATAATTATGGTTGCTGCCGTATGGATATTTAAAATAAATACAAGCCCCTATAATTCGTCTTTTATGACAAAAAATAAAACCCATTAATTTTTAGCTAAAGTTAATACGCAGTTTGGTTTTAACCCAAAGTTTAGTGTATTTTTATAAAGTATGCCAAGTATTTTGATTTGACTTTGAATAAGAAAAATTAAAAACATTTGCTTGATCAGAAGCTAAAAGCCTGCCAGATTTCTACAGGATTTTACTCATAGCCAAAACTTTAGCGTTAGGCAAATAAAACATTTAGTGAACAAATGTAATTATAAAGAAAATAAAACATTATGACTTCAAACTATTTTTCAACAATAAATAATTTGCAAACAAAGCATACCTATAAAAACTTAATTCTACTAGGTTTATTGACTATACTAGTTTTTAGCATACCGCATATTTCATATTCCCAAGAAAAGAAGACAGAGCAAACATGGGAGCTACCGGAGATAAAAAACTCATCGGTAGTTGTTAAAACTGAAACCAATTATTTAGAAGTAAATGACACTATACCAATTCGTAGAACACAATACATGATTAGAGTTCCAGAAGCATGGAATGGGATTTTATTGAACGATTTGGATTATTTACAGTCTGCCAATTCAGAAAGAAATCTTCACCTTTTAGAAGAAGGATATGCATTATCAGGCACTAAACGCCGTCCAGATAGATTTTCGAATTATGACCCTGCTCACGAAATCCACGACATTATTTCTGTGCTTGATATTTTTGAAAAAACATTTGGAAAGCCTAAACACACAATACAATTGGGTTGTTCTGGTGGTGGTACAATAACTTTGGCTATGGCTGAAATTCATCCTGACCGCATAGACGGAGGAATTGCAGGTTGTGCCGCAACAAGTGCTTGGATGGCAAATACACATATGGACGCCCTGTTTGTATTACAAGCTCTAATTGCTCCAAAATTACCTATTGTTGGACTTCCTTTAAAAGGTAAAAGAATAGAAGAAATAGAGTTAAGTTGGCAAAAAGCTATTAAAGCAGCACAACAAACACCAGAGGGGCGTGCACGTATAGCCTTAGCATTTACCATTGGTCAATGGCCTGCATGGGGAGCTGCTTGGATGGAACCTTTTCCCCAACCAGATGTAAACAATGCAGATGAACTTCAAGAAAGCATGTATAAGTGCTTAATGAAATTACTACCATCCCAAAAAGCTTTTGGCACAGGTATGCTAGAGCAATCTGGTGGTGGGCAACTAAGGTTTAATGATGGAGTTGATTATACTGAGTATTACAAAAATGGTAATCCTGATTTTAAAAAGGCTGTTGAAAAATTATATAAAAAAGCACATATAAAGCTGGAAGATGAACTTATAAAAATAAACGCAGCTCCTAGAATAAAAGCTGATGCAAAAGCATTAAACTACTGGAGTTCCCCGGGACGAACACATATAGGAGAACCTAAAATACCACTATTACGAATAAACACAACTGGCGATGGTTTAGTTTACCCTAGTATGGCACAAGGTTATGGAGAGTTGGTTGAAGAAAAAGGCTATTCCAAGCTTTTTAGACAAGCTTACGTTAATAGTTGGGGACATTGTACTTTTTCTTTAGCTGAATGGTTGGCAGCAATTGAAACAATGGTACAACGAATTGAAAATGGAGAATGGCCAAATACTGACCCTAAAACATTAAATTCTTTGGGAAAATCTTTAGATGCAGAAAGCGATGTTCGTTATATTGATTATAAGCCTGTTGGTAAATACAATAGAACGTGGAGTCCTTCGGTTGATAATTTTATTGAGAAACAAAAATAAAATACATCAGTAACAACTGCTGTTAATACCCAGATATAATTAATGCGATAACTTAGTATTTATATGATTTTAGGGCCTCCTAATCATCAGAATACAAATGGCTATATTAAATGATATTTCAAGGAACTAACAACCAAACTGTAGAACTAAGGATAATAAATTATCAGTTTCCTAAAATTACCAATTGTGAATATGACTCTAATTGGCTTCTAATTTACTTAAATATAAAAAGTGATTTTGGTAATTGGCAATACACAGATCCATCCCTGTTAGTAAAGGAAGTTTTAGAAATTATAGATTGGTTAAAAAAAATATATAAAAACGAAACGCCAAAATATAAATGTTTGGAGTTTATTGAGCCAAATTTGGCTTTTGAACTAATAAACACTGGTGTGGACTTTAATACTATTCGCATAAAATTTGATTTGGAATCTAAGCCTCAGAATACAGATGATGAAAAGGATTATTTTGTAGACTGTAATTTTAATAATTCTGAACTGAACAAAATTATTGAAGGACTAAAAAAAGAATTAAAACCCTATTTAAAAAGAGCTGTCAAATAACAAAAAACAACTATTTTCTCTCTTAACTAAACACTTTATCTTCTTTACACAGTACTAAAAGCAAAAAACTGATTGTTAATTTACTAATAACCATTAGTTAATCTGCTTAAAGTATTTGCCTAGTAATTTTGGCTAAAATTAATAACAACTTTTAACCAAAATTTAAAAAATGAAAAACCTACTTAAAACAAAAATGATGATATGTATCATTATTTTAACCAGTTTACAAAGTGTTTCTGCACAAGATGCAAACCAAATGAACAAACAGCGCAGATATGATGAAATATCATGGCTTATTACCCACAACGCAAACAATAATAATACAGATGGCCCACAAGGTTTTTTTGGCTGCTTAGGCGGAAGAAATCAAGGAAAAGGTATTAAAGCCCAACTACAAGATGGTATTAGAAAGTTTATGGTAGATATACACAATGTTCATGGCGAATTAAGATTAAAACACGGATCACCAAATATGTGTATGATGGATGCCAAAGACTTTAACAACATTATTGAAGATTGGTTAAAAAATCATCCGTTAGACATTATTACACTACACGTACAAGCCGGCCGTAACTTAGGGATTTCTGGTATGGATGATATTTTTTACGGAAGAAGAAGTGGCTACAAAAATATGTCTAACTACATATACAACCACAGTACTTTTGTTAGTGCTAGTAGACCTGCAAATTCTGGCTCAGATACTTACCCTACAATTCAGGAAATGATTAACTCTAATAAAAGACTAGTTATTTTTAGTGAAACCAACTACAATAGTAATATTTACAGATACGAGTTTACAAATACAGTACAAAACCCGTATAGAGCAGGGCAAGTAAGTCATCTTTGGGATACCAATAAGTTTAAGGTAGACAGAGGCATAGACCACAAAACAATACTTACAGTAAACCATTTTGCAGGAGACGCACCAACATACAACGCAGACAAAAATAAATCTAGAGAAGCCAACAAAGATGTAAGCAAAAAAGCGGTAACTGCTTGGTTTCAGTTTGGGCACAGACCTTCGGTTGCTATAGATTATTATAATTTATCTAATGGAAGATCTACCATATCTCAGATTAACGAAGTAAACACTTTTAATGAAGTTAGAGGTAGATTTATTGACTCTAGAAACCCTAATTCTCACATTAAAAATGTGACAACTTATTTAGCCGAATATGTAAATGGTCAATGGAAAAAAATTAAAAACATTGAGTATAAAGGAGAAAGAGCAAAATGGAATTTATTTTACTCTTTTCCTGCAAGACCAAATGACAATAGAGCACTTTTTTTTGAACACCCTAACTATACCTTTTCTCCTAGTTTTATTAAAATTGGAGATTATGATGGTACTCAAAGTAAAACCTACACAGTTAATATTACTGCCAGTCAAAAAAATACATCAAGGTCTTTTGCCGCTAACTCAACATTAAATCAACTGGCTGTATATCCAAATCCATCTTCAAACGGGGAATTAACTTTTAGCTACAACACAGACCTACCTAAAAACTTAACATTAGACTTATATGATTTAAAAGGACAACTCATAAAAAGGCTTACTAATAAAACAGTTATAGGTAAAAATGAACTGTATTGGAACTTTAATGGTTTAAAAGGAATTTATATTCTTAAAGGTAAATTAGGAGAAGAAACAATTACTAAAAAAGTAGTATTTAAATAAAAAATTAAAGAAACAGAGAAGTTTATTTCTCTGTTTCTTTTTTCTACTAGTTGCATTAATTTTTTTACAATAACTGGTTGTGTAAACAATTATGTAAAGAGTTTTTTTATTATACCAATCATAAAATTTAATTTCAGGACATTAAACGTAAAATATTTATATTTGGCCATGTAACACATACTACAACTAGCTGTATTAACTCCTGAACCTTTACAAGAAAATGATTATTGAAAAAGAAGAAAAATTTAAAGAGGTACTTTCTAAAATAGAAGGAAAAATTGACGAACAGAGCTTTTTTAATAAGTTCTTAGAGTTATACCCTGAGGATTGGAAAAAACTTAAAATTACATTTTCAAAATTTAAGAGAAGTAAACAGTTTGGAAAAACAATTCCGTTACCTAAGCCAGAAACGTCATTACGAAAAGAAATTAGATTATGGCTACAAAAGCAATAAACTTAACTGCCATACTAATTGCTAACTAAGCATAAAACAATCCCTTTTAATTATGAAATTTACACTCTTATTTTTTTTGTTTACAATAGCGGTAAACGCACAAAACATAAAGGGAACTGTTTTAAACAAGGAAACCAACAAACCTATAGAAAATGTAAGTATAACAATTAAAGGTGAATCTACAGGCACATACACCAACAGTAAAGGGCAATTTGCATTACATTACAGCTCAAAAATAAAATCTACTACCAAACTAATTTTTTCTAGTATTGGTTACAACAAAAAAGAAGTATTTGCCGAGGTACTAAAACAAAATAATTATGTTGTTTTTCTTTTACCCAAAGTAGAAAACTTAAAAGAGATTATAGTTTCTTCTAATAAAAAATTAAAAAGAAATATTGGCTATAAAAAACTAGCAGAAATGCCTTTTGGTGTATCTAACTTTGGATCTACAATTATTAATGATAAGCTGTACGTAACTGCTGGTGATTTATCTTTTATTGAAGAAAATGAAAAAAGAGCTATAGATAATTCTGAAACTATGTCTAAGTTAGTTTCAAACTTAAAATTAAATGGCTCCTGGGAGGGTTATAGTAACAAAATACAGATATATGATTTTAAAAATAATTCTTGGGAAGTTACCAAGGAAAAACTAGATAAAAAGGCATTTCACAAAACAGTTGCTGTCAATAATAAATTATACATTTTTGGAGGTAAAACAATATCTCCAAACAAAAAGAGAGAATATTTAAATAATAAAATTGAAATATTAAATACAACCACAAATGAGATTGTTATTGATGATGCATACCCACACCAGGCTATAAATTTTACTGCTGTAACCTACCAAGAAAATATAATTATAATGGGAGGTTCTACCAAATTATTAGACAACGGAAAAAAATTGTATCGTAACAATTCTTATATATTTAATACCACTACAGGTTACTGGCACCAATTAACAAATATGTTAAAAGACAAAGAAGCTAACGGTATAGCAGCAAATAACAAAGTCTTTTTAATTGGAGGTTTTCGTAACGGACCATTAAAGAACATTGAATCTTACGATTTAGAAACTGCAAAATGGGAGTTAGAAGGAACATTATTTAACGGAATTGAAAAACCTGCACTAGCTTACAACAATAACATTATTTATATTTTCAACTCTAAAAAAATACTTACTTACAACACTAAAACAAATCTTTTAAAGGAGTATAAAATAGATATCCCTTTAAAATATGCCAATATGCATTATTTAAATGGCAAGTTGTATATACTTGGTGGCTCTAATAGTTTTAATTACAAAATAAAGACCTCAAAAGAAGTATATAGTATAGACTTACAAGAGTTTAAAACAACAAAAGTTGCCAAGGAAAAATATATAAGTTAAACAACAAGATACTTACAAATAAAAAAAACCACAATAAACATCTAGTGCCTTTTGCGGTTTTTTTTATTCGATTATTAAGTTTATTAAACTTTATCAAAACTTAAAAACACTCTGTTGTCTTTATTGGCTGCAACATCTAATTTTCCGTATATATACCCCATACCTGTGTGAGATAATGATACAATTGGCCAATTGCTATTTAACACTGTAAAATCTGCTAGTTTGGTATCAAAATCTAACATTAAAATTAAACCATCTTTTTCTTTACTCTTAATTGTCCAGTTGCCATTTACAGTGGTATTATTTGCCTCTGCTACAACTTCACCAGAGTCTTTGAAAACAAAGGTAAAACTTGATAATTTAGAAGTCCTATCTATATAAGCAGTAAGGCCTTTTTTCTCTACTAAGTTATCTATATTCCATGTATTTTTTAAAAGAATATCTGTTAGTAGTGTAACTGTAATACCTTTTTCTTCATTATTTTGATTCTCTTGGTTGTCCTCTTCATTTTCACTACCCTGATCTCCATTAGTTTTGTCATCAGTATTTTTAGTGTCATCTTCTGTATTTTCTTCTGTTTCCACCAGAGGGGTTTCTGCTTGTTCGTCAGGAGTTTCAAACTCTTCCTCAGACTGGCAAGAAGTTAAAGCTAAAATTAAGATCAGACTTAAAAGTAATTGTTTCATTTTTAATTGTGTTAAGGTTAAATTCATTTATCAACCTTTAAACAACTAAGCGTTTAAATTCCCTACTGTTAAATATTTCTTAACGCTTTTTAATTCAGTTTAAAAATAACGTCTTGCGCCTCTAAGTCTGCCAATAATTTAGTTGTAATATTTATCTTTTGTTTACGGCTAGCTAAATCTACCTTAATTTGCTCTTCCATTTCATAAACTTCAAATTTTAAAGGATGTTTTCCTTCTTGATCATCAGAATTTAATGTCTGTTTTAAATTATAAACATCTTGTTCTTTAAGCGTATCTATATTAAGTTTTATGGTTAGCTTTTTAGCGTATTGCTCCATTACATCTTGCAACAGCATAAAACTATTAAACTGTAGTCTAGGATCTCCTTTTTTACCTGTATCTTTATTAGTCCAACCTTCTCTAATAAATACTTTTAAGTACACAAAAGAGCTAATCATTAAAAAGTGACGAAATTTTAAGTATTCCTCTCCAAAAATTCTAAACTCATAGGAATCTGTATAGTCTTCCATAGAAAACATTGCCCAACCTTTTCCGTTTTTAGACACTCTATGCTGTACATCTGTAATTACACCTGCTATGGCAAGTTCTTTATTTACAAATTGCTCCATATTATGTACAGCGGCGATACCGGAGTTACAAAACGATTTTATTTCTGCTTTAAAATCGTCTAAAGGGTGACCAGAAATATAAATACCTACAACTTCCTTTTCTTTTCTAAGTTTTTCCATTGTTCCCCACTCCTCACAAGGTGGTACAACAGGTTCTGGAATTTGCACATCACTAGCCTCACCAAACAAACTTACTTGAGATGAGTTTTGACTTTCTTGAAATTTAGAGCCATATCTCATCACCTTTTCTAAAAACGTAATTCCGTCTCCTTCATCGTGTAAATATTGTGCTCTGTGCGCATCTCCAAAAGAATCAAAACCACCGGCATATGTTAAGTTCTCAAAAGCTCTTTTGTTTGCTGCACGCAAGTCTATTCGTTTTGCCAAATCAAACACAGATTTATATGGTCCGTCTTCTTTTCTATTTTCTACAATTGTTTCTACAGCTCCACGACCAACACCTTTTACAGCTCCCATACCAAAACGTACAGCTCCGGCATCGTTAACTGCAAACTTGTAGTAAGATTCGTTTACATCTGGACCTAAAACTTCTAAGCCCATACGCTTACACTCTTCCATAAAAAAGGTAACCGTTTTTATATCATTCATATTGTTAGACAGTACTGCAGCCATATATTCTGCTGGGTAATGTGCTTTACAATATGCTGTTTGGTACGCAATCCAAGCGTAACATGTAGAGTGAGACTTGTTAAAGGCGTAAGCAGCAAATGCTTCCCAATCTTTCCAAATTTTCTCTAACTTGTCTACCGCATGTCCTTTTGCAGAAGCCTGATCTATAAACTTAGGCTTCATTTTATCTAGAACGTGCTTTTGCTTTTTACCCATTGCTTTACGCAAAACATCGGCTTCACCTTTGGTAAAATCTGCTAACTTTTGCGACAAAAGCATCACTTGCTCTTGGTAAACCGTAATACCATAAGTTTCTGCTAAATACTCCTCGGTAGCATCTAAATCATATATAATTTCTTCTGTACCGTGTTTACGCGCAATAAAACTTGGTATATATTCCATTGGACCAGGACGGTACAATGCGTTCATGGCAATTAAATCTGCAAACACTGTTGGTTTTAGTGATCGCATGTGTTTTTGCATCCCAGGAGATTCATACTGGAAAACACCTACCGTTTCTCCTCTTTGGAAAAGCTCGTATGTTTTTTCATCATCTAACGGAAAATTCTCTGGATCTAACTCTACACCGTGTTTTGCTTTTACAATTTTAACGGTGTCCTTAATTAGGGTTAATGTTTTTAACCCCAAGAAATCCATTTTTAACAAGCCTGCATCCTCCACAACAGAGTTATCAAACTGAGTACAATACATTTCTGAGTCCTTTGCCAAAGCCACAGGAACAAACTTGGTAATATCATCTGGCGTAATAATTACACCACAAGCATGTATACCTGTGTTACGCACAGACCCTTCTAATATATAAGCTTGATTTAAGGTTTCAGACTCTAAATCGTCTCCCTCAGAAATTTCCATAAGCTCATTAATTTTAGCAAGCTCTTCACTATTAAATTTACTTTTTAGTGTTTTTTCATCAATCCCTATAATTTTTTTTAGCTTAGACATATTAGGTATAAGCTTTGCCATACGGTCTGCATCACCTAACGGTAAGTCTAAAGCACGGGCTGTATCTCTAATTGAAGATTTGGCAGCCATTGTACCATAGGTAATAATCTGTGCTACTTGGTTAGATCCATACTTATCAATTACATAATCCATTACACGACCACGCCCTTCATCATCAAAATCTATATCAATATCTGGCATAGATACACGATCTGGATTTAAGAAACGCTCAAAAAGCAAATCGTACTTAATAGGATCTAAATTTGTAATCCACAAACAGTAAGCAACGGCAGAACCTGCGGCAGAACCACGACCAGGCCCTACAGATACATCCATTTTACGGGCGGCTCTAATAAAATCTTCTACAATTAGGAAATACCCTGGGTATCCTGTTTTTTCAATTACTTTAAGCTCAAAATCTAAACGCTCATCAATCTCTGGTGTAATTTCACCATATCTTATTTTTGCACCTTCATAAGTTAGGTGTCTTAAAAACTTATTCTCTCCACGTTTACCACCATCTAACTTATCTTCTTCAAAAGAAAACTCTTCTGGAATATCAAAAGCAGGTAACAGTACGTCACGGGCAAGTGTAAAAGTTTCTACTTTGTCTACAACATCTTGTATATTGGTAATTGCTTCTGGAATATCTTTAAAAAGTTCCTTCATTTCATCTGAAGACTTAAAGTAATATTCCTGATTTGGTAAACCGTAACGGTAACCACGACCACGACCAATTGGTGTAGCTTGTTTTTCGCCATCTTTTACACACAAGAGTATATCGTGTGCATAAGCGTTTTCTTTATCTACATAATACGTATTATTGGTTGCCACCAATTTTACATTGTGTTTTTTAGCAAACTGTATTAATACTTGGTTTACACGGTCTTCATCTTCTTGTCCGTGACGCATGATCTCCATATACAAGTCGTCTCCAAACTGCTCTTTCCACCATAGCAATGCTTCTTCCGCTTGCTTTTCTCCAACATTTAAGACCAAATTTGGAACCTCACCATACAAGTTACCCGTTAGCACAATGATATCTTCTTTGTACTGCTCTATAACTTTTTTATCTATACGAGGCACGTAATATTTACCATCTACAAAGGCAATAGAAGACATTTTTGCTAAGTTGTGGTATCCATTTTTATTTTTAGCAAGCAGTACTATTTGGTAACCATTGTCTTTTTGAGATTTATTGGTATGATCCTCACACACCTGAAACTCGCAACCAATAATTGGTGTAATTTCCTTTTCTGGAACAAATTCATGCAAAGGTTCTTCTCCTTCTTCTAAGCGTCCCTCTTGGGTTGCCTCATAACGTATTTCATTAGCATCGTTCCTAGATTTTACTCCTTTGTTATGATTAAGAACACCATTTACAAAATGAAAAGCCCCCATCATATTAGCATGGTCTGTCATTGCTACAGCTGGCATATTATTTTTTGCAGCAGCTTGTATTAAAGCAGGAATACTAATTGTAGATTGCAGTATAGAAAACTGAGTATGATTGTGTAAATGAGAAAACTCAGCCGACTCTAAATTTGCTAAATTCTCTTTAATTTCTTCTTTACTTATACCACCAGTATCTTTAGCCCACAGGGCATCTGCTATTTTTTTAGAAGCCTTTTTTAGGTTGATGTGCTTTAGACCAATAAGTTTAATTGGCTGAGGATTGGCCTCTGAGAAATTTTTAAAATAATCTGGCTCTACATCTAACTGTTCTACCGTATATTGTTGCTTACGTACAAGCTCTAAAAAACAACGTGTTGTTGCCTCTACATCGGCAGTTGCGTTGTGTGCTTCTCCAAAAGGCTCTCCAAATAAAAACTGATGTAACTCTGTTAATGTTGGCAATTTAAATTTACCTCCACGACCACCAGGAATCTGACAAAGAGTTGCCGTATGCTCTGTACACGTATCTAAAACAGGTAACTCTTGCAATTGGTTTTCTACCTGAAGACGATGAAACTCTGCCCCCATAATGTTAAGGTCAAACCCAACATTTTGTCCTACTACAAACTTAGTTTTATTTAAAGCCTCATTAAATTTTTCTAAAACCTCTGCTAATGGTATACCGTCTTGTTCTGCTAAAGCAGTAGATATACCATGAATTTTTTCTGCATCATACGGAATATTAAATCCGTCTGGTTTTACCAAATAATCTTGATGCTCAATAACATTACCCATATCATCATGCAATTGCCATGCAATCTGTATACACCTAGGCCAGTTGTCCGTATCTGTATAAGGAACATCCCAACGCTTAGGTAATCCGGTAGTTTCAGTATCAAAAATTAAGTACATAGTGTGTTGTTTGTAGTCTTAAAAAAGCAGTGGATAAAAATACCAAAAATCCTCCGTTTTATAAAGGCATTTAAGCAAGAGTTATTAACTGCATAAAAAAAGCAGAACTTTCGTCCTGCTTCCTCAACAATTAATCAAACTACAAGATAATTATGAAACCATTTCCTGATATACTTTTGCCGTATTTAATGCAGATTGCACGCTATTACGCTGAGCAAGCAACAGGTTTTCTGTAGATGGCGCTAAAACCATATCTTTATCTTTTAAAATTTCATCATACTCTTCTATAAAAGATTTTTCTCCGCGTTCTACTTCATCTAAAATCTGCTCTTCTTCATTAGCAGATAATGTTGCGGTTAAATTCATCCAAGTTCTATGTAAATCTCCTTTTAAACTTCCGCTTTTTTCAGGTAACTCTCCAAATGCAATTATTTCTGCTTTAAGTTGATGTCCAAAATTGTAACGCTGTTCTGCTTTAGATTCTAAAAACCGTTTAATAGAAGGATTTTCTACCTTATCTGCACCAAGTTTATATCCCTTTTCGGCATCATAAGTTTTCTCTAACAAACTATTTAATCTCTTTGTAATTTTTTCTGTATACTTCATAATATCTCTTATCATTTAAATTAATTATCATTGCTGGTTTTCAACAATCTTTCCTCTCCAAATTAGACAGATAAGCAGCCAATTACAAAAAAACAAAGCGGTTTAGCCTAAGTTTAACTACTAATCTTAACAAATGTTAAGTCAAAACCATTATTTTTGCACCGCAAAGCATTGTCAATTAAACAGAAAGTGTATATTTGCACCCGCTTTTAAGCCAAAAGCAAACGAAAGAATTAATAACAGGGGTCGGGCACCCTACAAATTTAATGTGATATGCCAGTTAAAATTAGATTACAAAGACACGGTAAAAAAGGAAAACCTTTCTACTGGGTAGTAGCAGCAGATTCTCGTGCTAAAAGAGATGGTAAATACCTTGAAAAATTAGGAACTTACAACCCAAACACAAATCCTGCAACAATTAATTTAGATGTAGATAGTTCTGTAAAATGGTTATCTAACGGTGCACAACCATCTGATACTGCAAAAAGAATTTTATCTTACAAAGGTGTTTTATTAAAGCATCATTTACAAGGTGGTGTACGTAAAGGTGCATTAACTGAAGAGCAAGCAGAAGAAAAATTCAATGCTTGGATTGCTGAAAAAGAAAAATCTGTAGCTGGTAAAGTTGAAGGTTTAGATAAAGCAAAAGCTGATGAAGCTGCAAAGAAATTTGAAGCAGAAAAAGCAGTTAACGAAAAACGTGCAGCTGAAGCAGCAGCGGCAGCAGCTCCTGTAGCAGAAGAAGCACCAACAGATTCTGAAGATGCAGCAGCAGCTTCTGAAGAAGAATAAATTTATATAAAAAACGATATGCAAAAGGAAGATTGTTTCTACTTAGGTAAAATCGTTTCAAAATATAGTTTTAAGGGCGAAGTGTTAATTAAGGTTGATGCGGATGAACCCGATTTATACGAAAATATGGAATCAGTGTTTATTTCTTTAGGAAATAACCTGGTTCCATTTTTTATTGATAAATGTAGACTACACAAGTCTAGTTTGTTACGTATAAGGTTTGAAGAAGTTTTAAATGAGTCTGATGCAGACCGCATTATGGGCTCTAAACTTTACTTACCACTTACAATGTTACCTAAATTAACTGGTAACAAATTTTACTTTCACGAAGTTATAGGTTTTACTCTACTAGATAGTGTACACGGAGATATTGGAGAAATTACCAGTGTTAACGACACCACATCACAAGCACTTTTTGAAGTGCAAAAAGGAGACAAGCAACTACTTATACCTATTAACGACGAAATTATTACCAATGTAGACCGCGAAAACAAAACAATAGCTATAACTACACCAGAAGGCTTAGTAGACTTATACTTAAGTTAAAATTACCTCTTACATAATAAAACCTGTATTTTTGCGTATATAGTACACATATTATGCAAAACAATCAGAATATAAAAATAGCTGTAGACGCTGTTGTTTTTGGCTACCAAGACAACGCTCTTTATATTTTACTAGTACAACAAAAGTACGGTATGTATAAAGATGAGTGGGTTTTGCCTGGTGGTCTAGTACAAAATGGCGAAACTTTAACCAAAGCAGTTCACAGAGAGTTACAAGAAGAAGCAGGCATTACTGTTAATTACTTAGAGCAACTTTATACTTTTGGTGATGATATAGAGCGTGATAAAAGAAACCACGTAATTTCTGTTTCTTATTTTGCTTTGGTAAATCCTGATAATTTAAAACTATCTGCTGCTACAGATGCGCAAGATGTAAAATGGCAAAACATAAATAATATACCCGCATTACCTTTTGACCATAACCAGATAATAAAAACTGCATTTAAAAGACTAAAAGCAAAAGTACATTACCAACCTATTGGTTTTGATTTGCTTCCGAAAAAATTTCCTTTTTCAGATTTAGAGCACTTATACAGTACTATTTTAGAACAAGAAATAGATCGCAGAAATTTTAGAAAAAAGATTTTAAGCTTTGGATTTATAAAAAAATCTAATGAAAAACAAAAAAATGGGAGCGGTAGACCCGCCCAACTATTTACCTTTGACCACAACAAATACAAAGCATTAGAAGAAAATGGAATGCATTTTGAAATTAAGTTTGCGTAATTTTAACACAAAATGTTTTCAGTAATCCATTTACTTATTTAACTTTGTGTAAAAATAACGCAAATGATATTAAATTTAGATCCACAGTTTAACCCGTTCCCAAATCAGAAAAGCATCGAATTTAAATCGTTTTTATTTTCTGGCGGAGAACCTCACATTAAAATTGAAAACAATTTTAATACCTCAGAAACTATTACAGTAACACACAGATTACAATCTTTTAACGATGTTGGCTTATTACTAATAACTGTAGATGCACTAAAACGTATGGGCGTAAAGACTATAAACGTTTTTATTCCGTATTTTCCGGCTGCTAGGCAAGATAGATTAATGGTTGCAGGTGAATCTTTATCTGTAAAAGTATACGCAGATCTTATAAATAACCTTCAATTAAATGAAGTTAGCGTTTACGACCCACATTCAGAAGTTACACCTGCATTATTGAACAACTGCACTACTATTACAAATTACACTTTTATAGAAAAAGTGCTATCAACCTTAAATAACAATGTAGTTTTAATTTCTCCAGATGGTGGTGCTCTTAAAAAAATATACAAAGTAGCAGAATACCTAGGAGGTAAGGAAGTTATAGAGTGCTCTAAATCTAGAGATGTAAAAACAGGAAAACTATCTGGCTTTAAAGTGTACGCAGATGATTTAAAAGGTAAAGATTGTTTGGTGGTAGATGATATTTGTGATGGCGGAGGCACATTTAACGGTTTAGCACAAGAACTTAAAAACAAAAATGCAGGCAACTTATACCTAGCTGTAAGTCACGGTATTTTTAGCAAAGGATTAGAGAAGCTAAGTAGCTACTACAACGGTATTTACACAACAGATTCTTTTAACACATTAGAAGAACATCCAAAAGTTACCCAATTAAAAATAGCGGACTTATTAGCTTAAGTCTTTAATTATAAAATAGATATATTATGAACCCATTATTATATACAGACGGTTATAAAGTAGATCACAGAAGACAATATCCAGAGGGTACAACCTTAGTATACTCTAACTGGACACCTAGAAAAAGTAGAATAGATGCTATAGAAGAAGTCGTGTTTTTTGGACTTCAATACTTTATTAAAAAGTACATTATAGAAGATTTTAACACCAACTTTTTTGGTAAACCTAAAAAGGAAATTGCAGAAAAATATAGCAGAAGAATTAATAATTACTTAGGTCCAAATTCGGTTGGCATTAAACACATAGAAGATTTACACGATCTTGGTTATTTACCAATGGTAATTAAAGCTCTACCGGAAGGTTCTAGCGTTCCAATTCGCGTTCCTATGATGACAATGTACAACACATTGCCAGAGTTTTTTTGGTTAACAAATTACTTTGAGACCATTTTAAGCACAACTATTTGGATGCCTTGTACCTCTGCAACTATTGCAAAACAATACAGAAAAATATTAGATAAGTATGCAGAAGAAACCTCTACAGTTCCTGAATTTGTAGATTGGCAAGGTCACGATTTTTCTATGAGAGGAATTGCAGGTATGGAAGCTGCTGTTATGAGCGCATCTGGTCACCTACTTAGTTTTTCTGGCACAGACACTATACCAGCAATAGACTTTTTAGAGGAATACTACAATGCCAATTCTGATACAGAACTAGTTGGTGGCTCTGTTGCTGCTACAGAGCACTCTGTTATGTGTATGGGAACAAATACAGGAGAAGAAGAAACTTTTAAAAGACTAATTACAGAAGTTTATCCTAACGGAATTGTTTCTATAGTTTCGGATACTTGGGATTTATGGAAAGTACTTACAGAGTACCTACCCAACTTAAAAGAAGAGGTTTTAGCAAGAGACGGTAAAGTTGTTATTAGACCAGATAGCGGCGACCCTGCAGATATTATTTGTGGCAATCCTAACGGAAAAACTAAAGAGGAGAAAAAAGGAGTTATAGAACTGTTATGGGAGATATTTAGTGGTAAAACCAATAGCAAAGGTTATAAAGAATTAGACCCACACATTGGTGCAATCTATGGCGATAGCATTACAACGGAGCGCGCTACAGACATTTGCGAAAGATTAAAGCAAAAAGGGTTTGCGTCTACAAACGTAGTTTTAGGCATTGGTTCTTTTACCTACCAATACAACACTAGAGATACTTTTGGTTTTGCAATGAAAGCTACATATGGCGAAGTAAACGGTGAGGGAAGAGAAATTTTTAAAGATCCTATTACAGATGATGGAACTAAAAAATCTGCCAAAGGCTTACTTAAAATTGAAAAAGAAAACGGTACTTATAAACTTGTAGATCAAGTAAATTGGGAGCAAGAAAAAACAGGAGAGTTAAAAGAAGTTTTTAAAGATGGTAAATTACTTATTGATGATTCTTTACAAGATATTAGAAATAGAGTAAGATAAACTCCTTAATTTTGTAACCGTAAGAGGCAAGCTTTTTACAAGCTTGCCTCTTTTGTTTTTAAACCTGTACAATGAGCAAACCTTTTACTTTTAAGCAATTTACAATTAATCAAGACCGCTGTGCTATGAAAATTGGTACAGACGGAGTTTTACTTGGTGCCTGGACGCCTTTAGACCATAACCCCTACTCTATTTTAGATATTGGCTCTGGTACAGGTATTATTGCCTTAATGTTAGCGCAACGTAGTGCTGCAGATAACATAGAGGCTATAGAGTTAGATGCTGATGCCTACGAGCAATGCACAGAAAATTTTGAAGCATCAGACTGGGCAGATCGTTTGTTTTGCTTTCACGCTGGTTTTGATGAGTTTGTAGATGAATACGCTACAGATGAGACAGAAGAAGATGAGCTGTATGATTTAATTGTGTCTAATCCTCCTTTTTACGCAGAAGATGTAACAAGCGGTAATGAAGCAAGAGACAATGCACGCCAAAATACGTCACTTCCTTTTAGTGAATTGATAAGTGGCGCATCTAAACTACTTACTAGTATTGGTACTTTTTGCACCATTATACCTTTTAAAGAAGAAGAAGAATTCATCAAACTTGCTGCAAATTACCAGCTATATCCAAAACAAATTACAAGAGTTAAAGGTAACGCTGACGCAGAGGTAAAACGAAGCCTTTTGGAATTCACAAAAAAACCTTCATCAAACTTAAAACCAGAAGAGCTTGTTATAGAGAAAGATAGACACGTATACACCGAAGATTATACTAATTTAACAAAAGATTTTTATTTAAAAATGTAACATTTAGTCTTTGTATTGTTATATTTCTTTACCTATCTTTGGTTACATATCCTAAAATACAGCTATGAAACCAGATTTATTTGAAGCACCAGATTATTATAGTATAGACGATTTATTGTCTGAAGAACATAAATTGGTGAGAGATGCTGCCCGACAGTGGGTAAAAAGAGATGTATCTCCTATTATTGAAGATTATGCTCAAAAAGCAGAGTTTCCAAAACAAATAATTAGCGGATTAGCAGAAATAGGTGCTTTTGGCCCTTACATTCCTGAAGAATACGGAGGTGCAGGTTTAGACCAAATTAGTTATGGTTTAATTATGCAAGAGATAGAACGTGGAGATAGCGGTGTACGCTCTACGGCGTCTGTACAATCTTCATTAGTAATGTATCCAATATACACTTACGGTACTGAAGAGCAACGTAAAAAATACCTGCCAAAATTAGCAAGTGGTGAGTTTATGGGTAGTTTTGGTTTAACAGAACCTAACCACGGCTCTAACCCAGGTGGTATGGAGACTAAATACAAGGATATGGGCGACCATTACCTTTTAAATGGTGCCAAATTATGGATTTCTAATTCTCCTTTTTGTGATGTTGCTGTAGTTTGGGCTAAAAACGAAGAAGGCAGAATAAACGGACTAATTGTAGAGCGAGGAATGGAAGGCTTTTCTACTCCTGAAACTCACAACAAATGGTCTTTAAGAGCATCTGCTACGGGTGAGCTTATTTTTGACAATGTAAAAGTGCCAAAAGAAAACTTATTACCTAACAAAAACGGATTGGGGGCACCGTTAGGTTGTTTAGATTCTGCTAGGTATGGTATTGCTTGGGGTGCAATTGGAGCCGCAATGGATTGTTATGATACCGCTTTACGTTATGCAAAAGAGCGCATACAATTTGGTAAGCCAATTGGTGCATACCAGCTACAGCAAAAAAAATTAGCAGAAATGATTACCGAAATTACCAAAGCACAGTTACTAGCATTACGCTTAGGGCAGCTTAAAAATGAAGGTAAAGCAAGCACTGCACAAATATCTATGGCAAAACGTAACAATGTAGATATGGCTTTAAATATTGCAAGAGAAGCAAGACAAATTTTAGGTGCTATGGGCATCACTGGAGAATACAGTATTATGCGACATATGATGAATTTAGAAAGTGTTATTACCTATGAAGGTACACACGATATTCACTTACTTATCACAGGTATGGATATTACAGGGCTTAATGCCTTTAAGTAAAAAATAATTCCTTATCTTTACACAGTCTAAATAAGGGTTGTCTTGTTTACAAAAACAACTCTTAAATATGTAAGATTATGGAAACACTACAACACATTTTAGTTTTTATTACTGCAACTATTGCATTTGGGTATATTGCTAAAAAATTCTTTCTTCCTAAATCTCTTTTCACAAGTAACAAAAGCAAAAAGTCTTGCGGGTCTGACAATTGCGGCTGTAGCTAAATAGGCTGCCAAATACTCAGTACTTTTCTTAAAACATTCACAATTTCGTTAAAGAAATAAGAATAGTATATTAAAATTATCAAAAAACTCTTTTTTGTAGTTCTTGGATTACTTTAATTAGGGGTCAGCTAAAAAAAGCAACCAAAAAAGAGAACCCTCAACAGACTAACTACCATTGATTTAAGTTTTTATTTTAGTTGTTTTAGCTTTTTCAGGCAACGGAATCCATAAAGTTCTTGTCTATATTAATAAGAAACTAAAATCAAAAAAAAATGCGTAAAACCACACAGCTCCTTATTCTAATTTTTACTTTAATTACAAGCAATTACTCAACCGCTCAAGAACTTACAGCAAGTATTAAAGATGCCGCTAATAAAGAAGCAATACCTTATGTTTCTGTTGTACTATCTAACAAAAAAGGTGTCATAACAAATGGCGAAGGAAAATTTTCTTTAAGCACAACCAATACAACCGCTATAGATTCTATTTTCATTAGCTGTATTGGATACGAAACCATTGCGCAACCAGTAAGCACATTTACAGATAGTATTATTTATATGACCCCAAAGACCATAGAACTTAATGAGGTTTTGGTGTCTAACAAAAATTACACTGGACAAGAGATTATAGATATGGTAAAAGACAGTTTAGACAAAAACTACAACAAAGATCTTGCAAGAAAAAAAATATTCCTTAGAGAGTCTAATTATGAAGGATTAGACAAAACAAACTACACCTTTATGAAGTCTACCATTAAGGAACTTAACAAACCCTTTTTAGATAGCGTTATAACTGCCTTACCAAAAAGAGATAATAGCTATTCTGAAGTTTTATGTGATATCTATGGAAATTACAGCGCAGAAACATTGAAAATAGACCCTATTAAAGCGTGTAGATTATATGACAAAAACTCTGAATTAGATATTACTAAGCTTGAAGAAAAGTTTAATGAAATTATTAAAAAGAATGTAAAACCAGATTCTTATTTTAAAATAAAATCGGGTATTATTGGTGTTAAGGTTGATGGCGAATTAAACACCCCTAATGACGTAAAAAAAGACAGCGCAGCACTAAAAAAAGAATTAAAGGAAAAGAAAAAATTAGAAGAAGCACGCAGAGCTAGTTATGCAACGTATAAAAAAACTACCATAGGCAACCAATTTAGTAACTTGTTTTATATGGAGGATGCAAAACTAAACGTAGTAACAAAATCTGGCCGCTACAATTTTACTATTAAAGACTACACATATTGGGGCAACGCACCTGTTTACATTATAGATTTTGAACCTAAGAGAGGCGCAGATTACGAAGGAACTATGTATATAAATGCAGATGATTTTGCTGTGATACGTATTGATTATGACAATGTAAAAACATTAAAAAGCATTAAGCTATTCGGAATTTCTTACCAAGAACATTTATCTAGAGGTAAAATGATATTTGCAAAAAATGAAAACAATACCTACGACTTGCAATATTTGGAACGAGAAGCAGGAAGTAAAGCAGGCATAAGAAGACCTTTAAAAATAATTGAAAAGAACAAGGTTGTTAAAGGCAGAAATAAGCAAAATGAGCTTTACGTAAAGTTAGATATGGCAATTACAAGTGTAACTAAGTATGAGATTGTTGTATTTGATGCTGAAAACATTTCAAAATCAATTTACGACAACTTTAAAGAAGACAAGGTTATTAAACCAGAATACTTACGTAAATATGATCCAAAATTTTGGAAAGGGTACAATATTATAGAACCTAACCAAGCCATTAAAGAGTTTACTGCAGAAGAGTAAAGTTTTAAATTATAGGTCAAGAAAGTTAAGTAGTAAAAGCGCCCATCCTAGGACTAGCCCCAAGCCTCCTAGGGGCGTAATTGGCCCTAAGAATTTCATTTTTTTTCCTTTAGCAGATGATATACAAAGGCCATATATACTAAAAGAGAATAAGAAAATCCCGATTATGAAAGCATAACCCATTACTATTTCTTGAGTTGTTGCAAAATTGAAATTAAAACCTAACACTAACAATACAATAGCATGATACATTTGATACTTTACACCAGTTTCAAAATTCTTGAGTTGCTCATCTGTGAATATCTTTTTTAAGGCGTGAGCACCAAAAGCTCCAAAAATAACGGCTAGCATACCGTATATAGCAGCAAATACTTTTATAGTAATAATCATAACTTAGTTGATAAATTCTTCCCTCTGCTTAAAATTATATTTAAGTTCTTCTATATTTAAATACCATTCTGTTACAGTTTCTGGCGTATTATATTTTTTAAGATGAAGAGGTATTATATGTTCTATATTATTTTGATATTCTATAACTATAGTATTAAATTTATCCGAACTAAACACACCACTACTAACCAATTCTTTATAACGAGCATTGTATTTTGCTCTAAAATCTTGATTTGCGTACAACACATTAAATAATTCTGTTATAGGGTTATTTATAGGGTTATTTATAAAAAAACTCGGACTTTTATCTATATTTTGAGTGCCAACTAAATCCAAATCAAATAATGAAAATCTAAATGGACCATCTTCAATAGCAAAAAATCTTACGTTATTTTTTGGCCAATCTCTATTTCCAATATAAGATTCATAAATCATATAATCAATAAAGTTAGATTCATCAATTTCACTAATAAGGTAATCATAATTACTATTATCAATTGCATTTACAAAACGATCAATCCTATCCAAGTCTCCATCTTTTTTTTCTACAACTCCTCCTTCTGTTATTTTAGCTAAAGTTACTGTCTTCTTTTTTACTCCATAAAGCCTAGATACTCCATTGGTATTTACTTCGGTTCTCATATTCATTAACCCATAAAATACATCATTAACAAAAACAACAACTTGCTCTACATACATTAAATCCAAATTTAAATTAGCATCTTTTGCAAGCTTGGTGTAACTAATGTCTTTTAACATTGTTTTTTCAAAATCGTTACCTGAATTTCTAAAGCGTATAGCTTTAACTTTTTCTACAGAGTGGCTAGAAAGTAAGTCCGGGTTAATTAAAATATTATCTTCATTATCAAAAGTATCTTCAAACTTTAAACCCAAAGTTTTTAAAGGAAAGGCAGAACTAAAAACTCCCTTTATTTGTAACTCAACAGCCTCATTGTCTATTATTAACTCTCCTCCTTTATAAAAACTTACAGTTCCCTCAATTTCAATATCATCATTGTAATTAGTGTACATAAAATCAAATTCTTCTTGATCTACCTTTATATTTGCTACCTTTAATTTTGTATTTAAAGTATTTGGGGTGACCGTATTAACATTCTGAATTTGTTCTTTTACATCGTCCTTAAATCTTGTACAACTAAAGACAAAAAGTAATATTATTAAAATACTTATTATATTTTTCATTATTTTTTATTCTTTATTAGGGGATAAATAACTCCTAAATAAATTCCATTTTTAGGGCTACTAATCGTATATATATCAGAAGTTTTACTTAATGACCAATGAGTGTATAGTGAAAATTTCATTTTTTGCCCATAGTCGTAAACAAATTTTGTAAGGAAATCATAACGTAAGTTTTCTTTTCTTTTAAAATCTATATCAGAAAAATCTTTATTATTCTCTATTCCAACACCTGCACTAACTTTCAACTTTTCATTTATATTATATCCAAAATATAGTGGTACTTGAAATTTTAAGTTATCAGCAGTAAAATCTAAACCCTCTATACCATTACCAGACCTATTGTATTTTAAAAAAGTCCCTACCTCAAAATAGGCCTGTTTCAAAATAACTTGCTGATAATTTAATCCTAAACGCACACCTAAAGCATCTACTGAATTGGTATCTTGATTATTTATCTCTGTTTTTTCTTGAAAAGAATAGCCTAAATTAAGTTCTGCATTAAACTGATGCTGAGCATAGCTATTGAAAGCAAATAAAATAAGTGCTAAAAAGTATATTTTCCTCATATTTTGCTTATCCCTTATAGAATTTTTTTTTTGCAAAAATAGAAAAATAAGTAACCTACAAAACTAAAGAGGAAATAATCTTATTTTCTAGACAAACTATCTATTTTATGAGAAAACATAGTGTACATTTTTTCTGTCTCTAAAGAGTCAGAAACATTAAAAAACAACTGTAAAGAATCTTTATAAGTAACTTTTATTTTTTGCCTAGATAATTTATCTACAAAAATATAAACGTCTGTATTATAAATAGAATCTCTAAAAACACCTTTTTCGGTTTCACTAACTGAAAAACCATTAATACGTTCTAGAGATGGAATTTTATCCACCATTTCGACAGTATTTACGTCTGTAAAATTGATTGTTTTATAATATACACCAGATAATATTTTAAATTGATTGTTTTCAATCTTTATCCAGTTTTTATAATGAGCCATAAAAGCAATAACTACCACCATAAGTGTTAGTACTATTACTATATTCCAAAGCCAGTGTTTTTTTCTATTCTTCATTGTAAATACGAATGTACAATTTTTAAAAAATAAGAAGAATAATTACCCTCTAAATAAAAAGAAATCTTCTTTCATTTCTTCTATTGCCACTGTACTATTGGTTGTAATATAATCTATAGCCTTTTTAGTAAACCCTTGACCTTTTTCTGTTAAGGAAATAATATTATTGTCAATTACAATCATATTGTTTTTAAGTGCTAAATCTACTACTGTTTTAGATTGCATTTTACCCCAATTAATGTGCTCTCCAAGATGATTTATATGTCGTTCTGACTCTTCTGTATGGTTTTGCAAATGCAACATAAAGGTTAATAAATACACCTCTACCTGCTGTCTTTTCTGTCTAAACAAAACAGATATTAACCCTTTATTTGGCGCAAACAAATACACTATTAAAAACAACACACCCAAAACGGTCGTCATAGAACCAGCTATAGAAGCGTCTAGATAATGCGCAACCCAATACCCTATTAAAGCAGAAGATACGCCGGATATTACTGCTATAATAAGCATTTTTTTTAGGTCGTTTGTTAATAGATAAGCCATTGCAGCTGGAGCAATCATAAGCGCCACTACAAGTATAGCGCCAACTGCATCAAAAGCACCAACTGTTGTAACAGATGCAATAGACATTAAACCATAGTGTATTACTAAAGGAGAAAAACCTAAAGTTGCTGCAAGTTGTTTATCAAACGTACTTACTTTTAATTCTTTAAAAAAGGTAAATAATAAAGTTAAGGTTACAATTACAATACTACCAATAACCCAGAGCGATTTTGCACCTATATCTACACCATTTATAATAAGCCTATCAAAAGGAGCAAAAGCAAGCTCACCTAATAAAACAGCATCTACATCTAAATGCACATCATTAGCATTTTTTGCAATTAAAATAACGCCAATACTAAATAGCGAAGGAAAAACCAGTCCTATAGCGGTGTCCTCTTTTACGAGTCCGGTTTTTTGAATATACTCTACTAAAACTACTGTAATAACACCTGTAACAGCAGCAAGTAATATTAACCAAGGTGAGTTTAAGTCTTCTGTTATAAAAAAACCAATTACCAAGCCTGGCAGTATAGAGTGACTAATAGCATCGCTAATCATTGCCATTTTACGAAGCACTAAAAAAGTACCAGGTATAGCACAAGCAATAGCCACCAAACAAGCAATAAGTTGTATTTCTAATTGTGCGCTACTCATTTTCTTCTAGTTGATTATATAAATTAGCGGCAGTGGTAAACCCTTTTTCTGTTAAAGACCACATTGTTTTAGTTACTGTAATTAGTTCTCTATCTTCTAATTTCTGAAGTGATTTACGTGTAAATCCGTGAAAATTATTTAAAATTTTTATAGCATGCGGATGGTCAATGTTATCGTGCGACTCCACAATCTGATACATAAAGGCCAGGGTTTTATTCAACTCCAAATCTTTACGGTTGTTACGATACCTAATTTCTCTAAATAACAATCCTCTTTTAGGTGAAAAAACAAAAGAAAACAATACAAAAACAGCAGCTATTAAAACAATTACAGGTCCTGTAGATAAATTATTAGAACTTGCACTAATTGCAGTACCAAAGACTCCTGAGAAAGCACCAAAAATAGCCGCCAAAACTACCATTACACTTAAACTATTTGTCCATTGCCTTGCTGCAGCTGCTGGCGCTAATAGCATAGCACTCATTAAAACTACACCTACAGTTTGTAGTCCCACAACAATAGAAATTACTATAAAAAAAGTAATTAAAACATCTAAAAATTTCACATTAAAACCTAATGATTTTGTGTAATCAGCATCAAAAAGTAATAGTTTAAATTCTTTCCAAAAAACCAATAGAATAAGTAAACTTAAACCAGCAATAATACACATTGTCCATACATCACTAGCTACCAAAGTAGCTGCTTGCCCAAATAAATACTTATCTAAACCGGCCTGGTTTGCATTAGGCATTTTTTGTATAAAGGTTAACAACAACATACCAAAACCAAAAAACAAAGACAAAATTAAACCTAAAGCCGTATCAGTTTTTAAATGTGTTTTTTTAACAATTCCCCTTATCCAAAAAGTACCAACTAAACCACTCACTAGTGCACCTAACAACAACGTATTACTATCTTTTGCTCCTGTAATTAAAAAGGCTAATGCTATACCTGGTAGTGCCGCATGAGATATAGCATCTCCTAGCAAACTCTGTTTACGCAACACCGCAAAACTGCCCAGCATACCACACAAAGCACCTAAAACAGCTGTACCCAACGTTATAGTTTGCAACGTGTAGTCTGTAAAAAGAAGGTTAAAATATTCAGTTATATTCACAGTTTAATTGTTTTGTCTAGAGTTTACTCTTGCACACTTACTTTATAGTTTATACCATAAGTTTTGGTTAAATTTCCATCATTAAAAATATCTTTAACCGGACCAGTTGCTATTTTTTTCACATTTAAAAACGTAACCCAATCAAAATATTCGGGTACAGTTTGTAAATCATGGTGTACTACAATTAGTGTTTTTCCAGCTTTGCGCAGTTCTTTTAAAATATTAATGATAGCTTTTTCTGTAGTAGCATCTACGCCCTGAAAAGGCTCATCCATTAAATAAATACTTGCATTTTGCACTAATGCTCTAGCTAAAAATATACGTTGTTGCTGTCCGCCACTAAGCTGGCTAATTTGTCTAGATTTAAAAGACAACATGCCTACTTTTTCTAAAGCTTCTAATGCAGCTTTTTTCTCTTTTTGCCCAGGTCTTTTAATCCAACCTAAACTGCCATAAGTTCCCATCATTACAACATCTAAAGCAGTGGTTGGAAAATCCCAATCTACACTGCCCTTTTGCGGCACGTAAGCAACCTCTTTAAATTGCTTTTTATAGGGTTTTCCAAAAATTTTTACGCTACCTGCAATAGGCTTAATAATTCCTAAAATAGATTTTATTAAGGTAGATTTACCTGCTCCGTTTGGCCCAACAATTGCCATAAGCACACCTTCTGGTATTGCCAAATCTATATCCCACAAAACTGGTTTATAGTTATAAGCAACCGTAAGGTCATCTACCGTAATGGCATAGTTTGTTTCCATAAATTATTATTTTAAGGCATTTACAATTGTTGTTACATTGTACTTAAACATTCCTAAATAAGTACCTTCTACAGTGCCTTTATCTCCTAGCGCATCAGAATACAACGTACCACCAATAGTTACATTATGGTTTTTAGATTGTACTGATGCTTGTAGAGCTTCTATGGTTCTTTTAGGAACAGAAGTCTCTACAAAAATAGCTTTCACTTTATTGTCTATTATAAATTTAGATAATTCTTGTACATCTTGCACACCAGCTTCTGTTGCCGTAGAAATGCCCTGCAAGCCAACAACATTAAAGCCATAAGATTTTCCAAAGTAATTAAACGCGTCATGAGCAGTAACCAAAATTCTTTTTTCTTTTGGAAGCTGACTAATTGTTTCTCTTAAATCTAAATCTAACTTTGTTAATTTTTCTAAATATGTTTTGCTATTCTCTTCGTAAACAGTAGCATTTTTAGGGTCTAATTTTTTAAGCTCGTTTGTTACGTAAGCTGTTATTTGTTTCCAAAATGTAACATTAAACCAAATGTGCGGGTCGTAATTAGAAGCAAAATATTCTGAGCCAATAAGTTCTTTTTTATCCAAAGCATCAGAAACAGCAACCGTTTTTTTACCTGTATGTTCCATTTTTTCAAATACCTCTACCAACTTACCTTCTAAATGTAAACCTCCATAAAAAACAATATCAGCTTCAACTAATTTTGTAACATCACCTTCACTAGCCTTATATAGGTGCGGATCTACACCACTACCCATTAAACCAACAACATTAATAGCATCACCACCAATATTATGCAATAAATCTGTAATCATTGTAGTTGTTGTAACTACATTTAATTTTCCGTTTTTAGCTTTTTTAGCATCTGTTTTACACGCAAACAAACTAAGTATTACCGCTCCTACTATTATGTATGTTATCTTTTTCATTTAAATATTTATTCTGTTACCTGCACAAATAAATTAGACGCAATTTGGTTAGACACGTTAAAACTATTAGCATTAATTTTTAACTGAAAAGAACCATCAAAATCCTCTTTATCTATTACCTCTATTACATCTCCTAATGCAATTTTATTTTTATCTAAAAACTTTAAAAACTGACTTGAAGAATCTTTTACACCAACACAAATCCCTTTATCTTTTATAGAAAGCTCACTCAAAAGTTTTTTATCTATCACTTTAAAATTACCATTCTTGTCTGGTATAGGGTCTCCGTGCGGATCATATTTAGGATAATCTAAAAGCTTATCTAGTTTGTCTATTAATTTTTCGCTCTCTATATGTTCTAACTGTTCCGCTACCTCATGTACTTCATCCCAAGAAAAGTCTAATTTTTCCACCAAAAAAACCTCCCATAACCTATGCTTTCTAATAATAGACAAAGCCATAGATTTACCAGTATCTGTTAACGAAACTCCTTTGTATTTTTTATAATTTACCAGGTTTTTTTCTGATAATTTTTTAATCATATCTGTAACAGAAGATGGTTTAGTTTCCATCTGCTCTGCAATAGCGTTAGTAGAAATATCATTAACTCCTCCCTTACCAATGTGAAAAATTGCTTTTAAATAATTTTCCTCAGAATGCGTCATCAATTTTAATTTTTACCAAAAATACATTTTTATTATTAAAAACAAATTTTTAGATTTGTCTAAAAATTAATTTAACCTGATGAAAAAAATATTTTTACTCATTTTACTCGCGCCTTATTTCATTAATGCTCAAGATTTTGAATTAGAAGGAACAATAAATAACCAAAATAAACCCATACCTTTTGCTACCATACAGGTTAAAGAGCTTAAGCAAGGGACAGTATGTGATAAAAACGGATATTACAACATAAGTTTACCAAATGGCACTTATACTTTAATATGTAAAAGTATTGGGTTTAGAACTTTAGAAAAACAGATAACATTAACTAAAAACACCACACTAAATTTAAATTTAAAAGAAGATGTTTTAGGCTTAGATCAAGTAGTTGTTACTGGCACAAAAACTGAAAAAAGAAGAACAGATTCACCAGTAATTGTAAATCTCATTAACAGTAAAACCTTAGATAATGCTGTAGCTACCAACTTATCTGAAGGATTGCGTTTTCAGCCAGGCTTAAGAGTAGAAACAGATTGCCAAACTTGTAATTACACACAATTACGTATGAACGGGTTACAAGGTGGTTATTCTCAAATACTAATTAATGGCAGGCCAATATTTAGTCCTTTAACCGGTTTGTACGGTATGGAGCAAATTCCGGCAAATATGATAGAAAGAATTGAAGTGGTTAGAGGCGGTGTTTCTGCACTTTATGGGTCTAGCGCTATTGGTGGCACGGTTAACGTAATTACCAAAATACCTATTAAAAACGAATACAACTTAACCTATACATACCAGAGTATAAATAAAAATGCGTCTGATAATATTTTGCTTGGCAACGCTACTGTAGTTAATGAAGACAGAACTGCAGGCGCAACGTTTTTTATTAACAAAAGAGATAGAAATACGTATGATGATAATGGAGATAATTACTCTGAATTACCTAGCCTAAAGAATAATTCTTTTGGAGCTAATCTATTTTATTTACCATCTGATAACGAAAAGATAGAAGCTAGTATAAGCAGTATTTACGAGTACAGATATGGAGGAGAACAAGTAGATAAAGCGGCATACTTAGCAAAACAATCTGAAGAACGCACACATAATGTTTTAATGGGTAGTGTAGATTATCAAATAAATTTTAATGAGGATAAAAATAGTTTTATTGCCTACTACGGCGGACAAATTACAGATAGGGACCACTATACTGGTATAATTCCTGACGATGAAGATGAACTAAACTCATTTTTAGCAAATCCACCCTACGGTACCTCTAAAGTAGAAACTCACCAATTAGGTGTGCAGCTAAACCATAAAGTAGATTCGTTTATTGGCGGAAAAGCAATTTTTACTTTTGGCACCGAATATGTTTATGATGACGTAGTGGATGTTATAGAAGCTTATAACTACAAAATAGATCAGACCACAAGAAACTGGGGCGCATTTTTACAAAATGATTGGGATATTAGTCCTAAAATTAATTTTTTATCTGGGATAAGAATAGACAAACATAACCTGTTAAATAATGTAATTGCTAGCCCTAGACTATCTTTATTATATAAAATGAATAAAGAATCACAGTTTAGATTAGGCTGGGGAACCGGATTTAGAGCTCCACAAGCATTTGACACCGATTTACACATTGCTTTTGCAGGAGGAGGAATTTCTAGAATTTCTTTGTCTGATAATTTATTTGAAGAACGCTCTAACAGCTACACAACTTCTTTTAATTATGACAAAGCTACAGAGCATGTAATTGCAGGTTTTACTGTAGAAGGTTTTTACACTAAATTGAATGATGCCTTTTACCTTTTTCCATTAGGAGGAGATAATTTTGGCGAATTATTTGAAAAAAGAAACGGAGATGGGGCAGTTGTAAAGGGAGTTACACTAGAAACAAGAGCAAATTTTGATTATGTTTTTCAGGTAGATGCAGGCTTTACGTTACAATCTAGTAAATTTACAGAGGCAGTAGAAAATATTGAAGGCTTAGCTACTAAAAAGGAGTTTCTAAGAACACCTAACACGTATGGCTATGCAAACTTTACTTACACACCTACTAAAAAGTTTAGTGCATCTGCTAATTTAATTTATACAGGAAGTATGGATATTGCACATTTTGGAGGAGAAAATACTGGTCAATTAATAGATGAATACAAAGAAACTCCGTCTTTTTTAGAAACAAGTTTAAGACTAGGGTACACTTTTACAGCATCAAAATTAAATGCCAACATTGAGTTATTTAGCGGTGTAAAAAATATTACAAATGCTTATCAAAATGATTTTGACACAGGAAAAAACAGAGATAGCAACTATGTTTATGGTCCGTCTTTACCAAGAACCATTTTTGTAGGATTAAGAATAAAAAGCTTGTAATTAAAATGAAATCACATTGCAAAAAAATAATTATTTGCTTTTTAATTGGCTATATAAACTGTGGCAATTTATCAGCGCAAAATAATGAGATAAACTGGTTAAGTTTTAACCAGCTTGAAGACTCTTTATCCATAAAACCCAAAAAGGTTTTTATACATTTTTATGCAGAGTGGTGTAGTTTATGCAATAAAATGGATCGCAAAGCATATAAAGACCCTTCTGTAATTAGCAAATTAAATAAAGAGTATTATGCGGTAAAAATGAATATAGAGTCTACAGAAAAAATAACATTTGGAGGCACAATTTATGAGAATAAAAACGCAAAAAAGGTAAACGCTATTCATCAAATACCACTTTTAATGGCTAGCCGTAAAAACAAACCTTTTTCATTACCCGCAACCGTTATTCTAGACGATACTTTTACCGCCACTGCAAGGTATTTTCAATATTTAAATACTAAACAACTTTTAAAAACAATAGAATAACAAGTTATTCCGTTTACAAAATGTAACTTTTATTACATTTACAAAAAAAAGCTATGAAAAACCTTGTCTGTTTTTTTACCCTACTGTTTTGCGCTATCACAATTAGCGCGCAACAAGAACAAGACACCACTTTTACCATTAACAAAAGCCAAGATTACAAACTACTGTTTTCTGCTAACAAAAATGACCACATACATTTAAGCTTAAAAGCTAAAGGAAAAGGTGATATAGTTTACACCATTAGTCCATATAAAGATGTAAAAACAGCAACGTTTAAAACTTTAGGTAAAAAAGCAAATTACTGGTTACAAGCTCCCGGTAAGGATGTATACCAATTAATTATAAAAAGTAGCAATAATAAAGACTCTAAAGTAAGCTTAAAATTTAAAGTAGATTCGTTTAACAAACAAGCACCAGAAATAGCTTATAAAGAAGTTGCAGACACAACTTATACTGCACCAATAAAAACAGATACAGAGGTTACCAAACTAAAAACTATTTCTTTACAACAAGATAATTTTTACTTAAACAGCAGGTCTAACGACTTATTAAAAGGTGGAAAAAGCAGGGTTTTAGTTCCTATTGCATTACCTAAAAACACAGTGTCTTGGTACTATGTTTTTAGCGCTTCTAGAGAAGAACAAGATATTAAAAACACCATAAAAAGCTTTGGTTTGGCCTCTACACTATCTAATTATATAGATACAGAAAATTCTTTTTCTGGCGCTGTAGAAAATTTAAATCCACCTCCAGGAGCTAACATTTGCGACATTTATTTATTAAATGAAGAAAATGCTTTACTTTTTAAACAAAAAGAAGATTACGTACCCTATTTATTTGGGTCTAGAGAAAACTATAAGTCTGGCATTGTAAACGTAACAGATACTACCAAAAGTACATTTTATTTAGGACTTAATAATCCAGATAATATTTACGGCATACATATAGGCATAGAGGTTATTTGCATTGTAGAACAGGAGAAAACCATACAACAAATGCTTAGTAAACCAATAATCTCAATTAACAGCGTACCTTACTTAGTAGATTAAAAAAATTACACTTTTCTAGTCATTAACCACAATCCAAATTGTTTTAACGCTTCTTTTTTATCTAAAGAAACGTCTAACTTTTCTAGAACAGAAAATGCTTTATTAGTGTACTCTTCTATAGCTTGCTTAGTAGCAACATCTGCCTTAGATTCCACAAAAATAGCTTTAACAGTTGCTACTTTATCATTGTTATTTGTTGGTTGTATAGAGAAAAGCTGATCTAATGAGTTCTGTTCTGCTTTAGAAGACAGCTCTAATGCTTTAAGGTATAAGTATGTTTTTTTGTTTTCAATTATATCACCACCCACTTGTTTACCAAACGTCTTTGGGTCGCCAAAAGCATCTAAATAATCGTCTTGCAACTGAAAAGCAATACCTAGGTTTTTACCAAAATCGTAAATTAAATCTTCATTCTGCACAGTAGTTCTAGCAATAACAGCTCCCATTTTCATAGCAGCAGCAACCAAAACAGCAGTTTTATACTCAATCATTTTTAAGTATTCTGGTATAGTAACATCATCTCTAGTTTCAAAATCAACATCATATTGTTGACCTTCGCAAACTTGCAAAGCTGTTATACTAAAAAGAGAATTTAGCTTTTTATATTGGTCACCTTCATATGTTTCTAAAAACCTATATGCTTCAATTAGCATTGCATCACCAGATAATATACCAGTATTTATATCCCATTTCTCATGAACCGTTTCTTTACCTCTACGCAAAGGAGCATCATCCATAATATCATCATGAACTAAAGAAAAATTATGAAAAACCTCAACAGCCATAGCAGCAGAAATAGCCTCTTTATAATCTGCTCCAAAAATATCTGCAGACATTAGTGCTAATATTGGACGCAACCGTTTACCTCCTAAATTTAAAATATATGTTATTGGTTGGTATAAATTTTTAGGCTCTTTATCTATTGCTATTTTACTTAATTCTTTTAAAAAAGAGTCTCTATACTGGTCAATGGAATGCATCTATAATTTTTTTTCAAAAATACATGAAATACTTTTTAAGCAATTATAAATGTAACATTCATTTTAAACTTAAGTTAAGTAATCTTAAAACTATGGAAACTTTTTTTGTTTTCTAAGTTTCCTAACTTATCTTTGCGGCTTATTATGAAAGAAAAAATTTTAGAAAAAGCTACAGATTTATTCTTAAACCTAGGTTTTAAGAGTGTTACTATGGATGACCTTGCTAATGAATTAGGAATGTCTAAAAAAACCATATACTCACATTTTGACAATAAAACCAAGTTAATAGAAGAAAGTACTCTCCAATTATTTAATTCTATATCTACAGGAATAAACAAAATATGCTCTTTAGATATAAATCCAATTGAAGAATTATATGAGATAAGAAAGTTTGTAGTATCAAACTTAAAAGATGAAAAATCTTCTCCCATATATCAATTACAAAAATACTATCCAAAAATTCATAAATCACTAAAACAAAGACAGTTTGCTGCTATGCACGACTGTGTTATTGTAAATATTGAAAAAGGAATTGAGCAAGGACTTTATAGAAAAAATTTGGACATAGAATTTATTTCAAGAATATATTTTTCTGGAATGACAGCTATTAAGGACGATGACTTTTTTCCGCCAGAGCAATTTTCTAAAATAAAATTAATGGACAATTATTTAGAGTATCATATAAGAGGAATAGTTACAACAAAAGGAAAAAAAGTATTAACAGATATTATCAAATCAAATCAATCATAAATGAAAAGGAGTTTAACATTATTACTTTTGCTTTTAGGCATACAAATGAGTTTTTCGCAAGACAAGCCCACGAGTTTTACGCTACAAGAAGCAATTAATTACGCATTGCAGCACAACTACAGTGCAATTAATGCAGAGAGGGATATAGAAGATGCACAAAAGCAAAAGTGGGAAACTATTGCTAGTGGTTTACCACAAATAAATGGTGCAATTAGCTATCAAAATCAATTAAAACAACCAGTATCATTAATTCCTGGAGAATTGGCTGGTGGAGCGCCAGGAACTTTTATTCCTGTTGTTTTTGGTCAAAAACAATCTACTAGTGCAACAGCAACTTTAAGTCAGCAAATTTTTGATGGCTCATACATTGTTGGCGTACAAGCAACTAAAACATTTATAGACTACAGTGCAAACAGCAAAGAAAAAACAGCCTTAGAGGTTCGTAAATCTGTTGTGGAAGCTTACGGAAATGTTCTTTTAGCAGAAGAAAGTACATCTATCTTAGAAAAAAATAAAGCTGCTTTAGAAAAAAACCTTAATGAAACACAAAAGATTTTTGAAAATGGCTTAACAGAAGAAGAAAATGTTGAGCAATTACAAATTACTTTATCATCTGTTACCAACCAGCTAAAAAATGCTATTAGGTTAAAAAAAATAACAGTACAAATGCTAAACTTAGTTATGGGCTTAGAGCTAGACAACCCTACTAAATTAGCTGAAGACTTAGACATTTTGACAGAAAAACAAATAGATTTTAATTTACTAGAAAGCGACTTAGTTTTAGAAAACAATGTAGATTACAAAATGGCTCTTAACTTAAACGAGCAACGTAATTTAGAGCTTAAGTTAGAAAAAAGTAAAGCACTACCTAAATTAAATGCTTTTATAAATTTTGGATACACAGCATATAGTGAAGACTTTGATTTTTTAAAGAAAGAAACAGATTGGTTTAACTCTTCTATTTTAGGGTTTGATTTAAACATCCCTATTTTTAGTTCTTTACGTAGAAGTGCATCTACACAACGTGCAAAAATTGCATTAGAAAAAGCTAAAACACAAAAAACTGAAGCAGAAGAATCTCTACGCCTTAGTTGGGAAAACGCTAAAAGCGAATACATTTTAGCTATAGAGCAATACCAAACCAATAAAGAAAATTTAGGTTTAGCAGAACGCATAGAACAAAAAAATCAAATTAAGTATTTTGAAGGTTTAGCAACAAGTTTTGAGCTAAGACAAGCACAAACACAATTGTATGCTGTACAGCAAGAGTATTTGCAATCTATGATAGACGTAATTAATAAAAAAACAGCTTTAGAATTAATTCTAAACAACTAACCCCAACACAACAATTTGTAATACAAACAATATGAAAAAAATATTCTACATACTAACACTTACAGCACTTGTAACTGCTTGCGGAGACAAAAACACATCTGTAGAGAGTATTATTGCTACAAAAGATATAGAAAAAATAAGAGAGAAAAAGGCAACCGTTTCAGAAGAGCATAAAGCTTTAGAAAAGCAAATGGTTATGTTAGATTCTGCTATTGCTGTTATACAAGGAAACAAAAACTTACCTTTAATAAGCACACTAACTACAAAGACAAAAGTTTTTAATCATTTTTTAGAATTACAAGGTAATGTACAAACAAAGCAAAACGTTTTAATTTACCCAGAAATGGCAGGTACCCTACAAAGAGTATATGTTAAAGAAGGACAAAAAGTAAGTAAAGGACAAATACTTGCCACTATTGATGATGGTGGCATGAGCAGCCAACTTGCACAGTTAAAAACACAAGCAGAATTAGCTAAAACTACTTTTGAAAGACAGCAAAGACTTTGGGAGCAAAAAATAGGGTCTGAAATACAGTACTTACAAGCAAAAACTAATTATGAAGCTCAAGTAAATGCTATTAAACAAGCAGAAAGTCAATTAGGAAAATCTAGTATAAGAGCTCCTTTTACAGGTATCATAGACAATGTTATTAAAGAACAAGGTACTGTTGTTGCACCTGGCATGGGGTCTGAAGTTTTTAGAATTGTAAACTTATCTAATATGTATTTAGATGTAGAGGTACCAGAAACCTACATTAAGAGCATAAAAAACGGAAAAGAAGCCGTTGTTTATTTTCCAATTTTAAATGATAGTGTTACTACTAAAATTAGACAAACAGGCAACTTTATTAACCCTAGCAACAGATCTTTTTCTGTAGAAATTTCTGTTCCTAATAAAAATGGGAACATAAAACCTAATTTAACTGCTAAAGTTAGACTTAATGACTACACAAACAATGAGGCTATTTTAATACCGCAAAGTGTAATCTCAGAAAATGCTAACGGTGAGCAATATGTTTATGTAGCAGAAAAAACTGAAGAAAATTACGCAACTGCAAAAAAGAAAATAATTACAACTGGTAAAAGCCAAGGTCCGTTAATAGAAGTTATTTCTGGATTAGCAGCTAATGAGCACGTAATTAAAGAAGGTGCAAGAACGGTTAAAGACGGACAAAAAGTTGAAATTTTAAATCAATAATTCCATGAGCAAAATACAAAAAAACGCCGACAAGGAATTTAAAATATCCTCATGGGCAATAGATAACCCTTCGGTTATTTATGTACTTATTGGACTATTTTTATGGATAGGACTCTCTGCATACTTAGCTATGCCAAGAGAAGATTTTCCGGAGGTAATTGAAACTAAAATATACATTAGCACACCATATCCTGGTAACACTGCTGAAGATATAGAACGTTTAATTACAGATCCTTTAGAAGATAAAATAAAGAACGTAAGTAACGTTGTAGAATTTACATCTACCTCTCAAGAAGATTATGCTATGATTGTAGTAGAGTTTGATGAAGGTATAAGTGTACAAGAAGCTAAACAAAAAATTAAGGACGAAGTAGATGCCGAGAAAGCTAGTGAAGACTGGCCTACATTTAATGGCGCTAAAGTAGAACCTAATGTTTTTGACCTTAACTTATCTGAAGAAATGCCAATCATGAATATTAACTTTACAGGAGATTATCCTGTAGAAAAGTTAAAAGATTTTGCAGAGTATTTACAAGATGAAGTAGAAGATTTATCTGAAATTAAAAAGGCAGACATACGTGGTGCCCAAGAAAAAGAGGTAGAAATTGCGGTAGACATTTATAAAATGATGGCTGCTAAAATTAGTTTTGATGATGTTTTAAATACCATTAGAGGTGGCAATGTTACAATGTCTGCTGGTAATTTAAAAACAGAAGAACAAAGAAGAACTATACGTATTTTAGGAGAAGTAAAAGACCCGCAATTACTAAACAACTTTGTTGTTAAGTCTGAAAATGGCGCTACGTACCTTAGAGACATTGCAGAAATTACTTTTTCTGAAGAAGATAAAACTACCTATGCCAGAGAGTTTGGAGAAAGCGTAGTAATGTTAGATGTTAAAAAAAGAGCCGGACAAAACTCAATTTCCGCATCAGACCAAATTAAAGAGATTGTTAAAAAGGCAAAAAAAGAGTATTACCCGCCAGACTTAAAAATTTCTATTGCTAATGATTCTTCTACTAAAACCTTAAACCAAGTAGACGATCTTGTAAACAACATCATATTTGGTATTATACTAGTTGTAACAGTTTTAATGTTCTTTTTAGGATTTAGAAACGCACTATTTGTTGGTTTTGCCATTCCTATGTCTATGTTTATGTCTTTTATGATATTATCTTGGCTAGGCTATACCCTAAACACAATGATTCTTTTTGGAATGATTATGGGACTTGGTATGCTTGTAGATAATGGTATTGTGGTTGTAGAAAACGTGTACCGTTTAATGGATGAAGGCTTATCTAAAGTTGAAGCTGCCAAAAAAGGTGTTGGTGAAATTGCATTCCCAATTATAGTATCTACACTTACTACAGTAGCGGCCTTTGTTCCTTTAGGTTTATGGCCGGGTGTAATGGGACAGTTTATGAAGTTTTTCCCTATCACATTATCAGTTGTATTAGGATCTTCATTACTGGTTGCTATATTAATGAACTCTATGCTAGTTTCTAAATTTATGGAGCTAGGCGAAAAAGAACTTACCGTTAAACAACTAGTACGTTTAAGTATTATCCTTGGTGGTTTTGGTATATTGATATTAGTTTTTGGTGGCGTAATGAGAGGTTTAGGCTCTGTTATGCTTATTACTGCTGTAATGTTCTGGGCGTACAAATATTTCATTAAAAAATGGGCAATTCGTTTTCAAAAAAACACAATGGTTAAGTTTGAAAACTGGTATGAGCGCAGATTAAAACACGCCTTAAGAGGTGGTAACGTATACTGGTATGTATCTATAACCTTTGTTCTTTTAATTGTTGTATTTATGCTTTTTGGCATGTCTGTTGGCAGTAAAAGAACCAAAATAGAATTTTTCCCAGACAATATACCAAATGAAATATCTGTGTACGTAGAATACCCAGAAGGTACATCTATTGAGAAAACAAATGCTATAACTAAGGTTATAGAAAAAAGAGTTTATGAAATTTTAGATGATGACATATACAAACACGATGGAGAAAACTTTATTGTAGACTCTGCCGTTTCTCAAGTTGGTGAAGGTGCTGGTAACCCACAAACCGATGGTGGTTCTGCTGCAGAAATGCCTCATAAAGGTAAAATAACAGTAAACTTTAGCGAGTTTAAATTTAGGAGAGGAATTAACACAGAAGAAATACGTGCAAAAGTGCAAAAAGCATTAAGCGGTATTTATCCAGGCGTAAACATATCTGTAGAAAAAGACTCAAATGGCCCACCTGCTGGTTACCCTATTAACATTGAGTTAGAGGGTAAAGATTACAATGAACTTATTGCTACTGCAGAAAGCGTTAAAAACTTTATTAATACCAAAAACATAGCTGGTATAGAAGAAATAAAGATTGATGTTAACAAGAGTAAACCATCTATGGAGGTAGTTGTAGACCGCGAAAAAGCTGGTGAATTAGGAGTCTCTGTTGGTCAAGTTGGCAACCAATTGCGTAGAGCCTTATTTGGCGAAAAAGCAGGAGTTTACAAAGAAGATGGTGACGATTATGACATTAACGTTCGTTTTAATGAAGATTTACGTTACAATACAAATGCATTATTTAATCAGAATATAATTTTTAGAGATCCATCAAACGGACAAATAAAAGAAATTCCGGTTTCTGCTGTTGCCTCTATGCAAAACACTTCTGGTTTTAGCGCTATTAAACATAGAGATAATGAGCGTGTAGTAACTATTTACTCTGGTTTAGAACCTGGTTTTACAGATGCTGCTGCAATTGTAGATGAAATACAAAAAGAAATGGAGGATTACAAAGGCAAACCTTCTACCGTAAAAATAGATTATACCGGTCAAATTGAAGAGCAAAACAAACAAATGAAGTTTCTTGTTAGTGCGTTCTTTTCTGGTTTAGGTTTAATTATGCTAATCTTAATATTTCAGTTTGGCGGTATTTCTAAACCAATAATTATAATGATAGCTATTTTCTTAAGCTTTATTGGAGTATTTGGTGGACTAATGATTACTGGCTGGTCTTTTGTTATTATGATGACAATGATGGGGATTATATCCTTAGCAGGTATTGTGGTAAACAACGGCGTGGTACTGTTAGATTACACACAAATACTTATAGATCGTAAAAAAGTAAAGCTTGGCTTAGATGAAAAAGAAGTATTATCTAGAGAAGAAGCTACAGAAGCAATTGTAACTGGCGGTAAAGCAAGGTTAAGACCCGTAATTTTAACAGCTGTTACTACTGTACTTGGTTTAATACCACTAGCTATTGGTTTAAATATAGATTTCTTTGCTTTATTCTCAGAATTTAATCCACACATATACATAGGTGGTGATAATGTAATTTTCTGGGGACCGCTAGCTTGGACCGTTATATTTGGACTAATGGTAGCTACATTTTTAACCCTTATAATTGTACCTGCATTATTTGATATTACATACAGGTTAAAAATAAGATTCTACAAAAAACCATAAACACTTAAAAGTAGAATAACATATAGTAATAAAAAAAAGGCGCTAATTAAATAGCGCCTTTCTTTTTTTTAAAACTTTACATAAAAGTTATTCTTTTATTTTTTCTTGTATCTTTTTAGAGATCATAAAAATCACCAACAAAACAATAGCACATAAAGCTGCAACAATACAGATAAGTGCAATAGTACTTGGGCCATTAAGAGGATCATCAAAATCTATCTGAGTTACATTATACCCAATTAGCAATCCTGCTATTAAAAACAAGATTATAAATATTACTTTATTCATTTTAACTTCTATTTAAAAGAGTTCATTAATATTTGCTGCAAATAGTTTTACCGCTATTGCCAGCAAAATTACACCAAAAACTTTTCTAATAACACTTAATCCGCTTTTTCCTAGTACTCTTTCTATTTTTTTAGAAGACTTTAACACTATATAAACAAATAAGATATTTATTAAGATAGCTACAATTATATTTTGAACGTGATACTCTGCACGTAAAGACAATAAAGACGTCATTGTACCCGCTCCTGCAATTAAAGGAAATGCTATTGGCACAATAGAAGCTGTTTCTGGCTCATCATCCTTATAAAGTGTTATACCCAATATCATTTCTATGGCCATAAAAAAGATAATAAAAGAGCCCGCCACAGCAAAAGAGTTTACATCTATACCAATAAGGTTTAAAATTTCTTCCCCTACAAACAAAAATGCAACCATAATTAAAGTTGCTACTAAAGATGCTTTTTCAGACTGTATATGACCTACTTTTGCCCTTAAAGTAATAATTATTGGTATGCTACCAATAATATCTATTACCGCAAAAAGAATCATACTTGCTGTTACTATCTCTTTAAAATCAAAAAAACTAGAAGACATAATTTTACTTTTTTTAAAAATCGGTGCAAACTTACACTTTATAAAACGGTTTTAAATTACTAAAATTAAAAATAACAGCTTATTAACGTTAAAAAAGTATCTTTGCACTTTTATAATACGCATATGTTTCAAATAGGAAAAACCATAGTATCTGAAGAAATTATAGACAACGATTTTGTCTGTAACTTAACAGCCTGCAAAGGCGCATGTTGTATTGATGGTGATGCAGGTGCACCACTAGAAGACAAAGAGACAGAGATTTTAGTAGATATTTACCAAGATGTAAAACCGTTTTTAAGAGCAGAAGGTATTGCCGCCATTGAGGAGCAAGGTGCTTTTGTAAAAGGTGAAGATGGTGAGTGGGAAACTCCGCTTGTAAATGGTAGCGAGTGTGCTTATGTTGTTTTTTCTGATAACGGAACTGCAAAATGTGGTTTAGAAGATGCTTACAACGAAGGCATTACCAGCTGGAAAAAACCTGTGTCTTGTCACTTATACCCAGTTAGAACAAGAGAATATACAGAGTTTACTGGCGTTAACTACCATAAGTGGGAGATTTGCGACCCAGCTTGCTCTTTAGGAGAAGAGTTAAAGGTTCCTGTTTACAAATTTGTAAAAGAAGCCCTAGTTCGTAAATTTGGAGAAGAGTGGTATAGTGAGCTAGAGTTAGTTGCCCAAGAGTATACTAAGTTAAATAATGGGAATAGTTAATGTAACTTCTGTTCCCATAGCATTGCCTTCTTCATCTACCAGGTCAACAAAAACTACTTTAAAAGAATTTAAATAATCTTTAGAGAAGTTTTTAAGTCGCTCTTTAGTAATATTTATACCTAAGGATTTTCTTTTTAAAACCTTAGCTTCTTTTATTTTTTCTGATGCTGCCCTACCTATACCATTATCTGTAATACTAATAACCACAAACTCTTCATCTTGTTTTGAGATATGAAGATCAATTTTTTTTAGTCCTTGCTTAGATGATAACCCGTGCCATAAAGCATTTTCTAAAAACGGCTGAAGAATTAATGATGGTATTTTTATTTGGTTTAACTCTACATCCCTATCCACATCTATAGTAAAATCTATTTTATTAGAAAAACGGATATTTTCAATATGCATATACAAATTAACCGTTTCTAACTCATCCTCTAAAGATATTTCCTTTAAAGAAGATGCTTCAAGTATTTTACGTACTAGTTTAGAAAACTTATTTAGGTAATGTACTGCATTCTTTTTTTCGTTATTAATAATATATAACTTAATAGAGTTTAATGAATTGAATAAAAAATGCGGATTCATTTGACTACGAAGCATTGTTTGCTCCAATGTCAACATTTTTTTATCACTAGTTAATTGGTTTTGCTTGTAAAAAACAAATAAGATCACCGCTAACAATACTAAAGAAATACCTATAATTAGTAAGGTTGCCCTATTTTTCTTTAACTTAAGTTTTACTATTTCATTATCTTTTCTAAGGTTCTCTATCTCGTTATTAATTTTTTCGTTCTCGTATCTTAAAATAACATCGTTAGCATAGCGTATATTTCTTGTACTACTAATTTGCTTTTCTAGCTCTATTGCTGTTTTATAATACGTTAAGGCCTTTGCATGATTACCTTTTAACTGCTCTAACTGAGATAGTCTTTTAGTACCTAAAGCTGTAATTCTTGGTATTCCTTGCTTTTTACCTATTTCTATACTTCTGGTTATATGCTTTTCTGCTTTATCAATAGCATTTAATTGCATATAGGCCCAGCCCACATTAGCCTCTACAAAAGCTATTATAAACTTATCCTTTAACAATTTAGCTTTAGTTAAAGCTGGCAGCAACAAAGCTATTGCTTCCTTAGGTTTGTTTTGTTTTAAATAAATTTGGGCAATACTATTATTGCAAATTATTCTGCCTTTATCAGAATTTACCTGGTTGTTGTATGATAAAGATATTTTATACCTCTCTAAAGCCTCATCTAACTTGCCTTGCTCTTCTAAAGCTTCTCCTATATTTTGGTTATTTATAGCTAAGCCTATCATATTACCTAGCTCTTTTTCTATTTTTAAAGAAGTTTCAAATCTATTTATAGCTAAATTATATTGCTCCAAACTATGATATAGGTTACCTATACTATTTAAAGATACATTTATACTACGTTTTAATTCATCACTGGGCTCCTTTACACTTTCTGCCAGCTCTAGTGCTTGCTGGTTATAATCTAAAGCTGTACGTATAGCATCTATTTTTCTATAATCTACACCTAACATATTTAAACTATAGACTTTAAACTCTAAATCATCTGCCTCCCTAGACGCTTCTAATCCTTTTTTGTGTAACTCTATTGCCTTGCTATATTGAGACAAATTCCTGTAAGCACTACCTAATTGATTGTACCCATAAGCTAACCCAATAAAGTAATTACTTTTTTCTGATTGTTCTGTAAAGTAGCGAAGCAAAAGAGTATCTCTTTTATAGGCTCTTACCACAGTGTTTATTTCATGGTACGACTGAGGTTTTAACAGCACCAAACTATCAATCCTTTTTTTGGCCTTCTCCTGTATGTCTTGGGCTAACAAATTAAAACAACACAAACATATACTGCATACCAAAAGCCTCTGCAGAGCTTGTATAAAAAATAACATTAATTTGTTCTTCAACTTTAAAATCATAGAAAATTAAAGTAAGTCTAAAAAATTAGATTTTTTCTGTCTAGAAACCGGAATTCTATCATCAGATTGCAACACAATGTAACCATCTGTTTTAATAAACTCTTTAACTTTATTAATATTAACTATATATGAGTTATGAACCCTAAAAAAGTTCTCTAGAGTCAGTATTTCTTCAACTTCTTTTAATTTTTTTGTAAGCACAACTTTATTTCCGTCATCCAAGTATAAAGTACTATAGTTACCATCAGATTCTGCATACATAATTTCATCGCTATTTAAAAATATTAGCTTACCATCTGTATTTAATGTTATCCTCTTGTTAGATTTGTTAGAGTTAAAACCCACTAACAATTGCTCTAAACGTTCTATAGTACCATTTTTATTACTAAACTTTTTAATTTTAGTTATAGTATCATTTAAATCATCAGTATCTATAGGTTTTAAAAGGTAATCTATAGCTTCATTTTTAAGCGCTTTAATTGCGTATTGGTTATAAGCTGTGGTTATTATAATAGGAAAATCTCTTTCTTTTACTTTTTGCATAAATTGAAACCCATCCATAATAGGCATTTCAATATCTAAAAACACACAATCTGGAGTATTAGCCTCCAAATAATTAAGTGCCTCATAAGGATCTGTAAAAGAAGCAACCACTTTAATTTCGTCACTAAAGTTGGTTAACTCCCAAGTTAAGCTCTGTATGGCTTTTATTTCATCGTCTATTACAACTGCTTCTAACATACTAAAAATTTAAGAGTAGTAAATGTACAATACTATGTTTAAAAGAAAATTATTAATGTGTGTTTGGTATGATTTTAAGTATTAATTACCTAAAAATAGGTACAGAACATACAAACTACACAGTTTTTAACGCCATTTATACATTGTTAACCTATAGATTACTAAATGATTATAAATTAGCAGTGTATTAGATGTGAGTAATACAACTAAAAAAAGTGAACTAAAAAGGATTACGTTATTATGAAGAAGTGCATTTTCATGTTTAGTCTGTTAGTAATTACAATAGTTATTGCTGCTATAATAGAAAACAGTAAAAAAATAAAAAAAGAACAAGAGACTACTTTAACAGAAACTAATAACAATTTAGATTCTTTAATAGCAAATACAACAAAATAAAAAGTATATATAATTTTATGATACCACCAAACTAAGAGTTTACGATTCTATAGGATGTGTATTAATAAACAGAATACACAACTGCATTATGCAGCCTGTTTTAATTTAAGAGTTAAGTGATTTTTATTGCAAATGATTTAAAGGTTTCGGGGGGAACTACCTGAATCATAAAATATTTCATTTTTGTTTTTATTAAAACCGGAATCGTAAAGTTTGGTGCGTCATAAACCGCTACTTCACTAACAAACAACACTTATAAATAATATACTTTTTGGTTTATTTTTTTACTTCGTTTTTCAGTTTTAAAAACTAAAAAAACATATAAATTCTTCAAAGGCAATAAACATCACTAGCGAGCACACATGTCAACAATTGGTGTTAAAAACTTATAACTTAAAACCCATAAAAGCCCTTTACCATGTGGCTACATTTTACAATCTTTGTAGTCCCCCAAGGTTTAAGGATCAATTCTCCTTAAAATTTATAAAACAGTTATAATCCAGATTAAAATTATGTCAACAGCAATAGAACCTATTTTAGAGAAAAACGAAGACAGATTTGTTATTTTTCCTATTAAGCATAACGACTTATGGGATTGGTACAAGAAATGCGAAGCAAGTTTCTGGACAGCTGAAGAAATAGATTTGCATGCAGATCTAGATGATTGGAAGAATAAATTAAATGACGACGAACGTTATTTTATAAAACATATATTAGCATTTTTTGCCGCTTCTGATGGTATTGTAAATGAAAACCTAGCAGAGAACTTTGTTAGCGAAGTACAATATGCAGAAGCAAAATTCTTTTATGGTTTCCAAATTATGATGGAAAACATACACTCTGAAACATATTCTTTATTAATAGACACCTATGTTAAGGATGAAAAAGAAAAAGATGTTTTATTTCATGCTTTAGAAAACTTTCCTGCTATTAGAAAAAAAGCAGATTGGGCTTTAAAATGGATAGAATCTCCTAGTTTTGCCGAGCGTTTAATTGCTTTTGCTGCAGTAGAAGGAATTTTCTTTTCAGGATCTTTCTGTTCTATTTTCTGGCTTAAGAAAAGAGGATTAATGCCAGGACTTACATTCTCTAACGAATTAATTTCTAGAGATGAAGGTATGCACTGTGACTATGCAGTTCACCTACACAACCATCACTTAATAAACAAGGTACCTAAAGCGCGTATTACAGAAATACTTGTAGATGCGTTAGATATAGAAAGAGAGTTTATTACAGAATCTTTACCAGCAAGTTTAATTGGTATGAATTCTAAATTAATGACACAGTATTTAGAGTTTGTAACAGACCGTTTACTAGTAGAATTAAACTGTGACAAAGTATACAACTCTACTAATCCATTTGACTTTATGGATATGATTTCTCTACAAGGGAAAACAAATTTCTTTGAAAAAAGAGTAGCTGAATACCAAAAATCTGGTGTTGCCAATAACAACGGTGATGAAGATTCTCAGAAAATTAGTTTCGACGCAGATTTTTAAAAACTAGAACCCAATATTTTTTAGAATTTATTTCTAAAAAAAGCATTATAAATAACCAATTTGTTGAGTCCCCCAAGACTTGACCTAACCAACGTATCACTAAAAACAATTGTAGCATGTATGTAGTAAAAAGAGACGGTAGAAAAGAATTAATAATGTTTGACAAGATTACGGCAAGAGTTCGTAAGCTTTGTTATGGCTTAAACGCATTGGTAGACCCCCTTAAGGTTGCTATGCGAGTAATTGAAGGTTTATATGATGGTGTTACCACATCAGAATTAGATAATTTAGCGGCAGAAATTGCAGCTACAATGACAACAACGCATCCAGATTATGCAAAATTAGCTGCACGTATATCTGTATCTAACTTACATAAAAACACTAAAAAATCTTTCTCTGAAGTAATGAAAGATTTATACGAATATGTAAACCCTAGAACAGGTAAAGAAGCTCCTCTTTTATCTGATGAAGTCTTTAAAGTGATACAAGACAACTCAGAAAAATTAGATTCTACAATTATATACAACCGAGATTTTGGCTACGATTATTTTGGATTTAAAACTTTAGAACGTTCTTACCTATTAAAACTTAACGGTAAAATAGCAGAACGCCCACAACATATGTTAATGCGTGTTTCTATTGGTATACATTTAAACGATTTAGATGCTGCAATAGAGACGTATGAACTTATGTCTAAAAAATATTTTACACACGCTACACCTACTCTATTTAATTCTGGTACTCCTAAACCTCAAATGTCTTCATGCTTTTTATTAGCTATGCAAGATGATAGTATAGATGGTATTTATGATACATTAAAGCAAACTGCAAAAATTTCTCAGTCTGCTGGTGGTATTGGCTTATCTATACACAATGTTAGAGCTACAGGATCTTATATTGCAGGTACAAACGGCACATCTAACGGTGTTGTTCCAATGCTACGTGTATATAATGACACAGCACGCTATGTAGATCAAGGAGGAGGAAAACGTAAAGGTAGTTTTGCCGTTTATGTTGAGCCATGGCATGCAGATATTTTTGAATTTCTAGATCTTAAAAAGAACCACGGTAAAGAAGAAATGCGTGCACGTGATCTTTTTTATGCAATGTGGATTCCAGATTTGTTTATGCAAAGAGTAGAGGCCAATGCAGACTGGACACTTATGTGCCCTAATGAATGCCCTGATTTATACAAAAAACACGACAAAGAGTTTGAAGAAGCCTACCTAGCTTTTGAAGCACAAGGTAAAGGAAGAAAAACTATTAAAGCTCGTGAACTTTGGGAAAAAATATTAGAGTCTCAAATAGAGACTGGTACTCCTTATATGCTTTATAAAGATGCCGCAAACCGCAAGAGCAACCAGAAGAACTTAGGAACAATACGTTCTTCTAACTTATGTACAGAAATTATGGAGTACACTGCTCCTGATGAAGTTGCTGTGTGTAACCTTGCTTCTATTGCATTACCAATGTTTGTTAAAAATGGAGAGTTTGACCATAAAGAACTTTTCCGTGTAACTAAACGCGTAACTAAAAACTTAAACACAGTAATAGACCGTAACTACTACCCAGTAGTAGAAGCAGAAAACTCTAACATGCGCCACAGACCAATTGGTTTAGGTGTACAAGGTTTAGCAGATGCATTTATTATGATGCGCATGCCTTTTACAAGTGATGAAGCTAAAAAGTTAAATCAAGAAATTTTTGAAACACTTTACTTTGCTGCAGTTACTGCATCTATGGAGTTAGCCAAAGAAGAAGGCACATATTCTAGTTACGAAGGTTCTCCAATTTCTCAAGGAGATTTTCAGCATAACTTATGGGGTATTAAGGATGATGAATTATCTGGCCGTTGGGACTGGGAAAAATTACGTAAAAGCGTTATGAAAAACGGAGTTAGAAACTCTCTTTTAGTTGCTCCAATGCCAACAGCTTCTACATCTCAGATTTTAGGAAACAATGAGTGTTTTGAGCCATATACATCTAACATTTATACTCGTAGAGTATTGTCTGGGGAGTTTATTGTTGTTAACAAACACTTACTAGAAGATTTAGTACAATTAGGCCTTTGGAACGAAAGCCTTAAACAAGAGCTTATGCGTGCTAACGGATCTATACAACATATAGATATTATTCCGCAAGACATAAAGGAGCTATACAAAACAGTTTGGGAATTAAGTATGAAAGACATTATAGATATGTCTAGACACCGTGGATATTTTATTGACCAAAGTCAGTCTCTAAACTTGTTTATGGAAAATGCAAACTACTCTAAGTTAACATCTATGCACTTTTACGCATGGAAGAGCGGACTTAAAACAGGAATGTACTACTTAAGAACTAAAGCTGCTGCAGATGCAATTAAATTTACAGTAGACAATAGCAAGAAAAAAGAAACTCCTGCTAAAGAAGTAGTAGCTAAACCAGAACTAGCAGCTGTTGCCGCTCCTGTAGCTGCACCTAAAGTGGCTCCTATTGAATTAAAAGTAAACCCTACACCTGCAGATACAGATGTAGAACCAATGAGTGCTGCAGAAATGAAAGCTCTTATAGAACAAGCTAAAGCTGGCCAAGCAGATGACGATTGTTTAATGTGCGGCTCGTAACAATATAAACGCTTTATGAACACCTCTCGTTATGGGCGAGAAAAAACTAACCTCAACTATGTCCTTCCCCTTAAAACGGCATAGATTGAGGTTTTTTAGTGTCAAATAAATACGTATTTACAAAATAAAAAGCATCATTAAATACTACTAAAATAGTAGATTTAATGATGCTTTAATATCTAAACACAAAAGCTAAGCGTATAGCTAATGCTATTCTTTTCTTAATCTAGGTCTAATAATTGTAGAATACACTAATGCAGATGTATACACAATTAATAAAATAAAATAATTCTCCATAGTAGTATGTGTTTTATAAGGGAAAAGTAAACTACCCATTGTCCTTATGTTATTTTTACGTTATGAAAATACGAAAAGTTTACATACAACCAAATAAAAGAGCACTTAATCGATACGTTTTAGCATAATTTAACTTTTACACACATTTTTTGACAAAGAAAAAAGCAATAAAAAAAGCTACACCAATTAGGCATAGCTTTTATTTACTTATCATTTAATACTGATTTATAAAAACAAATCTACTTCTTTATAAGCATCTATAACTGCACGCTCACCAATTTTATTTGGTTTAGAGTTACCATGTTCCATACCCAAAATACCAGTATATTTTTTATCATAAATAAACTTAAAAACATTCTTATAGTTTATTTCACCTGTAGTAGGCTCTTTTCTTCCTGGGTTATCACCAATTTGTATATAGGCAATCTCATCCCAACTTGCCTCCATATTAGGAATTAAGTTACCCTCTTGTATTTGTTGATGATAAATATCAAATAAAATTTTACAAGATGGCGAATCTACAGCCTTACATATTTCATACGCCTGTGGCGACTCTGACAAAAACAATCCTGGATGATCTCTAAAATTTAAAGGTTCCAATACCATAATTATCCCGTGAGGCTCTAAAATAGCAGACGCTTGCTTTAAAGACTCAACTACGTGTGCAGTTTGGTAACCCATAGACAATCTTAAATCTACGTGCCCAGGAACAACTGTAACCCACTTAGCATTAACGCGCTTAGCAACCTCTACAGAGCTCTTAATCTCAGATAAAAACTTATTTCTAAGAGCTAAATCTCCTGATGCCAAACTTGGTTTCTTCCAAGAAATTTCATGAGCCACAAAAACACCCATATCTATATTTAAGCGCTGCATAGTTTTAGCTAACTTTTTTTGTGTAGCTACATCTCTACTAAGCATGGTATTATCCTCTAAAGCCGTAAAACCCTCATCTGCCATAAAACGCAACTGATCTTCTAAGCTTTTGGCGTGATTAGAAAACATTCCAAAATGAGGTGCATAGTTTAAATTAAATTTATGCTTTGCCTCTGTATTTTTTAAAGAAGCATACCCATAAGCACCACTTAGTGATATTGCACCTGTAGTTAATGCCGATTTTTGTATAAAACTTCTTCTTTTCATTCTTACTATTTTCTAATTATAGAGCCCAAGCTTTTCCGCCTGTAAACTCATCAACAGTTCCACAAGGAATATATTTACCCGGAATAGGATCAAAAGCTAAAAAGTTCTTAGCAATCTCCTCAGTAACTTTAAAGCCATGAATAGTCCAACCTCTTAGCTCGTGCGCAAAAGCAATAGCTCCAGAATTAAGATCTAACTCCGCAACCTCTCCGTTAGCGATAGCTTTATTGTAATTTTGCATAGCCTTATCCTGAGCCTCTATTTGTGTTTCGGACAGCTTTAAACAACCAGCCAAAGTTTTCTCTAACTCTTCTGCCGTAACATCTGTAACAGCATCCTTACCTGCATTACTTTTAGCTAGGCTTAAAAAATTAGCCATTTTTGCTTTAAACAAGGCTTTTTCCTCCTTTGTATTAGATATATTAATATACTGATCTACAAACATATGCACACCTGCCTCTGAAGCAGAAGGAGAATCTGTTTTTGGCAGTATAATATCCATAAGAGTTACTACAACACCACCTTCTTCTACTGAAAAGAATTCTGGAGTAAAAGCAACACCTTTATCATTTTTACAGCTTTGTACAATACTAATTAAGGTTGGCGTAGCTACAACATAGCCTAATGACAAACCTAAGTTCTTAAGTGCTAATCTTCTATTCATTATAATAATCCTTTTTTAAGTTGTTCTGCAGCATGGTTAGCCGCTCTTGCTGTAAAAGCCATATATGTTAATGATGGGTTAACACATGAAGCAGAGGTCATAAAAGAACCATCTGTAACATACACATTTGGCACAGCATGTACTTGGTTATACTTATTTAATACCGATGTTTTTGGATTATGCCCCATACGAGCAGTACCCATCTCGTGAATACCTAAGCCTAGAGCACCTATATTATCATACACATTAACATCTCTTAATCCTGCAGATTTTAACATAGCAGCAGCTTGCTCTTTTATATCTTCTCGCATTTTAAGCTCGTTCTCTTTAAACTCAGCATCAAAAGTAACAGTTGGTAATCCCCAATCATCCAATTTATTATAATCTAAGGTAAATCTATTATCCTCGTAAGGTAAAACTTCACCAAAGCCCATAATACCCATTGTCCAACCTCCTGGCTTTAAAACAGCGTCTTTTAAATCTTTACCGTAAGCGGTTTCCGCAATAACTTCTTGCCAATTACCTCTAGTTGCACCACCCTGGTAACCATAACCTCTTAAAAATTCTTTACGATCTGTATCACCTCCTAAATTCCTAAACCTTGGAATATACACACCATTAGCTTTTCTTCCTTTATAATATTTATCTTCAAAACCATCAAACTTACCATTAGCTCCACAACCTAAGTGATGATCCATAATGTTTCTTCCTAATTGATCTGATTCGTTCCCCATACCATTAGGAAAAGTATCAGATTTAGACTGCATTAATATAGATGTAGATGCTATAGCAGAAGCACATAAGAAAATTACTTTAGCTTTAAACTCAATTTTTTCTTTTGTTAATCTATCTATAACTTTAACTCCTGTCGCTTTTTTTGTTTTTTCATCATAAATAACCTCGTAAACTATAGAGTCTGGTCTAAGTGTTAAGTTACCGGTAGCCTCTGCAGTTGGCAAAGTAGATGAGTTACTACTAAAGTAAGCTCCAAAAGGACATCCTCTACTACAACGGTTACGATACTGACATTTAGATCTTCCGTCTCCTGCAAATTTTTTATCACTGGTAATGTGGGCAACTCTACCAGCGGTAACAACACGACCGTCAAAATTTTCGGCTACGCTTTCTTTTAATTTTTCTTCTACACAATTAAGTGGCATCATTGGCTCAAACTTACTATCTGGTAACTGAGGCAATCCTAAACTTTCTCCAGAGACACCAATAAATGTTTCTACCTTATCATACCATGGGGCAATATCTTTATAGCGAACAGGCCAATCTACACCATGACCATCATTTTTATTTGCTTCAAAATCTATATCACTCCAACGGTAACTATGCCTACCCCACATTATAGATCTACCACCAACGTGGTAACCACGCATCCAATCAAAACGTTTTGTTTCATTATAAGGGTGTTTTAAATCATTAACAAACCAATGCTTAGTATCTGCATTTGTAGTGTAACCTGTTCTAGACTGCTTTAACTGCTTTGCTTTTTCTTCAGGAGAAATAGCTCCGTTGTTTGGCAAATCCCAAGATTCTTTAAAAGCAGTAGTGTAATCATCTCTATGTGTTACCATTCTACCCCTTTCTAATATTAAAGTCTTTAAACCAGCTTCACATAATTCTTTAGCAGCCCATCCTCCACTTATACCAGTTCCTACAACAATAGCATCATAAGACTCTTGTTCTTCGTTATAATAAAATTTGCCCATTCTTTGCGTTGTTTATTTGATAATTTTCTCAAATATAAAATAAATTTTCTACATTTAAACCCTGTAAATATTGAGGGTAACGTACTATAACGTTATAGTTGATGTAAATTCCTAAAAATTAAATATCTAAAAAATGAAAGTTAAAAACCTAGTTAGCCAGAGTGTAAAATACCCATTAATTTTACTTGTTTTCTGTTTTGCATCTTGTAAGGATACGCCTAAAAAAACTGAAGACATAAAAGAAGAAGTTGCTGCCACAACTACAGACGTGCAAAAACCTTTTTTTAAATTGTCTTTAGCACAATGGTCTTTACATAAACAAGTTTTTGATGGCGGTAATCCTTATGATTTTGCTGAAAAAGCAAATAAATTAGGTTTTACTGGCTTAGAATACGTAAGTGCTCTTTACAATGATGTTAAAGAAGCTAATTATTCTGATGAAGCAATGGCAGAATTTGTAGAAAAATCTAATGAAGCTGCAAAAAAACACGGAATGACAAATGTTTTAATAATGATAGATGGTCAAGGAAACCTTGCCCTAGCAGATGCTGAAGAACGTAAAAAAGCTGTTGAAAGTCATTACAAATGGGTTATAGCAGCTGCAGAAATGGGTTGCCACGCTATACGTGTAAACTTAGCAGGTGCTACTGAAGAAAAAGAATGGATAGCTAGTTCTGTAGATGGACTGAAACAACTTGGAACTTTTGCTAAAGAACACAACATAAACGTAATTGTAGAAAACCACGGTGGCTTATCATCTAATGGTAAATTACTTTCTGAAGTTATGAGCCTGGTAAATATGGATAACGTTGGTACACTACCAGATTTTGGTAATTTTTGTATTAAAAAGTCTGAAGAAGGTTGCGAAGAAATGTACGATAATTACAAAGGAGTAACAGAACTAATGCCTTACGCTAAAGCAGTTAGTGCAAAGTCTTATAATTTTGATGCTAATGGCAACGAAACTAAAATAGATTATGCTAAAATGCTACAAATTGTTAAAGATGCTGGCTACACTGGTTTTATTGGTGTTGAGTATGAAGGTGATGAAAAAGGTGAAGAAGAAGGAATTATTGCAACTAGAGATTTATTAGTTAATGCATCAAAAAATCTAAAATAAAAACATTTTAAAAGATATTTTTATGAGTAAAAAAATTAGACTAGGAATACTAGGCGGTGGCGGAGATTCATTAATTGGTGTTTTACACAGAGTTGCTTCTTTTATTAATGACAATTACCAAATTACTGGTGCTGTTTTTAATCCAGATTTTAATGCAAGTGTTAGTTTTGCCAAACAAATTGACATTCCTACTAACAGAATATATAAAGATTTTGATACTCTTGTTGAAGAGGAATTAAAGTTACCTGAAGAAGAAAGAATACAGGTCTGCTCTATTTTAACTCCAAACTTTTTACATTTTCCTATGGCTAAAAAGTTATTAGAAAATGGGTTTAATGTTATTTGTGAAAAACCAATGACAACCACCTATGAAGAGGCTAAAATTTTACAAGCTACTTTAGAAAAAGCAGGTACCATTTTTGCCGTAACACATACGTATACTGGTTACCCAATGGTACGTCAAATGCGAGAAATGATTAAAGCTGGCGCTATAGGAGATATTCAAAAAGTAGATGCACAATATTACCAAGGATGGATAAACCCAATTATTCATGAAAAAGATAAAAGATCTTCTACTTGGCGTTTAGACCCTGAAAAATCTGGCATTAGCTGTTGTATGGGTGATATAGGAGTACATGCTTTTAATATGATTGAGTACACAACTGGAATGCAAATAAAATCTTTGTTAGCAGATTTAAATTATTTGTATGATGACAATAAAATGGATATTGACGGCACCGCTTTAATTCGTTTTAACAGCAACGCTAAAGGCATTATAAGATCTAGCCAAATAGCAACAGGTGAAGAAAACGGACTTACCATTAGAATATACGGAAATAAAGGCGGTTTAAAATGGGAACAAGAAAACCCTAATTACTTGTATGTTATGAGTGATGACAAGCCTGTACAAATTTACAAACCTGGACACGCTTATAATTCGGACTTATCTTTAGATGGCACAAAATTACCTCCAGGACATCCAGAAGGTATTTTTGATGCAATGGCAAATATTTACTTAGGTGTTGCCAGAGCCGTTAGAGGAGAAAAGTATAACGATGGCGAGTTCCCAACAATGTTAGATGGTGTACGCGGCCTTAACTTTATACAAGGTAGTGTAACATCACATCAAAAAGGAAATGTTTGGATAGATTTAGATTAATTTACTTACCATACATAAAACAAAAACCACACTTTAATGTGTGGTTTTTTTGTGCTTATTTTTTTATGATTTTTTAAAAAACTTTTTCAAACTCTTCACAAACCACAATCATACTATCCGTAGGTTGCTTTTTAAACTCAGCTAACTCTCTCTTATAATAATCTACGTGTGTGGTTTTCCAGTATTTTAAACTTTTATCTCCCTCACCTTCTTTTTGCGCATAATTTTCATCAATACTAAACAAAGGTTTTAACTTTACAGCTGTAGTACGCACAATGCATTTTGCTTGTCCTTCCCAATCTGTAACAATTCTAAAATCTCCAATTTTTGGCAAACGCTCTTTACGCAGTTGCAATCCTAAAAGCGAGTGTGTTGTTGCTTTTTTTATCCCTTTTTCTACCAATAAAACACATTCATTGGCATCTTTTTCATTATCACAAAAATGCTCTACTTTAGGGTCTTCTACAAAAGCATCTTCTAAATGCTTATCTAAATAATCTCCCCATAAACTCTTAGCTGACCTATTGTTTTCCACAGATATAGATTTATATTTTTATTCTAATATAGATTTTATGTTGTTCATCCCACAAAACCACTCAATTCGTATAAAAAGAGACCACAAATCATTTACAAATTATTATATTTATGACTTGGGTTATTCTTAGTTATAACCTTAAGAGTTAAACGTTAAATATAGCATTAAATTACATAATACAAACACATAAAATGAAGACAATTAAAGGTCCATCGGTTTTTTTAGCACAATTTATAGACAGTAAAGCACCATTTAATTCTTTAGAAGGACTATGCAAATGGGCGGCTGACCTTGGCTATAAGGGAATACAAATTCCTACTTGGGAAACTTTTTTAATAGATTTAGATAAAGCAGCAGATAGTCAAGAATATTGTGATGAGCTAAAAGCAAAAGTTAACTCTTACGGCCTAGAGATTGCAGAATTATCTACTCATTTACAAGGACAGTTGGTTGCTGTACACCCAGCTTATGACGTTATGTTTGATGGTTTTGCACCAGAACACTTAAAAGGTAACCCAAAGGCAAGAACAGAATGGGCAATAGAAACCGTTAAAAAAGCAGGTACCGCAAGCAGAAGATTAGGTATTAAATCCCACGCTACTTTTTCTGGTTCTTTACTATGGCATACAATGCACCCTTGGCCACAAAGACCTCCTGGTTTAGTGGAACTTGGCTTTGAAGAACTAGCTGCCAGATGGTTGCCAATTTTAGATCATTTTGATAAGGAAGATGTAGATGTTTGTTATGAAATTCACCCAGGGGAAGATCTTCACGATGGTGATACTTTTGAACGCTTTTTAGAAGCTACTGGCAATCATAAACGTGTAAATATATTGTATGACCCTAGTCATTTTGTACTGCAACAATTAGATTATATTGCCTTTATAGATCATTACCACCCATACATAAAATCTTTTCACGTAAAAGATTCTGAATTTAATCCTACAGGAAAAAAAGGCGCTTTTGGAGGTTATAACGACTGGAAAGATAGAGCTGGAAGATACCGTTCTTTAGGAGATGGCCAAATAGATTTTAAAACCATTTTCTCTAAACTTACCCAATACGGATGTGATGTTTGGGCTACTATGGAATGGGAATGCTGTATTAAAAGCCCAGAGCAAGGCGCAACCGAAGGTGCAAAATTTATACAAGATCACATAATTGAAGCTACAGAAAAAACTTTTGATGATTTTGCCAAAACTGGCACCGATAAAGAAATGCTAAAAAAAATGCTTGGCATTTAATAAACAACAATTACTACTTATGAAAAAGACATTACTAATAGTTTGCCTATCCGCTTTAGCCTTTAGCTGTAAAGACAAAGCCCCTAAAGAAACTAAAGAAGCAGAAGCTACTGCAGAAAACACTATTAAAGAAGAACCTAAAGAAAATGAATGGACGGTTTTGTTTGATGGTAGCAACCTAGATAATTTAAAGTTATACGGAAACAATAATGCCATAGAAAACTGGAAGATAGTAGATGACGCTTTGGTTTTTTACCCACCTACAGATCGCCCAAAAGACACTTATTATAACCTTGTAACAAAAGAAGAGTACACAAACTTTGTCTTGTCTATAGATTGGAAAATTTCTGAAGGCGGTAACAGTGGTATTTTTTGGGGAATTAAAGATGATGGCACGTACGGACAGCCTTACGAAACTGGCTTAGAAGTACAAGTGTTAGATAATAAAAACCACCCTGACGCAAAAAACGGAACAGATCGTCAAGCTGGTGCGCTATATGATATGGTTGCGCCAAGTAAAGATGCTACAAAACCTGTTGGAGAGTGGAATACTGCCGTTATTACAATAAACCACAAAACAAACAAAGGCAGCTCTGTTTTAAACGGAGTTACTGTTGCTGAGTTTCCTTTAAATGGTAAGGACTGGGATAATCTATTAAAAAACTCAAAATTTAATGGCTGGGATGGTTTTGCTAAATACAAAACAGGAAAAATAGGTGTACAAGATCACGGAAATATTGTCTCTTACAGAAATATAAAAATTAAAGAACTAGATTAAGAATGAAAAAGATTTTACTATCCGTATTAGGCATAGCATTGTTGTTTTCTTGTCAAGAAAAAGTGACTAACAAAACTACAGAAGCTCCTAAAGAAGAAGATTATATTGTATATGAAGAATACAGCGGCACAGAACCTACAAAACCTGAAGAAACAGAACTATACAAGCCAGTTCCGCCAACAGTAACTCCAGCAAAAAATAACGCAGCCCCTAGCGACGCTATTGTTCTTTTTAGTGGTGCAAATTTAGACGAATGGACCAACGCAGATGGCAATCAAACAGCCCCTTGGAATGTTGATAAAGAAGGTGTTTTTTTTACTGTAAAAGACAAGTCTGGAGATATTAAAACAAAAAAAGAATTTGGGAGTATACAGCTACATATAGAATGGAGATCACCTGCTGAAGTTTTAAGAGATGGACAAAACCGTGCAAATAGTGGTGTATTTCTTCAAGATAGGTATGAGATTCAAGTACTAGATAATAATGATAATGATACTTATGTAAACGGACAAGTAGGGTCTATTTACAAGCAACATATTCCGCTTGCAAAAGCATCTGTACCAACAGGAGAATGGAATACTTACGATGTTGTTTATCATGAACCAGAATTTAATAAAGAAGGCAAAAAAATAAAATCTGGAACATTAACTCTTTTACACAACGGAATTCTTGTTTTAGACCATGTAGAAATTAAAGGAACCACACCTTATATTGGATGGCCCAAAAACGAAGCTCACGGCAAAGCTCCAATAAGACTGCAAGACCATGGTGATAACAGTAGAGTTAGCTACAGAAACATTTGGGTAAGGGAAATATAATTTTTATTGCAAATGAATAAAAAGTTTTAAGTTAAAGTTCTGTCTAAATATATAGACAGAACTTTTCTTTTAAAAACTAATCAATAGTACACAAAACGTTGCATTCACAACAAAAAAAGCTTTAAAAACAACCTCTTAGCCTCAACTAGTATAGTTTAATTATATTTGCATAAAATTTACAATATATGATTCAGTCCATGACCGGATTTGGAAAACACGTAGTGCAACTTCCATCAAAGAAAATTACCATTGAAATTAAATCTTTAAACAGTAAAAGTTTAGATTTAAATGCACGTATGCCTTCTGCATACAGAGAGAAAGAGCTGGAGTTACGTAAAACTATTGCTAACGGTTTACAAAGAGGCAAAATAGACTTCAATTTATATATTGAAAGTACCGGAGCAGACACATCTGCACAAATAAACGAAAGTGTTGTAAAACAATACATGCAACAACTAAAAGCTATTGCTGAAGGTGATGATGTAAAACTTTTAGAAATGGCATTGCGCCTACCTGACGCAATGAAAACAGAGCGTGAAGAAATTGATGCTGAAGAATATAAAGCTATACAAAATACACTTATAGAAGCTCTAAAAGAAATTAATGTATTTAGAACCGAAGAAGGTGCTGTTTTAGAGCAAGATTTTAAACAACGTATATCTTCTTTAGAAAACCTATTAGAACAGGTTATTGCTATAGACCCTGATAGACAAGCAGCTGTACGTGAACGTCTGGACAAAGCTGTCTCTGATTTAAAAACTGAAGTAGATCAAAACAGGTTTGAACAAGAACTTATTTACTATTTAGAAAAATACGATATCACTGAAGAAAAAGTACGCTTAGCAAACCACTTGACATACTTTACTACAACCATAAACTCTGACGATTCTAACGGAAAAAAATTAGGTTTCATTTCTCAAGAAATAGGAAGAGAAATTAATACAATTGGCTCTAAAGCTAATTATGCACCAATGCAACAATTAGTAGTGCAAATGAAAGACGAACTAGAGAAGATTAAAGAACAAATGCTAAATGTTTTATAATGAAAGGCGGTAAACTTATCATATTTTCAGCACCATCTGGCAGCGGAAAAACTACTATTGTAAGACACTTATTAGGTAAAGAAAATTTAAATTTAGCATTTTCTGTTTCTGCTACATCTAGACCAAAAAGAGGTAAAGAAAAAGACGGAGAACACTACTATTTTTTATCGTTATCAGAATTTAAAAACCACATTAAAAACGATGACTTTTTAGAGTGGGAAGAAGTTTATAGAGATAACTTTTATGGAACTTTAAAAACAGAAGTAGAGCGTTTATGGGCAGAAGGCAAAAACGTAATTTTTGATATTGATGTCGTAGGAGGCTTAAGAATTAAAAAGAAGTTTCCAGAACAAACATTAGCTGTTTTTGTGAAGCCACCAAGTATTGATGAGCTAAAAATTAGACTAAAAAAACGCAGTACAGAAAGTGATGATAAAATAAATATGCGAATTGCTAAAGCATCTGTAGAGCTAGCAACTGCACCGCAATTTGATACTGTTATTAAAAATTATGATTTAAATACTGCTTTAGCCGAAGCAGAAAAATTGGTTGCAGATTTTATTAGCAAGCCAAACTCATAAACAAAGTTTGATATGAAAAAAGTAGGGTTATATTTTGGAACCTTTAACCCAATACACCTAGGGCATTTAGTTATTGCAAACCACTTGGTAGAATTTACAGATTTAGACGAGGTTTGGTTTGTAATAACACCACAAAGTCCGTTTAAAACAAAGCAATCTTTATTAGATAATAATCACAGATACCAAATGGTTTTAGAAGCAACAGAGGAATACCCTAAGCTTAAACCATCTAATATAGAGTTTAATCTACCACAACCCAATTACACGGTACACACTTTAGCTCACTTGCTAGAGAAGTACCCAACTGGTTATGATTTTTCATTAATTATGGGAGAAGACAATTTAAAAAGTCTTCACAAATGGAAAAACTACGAGGTAATTTTAGAAAATCATGATATATATGTATACCCTAGAGTTTCTAGCGGTACTGTAGATCATCAATTTAAAAATAATCCTAAAATTAAAATGGTTACTGATGCGCCAATTATGGAAATCTCATCTACATTTATTCGTAAAAACCATAAATTAGGAAAAAATATAACTCCATTACTACCTGCAGCTGTATTTAAATATATGGATGAAATGAATTTTTATAGGTAAGTACTAGTTTAAATGCACACTTCTATACTCATTAACCATTGCAATAAACTCTAACTCCAATTTTAAAGGAGAACCGTCTGCTGCAATATTAGGGTGGTCTTCACCGTAGTCAAAATCATTATTAGCTATACGCAATTTTAGACTAGTTAACCCCATTAATATATTTCCTAAGTGAGTAGTAAAATTAGTAACAACAGGCATTGGCTTACCAAACTCTTTTACAATTAAGTCTTGATTTTCTTTTAAACCCTCTAGAGCAACGTAAGCAGCTCTAAGCTCTTTTATTTTAAGATTAATAACAGTAAAATCCAATGTTAAAAGTCCATCTACATCTCTACCTCCAATTTCATTCAGGATAGTTTCTGTAGCATTTATAGCAGTAAATAGGTTGTACTGCACAACCAATTCTTGTTCTTTAAACTTTTCTTTTTCATAGTTCTCTACACTGTCCTGTAGCCTATAAAAGACAATGGACATATCATCAAAAGTAGAAAAGTAATTTCTGTAAGCCTCTAGTAATTTTATATGTAATTTTTTTCCCTTGTTTACATCTACTTTTTCTACAATACCTTTTTTATAATACGCATCTAACTCTATTATGGTATTATATAAAATCTCTGCTGTTTTATATACCAAAAGCATATTTGCATCTACCTTTTTTATTGCAGGAGTGTGTACAATAGTAGATTTTAACAAGTCTAATTGATCTATAGGTAAACCTATTTTACTTTTTAAATTAGTAGTAATTTTTGGTTCGCTTTGGTTTACCCAGCTTAAGTAATTAGCATAGGATTTACGAACCTTATCATCATAGGTATTAAAAAACTCTATGTAATTATTATACTTAATTACAAAATCTGCAGAGTTATAAGAATCTTCAATAGTTGCAAGTTTTTCCTCTCTTTCGTCAGAAGAAAAAGGCTCTAAAGAACTAGTAACCGTTTTTAATTCCTTGTCATCTTCCTCTTGCTTTACGTTTTTGCAACTTACCACTACAAAAGCAATTAGACATGTATGTACAAGGTGTTTTATCATTTCTTATTTTTAATGAGGTGCAAAAATAAACAAAGTTATTGCGTTAACTATCACGGCTTACCGTGATAATTTGCATTTGTTATCAACAATTCACAATTACATTAACTTTTCTCTAACAAATAAGCTATTTTACATTTATTATCTTGTGATCCTAACAAACTCCTAATGAAAAAAATACTCTTATTATGCGTAGCTGCTACTCTTTTTTCTGCTACTAGCATAAATGCTCAAAAAAAGAAAAAATCCAAAAAAGGCAAAGCCGAACAAACAACTCCCCTACAAAAAACCAAAAAGGGAGACATTAAAAACTATAGTCAAGTTGTAACTAAAGATGCCATAACCGACGAAGGCTTATTTAAAGTACATAAAGTAGATAAAAAGTATTTGTATGAAATACCATTTAGTAAGCTAAACAAAGATATGTTATGGGTTACAAGAATTGCAAAAATACCTACAGGCTTAGGCGGCGGGTATATGAATGCAGGCTCTAAAACCAACGAACAAATGGTTAACTGGACGCGTTTTCAGGATAAAATTTTATTAAAATCTAAATCCTACAGCAATGTAGCAGATAGCACAAAAGCAATTAGCGCATCTGTAAAAGTTAACAATTACGAACCTACTCTGTTTGCTTTTGATATTGAAGCTTTTAGTACAGATTCTACCAGTGTAGTTATAGATGTAACCTCGTTATTTAGCACAGACGTACCAGCAATAAGTGGTTTATCTAGTAGGTTAAGAAAAACTTACAAGGTAAAAAGATTAGATCCAAAACGTAGTTTTATAAACAGCGTCAAGAGTTTTCCTGAAAACATAGAGGTTAAGCAAGATTTTACCTTTAACGCATCTGAACCATCTACTTTAAGATCTACAGAATCTATTAGTTTACAAGTAAATCAATCTATGATTTTACTTCCAGAACAACCAATGCAACCACGTATCTCTGATCCTAGAGTTGGTTATTTTACTGTTAGTCAATATGATTTTGGTAGCGATGAATTAAAGGCAGATGAAAAAACATATATTCGTCGTTGGAGATTAGAGCCTAAAGATCCTGAAGCATATGCAAGAGGCGAATTAGTAGAACCAGTAAAGCCTATAGTTTATTATTTAGACCCAGGAACTCCTGAAAACTTGAAAGAATATATAAAACAAGGTATTGAAGATTGGCAAAAACCATTTGAAACAGCTGGATTTAAAAATGCAATAATTGCGCGTGATGCTCCTACCGCTGAAGAAGATCCAGAATTTAGCCCAGAAGACATTAGATATTCTATGATACGCTATGTAGCTAGCACAACAAGAAATGCTGTTGGACCAAGCGTATCTGACCCTAGAAGTGGAGAAATTATAGAAAGTGACATTATCTGGTACCACAACCACTTGCGTAGTTACAGAAACAGATATTTATTAGAAACTGGAGCGGCAAACCCAAGCGCAAGAACATTAAAAACAGAGCCTAAAGAAATAGGTGACATGATGCGCATGGTTATTGCCCATGAAGTTGGTCACGCTTTAGGATTCCCTCATAATATGGCCGCTAGTTACGCGTACCCTGTAGACTCTCTACGTAACGGCGAGTTTACACAAAAAAATGGTATTGCTGCTAGTATTATGGATTATGCTCGCTACAACTATATAGCACAACCTGGTGATAAAAACATTAGATTTATTAGACAAATGGGACCTTATGACCATTATGTTACAAACTGGGGCTATCGTTATTTAGCATCTGAATCACCAGAAGCAGAAATACCTACATTAAATAAATGGATATTAGAAAAAGCAGACAATCCAATTTACAGGTACGGCAGACAGTCTAGTCGCTTTGATCCACAATCACAAACTGAAGGATTAGGAGATGACCCTGTTAAAGCAAGCACATACGGAGTTAAAAATCTAAAGTATGTAGCAAAAAATCTTAGCAGTTGGACATCAGACAAAACAAATAATTACGATGACTTAGAAGAGTTATACGGAGAATTATTAGGTGTTTATAGTAGATACGCAGGTCATGTAGTTACTAACATTGGTGGTGTTTTTGAAAACTTAAAAACTCCAAAACAAAGTGGCTCTGTATACACAGTTTTAAGTAAAGCAAAGCAAAAAGAATCTATGAAATGGTTACAAGATAATGTGTTTAGCACACAACCTTGGTTAGTAGACAAGACCATTTTACAAAATATAGACTACGCTGGCTACCCAGAAAATTTACGTAAAGTACAAGCCAGACACTTAAACAGTATTTTAAGTGCAGATCGTATTGGCAGATTGTTAGATGCAGAAACAACAAATAAAACGTATTACAGCGCCTTAGAAATGTTAAGTGACCTACGCAAAGGTATTTGGAAAGAAGCCTACACAGGTAGAAGCGCAGATATTTACCGTAGAAATTTACAACGCACCTATGTAGAACGTATGCAAACACTACTAACAGCTAAAAACGGTAGAGGTTCTAGTTTTGATGTAACCACTTCTGATGTTAGCTCTTTAGTTAGAGGAGAACTAAGAACATTACGTTCTAAATTAAAACTTGCTAAAAACGGAAATATAAACACCGTAACTCGCTACCATTATGAAGATGTAATTGCTAAAATAGACCAAGCATTAGATCCAAAATAAATAGAGTTTTAAAAAATAAAAAAGGGCAATCTGTTTAGATTGCCCTTTTCTCTTTTACAACACAAAAGCTTATTTTTTGGTAAGCACATCTGTACCTAAAAGCTTGTCTTCTTTATTAGTATACCAAGCTCTAATAGCCGGCATACGCACACCGTTTATAATTTCAGAATTGCTTAACACAATATACTCCCCATCATTCTTAGACTCATCGTGAAAAAACTGATACCTTTCCATATCTAAAGACTTAGGGTCAAAATAGAAATACCAAGTATCCTTACCAACTTCTTTATCATAAGTAGCTTTTATAACTTTATACCATTTTTGATTAATTTTTTTAGAGTAAATTTTAGGATCTATTATGGTACCTTTATCTTTTAGCTTCATTGGCAAACCATACAGATAGGTATAATAATTTCTCATAAAAAGCGCTCGCTCTTTAGTAAACTTAAACGTTTTTTGTTCGTCGGCATTTCTTATTTCTTTGTCATAAATAAAAAAACTAACACTATCATTTACAATTTTAGTAGTACGCTTTTTCCCATCTACTGTATTAGACAAAATAAAAGTACTCTTAGGTATATCTATATGAATATCCGTAACTCTATCTTCTTTATTTGGCGTACTCATAGTTACCACTAAATCTCCCTTAAAGGTTGGCCAATTATTATTAGGGTCGTGACGAGAAATTACTTTTTCTAAAAAATCCAAAGCACTATCTTCTTGCGCTTTTAAAGTTGTTAAACAACTAACAAATAGCATTATTACAAGGAAACTATTTTTCATAAAATATATTTTTTTCAATTTACAACAAAAGGTTAATGTTTAGAAAAAATTTATCAACTAGATAAAACTTATGTAATTTGTAGTAAAAAATAATCTATGAAGAAATCATCAATCTCCGTATTAATATTAAGCTTAACAACAACAGCTTTATGTGCACAGCAAAAAAATCAATTTAAATTAGATCCTATAATTTTAGAAACAGCTATTAATAAAACGTATTTGCCACAAAAAAAAGATGACTTATCTAATACTTTTGCTAGTTACAACAAAGAACATTTATTAAAATACAAACAAGATAATTTTCTGCTCACTCCTCCTTTAAAACAAAAAGCAGAATTTATATCTAAAATGCCTGTACACAAACCCAAGGGAAAATCTATAAGCAATACCATAAAAATAGATTCAACAGTTAATTACAGCTTACGAATTATAAAGCTTTAACCAATAAGGTTTAAAACAAAAGAAAGCCCAACACCTAAGGTATTGGGCTTTACTTTTTATAGTATTTAATTATGATATAGTTGCCGGTGGCACACTACTATCATGTTCATTATAATACAGCTCTAACATATTTATTGTTGCCGTCATCAAATCTTTTGTCTCTAGCAATAAAGAGAAATAAAGCGTTGTATTTTTAGGACTAGATTCTTCTGTTCTAGTACGCTCTACTTGCTTCTGTATTTTCTGAGAAAGCAACTCAAATAATGCTTCTTTCTCTTCTAAAATTTGTGCAATTTTATCAAAAGAACGTGTTTCAAATACAGCTTGAGTTTCATTTAAAATATGCTCCAATTTATAGTCAATTTCTTTTAACTCTTTAATTTGGTTGTATTTTAATTTTTTGTGATTGTTGTTTATATGCTTGTATGAAATTTTAGTAATATACTCTAATGACTGAGCCATATCTTGTAACGAGCCAAGTATATTAATATAAAAGTTACTTGCACCAACACTAGCATCGTCTAAGTTTTTGATAAAATAAAATATGTGATCTCTTAAATCATCTACCTCATCACCTAACTTAACCACTCCTTTTTTATTCTTTTTAAGAATATCCAAGTTTTGCTTAGCCAAACCATCTATAGCATTTGTATATATTTTGTTGGTTCTTTTTACAACGTTAGCTGTATTTTTAGCACTTTCTACAATAACACCTTGTATAGAGCTACTTTCTGCTCTTCTAAGACTATCTTCTGCTTTTATTTCTTTAGACTTTTTATTGTAAGAGATATAATTTCTTGCCAATAACAATATTGCCACAAATAATAAAATAGCTATGGCAGCGCCAGTACCAAAATTAATAAGAGTTAAAATAATACCCGCGGCAGTAAATGCAATAATTGCAGTACCAAACCATCCGCCAATAACATTTAAAACACCAGCCACTCTATAAACAGCACTTTCTGCTCCCCAAGCCCTATCTGCTAATGATGTACCCATTGCAACCATAAAAGTTACGTAAGTAGTAGACAAAGGCAATTTAAATGATGTTGCCACAGATATTAAAATACCTGCAACCACCAAGTTAACAGCTGCCCTTACCATATCAAAAGCTGGCATATCATACGTTTTATCTTTAGCCAGAGCTATCTTTGGCTTTTCAAATCTAGCTTCAACCTTATCTGTAATAGATTTAGGCATAACAGATGATGTGTATGTAGAAATTGCTATTCCAATTCTAACTATTCCTCTAGATAAAAAGTTAGGTTCAAAACGCTCTTTACCTTCACCTTCTCTAGATAAGTTAATTTCAGTTTCTGCAACATAACGTGCCTTTTTAGAAAACCATAAAGTAGCCACCATAATCATCCCAGAAATAAACAACAACAAAGTTGGTGTTGGTACTTTTTCTGTTAATATAGCCATACTAAATGCAGATGCATCTACGCCAGATGCAGACCATTCTGTATAGGATTGGTATGCAGCAATTGGCACACCTATAAAGTTAACCAAATCGTTACCTGCAAAAGCCAAGGCTAAAGCAAAAGTACCAACTCCAATAATAATTTTATAGATATTAAGTTTTGCAAATACAGTTAATACGTATGACACAACAAACCAAATAACAAAGTTTACAAGCACTATAGGAAACCATTGTACTTCTAAAAAGTGTTTAATAGTCATATCTCCTATAATATCTATACTCTGACTTGCAAAAGCAGTACCTTTTATACCTTTCATAAATATAAAGTACGTAATAGCAGATAAACCAACACCTCCAAAAACAGCACCTACCCATTTAGCCTTTCTCTCAAAATCATAAGACAATAGCAAACGAGAAAACCATTGCACAATTGCACCTATAGAAAAGGCAATAACAACAGAGAGGAGAATACCTATTATAATCTCTGTTGCTTTAGATGTATTAATATAATTTACTACATCTGATGCACTACCACCAGCTTGTAATATTTTAATTAATGCCATTGCTACAGCTGCACCTAGCAACTCAAAAACAATAGAAACCGTTGTAGACGTTGGCATACCCAGGGTATTAAAAAAGTCTAACAACAGAATATCTGTAATCATTACGGCCATAAAAATGAACATAATTTCATTAAAGTAAAACTCATTGGGGTTAAAAATACCTTTTCTAGCAACCTCCATCATTCCACTAGAAAATATAGCGCCACAAGCAATACCCACACTGGCTACAATCATTATACTTCTAAAAGAAATAGCTTTAGATCCTATAGCCGAATTTAAAAAGTTAACCGCATCATTACTAACACCAACCACAAGATCTGCAATAGCTAAGACAGCTAAAGCAATAATCATTATTAAGTAAATATTACTCTCCATAATTTATAAAAATTCAATTTGCAAATATGCTTTGTTTTAAACTGTCTAACGTTATGTTAAGGTTATTTTTTTTCTTAAAAATGAACCTCTAATTGCAGTCTGTATATAAGTCCGTCAGGCCCACCAACTTCTGTTAAATAAGTAGCATCTGTTTGTACTTTTAATTTGTGCCCCACTAAATACTTAGACACTCCAAATGTATATTGATTTTCTTTATTTTCATTTGTAATTTGCTTATCTAATTCTACAGATGTATACCTACCCGTAATTTCCAAGTTATTTTTAAAAACATAACCAGACATTAGATTTAAACCCTTACCTACTTGTACCACATCTCCCGTGGCAGTACCGTCTTTGTTTACAGCAATAGCGTTATCTGCTTTACGATCTGCATATTCTCCTAAAAACGAAAACCCATTGTATTTAAAAATAGCATTTACAAACAACGTATTAATATCTGTCTCATAAAAACCAGTATCAGTAAACATATAATCACCTTGATTACTTCTTGTTTTTACCGCATTTTTATTTGCATCATAAGCTACACCAAGTAATAACTTTGGAGATTGCTCCCTTTTTAAATCACTTCCTACATACTCTGTATTTCCTGTAAAAGCCCCAAAAGGCAATAATTCTAAACGAGTTGTATACTGGTAACCGCCCAAATTTCCTTTAGACACATTCCTTCCTTCTCCTTGAGACAAAGCAAATGCCTCCCGAATTAAGAACTTATCTGACAAATAAAATTTATGCCTTAACTGAGCTCCCATATCCCTATCTATAGTAAACCTATTATTTAGCAAAGACCTATCTACCAATTGCATATTAGCAGATGAAACTATACGCTCTATATTTCCTGGTAATTTTGTTTGCCCAATCCATAACTCAAAATTTTCATAGAAATTCCACATCACAAAAGCATCTAAAATATAACGTGGTGCGTCGTGTGTAAACTCAGATGCCCCAGAAATATCTCTGTTAGACAAACCTAACTCTACCTTATATTTTAATTTAGGAGAATACGCAAAACCTTTAAATTTTAAACGCCCTCTTCTAATTAAAAAATTAGATCCAATAGAGGATAATTTCTCATTATCATTCTCTGACCATTGTCCTATACCCAAAAATTGCATTCTTCCAGAAACATTCATACTCCAAGTACTATCTTTTCCTACTAGGTTTAAAATACCTTTACCAAAAGCAGGCGCCTTAACCTCTTGGGATTTAACCGAGTTTAAACCAATAAAAAGAAATAATACCGTTAGAATTCTAAAACACATAAATGCTATTTTTTTCGATTACAACAATCCACCTCTGATGTTAATTAATTGTTTCTAAATTATTAACTCATTGCAAATTTAGGGAAACTAAGTTAAAGACTAAGGTGTTATTATATATAACCGATGTAGACACTAAAGTTGGCTGATACAAAATTCTTTTAAGTTTAATCTACTTTGTTTAAAAAGCTATTTAAGTATCTTGCAACTTTAAAATTGAGCATTATGAACTGGGAGCAATTATTATCTTTAAAACGCTTTGGAGACACCAATAAAAGACTACGAAAAGAACAGGATGAAACTCGTTTAGGATTTGAGGTAGATTATGACCGTGTCATTTTTTCATCTGCATTTAGAAGCTTACAAGATAAAACCCAGGTAATTCCTCTTTCTAAAACAGACTTTATACACACCAGACTTACACATAGTTTAGAGGTTTCTGTGGTTGGTCGTAGTTTAGGACGTATTGTTGGTAAAAAAATACTAGAAAAACACCCACACTTAAAAGAAGTTCACGGTTACCATTACAATGATTTTGGAGCTATTGTTGCCGTAGCATCTTTAGCGCATGATATAGGAAATCCACCATTTGGACATAGCGGAGAAAAAGCTATTGGCGAATATTTTAAAACAGGTAATGGCCTAAAATATAAGGATCAACTAACCGATAAAGAATACCAAGATATTATAGATTTTGAAGGTAATGCTAACGGATTTAAGCTATTAACAGAGTCCAGAACAGGTGTAGAAGGTGGTTTAAGATTAAGTTATGCTACGCTAGGTACCTTTATGAAATACCCAAAAGAATCTTTACCTAAAAAACCCACAAAACATATTGCAGATAAAAAATTTGGTTTTTTTCAGACCGAAAAGGATTTTTTTAGCGAGGTAGCAGAAGAACTGGGATTAATGCAAACCAGAGATGGTAAAGACATCTCTTTTTCTAGACACCCACTAACTTATTTGGTTGAAGCAGCAGATGATATTTGCTACACAATTATAGATTTTGAAGACGGAATAAACCTTGGTTTAATATCTGAAGATTACGCTTTAGAATATTTAATTAAGTTGGTAAAAGACAAAATAAACACTAAAAAATACAATGAAATGGTGTTTATGCAAGATCGTCTTAGTTACTTACGAGCTCTTGCAATTAACACACTTATTACAGATGCTGTTGCTATATTTTTAGAAAATGAAGAAGCTATTTTAGATGGATCTTTTGACGTATCTCTTTTAGATAAAAGTAACTACATTGCACAAATAAAAGATATTATATCTTTAAGCGTATCCAAAGTTTACAAATCACAAGAAGTAATAGAAAAAGAAATAGCTGGATATAAAATTATATCAGACATTTTAGATGTTTACACAAATGCTCTAGTTAAAACAGCAAATGGCACAGCCTCTAATTATGATAATATAGTGCTACAGACATTACCAGAGCGCTACCAAAATACAGATGCTCCTCTTTATAATTTACTATTAAACACTTGCTGCTATGTTGCTAGTTTATCTGATAGTGGCGCTGTACATATACATAATAAAATTATGGGCAAACAACTTTAAAAATCATAAGACAACCCTACACCAAGCAATTGCTTAAATTGTATTTTAGGCCTGCCTTGCGTAGTAACTACTCCGTCTGTTACAACCTCATCAAAAAGTATATCGTCATCATACAAAAGGTTGGTGCCAATATTAGCTTTTACATATTGGTTTACCTTCATGTCTAAACGTAACTCCCAATCTATATCAACGTTACCAAAACTATTTAGATAATCGGTATACAAAGTTAAATCATGCGCTAAAGTCATATTTTTTGCTACGTTGGTTTTCCACGTGTTGGTAACCAAAAAACCAAATTCCATTAAAGTACGCTCTCCTTCTTTAGTGATGTTACCATCTGCATCTCGCTCGGCTTTTTTAACACCAAAGGCACCAGAATTTGCCAACTCTTGATCTAAAACAAATGTTGCTTTTTGGGTAATAGGAGAAATGTATAAGTTAAACTTTTTCCCCTCTGGAATATAAGACGTACCCGCACCTATAAACACATAACCTGGAGCCATAAATGTAGAAATTATATTTTCTGTATTAGGATATTTATAACCATCTGCAAATTGCGTATTAAAGTTTGCTTTTACAGAGTAATACCAATTACTTATTGTATCTCTTCTGTAGGCAAAAGTAGAACTAAAACGTATGGCGTCATCTGCCTTCCTAAGCTTTTCGCCCTCTATAGCACTTAATCCAAATCTAAGATCTAAACTATTGCTCCACTGTACGTATCTAAATTTGTAATTACGAACAAATTTAACCTCCCCAATGGCAGAAACAGAATTGTTACCACCGGCTTTCCAGTTTACAAATGCAACTTCATTTATATTAACTCCTAAATGATTGGTTTTTTCCCAGAATGAAGGAACCGTAAACCATCCAAAATTCTCCTTTCTTGGATTGGCTTCATAAGTAAGCCTAGGATTTGCCAATTTAACACCCCTAGGAATATTTTTTATCTTCTCTTGATTTTTACGAACCACAATAGTACCTACAATAGTAGTATCTACTTTTACTGAATCTACCTCTACAGGGTTAGCTACCTGTGCATTTAGTGCACTTATACATAGAGTTAAAACTAAAAGTGCAATTGTTTTTTTAAACATAATCCTATTCATTTTCATACAAAGATTCTATATAAGCCGTAAAGCTATTTGCTCCAATATTATTTAACTCGTGCAGTTCTTCTACATTGCCATGCTGCACAAAAACATCATCTATACCTAAAATATGCACTTTATTAGAGTAGTTATTAGCATTTGCATACTCTAAAATTGCACTACCAAAACCTCCAATTTTACAACCATCCTCAACAGTAACTATTATTGAATATTTGTTAAAAATAGACATTAATTTATTAGTATCTAAAGGTTTTACAAAACCCATATTAATATGTCCTATTTTTCTAGTTTCCAAATCATCTAAAACAGAGGCTACCATATTGCCAATATGACCTATAGATAGCACCACAATTTCTATGCCCTTTTTTAACTCCTTTGAGTTTCCAATTTCAATTTTAGTAAATGGCTTCTTCCAATCTTTGGTAACCCCTCTTCCTCTAGGATACCTTATAGCAATAGGATGCTGCAACCCCAATTGAGCCGTGAACATAATATTTCTAAGCTCAACCTCGTTCATAGGAGCATATATTATTAGATTAGGAATACAGCGCAAGTAAGCTATGTCATAAACCCCATGATGTGTGGCACCATCTTCACCAACTAGACCAGCTCTATCCAGACAAAAAATCACAGGTAAATTTTGTAGTGCTACATCATGAATAACTTGGTCATAAGCACGCTGTAAAAAAGTAGAATATATATTACAAAATGGCACCAAACCTTCTGCTACCATACCAGCAGCTAAAGTTACCGCATGTTGCTCTGCTATACCAACATCAAATGCCCTATCTGGAATTTCTTCCATCATAATTTTTAAAGAGCTACCTGTTGGCATTGCAGGTGTAATACCCACTATGCTTTTATTTTGTTTGGCCAACTCAACAATAGTTAAACCAAAAACATCTTGGTACTTTGGAGTTCCTGCCCCATTAGACTTTGGAATTAAATCTCCGGTAAGTTTATTAAACTTTCCTGGAGCATGGTAAGTGACTTGGTTTTCTTCAGCTTTTTTAAGTCCTTTTCCTTTGGTGGTAATAACGTGCAAAAACTTAGGTCCTTTAACCGTTTTTAATCGCTCTAACTCTTCAATAAGCAATGGTAAATTATGACCATCTACAGGACCCGAATAATCAAAATTTAAAGCTTCAAAAATATTATCTTGTTTTGCCGTGCCTTTTTTAACATTGGTAAGGTATTGCTTTAAAGCACCAACACTAGGATCTATACCTATAGCGTTATCATTTAAAATAATTAACACATTTGCATCTGTAACACCTGCGTGGTTTAAACCTTCAAAAGCCATACCACTAGCTATAGAAGCATCTCCAATTACAGCAATATGTTGCTTGGTATGCTCCCCTTTAATTTTAGACGCTATAGCCATGCCCAAAATAGCAGAAATAGATGTAGAACTGTGCCCTGTTCCAAAATCATCATAAACACTCTCTTCTCGCTTAGGAAAACCACTAATACCGTTTAACCTCCTATTTGTACTAAATACATCTTTCCTGCCAGTTAATATCTTGTGACCATATGCTTGGTGACCAACATCCCAAACTAACTTATCTACAGGCGTATTAAATACATAGTGTAAAGCAACCGTTAAGTCTACAACACCCAAACTAGCACCTAAGTGCCCCTCTTTGGCAGAAACAATATCAATAATAAAATCCCTTAATTCCTGCGCAACAATTGGCAAGCTTTGCGTTGGTATTTTACGCAAATCATTTGGAGTAGCTATGTTGTTTAAATATATCATCTAAAAAGCAAATTTAAACGGTATTTATGAGTTAATAAAGAAATAAGCAAAGAGTTATACCTTTACAACCAATTGTATTACAAAAAGTTGGTGTTTTTATTTCTAGACTGATAAAAAACAATACATTACACTACAAATAGCTGCTGCTTATTTTATACTTTTGACACTATGATAAACCCTTTTGATGACACCTATTTTATGAAAAAAGCTTTAGAAGAAGCTAATGTTGCTTTTGATAAAGGTGAAGTACCCGTTGGCGCAGTAATAGTAATTAAAGATCGTATTATAGCACGGGCTCATAATTTAACAGAACAATTAAACGATGTTACAGCACATGCAGAAATGCAAGCAATTACTTCCGCAGCTAATTTTTTAGGTGGTAAATATTTAGAAAACTGTACACTCTATGTAACCCTAGAACCCTGCCAAATGTGTGCAGGAGCTTTGTACTGGAGCCAGATTTCTAAAATTGTATACGCAGCTAAAGATCCTAGGAGAGGCTATATTGCTATGGGCACAAAATTACATCCAAAAACAAAAATATCTGGTGGTTTATTAGAAGAAGAAGCTTCTGAGCTTTTAAAACGTTTTTTTGTTCAAAAACGAAATTTAAACTAACACTGCTATAAATAGAAAAAGCCTTGCTACTGCAAGGCTTGTTTTTTAATCAAAATAAATATACTTTATTAGATTACTTGCACTTGGCCAGCAACCACTCCTTTTCTTCCTTCTTCCTCAACGTATTCTACTTTGTCTCCTTCGTTTAACTCTGTTCCGTTTAACGATGTTGCATGAACAAAAATGTCTTTTCCTGTTTCGTCGTTTGTAATGAATCCATATCCTTTAGAGTCATTATAAAATTTTACTGTTCCAGTCATTAAAATAAATTATAAAAAATGTTAATACTCAAATATAAGATATTTTCATTAGAGGAATGTTAAGAGAAGCTAAAATTGTTCAAAATTATTGATTTTCAGTCTTTTCCAAGTTTTTTCCTTGCATTTTTCTAATATTTTCTTCGTTTAACATATAATTTTTAACATTCTTCCCCTTACTAACTCGTATTAAAAAAAGTGGCATTGCTATAAAAAATATTCCTACAGTTCCAAAACCAATACACTTGTGTGCAACAACTTCATTTCCTTCTAAAATAATAAAACCATAAATTATTAAACCCAGTGCAATTAATGCAACTATACCACTACTATACTTCATCATACTAAACTATTTATTTTGTAAAATCTATTAATTTACGCCTGTATGCCGTTAATAATTTTGACTTAGACACAAACCCTATATATTTACCTTCTTTTACAATTGGTAAATTCCAAGCTCCAGAAAGCTGAAATTTATTCATTACCGCTTGCACATTATCTTCTTCGTAAACTATTACATCTGGCACATTACGCATAAAATCTGACACTTTTAATGTTTTGTATAAATCTTGTTTAAACATTACATCCCTAATATCATCTAAAAGCAAAATACCCTCTAAACATCTTCCTTTTTTATCTAAAACAGGAAAAATATTTCGGTTAGACTTTACAATTGCTGTACGCACAACATCCCCCAAGGTCATTTTTTGTTTTAGTGCTATAAAATTAGTTTCTATAACCGTATCAATATCCATTAATGTTAATACCGCATGATCTTTATTATGCGTTAGCAACTCACCTTTACGACCAAGCTCCATTGTGTACACAGAGTGCGGATAAAAATACCTTGTAATACCAAAAGACAATGTAGCCGTAATCATTAAAGGTACAAAAAGCTCATAACCACCAGTAACTTCTGCAATTAAAAATATAGCTGTTAATGGCGCATGTAAAACTCCCGCCATTAAACCTGCCATTCCTATGAGCGTAAAATTACTCTCAGATACAGGAGAACTAACCAAGCCTGAGTTATTAATAATTCTGGCAAAGCAGTTTCCCATAATACTACCCATAAACAATGTTGGCGCAAAAATACCACCAACACCACCTGCTCCAAAAGTTAAGGAACCTGCAATAACCTTAAAAAAAACTAATCCGGCTAAAAGTGCAATTATAACCCATACATTCTCCAAGTCTAAATGCAGAGAGTTATTTGCCAATGCTTTCTCTGGTTGCCCAGCCATAAGATGATTAATAACATCAAAACCTTCACCGTAAAGCGGCGGAATAAAATAAACCAAAATCCCAATAGAGAGTCCGCCAATAATTAATTTTTTTAAAGGCGATTCTATCTTATCAAAAAATTGCTGAATACGATCATAAACCTCTGTATAATACATAGAAACTAATGCAGAAACTACACCTAGTGCCATATAAAAAGGAACATCAGAAATAACAAACTTATCTTCTAATGTAAATGGTAATAAAACATCATCACCAAAGAAAAAATAAGATGTAATTATTGCTGATAATGACGCAAGCAACAAGGGTAGCATAGATGCTATTGTTAGGTCTAAGCTAAAAACCTCAATTGCAAAAACTATTGCTGCAATAGGTGCTTTAAAAATTGATGAAAGTGCACCAGCTGCCGCACAGCTAATTAATAAGTTACGGGTGGTTTGGTCTAAATGAAAAAATCTAGATAAGTTAGAGCTTATTGCCGCTCCTGTTGCAACGGTGGGTCCCTCTAACCCCACCGAACCACCAAATCCTACCGTTATAGGTGCCGTAATTAAAGATCCAAACATTTGGTACCTTTTCATAAACCCTTTACGCTTAGCAATTGCGTACAATGTAGACGGTATACCGTGACTAACTTTGTTTCTAATAACGTATTTAACGCAAAGATATACTAGGAAAAAACCTAGTATTGGCGATAAAAAATAAAATGCATGATGGTAATTAGCCACCAATTTACCCTCTAACGCGTGTTGTATAAAATGAGTTGCATTTTTTAGCAACACTGCGCCAATACCAGATGTTATACCTACTATTACACTAAGAATATAAATAAACTGCCTATTTGTAATGTACCTTGCCCTCCATACTAAAATACGTTTAAGCAACTTTTTGTTAGGCATTACGAGGCAATTTTAAATTCTTAATTATTAATTTTCACTTGCAAGCTTAGTTCTTTTAATTGATCGTCATCAATAGCCGCAGGAGCATCTATCATGACATCTCTACCACTATTGTTTTTAGGAAAAGCAATAAAATCTCTAATTGTTTCTTGCCCTCCTAAAATAGACACTAATCTATCTAAGCCAAAAGCTAAACCTCCATGAGGCGGTGCACCGTATTGAAAAGCATCCATTAAAAAGCCAAATTGCTCTTTAGCCTCTTCTGGCGTAAAGCCTAAGTGCTTAAACATTGTAGCCTGTGTTTCTTTATCGTGTATACGTATAGACCCACCTCCTATTTCATTACCATTTAAAACTAAATCGTAAGCATTTGCTTTTACAGCTCCCGGATCTGTATCTAACAACTCTAATTGCCCTGGTTTAGGAGATGTAAATGGATGGTGCATTGCGTGGTAATGACCTGTTTCTTCATCTAATTCTAACAAAGGAAAATCTATAACCCAAAGTGGCGCAAACTCATTAGACTTACGTAAACCTAAACGTTCTGCCAACTCCATACGCAAAGCACTTAATTGTGCACGCACTTTGTTAGTTGGTCCAGACAACACACAAACCAAGTCTCCTGCTTTAGCATTTGTTCTTTCCGCCCATTTAGCAAGATCTTCTTGGTCGTAAAATTTATCTACAGAAGATTTAAAAGAACCATCATCATTACAACGAGAATAAACCATACCTAAAGCACCAACTTGCGGACGCTTTACCCAGTCTATTAATTTATCTATTTCTTTTCTTGTATAAGCATTACCACCTGGCACTGCAATACCAACTACCAACTCTGCATTGTTAAAAACGCCAAATTCTTTGTGCTGTGCAATATCATTAAGTTCGCCAAATTCCATTCCAAATCTAATGTCTGGCTTATCATTACCATACAAACGCATAGCATCATCAAACAACATTCTCGGGAATTTATCTACTTCTACTCCGTTTATTTCTTTTAATAAGTGACGCGTTAAGTTTTCAAAAATATTTAAAATATCTTCCTGCTCAACAAAAGCCATTTCACAGTCAATTTGAGTAAACTCTGGCTGGCGATCTGCACGTAAATCTTCATCTCTAAAACATTTTACAATCTGAAAATATTTATCCATACCACCTACCATAAGCAACTGCTTAAAAGTTTGTGGCGACTGTGGTAATGCATAAAACTGACCCTCGTTCATACGGCTAGGAACCACAAAATCTCTTGCTCCCTCTGGAGTAGATTTTATTAAATAAGGAGTCTCCACCTCTATAAAACCGTTACTAGATAAAAAATTACGCACTTCCATAGAAACCTTACTTCTAAAAATAAGATTATCTTTTACAGGATTTCTACGAATATCTAGGTAACGATATTTCATACGTAAATCTTCACCACCGTCGGTTTCATCTTCAATAGTAAACGGAGGCACAATAGCTTTGTTTAAAATAGTTAATTCTGAAACAAGAATTTCTATTTCACCAGTGTTCATATTAGGATTTTTAGAAGCTCTTTCTATCACCTTACCTTTAACTTGTATTACAAACTCACGCCCTAATTTTTGAGCACGCTCCATCATTTCTTTACTAGTACGCTCCTCATCAAAAACCAATTGAGTTATACCGTAACGGTCACGTAAATCTACCCATACAATAAAACCTTTATCTCTTGATTTTTGCACCCACCCAGAAAGTGTTACTTCTGTATTTATGTGTGATGCGTTTAATTCTCCACAATTGTGACTTCTATACATTTTTAATAGCTAAAGTTGAAAGCAGCAAAGGTATAAAAGTATCTTATTAACTTAAAAACTATATCAACATTAAAAAAAATAACCTACAGTAAGAAAAAGATTATAAACAAAAACATAATTTAAGTGTGTTAAAAACACACATTTGTTAATTTATTATTTGTTTATATGAATAAAATGTCATTATCTTGTCATATAACTAATAAAACACTTAATTAAATGAAAAATTATTTATCAAGAAAATTACTCGGTTTAATCTTTCTTGTTTCCCCATTATTTGCAATGGCTCAGGGTGAGATAAGCGGAACCGTTACAGATCAGAACAATGAGCTTTTACCTGGTGTAAATATTGTTATTAAAGGGACTACAAATGGTACTACAACAGATTTTGATGGCAACTATAGTATTACAGCAGAAAGCTTTCCTGCAACCTTAATTTTTTCTTCTATTGGCTTTAACACTAAAGAAATGGTTGTAAACGCTGCCGGAAAAGTTAATATGACTCTACAAGAAGGTTTAGCTTTAGACGAAGTTGTACTAACAGGTAACAGATCTAAACCTAGAACTATTTTAGATTCCCCTGTTCCAATAGATAATATAGGTGTAGCAGAACTTACTAGTAGTGGCAAACCTACAGTAGACAGAATGCTAACCTTTAAGGTACCTTCTTTTAACGCACAAACACAGGCAATTTCTGATGCAACAGCACATTATGATCCTGCAGATTTACGTGGATTAGGACCAAGTAGAACTTTAGTTTTAGTAAACGGTAAACGTAAAAACCAAAGTGCTCAAGTATACCTAAACAGAACACCTGGTAAAGGTGAGGTTGGTGTAGATTTAAAAAGTATACCTACAGCTGCTATAGAAAGAGTAGAGGTATTAAGAGATGGTGCATCTGCACAATATGGTTCTGATGCCATTGCAGGTGTAATTAATATGGTGTTAAAGAAAAACGCTAAATACACTACAGTATCTGCAAGAACAGGAATTACATCTGAAGGAGATGGTTTTAATTTTGCTGCAGATATGAATACTGCCTTTAATTTTGGTGATGGCGGTTTTATAAACTTAACTTTAGGGTATTACAACCAACAACTTACAAACAGAGCAGGTTCTCCTGGTATTGCAGATTTACCAAATGACGCTAGACCTAATGAAATACAATGGGCTACTGAAAATCCTGAATTAGGAATGAAAGTTGGACAGCCAGATTTAGAAAAAGGTGACTTGTTTATTAACCTTGGACACCCATTAGGTGAAAATGCAGAGTTGTACTCTTTTCACGGATACTCTACCAGAAAGGGACGTAGTTTTGCTTATTACAGAGCTCCTTATTGGAGAAGAGATGTTGCTGACTCAGAATTTTTAACGAGATCTGAAGATTTTGTAGGTTACCAACCAAGTTTTGAAGCAGAGATAGATGACCATATCAATGCTTTGGGTGTTAAGTTTGACATTACTGATACGTTTAATGCAGATGCCAGTGTAACTTACGGATCTAACAGCGTAGATTACACAGTAAACAACTCATTAAACAGAGACTACTTAGCAGACAAAGGAACCTCTCCAAGATCTTTTTCTCCAGGAGGATATACATTAAGCAATGTAGTAATGAACTTAGATTTTGCTAATGTTTTTTCTGAGCAACTTTCTTCTTCTTTTGGTATTGAGTACAAAAAAGAATATTACGAAGCTAGGGAAGGTAATCCGCTTTCTTATTACAAAGGAGGATCTGATTCTTTTGCTGGAATTAAGCCAGATGAAGCTGGAAAATGGAACAGAGACAACCTAGCTTTTTATGCAGGCTTAGATTATGATATTACTGAAGATTTATTATTAGGTTTAGCTGGTAGATATGAAGACTTCTCTGATTTTGGAGATAATTTCTCTTGGAAAGTATTTGGACGTTACAAAATAGGAGACAAAGGAGCTATTAGAGGTTCTTACAGTACAGGTTTTAGAGCGCCAACATTACACCAACGTTACCTAACAAACAGCCAATACATTATTGCTGATGGTTCTCCAGAGCCTGTATTACAAGGTACTTTAGCAAACGACAACCAAGCTGTTAAAGATTTAGGTGTACCAAGTTTATTTGCCGAAACTTCTAGAAACATTTCTGCTGGTTTTACATATAAAATTAACCCTAAATTCTCTGCATCTATAGATTTTTACCAAATATATGTAGACGATAGAGTTTTATTCTCTTCTCAACAAGGATACAAGCAAGATGCCGGCGATGTAGACACAGACAATGATGGCGATGTAGAAGGCGATGAATTGCTACAAGACGTAAACCCTGTAGAACAAATTCTTATAGACAATAACGTAGTAGCATTACAATATTTTATTAACGCAGGAGATACTAAAACTACTGGGGTAGATTTTGTGCTTAACTATAGAGGTATAAATATGGGCGAAGGCAAACTTAATGTGAGTTTAGCTGCCAATGTTAACGAAACTACTATTGATGCTATTGAAACACCACAGGTTCTTGCAGACAATGGATACAATATTTTTACAAGAGAAGAGAAAGGTTTAATTATAAACTCTAGACCTAAGTCTAAATTTATTTTAGGGATAGACTACGATACAGATAAATTTAATATAGGTTTAAACAACACTCTTTTTGGTAAGGTAACTGTTACTGCTCCAGAAACAGGAGGTATAGACCAAGAGTTATCTTCTATGTTAGTAACAGATTTAAACTTGAGTTACAAGGTAACAGACAAGCTTAGCTTTACAGGCACAATTAACAATATGTTTGATGTGTACCCAGATAAAACTTTAGCAACCACTAATACTGCAGAAGCTGGCGGAAGATTTCAGTACTCCTCTGAGGTACAACAAGGTGGACAATTTGGAGCTAATTTTAGCTTAGGAATGAACTACAGATTTTAATTAAAAAAAATAAATAATTCTAAAAGCGGCTGATGAGCCGCTTTTTTTATAGATGAATGTTAAGTAGTTAAAATACATAATGATTTGAAAATCAATTATTTAAAGTTTTAATGTAAATTTAATGTTAACTTAAAGTGTGTTTATTGTAAAATAAAATGTATCTTTATAACGTTAATGTTAAGCAGATAATAATTAAAACCTACATATCATGAAAAAAATAGCACTAGTATTCGCATTTATATTCTCTATAGCAATAGTTAACGCGCAAAGCACAAAACCAGTTTTTGAAAAAGCAAACAACAAAGTTAAAGCAACATATTTTCACTCTAACGGAGAGATTGCACAAGTTGGACATTTTTTAAACGGCAAGTTAGATGGCGAATGGACAATGTTTAACGAAGAAGGAAAAAAAGTTGCTAAAGGAAATTACGCTGAAGGAAAAAAGACAGGAAAATGGTTTTTCTGGAATGATGCTGAGCTAAGTGAAGTTGATTACCAAAACAGTAAAATTGCAAATGTAACAAAGTGGAAAAGCGAAGGAACTTTAGTGAAAAACTAAAACTCCTAAACCATAAAATATTAAAAAACCCAGTGAATTTAAATTCACTGGGTTTTTTATTTTGAGCTGTTTTACTAAACAAACAAATGGCAGTCTTTACAATCTTTAATTTCTCCGTAATACGTTTGCCTATATTTATAAAGCGTTTTTACAGGAATTCCTAAAACGTATTTCTTAACGTAGGTTACTTTAGCCACAAGCTGCCCCATTCTTTTGGTGTATCTCTTTTCTACTTTGCTTTTTCTTTTGACTTGTATAATCTTCATAATTGAAATTGTTTGCCTTAACATACATTTATACGAGCCAAATGCAAGATAAAAGTGTTAATGTTTTGTTATAACACTTAAAAACCCACACTACAACGTTATAGCAACAACCTAATTTACAATTACTTACTTTTTTTAAAAATGAAAAACTAGCACCAAACATGGTGCTAGTTAAACAAACTAAAAAACGATATTTAAAAATGTATATAAATACCTTACTTTAAAATCCACATTTGTGAATTAATATTATCACCACTAGTAAACTGCCTATTAATAGCTTCCTCTAAATTTTCAGGGTTATTAGTAGACTCACTTGTTGGGTACAACCATCTTTTTGGTATTCTAGCTTCGTTTAATGTACCGCCTCCGTCTACATTAAATTCTGGATAACCCGTTCTACGTTGGTCATAAAACATTTGCCAACCAGTATTTAAAAACAACGCGATGTGTTTTTGAGTTGCAATACTCTCTATAGGGTTTGTAACATTGAGTTGCACATTTGGGTTTGCCAAATAATCATCAGTATTTGTAATACCATAAAACTCCATAGAGGCCTTAATACCCTCTGTATAATACGCAGAAGCATCACCAGAAATCCATCCTTTTACAACGGCTTCTGCTAAAATAAACTGTAGCTCTGCATAACCAATTAACAAGCTAGACTCATTAACAGGGTCATTATAATACCTTGGAGCAATTCTAGATGCATTACCAGCTACTGCCTTGGTTGCATTATCACTAAAAACAGCACTACCATATAATCCTCCATAAGCATTAAAATCTGTTTCATCTAAAGCAGAAGCACTTGGCATTTTCTCTGCAAAAACAAATAACCTTGGGTCTTCTAAATTTTTCAATTTATTTACAAAAGACTCTTCTAAATAATATGCAGTTTGCAAGTTGTTGTTGTTAAATAACGGGTAACGATTGTTTTGTATGTTTACAAAAGTTAACGCCCCATTATCATTATTAGAACTAAACAAAGGATATTTACTTGGGTTACCCACAACCTCCTTAAACCTACCCACAACGTTTAAAGATGCAACATCTGTTTTATTAGACAACATTAACAAAACTCTTAAGTAGTACGAGTTAATTAACTTTTGCCATTGCTGTTTATCTCCATTGTAAATTACATCACCCAAAATAAGTTCATCATTAGCAGCAAGCTCATTAGATGCCGATTTTAAATCTGTTAACACCTTTAAAAAAATTTCTTCTTGTGTGTCATATACAGGTGCATAAACTTGCTCCTCTACAGCAATAGCCTGGCTGTAAGGGACATCACCAAAAACCAATGTAAGCTCTGTTATAAAGTACGAGTTAAAAAACTTGCCCAAAATAGCATAAACCTCAGACTCTGCATTCTGGCTCTCTTCTATCATTTTATGAACTTGCTTTATATTGTCATAATTAGCAAAAGAAGCTTGTTGCCAATTGTAGTATTGATTTTCATTAACACCATCTGTAAATGCTAAATACCTACTTGCCAAAGCACTATTTAAACTAACAGTATTAAATGCTAGGGTTTGAATGTTGGTTAGCAATAAATCTGGACTAACTGCTGTTGCCCTGTTAGGATCGTCTTGTAACTCTCCTATATCTGTACAACTTACTGTAAAGAAAATTGCACATAAAATGTATATACTAAATTTTTTCATTATGCTTTTATTTAAAATTTTACATTTAAGTTAAGTCCAATATTCCTAGTTGACGGAGCCTGTAATGCATCTACACCAGAATCTGGATCTACATTTGGCACATCAGAATTTAACCAAAGGTTACGTCCAATTAAGGACAAACTAAACTCATGTATAGGTGTGTTTGTTAATGCTTTTTTTGGAAAATTATACGTTAATGTAACCTCTCTAAGTTTTACAAAAGACTCTTTATAATAATGGTAGTTTTTATTTTGACCGTTACTAGTTGTCTGCATAAAGTTAATGTAGTTAACAGCAACATCATTAGGAGCATATGTACGCGTATCACTAGTAATATTACCATTAACATCATACGTTGCTGTGCCGCTTACAACCTTTACTCCCGGAGCAACATAAGAACTAACTCCGTTATTTGCATCATCTCTAAACTGGTTTACCGTGCCTTTGTGTTTACCACCCCACCACATTTTTTGATTAGTAGTAGAGTAAATTAAACCTCCTATTCTACCATCAAACAAGAACGATAAATTAAGATTTTTATACTTAAAAGTATTTGTAATACCGTAAGTCCAATCTGGATCATCATCTCCAATATATCTCTGGTAAGGATCATTTACAGGGAAACCATTTTCATAAATAACTTCACCGCTAGAATTAGTTTGGTATACGTTAGCATAAATTTGATCTGTACGTTCACCAACTTTTACAAAACCTTCTGTTTGCTCTCTATCTCCGTAAATTTCTTCTTGAAACCTTCTAAACCTACTAAAGTTTACAAGCATATCCCAACTAAAATTAGCTGTTTGTATAGGTTTAGCATCAAAAACAAACTCTAACCCCTTACGCTTATACTCATCTCCATTAAGTAAAACACTCTCATACCCAGATCCTTCAGAAATTGGACTATAAATTAGGTTATTGTAATCTTTAGCTTCAAAATAAGCAACATCTAAACCTAAACGATTATTAAACAACCTAACATTTGCACCAACCTCCCAAGTGTCTGATGTTTCTGGTTCTAAACCAGGAGAAAGCAAGCTAGATCCAAAAGACGCTGACGTATTTCCGTTCCACGTTGTTCCCTTATCATAAGCTTGTATATAACTATAAGGATCGTCTCCTATTTTACCTTCTGACACCCTAGACCAAGAACCTCTTAATTTTGCAAAACTAATAGCCTGTGGCATATCAAAAAGACTAGATAAAACTAAAGAACCAGATACAGATGGATAAAAGAAAGAATTGTTTTCTTTTGGCAATGTAGATACCTTATCGTTTCTACCAGTAATAGACAAGTAAAATGCATTGTAAAAAGACATATCTACAAAACCATAAACACTCTTTATAGCTTCTTCTTGCTCTAAGTTAGAGGCAATATAACTTACCCCAGCATTATTAGCAAAATTGTAAAAACCAGGAATATTTAAACCATCTGTTTGCGTACTTGCAGCTGTAGATTTACGATAGTAGTTAGAGTAAGCAACTTCACTTTTTAGTGTAAAATTATCTGAAAAATTCTTTTCAAACTTTAAACCAAAATCTGTAATAATATCAAAATATCTACTATCTGCATTGGTAAAATTACCAAGAGATTTATTACCATACCCTACATAACTTTTAGGCTCTTTATACGTTCTGTTTAAGCTGTAAACATTTATACCGCTTGTGCTTTTTACACTTAGTTCTGGCGTAATATTATACTCAAAGGCAACATTACCGTAAATATTATCTTTATCATAACCACGCTCATACTCATATGCCTGAAAATAAGGATTGTTATAATATGACACATTAAAATGTCTTTGTTGGTAACCCTCTTGCCCCTCTCTCCAATAGTTACGCAAATCTTTAACATCTACATCTACACCTGTCCATAAAACTAAATTGTACAAATAATTTGTTGGTCCGTAACCAACTTCAGGAAAATTATCTGTGTATTGTTTATTGTAAGTTAAGTTAGAACTTACTTTAAAATTATCAGACGGATTTAATGTGCCACCAATTGCAAAAGAAGTGTTACCCAAATCTGTATTAGGAACAATACCCTTTTGATATACGTTAGACACAGACATTCTATAACTAGCTTTATCATTACCCCAATTTACACTTACGTTATTGGTTTGTATAGATCCTGTTTGAAAAAAATCTTTGATATTATCTTTACCTCTAGATGTAAACGGAATTGGAATTAAATTACCAGCAGCATCTGTAGGACTATTGTATTGTGTAGTTTCAAAAAAACCGCTTGCTGTACTTGGATCTAATTGATTTACTTTAGGTCCCCAAATCCAGCCACCACCTTCAGAGCCACTACCTAAACCGCTAATATACGCGTATTGCCCTTGATTACCATTGCCATAAACCCTTTGTACATCTGGTACTTTTATAAAAGAAGGTTGAAAAAGTACTGAACTATTAACTGTTACAGTTAACCTTCCTTTTTCTCCTTTTTTACTTGTAATCATTATAGCTCCGTTTCTACCAGCAGAACCATAAAGAGCAGATGCAGTTGCACCTTTAAGCACACTAATACTTTCTACATCATCAGAATTAATTTTCCAAATATCTGCAGAGCGGTCTGGTATACCATCTATAACAACTAATGGTGTTGCTCCTCTTAAACTAATTTTAGGATTCTGAAATAAGTCGGTAGAGTTTTTAATATTTAAACCAGCTACTTTACCCGTTAAAGAATTTACCAAGTTAGGCTCTTTAGCTTTTTCTAAAGAAGCTCCCTTAACTTCTTGTACAGCGTAACCCAATGCTTTCTTTTCTCTTTTAATACCTAAAGCCGTTACCACTACCTCTTCTAATGCCGCAGCATCTTCTAAAAGAGTAACATTAATTACTGCAGCATTTAAAACCGTAATTTGCTTTGTTTTAAACCCCATTGATGAAAATGTAAGCACATCTCCCTTTGCAGCATTAATGGTATAATTACCATCAAAATCTGTTGTTGTACCATTTGTAGTATTAGCAACTACAATGCTAACACCCATTAATGGTGTATTGCCCTCATCTACAACACTCCCCGTAATAGTTTGTTGTCCGTAGCTAAAACAGCATACAAACAACATTACAATAAACGTAATTCTAAAATTCATTTTCTTTAATGTTAAGTTAAATTGGTTATTAGTTATTGTTTATGTACCAAGTATTTAGCACATTATTTGGAGTCTCTAATACTATTTTTAACATCTTGCCCGTATGCTTTTTAAGCGATAGCGTAGTCTCTTCACTAGTCAAACTCACTGTTACCTCCTTTGTGTAAGTATCTTTTTTTCCTTCTTTAAATTGATTTGTAGCAGAAGTATAAATTGTTCCTTTTACGTTTTTGTCTGAATTACTTTTCCAGCGAACAACAATTTTGTCGCCTTCTTTAACAGCGGATAAACCATAAGCATCTACCTCGCCTATAAAAGGAGTTCCGTCAATTTCATAAGCAATATCTTTTGAAACATCAATATTTAAAAAACGAAGCATAGTTGGGTAAATATCTGTAATTGCTAGGGTTTCATTTTTAAAATAATTGTTAGTGTTTTTCTTATTAGTTACAATCCAAGTAGCACGCTCTCTATCTGTTTGTCCTCCATGATGGCGCCCATCTTTTGGACTACGACCGTGGTCTGTAGTAACTACCAACAACCAATCTTCATTAAACTTAGCTTCACGTATTTTAATAGCATTCCTTATTTTGCCAACCAAAGCATCTTCATACGTAATTGCATCATCTAGTTGCGGACTATCACCTAAACCGTGGCCAACATCATCTGTATACTCTAAATACACCCAAGACAAATCTGGCGCATCTGTTTTTATATACCTAGCAGCCTCAACAGCCACATCATTATCAATTTTTTTAATGTATTGCTTGTAAACATCATGCGGATAATTAATAGTGTCTAATTCAAAACCATCAAAAGCATAATCTAGCTCTACATTTTTTGTTTCAGATTCTCCCTCAATAAGTTTTGTTCTGTTATCTAGCCAAGTAGAAAAAATAGCTGTTTTTTTAGACGGATATTCATCTTTAAATACCTTAAAAATTGTTGGATAATTGTAATTTGGCTTTTTAATACTGTTACCATATACATTGTGTTTATTAACCCAAGTACCTGTAAGCAGACTATTATAACCTACCGCAGAAATTGTTGGTGTTTGCGAGTAACCTCCTTTTTTACCACCCACATAGGCTTTAGTATAACTGCCAATATTAGCTATACTATCTAAAAAAGGAGTTGGAGCTTTTTGCAGCATATCTGTAGAAATACCATCTACTATAACAAACACTACTTTCTTGTTTTTTATAGCCTTGTGAGTTTGTTGAGTAAAACCTACCTGCACAATTAAGCACATAACAAATACTACATATTTAATTTTATTCTCCATTTTTTAGATTGATTGGTTACACTAAAATCCGGGTCAAAAGTATTTTTATAAATTATAAATTGAATGAATGTTCAATTAATAAAACTTTAAATAAATGTTAACTTGCACAGGCAAAGCAAGGCTTGTAATTATCTTAAAATGTTACATTTGCCTAAATAAAAATCTTACATGGGAAGAAAAAGTGTATCTGTACAAAGACGAAAAGAAATTATAAAAGCATTTTACAAAGTTGCCAAAGACATAGGCCTAGAAAACACCTCTATTGCTAAGGTTGCAGAACATTTAAGCATAAGTAACGGCTTAATAATGCACTATTTTAAAACCAAAGATGAGCTATTAATTGGCTTAAATGAGTTTATATTAGAACAGCACTTAAACATTGTACAAAATGACGAAAATGGAGAAATAAACTCAAAACAAAAACTTGACAATCTAATAACGTCACTTTTTTCTAGAAACTGGAACAAATATTTTGATGATGGAGTTTTTTATAGTTGCTACGCTTTAATTTACAGGAAAAAAGATTTTAACGATAGCTTTAAAAGCTACCTACAAGCGCTACACACGGTTTTACACAAAAAACTAACAGAAGCAAAAGAGCACCAAATTATTACCAATACAAACATTGATGAAATAACAGAGGTAATTTTTGCCTTAATAGATGGAGCTTACTATTATCTGGGACTTTTTAATGAAAAAACAGAAGATTACAAGCAAAAAGAAGCTATTTATATTAAGTATGCGTTAAATATACTAGAATTTAAAAACGAGTAAACGATTATTTAACAACCTTAACAATAGCGTAGAGCCCAATACAAGCCCATACAGCGTTAACTACAACATTAGGAAAATCATTTAACGCAAAGCCATTAATAATTAAGCATACAGCACCTAATATATTTAAAATATGGTACACTTTAGATTTAGATGATAGTTTACCTATGCTTAACAACAAGTAAGACACTACAAACAATAAGGCCCCGAGCCAACCTATTATAGAAAACATAGATTTGTAATTTTAAGACTGAAAAGATACAGGAAAAAACAAAACAACTATAAACTATATAATTGAAGAAACTATATAAAAGCAAAAAACCTCAACTATTTCTAGTTGAGGTTTGTTTTGCTCCCCCTCTTGGGCTCGAACCAAGGACCCTCTGATTAACAGTCAGATGCTCTAACCAACTGAGCTAAGGAGGAATGTTAGCAGACATAACGTCTGTAAGCGGGTGCAAATATAAAAGCTTTTTTAATATCTACAAAGCAAAAATAAAAATTTATATAAATTTCTTTATAATATTCCAGATGTCGTTTCCAAAGACAATTGCCATTAATCCCATAAGTATTACAAAACCAACAATTTGCCCTTTCTCTAACACTTTTTCACTTGGTGGACGTCCAGAAATAATTTCATATAATAAAAACATAACGTGTCCGCCATCTAGTGCAGGAATAGGTAAAATGTTTAAAAAAGCCAACCATACAGAGAACATTGCCATAAAGTTCCAAATAAATGTCCAGTTCCACTGTTTTGGCATCATCTCTACAATTCCAATTGGGCCTTTTACTTGTTTGTAAGCTCCTGTTTTAGTGTTAAAAATAACTTTAAACTGCCTAATTTGTTTAGTTAGCACCTCAATTGTTTTGTTAAAGCCTTCTGGTATTGCTGCGCCAAAACTATAAGTATCTGTAACAAATAAATCCTCTCTATTTAACACAACTCCTATTGCCGCTTCCTCAGGAACCGTCATTCGTAATGTTTTTGGCTGTCCGTTACGTAAAACCTCTAACTCTATTTCCTTTTCAGGTGATTTTTTAATCACTCCAACAAACTCATTCCAATACGAGGTCTTTTGTCCGTTAACAGCAACAATCTCATCTCCTTTAAGAACACCTGCTTTTTCGGCTACCATACCAGACACAACACTATCAATGGTTGCTTTTTGTCTATAACTTAAAAAGTTTCTTCCTTGCGTACTAAAAACAGCCTCTTTACCTTCTGCACTTAACGGCACTATAATTTCTTTACCGTCTCTTTTAACAGTAACCTCATCTCCTAAAATAATATCTAATACGGCATCCGTAAACTTTTTACTTTTTTTGCCATCTATAGCTAAAATTTTATCTCCTGTTTTAAGTCCTAGTTGCTCACCAATAGAATCTATTAAAATTCCGTGCTTTAAATTATCTGCAGGTATATAAGTATCTCCGTTATTAAATAATAACATTGTATAAATAAACCAAGCTAAAAAGAAGTTAACTGTTACACCACCCAACATTATAATTAAACGTTGCCAAGCCGGCTTGCTTCTAAATTCCCAAGGTTGTGGTTCACTCTTCATTTGCTCGGTATCCATACTTTCGTCTATCATACCGGCAATTTTAACATAACCACCTAAAGGCAACCAGCCAATACCGTAAACAGTATCACCTATCTTCTTTTTAAAAAGTGAAAATTTCACATCAAAAAACAAGTAAAACTTCTCTACTTTAGTTTTAAAATATTTGGCAGGAATAAAATGCCCCAGTTCATGCAAAATAACAAGCACTGATATAATTAATATGAACTGTACTATCTGAATAAATAATTCCATTAAATCTCTTTTAGTTTTTAAGAACGAACAAAAGTACACTTTTACGGGTTCTTACAAAAAGATATACTTGCAATGACAGTATTTTTATGAATTATTTAATATGCTATTGTATTGATTATTACTTACACCTATTGTAAATTTGCACAAAAAAATATGGGCGCATTTTTTAGTAAATTTAAAGTTTTTGGCATTATACTTTTAATAATATCTGCCGTAATAATTACGCTATTTTACAATGCTTTAAAACCAGAAGTAAAGCTTCCTATTTACCAACCTGCAGACTTTAACACAGAATTGGTAGACTCTACACTTTTACATAAAAAAAAGTACCATACAGTTGCCAATTTTAAACTTACAAACCAAAACGGAGAAACTATTACTCAAGACAATTATGCTAATAAAATTTATGTAGCAGATTTCTTTTTTACCACCTGCCTAACTATATGTCCTACTATGACAAAAAATATGGCAAAAATACAAGAGGTCATTAAAGACGATGATGATGTTATGCTATTGTCACATTCTGTTACTCCAGAGATAGATTCTGTTGCTCAACTAAAAAAATACGCTATTGAAAAAGGGGTTATAGATAGTAAATGGAATTTAGTAACTGGAGACAGAAAAGAAATTTATGATCTTGCACGCAAGTCTTATATGGCTGCAAAAACAGACCTTAACAACCCATACAGTATGGTGCATACAGAAAATTTTGTTTTAGTTGATAAAGAAAAACGTATTCGTGGCACTTATGATGGTACAAACCCTAAGGAAATTAAAGAGCTATTAGAGGATATCAAAATTTTAAAAGCATCATATAAAGAGTAATATTGATATTAAAGAATATAAAAAAAGCATTGTATAAGTCTGTTGTTTTGCTTTTTTCCCTTATTTTTGCTCTTACTTAAAATCAATCTAAATAAAAATTGAGCACTACTGTAGCACAACTAAAAAAAGGGCAAAGAGGAATTATTAAAGATTTCTCTGAAGACACCTTACCAATAAAACTCTTAGAAATGGGATGTTTGCCAGGTAACGTTGTAGAACTTATACAGATTGCTCCTCTAAAAGACCCTATTTACATTAACGTAAATGGCTCACATATAGCGATAAGAAAATCTACTGCTACCTTAATAGAAGTAGATTTAATTGAATGAATGTAATTGAGTATGAGCAAAAATATTAATGTAGCCTTAATTGGAAATCCTAACACCGGAAAAACATCTGTTTTTAATCAGCTTACAGGGTTAAAACAAAAAGTTGGTAACTACCCAGGTATTACTGTAGAAAAAAAAGAGGGTATTTGTAAATTACCTCGTGGTGTAAAGGCACATATAATAGATTTACCAGGAACATATAGTTTAAATACTACTTCTTTAGATGAAAGTGTTGTTGTTGAATTGCTTTTAAACAAAAACGACAAAGATTTTCCAGATGTTGCCGTAGTTGTAACAGACGTAGAAAACCTAAAAAGAAACTTACTTTTATTTACACAAATAAAAGATCTTAAAATACCTGCCATTTTAGTTATTAATATGGCAGACCGTATGGCTAGAAAAGGTATTACATTAGACATACCTTTACTAGAAGAAAAATTAAACACAAAAATTGCACTTGTTAGTACTAGAAAAGGTGTTGGTATAGACAATTTAAAAGAATTAATTGCAGACTACAAAAACCTATCTACAAAGTCTAACATAGATACAACTACAATTGCTCCTGAATATTTTAACAAACTTAGAGCAGCATTCCCCAAAGAAGATGTATACAAGCTTTGGCTGGTTATTACACAAGATGTAAATTTTATGCCTATAGAGAAAAAACGCATTAAAGATGTTACTTCTTTCTCTATTAAATCTAACACAGAGCTTAAAAAGCTTCAACACAGAGAAACTGTTTTAAGGTATCAGTTTATAAATAATATTTTAAAAGAAACATACAAGGTAGACCTAACAGTTGCAAAAGGTTTTAGAGCTACTTTAGACAAAATTTTAACGCATAAAGTCTATGGCTACTTAATATTCTTTTTAATACTATTAGTTATTTTCCAAGCAATTTACGAGTGGAGTAGCTACCCAATGGATTTTATAGACGAGTCTTTTGCGCAAATGAGCGAATGGACAAAAATGACGCTACCTGCAGGGGATTTTACCAACCTTTTAGCAGAAGGCATTATAGCCGGCATAGGTGGTGTTGTAATTTTTATACCACAAATTGCTTTTCTATTCTTATTTATATCTCTGCTTGAAGAAAGCGGTTATATGAGTAGAGTTGTGTTTTTAATGGATAAGCTTATGCGCCCATTTGGACTAAGCGGTAAGTCTGTAGTTCCTTTAATTTCTGGTACCGCTTGTGCTATACCAGCGGTTATGGCAACAAGAACTATTGAAAACTGGAAAGAACGCTTAATAACCATTCTTGTAACACCATTTACAACCTGTTCTGCACGTTTACCCGTGTACTTAATAATTATTGCGCTGGTTATACCAGATGGCACATTTTTAGGCCTTAGTTATCGCGCACTAACCTTAATGCTATTGTACCTATTAGGCTTTGGAATGTCTATTTTCTCTGCAATGGTTTTACATAAAATATTACAAATTAAAAGTAGAACATTTTTTGTTATAGAAATGCCTAACTATAAACTTCCGCTATTTAAAAATGTAGCTTATACTGTTTGGGAAAAAACAAAAAGTTTTGTGTATGGTGCTGGTAAAATAATTTTAGCAATCTCTGTTATCTTATGGGTTTTAGGATCATATGGCTTATCTGACAATTTTAAAAACGCAGAAGAAATTGTTAAAAACAGAATAAATACGGTTGGCTATTCTGAATTTAACCAAGACCACATTAGTGACGAAATAGCAATTTACACAGGTGAGCTTTTTACCAATTACCCAACGTTGGAGAGTAACGCTATTAAAGATTCTATAGCTACACGCACTGCTGCATTAAAATTAAAAGCTGAGAACGAGGAAATAGCTAGTTTTAAATTAGAACATTCTTTTATTGGCTATGCTGGTAAAGCAATAGAACCTATTGTAAAACCTTTGGGTTATGACTGGAAAATTGGTATTGCAGTAATAACATCGTTTGCAGCGCGAGAGGTATTTGTTGGCACATTAGCAACTATTTACAGTGTTGGTAATGACGAAGAAGAAACTATTAAAAACCGAATGGCAGCAGAGGTAAACCCTTGGAATAATAAGCCTTTATTTAATTTAGCGTCTGGAGTATCTCTATTGTTGTTTTACGCCTTTGCAATGCAATGTATGAGCACCTTAGCCATTGTAAAAAGAGAAACTAATAGCTGGAAATGGCCTGCAGCACAACTAGTTTTTATGAGTGGCTTTGCATACATAGTAGCACTTATTGCATATCAACTTTTAAAATAAGCTACGCAAACCTATAACTAAAACTACCATCTTTTTTTTCTATTATAAAAATGATTGCAGCCTTAACGTTTAAGTAGTTTATAAAGTTATTTTTTTCTTTTAATTGATGAATAAAACTTTGGTAAACCATAGATTTATAATCCCAAGAACATCGTAATTCTAACGCTCTTTTGTGTTCTTTAAAAGAATGATGCACTATAAACAACCTGTTTTGCAAGCAACTACGCTTACCTACACTCTGCTTGTTATAGTAAAAGTTTACAATTTTTTCTGGATGCTCTAAACTAAAACTACTACGTAACTCTTTTGGCACAACTGTTCCTTTAACGTCAAAACGCAATGCAGAATTATTATAAAACTCCACATCATACTCTTGATCTCTGCTATTTGGGTTTCTGGTTACATTATTATTTGCATAAAACAAATACTCATCACACCTAGAACACTGCCATAAAAACCATCGTCTTTTAAAATAGTTTTTATCATCTGTAGTTAAACTATTAATATCTTTTTCTAAAGAGCTGAGTGTTTTACATCTAAAAAGGTTTACTTTTTTATCTGTAGTGTTGTTTTGCACTTTTCCCCATTGCAATGGTATTTCTGGAGCTAGTTTTCGCAATTCTATACTAAGCGTATCAAACTCTAATGCGTTCATAATGGTATCTTTTAAAATGAAAACGCAATGCTAGAATATGTTTTTTATATCTAAACTTACACTTCTAAAGTTTCTCTAACCGCTAAAGCAATTGCTTTTGCTAATAAAGGCGGTACAGCGTTTCCTATTTGCACCATTTGTTTTCCTTTTGCTCCTTTAAAAATAAAATCGTCCGGAAAAGATTGTAGTCTAGCCATTTCGCGTACGGTAATAACTCTAGACTCTATTGGATGTATATTTACACCGCCGTGGTTTTCTTTTATAGTACAGCTAGCTTCATTCCAAGGGCATTTTTTCCAAGAGTCCGAATAATTATCATACAAACTTTTACCCTCTGGCACTTTACCCAAGCGCTCTTTCATAGCATCACTATGCTTTGCTCTAACGTGATTAAAACTAGCGTCGTCTTTCAACCTTACCAAATCCTCTATTGCCTCTTTAGTGGTAATGTAATTTTCTGGTGACAATAATGGTTTAGGGTGTAAATTCTTTTTCCCTATTCGGTTAGCCACAAAAATGATACGTTCTCTTTTTTGAGGTACGTAAAAATTAGCTGCATTTAACACAGTAACATTTACCTCATAACCAAGGTTAGCAATATCTTCTTTTATTTTATCTTCTACTTTGCCCTTAAGCATAGATCGTAAACCTTTTACGTTTTCGGCTACTATAAACTGGGGCTGTAACTCTTCAATAATTTGCAACATATCTTTATACAAAGAATTGCGCTCATCCTCTACTATACGACTACCAGACATACTAAACCCCTGACAAGGAAATCCGCCAGACAAAACAGTTAATGACTCACCATTAAGCGAATCTTTAACTGTATTTATAAATTCATCCTTAACACTCCTTTCTGTAATATCTCCTAAAATATGTGGGTGCTTAAAGTTTTCTCGGTATGTCATACCTGCCTCCTTAAACCAATCTAAACCGCCAACCTGTGTAAAACCAGCCATTTCAAAACCTTTTGCCATACCACCTGCCCCACAAAACAAATCTGCAGAAGTAAGTTTGGTTTTAGAAGGTTTCTCCCAATTTTTAGATATATCTGTCCAGTTTACAACATCAGTCTTTATAGATTTAGAGACCTTTTTAAGCGACTCTTTATTTGGAGAAATAGTTAGCGCATCACTCTTTTTAAAAACAGCTACATCTTTAGGACTTAAATAATGTACACCAAAAGTTTTTGTAGATTTAAGAGCACCAGAATGTATGTGTTTCCTAATTATTTTTTGAGAAACACCTAACTGTAACGCTACATCTTCAATACGTAAAAATTGCTCTTTAACCGCCATATAGTTAATTACTCTCCTAATTCTGTAATTTTCTTTTCGTATAAATTTTTACTTTCAATAACAGCAACATTTAACTCTTGCATAATGCCTTCTACTCTACTTTCTATACTCTCCATTTGGCTATTTATATTATCAAAAGAGTTTAGAGCAGCTGCCACCTCTAGTGCCTTTACAACCTCCACAGCATCTCCGTGCAACAATCTTAATTTTGCAATTGCTTTAGAGGTATTTGCTAATGTGCCATTGTATTTTGTTTTTGCTTTATTAATGGCTTTTAAAAGTGTTTTTCTGCTTTGCTCGTCACTTAAGCTATTGGTTTGGGTTTCCATAGCTGTAAACAAATTAGAGGCTTTAGTTTTTAAATCCTCATACTCCTTATTTAAATTTTCTACACGCTTATTAACCTTTTCCCAGTCACCGTATACTTTAGCAAACTCTTTATCCTCATTTTTAGCATCCTCTAGGGCACCTTTTAAAGCACTTAAAGATGTTAAACCTTTGGTTACGTTTTTGTTTGCTGTAATTTTTTTCTTTTCAAAAGAAGCTACTTGAGATTTAAACTTCTCTTTTAATCTAATTAGATCTTCTGGACTTTTGTTTTTCCAACAAGATGATAAGGTTAATAAAATAACCAATAAGGCAATACTCTTTTTCATATGTTAATTTAGTTAATGGTGGTGTAAAAATAGAAAAATTAAACTACTACTGTTTTGCTCGTTGGTAATCTGTTAATTTTTGTGGCCCTTCTAACAGCACACGCACCACCCGCAACGTACCATCTTCTGTAGTTGCAATCTGCCATTTAATTAACGATATTTTACCATTTTCTATCTCTATACCTGTAATGCTTCTTGGGTGAACGCAACTACCATCATTAAAAAAAGGAATATCTCCTGGTTCCGGAAAACGAGGTCTATGCGTATGTCCTACAACTGTAAGCTTTTCATTGTTTTGCAATATCCAACGTTTAATTCGTTTTTCAACCTTTATTAATTCTTGGTGATTTTTAGCCGGACTAGTAGGATCTGCTATACCCCAAACCTGTAACGGCTTCCAAAGTACACGCACTAAAAATCTCCCTACACGCCAAAACGTATAGTTCCACCAATCTGCTTGGTGTCCGTGTGTTAAAAAAAGTTCTTGTTGAGTATCTTTATGCTTTAAAACAATACCTTCATGATAAGTTATACCAATAAATAAATCTTTGTCTTTACCATCTATTGGCTCAAAATAACTAGACAAATGCTTTTTTACATAACTAGGGTCTTTGTACACCATATCATGGTTTCCCCAAATCATAAACAATCTATTTTGTAAATGAAACTCTCTTAATAAACCATATATGTTTTTATGTGCCGTAAAAATAGACTCAAAAGATGTGTTCTCCCAAAGCTCATCACCATCTCCCAACTCAAAATAACTATAACCTTCTTTAAAATAATGTTGTAATGCGTGGTAGTAAATGTTTCTATTATTTGCAAAATCATCTGCAAAACTATTATCTCCTCTATGACAGTCACTAAAAAGTATTAACTTAGAGCTATCATCAAAAGATACTATTTTAGACTTATTATACGCTCTGGTTAATCTAGTAAAAGAAGACATATTTTAATTTTTGTATAAATATCTAAAAAAGGGATTAAATAGGATTACAACAAACGCAATAAAAAGTAATAATTATTTTGTAATTTTGCAGGCTATTCTTAGACTAAGTAAGGACAATGAAATTTGAAAACGAAATAGAGTTACCACTAAAAAGTCTTGTCAGTTTTGATAAGCTTCTTAAACAGTACGATAAAATGGCTGTTGGTAATGACCTGTTCCTTGCCCAAAAAGCAAGATTTATTTTAAATTACCAAAAACCTTACCCAGAACTACGTGAAGGTTTTACAGATTTAACTTTACTTGATAAACATAAAGATGTAATTAATGTTATTCTACAAGATACTTTCTCTGAGGTACTAACTAAGAATGAAATAAAAGCAGCATCCTTACCCTATGCAAACGTAATTTTTAACTCGTCTGAGAGATTTAAAAAAATTATAGAGGATGCAGGTGAAGGTTTTGAACTTGAAATTAAAAACGTAGAAGAAAGATTAAATTATATTATGGCAAGTACCGTAATATTGAATTTTCATTATGGTTTTAATTTAGACTTTAGAAGACCTATGTTTTATGAAATTCCGGATAAAAACGGAGTTATGAGACACTATAGAATATTGTATAATGCAGATTTTATAGATATTAAACCAAACAAAAATGCTAAAAAACTAACACAAGCAGATGTAGATGAACTATTAGAAAACTTTGATAATCTAGAACTATGGAAAGAAAAAATTCCGCCAAATAGTTTTACATCTAAAGGTTTTGTAATTTCTAATATGTTTGATGTTACAGCAGAGCACTCAATCTCCGAAATAAAATCTAGTCTTATTTCAAGTGACAAAAGAGGCTCTGAGTTTTTTATGGAAGACTTCCAAAATACATTTAAGTCGTTATTTGGCCTTCCTAATTTAAAAGTTGGTTTTTCTATACATAATAGCAAAGAAGATACTTTTGAAAAAGTACACGGAATAGGTATAGAAAGTTTTATACTTAATAAAAGTGCCAATGTAGATTGTAAAACTGCATTGTGTAAAAACACTTACGAGACAATTTTAAAAGAGCATAAATACTTTGTAATTTCAGACTTAGATAAATATGCCAAATCAGCTCCAGATAACAACCTATATGCTACACTTGCAGAACAAGGAATAAAAAGTGCAATTATAGCACCAATATCTGATGGCAAACAATTGCTTGGTGTTTTAGAATTAGCCTCTACAAAAAGATACAACTTAAACAATGTTAACGCGCAAAAATTACAAGATGTAATGCCATACATTGTAACAGCTGTTTTACGTTCTAAAGCTGAAGAAGAAAACCTTATTGAAGCTGTAATACAACAAGAATGTACTACAGTACACTCTTCTGTTCTTTGGAGGTTTGAAAACGAAGCAATACGCTTTATTAGAGCAAATGCTGAAGGTCTAGACCCTACATTTAAAGAAATTGTTTTTAAAGATGTACACCCTCTTTATGGTCAAATAGACATTAAAGATTCATCTACATTTAGAAATAATTCTATACAAAAAGACCTTTTAATACAACTAACCGAAGTAAACAATGTACTTACTAAGGCTTGGGAAATTAATAAATTACACATTTATGAAGAATTATTGTTTAGAAGCAATAGTTATTTAGATGAAGTAAAAGAAATTTTAAATACAAATAGCGAGCAAACTATATTAGAGTTCATAAAAAAGGAGATAGCTCCTGTTTTTAAACACTTAAAAAATACAGAGCCTAAAATTGCAAATTTAATTAACACTTACGAAGAAGGTATAGACCCTAATACTGGGTCTTACTATGATCATAGGAAAAACTATGACCAAAGTGTTATGAAGATTAACGAGAAACTTGCTCAGGTTTTAGACAAAAAACAAGTGGAAGCACAAGAAATGTTTCCGCATTATTTTGAGCGCTATAAGACAGATGGTGTGGAACACAATATCTACATTGGAGAATCTATATCACAGAGTAAAGAATACAATCCTTTTTACCTAAAAAACTTAAGGTTGTGGCAGTTGCAGGTAATGTATGATATGGAAAATGAGTACTACAACCTAAAACCAAAACTACCAATAGCATTAGATGTTGCATCTTTATTATTAGTTTATAACACATCTTTATCTATTAGATTTAGAATGGATGAAAAACGTTTTGATGTAGATGGCACATATAATGCCAGATATGAGGTTATTAAAAAACGTATAGACAAATCTTATATAAAAGGAACTAACGAAAGGTTAACCCAAAAAGGAAAACTTTCTATTGTTTACTCTCAGAAAAAAGATGAGTTAGAGTACTTACGCTACATTCGTTTTTTACGCTCTAAAGGATATTTTTCTAAAAATGTAGAAGTACTAGAGCTAGAAGGCTTACAAGGTGTTGCTGGTTTAAAAGCAATACGTGTAGAAATTTTATACAAAAAAGATAAAGAGTCTAAAGAAACATACACTTATGATGATTTAATGCACGAGTTAAAGCATTAATAAATAGATCATAAAAAAAGGCGAATATTACATGTAATATTCGCCTTTTTTCTATTTTATAACTTAGCCACTACAATATTACTGCTTCCCTTGGCCCATAAAAATGTAATGCTAAAAAGAAAGACAATACTGAGACTATCATTCCAAACATAAAAATAGCATAGGTCCACCTTAACAATTTATATTTTCTATCTAAAACCAATCCTAAAAAGTACAAATCTTTAGTTAGGGAAGAATATACATAGGACTGATCTTTAATTAACTCTTTCATAGCCCACTCATAATCCTCTAGTTTCATTTTATGAAAATTACCAAAAAACAATAAGTTTACTTTTTTATTATCTACATCTTCTTTAGTAAACTGTCCGCTTGTAATATTTGGTCTTGTAGCAATTATAGACAAAACCATAGATATTACACTAAAAAACATAAACAAAGCCGTAGGGAGTATTAAGTACTTATTAGAAGGACTATCTAGTTTTGGCATTAAATCTGCCAGTACTAAAGAAATAATTATAGCATTTACAGACAGTAAAATATTTGCTTTAGTATCTGCAATATCGCTTAACTTTAAGTGGTTACGCATAGTAACCCTATACATAGTTTGCACACCTCTTTCCGGGCTCTTGTCTTTAAATTCTGATTTATATTGCGCCTTAACTTTTTCCTTTTTTACCAGCTTCTTCATTTTCTTCCTAGCCTTAATTAATTTAGCCAAGTTATCATCTTTGGTTTCTTGCCAGTTTTTAATAGCATACTCTGTATAAAACCTATGTTTGGTCTGAAACATTCTTATGTTAGTGTCTCTCCACTCTGCTGGGGAATAGTCTACCAATCCTAATAATGATAATTCTTCCCTTAGCATTTCTGTAGTCTCTAAGTAACTTTCTTTTCCTAAATGAGACCCATCTGCATCTCTAATAATTTCCTCCTGAAGGTTTTTAGGTTCATACCCTTTTTTAGTTGCTAAAATTAAATTACAAATATTTTCTATTCGTTTTTCCTCAAAAGATTTTCCTTTTAAAAATTCACGAGCAATATCACAACTACGCTCTTCATGTTCTTTAGCACTCTTAGTGTAACCTGCATCATGAAACCACGCTGCTAAAAGTAAGTCGTCATGCTCTTTTACGTCTAACTTATAAAAATCTAACAATTCTTGCGTACTTTTGACAACACGTTGAGTATGCCTAATGTTGTGGTACAAAAAACTAGAGCTTAACTCGTTGGTTAATAGACTAATTACATAATCTTCGGTTTCCTGAATAATATTTGCCATAACTTTAATATAAGATGCATCACAAATTACAAAATTAAAATCTTTATGAATACTTCTATTAGTAAATATTGTTGGTCGTTAAGTATTTTTATCCTTACTGGTTGTGCAACAGTAAAAACCAAATATGATAATAAGAAGCAGAGCATAGACGTTACTACTAATAAAGAAATAGAGCACACTTTTTATTTAATTGGGGACGCAGGCAAATCACCTATTAATGGTATGAATCCTGTTTTAAAGTCTTTCAAAAAAAGAATTGATAAAGCAGACAAAAATAGCTCTGTTTTATTTTTAGGCGATAATATTTACCCTGCTGGAATGCCAGACCCTAAAGATTCTACTGCAGCGTATTTAACAGCTAAAAGTCATTTAGATGCACAACTAAAAACTTTAGAAAATTTTAAAGGAAAACCACTTTTTATTCCTGGTAACCATGATTGGTATACCGAAGGTTTAGTAGGACTAGAACGAGAGCAAAAATACATACAAGAAGCACTAGGCAGTAAAGATGTATTTTTACCAGAAGATGGCTGCCCATTAGAAACCATAGAGGTAAATGACAACCTAATAATTATAGCCATAGATACAGAGTGGTACTTAACCAACTGGAATAAACGCCCAGATATTAACGACAAATGTGATATTAAAAGCAGAGAAAAGTTTTTAATAGAGTTAGAAAGTTTAATTTCTAAAAACAGACAAAAAACTACGGTTATTGCAATGCATCACCCAATGTTTAGTTACGGTTCTCACGGCGGACAATATTCGTTTAAAAAACATTTTTACCCTAAACCTGGAGTTGGTCCATTACCTATTTTAGGCACTTTTTTAAATATACTTAGAAAAACAGCCGGACCATCTTCTGAAGACTTACAAGGTAAAAGGTACAGAGAATTAAGAAACCGAGTTGTTACACTTGCACAATACTCTAACAAAGTAATTTTTGTGTCTGGTCACGAGCACTCTTTACAATATATTGTAGAAGAAAACACACCACAAATTGTTAGTGGTGCAGGAGCTAAAAGTGGAGAAACAAGACTTATTAATGGCAGCAAGTTTTCTACAGGAGAAAAAGGGTACGCTACTTTAGAAGTTTACAAAGATGGTTCTTCTAGGGTGCGCTATTTTGGACTAGATGATAACAATAATGAGAAATTTTTATTCACCTCTGAAGTTTTACCAGAAGACAAAAAATTATTTACCAAAAAACTGCCAGATAGTTTCCCTGCAACAACAACGGCATCTATATACACACAAGAAGAAATTACAAAAACAGGTTTTCATAATTTTATATGGGGAGACCGTTACCGAAAATACTATGGCACATCTGTAACAGTGCCAACCTTAAGTTTAGATACTATTTACGGCGGATTAACTCCTGTTAGAGCAGGTGGTGGTCACCAATCTAAATCGTTACGTTTAGCAGATAAAAACGGCAAAGAATACGTAATGCGTTCTATGCGCAAAAGTGCAGAATTGTACTTACAATCTATGGCTTTTAAAGATCAATATGTGGTTGGTGAGTTTGAAAATACTGCCGTAGAAAAACTACTTATGGATTTCTATACAGGCTCACACCCGTATGCACCATATATTGTTTCTACATTATCTGACGCTATAGACATTTACCACACCAATCCTAAATTATACTACATCCCCAAACAAAAAGCATTAGGAGATTTTAATGTAAATTATGGTGATGAGTTATATATGTTTGAAGAACATGCTGGTGATAACCACGGAAATTTAAAAAGTTTTGGCTATGCTAATGAGCTTAAAAGCACAGACAGTATGCTTGAAGATTTACGTGATGATGAAAAATACGCAGTTGATGATAAACTATACTTAAGAGCACGTCTTTTTGATATGGTAATTGGTGATTGGGACAGACACACAGACCAATGGCGTTGGGCAGAAAACAAGAAAAATAAAAAAATAATTTATAAGCCAGTACCTAGAGACAGGGATCAGGTTTTTTCTAATATGGGAGACGGACCTTTGATGAGTTTGGCAACCAGAATTGTACCTTCTTTACGCTTAATGGAAGGTTTTAACGAAGAAATAAGAAGCGTACGAGGTTTTAATTCATCTCCTAAAACTTATGTATTAGATATTGCCTTGTTAAGCGAAACCAACCTTAAAGATTGGATAACAGAAGCAGAATACATACAAGACAACCTAACCGAAGATGTTATTAACAAATCATTTAAGGATTTTCCTGTAGAAATACAAGATAGCTCTTTACCAAAGCTTAAAGAAATATTACTATCTCGTATCTCACATCTAAAAGAATACGCTAAAGAATACCACAGAATTTTAAACAAATTTGCAGTAGTAACAGGTACAGATAAGGATGATTGGTTTGAGATTAATCACTTAAACAAAAAAGAAGTACAAGTAAAAGCATACCGTAATATTAAAGGAGAAAAAGATAAACTTTTTTTTGATAAAACTTTTAATAGTGATGTTACTAAAGAGATATGGATTTACGGCTTAGATGACGATGACTATTTTGAAGATAATGGTACCGCACGTAACAATATAAGAATTAGAATTATTGGCGGACAAAACAATGATATTTATAACCTTACTGAAGGTCAAAAAATAACCATTTACGATTATAAGTCTAAGAAAAATACATTTAAAGAAACTAATAAAGCAAGAATTAAATTAACCAACGATTACAACACTAATGTTTACAATCCTCTAGCAATACGCAATAGTGTTAACCAAATTATACCAACAGTTGGTTTTAATCCAGATGATGGTTTAAAAATTGGTTTTACAAACACATTTACATACAATGGCTTTAGATTAAATCCGTTCACAGAAAAACACACTTTTAACGCTTCTTTTTACTTTGCTACGCAAGGTTTTGATTTTGGATACACTGGTGAGTTTGCAAACATCTTTGGAAACTGGAATTTTGAGGTTGAAACAAGGTTTACCAGTCCAAACTTTAGTGTAAACTTTTTTGGTTTAGGAAACAAAAGCATTAATAATGATGACAATCTAGGAATGGATTACAACCGTGTTAAACTAGAGCAAATTAAAGTTGTGCCTTCTATAGTTTATAACGGACAATTAGGTAGTAAATTTAAAGCAGGTATTGGTTTAGAAACTATTGAGGTAGAAGAAACAGAAGACAGGTTTATTAATACATTTTACGTAGCTAATAATGAAGATGTACGTAATACTTTTTTAGGCGTAGATGCTACATATACTTACGAAAATAAAGACAATGCTGCTTTTCCTACAATGGGAATGTCTACAATGATAAAAGCGGGCTACAAACAATCATTAGTAAATGACAGTCAAAATTATGCCTATATAATTCCTAGTCTTGCTTTTGATTATAAGTTAGTACCAAACGGAAGATTAGTATTAGCTACTAAATGGAAAGCTCATTTTAACATAGGAGATGATTATGAGTTTTACCAAGGAGCAACAGTTGGCGGCATAGATGGCTTAAGAGGCTATAGAAACCAACGTTTTACAGGAAAAAAAGCATACTACCAAAATACAGATATACGTTTTAGTCTTAGAAAAATGAAAACAAACATAATACCTATATCACTAGGTGTGTATTCTGGTTTTGATTATGGACGTATTTGGTTACCTACAGAAGACTCTGATGAATGGAAAACATCTTACGGTGGAGGTCTATTTTTAAATGGAGCAAATGTAGTTTCTGCTAGAGTTGCTTTGTTTTATGCTGATGAAGGACCAAGATTTACATTTGGACTAGGATTTGGCTTTTAAACCCTAGTTTAGCTTGTAAACATATAAATTACCGCCTGTTTTTTTTCTTGCCTCATCTGCCAAATACAGCGTTGTATTATTTATAAAACAAACAGATTCTAGTTGTGTCCTTACTCCTAAATCTATAGACTCTACAGTTCCTGTTGTAAAATCATCGGTATTAAAATTTGTAAATTTCCAAAGCATACCGTTACCTATAAGCACAATTGTTTTCTCGTCTGGAGAAATAGCGGCAGACGTTACCCTGCTTGTACGTTCGTCTGTACCTGCCATAAAACTACCAACAAGTTCCGCTTTATACTTACCTTTAACAGCTGGCACCTTGTAAATAAAAGCTTCACCTGTAAACGGAGTAGCTCTATTTTTTGTAATTATGTAAAGATTATTTTTCCAATAAAAAAGTGATTCTGCATCATACAAAAGTCCTTTTTTCTTTGGTGAAAAATCGGTTTGATCCGGATAGCTAAATTCTATTTTCTCAGCCTCTATATCATCACCTTTTATGGTACTTGGGTTTGGAACTTTTAAAATCTCTAGATCATCTCTGTCACTAGCATTATTGCCAAAATCAGCTATATAAACATTTCCTTTATTGTCTTTGGTTAAATCTTCCCAATCGTGATTTTTACCATTTTTAACCTTTAGTGTTTTTTGCCAATCTCCAACAGCATTAATTTTATAAAGTTCATCTTTATTCCCCTTATCTTCAATTAACCATATATGATCTTCTCCAAAATTAACCAATCCAGATACTTCCTTAAACTCTTCAGGTATATTAGCAACTACTTTTAATTGACCGTAATTACTACAGCCAACTAAAAGTAATAAACAACTTAGTCCTAAATAATTTTTCATAGACTATGCTCCTGGAAAATTTGCTTTTCTTTTTTCTAAAAATGCAGTAGTACCCTCTTTAAAATCTTCGGTCCCAAAGCAAGCACCAAAAGCCTCTATTTCTACATCATAACCATCTTTTACATAGCCAGCGTTAACCGCTTTTATTGCTGCAGAAATTGCAACAGAAGAGTTATTCGTTATTTTACCTATTAGCTTACTGCAAAGCGGCATTAATTCTTCTTGTGTAACAACATAATTTACCAAACCGTAGTTTAATGCTTTATCTGCAGAAATCATTCCTGCTGTCATTATAAGCTCCATAGCTCTTCCTTTGCCTACTAATTGAGGCAAACGTTGTGTACCACCATACCCTGGAATTACACCTAAAGAAACTTCTGGTAAACCCATTTTTGCATTATCACTAGCTACTCTAAAATGGCAAGCCATAGACAATTCTAAACCGCCACCTAAAGCAAAACCATTAATGGCTGCAATAACTGGTGTCCTTAAATTTTCAATTAAATTAAAAAGCTCATCTTGACCTTTACGAGCCAATTTAGCTCCTTCTTCTTCAGAAAAATCTGCAAACTCAGATATGTCTGCACCAGCAACAAAAGCTTTCTCTCCACTACCCGTTAAAACAATTGCCTTAACACTTTTATCTGCTTCTAAATCTGTAAAAGCGGTGTGCAGCTCTAAAATAGTAGCTTTATTTAAAGCATTTAATTTTTTAGGTCTGTTAATAGTTACAATTGCTGTACTCTCTTGCTGTTCAATTAAAATAGTATCAAACTTCATATTTTTTTCTTTTTATTTATTTTCTTTTGGAAAACGAACAATAAACACCGTTCCTTTATCTGGCTGAGATGTAAGTGTTATGTCTCCTTTATAAGTTTCTACAATATTTTTTACCATTCCTAAACCTAATCCCATACCACTTGTTTTGGTAGTAAACTTTGGCTCAAAAACTTTATCCTTAAATTCATCTGCTATACCAACACCGTTGTCTGCCACAGATATTTTCACAAAATCATCTTCTGAAGCCACTGTAACTAAAACCCTTGGATTGTCTACCTCTGGCACAGCTTGCATAGCATTTTTTACTAAATTAGTAACCACGCGCACTAATTGTGTACGGTCTAATTTTGCTACAATATGCTCTTCTTCTGCTATAAAGTGAATATAACTTTCATTAAAAATATCTACAGCTAATTTAACAATTTTAACTACGTTTAATGTCTCATTTTGCTGTGCAGGCATTTGTGCAAAATTAGAAAAAGCAGAAGCTATACTGCTCATAGTATCTATTTGCTGAATTAAGGTTTTAGAATAATCTGCTAGCTTTTCTTTAATATCTGGATCTTCAGGATTAAACTTACGCTCAAAACTTTGTACACTTAAGCGCATTGGTGTAAGCGGATTTTTAATCTCGTGTGCCACTTGCTTAGCCATTTCTCGCCAAGCCTGTTCTCTTTCACTCTTTGCAAGTTTTACAGCACTTTGTTCTAATTCATCAATCATCCTATTATAGGCATCTACCAAACGGCCTATTTCTTCACTAGGATTATCTATTAATATTTTAGGGTTTCTAATGCTTAAATCTGTTTTACTTAATTTATCAGAAATTGTTTGTAAAGATCTAGTAATGTATTTAGAGGTAAAATAAGCCAAAATAATAGCTATTATTAACATAAAAACATACACCAAACCTAATCGTAACAAAAACTCTGGAAGCTCTTTATCCTCAAAAGAAGTATCTTCTACATACTCTAATTTTAAAATACCAATATCTCTAAATTTTAAATCTTTTATAAACGTGTACGAAGACCTAAAAACCTTTTCTTCATTAGATATTTTTTCAATGTGATTAACTTCTTCTACATAACGTTGATTTTCGCTAGTTTTAAGCTTTTGAAGAACTAAAGCATCTAAACAATCTGTAACAGATGTTTTATTAAGTAACGGGTGTGAGTCTATAATTAAGCTACCTTCTAAATCGTAAATACTAAAGTTTACATTCTGAATTTCTGCTATTTCAAAAATTTCATCTTTAAAAATTAAATGCAATTTTTCTGTAATTCGCTCAAAAGAGGTTTTCCTAATGGTAAGGTTTACGCTTTCTTTTATTTGCGCTTCTTTACGGTCTAAACGGTCTCTGTTATACTCTTTAGACTGTTCTCTATATTGATAAATAGTAACACCTGCTATTAGTATTGATGCCATAAGCACCAAAAACATCATAGTAATAAAGATACGCGACCTAAGTGATAGTTTTTTAAACAAGAATATAATATTTACCCTCAAATATAGCAATTATTAAGCCAAAATAGGCCGCTTAAAAAACTTCTTAAATACAGGTGTACTTAGCTAGAATATTGATTTTTATACCACACTTTTTGCCACTCTCTTTTTAAAATTAAAAAAGCTACCTGATCTGCTACTTCTACCGCATCTGTAACTTGTATTTTTTTAAGAGTTTGCTCAGGTATATCTATAATGTAAAGCAGATTTAAATATTCTGTAAAACGCTCTAAAAGTAGTTGGTAAATTTTTTCTCGTAATGCAGCAGTTAATTCTTGCGGAGAAATTGTATTGTTTTCTTGTAACAAGCTAAAGTCTATATTAGCTAAACTAAAGTCTTTTTGCAGTTGAGCAACCAAGTTATTATATAAGTTTTGGTTACTTACAGTAGTTAAAAGAGTGTCGGTATCTGGATAATTAAATGTCATCTCTTTTATGTACGCACAAAAAGAAAGTATGGTTTATTTCTAAACCATACTTTACTATTTTTAACACTATTTTCTAATTTTTTGCTCCCAGTCCCAGGCAGATTTCATAGCTTCATCCAAAGTAGATTCTGCTTTCCAACCTAAAACGGTATTTGCTTTTGTGGTATCTGCATAGGCAGTAGTAATATCTCCTGGTCTACGGTCTACAATTTTGTAATTTAATTTTTTGCCAGACACACGCTCAAAACTCTGTATTGCCTCTAACACAGAACTTCCTGTTCCTGTACCAACATTAAAAACCTCATAATTACTATCATTATTACCAGCAATTAAACGTTCTAATGCTACTACGTGTGCTTTTGCTAAATCTACAACATGAATATAATCTCTAATACAGGTACCATCTGCAGTAGGGTAATCTCCTCCAAAAACAGACAATTGCTCTCTAATACCAGCTCCTGTTTGTGTAATAAAAGGAACCAAATTCTGCGGTACACCAATAGGTAATTCGCCTATTTCTGTGCTAGGATGTGCACCCATAGGATTAAAATAACGCAATGCTATTGCATTTAAAGCAGGTACAACTTTACACGTATCTCTTATTATTTCTTCGCCCATTTGCTTGGTATTACCGTAAGGAGACTCTGCCTCTTTAACTGGCGCACTCTCTGTAATTGGCATTTTATCTGCCTGGCCGTATACTGTACAAGAAGAACTAAAAATAAAATTAGCTTTCTGCATACCAGACAACTCTTGCAATAAGTACACTAATGTTCCTATATTGTTTTCATAATACAGTAATGGTTTTTCTACACTTTCACCTACAGCTTTAGATGCTGCAAAATGTATAACACCAGCAATATTAGAATGACGTTTAAAAAAATCTTGAACCTTAGGTTTTTCTTTTAAATCGAACTTTTCAAAAGTTGGTTTTGTACCCGTTATAGCAACAATACCATCTAGCACTTTTTCTGAAGAATTAGATAAATCATCAATAATAACGACTTCAAAACCCTTGTTTTGTAATTCTACCACAGTGTGCGAACCAATAAAGCCTAATCCGCCAGTTACTAATATTTTCATCTATTTCTATATTTTGGTTAGTTATTTAAAAACTCTAAAACCGCATCTGTGATGTATGTAATTTGCTCATCATCTAACTCGGTATGCATTGGTAAAGAAATCACTTCTTTTACAAGTTGGTTTGTAACAGGAAAATCTGCTTCATTATACCTACTATCTTTATATGCTTTTTGCAAGTGTAGTGGAATTGGGTAATACACACCACAAGGAATATCTTTAGATTGCAAATGTTTTACAAGAGCATCTCTGTCATTGTTTTTTATTTGCAATGTATATTGATGAAATACGTGACAATCACAAACACAAGTATCAGAAGAACAACATACTGCCATTTTAGGTGTAACAATATCTTTATGGTTTGCTAAAGCCATAGAGTACTTTAATGCTGCAGCTCTACGTTTTTGGTTGTATGTATCTAAATTGGGTAGTTTGGCTCTTAAAACTGCCGCTTGTATAGAGTCTAACCTAGAGTTTACACCAACAACATCATGATGGTAACGCTCGTACATTCCGTGATTTACAACACCTCTTAATGTATGGGCTAACTCATCATCATTTGTAAAAATAGCACCACCATCTCCGTAAGCGCCTAAGTTTTTAGAAGGAAAAAAAGAGGTTGCAGAAACGTGTCCCATTGTACCAGCTTTTTTCTTTACACAATCTTTACCAATATAACTTGCACCAATAGCTTGTGCATTATCTTCAATTACATATAAATTGTGTTTTTCTGCAATTTCTAAAATAGCATCCATATTTGCACATTGCCCAAATAAATGTACAGGTACAATTGCCTTAGTTTTTGGCGTAATTGCTTTTTCTATGGCAACAGGGTCTATGTTAAACGTATCTGGTTCAACATCTACCAAAACAGGCGTTAATTGCAGTAATGCAATAACCTCAACTGTAGCCGCAAAAGTAAAATCTGCAGTAATAACCTCATCACCTGGTTGTAAACCAAGACCCATCATTGCAATTTGCAAAGCATCTGTACCATTTGCACAAGGTATCATATGTTTAACACCTAAATAGTCCTCCATTTCTTTTTGTAATGCGTGTACTTCCGGACCATTAATAAATGCTGATGTCTCTAATATCTGAGCTATAGAAGTGTTTACTTGCTCTTTTATATCTTGGTATTGACCTTTAAGGTCTACCATCTGAATTTTTTTCATTACCTTAATTTGAAAGGTAAATTTACAAAAATACCAATGGGCAACAATGAAATTAATGAAAGAAACGTATTTTTACGGCAAATAAACATTAGGTGCATCTTTTATATAACATTGTAGTACATATTGCCTCATTTTTAGTTAAAATTATAGCCAATTTTAATCCAAAAATTAAACTCTTTGTTCAGGGCCGTAAAGACATTTACAAGAGATTAGAAAAAAGTATACACAAAACAGATAATGTAATTTGGATACATACTGCCTCTTTAGGAGAATACGAGCAAGGCCTACCTATTATTGAAAAAACAAAAGAAGAATACCCTACTTATAAAATTGTAGTTACCTTTTTTTCTCCCTCTGGTTATGAGGTTAAAAAAAATGATGACATTGCAGACGCTATTGTTTACTTACCATTAGACACGCTAAAAAATGCAAAGAAATTTATAGCAGCTGTAAACCCTAAACTTGTCATTTTTGTGAAATATGAGATTTGGCCAAACCACCTTAAAATTTTAAAAGAAAAACAAATACCTACACTTTTAATTTCTGCTTACTTTAAAAAAGAGCAATCGTTTTTTAAATGGTATGGCGGGTTTATGCGTAAAAGCCTAACTGCTTTTACACACTTTTTTGTGCAAGACAACCACTCCAAAGAGTTACTAAAAAATATAAATTACAACAACTGTACAATTGTTGGTGATACTAGATTTGACCGTGTTTCTAAAATATTAGAACAAGACAACACATTGGACTTTATGAGCAGTTTTGCACAAAACAAAACCTGTGTAGTAGCTGGTAGTACTTGGCCAAATGGGCAGTTATTTTTATCAACCTATATAAATAATACAACTGTAGAAAACGTACAGTTTGTAATTGCCCCACACAATATTATTGACTCTCAAATACAAGAATTAAAAAATAGTATACAAAAAAAAGTAGTTTTATTTTCTGAAATTAATGGCAGAGACATTTCTTCTTTTGATGTTTTAATAATTGATACCATTGGTATTTTAACCAAAGTATATAGCTATGCAAACATTGCTTACGTAGGTGGTGGTTTTACAAAAGGTGGTTTACACAATACTTTAGAACCTGCTGTTTTTGGAGTTCCTATTATCATTGGCCCTATTTATAAGGGCTTTAAAGAAGCTGAAGATTTAGTCCAACTAAAAGGAATTTTACCTACTGCAAACCAAAATGAATTTACGGATACTTTAAACCAGCTAATTTTAAAAAAGGAATATTACAACACAACAGCAGTAATTAATAAAAATTATGTTGCTAAAAATATTGGCGCTACAGAAAAAATAGCATCATACATAGCCACACTACTCTAAAATACAACTTGCTGATTTACAGTTGCTAAAATTGTTAAAGTCGATTTTAATTTGTAAATTACTAGAAACTATTGAGATATGAAAGAATTAACTGTTGGCACAAAAGTCTTAAACAGTTTCCTAGGCGCAATGGTTGTTGTACTTATTGCAATATTAATTGCCGTTGTAGGATGCTTAATTTTGGCTGCCGTAGGTGTCTTATAAAAAAGACATAAAAGCACTTTCCCCACGTCTTGTTTTTGAATTTAGCTTTAAAACGCTATAAATTATAATAAAAAAAAGCCCTTCATTTTAGAAGGGCTTTTTCGTTGAAAAAGTAGAGAACTAAAAAACTAATTCCATCCGCCACCTAAAGCATGGTATATGTTTACATGCGCTAGCATTTGTGCTTTTTTGGTTTCTACTAGTTCTATTTTTGCCTCTAAAGCATCACGCTGTGTTAGTAATACCTCCATATAATCTGCTCTTGCAGACCTAAATAATTTATTAGAAATTTCTATGGACTCTGTTAACGCATTTACTTCTTGCTGTTTTACCTCAAAACTTTTTTTAAGGTTTTTTATGTTAGACAATTGGTTTGTGGTTTCTATGTAACCGTTTAAAATGGCCTTTTCATACTCGTACACCGCTTTTATTTGTCTTTTGTTTGCATTTTTATAAGCAGCCTTAATAGCATTACGGTTTATTAGTGGTGCAATAACATCACCAACAACATTATAAAGTACAGACTCTGGTGTTCTTGTTAAAAATTTAGGCTTAAAAGCCTCAAAACCTACTCCTGCTTTTATACCAATTGAAGGATAAAAATTAGCCTTGGCTACTTTTATGTTCAACTTATTAGCCGCTAACTCATATTCCGCACGCTTAATATCTGGTCTGTTTTGTAGCAACTGACTTGGTATACCTGCGTGTACAGGATTAGTAAAAATTTCTACAAAATTTGTTGTGGTTCTTTTAATATGCTTAGGATAGGATCCCATTAGAAAACAAATTTTATTTTCTGCCTCTGTAATCTGTTGCTGTATTTGATATCTAGAACTTTGGTTTTTTAATACCTCAGCCTCAAAACGTTTAACACCCAATTCTGTTGTTCTAGCAGCTTGTTTTTGCAGCTTAACAATTTCTAACACATTATTTTGAATAGCTATATTCTGGTCTATTATTTTAAGCTGATTGTCTAAAGCTAAAAGCTCATAGTATGAAGAAGCAATTTCAGAAACCAAATTAGTTACCATAAAATTTTTCCCCTCTTCTGAAGCTAAATATTCTAGTACAGCAGCTTTTTTAGAGTTTCTAAGCTTTTTCCAAACGTCTAATTCCCAAGATGCAACAGCTGCTACTTGATAATTGGGTAATGGCTCTGGAAATTCTTCTCCCTCTCTAATATCTGTAGTAGCGTCATTAGCACCTTGACTAGTGTAACGCCCCACTTTTTCTACCTCTGCTCCTGCCTGTATGTTTACAAATGGTAAATACTCACCTTTTCTAACCATAATTTCATTTTTAGCCACCTGCACTTCTTGCAACATAATATTTAGCTCTTGGTTGTTTACCAAAGCGGTATCTATAATTGCTTTTAAATTGGGATCAGAAAAATACTGATCCCATTTCATAACAGCAGAATTTACAGTGTCTGTAGTTGCGTTATTATATACAGTTGGCACTGTAGTATTTTCATTTTTTATTTCTCTTGTTGGAACGCAAGAGTATACTACTAAAAATGAAACCAACACAAACACATGTACAAACCTTATTTTTAATAATTTGATGTTACTCATTTTTATTATTTTTTCTTAATTTATTTAGAATTCTTGTAAGCTTGTTAATACTTTTTGTATTAGCTTTTGTTTGACTTTCACCTTCTGATATTTCAATAAGTTCTTCAGATAGTGGTGCTGTTTCTTCATCTTTTATAAGACTACGACCATCTGCCATTTTTGCAAATACATAATACAAACCAGGAATTACAAGCACTCCAAAAACAGTACCTATAAGCATACCTCCTAAGGCAGACCCACCAATTGTTCTGTTTCCTATTGCACCTGCTCCGCTAGCAATTATTAACGGAATTAAACCTGCTACAAAGGCAAAAGATGTCATTAAAATTGGTCTAAACCTCATTTTAGAACTTATAATAGCCGCATCTAAAATAGAAGCTCCTTCTCTTCTTTTTTGAACAGCAAACTCTACAATAAGCACGGCATTTTTACCTAACAAACCAACCAGCATTATCATACCAATTTGTGCGTAAACATCATTAGAAAGTCCCATCAATTTTAATAAAAAGAAAGAACCAAAAATACCCACTGGTAATGATAGTATTACGGCTAACGGAAGTAAAAAACTTTCATACTGCGCTGCCAACACTAAGTATACAAACACTAAAACAATGGCAAAAATGTAAATAGACTCGTTACCTCTACTGGCTTCATCATAAGACAATCCTTCCCAAGCAACATCATAACCACGAGGTAAAGATTCTTTAGCTACTTCCTTTATTGCATTAATAGCATCTCCACTAGTATAACCAGGAGCCGGAAGCCCTCTAATTGCAGCAGAATTATACAGGTTATACCTAGTAATTTCATTAGGACCAAGACCTTTTTCTATGGTCATAAACGCAGAATACGGTACCATTTTACCTTCTTCACTCTTTACAAAAAGCTTTTCTAAATCTGATGGTAGACTTCTATATTCTGGAGCTGCTTGTGTATACACTTTAAAGAACCTACCAAACCTAATAAATCCTTGTTCATAGGTACTACCTATTAAAATATTTAGGTTTTCCATAGCTGCACCAATAGACACTCCTTTTTGCATTGCTGCTTTATTATCTATTTTAAGTTTATACTGCGGATAATTAGCTGCGTAAAAAGTAAACAAACCACTTAATTCTTTACGCTTACCTAAAGCCTCCATAAAGTTGTTGTTTATTTTCTCGAACTCGTGATAATCTGTACCATTGGTTTTATCTAATAAACGCATAGAAAATCCGCCAGAAGAACCAAAACCAGGAACAGCGGGAGGCTCAAAGTACTCTATAATTGCGCCTAAATCTTGTGTTTCCTCTTCTAACTTTTCCATGATATCGTGTACAGAGTTTTCTCTTTCTGACCACGGCTTAAGGTTAATTAAACACGTACCAGAGTTAGATCCACGACCTTCTGTCATAATTTCATATCCTGCCAAAGAAGAAACAGATGCAACACCTTCCATTTCTTCACAAATAGCTTGTAGTTTTTTAGCAACTTCATTGGTACGCTCTAAAGTTGCACCCGGAGGTGTTTGTATAATAGCGTATATCATCCCTTGATCTTCATTAGGAATGAAACCTGCCGGCAGCACTTTGTTTGTTACAAAAATACCTACACAAAAGGCTATTAAAATACCAAAAGTCACAACCCTTCTGTTTACTATGTATTTTAAAAAACCAACATACTTCCCTGTTAATTTTTCAAAACCATTATTAAACCAATCTATAAATTTATCTATAGGCGATTTCTTTTTAGGTTTACCATGATTATTTTTAAGCATCATAGCACATAAAACCGGAGTTAAAGTTAATGCTACAATAGCAGAAATTACAATTGCCCCAGCCATTGTTATAGAAAACTGTCTATAGAAAACACCAACTGGTCCACTCATAAATGAAATTGGAATAAAAACCGATGTCATTACCAAAGTAATTGCAACAATGGCACCACCTAGCTCACCAAGCACAGCATAAGATGCCTTAAATGGTGTTAAGTTTTCTTCTTCCATTTTAACGTGCACACCCTCTACCACAACAATAGCATTATCTACCACAATACCTATGGCGAGTACCAATGCAAATAGCGTAATCATATTTATAGACAAGCCAAATAATTGCATTATAAAGAAAGTACCAATTAAAGATACTGGCACTGCTATAATTGGAATTAAAGTAGATCGCCAATCTCCTAAAAACAAAAACACTACAATAGCTACAAGAATAAAGGCATCTCTAAGTGTATGCAATACTTGCTCTATAGAAGCATCTAAAAAATTAGAGACATCATAACTAATTTTATAATCTATTCCAGGAGGTAAATCTGCCTTTAACTCCTTTAGTTTATCTTTTACAGATGCTATTACATCACTACCATTACTACCAAAGGTTTGCTTTAACACAATAGAAGCAGATGGCTTACCATCTAGATTAGAATAAATATCAAAAAACTCACTACCAAGCTCTACATCTGCAATATCTTTTAGTTTAAGAATTTCACCTTCTTCATTAGCCTTAATAATAATGTCTTTATACTGGTCTGGCTCACTATACCTATCTTGGTACACCAATGTATATTCTAATGATTGTGATTTTTTACCAGAGCTTCTACCAATTCTACCAGGCCTTGCCAATATACTTTGCTCCTCCATTGCTTTTAGCACCTCTTCTGCAGATACATTATAGGCTCGCATACGGTCTGGCTTTAACCACACACGCATAGCATACTTACGGCTACCTAAAATTTTAGCACTTGCAATACCATCTATACGCTGTATTTCGGGTACCATTTTTGTGTAGGCATAGTTGTATAAAAACTTTTCGTCTGTATGCTTTTTATTACTGTATAAGTTAACATACATAAGCATACTAGGCTGCACAGGAGTAATAATTACACCTTCACGCTGTACTAATTCTGGTAGTAAAGGCATTACTTGATCTACACGTGTTTTTATCTTAACTACAGCCTCACTTGGGTCTGTACCTGGTTCAAAAATTACACGTAAAGTTCCTTCACCAGCACTTGTAGCATCAGAAGCAATGTAACGCATACCTTGTACTCCGTTTATAGAAGTCTCTAAAGGAACTAAAGTTGATTTTACCAACACATCTGCACTTGCTCCAGGATAAGCAATAAAAATATTTACCGTGGTTGGTGCAATTTGTGGAAACTGAGATATGGGCAATTGGTTTATTGCTAACAAACCTGTAAATATTATAATTACAGAGATAACAATAGCCAATACCGGTCTATGTATAAATTTACTAAACATATTTTTATAGTTACATTTTGTAATTACTCTGCGTACAGATCTAATTTGTTTAACACCTCATTAGGCTCTAAAAACTTTGTATGTATTTTTTCGTTGTTTTTTACCATACGCAAACCTTCTAATAAAATTTCATCTTTAGTAGATAGGCCTTTACTAACTATAAATAAGTTTGGTAAAGTAGCTTCAATTTCTATTTCTCTTTGTTTCACAACTCCGTCTACATTTATAACATATACGTAGCTTTTATCTAAGATTTCAAAGATTGCTTTTTGTGGTATTAACAAAGCATCATCAAAAGGTACAGACATAAGCACACTACCTGTTTCTCCATGTCTTAATATTTTATCTGGATTAGGAAATGTTGCTCTAAACGCTATATTACCTGTTTGGTTATTAAACTCACCCTCTATTGTTTCTACAATACCAGACTGGTTAAACATTTTGTTGTTTGCCATAATTAAACTAACCTCCTTGGCTCTTGCTTTTCCAGTGTTGGTAATATAATCTAGATACTCTGCTTCTGGCACATTAAAATACACCCACATTTTACTATTGTCTGATAAGGTGGTAAGTTTTTCACCTTCATCTAAAAGGCTACCTTCCCTAACCTCTAAATGATCTATAATACCATCAAAAGGAGCTCTTATATCTGTAAATCCTAAATGTGTTTGTGTTAAAAACACCTCTGCTTTAGCTTTATCATATTCTGCTTTAGACATTGCTAATTCATTTGCAGAAACCACATTACTATCTGCTAGTAGTTTTGTGTTTTTGTATTCTATTTCTGCTACTTCTGCTTCTGCTTTTGCTTTTTGCAAATCTGCCTGATATACGTTTGGCATTATATTAAATAGTTTTTGACCTTTTTTTACAAACTGACCTTCATCTATAGAAATATGCTTTAAATAACCTTTTTCTAAAGCTCTTAATTCTATATGGCGAATAGAATGAATTTGACACACGTAATCTTTTTTAATAACAGTGTCTTTTTTAATAGGATTGGTCACAAGAAATGTAGATTCCTCTTTCTTTTCTTCCTTTTTAGACTCACAGCTGGCAAAACAAAGCACAAGCAATAGGCCTATGAGTGTAGAAGTTCTCCTCATAATACGATTGATTTTTTTAAGTAATTGATTGTTAAAATTTGGCAGAAGCACGTAGCTATTTTATACGAGCTATGCCGTTGTCATTAGACAAATAAAAAAGTGGTGTTTAAAAGCAACAGTGGTTTAGCTGCCTTTTAGTTTTCTAAATTAGAAGTACTTGATATCTAATATAGGTTTTAGCTGCATTTTGTAGTATAAAATGAGCTAGTGTATTTGTTTTTGTAGGTTTTAAACAAGATAGTCCAAAGTTTTTTGCATAAAAAAAGGCAACTTTAAAATTGCCATTGTCTTTACTTATTTTTTCTGAAGCAATATTTTCTGTTACTTCTTCTTCATCTACTTCTATTACTTCTGCAGCAAAGTCTTTATGTTGCTCTATAATAGGTAACCCCAACTCTGCACCTAATGTATTTACAGAACTTACTTGCTCATTAACATTTAAAATTGCGTTGTTATCTGTTGTGGTACTAGCATATAAGTTACCCAACATTGTAATAAACAATGCCAAAAGGATATTAAACTTATTTTTAAATGCTACTTTCATACAAAGTGCAAAATAATGCGACACAAATTTACTGGGCAAAATTTTACTGTTAATAAACGTTAAAACATATTTTATTTTTAAAATAGTCATATTACAACCAATTAAAATTCATTGATTATTTTTATACTTAGATTTTAGATATGGACTTATTTAATACAGACATACAAAAAAACATACTTCCTTTTGATGGTGAAGTGTATTATTACGGACCAATACTTTCTATAACTAAAGCCCAAGAGTATTACAATTATTTACTTAGCAACATACAATGGGAGAATGACAAAGCTGTTATTTTTGGAAAAACCATTACAACAAAGCGTAAAGTAGCTTGGTATGCTACAAATCCGTTTAGTTATACCTACTCTAAAATTACTAAAACAGCTTTACCGTGGACAAAAGAACTACTAGAACTAAAAGATTTAGTAGAGATAAAAACCGGAGAAACATTTAACTCTTGCCTATTAAACTTATACCACACAGGAGAAGAAGGTATGGCTTGGCATAGCGATGGCGAAAAAGATTTAAAAGAAAACGGAGCAATAGGCTCTTTAAGCTTTGGCGCAGAACGTAAGTTTAGTTTTAAACACAAAGAAAACAAGCAAAAAATAGACATTAATTTAGACAGAGGAAGTTTATTGGTAATGACAGGCACTACACAAAAAAACTGGTTACACAGACTACCACCAACAAAAAAGGTAAGTACACCCAGAATAAATTTAACGTTCAGAACTATTATAAAATAAAAAAAACCTTCCAGTTTCCTGAAAGGCTTTTATAATCTATTTTAAAACCTAGTATATAAATACTACAAACTATCTATTCCGTTTTTAATGCTAGTTACAGAGGGATGATCGTTTAAACCACCGGCTTTTTCATTGGTTTCAAAAAATACATTAAAATGTTTTAATGCTTTTTCTTTATTACCTGCTTTTAAATACAATTTAGAAAGCAATAAATTACCCATTATTAAACCATCATTACCAGCAATCATTTTATGCCCCAATTGTAAAGCTCTATCTAACGGCTCTTTAAAACCATTAAATTTAGGGTTTGCATATACTTCATTTCCTATATCATGCAATTTATACACATAATTAGGTTTGTTTTTAAATTCTTCTGCCTCTTCTAATTTTAACTCAAACCATTTGTCAAAATCTTTTTGAGACAAATAAAAAGTATATACTAAACCTTTCTCTAAACTAGTCTGGTATTTAGATACATTGTCTTTTTTACACAATTCAATTTCTGTATTTAATTTTTCTATAGAAGAACAAGTACTAGCTATTTTGTTTAAGTGTCTGCTTATAGCTCCGTTTAAAACAGAAAAATACTGAGTAGAATCTACCTTATTTAACAGCTTAGCTTTATTCTCTAAAACGTAATTATACTCTTTAGATTTATATGTTACACCTGCATTAGCAACAACCTTAAACATATCTTTATTTGCAAATTTTTCAATTGGCAAACTAGCCAATAATTCTTTAGACACCTGTGCACTTTTTCCTTTATTGTACGCTTCATCTAAACTCTTAATGTAACTTAAAACAAAGTCTAAATCTCTATCTCCGCTTGCATAACGTGCAGCTACACTTGTACTTCTTTTATTGGGATCTAGAGCATCTTTTCCTCCTTGTATTAAATCATTAGCCTGTTTACCGCCCACCATTTTATGCACAACTTTTCCGTTAGCATTTAAAAACAGTAACGTAGGAAAAGCAGTAACCGTGTATTTGGATGCAATACCAATACCCTCGCCTTTTTCACAATCAATTTTTATACTCACAAAATTTTCATTAAAAAATTCCCCAACCTTCTCTTGCGGAAAAATTTCTTTTGTCATCCACTTACAAGGCCCACACCATGTAGTATATGTGTCTACAAAAACTAATTTATTTTCTTTTTGCGCCTTGTCTAAAGCCTCTTGTAAAGTACCGTGCTCAAAATTAATTCCCTGAGAGAAAACTGTAATGGTCATTAAACCAAATAAAAGTAAAACTGCTATTTTTTTCATATTGTTAGGTAGTTATTTACTTAATTCTAAATTAAAATTAAGTGAGTTAGTTCGTAAAAAATTATAATACGTATACCCCTATGAAGCATTTTAACCACCTGCCCCTTGTTAAAAAATGTTAATATTGCTTTATCCCTAACAAACTAGCAACTATTTAAACCTCTTAAACCAAAGATTTTAAAACCAAAAAAGCCTCTCAGTTTCCTGAAAGGCTTTTTGTTTGTACAGGCGGAGAGACTCGAACTCTCACACCTCGCGGCACTAGATCCTAAGTCTAGCGTGTCTACCAATTCCACCACGCCTGCATTTTTCAACTAACAATTTTGCTAATTGGGTTGCAAATATAATGTAAAAAATCAATTTTGAAATACTTAATCATAAAAACTTCTTTTTTTGTACATTTATACTTTATCAAAAACATATTATGCAAGACGTAAAAAGCTTTATAGATAGCAATAAAGACAGATTATTAAATGAACTTATAGAACTTTTAAAAATTCCATCTGTTAGTGCAGATCCTGCATATGCACATGATGTACTTACCACAGCAGATGCTGTTAAAGCTGCTTTAGAAAAAGCTGGCTGTGACACGGTAGAAATATGCGAAACTCAAGGTTTTCCTATTGTGTACGGAGAAAAGTTAATAGACCCTTCATTACCAACCATTTTAGTATACGGACATTATGATGTACAACCAGCAGACCCAATTAATTTATGGGACTCTCCACCATACGAGCCCGTAATTAAAAAAACAGAATTACACCCAGAAGGTGCAATTTTTGCTCGTGGTGCTTGTGATGATAAAGGACAAATGTATATGCACGTAAAGGCATTAGAATTTATGGTAAGTACCAACCAACTACCTTGTAACGTTAAGTTTATGATAGAGGGCGAAGAAGAAGTTGGTAGCGTAAGTCTTTCTACATTTGTAAAAGAAAACAGAGAAAAACTTAAAAACGATGTTATTTTAATTAGTGACACGGGTATGATCTCTAAAGATGTACCATCTATAACAACAGGCCTAAGAGGGTTAAGTTATGTAGAGGTAGAGGTTACAGGGCCAAATAGAGACTTACACTCTGGCTTGTATGGCGGTGCAGTTGCCAACCCAATAAACATATTAACAAAAATGATTTCGTCTTTACATGACGAGAACAACCATATTACCATACCTGGTTTTTATGACAATGTAGAAGAGCTATCTACAGAAGAGCGTGCAGAAATGGCAAAAGCACCTTTTAACTTAGACGGTTACCAAAAATCTATAGGTATAAACTCTGTTTACGGAGAAAAAGGATACACTACAAACGAGCGTAACTCTATACGCCCAACTTTAGACGTAAACGGTATTTGGGGCGGCTACACTGGCGAAGGTGCAAAAACCGTAATAGCAAGCAAAGCATATGCAAAAATATCTATGCGTTTGGTACCAAACCAAGACTGGGAAAACATAACAGAATTGTTCTCTAAACACTTTAAAAGTATAGCTCCAGAAGGTGTAACCATAAAAGTAAACCCACATCATGGTGGTCAAGGTTATGTAACACCAATAGACAGCATTGGGTACAGAGCAGCTTCTAAAGCATACGAGACCACATTTGGCAAAACACCAATACCACAACGTAGTGGAGGTAGCATACCAATAGTTGCCTTGTTCGAGAAAGAGCTACAAAGCAAAACCATACTAATGGGCTTTGGTTTAGATAGTGATGCCATACACTCTCCTAACGAACATTTTGGCATTTGGAACTATTTAAAAGGTATAGAAACCATACCTTATTTCTACAAGAATTTTACAGATATGAATTCTTAAACACAAATATAACAACATTAAAAAGTCCGTTTCTTACTAATAGAGACGGACTTTTTTTTGTGCAAATATTTTTATTAGGGCGTCCCTACGGGCAGGCTATACGTTACAAGTCCTCGCTACGCTGTGGGCTTTTCACTACTATCCTTAACGCAAAATACTAGCGTAATTACTTTCAAATAAAATAGTACATTTACAAAACCAACCTTTAAAATTTAGTTATGAAATTAAAAGTATTATCGCTTCTTGCTATTTCAATATTTGGAATAAGTAATATAGTAGGTAGAGCAAGAATTCCAATACCTTACGGAGAAGAGCAAAAAATAGTTAAAATAGTAGACCTACCAGACACAGAAGATTTTCAGTTAGACGACGGTACTTATTTTGATATTGGTAAAATGTATACCATAAGTCATATTGTCTGGTTGCCATACAGTAATACAGAGCCTATAATAACTGGCTACGTAGATGATGACACCTATGTAGAGTTATCTGCAGAAAACTTAAAAGAAATAGCAGAAATAGCAAAGGTTGAAATACCAGAAACCGCATCTGCATCGTTTTTTGACCGTTTAGGCGGAAAAATAATTTTAGGTCTAATAGGCATAGTTGTACTTTACGGAATATATTCTAGCTACTTTGGCAAAGACGAAGACGAAAAAGAAACAGCTTAAAATAACTGTTTACCATATTAAAAAGTCCGTTTCTATTACAGAAACGGACTTTTTTTATACACCTAAAAAAAACTATACAAGGCAATATAACTCACAGGTTTTAAGACATTAAACACAATTACAATAACAAAATAACTAACTCTACATTTGTAGAATTCATTTTTTTATTCTACGTTTGTAGAGAACATTCTAAATATGTAGAGCTATGCAGTTGTCAAAATCTGAAGAAGAACTAATGAACCACCTCTGGAAATTAGAGAAAGCATTTTTAAAAGATTTACTAGATCAATATTCAGATCCTAAACCTGCAACAACCACTGTGGCTACAATGTTAAAACGTATGGCAGACAAAAATTTTGTAGCCTACAACTTATATGGCAAATCCAGAGAATATTATCCGTTAGTAAAAAAGAAAGCCTACTTCTCTAAACACGTAAACGGCTTAATAAAAAACTTTTTTAATGATAGTGCATCACAATTTGCATCGTTCTTTACTAAAGAAACCAACCTAACAAAAGAAGAGCTGGCGCATTTAAGAGAATTAATAGACCAAGAACTTAAAAACAAATAGTTATGCTTATATACCTATTAAAATCTACAGCTTGTTTAGCCATATTATTTCTTTTTTATAAAGTGTTTTTAGAAGAGCAAAATATGCACAAGTTTAAACGTTTTTACCTACTAGCTGCTTTAGCTTTAAGTTTTGGCATACCGCTAATAACGTTTACAACATACATACAAGTGCCAACAATAATTTATAAAACACCATTGGAGTATGGCAACATAAATAGCACAGAAATTATTGCAGAACCTACCAATTACTGGCCATACATAATTTGGAGTATTTATGGCTTGGGCGTTTTAATTTTTAGCATAAAATTCATTAAAAACAGCACTAACTTATTTTTAAAAATAAAACAAAATCCTAAGCAAAGGTTACAAAACCATACCAATGTACTGTTAACTGAGAAAACTACACCACATACTTTTTTAAGTTATATATTTTTAAATAAAAAAGCCTATCAACATAAAAAAATACCAAAAGAGGTGTTGCTGCATGAAATTACACATGCAAAGCAAAAACACTCTATAGATGTATTACTTATAGAGGTATTGCAAGTTGTATTCTGGTTTAATCCGCTTATCTATTTTATAAAGCACACTATTAAATTAAATCACGAATTTTTAGCAGACCAAGCAGTCCTAAATCAGGGTGCGGACACTGTTAGCTATAGAAAAATTTTACTCGCATTTTCATCAAATGCAACAGAGCCCCATATGGCAAACTCAATTAATTATTCATCAATCAAAAAACGATTTACAGTTATGAAAAAAAGAACCTCAAAACGGTCGGTTGTATTAAGAAGCTTGCTTCTTATACCTTTAGCAGCATTGCTTTTTTACAGTTTTAGCAACAAAAAAACAGAAGAAGTATTAGTAGACACTCAAGCCTCACACACAAATAAAAATGTAGGGAAAGGTGCTTCAGAAAAAATGATGCAAGAGTATATTAATTACATTCAGAATTACCAAAACGCTAAGAAAAAGGTAATTAATATGCCAGATTATAATAGAGTAGTTGCCATTTATGATCTAATGACAGAAGAACAACGTGCAACCGTTACAGACCATAAAACTATTCTTAAATTCCCTAGCATAGATTTAAAAAACACAACAAAAAAAGCACCAACACAATCGGAGTTTAATTCTTGGAAAAACAAAGAAAACTTTGCTATTTGGATAGACAATAAACACGTTCCTAATTCTATATTAAACAAGTATTCGGCATCAGATATTGTTCATTTTAACAATAGCTTTGTGTACAAAAATGCACGTAGCGCAAAGTTTCCGCAAGAACACCAAGTAAATTTATTTACCAAACAAGGGTTTGCCAATACATACATTAAAGCAGATGTAAATAAGTATAATAGTATACTCCAAAATTATAATAGCGAGTTAAATGTATTTAAAAATAACAGCGCAACCTCTAACGATGATTTAGACATAAAAAATGTTCAACTAAAAAAACTTTATGCTGAGTTTAGCAAAGAAGAAATAGAAAAATACAACATTCTTTTCCCTGAAAGCATTCCTGTTAAAAATTCTGAACAGTTGGGTATAGTTATAAGAGAAGAAAAACAAGATCCTTTAGAAACCTATAAAAAAGAATACAACACATATGTAACCTTAACTAAACAAGAACCACATTATATACATAGATCAGAAGCTGAGAAAAAGAAAATGGATGACCTTTTTACACTTTTAGGCAGCCTGTACTTTAGCTTAAGCAAAGAAGATCGAGCTAAGGTTAAAACAGCTAATCCACCTATTTTACCATACGTTATACTAATTAGAAATGGCAAAACAGAATACAAAAAGAGAAGCGAGTTAACGGCAGAAGATAAAAAATTATTACCACCACCTCCGCCACCACCACCTGCAGCAAGTGCTAGTTTAAAACATAATTCTAAAGAGCTAAAAAAAGCTTGGACAGATTGGACTAAGGATGCTACTGAATATGCTGCTGCTGTAAAAGCATACTCTAAAGGAGAAAAAATAACCAAGGAAGAGTTAACAAAATTATATAACAAAACAATGAAGACTCTGGTTATATACAATGCCGTAGCAAAAAAAGAAAAAATAGAGTCTAATATCGTTCCGCCACCGCCACCACCATTACCTCCATCAAATAACAAACAAGATTCTAAAGAACTTGCAAAAGCCAGAGCTACTTTTAAAAAAGATGCTAATACATATGGTACTGCCGTTAGTGAATACAGAAAACAAGGAAAAGGAACCAAGGAAGAGTTAAGTAAATTACACAAAAAAACAATGGAAAGCTATGAGAGATGTAGCGCTTTAATTAAAAAAGAAAAAGGAGCAGCTCTGTTACCACCACCGCCACCTCCTGCTCCACCAATAAAGGAGTAATTATTCATAATAATGTCTTAAAAAGTAATAAAAAGCCTCATTTAGAGGCTTTTTCTGTAACAAATCATTGCAAAATGCGTTCTTATAGGTACATCAATCATCAAAAAAAGAACACTTATGATTAAACGTTTTTTTATACTCTGCTCCGGAGCAGATACTGCTATACTAGAAACTTGCTCTAACGGTGAGCAAAACAAATACGCTGGCATTGGCGCAACTGTATTTTTTACTGCCGTTATGGCTTTTATTGCTTGTGCATATGCATTATACACTGTTTTTGACAATGTTTATTACGCTGTGTTTTTTGGACTTGTTTGGGGCTTACTTATTTTTAATTTAGATCGTTTTATTGTTTCTACCATTAAAAAAAGAGACAATTTTAAAAGTGAATTGTTACCGGCCACACCACGTATTGTTTTAGCTGTTATAATAGCCATTGTTATTTCTAAACCTTTAGAAATGAAGATTTTTGAAAAAGAAATAAATCAGGTTTTACTAGAACAAAAGAACGATTTAACGCTTGCAAACAAGGAACAAATTGCATTACAGTACAATCCAAAAAAGGAAGTCATTCATCAATCTATAGAAAAATTAAAACAAGATATTACAATTAAAGAAGCAGAAACCAACGCGCTTTACAACACTTATATTGCCGAGGCAGAAGGTAGAGAAGGTACTAAACTACTAGGCAAAGGACCTGTTTATGAAGAAAAAAGACAAAAACATGATGCTGCCTTGCAAGAATTACAAAAACTAAAAGAAACCAATGCAGTAAAAATTACAGCACTTGAAGAGCAAGCAGTGGCATTAGATACAGCATATGCTACTTCTGTTAAAGACTCGCAACCTATTATTGACGGTTTTGATGGTTTAATGGCGCGTATAACGGCTTTAAACAAGTTACCATGGTTGCCATCATTCTTTATATTTTTATTGTTCTTAGCAATAGAAACGTCTCCTATAATAGCAAAACTACTAGCTCCAAAAGGTATATACGATTATAAATTGGAAGAAGAAGAAAGTGTTGTAAAAACTTGGGTAACACAAAAGGTAGAACAACGCAATATGTTAATGCAAACAGATGCTGCTATTAACAAAAAAGTATATGAAGATATTGAACAAGAAAACGAAGTTTATAATTATAAAAAGCAACAAGCAGAAAAATTACTAAAACAACAAACTGATGCTTTCCATAACATACAAGCCAAAAACTTGTAATAAAAAAAGAGGCTAGTTTAGCTAAACTAGCCTCTTTATATTTTAAAATACAATTACTTAATTAGCAAAGTAAACGTATATAGCTACTACTATTAAACAAATAACAATACCTATTTGGTTTACGTACTTATAAGGCTTTATTTCTACTTGCTCTGTGTATTTTTGCTCAAAAGCAGTTTCTCTTGGCTTAATTTTACCAATAGCTAACATTATTAAAGAGTTTACTACGCATAATATAGCCATAACGTGTAAAAAGTGAGGGTAAGCATCTGCTTCTACTACAGCTAATGCATCTACACCAGTAACTCCGGCTGCTTCTGCTTTTTCTAAGGCAGAGCTTACAAAATAAGGCTTCATTAAAAACTGACTAATAATATATAACAAAGAACCTGTTATAATACCAACTTTAGCCGCTATTGCAGGAACTCTTTTAGTTAAAAAACCAATAATTATTACTGAAAAAATTGGAATACTATAAATACCATTTACTTCTTGTAAATATCCAAATAAACTACCCGCATTTGCTATAAAAGGAGCAATAAACATTGCTGCCAAGGCCAATACAATTCCAAATATTTTACCGTTTTTAACCACTTTAGTTTCACTTGCCTCTGGGTTTATATGCTGTTTGTAAATATCTAAACCAAATAAGGTTACAGAACTATTTAAAACACTATTAAAAGAACTTAAAATTGCACCAAATAATACTGCTGCAAAAAAGCCAACTAAATAGTCTGGCAATACTTTACCAACTAGTAAAGGGTATGCGCTAGAAGAGTCTATTTTACCTTCAAAAATATGAAACGCTATAATGCCTGGTAAAACTAAAATTAATGGACCTAATATTTTTATAAAAGAAGCCAATAACAATCCTTTTTGTCCTTCTGCTAAGTTTTTAGCACCTAAGGCTCTTTGTATAATTTGTTGGTTTGTTCCCCAATAAAAAAGGTTAACCAACATCATCCCTGTAAAAATTGTAGAAAAAGGAACTGAGTCTGTTTTAGTTCCCATAGAGTTAAATTTCTCTGGGTTTTCTGTAGTTAAAATAGATAAACCATCCATTATACTACCGTCTCCAATATACATTAATCCAAAAACAGGAATTAAAATACCACCAATTAACAAACCTATTGCATTTATAGAGTCTGATACAACAACAGCTTTTAAACCACCAAAGACTGCATAAATACCTCCTATAATTCCTATTCCCCAAACACATAGCCATATAGATGCTGTGTGACTAATTCCTAAATTTTCTGGCACATTAAACATTCCGCTTATGGCAACAGAACCAGAGTATAAAATTACAGGTAATAATACAACTACGTAACCTGTTAAAAACAAACCAGATGTTATTGTTTTTGTAGTAACATCAAAACGTTCTGCTAAAAATTGCGGTACAGTTGTTAAACCACCTTTTAAATACCTTGGCAATAAAAAAATAGCAGTAATAACTATTGCTATTGCTGCTAACGTTTCCCAAGCCATAACAGACAAGCCATCTGTGTAAGCATCAGAATTTAAACCTACTAATTGCTCTGTAGAAAGGTTTGTTAGTAAAAGAGATCCTGCAATAACACCTGCAGTTAAACTTCTTCCTCCTAAAAAATACCCATCAGAAGAGTTTTCATTTGTTTTTCTTGTAGCCAAATAAGATATAACGGCCACCAAAACTGTAAAGCCCACAAAGGACAGTAATGTTAATAACATAGTGCTAAATAAGTTTGGTTTAAGCTTATAAATATATCGGATTATTTTGTGGATAAAAAATAACACAGACATCATTTATATCTCTTTTGTTATAAATTCAACCGAAAACGATGTAGTTCAACTTAAACTTTAATGTAATCCTAAAACAATTGCTATTTTAGGAATACTTTTTTTTAATGTATGTAACATTTAAAGATACCAAGCGTTACTATAAAGTAATCTTAAGAAAACTAATGATGAAGAAAATTGCAATGCTACTCTTGTTACTTATTGGCTTTACTGCCACTGCACAAAAAATGCAGGTAACTTATAAGTTTAGTGAAAAATATGCCGATAGATACAAATACTCTAATTTGCTTACCATTGATAACGATGGCGCAAATGGGTCTGTACTAGTACGCTCCTATTATACTGGCTTAATTTTAAAGCCTAAAGGGTATTACATAGAGCATTACAATAAAAACTTAGATCTGGTAAGCGAGTTTAATTACAAACTAAAAGACAAGGATTTTGTAAATGGTTTTATAAACAACGGACAGCTATACCTTATATTTTTAGAGTTTAACGCTGCAAAAGAAAGTTATGATTACATAGTACACCAAAGTCCGTTAGACAATTTTGCTTTTACACAAAAAACTATCTTATCTGTACCGTCTAAACAAGTAGACAACCCATTAGACAAAAACTACTATAACCGTAATTTTGCATCTGGCTTTACAACATCCGTATTATTTAACAAACGTAAAGATGCCTTTGTAATTAGCGCACACTTTAAAAAGGCAAAAGATAATCAGCATTTTATTTATGTTTTTGATAATAACTTAGATTTAGTAATTACACACGACTTTTCTGCTGAAGTTGAAACAAAAAATTATGCTTTTGAAAGCGTTGAAATTACAAAAGACAAAAAAGAAGTATTCTTGGTTGCTAAAGCATATTTTAAAAAGAGACGTTTTTCTGCCCTAGAGCGTAAATTTCAGTACGAATTATTAAAGGTTTCTGAAGAAGAGCGAGTAATGAAAACTTTTGATGAACCTGGTAAATTTTTAGAGGCTTTAAAACCAATACTTACAGATGAAAAACTTGTTTGCGTAGGTTTTTATGCTACACGTAAAGACAACAGATATAACGGCCTTAGTTATTTTAAGTTAGATGAAGGCTCTTTAGACATTAAAGACAAAAAGTTTATTCCGTTTTCTGCACAGTTTATGGCAGACAAATTTGGCAAGGAAGATGACAATAAAGAAATTAAAAACTTAATCTTTAAAAATGCAGAAATAGCTAGTGATGGTTCAATACTTTTTAATGCCGAAGAATATTTTGTAACATCTGGTTACCAGAGTAATCCGGGTGGTGGATCTAGAGTTAAAATTAGCAGATACCATTACAATGATATGGTTGGCGCTAAACTTAGTGATGATGGCGACCTTATTTGGGTACGTAACATTAATAAGTCTGAGGTTACACAAGGTGATGGTGCATACGCATCATACAGTACATTTACAAAAGGAGACAACACTTACTTTTTTATAAGCACAGCGGCAGAAAATCCACAACTAATAAATAATGAGCGTTTGGTATTTAGACAAGGTTTAAGCAGAAACAGAAACATATTTTTAATTAAGTTAGATGCAAAAGGCTTTATGACTTATGATAAAATTATAGATAGTAAAACAGCTAGGTTACCGCTAATGATTTCTAAGCCATTAACTAACAAAAACAATATTTTGTTTTACGCAAAGCGTGGCACAAAAAAGCAAATGGTAGAAGTAGCTTTTTAAAAAGCAAACCTTATAAATTACAATCCTCTTGCCTAAAAGTAAGAGGATTTTTTTGTTTAAACTGATCTTCTTTTTCAATTAATTATTAAAACCACTAACATCTAATTGCTTCCTGAAAGGTTTCTACCGTATTTTCGTCTAACAATACATTAATACTAAAAGATAAAATAGTTATGCAAATACATATATGGTCTGATATTAGATGCCCGTTTTGTTACATTGGTAAACGTAACTTTACAGCTGCATTAGATAAATTTCCGCACAAAGATAAAATTACGGTAGAATGGAAAAGCTTTGAATTAGATCCTAATTTAAAAACGCAAACAGACATTAATGCTATAGACCACTTTATGCTAAGCAAAGGAGTAGACGAGGTTAATGCTAAAGGTATGTTTAACAGAGTTACAGAAATGGCTAGTGGTGTTGGTCTTAATTTTAAAATTGAAGACATTGTTACCGCTAATTCTTTAAATGCGCACCGTTTATTACAATATGCAAAAACAGTAGGTTTTGCAGATGCTACCAAAGAAGCATTGCTAAAAGCACATTTAGAAGATGGGAAAAATATAGATGATATCTCATTTTTAGTAGATACAGCTGTTGCAGTTGGTATGGACAAAACTACTGTTGAAGAAATATACAAAACAGATGCTTTTACCTACGAGGTTAGACAAGACGAAATGGAAGCTCGCAACATAGGCGTTAGCGGTGTACCTTTTTTTGTTTTAGATAACAAGTATGGAGTTTCTGGAGCACAACCAGTAGAAGCTTTTACCGAGGCTTTAGAACAAGCTTGGGAAAAACATCAAAAAGAGTCATTAACCATTTTACCAACAACAGGCGGAGAATCTTGTGATGTAGATGGCAATTGTGATTAATTTACAACTCTAAATAAATAAAAAGGCGCTATTAGCAATTGTTAATAGCGCCTTTTGTACTTTAAAATACTTTTATTTTAGTTCCCATCCTTTTCTATAGTCACGAGAAACCCATTCGTTAGCCATATCAAAATTTGTAACTTTCATATTGGCAGCGTCCCATTTTATAGTACGTCTACCAGGGTAGTTATAAGGATCCCAATCTCCTACTTTTTTACCCGCTTTTAATGTTTTATATTGGTATGCTTTTATGGCTAAATTACCCATAAGCACACCCTCTGTTAATGGTCCGGCTTTAGTTACAAAGTCTGATGATGCGGTTGTACCATTTAAACAACCCTCTACCCAGTTATTTTGGTGTCCTGCTGAACCGCCTTTTATTCTTGGTAATGTTTCTTTTGGCTTATTAAACATACTATTAACATCTGCTGGTAACAGTCTAGGGTTAGCAGAATACACATCTGTTAAAATAATACCTTTTGTACCGTGAAAAACTACGCCACCATCTCCGTTTCCTAATTTTTCACCATCGGCTAGCTCACTAGGAATATCTGGCATAATTCCACCATCATACCAATTTAAATCTATACTTCCTTGGTTTGGCGCATCTACTTTTAAACGCACTACAGATGAAGGCGGACAAGAGCTAGAGTAATCTGCCTCTACAAAATCTCCTACCCAAGTAGTTGTACAACTAGCCTCTGCTTCTGTTGGTGATCCTAAACCTAAAACACTATATGGAGTTTCCATAATATGGCAACCCATATCACCTAAAGCACCTGTTCCAAAGTCCCACCAACCACGCCATTTAAATGGCAAATAAGCAGGATTATAATCTCTCATTGCCGCTGGCCCTAACCATAAATCCCAATCTAACTCTTTAGGAATTGGGTGTCCGCCTGCTGGTGTTTTTACTCCTTGTGGCCACACTGGTCTGTTGGTCCAACAATCTACTTTAGTAACATCTCCAATTACACCAGCATCTATCCATTCTTTAGCTGTTCTACTACCAGGACTAGACGCTCCTTGGTTCCCCATTTGGGTAATAATTCCGTTTTCTTTAGCTACTTTGGTCATTAACCTTACCTCTTCAATATTGTGCGCTAGAGGTTTTTCTACGTACGCGTGTTTTTTGGCACGCATAAAAGGCAATGCAATGGTAGCGTGTGTGTGGTCTGGTGTTGCCACCATAATAGCATCAATTTCATTTAAATGTTTATCATACACTTCTCTAAAGTCCTTATACCTTTTTGCTTTTGGGTGTAATTTATGACTGGCAGCAACTCCTCTTCCATCTACATCACAAAGAGTAACAAACTTAACTTTACCTGTTTCTGTAAGTTCTTTAATTACAGATGATCCTCTACCTCCTACTCCAAATGCTCCTATGTAAAGTGTATCACTAGGTGGCACGTGATTTTTACCAAGTACAAAACTTGGAACAATAGAAAATGCAGCAGAAGATGCAGCTACATTTTTTATAAATTTTCTTCTTCCCATAATAAGGTTGCTTATAGTTTACTGGTTGAAGATACATAAAAAATACAAGCAACACTTTTGCAAAAAATGTTAAAAGAAAAACTATAACGTTGTAGTAAAACCTATTATTCTTTACCGTTCCACTCGTTATAAAACTGCTCTAAAAAAGTCTCCATATAAGAATGCCTTTGTGCTGCTAGCTTTGTACCCGTTTGGGTGTTCATTTTATCTTTTAAAAGCAGTAATTTTTCATAAAAATGATTAATTGTTGGTGCTGTAGATTTTTTATATTCCTCTTTAGTCATATTTAAATTAGGAGCAATATCTGGGTTGTACATTTCCCTATTTTTAAATCCACCATAATTAAAAGCACGTGCTATGCCAATGGCGCCAATGGCATCTAGCCTATCTGCATCTTGCACCACTTGTAGCTCTAAAGATGTAAAAGGTTTTGCTGTAGTTGCATCATCAACCTTTAAACCACTTTTAAAAGAAATGTTTTCTATAATTTTTACAACGTGATCTATAATTTTTTCATCAACCTGTATAGATCTTAAAAAATCTGTTGCCATTTTAGGACCAACAGTTTCATCGCCATTATAAAATTTAGCATCAGCAATATCATGTAATAACGCACCAAGAGCAACTACTAATAGGTCTACAGCTTCATCCTTAGCCAAAAGCATTGTGTTATTGTACACACGCTCTATATGAAACCAGTCGTGACCACCTTCTGCACCTTCTAAAGTTTTTTTTACAAAGGCTTTAGTTTGTGCAATTATATCAGAATTTATCATTTAAAAGAGGTTACGCCAGCGGTTACTGTTTGTTCTACTTGTGCAATTATATCGTCTGCATTTCCTTTAATTTCTATAGGTGTGTGCACGTCTATTGTAAAGTGACTACCTAAACCATATGGGTATTTACCGTATTTTAAAAGTTTCCAAGAATTGTTAATACTTATAGGAACTATTAAGGCTGATGGTGCATTTTTCATAAGAATTTTAAGTCCCATTGGTTGAAACCTTTTAGGATGCCCTGTTCTACTTCTGGTACCTTCTGGAAAAATTACGGCACTACGCTTGTGTTTTTCTATGTATTTACCAAGTTTAGCAATTTCTGTAAGTGCTTGCCTAGCATCTTTACGGTCTATTAAAACAGAACCTCCGTGCCTTAAATTATAAGATACACTTGGTATTCCTTTACCTAACTCCTTTTTACTCACAAATTTTGGGTGATTTTTTCTAAAAAACCAAATAAGTGGCGGAATATCATTCATACTCTGGTGGTTTGCCACAAATATAATAGGCCTATCTGTAGGTATTTTTGCCTCTTTTTTAAACGAATAACGCGTACCTAAAAAGTGTGTGCTACGCATTAAAAACCAATTTAATATACTAACACTTTTTTTATGTGCGGTGTAACCAAACACATTAAAACAAACCCATTGTATAGGATGAAAAATGATTAGTGATAATCCAAAGGATAAAAAATACAATGCCGTTAATGGGTATGATATTAGTTTTTGCATGCTACAAAAATAAAAAAACCGCCCTATGTATAGAGCGGTTTTTTAAGATAATTTAAATTCTATTAATTAACAGAATTCATCATAAGCTTGTTTTAAGTTTTCAGCAATCATTTCTGCTGGTCTACCTTCAATGTGGTGACGTTCTATCATATGCACTAACTCTCCGTTTTTAAACAAAGCCATACTTGGCGATGATGGAGGAAAAGGAACCATAAGTCCTCTTGCTGCATTAACTGCGTCTGTATCTACACCTGCAAAAACTGTAACAGTATTACTTGGTTTTTTATCGTTAAGTAAACTCATTTTTGCGCCTGGTCTTGCATTAGCAGCAGCACAACCACAAACAGAGTTAACTACCACTAAAGTAGTACCTTCTGCATTTATTGCTTTTTCTACAGCTTCTGCTGTGAATAATTCCTCAAAACCTACAGAGGTTAAATCCTCTCTCATTGGTTTTACTAATTCTGCTGGGTACATATATTTTAATTTTATTATGTTAATAAGCGTTACTACAAAAGTAACTAATTTGTCGCATTTTTCTATAAACCTTAACTTTTCATTTAATCTTAACCTTTATCTTTGAAAAAATTTAGAAAAAAGTATGTTAAAATGGATAGCTGCGATACTAGGCAGCATATTTTTTAAAATCCCTGGAGGTATTGCCGGCTTTTTTATTGGTAGCCTTTTAGACAACCTTACTGGAAGTAAAAATAATAGAGGCGGAAATACTGTTTTTAATGATATGACTCGCCAAAAAGTCTCTCCTGCAGATTTTGAAATGCAATTAATATCACTCTGTTCTATTGTTATAAAAGCAGATGGAAAAGTTAGCCAACCAGAGCTAGACTATGTACGCCAATATTTTGTACAGACTTATGGAAAGGAAAAGGCAAATGCTATTTTTAGAACCTTTAATGAGGTTAATAAAAAGCACGAAATTTCTGCAAAGCGCATTTGTTACTATTTAAATCAGCGTGTACGTTATGAGGTTAGGTTACAATTAGTACATTTTTTATTTGGCATTGCACAAGCCGATGGTTCTGTTACTGGTGCAGAAGTGGAAGTAATTAGAGATATTGCTGCTTACTTTAAATTAGGAAAAAGAGATTACGAAAGTGTAAAAGCAATGTTTGTAGCATCTGCAGATACGGCTTATAAAATACTAGAGATTGATAAAAGTGCTACAGATGACGAGGTTAAAAAAGCCTATAGATCTATGGCAAAAAAATACCACCCAGATAAAGTTGTTACCCAAAACGAAGCCATAAAAAAAGGAGCTGAAGAAAAATTTAAAGAGGTACAAAAAGCATATGAAACTATACAGAAAGAACGCGGTATTAGCTAGTTAATTTTTAATCATTTATTTATAAAAAGAAATTATGGAACAGTTTTTATTTTACATAGGATTAGGTTTAGAGCACGTATTAGACCTTAGTGCTTATGATCATATTTTATTTTTAACTGCTTTAGCCATTCCTTTTTCGTTTAAAGATTGGAAAAATGTTTTACTCTTAGCTACAGTTTTTACTGTTGCGCATTGCTTCTCTTTAGGTTTATCTAGCTACGGATATGTTACACCTGATACTGGTTTAATAGAATTTCTAATTCCGGTAACTATTTTTATTACAGCATTATTTAATATTTATGCTGCTAAAAACAAGCAAACTTTAGCATCTATAAAATTACACGTTATTGCCACCGCCTTTTTTGGTTTGGTTCACGGTTTTGGTTTCTCTAACTATTTTAAAATGCTAATGGCAGAGGAAGAAAATAAATTTACACCTTTACTTGGCTTTGCTACAGGTATAGAAATGTCTCAACTATTAATATTGGTCTTAGCGCTTGCATTAACTTTTGTAGTAGTAAGCTTATTTAAAGTTAAACAGTGGCTGTATGCCATAGTAGCATCTATAATTGTATTAGCTATTACAATACCAATGTTAATAGATACGTTCCCATACTAAAAGGTTTTAGTGTTAAAATTATCCTTTATTGATTGTGTGCGTTAGCTAAAGCCTGTATCTTGTGGCCATTACAACAAAAATGAAAGACAGCAAACAAAAAAAATACGACGAAGCTTACCTACGTATGGCTCAGGAATGGGCAAAATTATCATACTGTGATCGTAAGCAAGTAGGTGCAATTATTGTAAAAGATAGAATGATAATTTCTGACGGATACAATGGAACACCAACTGGTTTTGAAAACATTTGTGAAGATGAAGAAGGATACACAAAATGGTATGTATTACATGCTGAAGCAAATGCAATATCTAAAGTAGCTTCTTCTACACAATCTTGTACAGGTGCAACTTTATACATTACGTTATCTCCTTGTAAAGAATGTAGCAAGCTTATACACCAGTCTGGCATAGTACGTGTGGTATACCAAAATGCTTACAAAGACGATTCTGGATTAAAATTTTTAGAAAAAGCAGGCATAAAATTAACCCATTTACCACTGCAATAGTAGTATGAAAAATAAAATGTATTACATATGGCCCATTGTAATTGCCGCAGCTTTAGCGCTTGGTATTTTGCTTGGTGGTAAGTTAAACTTTAACGATTCTCCTGAGCGTCTTTTTACAACAAATTCTAAAAAAGACAAATTAAATAGGCTAATAGACTACATAGATTATGAATATGTAGACGATGTTAATACAGATAGTATTGTAGATGTTACCGTAAATAATATTTTAGGCAAGCTAGATCCACATTCAGTTTATATTCCTAAAAAGGAAATGGCTGAAGTATCTGAAAGTATGAAAGGTGACTTTGTTGGTATAGGTATTAATTTTTATATGTACCAAGATACAATTTCGGTTATAAAAACAGTAGAAAATGGACCTAGTTACAACAAAGGAATAGAAGCCGGAGATCGTATTTTAAGAGCCAATGGTGAAGAATTATTTGGCAAAAAGCTAGCAAGTGGTAGCATTGTAGACCAACTAAAAGGTAAAAGAGGCTCTACTATAGACTTAGAAGTTTACCGTAAAAAAGAAGACCGTACATTTACTGTATCAGTAAAAAGAAATACCATACCCTTAAAAAGTGTAGACAGCTATTATATGCTAACCAAAGATATTGGTTACATAAAGGTTAACAGGTTTGCAGAGTCTACCTATAAAGAATTTAAAACTGCTCTTAAAGCATTACAAAAACAAGGTGCAACCAAACTTACTCTAGACCTAAGAGACAATCCTGGTGGTTATTTAGGTATTGCAGAGCAAATGGCAGATGAGTTTTTAAAAGACGGAAAACTTATTTTGTTTACTAAAAATAAAAAAGGTACAATTGAAAATGCTTATGCTACAGACAAAGGTAGTTTTGAAGATAATCCTGTATTTGTTTTAATAAACGAAAGGTCTGCATCTGCTAGTGAAATTGTTGCTGGCGCATTACAAGATAATGATATAGGTACAATTGTAGGCAGACGCTCTTTTGGAAAAGGACTAGTACAAAGAGAAATGGATTTAGGAGATGGCTCTGCCGTGCGCTTAACTATTTCTAGGTACTACACACCAACAGGAAGATCTATACAGCGTGATTATAAAAAAGGTAATGTAGATTATTACCAAGAATTAATGAAACGTTATGCAAACGGGGAAATGCGCGATGCAGATAGTATTAAAGTTGCAGACTCACTAAAATACACTACTCCTAAAGGAAAAACCGTATATGGTGGTGGTGGTATTATACCAGACGAGTTTGTACCTATTGGAAACAATGAACAAGAAGCAATTATAGACTTAGACAGCTATGGTTTTATATCATACTTTACTTTTGAACATTTAGACAAAGACAGGTCTAGATATAATATGTTCTCTAGAGAAGAATTTATTAGAGATTTTAAGGTTGATGAAAATCTGTTTGTAGAGTTTATTACTTACGCTAAAAAGAATAATCTTTCTTTAGACTTTTACAAGTATGAGGTTAGTTTAAAAAGATACTTAAAAGCAACTTTAGCAGATCAGTTATTTGATGCTAATGCATATGCAGAAATAAAAAGTAAATCTGACCCAATGCTACAAAAGGTTTTAGAACTTACAAATGAGAATTTTGAAGACAAAGACCTGCAAAATCAGGAGGAAATAGACAACTAGTATTTAACATACACAAAGCTCTTTTTTGGTATATTGCATACCATGATGGATATACTACAAAAGCAACACGCGTTTTTTAAGTCACAACAAACTAAAGACATAATATACCGTAAACAAGCTTTAAAAAAACTTAGGCAAGAAATTATAACTAGAGAAGCTGCAATATGCGATGCTATTTATGAAGATTTTAAAAAGCCTAGATTTGAGTCTATGGCAGCAGAAACACAGTTTGTTTTAGCTGAGCTTAACTACACCATTAAAAATATTAAAAAATGGGCTAGACCAGAAAAAGTGTCTGGTGCATTATTAAATTTTCCATCATCAGACTGGTTGTATAAAGAGCCTTATGGGACTGTGCTTATTGTTGCTCCTTGGAACTATCCTTTTCAACTAGCAATTGCCCCCTTAATTGGCACCATTGCAGCAGGTAATACGGCAGTTATAAAACCATCAGAAATAACACCAAACACCTCTAAAATTATAGTAGAACTAATTACTGCAATTTTTAATGATGAATATGTTGCCGTTGTAGAAGGAGGCGTAGAAGTATCTAAAAACTTACTAGCTCAAAAATGGGATTATATTTTTTTTACAGGAAGTACCAACGTCGGAAAAATATTTTACAAAAGTGCAGCCGAACACCTAACACCTATTACCCTAGAACTTGGTGGTAAAAACCCTGCTATTGTAGACCAAACTGCCAATATAAAACTTGCTGCAAAGCGTATTGTTTGGGGAAAATTTTTAAACGCAGGACAAACCTGTATTGCTACAGACTATATTTTAGTGCATAAAGATGTAAAAGATAAGTTAGTAGCTTCTTTGCAACAAAGTATTTTAGACTCTTATGGCAAAGATATAGAGGCATCTAAAGATTATGCTCGTACGGTTAGTAAAAATCATTTTAATAACCTTACTGAATTGTTAGAAGGGCAGGAAATTATTTTTGGCGGACAAACAAATGCTAACGATAATTACATTGCTCCTACGCTTGTTAACGAACCTAGTTTAGATAGTAAGTTAATGCAAGGAGAAATTTTTGGTCCTATTTTACCAATTATTGCATATACTACAGAAGAAGATATAGAAAAACATATTATGAACTATGGTAAGCCACTTGCCACATATATTTTTTCTACAAACAGGAAATTTCAACAAAAAATAATAACCAAATACAGTTTTGGTGGCGGTGCAATTAACGATACTGTGATACACATTACCAATAAAAAACTTCCGTTTGGCGGTGTAGGTTCTAGTGGTATTGGCGCTTATCATGGTAAAACTTCTTTTGATATTTTTTCACATCAAAAAGCAATTATAAAAAGAGCAAATTGGTTTGAGGCTCCTTTGCGTTACCCACCATACAACTTACCTCTAAAAATAGTAGAAAAAGTAAAGCACTTATTTTAAATAAAAAAGGCGAATAATTTTACAATTATTCGCCTTTAAAATATTTTTATTTTTTGTTTAGAACTGGTATCTAATACCTAATGCTATATCCAAATCTAGATCATCAGAGTAATCGTCATTAAACCCTAATTCTGGTCTCATATCTAAAGATAAAATTAAAGGAATATCAAAATTATATTCTATACCTATATCACCAGCAACCAATGCAAAAGTACCGTCGTTTGCACCAGCATCAAAAGATCCAATACCTGCACCTGCACCAACAAACCAGTTAAAGTTACCATCTAAAGGCATTACCCATTGGTATAAACCAACTAATTTAAATGCATCTACATCATTAGAATCTCTCCAACCTAAATCTACTTCTAATCTGTTATTTTCTCCTAAGTGACGTTGGTAAGATACTTCCCCTCCAAAACCATCATTGTCTCCTAAACGTAAACCAATTGCATTTTCAGAAATTGACTGTGCTTGTACACTAACAACTGTTAGCGCTAAAATTGAAAATAAACCTAATATCTTTTTCATTGTTTTTGTTTTAATTATTAAATATACGGTGTAAACACCAAAAAAAGACAACTGCTACGCTGTCTTTTTTTACTAAAATTATGTTAATTTTAGTTATTAGTTATCATCAGTAGCGTCATCTATCTCATCGCCAACTTCCTCTACTCCTTCTTCAATTCCGTCACCTACTTCTTCTACTCCATCTTCAATTTTTTCTCCTGTAGTTTTTGTATCTCTACAGCTTGTAAATACAGATCCTACTGCAAATGCTATTACTGCAAAATATGCTATCTTTTTCATAATTGTTGCTTTTAATGTTGTTTTTGTTTTCGTTTTATTTTGTGTGTGTATGTGTCTGTGTTGGGGCACTAAATGTTTCTTTTTCTTCCTGTAATTAATGACACTACAAAAAGTATCAGAAATAAAAAGAATAAAATTTTAGCGATACTGGCAGCACCTGCTGCAATACCTCCAAATCCTAAAACTCCGGCTATTAAAGCTAGAACCACAAACGTAATTGTCCATCTCAACATAATATTTTTAATTTAAAGGTTAATACTATTATTTTTTTTGAATACTTAAATTCTATACAGCAAAGATGAAGCTTGTTTAGAGATCATCTTGACACAATCAATCCAATTCTTAACTCATTTAAAAACAAGTAAATAATGCCCTTTATATATATAATAGGTATAGTTTTCTAAATATAGTATTAGAGTTAAAAATCAAACTAAAAGAGCTAAACCAATTTAATAGGTATAAGTAGTTTTGTTGCAGACATATTAGGCATAAGAAAATAGTAATTATGCTTTTTTTAATCAAACTAAACCCCACAACCTTATGAATTATTTAAATATTAGCGACAATAAATTAGTGCCTGTTGTAGGCGAACTAAATATGCTTTTAGCAGACTACAGTGTGTATTACCAAAAATTGAGAAGTTTTCATTGGAATGTTCTTGGACAAAACTTTTTTGATTTACACGTAAAATTTGAAGAATTATACACAGACGCAAGAATAAAGATTGATGCCGTTGCAGAAAGAGTATTAACCTTAAGATACCACCCAGTAAGCAACTTTAGTAAGTACTTAAAAATTTCTTCTATAGAAGAAGTATCTCCACTAATAACAGATACCGAAATGGTTGCAGAAATACTTAGTGATCATCAAAAAATATTAAAACAAATGAAAACTACTATTGAAGCTGCAGAGGAAGCAGGTGATGAAGGTACAATGGATATGATGGGATCTTACATTGCAGATTTAGAAAAATCTAGTTGGATGTTAGATGCTTGGCGAAAAAACACAGAAGACCAGCTAAAAATAAGAGCTAAAGAAATGACTTCATAAAGGTTATTGCTCATAAAAAGCAATTAATAACCTTATAAATTTTTAAAATATGAAAAATAAAATTGAAGCCTCTTTTATAGATATTTATGATAAAATAGAAGGTTGGGTAACAACTTTAATTGAAAATTTACCCAACATAATTGTTGCCATTATTGTAATGGTGATATCTTATTATGCTGCTCGCTTTGTAAACAAATGGGTAGTAAAATTAGCATCTAAACGTATTCCGCAAGACAGTATATCTAACCTTGTTGGACGCATAAGTGCTACTGCTGTTGTTCTTTTAGGGCTATTTTTAGCCTTAGGTGCAATGGACTTAAGTAAAACATTAAATACCTTACTTGCCGGTGCAGGTATATCTGGTTTAGTAATTGGTTTAGCCTTGCAAGGAACACTTTCTAACTTATTATCTGGTGTTGTTTTATCGTTTAGAAAAAAGATTGAAATAGGAAACTGGATAGAAACCAATGGTTACTCTGGTGAAGTAATGGACATTAATTTAAACAGTCTGGTACTTAAAGAGTTTGATAATAATTTGGTGGTTATACCCAACAAAACTATAATAGAAAACCCTTTTAAAAATTACTCACTAACAACACGTATGAGAATAGTTGTATCATGTGGTGTTGGGTATGAGTCGGATTTAGAACAGGTTCAGAAACTAACAAAAGAAGCAGTTGGTAGTTTATATAAAAACGACGATGATTCTGAAATAGAGTTTTACTACACAGAATTTGGAGACAGCTCTATAAACTTTATATGTAGATTTTGGGTAGATGCAGAAAATGCCAAAAACAAATTAGACGCTAAAAGTGTTGCAATTAAAGCAATTAAAAAACACTTTGATGCAAACGATATTAATATTCCGTTCCCTATTAGAACTTTAGAATTTAATAACAAACTAAATATAAACTCACCCAACAAAGAATAATTAATAAAATACATAGAAAAACAAACAAGTTTATTGTTGTTGAGTAGTAACATATTCAACGTTTTATTTGTTTGGTTTGTGGTGATGAAAAAGACTTCTTTTAAGTAAGAGGTCTTTTTCTTTTTTATAACCACTGTAGATTTCATAATAAATTCTTAAATACAAAAACGGTATGTGTGTACTTACTATATTTGTGTTTAAGCTTATGATAAAAACAAGTAAACTTCAATTTTCATACTCATCAGAAAACAGTTTTAGTTTTCCTGATATTTCTCTGCAGCAAGGAGAGCATTTGCTAATATTAGGATCTTCTGGTGTAGGCAAAACTACTCTTTTACATTTATTAGCTGGTTTACTACCTGCTAGTTCTGGTAGTATTACTGTTGGTAGCACAGAGCTACAAAATTTATCTAGAAAAAAACTAGATGCCTTTAGGGGTAGAGAAATGGGTATCATTTTTCAGAACGACTATTTTATAAATGCACTTAGTGTTGAAGAAAATTTAGCACTACGACTTTATTTTCCTGATAAAAAGAAAGATACCACTAGAATAAAAGAATTAGCTGAAAGACTTGACATAAGCAACTTATTACACAAAAAAGTAACCGCTTTAAGTGAAGGTCAGCGCCAACGGTTATCTATTGCCTTGGCCTTAATAAATAAACCAAATGTAATTTTTGCAGATGAGCCTACTGCAAGCTTAGATGACAAAAATTGTGAAAAAGTAATTGCATTACTTAAAGAAGAAGCTAACACTAGTAATGCTAATTTACTTATAATTACGCATGACCAAAGAGTAAAAACAATGTTCAAAAACCACTTGTATTTATGAATCTTGTAAAACTCAGTTTTAAAAATCTAATATCTAAGCCACTTAATGCTTTACTTAGCTTATTACTTTTAGTTTTAAGTGTGGCTTTGGTTACGTTTATGCTTCAATTAAGCGACCAAGTAAAAGGCAATTTAGACAAAAATATAAAACCGGTAGACTTGGTTGTAGGCGCAAAAGGTAGCCCATTACAGTTGGTACTTTCATCGGTCTTACATATAGATGCACCTACAGGAAATATTAAATTAAAAGACGCCGAAAAACTAAGAAAAAGCAGACTTGTAAAAACAGCTGTTCCTGTTTCTTATGGTGACAATTATAAGGGAGTACGCATTTTAGGCACAGAAACTAGTTACTTAAAATTATACAATGCTGAGTTAGCAACAGGTGAGTTATTTAGCAAATCACAACAAGTAGTTTTAGGTAGTACAACTGCTAAAAAACTACAATTAAAAATTGGAGATACTTTTTTAAGTTCTCACGGTTTAGCAGACCAAAGCCTAGAGGAGCATCACGGACACCCTTTTAAAGTAGCTGGTATTTTAAAGCCAACAGGTAGCGTTGTAGATAATTTAATTATTACAAATTTAGAAAGTATTTGGGATGTTCACGGTCACGCTGAAGAAAAAGATGATGAACACCACCACGAAGAAGACCTAGAGGTTACATCATTACTTATACAATTTAGCAATCCAATGGCTATGATGCAATTGCCAAGGTATATTAACGATAAAACCAATATGCAGGCAGCATTACCATCTTTAGAAATTAACCGTTTGGTAAAGCTACTAGGTGTTGGTGTACAAACCATACAGCTTATTGCTATTGCTATTTTATTGGTATCTGGTTTAAGTATTTTTATTAGTCTATTAAAGGCAATTAGGGAGCGTAGACAAGAACTAGCGTTATTACGTACTTATGGTGCTACAGCTACACAGTTACTTTGGTTGGTTCTTTTAGAAGGTCTATTTTTAGGTTTTATAGGTTATGTTATTGGTTGGTTAATTGGCAGATGTGGACTTTGGATTATATCTAACTACGCACAAAACAGCTACGGTTATACTTTTAATTTAGCTACAATAACTAAGTGGGAAGCCATACTATTACTTGCAACTTTAGGAATTACTGTTGTTGCGTCTGTACTGGCTTCGCTATCTGTTTTTAAACTAAATGTTTCTAAAATTTTATCTTCAGAAAAATAAAAAACACATTTGGAATAATTATTGGATTACTACCTTTGAAAAAAAATATTATTATGATAAAAAAGTTAAGTCTTTTATTATTAATTATATGCTCTACACAACTAACATCTGCACAGGCATTGTTAGACTGGGAAGATATGATACAGGGTGTTACCTACACTACTCCAGAAGGCGGAGCAGAATTAGGAGAATTTTTAACACCAACGTATACTAAAAAAATGCTGGCTTTAGAAGGCCAAGAAATTTCTATTACAGGTTATTTTTTGGTATTAGAAGGTCAAAAAGACTCTTTTATGCTATCTAACAACCCTATGGCTTCCTGTTTTTTTTGTGGCAATGGCGGACCAGAAACTATTATAGAGTTATATTTTGACAAAAGACCAAACTTTTTTATGGACGATTTAATTTCGGTAAAAGGAACATTAAAACTAAACAGAGATGATCCAGACCATACATATTACACTATAGAACATGCAAATGGTTTTACTATAAAAATGTAAAACTACTTACTTTATAAAATTACAAGCTCTTTACTTCTTTTAAAGAGCTTTTTTTATGCCTGTTTTTTAAATCAGTTAAAGATTTAATTGCTTGGGCTACTCCCTTTTTTAATTTATACGGAATTTAGTAGTGGTATAATTTACGCCTATTTAACCACAAGCTATGATTAATAAAAAGAAGAATATTATAAAAATTACAACGGCAGTAATAGCCTTGTTTTTTGTCTTTTTATTATGCGCACATTGGTTTGTTAAGTATAAAATAAACCAACAATTACAATACAATTTACCACAGCATATTACTATAAATTACAACAGCATTAGCCTTAATCTTTTATTAGGAAACGTTGGTTTAGACAAAATTAGTTTTAAAGAAAAATCTAAAGGTAACAATAAAACTAAAACAGTATTAAAGGCTGCTAAAATAGCCATAAAGGACCTTAGTTATATAGATCTATTATTTTATAAAAAATTAAGTCTAAATAAGTTAAAGATAACCAGTCCAGAGCTTACAAAATATACAGTTTTGGATACCATAACTAGTTATAAAGAAGAAAAAAAAGAGGGCATATTTACAAACCCTATAAGTATTAGTGAATTTAGAATTACCAACGGAAATATTACTTTTTTAAATGCACAAAAGACAACTACTGCAAAGGCAGAACATATTTTTATTAACTTAAAAGATGTTGTTTTTAAGGCCGATAAAGAGAAAAACACGAATCCATTAGAATATAAATACAGTAATATTTCTGCTCACAAATTATATGCTAACTTAGGTAAGTTTGAAGAAATTAATGCTGAAAAATTAAAGGCACAGAATGAATCTATCTTGTTTAAAAATCTTCAACTAAAAACAAAATACACCAAAGAAGAATTATCAAAAAAAATAACAATAGAAAGAGATTTTATCAATCTAAAAATTAAAGAATTAGCATTAGAAAACACTTCATTTAGTTATTCAAAATTAACATCACTCTTAAACATTTCTAAAGTATATATAGCAAAACCAAATTTAGAAGTATATAGAGATAAACTTATAGCAGACGATTTTAGTTACAAGCCAATGTATAGTAAAATGTTAAGAGATTTATCATTAAAAATAGGTGTAGATTCTATTCTAATACAACAAGGAAACATTGCTTATCAAGAAAAATTAACGCAACATATAAAGCCCCAAAAACTAAGTTTTAATAATATAAATGCAACTATTAGCAACTTAAATAATTACAACAATAAAACAACCACAGTACATACAAACTCTTTATTAATGAACAAAACACCTTTAGAATTAAACTGGAGTTTTAACATACATAAAACAACAGATTTCTTTAAGGCTTGGGGAAGTTTTACAAACTTAGACATTGCAAGTATAAATCCGTTTTTAAACACCAATTTAAGAGCAACAGCAGAGGGAGATATGCAACAGATGTATTTTACGGTTAGTGGTAACAAACAAAAATCTGCAGGAGATTTAAAAATTAAATACAACAATTTTAAGTTCAAGGTTTTAAAAAAGGACAGATTGGGAGTAAATAAGCTCTTAACCAAATTAGGTAATTTATTAATAAAAGAAGGCTCTAAAGCAAACCCTGAAGATTATAGATACGGAGAAATTGAGGTAGAGAGAGATACCACAAAATCGTTTTTTAATTATTTATGGATAAATGTAAAAGCTGGTTTATTAGATGCCTTAACCGGAAAAGGAACCAAAAAACATTAAAAACACCACAAAAACAAAGTTTAACACTTAAAACAAACTAAAATGGGAGTAATAGCAACAAATAGTAATAAAATAACATTAATTTATAACGGAGACAACTCTATAGGAAAACAAACAGTTGGTTATGTAGAGTCTGCCAGTAAAGATATTTTAACAAAAGACACCTCTAAAACAAAAATTACAGGCACACAATGGGCAGAAATTGCTGATAATTTGCAACTAAGCATTTGTAATTTAGTAGATCAAAATCATCCTAATTTTATTAAAATATATGGAGATGAAAAAGTAGATATTACGGCAGACGACTGTATTAAAATATTACAAAATAGTCCAGAAACATTAGCTTATGCAATTTTAATAAATGGCAATGAATTCCATTTAATTAAAACACCATCTGACGTAGAAAAGTATCTAGAAATTAAATCAAACAATAGCAACCAATAATAGGATGAAAAAGCGTAAAATATATAAAAAGAAAAGGTACGCAATACCACTAGCAATAGTAATTATTGTTATAGTGGTACGCTTACTTTTGCCAACGCTTGTAAAAAATTATGTAAACAATGTTTTAGCTGAAATTCCTGGGTATTATGGGCAAGTTAAAGACATTGACATTTCATTAATTAGAGGTGCGTATGTTATTAATGGTTTGTATTTAAATAAAAAAGAAGCTAAGTCTCAGGTGCCTTTTATTGCTGTAGACAAAACAGATATTTCTATACAATGGAAAGCTCTTTTAAATGGCAAAATTGTTAGTGAGTTGCACCTAACTAAACCTAGCATTATTTATGTTTTTGAAGACCACAAAACAACAGATAGTACAGATATAGACGATTGGTCTAAAGCACTAACAGATATTGTACCTATAGATATTAACCACCTTACTATTACAAACGGAAAAGCAGCCTTTGTAGAAATAAACACTAGCCCTAATATAGATTTACATTTAGACAACATTGATTTACAAGCAGACAACCTAAGAAACGTTGTCCAAAAAAAACGAAACCTACCCTCTACCATTACAGCAACTGCTGTTTCTATAGGTAACGGAAAGCTAAAATTAGATGGTAAAATGGATTTGGTAAAACAAATTCCTGATATGGATATGTCTTTATCACTACAAAATGCAGATGCAACCGCTTTAAACGATTTTACAAACCATTACAGTGGTATAGATTTTAAAGAGGGTAACTTTAATGTTTATAGTGAAATTGCCATTGCAGATGGTTTTTTAACAGGCTATTTTAAACCTATTTTAAAAGATGCTAAACTTATAAGTAAAGAAGATGGCTTTTTTGAAACCCTTTGGGAAGGTTTTGTTGGCTTTTTTAAGTTTATTCTTAAAAACCAAAAGCAAAATACACTAGCTACTAAAATTCCTATAGAAGGCGATTTAAACAATGTAAAAACAAAAATATTCCCAACGGTAACTAACATTTTTAAAAATGCTTGGATATCTGCTTTTAAAGGTAAGGTAGATGACAACGTAACTTTTAAAGATGCAGAAAAAGGTGCCGACAAAAACAACAAAAAGAAGAAAAAAAAGTAACTTTATACTAGCAATAATTTAATGTTTTGCGTTAAACAAGCTTTAGATTCTTGCCTAATTTTGATGAACAAGAAATATTAATTTTTTAATTATCACAGCTATGAGCAACACAGTAACTACTACAAATCCGTTTACCGGAAAAGACATAAAAACATACAATTTACACACTAAACAAGAAATAGATTCTGTTTTATCTACAGGAGAAAAAACTTTTAAAGATTGGAGAAAAACGAGTATTAAAGAACGTACTTCTTTATTAAAAAAATTAGCTAAACAGTTAGAGAAAAAACGAGATGACTTATCTGCTTTAATGACTGCAGAAATGGGTAAACCTATAGCACAAAGTAAAGCTGAGATAGATAAATGCGTTTGGTTATGCGATTTTTATGCTAAAAACGCAGATAACTTTTTAAGTGATGCCATTATAGATACAGAAGCACAAGAAAGTTTTATTAGTTATGATCCTATTGGAGGTGTATTGGCTGTAATGCCTTGGAACTACCCTTTTTGGCAAGTTTTTAGATTTGCTGTTCCTACGCTAACTGCTGGTAATGTTGGTGTTTTAAAGCACGCTGCAAATGTAACTGGTTGCGCACTAGCAATACAAGATTTATTTTTAGATGCTGGGTATCCACAAGGTTGTTTTCAAACAATTATTGCAGACCATAAAGCAACAGAAACTGTTTTAGAAAGTAGTTTTATACAAGCTGTTAGTGTAACTGGAAGCGAAAAAGCTGGTAAATCTATAGCTAGTATTGCAGGTAAAAATCTAAAAAAATCTGTACTAGAATTGGGTGGCAACAATGCCTGTATTGTATGGGATAATGCAGATTTAGATACGTACATACCTACAATGGTAAAAGCTAGGTTCCAAAACACAGGACAAAGCTGTATTGCTGCAAAACGATTTATTGTTGAAGAAAGCATATATGAAGAGTTTTTAGAAAAATTTAAAGCAGAAGTTGAATCTCTAAAAATTGGAAACCCTGAAGAAGAAGAAACTTTTATGGCTTCTATGGCACGTACAGATTTGGCTGAAGAATTAAAAAAACAAGTTGATGAATCTGTAAAAAAAGGAGCAAAAGTACTTATTGGCAACACACTTAATGGTGCTAACTATGCGCCAACCATACTTACTGATGTTACCGAAGATATGCCCGTTTTTAATGAGGAAACTTTTGGACCAGTAGCTGCAATTACAAAGGCAAAAAATAAAGAGCATAGTTTAGAACTTGCTAGTAACTCTAGATTTGGTTTGGGTGCTATGCTGTTTACAGAAGATATAGCTGCTGCCAGACAAGCAATAGACCAAATTGAAGATGGCGCCTTTTTTATAAACGAAATGGTAAAATCTGACCCAAGATTACCTTTTGGAGGTACAAAAGCATCAGGTTACGGTAGAGAACTATCTAAAGAAGGAATGTTAGAGTTTGTAAATAAAAAAACTGTTTACATTAAATAATATAACTTAGAAGACATAAAAAAGCTTCAAACTAAAGGTTTACCCAACAGTTTGAAGCTTTTTTATATCAAATATTAGTCTACCAGCTCCGTAAGTTTTGCTGCTAATTTATTTAAGTTATCTTTATTGTACCCCATAGAAATATAAACAACTACTCCGTTTTTATCAATTATATAATTTAAAGGTATTCCTTGCTTTTTGTAGCTACTATAAAACTCATTTTTAGGATCTAAATACACATTAAAGTCTACACCTCTACCTTTAAGTTCTGTCATTTTTTTAACTACAGTAGAACGTTTTTCTCCTACCGAAACAGGAATAAAAACAAAATTCTTGTCTTTATTGGGTGATAAAATAGCTTCTGGTATTTCATAAAATTCTCGTAAACAAGGTACACACCAAGTAGCCCAAAAATTTAGCAATACCACTTTACCTTTTAAGTCTGTACTTTTTAAAACATTTCCGTTTATATCTTCTAATGCAAAAGCAGTAATAGTATCGCCAACTTTAATTTTAGAAGCAGCTACAGTTTCTTTTTTTACAACTTTAGCTTCTTTACTTTTAGACTTACTTTTTGTTGGCTGCTTATTTTTATTAGCCAACATCTCTTCATCAGAAAAGACTTCAATTTTCATTACAAAGTTGTTGTCCAGTCGTTCTTTAAAACGTTTTACAATGGCTTTTTTTTCTTTTTTAGAAACACCATTATGCATTGCTTTTATTTTATTTTCTTTTTGTAAAACCGTAAGATATTCTTCTGTAACCTCTTGGCCATTTACAATAAAAATCATTTTTGGTTTTACTTCTTTTTTATCTTGTGCATAAGCATTATAACTAGATGCAAAACATAAAAAAAGTACAGAAATACAAATGTACCTCTGTACTAAATTACATAGTATCTTCATTTTTTACTTTAAAGTTATTTCAATAACACCATTTTTAGCTCTAGCTCCGTATTTAGCTCTTGCACTTTCATTTTTTAAAACATTTATAGCCTCTATATGTTCAGGGTTAATCATACCAACATCAAAAGGTTTAGGAACTTCTTGTCCGTTTACAACAAAAAGTACGTTATCCATTGTTGCATTATTATTTATTCTAAAACCAATTTTCTCTATGACTTTTGATTTTTCTGAAGTAGTTACATAAAAATAAAAAGGATCAATGGCAATTTTATCAAGCTCAGTGTATGTTTCCGTTTTATTATCTTTTGTTTTATAAACTGCAGATATACTTATTAAATTACCCTTAGCATCACGCTTTATTCTAGTAAAAGACAAATCTACTTTTTCTTTTTTTGCGTCAGCAATATAGCTAGCTAAATCATTTTCTGATGTTTTAGAGTTTATGTCTATTTTTAAAAGTTTAAAATTTTCATTACCCTCTTTTTTAGAAAATGTAAAGCTATTAGATTGCGCATTTATACTTAAACTTAACAGGCAAAATACTGCTGTTAGAATAGATGTAGTCATCACAATTTTTACTGATTTCATTTTTTGTAACATAACTGTTCGTTTTTAATTGATTAAAGATTGATTTTTATTTTTTCGTTGTAATTTCTACCACACCATTTTCTCCTTTTTTACCAAACCTATCTATAGCAGATTGATTTTTAAAAATATTTATATGCTCAATATTTTCAGGAATTAACAGATTCATATCAAAAGAGCTTGGCATTACCTCTCCATTTACAATTATTAAAGGTTTTTTACTTGTTAAATAAGAATTTTCAGGTGTTTTGGCTTCACGTATTGGCGTAGTCATAGAAACAGGAGTAATAAAAGTTTGCACATTATTTTCTATTTGAAAATTATATGTGTTAGACACTTTCGTCTGCTTTTCTTTTAACTGAATATCAACAGTTTGGGTTTGCTTTTTAGCCTTACTTTCTATTGTTTTAACAGAGTCTTTTACACCTATAGTCTCTCTATTTTTTACAATAGTTACTTTAGAAATATCACTAACTAAGTCATTAGAAACAGGTTTAGATTGGGCAATAGTTTCTGTATTAAATACTACAACAGCACAAAACAACATTGGTACTACCAATCCCATTTTTAATATGCTTTCTTTTCTAGACTTACTTTTGTTAAGCATTACAATACGTTTTTTTACTAATGAGTTAAAAAATGTATTGGTTACTGATAAAGATGCCATACTATGCACAGACTGTTGCAATAACAAATACTGATATTCTTTTTTATTTTGATGCGATACTATTGCATCATCAACAAGGTACTCTAAGTTTACAGAAACCATTTTTTTGTACCACCACGCAAAAGGGTTTGCCCATTGCAATACACATAACAAATGTGTAAGTAACATATCTAGAGAGTGTTTTTGCTTGGCGTGTAACTCTTCGTGCTTAATAATTGTTTTAAGCTCATTTGCCGTATGTAAATTAGGATTATACACAATGAAATTAAAAAATGAAAACGCACTGGTATCCGCAGTAACCTCAACCATTTTATACCTACCTACTCTTGTGCTTGTTCCTTTATTAATTAAACTAAATAAAGACGCCAATTGCACTAAAAATCTACCTAAGAAAAATACACAACCCACAACGTAAACACTCAAAACTACCAACCACCAATTTATATTTTCTATTGATGAATTATTGACAACAGTATTGCTTAATTTATTAAAATCTACAATAGGAGCATTAATAAAAACTACTTTGGTTATAATTAAAAAAGGAAATACCATTGCTACAAATATTCCTGCTAGCAAAAACAACCTATTCGCTTTAAAAAATGTTTCGTTACGTAAAAACATCTGAAAACAAATAAAAAACAATGCTATAACCAAGCTGCTTTTAGCAATAAAAATTAAATACTCCATTACTTATTGTTTTCTATATGGTTAATAATCTCTTTTAGCTCATCTACACTAATTTTATCTTCATTAACAAAGTTAGACACCAAACTCTTGTATGAGTTGCTGTAAAAGTCTGTAATTGCCCTGCTCATAAATCCTTTTCTGTACACTTCTTTTTCTACTATTGGGTAATATTGATGAGTATTGCCATATGCAGTATGACTAACATATCCTTTTTCCTCTAAATTTCTAATCATAGTAGATAATGTATTGTAATGTGGCTTATCTTCTTTAAATTCTGCCAAGACATCTTTAACAAAAGCTTTTTCTAGCTTCCACAAAATTTTAAGTACTTCTTCCTCTTTGTTTGTTAACTTTTTCATTTTGTATCTATTACAACTCGTTTTTATCAGAAACCAAACTTAATCCTATTTTTTTAGTTACACAACTATTTTTATAGTTAATAAACTAAAATAGCAGTTTTAAACTTCTAAAAACGAGTAAAGGCTACTCCTAAAAGAGTAGCCTTTACTTATAAAATTATATTATTGCTAGTTTAAAACTACCAAATACGCACTCTTTTTTCTGGTGCAACATACATAGGATCCCCTTCTTTAATATCAAAAGCATCGTAAAAAGCATCAATATTTAATAAAGGTTGTACCGCTCTAATCATTCCTGGAGAGTGTGGATCTGTTTTTACTTGGTTACGTAGAGCTTCATCTCTAGACTTAGTTCTCCAAACTGTAGCCCAAGACATAAAGAAACGTTGTTCTGCTGTAAAACCATCAATATCTTCTGGTCTTCCATTTTCTTCAAATAACAATTGTAAACCGTCATAAGCACCTAAAACACCACCTAAATCACCAATGTTTTCACCTAAAGTAAATTTCCCGTTTACGTAAACGCTATCTAAAACTTCTAAGTTACTGTATTGCGCTGCTAAAGCATCTCCTCTTTCTGTAAAAGCAGCCAAATCTTCATCTGTCCACCAGTTTTTAAGGTTACCTTCAGCATCAAAACGAGCACCACTATCATCAAAAGCATGAGAAATTTCGTGTCCAATTACAGCTCCAATACCACCATAGTTTACAGCATCATCTGCAGTATAGTTGTAAAAAGGAGGTTGTAAAATTGCAGCAGGAAAAACAATCTCGTTGTTCATTGGGTTAAAATATGCGTTAACCGTTTGCGGAGACATTCCCCACTCGCTCTTATCTACTGGCTCTCCAATTTCTGCAAAGTTTTTTGCTCTACCCCATTTACCAACAGCCGTCATATTATCAAAATAAGACTTGTCTGCTGCTACTTCCATATTAGAGTAATCTTCCCAAGAATCTGGATAAGCTATTTTAACAGTAAATTTGTCTAACTTTTCAATTGCTTTAACTTTTGTATCCTCACTCATCCAATCTAATTTCTTAATTCGGTTTTTGTAAGCTGTAATTACATTAGCAATCATTTTTTCTGCTTTTACCTTAGCTTCTGGCGGAAACTTAGCATCTACATACAATTTACCCAAAGCCTCACCAACTGTACCGTTTACTGTTGCTAGAGCACGCTCATCTGCAGGACGTTGCTTTTTAGCACCTCTTAAATATTTGCTGTAAAACTCCCAACTAGCTGTTTCTGTAGCTGTAGTTAACCTACCAGTTGCTCCGTTAAAAGTATCCCATTTTACAAGAGTTTTTAAATCTTCAATAGGTGTATTTTTTAATAACTTATCTAAAGCTGCTGTGTATTTTAGTTGTGTTACCAAAATAGTATCAAACTTTTTAGTCATTCCTAGATCAGCAATCATTTTTTTAACATCTAAAGAAGAAAGCATAGCATCTGCTTCTGCAACTGTTTTAGGATTATTAAAATTTCTTGCATCACGACTTTGTACTTTGTCTAAACGTGGTTCTGCCAATTTAGTTTCTAGATCTAAAATAGTTATAGCTGCCTTATTAGCAACTTCTTTAGAATCTCCTAACATTTGTAACATTTTAGAGATGTATTTTTTATACTGTTCTCTAATTTCTTTAGACTTACTATCTTGCTCTAAGTAATAATCACGGTCTGGTAAACCAAGACCAGCACCACCCATATAAACAGCATTCATTGCAGAGTTATTTAAGTCTGCACGTACACTAAAACCAATAAACGGAGAAGAAACCGCTGGATTTTTAGCTAAAACTGTTTGTAAGTCTGATAAACTTTTAACCTCTGCTATTGCTTTTAAAGCTGGTTCTATAGGTGTTAAACCTGCTTTGTTTCTTGCAGTTGTATCTAACTTAGTTTCAAAAATAGCAAGTGCTTTTGCCTGGTCTGTGTCTGCACCATATTTGCCACTTTCTTTAGCTTCTGCAATAATTTCTAAAACATCTGCATCTGTAGACTGGCGTAACACAGAGAAACCACCCCAACTAGATCTGTCATCAGGAATATCTGTATTCTTCATCCAACTACCGTTAACGTAGTTGTAAAAATCTGCTTTAGGATTTACTAAAGTGTCCATATTCTCTAGTACAATACCAGGAATTTTTTCTACTTCGGCTTGGGCTACAACGTCCTCTTTTTTAGCTTCTTTACCATCTTTACATGAGGTAATAGCAAGAGCACCAGCCAAACCAACTACCAGTAGTGATTTGTTAGTAATTTTCATTGTTGAGTTTTTTAAATTGTTAATTAGTATCCATACAAAAATAACAAAAAGATAAAATAAAGCTTCATTTACTATGTTAAATACATTTTTGCAGGCAAATCATTAGGTTTCACTAAAATATTTTCAATGATGTTTAATAACACCCAAGATCTAATAAATCTATATTATCTTTAAAAATAGTATTTTTACTTTTTAAGCAACAAATACTTTTTAGGTTAGATTTATGAAGAATGATAAAATAAAAAATGTGTTTAAAGAAGGCGCTATCTCTAGTGCTTTTATTGGTGAAGCTATTGCCAAACACCAAAGTAAAACACAAATTGGCGCTCACAATATATTTTTAGGTCAGGTTAGAGCAGATAAAATAGATGACAAAATTGTAAAAGCTATTGAGTATACCGCTTATGAAGAAATGGCGAACCTTAAGTTTCACGAGATAAAAGAAACTACATTTTCTAAGTTTGATATTACTTGTATGCACATTTACCATAGTAAAGGTATTGTAAACATAGGTGAAATATGTTTATTTGTTTTTGTTTCTGCACCACACAGACAAGTAGTTTTTGATGCGCTTAATTATGTTGTAGAAGAAATAAAGGCACAAGTACCTGTTTTTGGAAAAGAGGTTTTTGAAGACAGCTCATATCAATGGAAAGTAAATAAATAACAATGGTAGATATTACACAAAAAGCAATTACGTTAAGAACTGCAATTGCACAAGCCGTTTTAAAGGTAAGTACACAAGCTACTATAGATGCTATAAACAATAAAACTGTTCCTAAAGGAGATGTATTTGCTATGAGTAAAGCTGCTGGTTTACTTGGTGTAAAAAAAACACCAGATTTATTACCAGACTGCCACCCTTTACCAATTGAATTTACAGATATTACGTACCAAATTAACGACTTAGAAATAACAGTTTTAATTACCATAAAAACAAACTACAAAACCGGTGTAGAGGTAGAAGCTATGCACGGAGCAAGTATTGTTGCCTTAAATATGTACGATATGCTAAAACCCATAGACAAAGGCATAGAAATACACCATATAAAGCTTTTAAAGAAAACAGGTGGCAAATCTGACATTACCAATAAGTAAAATATTACTTTTTATATTTTACAAGCAATTAACTTTAGGGGTTTTGCGTTTTTAAGAGAATAAACTAATTTTAATAACTCGCATATTGCGTGTATTACAATTCTCCAAAAAATAGCTGCTATGGATAACCTTAAACGAGTAATTGTAGATTTTAAAAAACTTACTCCAGAAGTTTTAAAACTACTAGTAGATCGCTATCCTGCTGGGTATGGCGATAGTGACATTATAGTGTTTAAAAATGCTAAAAATGAAACTATTGAGGCAGTAGAAGTACTTACACAAGACACTAAATACCTTGTGAAAATTAGTGCAAAGTTAGAGTACACTATGGAGAATTATGACGAGGACGACTATGAGGATTTTAAAGATGATGACCCCACAGCCATCCCAGACATATCATTACATAATAATGAGAATTAATTTAGTTTGCTAAATTCTTCAGCATTGTTTCTGTAGTTTTTTCTAGATCAAATTCTGCTTTCCAACCCCAATCTTTTTCTGCTGTAGAAGCATCTATACTTTGCGGCCATGAATCTGCTATTTCTTGTCTAAAATCTACATTATAATCAATCTTAAACTCTGGTATTTGTTTTTGTATGCTTGCAGCAATTTCTGTTGGAGTAAAACTCATTGCAGCTAAGTTGTATGATGAGCGCTCTTTTATGTTTTCGGCCTCAGTTTCCATAATAGACACTGTAGCTCTAATAGCATCATCCATAAACATCATTGGTAATTTTGTGTTTTCAGATAAAAAACAAGTATATGCTTTATTCTCTAATGCTTTATGGTAAATTTCTACAGCATAATCTGTTGTGCCACCACCTGGCAGTGTTTTCCAACTAATTAAACCTGGATAACGTAAACTACGTACATCTACTCCATATTTATTATGATAATAACTACACCAACGCTCACCAGATTGTTTACTAATACCATAAACAGTACTTGGCTCCATAATTGTATTTTGTGGCGTGTTTTCTTTAGGAGTATTAGGTCCAAAAACAGCAATACTAGATGGCCAAAATATTTTACTAATTTTTTTATCTTTTGCTAAGTTTAAAACATTAAAAAGAGACCCCATATTTAAGTCCCAAGCACGCATAGGAAATTTTTCTGCAGTTGCACTTAACATTGCTGCCATTAAATAAACCTCATCTATCTCATAATGCATTACAACATTTTCTATAGCCTTGTAGTCTGTAGCATCTAAAAGCTCAAAGGGACCACTAGCCATAAGATCTTCACCGCCTTCTCTAATATCACTAGCAACTACATTATCGTTACCGTGTTTTTCTCTTAGAGCTAAAGTTAGCTCTGTACCTATTTGCCCACAGGCTCCTATAATTAAGATAGATTTTTGCACAATAATTGGTATTCTAAAGTTAAGCCACAAAGATATATCTATTAAATTAACTTTGGTCGTAATTACATATTTACTACTTATTTAACTAAATTTATAAATGAATTGAAAGTGATCAAACTTCTTATCTTATTCTTTTTTTATACTTTCGCCCTATGAAGCCATTTTTCCTTTTTTTTATTTTGATTTTTAGCGTGATTTCTTGCTCAGACACCAAGAAAGAAACCGTAAAAGAAGAGCAAGTTGCAGACAAAATTACTTTTAATGCTAAAAAGCTACCAAAGAAGATAAAACTAGACCCAAAAGTAGTTGCCGTTTTAGAGAACTGGCAAGAGTACAAAGATTTTAATGCGGCTATAGATGGCATGTATAAAGCTGAAAATGATGAAGACTTACGTTTAACGCTAGACCAAATTATTGACACTCAAAAAAAGCTAGAAAAATCTACTTACCCTGAAGAGTTTAACAAACCACATATAAAGAGCAGGCAAACTGTTATAAAAACATATACTTTAAAAACTAAAGGTGCTATAGAATATAGTTTAGATGTTTTAGAACCTGCGACAGAGTTAATTACTGCTTATAACAATTTTAGAAACCAGTTTAACATAATTGCTAACAATACTTTAGACACTAATTTAATTTTAGAAAATGAATAACAAGCTATTATTAATTATTATGCTAGTTGCAACTTTACAAGTTACAGCTCAAAAAACTGAAATTAATACGGTTGTAGATGCTTGGCATAAGGCTGCTGCCGATGCAGATTTTGACGCTTACTTTGACTTAATGACTAAAGATGGTGTTTTTATTGGTACAGATGCTACAGAAAATTGGCAGAACAAAGATTTTAAAGCTTTTTCTAAACCTTATTTTGATAAGGGAAAGGCTTGGAGTTTTACTGCCTTAGAACGAAATGTTTATGTAGATAAATCTAAAAAAATTGCTTGGTTTGATGAGTTACTAGATACCCAAATGGAAATATGCCGTGGTTCTGGTATTTTAAAAAAAGTAAAAGGCGAATGGAAAATAGCACATTATGTTTTATCTATTGCCATACCAAATGAGGATGTAGACAAAGTTGTTGCTCTTAAAAAAGAAAAAGACATACAGCTAAAAAAAGAATTAAAACAAAACTAAAAAAGGAGCGCTAAAGCGCTCCTTTTTTTATTTATAACAAACTAACTCTTATTTTTTTGGAGCCGTTTCTTCTGCTTTTCTTGCCTCTATAGCTTGTTTGCTTAAACCAGCTAAATTAAAATTAGGAGCAATTGCCAATGCTTCATTAATTAACGCTAAAGCCGCTTCTGGGTTAGCCTGGTTGTTATTAAATTCTATTAATGCTTTTAAGTGTAAAAAAGCTGCTTTAAGAGGCACTTCATAAGGTTGTTGTCTCTCGTAAAAAGCATACTTCATACCATCCTTAGCATTAGCCAAACCATACTCAATATTTGTAATTGCACCAGCTTTATCTCCTGTTTGTATTTTTAAATCTGCTAACTCATACGCTAAAAAAGCGTTAGGAGTTCTTTTGTTTAAAATCTCAAATTGTGCAATAGCTCTTTTTACATCTCCAAGAGCTTTTAATGCTAAGGCTCTTACTTGTACAGCAAGGTTAGAGTCACTATCTTTTGTTTCTACACCAATAACACGCAATGCCTGCATATTTTGGTTGCTGTTTGCATACATAAATGCTAACGTATCTTTACGAGACTCACTTGGCGCTAAAACGTTTAAATGTGTTATAGCATTAATTATTCCTTGAGTATCTCCTTGTGCTTTCATTTGCTTATAATACGCTTCATAATGCGTTAACAAGTCGCTTTTTTTTTGCGCAGTCATACTTACTGTACAAAGTAACACAACTGCAATAATTATCTGTTTCATTCTCATAATTTTAGTGACTCAAAACTATAAAAATAATTCAAGTAAACAGTAAAAAAATAAACAAGGAGGGTTATAATACAAAAAAAGCCCTCTAAAGAGGGCTTATAGGTTAAATTTGATAATAAGATTTGGGATCTTTTTATATCATTTTTATGAAAAAGGCCAGATTTGGGAAAAAAGGCGTTTTATATCGTTTGTGTAATTAATTCATTTAGATTTTTACAACCCTTGTTTCTTAATTACAGTGTAAATATATGGCGAACCTTAAAAGTCTGGCAATTTATGTTGTGAACCTGCCTTATTCTGTTGTATAAAAAATAAGCGGTTCACTTTCTTCGATAAAGTGCGCTTTTCTAGATAAATAGTAATTTATTACCGCTAACATTTAGTACTCATCTAAATGCTCTGGGTATAAAAAGTTATTATAAGGAAAACGCGTTACGTGTATGTCTCTAACCTCATCATAAACTCTTTTTCTAAACGTATCTAAGTTCTCATTATTTAATGCTGAAATAAACAAAGCTCTATCTCCTACTTTCTGCATCCACGTTTTTTTCCACTCATCTAAAGTAAAGTGTATTTCGGTTTTTTCAGTTACCAAATCATCTTCATCTATAGTCTCGTGTGTAAACTGGTCTATTTTATTAAAAACAATTATAGTTTTTTTATCGTCTGCCTTAATTTCTTCTAAAATCTTCTGAACAGATGCTATGTGATCTTCAAAATTAGGATGTGATATATCTACTATATGTAATAATAAGTCTGCTTCTCTTACCTCATCTAAAGTACTTTTAAAACTCTCTACCAGTTGTGTTGGCAGTTTTCTAATAAAACCTACAGTATCACTTAATAAAAATGGCAAATTACCTAAAACAACTTTACGTACAGTAGTATCTAATGTTGCAAATAATTTATCTTCTGCAAAAACTTCGCTTTTACTAACCACATTCATTAATGTAGACTTACCAACGTTGGTATATCCTACTAAAGCAACCCTAACTAGAGCACCACGGTTACCACGTTGGGTTTCCATTTGCCTATCTATTTTAGATAACTTCTTTTTAAGTAATGTAATACGGTCACGTACAATACGCCTATCTGTTTCTATTTCTGTTTCACCAGGTCCACGCATACCAATACCACCTTTTTGGCGCTCTAAGTGGGTCCATAAACCAGTTAATCTTGGTAATAGATATTGATACTGTGCTAACTCTACCTGCGTACGTGAGTAACTTGTTTGTGCACGCTGCGCAAAAATATCTAGAATAAGTGTTGTCCTATCTACTATTTTACACTTTAAATGGCGTTCTATGTTACGTTGCTGTCCTGGAGTAAGTTCATCATCAAAAATAACTGAACCTATTTCATTTTCCTCAACATAAAGTGCAACTTCATCCATTTTACCGCTTCCTATATATGTCTTAGGATTTGGTTTGTCTATTTTTTGTACAAATCGTTTGTAAACTTCGCCACCAGCAGTATAGGTTAAAAACTCTAACTCATCTAAGTATTCTGTTACCTTTTCCTCTGTTTGTGTGCTGCTTATAACTCCTATAAGAACAGCTTTTTCATATTCTACGACTATCTTCTCTAGCATATGTTTAATTTATAATGCAAATCTAATCAATACTTGCTAAGCTATTTTTGTATTTTAGCATCTAATATTAAAAAGTGAGCACTTTTTTTACTACCTTAAAATAATAAAATAAGATTAATTTGGTTACAATTGCCTTTTATAATTTAGAAAACCTATTTGACACTATTGATGACCCCACAACTTTAGATGATGATTATACTCCTAAAGGCGTAAAAAGGTGGACAAATAATAGGTACAAGAAAAAGCTTTTTAAACTATCTAGCACTATGTCGCAGATAGGAACTCATAATTCTGACAATCCGCCAGCACTTGTTGGTATAGCAGAAGTAGAGAATGAGACCGTAGTAATAGACCTTCTTAATACTGCTAATACAGAGAATATAAATTATGCTTATGTACATTATGATTCTCCTGATGAGCGCGGTATAGATACTGGTTTAATTTACCACAAAGACCATTTTACAGTTATACACTCTGAGCCTATACACGTACATATTATTAATACTAATGGCGAAAAAGATTATACCAGAGATATACTTTATGTACACGGTAAGTTAAATGGCGAAGAAGTACACGTTTTTGTAAACCATTGGCCATCTAAAAGAGAAGGAAAAATATCTACAGATTACAAAAGAATTGAAGCCGCCAAAGTACTTGTAAATTTTATTGAAAAGCTTGAAGAAAAACACCCTAACCCTAACTATATTATTATGGGTGATTTTAATGACAGCCCTAAATCTGATAGTATAAAAGTACTAATGGATACTAATAAATTTTATAACCCTAGTGACCACTTATTAACCTTTGAAAAAGGTAGTGCTAGTTACAAAAGAAAATGGAGTTTGTTTGATCAAATAATTATATCTCATAGCTTTTTAAATTATGAGAAAGGCACACACAGTTTTGTAGAGGCAAATATTTTTGATGAACATTTTTTAACCGAGTTTGATGGCAAGTTTAAAGGCACACCTTTTAGAACCTATGTTGGTCGTAAATATGTTGGTGGTTACAGTGACCATTTTCCTGTGTTTTTACAATTTAAATATAACGAGTAACACCAAAATTATACCCTCTTAATTTCATCGGCATCTAACAACTCTTCATTGCGTAGCCTAAGAAAAACTTGGGCTATTGCAATAACATCTAATTCGCAATACTTTACAATACGGTCTATATCGTTATCAACATAAAAAACATCTCTAACCATACTACCGTCTATATCTTCTTTAGGAGAAGGTATACCAAGTACATTAGCCATTAATTTTAACGAGGTGTAGTGTTTAAAGTCGCCAAATTTCCAGAGCTCCATAGTATCTATATGCGGAACTTCCCAAGGCTTTTTGCCAAACAAATTAAGTTTTGGAGGTAAATCTATACGGTTAATTACCATACGACGAGCTATATAAGGAAAATCAAACTCCTTACCATTGTGTGCACATAATATATATTTAGGTGATGCAAAGTGTGTAGTTAAAAGGTTTTTAAACTCTTTTAATAATATATCTTCTTCTCCAAAAAAAGTAGTGACTCTAAAATTACGCAAATCTCCTTTTGTGTTAAAATACCCTACAGAAATACAAACAATTTTACCAAATTCTGCCCAAATACCTGCTCTATCATAAAATTCTTCTGGCGTAAAATCTTCTTTTCTTTTATAAGCTGTTTTACCTGCCCATAATTCTTTCTTTTCATCGGTCATATGGCTATATAACTCATACTCAGGGACTGTTTCAATATCTAAAAAAAGAATATGTTCTAAATTAATTTTATGTAGCATAATATTGGTTTAGTGTACTATAAGAAAAATGAATATAGGTATAAATTACCGTTTATCGAAATACAACATATACAACCAATAAAATCTTACAAATACAGTTTGTTATAAAAACAATTTACATACTATGAAATTAAAATTATTACCATTAGCATTAATTGCCGTTACTTTATTTTCTTGCTCTAGTAGTGATGACAGTGAAAATGACAACAATGTTGATGATCCTGAAAAATCTGAAGAACAAACTGCAAGCTGTGATAAAGTAGAAAACTTTGTCTTTGTTGAAAAAGATGGGCTAGTTAGCGTTGAGTTTGAAAATGCTGTTTTTAATGACTTATGGAAATTAAAAAAAGATGACAACAATGCTACAGGAAAAGGCTATATGGTTTGGGATGGAGCCCAATATTTAAATAAGCCGGGAGAAGGCTTAGCTACGTATAGCATTAAAATAAATAGCCCAGGAACTTATCGTTTTATGTGGAAGTCTGCTGTTAAAAAAGGAAACAGTGGATCTGAGCATAACGACTCATGGTTACGTTTTGCTGATGCTGATGATTTTTTTGGAGAAAAAGAAGGTAGTACAGTATACCCAAAAGACACAGGAAAAACACCAAATCCTAACGGATCATCTAAAGACGGTTGGTTTAAAATATACAGAAGTGGTAACGATTTAGATTTTAAATGGCAAGCAAGCACATCAGACAACGATAGTCACCCTGTTTTTGTAACTTTTGATAAAGCCGGAGTTTATACTATGGAAATATCTGCAAGGTCTCCAGGACATGCAATAGATAAATTTGTTCTTTTTAAAGATACAATTAAACAATCTGATGCTATTGCTGAAGATATGAAATCTAGTGAAATTACGTGTAAAAACTAAACTATTTTCACCTCAATAAAAAGTAAAATCCGATTTAGTACTAAATCGGATTTTTTTATGTTTTTAAAATAAAGATGTTTGCGTAACTGGGCTCTCATGTTCTAGCAACCACTTTTTACGGTGCAAGCCACCTGCGTAACCAGTTAAAGAGCCATCACTACCTATAACTCTGTGGCAGGGAACCATAATCCACAATGGATTTTTACCATTTGCAGCCGCAACAGCTCGTATGGCTTTAGGGTCTCCCAGAACTTTAGATAATTCTAAATAAGAATACGTTTTACCATATGGTATTTGTAATAGTGCATCCCATACCTTTTTTTGAAACTCTGTACCTGTTGGGTTTAGAGTTAAACTAAATTTTGTACGTTCTCCTCTAAAATATTCTTGTAGTTGGTAAACTGCATCTTCAAGCACTTCTGGAATTACTTCCGTTATTTCGCCATCATCTAAAACAGAAATTACAGAAAGTCCGCCTTCATCGCCTTCTAATTTAGCAATACCTAACGGAGTCTTTATGTAAGCTGCTTCTATCATTTTATATCTTCTGCAGCATCTGGTTTTGTTTCAGAAGTATCAATTTTACCTTCTTCTTCAACAATTAACCCCATTTTTTTAGCTCTATTTTCCCAGTTTTTTCTGGCTAAAGATTGTAGGTCGGCTATATGGTCACTCTCATCCATAATCTCCATTCCTAGCAAGGTTTCTATAACATCTTCCATAGTAACCAAACCACTAACAGAACCATACTCATCTACAACCAAAGCAACATGTTCTCTTTTCTTTATAAAAGTTTCAAATAGTTGCGGAATTGGAGTATTACGCTCTGTTGCTAAAATTTCTCTTTTTATGCTAGATAACGGAGAACTCCCATTTTTATTAATAACTTCTTCTAATATATTATCTTTTAGTACAAAACCCGTTATATTATCTAAGGAGCCACTGTATATTGGAATTCTAGAAAAGCGCATTTTAGGATTAGCGTTATAAAACTCCCCTATTGTTGCTGTTTCTGCAGCAGATTTTAAAACTGTACGTGGCGTCATGATGTGTTTGGCTAAAATTTCATCAAACTCTAATAAATTACGAATAATTTTAGATTCAGATTCCTGAAAGACACCCTCTTCATGCGCAATATCTGCCATTGTTGTAAAGTCTTCTCTACTTAATACACTACCGTGGTGTTCTTTACTACCAACCAGTTTAGTAAACACTTGTAACAACCAAAGTAGGCCTGTATATTTTAAAATTAAGACCATTATATTTAATGCCTTTGTTGTAAAATTTGCAAGTTGTTTCCAATAAGTTGCACCAATAGTTTTAGGTATAATTTCTGATGCTACTAATATTAAAACTGTCATTAAAGTAGACACAATACCAACCATTAAATCTTCTGTAAAAGTAACTCCTAATACACTTGTTGTGGCACTACCATACATTTCTGCATAAGCAACTTTTGCCTGTACACCTACTAAAATTGCACCAACGGTATGCGCAATAGTGTTTAGTGTTAAAATTGCAATTAACGGCTTATCTACATCTTTTTTTAATGCCTCTAATTCTGTAGCAAAGCTTTTACCTTCTTTCTTTTTAACGTTTATAAATGTAGTAGTAACACTTAACAAAACAGCCTCAAGAATAGAGCATAAAAAAGAAAAGAAAACTGAAATAAATGCGTAAAATAATAATAAACCCATAGTATATATTTAAAGTACGAAAATAGCAAAAAGTTAGCAGTTCTAAGATATTAAAAGTTAATTGCACACTGATTTCTCTTTGCTTTATTAGGATTGATAGTTACCACAAACAAAATCTGTATGCTAAAATTAACTAAAAAAGCTAACCTTAACATACAGAAACTAATGAGTAAACTTAAAAATATTACTCAAAATCCGATGCCTTAAAAGGATATTTTCTAGGTGTTTTTTGAATGGTAATCCAATGTGCGGATGTAAATGATTTTACACCCCATTGCCCATTAAATCTACCTAAACCTGAGTTTTTGACTCCACCAAATGGTGCATAGGCACTATCGTTAACAGGCTGGTCATTTATGTGGGTCATACCAGCTTCAATTCCTTTGGCAAAGGTCATACCTTTTGCTTCGTCTTGTGTAAATACAGAACTGGACAAGCCGTAATCCGTAGCATTTGCTAAGCGTAAAGCATCATCGGTGTCTTTTGCTCTTGCAATAGAAACTGCAGGTCCAAAAATTTCATTTTTAAAAAGCGGGCAGTTTTCATCTACATCAACAAAAATATGTGGAGGCATATGCAATCCTTCAGCTTCACCTCCTAATGCCATTTTGTAACCTTGCTCTTTTGCATCGTCTATTAAACCCTTTACGGTGTCAAATTGATTTTGATCGATTATTGGACCTATAAAAGTATCCGGGTCGTTCATATCCAGACGTTTTAAGCCTTTTACTTTAGTTATAAACTTTTCTGTAAATTCATCATAAACTTTATCTTCTACAATAATTCTGTTTATAGCCATACAAATCTGACCTTGGTTCATAAATTTACCCCAGGCAGCTGCTTCTACAGCTTGATCAATATCTGCATCTTCAAGTACTACAAACGGACTGTTACCGCCTAATTCTAATTCAACATTTTTAATTATATCAGCATCTATCGCATTTTTACCTACTTCTCTACCTACCGGTGTTGACCCTGTAAACGAAATTAACTTTGAAATAGGATGCTTGGTAATAGCCGTACCAATTGTGCTTCCGCCACCAGGTAAAACACTTAATAAGCCTTTGGGGAAACCTGCTTCTTCAAGAAAGGAAGCAAAAATTAAACCTCCGGTTACAATAGATGTAGATGCGGGTTTTAAAACCACTGCATTACCCACTGCCAGCGCAGGACCCAAAGTACGGGCGGTTAACTGTCCCGGAAAATTCCAAGGAGAAATTAATCCTATTACTCCTAATGGCTGTCTTACTGCAAGTGATTCTTTTCCTTCTATATCTCGTGGTAGTATTTTACCTTCTACCAGTAATGGTAAATGTACTGTGCTTTCAAAAACACTTGCCACCAGCTCTGCTTCAAAATATCCTTTGGCAAGTGTTGCACCTACTTCTTTTCTTGCCCATTCTGCAAATTCTTTTTTTCGGTTCCTCACCACTTCGGCAAGTTTTTGCATCATTCTACTTTTTTCAGGAGGCAATACGGCAGCCCATTTTTTTTGGGCGATTGCTGCTTGCTCAAAAGCTTCATTAACATCATCTGTAGTTGCACTTGGTAATGTGAAAAGTTCTTCTTGATTCCAAGGGTTTATATTCTTTATAGCGGGTCCACTTCCGTCTTTCCAATTTCCTGCAACAAAAATATGCTTTGTGTAATTTGGTAATTCTTCTTGTGTTTTCATATATCGTGTTTTAAATTTTTAAATGCTCTTTTTCAATTCTAGTTCTCAATCTCATTTACAAAATAGACTTGCTGTGTACCATCAATAACAGCCTCTTTCATTATGCTATTGGTTTCTTGTGCGTATTCTTGTTTTCTGTGAAACGCACCGGCTTCTTTGTTTTTCCAATGTTCTTGAAGCACAAATTCATTATCCTTTGTACTATAAAAATCAAATCTAATATTGCCTTCTTCTGCTCTAGTTAACTCTGTATGCTTGATTAATTGTGCTATAAATTCTTCCTTATACTCTTCCTTTACTTTAAAAATGGAAAACAGTATAACTTCATTATTACTTACATCAGTTTTACTAAAATTATAAGTAGGTAAAGGTTTTTCATTGGTTAAAAACAATGTTTTAGGAGCTTCTGCCAAAGCAGATTCCACTTGGTCTGCTATGCCTCTTTTGTCAACAGCTTTGGTATGTGATTGTAATGTTTGTTTACTCTCGTTTATACCAAATACTATAAAATTGCCCGGCGTATTCTGGTCTTGATATAACTTCATTTCTAAGGTGCCTTTCTCTTTTCTGACCACGTCTTGATTTGCAAGCATTTTCTTTTTGAAGAAATCTATTTTCTCAGGTTTAATCTTAAAGGATGATAAAATGGTGATTTGTGGGTCTTTCTTCTTATCATAAACCACAGACATTCCTGTTCCTTTATTTAAAATTAAACGCATCTTAGTAGGGGTAACATCAATTTGAATACAGTCAGAACCTAAATCCATTGTTCCTAGGGTACTTGTTCTGCAAAAATATTCACCTTGCCAGTCCCAAGTTCCAGATAACTCTTGTCCATCAAAATTCCCCATAATAATCCCATCTCTTGTAGCAATAGATTCGCCTCCTGCATCGCCATAGTAGTTGTCTGCGCCTTTTAATATATACTCTTCCTTTGTGGTAATTCTATCCCACGGAACAGGTGTAAAAGCTACCAGCTTATTATCATAAAAATAGGGTGCATATATAGTTGTACCATCAGAGTTTATATCTGCTAAACCCTTAATAGAGGTATCTATTAGATAGCTTTTGGAATCGGTAAAGGTGAACAATTGCCCGGTTGGATTACTACTTGCCAGTAACGTTCCATTTATAGAAGTAACACCATCAAAAACCCCTTTTTTATCGGTAGAAGTAATAAGCTCTACTTTTTTAGAAGTAATGTCGATATTGTACAATGCCCCAAAGTCTTTGGGCTTCCATTCTTTTCTTAATAAACCTTCGCCGTTTTTAAGCCCGTAATTAGCCACAACCAAAGTGTTGTCTTCCACTAGAACACCATTTGGAAACGGAATTTTATCAGACTGTAACCATACTACCAACTTATCATTTTCAATAGTATAAATTTTACCACCGGGTACATCAGAAATAAATACTTGTCCGGTTTTCTGATTAATTGTCAAATCGTTTAAAGAACCAGCTTCATTTGCGGTATAACTTTTTGTGATGTTTCCGTTATCAAGATTTATAAGATGTACCTGCTTTTGATCGGCAACGTATAACGTGTTCTCGTAAATATCAGAGCCTGTAGGAGCTGTCAACCCAGTAACCCAATTTAAGTCATCAATTACTCCGTCTTTAGAAACACGACTTATAAAACCTGGCTCTGCACCATTGGTGTTGGAGACATACAACCACTTATGATTTGGCGATGCATATACGGATTCTGGCATTTTAAAACCGTCTAATTCCCATTTTACCACTACTGAAAAATCGTTTGTAATAACATCTGCAGTTTCATTTGCTGAAGTAAGGCTTGTTACTTTTGAGGTCGTTCCGTCTTTGAATCCAGAAAGAATGACCACAAAAAGAATTAATATAAACTGGAGTGAATTTTTCATAAAATTAGTTTTATAGGGTTACAATTACTTTTCCCACAGTTCTTCCTTTTTCTACCTCAGTATGTGCATCTGCCATCTTTTCAAAAGGGAACGTTTTATATATATGAGGTTTTATTTCTCCGTTTTCAAGCATCCCTTTTAATGTATTCATATCTTGGTCACTAGAATGCACTAGAATATTAGAAACCGTTTTATTTTCTTTTTCAGCTAAAGCTTTCTTTTTATCTGATAAATCTGGTGCTACAGTAGTAATAACTGTTCCTCCATTTCTTAAAACATCAACTGAATTTTCTAAAACTTTTCCGCCTTGCGTGTCTAGCACAAAATCTATATCAGTTAAAATATCTTCAAAATTTTGAGTATGATAATCAATAGCCTCATCTGCACCTATAGACATTACAAAATCTTTATTTTTAGCCGAAGCTGTTGTAATTACATAGGCTCCCATAGCTTTTGCAATTTGAATAGCAAAATGACCAACACCACCAGAACCAGCTTGAATTAACACTTTATTTCCTTTATTTATTTTTCCTGATAAAATTTGTAATGCGGTTAATGCTGCTAGCGTTGTTGCAGCAGCCTCTGTAAAAGAGACATTGCTAGGCATTACAGCCAAATGTGTTTCTGGAGCTGCAACAAATTCTGCATATGCATTACCAACACCAGGAAAATTGACCATACCAAAGACATTATCTCCTACCTTAAAATTGGTAACTGCCGTACCAACTTCTGTAACTGTACCAGCAATGTCCCAACCTAAAATTATTGGTCGCTCTTCACCATACATCATACCCAACATTTCATCGTTGTATTTTGGTTTAACATCTGCCGGATTTAACGAAATTGCTTTTACGGCAACCAATACTTCGTTTTCTTTTATACTTGGCTTATCAATATTATCTACATAAAGATTCTCTGGTCCGCCTGCTTGTTTTAATAATACTGCTTTCATTTTTATATATTTTTTTAATTTGTTTATTTTCCGTTTTGTTTAGCTGTAGCTTTTGGTGCTGCACCTTGCTTTAAGTCTTTATTTCTAAATTTTTCTGTTTCCGGAAGCTGAAGATTTACTTGGTTTACTTCCTGAATTTCAACTTCTAGTTTATCAAACTTAATATCTTCTAAATGCCCGCCAAGTGTTATATCTTCTGATAAAAAGTGAAAATGCATTCCCGGTATTACTATATTTCCTAGATAATCTGGTGTAAACAAACCAACTAAAGTCCCTTTTATATTTTCTCTTGTGTACATTACACGAGTGTCTAAATATTCAAATAATGACACATCTTCGTTTTCTACTTTATGAGCAGATGCCATTTTTAAATACTTAAATTCTCCTTTAATACGGTAAGCATAAAAGCTATTTTTAGAGGTTGAATATTTTTGAAGTTCTTTAGTTAAATCTTCATAAGACGTAATATTTTCAACGATAACTGTTTTTTTTGGCTGAAAATTTATCATTGTCATATTTGGAGATTCTAAGTCATTTGGAGCTTCAGCTATTCCGCCTTCGGCATCAATAGTGTAAACAACACCATCTACAGCAACCAATTCGCCTGCCAAATGATTTACTGTTCCAATACCAATAGTACCTTGCTGCACCATTTGTTGTGGAGTTATATCGCCTTCGTAAATACTATTTAATAAGGCAACAGTTGGCGCGTATTGGTGAATAGTGTTTTCTGTATGTGGGGCTAAATGGTTGCCATCTTTATCGTGAGAGTGTCCATGTTCAGATGTTGAAACTACTTCTTTTTTTGTCTGATTTCCGCAACTTGCTATAAAAGCTAGGGAAAATAATAGAATTATTTTTTTCATAATAGTGCTTCTTAGTTGATTATTAATTTCTCTTAAATTTCTTTCACAAAATTCATATACTGTTTTAAGTCACCAACAACAGCTTCTTCCATAAGTTTACCTGTTTTAACTGCGTATGGTTGATTAAAGTGAATATCCCAAACATCAGATTCTTTTCTCCAATGCTCATAAACAGCCAACGTGTCTTCTTTATCATCTACTGTGTATAAGTCAAAAAGAATGTTTCCTTTTTCCTCTTTTCTGGTATGTGTAATGTGGTCTTCAAACTGATTTAAAAGTTGACTTCTAAATGCTGTTTTTAATTTGAAAATGAAGAAGATTATAAACACATCATCTTCTGGGTTTGCAGATTTTGAGTGGTCTGGTAATGGATGTGTATCGCCTAGGAAATAAAAATCAGGTTCAGTCTTTAAGGCAGTTTTACCTACCTCCATAAGTTTTTTGGTGTGTGGCTCATTGTCGTGAGATGTAATTGCAGCTTTATCTGCCCATCGTTCATAAACAAAGAAAATGTTTTCATCATCTTTAGAAACATAGACTCTTATTTCAATGTTACCTGTTTCTTTTTTTGTAGCCTCTTGCGCTTCCTTTAATGTTTTAGCAAATGAATCTCTGTGTTCTGGTTTTGCCGTAAATTTTACTATAGTGCTTTTCATAATATGACTTTTTATGTTATTGATTTACAATACTATCATTTGTATAGTGACAAAAGTATGTATAGTATAGCAACTGCACAATAACGGTCAAGAAGTATAGTACAAAAACAAAATGCCAAATATTTGATAATCAATTAAATATAATAAAAAATATTTACTATAAAAAATATAGTTGCATACTAAATTAAAGCTCTTTAATTTTACACTTTAATAATTTTTTTTAAAAATGGACAGAAAAGAACTGTTTAAAAAGAAACCTAAGATTAAGATTAACGATAAAATATCTTTTTGCCCTACGAGTGCTGCAATGGAACTTATTGGCGGAAAATGGAAAAGCGTTATACTTACACATTTAATTGGAGATAAAAAACGGTATAACGAATTACGTAAAGAAATTCCTGGTATTACAGAACGCACACTAAGCTTACAACTAAAGCAGCTAGAAGCTGATGGTATTGTAAGCAGAAAGGTTTTTACTAAAAAGCCTCCTTTAAAAGTGGAATACAGACTTACCGAATTTGGACAAACCCTTACGCCTATTTTGAACTTAATAGTAGAATGGGGCTTACACGCTGCAGAAACTAAGGGTGAGTTTATTTTTGAAGATTAAATAAATAAAAAAAGGCTACCAAACGGCAGCCTTTTTTATTTATTTAGATAGGTAATTAAAATTTCCCATTTTCATTTTTCCAATCTGCTTTAGCAGGTATATTCTGAATAACATCCCAGTGTTCTGCTATTTTTCCTTCTTCAATTCTAAATAGATCATAAAAAGAATTATGTTCTTCTCCTAAATTACCTTCACTCACAGTAAGTACAAAATTACCTTGCCCTAAAACCATATGTATTTTACTATACTTCATAAAAATACCTTGTTGGGCCATAGACTCTAGAGCCGCACCTAATCCGGATAACTTATCTCCAATGTTAGGGTTATGCTGTATATAATTGTCACCATCAAAATACTGAGCTAATTTGCTCATATCTCCATTAACAAGTATATCTGTAACAAATTTAGCAACAAGCTCCTTATTTTCTTCCGTTTTATCTAAACCCTTAATTTCAGTGGCACCATCTATCATTGTACGTCCACTAGGATTTGGTTGCGCTGCCGTTACTTGCAAATTATCCCAATGCTCAACTATTAATCCGTCTTCAAATCTAAAAATATCAAACCCAATTTTAGGGCCAAAAAAATTATAATCTGTGTGCGTAAAAACAAAATTCCCATCTTCAAAAGCACGCACAGTATTTACTTTTGCAGAATTAGCAGGCAACGCCTTTAAGGTTTCTACAAAGCCATTTAACCCATCTGCAACATCTAAATTATGTTGTTTATAATTAGTGGGATTAATGTAAGTTGCCGGTTTTTGATCTCCTGTTTCTATAGATTTTAGCAGAGCTACTACTTTATCTTTGTTAGAGATTTGTTTTGTTGCATCGTCATCTTGACCATTACAAGATATTGCTGTAAGCCCAAGAGCTACAGTTGCATATAAAATTGATTTTTTCATAATTAATTAATTTTTTTATGCAAAGATGCAACCAGTAAATTGCTTTAAAGTGATACAAAAAATCCAAAAGATGGTAATTTTTGTCCTATATTAAAAAGTGATTATACTTTTAATTTTGGCTTAACAAAATAGCGTTCTCTTTTTTTGGTTTTGTATATGGTTAATGAAGCCATTACACACCAAATTAAATTAGAAACAAATGATGGTATGGCATTATAATAATAACAGTTTATGGCTATTAATAGTGCTCCAAAAAGATTTAAGTACTTAGCATAGTTAACGTACTTATTATTTTCTATAAGTGTAATCCCGTAAGCAAGGATTAAAAAGCCAGAACCTGACCAACCTAATACATCAATTAACAATTTCATTTTTACTAATTTGTTTCATTTATTGGGGTTAAATTATGAAGCAAATTTGCGCTATCAGGAGTTATGTATTATGATACAAATACGGCTAAAAATGGTAATTTTACGCCAGTAGTATTTTTTTTCTAAATTCGGTTGGTGTAAAGCCTTGATGCTTTTTAAAATATTTTACAAAATTTGTAGGCTCCTCAAAACCAATTCCGTAACCTATTTCTTTTACACTGTCTTCTGTATGTACTAATAATCGTTTAGCTTCTAATATTACTCTAGCATCTATCATTTGCTTTGGTGTAATATCCATAACTTTTAAAGTAGCTGCATTTAAACGTTTTTGAGTTACGTTTAATTGGTCTGCATATTTACTTACAGATTTTTGATTGATAAAATTTTTATCTAACAAGTCTCTAAACTTAATTACACAATCTATATCTGGACCTTTATTTATTTTTTTACTATGCTGATTTTGCCTTTCTCTTTCTGATAAAAGTAAAATATTTTGAAGGTAATTTCTAAGTATATCAGACTGGTAATTATCTATAGCCGTCTGTAGTTCTTCTTCAATAAACTGAAAAAGACCAGTGTAAATAGGTGTTAGTTTATTAACCTGTATGGTAGATATAGAATACAGGTCGTTAAAAAGCATATTACTTCGTAAAAACTTAGTGTCCTCATCTGTCTTACAAAAAAAATTATCTGTAAACAGTAAAACTACACCCTCTACTGCCACATCCTCATCAAAACACTGTACACTGTTTTTATCTACAAATAAGATAGAGTTTGGCTTAATGTCTATAGGATTAAAATCTACCATATGACGCGGACTGCCCTTTTTAAACCATATAATTTGATAAAAATCTGCCCTATGAGGCACTATTAATTCATCAAAAAAATTATTATACAAGTCTGCTAGGTTTACCAACTCAAACTCGTGCGGCAAACCCTCCTTAAATCCGTGTTTTTGAATATCTGAAGCCAATTGTTTATCTCTTAATCTAAAAACTCAAATGTATGCTAATTATTTTTTAGCTTAAACATTTAAAATTAAATACAAGAACAAACTTACTTCTTTAATAGAATTACTACCTTTTTAGGGATAACATTTTTAACGCATATCGTTTTCCTAGCTCTCTAACTCCATTAGAATTAAAATGCACACTATCTTTACGAACCTCACACCCTTTAGAAGATATTACGTAAGATGTTGGTATTGTTTGTGGCAAAGTGTTTACTATAGGGTTCATACTTGCACACTTACCACCTTGCTCTTCATGTACCATTTCACCAGCAAGTAAAGGAACTTTAGTAGCATCTAAATTAAGGTCTGCTAACATATTGTTGTAGATGGTTGCTACGTAAGATGGCCACTGTTTATCACCTGTATTACTTTCTCCTTGGTGTAAGAGAATACCTTTTATTACACCTTTTTTCTGAGCTTCTTTGGCAAGTTTTATTAAGTGTTTATAGGGGTTACTACCATATGCTTTTACTTTATTTGTAAACCAATCTTCTTTGTAAGTATCATCAAAATTGGTATACATATCTTTATCAAATAATCTAATATCACAACCACCAATAGCAACACTAACCAAACCTACAGAGATACTGTCTGGTAAATTTTTAATCATTGTTTTACCAAAATAATCTGCAGGAGACAAACCTGTGTAGCATTGGGTTAAAGGAGGTACAGCCGTATACCATTCCCCTTTTTTTCTTTTAAGATTATCACAATCTAAAGACTGTAATACTTTAAAACGGCTGGCCTCTTTTAAATCCTCTTCTTCTATTGTTGCAGAGCCTTCCATATTAGACTGTCCAAAACATAAATAAATATGAAAATTGGGGTCAAAATCTATAGTATTAGACTCTGTAGTGTGTGTTGTATTTTTAGTGTTAAAAGTAGTTGAAGTTGATGATGCTGGTAAAAATGCTTTGTAAAAAGTAAACAAAAATGCAGTTAAAGCAATGTACTTTATAAATGTAAATTTCATTGTTTCAATATTTTAAACACCAATAACTTCAATTATTAGTAACAACGAATGTAAAAATTTTAACAATTAAAAAATTAGTAAATTATGCGATATATTGATACTTTCATGAAATAACAAGTGTCCAAATTAAACTTTTTAAGTCAATTTGGACATTTACAAAACAGGTTTTAAGCAATTCTAATCTAACAAACCTTTGGTTTTACTCCAAAGTCCTTCTCCTTGTTTCATTAGTTCATCTCCTGCTTTTTCTAAGTTTTCTGAGCTAGTATATTTATTGTAGTTTTCTATAAAGCTTTTAAAATTATCTACAGTAGCAAACATTTCCTTAGTATATGGTACGTTTTGCTCCTCCATTATTTTTTGCCAATCTACCTTAGCCAGTAAAGAGAACATATACTTAGTTGCTATTTTACTTAAAAAATATTTATCATAGAATCCGTTTAAAACTTTTCCAGGCTCTCTATTTTCTACGTATTCTATAGACTCTCCCAATCTTGCTTTTTCGTCAGAAGAAAGCAAGTCACTTCCTTTTAATTTTTTTAATGCAGCAATTGCCTTATCATTTTTCTCTTTTTTTAGATATAAATAAGATTCAATAGACCAAATAATTTCATTATCTAATCCTATTTTTTTAGAATCTTCTAAAAACATTTCAAAATCTTCTAGTGCACGTTCCTCATCAATATCACGGTCCATCATTAACCTATCAAAACCTCTAAACAAATGATTTAACGAATGAAAACCAATATGAGTTTGCTCATTATTTAAGTTTCCCCACTCAAACATTGCTCTTGTGTATGGCAAGTCTATATCTGGGTTAGCATTTAACCAATCTATGTTTCTAGATATTTCATCTTCAGATAAATAATACAGTTTTTTCTCAAAAAACAAAAAACCTCTGTAGTATTGTAAAAGTGCTTTTATTTCTGAATCTGGCAGTAGTTCTGGCTTAGTTTTAGAGCACTCGTATAAAGACACCTCTTTACCTATATCTCTACTTAAAACTACAATTGCACTTAAAACTGAGTGCTCTATATTTTGTACATAATCTTTATCCTCTCCTTGTAAAAACTCTTGATTAGATGTTCCTTGCTTCGCATTTGCCCTAGCAAAAACCTCTAACAAAGTAGGAAACTCATCTTCATCAGTCTCCATTATAAATTTCTCCATCTTTTTATAATCTCTGTAAATAGATATATAATCTAAAACAGTTAAGCTTTCAGAATCTTTAGCGTCATACTTAGAAACCTTATCAAAAATTCTATCTAAATCTGACTTAAATTCGGCGTACTCAGGATTAATATCACTTTCTCCTGCTGAAGCCCTAATTAAAATTTTAGCAAATTTATAGGTCAAGACTTTATCAGAATCTATACTTTCAACTAGCGTTTCTTTGTCAATAGCCAATAGTTCTTCGTCAGTTTTATCTCCACCAAAACAGCTATTAAATAGTATTACAATTAATAGTAGTTGTATTTTTTTCATAGATAATTTTTAAGGTTGATGCAGTAAAGTGTAAAATTAAAAGAATAGTTTATACAATTATACCCTGTTTAACGGGATTATTAAGAGTTTCCTTCTCTAAGGACATCAGATAATTGAGTAATACCCATAACATTGACTATCTCTCCTTCTTCAACCACAAAAAGATCTTCACATAATACTTCAAGGTTATGTTTATCAGATAAGATAGCATATGCATGTAAATTCATAAAATGTGCAATATGTTCTTTATCTAGTAAATTAGAACACACAAAAATGAGTCCTTTTCTTGGTATAGAAACCAAAAGTTCTTTAGAATTTAGCATTTTATGTGCCTCTAACATATGTTTTTTACTTAGTATTTTTTCACTAGCAAGTGCAGCTATTTTAACTGATAAAATATCATACTCTATTTTTTCATCAGAGAAATCCCAAAACACAAATGGCAATTCTAAATTATCTAAATTGATTAGACTATGCTTATCAAGCATTTCGTAATCTTCTTCAGTTTTATTACTTGTTTTTAAATGAAAAATATCTACTTCTCCGTTTGCGCCCTCTTTATTTTTATCAATTATTACAAAAGCCTTTACAATAGGAGCATAAATATCTTCTGTTTTATGAAAAACTGAGACTAATTCGTCTACCAAATCTAGCTCTTGTGTTTTTTGAGAAACCAAATACGGATAAACCATAGTGTAATCCACTTTCAACTCATCGTTAGCCATCTCCTTCACCACAGATTTAACTGCTGGTTCGTCTGGCTTTTTACGCAATTTTGTTGGTTCTGCAGGGCCAAGTCCTAGAATGTTTCTTAAAAACTGTATCATATATAGTTTGGTTAATAGGTTATTTATAAAACTAAACTATATAATATTTGTAGAATACTACAGTGTGTATGTATTTCTGGTAGACTTGAACCTTTATTCGTTGTAAACGCAAGTATTTTTTAAAGTTAAAACAGACTAATTTGTCCCTTTTTTTGAAGTATAAAAAACCTGCTGTAGTGCTGGTCTAATATTTAGTGTATATAAGTTTCTGTTGGTTCTGGTTGGGTACACTCTGTTTGACAAGAAAATAAAAACCATATTGTTTTTAGGATCTGCCCAAACAAATGTTCCTGTAAAACCTGCGTGTCCAAAACTCTCTTTACTAACCTCTGGTGCAGGATATGCTTTTGCCAAAGGCAATGTGTCATTGCCCAATGTAGGCTTATCAAAACCTAAACCTCTTTTATTATTATTTTCTGGATACTGTACGCGTGTAAATTCTTTAACTGTAGCATTAGAAAAATAGCGCTTGCCATTATACACTCCGTAATTCAAATACATCTGCATAATTTTAGCCAAATCTGTTGCAGAAGCAAACAAAGCTGCATTACCAGATATACCGCCTAAAAGCGCTGCATTTTCATCATGAACAAAATTACGAGTAAGTTCTTTTCTAAAAACTGTATCTATTTCTGTAGGTACAATTGTATTAGCATACTTCTTGTTTTTAGGCAGAAAACCCATTGTATTTAGCCCTAAGGGTGTATAAAAATTTTGCTGTAAATATGTGTTATAATCTAAACCAGTTATTTGTTTTACCAATTCTGGATACAGCAGAAAAGTAAGTCCAGAATACTTGTACTTTTTTTCTTTTGATACTTTAGACCTGCTTATTTTACGGTACATTTTGTACTTAAATCTATCTTTTACGTACAAACCGTTGTATGCTTCTCTAGAGAATTTTTTGCTTGGTTTATTTTTAACAAACCTATGTTTTAGCTTCCCGTTTTTCTTTAAAACATCATTTAAAAAAACAATATAGGGAGCTAAACCTGCTTGGTGCGCTAGTATTTCTCTTAAAATAATATGTTTTTTATTTGCTTTATGCCTCCAAGGCTTCCAATAAGTACTAAAAGGCACATCTAAATCTATCTTACCCTCATCATACAGCTTCATTAAAGCTGGCAAAGCAGCTGTAATTTTAGTTACCGAAGCAACATCATAAATATCTGTTAGCTGTACTTTTTGCAAACTATCATACGTATGGTAACCATATGCTTTATGAAAAATAATTTTAGAATCTTTTGCTACTAAAAGTTGTGCTCCAGGAAAGGCGGTATTCTTAATTCCTAGTTTCATAATAGAGTCGACCTTCTTATAAACTAAAACCGAATCTAAACCCACCTTAGTTATACTAACTTTAGGTAACTCTTGTGCAAATGAAAACAGCACACTAAAAAGTAGTATTGTTAACACTATTTTAGTCTGCTGTTGTTTTTTCATAAAAAGTGTAATATTATCCTAAAATACGAATTGCATCTTTAGCAAAGTAACTGGCAATAATATTTGCACCTGCTCTTTTTATTGCGGTAAGTTGCTCTATAACTACTGCATCATGGTCTAACCATCCTTTTTCTGCTGCTGCTTTTACCATTGCATACTCACCACTAACTTGGTAAACTGCCACTGGCACATCTACTTCGTTTTTAATTTCGCGTACAATATCTAGGTAACAAAGTCCTGGTTTTACCATTACAATATCTGCACCTTCATCTATATCCATTTCCGTTTCTCTAATTGCTTCAAAACGGTTGGCATAATCCATCTGGTATGTTTTTTTATCCTTAGGTATGTCTTTTACGTCTACTGGAGCAGAATCTAAAGCATCTCTAAAAGGACCATAAAAAGCAGAGGCATATTTAGCACTATAACTCATAATACCAGTATTATGAAAACCATCATCCTCTAAAGCTTCACGTATGCTTAAAATACGACCATCCATCATATCACTAGGTGCAACAAAATCTGCGCCTGCTTCTGCATGCGATACACTCATTTCTGTTAATACCTCAACAGATTCATCGTTTAAAACTAAACCATCTTCTATAATACCATCATGACCATAAGAAGAGTAAGGATCTAAAGCAACATCTGTCATTACTAACATAGCCGGACATGCGTTTTTTACTGTTTTTACAGCACGCTGCATTAATCCGTCTGGATTTAAAGCCTCTGTTCCTTTATTATCTTTTAAGTTATCTGGAACTTTTGCAAAAAGCAAAACCGACTTTAAGCCCATTTTCCAAAGCTCTTTAACTTCTTTCTCTAACAAATCTAAACTATACCTAAAGTAATTTGGCATAGACGGTATTTCGTCTTTTACACCTTTACCTTCTACCACAAAAAGTGGCACTAAAAAATCGTCTGGAGATATAATGGTTTCACGAACCAAAGAACGTATTGCCTTGTTACTACGTAATCTTCTGTTTCTAATAATTGGATACATAATTATTGTTTACTTTAGTAGAGTCAAAGTTACTTAATATCAACCAAAAATCAAGAAACCATAGCCTTCAATTGAGTTCTATTAACAACATTTTACAATTTAAATTTACTTGGCGTACTTATCAACAAAAATTCTTAGATAATTTTGACACGCACATTAGTGACAAACACCTACATGTGGTTGCTCCTCCTGGGTCTGGAAAAACTATTTTGGGGCTAGAAATGTTAAAACGGGTAAACCAAACTACTTTGGTATTGTCACCTTCTTTAACCATTAGAAACCAGTGGAAAGACAGGATGCTTAGCTTTTTTTTAGAAGACACTAATTATACTAATTACTCTTTAAACATAAAAAAACCAAAGCAAATTACCTTTACAACCTACCAGGCTTTGCACGCTTTACATAAAGATTTTAAAAAAGCAGACAATCCTGAAACTCTAATAAATTTTATAAAGAAGAATAATATTAAAACCATTGTTTTAGATGAGGCTCATCACTTAAAAAATGAATGGTGGAAATGCTTGTTTGAAATAAAAAAGGCAGATGATATAACTGTAATATCATTAACCGCAACACCGCCTTACGATAGTGAAGCTAGTGAGGTAAAAAAGTATTTTGATTTATGCGGACCAATAGATGATGAAATTGTGGTTCCGGATTTAGTTAAAAACGGAGATTTATGTCCGCACCAAGATTATGTACATTTTTCTAAACCAGACAAAGAGCAAATAAAGCACATTGTTACCTACCGTGAAAACATTTTAAATTTTATCAATACCCTTGTAGATGATACCGATTTTAGGAATATTTTACAAGAGCATCCGTTTTACAAAAATACAGAAGAAGAGCTTGAAAATATTTATAGTAAACCACTATTTTATTCAGCTATAATTATATTTTTAAATGCCGCAAAAATAACTGTCCCAAAAGAAAAAATAGCAATTTTAGGTTTTAAGGATGATAAAATTGAGTTTCCAAACTTAAACTATAACTGGCTACAAATACTATTACAAGAACTACTTGTTGTAGAACGAGAATTACTTTTACCTTTTGAAGAAAAACTACACACCATTGAAAAAGATTTACGAAAAATTGGTGTTTTTGAGAAAAAGCGGGTAGATTTTGTTGGTGTTGAAGACTTATACAGAACATTAGCTAACAGCCCCAGTAAATTAAAAAGTATAAATGCTATTATTACTGAAGAAAGCAACAGTTTAAAAGAGAATTTAAGAGCTGTTGTTTTAACAGATTTTATACGAAAAGAGTTTCTTTCTTTTAATAGTACTAAGCTTGAAGAATTAAATAAATTAGGTGTTGTTTCTATTTTTCAATACTTACGTATAAAAAGTGAGCACAAAGAACAACTAGGTGTTTTAACTGGCTCTATTGTAATTTTACATAAAAGTGCTGTAATCAATCTAAAAAAAATAGTAAACCAAACAGAATTTACAACTAAACCCCTAGAAATTGATGAAGATTTTGTTACTATAACTTCTTTTGCCAAAGGAAAAAACACTGTAGTTTCTGCAGTTACGGCTCTTTTTGAAAACGGAACCGTAAAAATATTAATTGGCACAAAAGCATTACTTGGAGAGGGTTGGGATGCTCCTGCAATTAACACATTGGTATTGGCCTCTTACGTTGGCTCGTTTGTATCGTCCAACCAAATGCGTGGCAGAGCCATTAGAACCCAAGCTACTAATAAAAATAAAACAGGCAATATTTGGCACTTAGCCTGCATAGATCCTACAGATCCAGAAGGCGGTAAAGATTTAGAAAAATTAACCCGTAGGTTTAATGCTTTTATGGGTGTTTCTCTAAAAGGGGAGCCCTATATTGTTAATGGCTTAGACAGGTTAGGTTTGCCTTTGCAGTATTCATCAGAAATAGACATAGAACAATTAAACAAGGACACTTTTGCTATTGCAACTCAAAGAGATTTAATTACTAAAAGATGGAAAAAAGCAATTGGTAAAGGCGATGTTTTTATTAGAGAGTTAAACATTTTATACCCCTATAAAGAACCTTATACAAAACAGAAAAAATTAAAAAGTGTAAACGCTACTAAATATCTTGTTTTAGAAGTATTAATTGGCACATTTGCTATAATACCAGAGTTTATTTTAAAAAATGTTGGCATACTCTTAAGCAAGGGCGTAATGCAGTTTATATCGTTATTTTTTGGAGCTGTTTTTTTAGGTTTTGTACCTAAAGCATATAAAGCGATTAAGCTCTACTTTTTGTTTGGAAATATGGAGCGTAAAACACAGAAAATAGCACAAGCAGTATTACACTCTTTAGCAGCATTACATAAAATAACAACACCATTAGACAACATAAAACTAGAAACCGACCGCTATAGCAATGGTGTTTTTGCATTTTACATAACAGGTGCAACTACTAATGAGAGCTCTTTATTTATTACTGCACTAGAAGAAATTATTGCTCCAGTAGAAAATCCAAAATACTTAATAGACAGTAGTTCTTGGTTAAAAAGAAAGTGGAATTTACGAACCTATTACGTTGTGCCTACCATTTTTTGTAAACGTAAAGCAGAAGCTAAAAGATTTCATTTTTATTGGAAAGAGTTTGTTGGTAATTCTGCCTTAATATACACCAGAACAAAATACGGCAGAGAACAGTTAATTAAAGCAAGGCTAGCCCATATTGTGTATCAATTTAAAGACGCATCTAAAAAAGCTATTACCTGGAGATAAAAAAATAGTAAGAGATTTCTTAAAATAACTACACAAAAGTGTAACAATTTAACAAATCTGGTTACTAACCTAACAACATCACTAAAAATTAAAAAAATACATATGCTATCTATTAAAGACCTTAACAAAACGTATCCTAACGGAACAAAAGCGTTGAACAATGTAAATTTAGAAATTAGCAAAGGTATGTTTGGTCTTTTAGGTCCAAATGGCGCTGGTAAATCTAGCTTAATGCGTACTATTGCTACATTACAATTAGCAGATAGTGGCAGTATAGAGTTTAACGGTACAGATGTATTTAGCAAGCCTGAAGAATTACGTAAAGTCTTAGGTTATTTACCCCAAGATTTTGGTGTATACCCTAAAGTTTCTGCTGAGATGATGCTAAATCATATTGCAAAAATAAAAGGAATACAAAATAGTGGTGAACGCAAAGCATATGTAGCAGACTTGCTAAACAAAGTAAACCTATACAAGTTTAGGAAAAGAAATTTAGGAGATTACTCTGGTGGTATGCGTCAGCGATTTGGTATTGCACAAGCACTTATTGGCAATCCAAAATTAATAATTGTAGATGAGCCTACTGCTGGTTTAGATCCGCTAGAGCGTAACCGTTTTCATAACCTATTAAGTGAGTTAGGAGAAGAGGCTGTTGTTATTTTATCTACACATATTGTAGATGATGTTATTAATCTTTGTACAAATATGGCTGTTTTTAATGAAGGGCAAGTGCTAGTACAAGGTCATCCTATGGAGCTTACAAACTCTTTAAATGGCAAGGTATTTAGAAAAAGTATTAAGAAAGAAGAAATTGCTACTTACGAAGAAAACTACACTGTTTTATCGTCTTATTTACGTGGTGGAAACCTAAATATAAATGTATATGCAGACAATAACCCTGGAGAAGGTTTTGAGGTTATAAGTAACACTTTAGAAGACTTTTATTTTTACAGTATTAACCAAAAGGCTAAACAAACTGTGTAATTATGAAAGAGATATTTTTATTTGAACTTAAATACAGACTACGCAGACCGGTAACATACATTTACATTTTTTTAATGTTTATAATTCCGCTGTTAATTTCCGTTTTTGAGGATTCTGGAACAGCTCAATTTACTAACAGTCCTAATGCAATTGCTGGCGTTTTAGGTGGCTTAAGCATTCTTGGTTTGTTTTTTTATGCTGCAATTATGGGCGTACCAGTGTACAGAGACGAAGAGCACAAAACCGCACAGACTTATTTTTCTTTTCCTATAACAGAGAAAAATTACATTTTAGGCCGCTTTTGGGGTAGTTTTACCATAGTTACTATTATGAACATTGGCGCTATACTTGGTGCAATGATTGGTTTTACTATTGGTGCAATGCTAAACAGACCAGATTATGGTACGTATACAGACTTTGACTTTACAGCATACTTACTTCCATTTATATTTTTTCTAACGCTTAATTCGCTTTTTATTGGCGCGTTGTTTTTTAGTTTGATGACGTTTTTTAAAAGAATGTCTATTTTATATCTAGGCGGAATTTTAATCTTTATTTTAAGTAATGTGGCTGGCACATTATTAGGAGATTTAGATAGCCAATGGCTAAGTATTTATTTAGATCCGTTTGGATCACAAGCGTATAGATTTATAAAAAAATATTGGTCAATTAACGAAGTCAATACGTTATACCTGCCTATTTATGGTGAGTTTTTACTAAACCGTATTATGTGGTTTGCAGTAAGTATTGGAATTTTTGTTTTTACGTTATTCAAATTTTCATATCCAAGTTTTTTAATTCCTAAAAAGGCAAAAAAACTTAAAGAAGATACTATAGCACCACAAACTTCTGTAGCCATTGACAATATAAAACAAGTATTTTCTAAAAAAGCCAATTGGGGTAACTTATGGTCTTTAAGTAAAATTGAATTTTTATCTATTGTTAAAGAAAATGCTTTTAGAATTCTTATTCTAATTGGTATTATTTTCTCTGTATTTATAGCTACACAGTCTACACAAACATATGGCACACCATCTCTACCATTAACTCGTTTTATGGTAAAAGAGTTAAGCTCTGGCTTACTTGTTTTTTCTATTATAATACTAGTTATTTATGCTGGTGAAGCCGTGCATAGAACAAGAAACAATAAAACATTTGAGTTTTATGATGCCCTACCGGTAACAAACGCTACACTTTATATCTCTAAAATTATTGCTTTAATAGGTGTTTCTGTAGTACTTACACTAATTACCATATTGGTTGGTATGTTATACCAAACATACAATGGCTATTTTAATTATGAAGTAGGAATGTATCTTACATTTAATTTTGCAAACATATTTCCGGCTTACATAACAACGGTATTACTTGCCTTTTTTATTCACATATTGGCAAACAATAAATTTTTAGGACACTTTTTAGTTATTGTAATTTCTTTAGGTTTACCTATACTAATTGCATTAGTTTTTAAAGTGAACAACCCATTATTTATATATGGTGGTGTGCCTAGTAGTTTTTTAAGCGATTTAAATGGGTTTGGCCATTATTTAATTGGCGGATTTTGGTTAAACTTATACTGGATATTATTTAGCTGTATTTTAGCTGTAGTTGGTTACGTTTTTTGGAACAGAGGGTTTTACTCTTCATTTAAAGAAAGATTACGCTTAGCCGCTAGTCGTTTTAAAGGAAAAACAACAGCTGCATTTTTGGTTTTTACTATTGCATTTATAGCAGTTGGCGCTTATAGTTATTACAACTTACAAGTACTAAACAGTATAGGAAGTGCAGATTATAGCAATAAAATTGCGGCAGATGCAGAAAAAAAATATGCTAAATACATTAACAAGCCACATATACAAATTGTAGACCTAAAGGCTAAAGTAGATATTTACCCAGAAGAAAGAGACGTTTATGCAGAAGGTAATTTTACTGCCGTAAATAATTTTGACACTCCAATAGATACACTCTTAATGGAAGTAAAATTTGGCGTTGCAGATACTAAAATAACTAAAGTTGTTTATAACGGAAAAGAACTACAACCCTTTTTAAAAGATAGTATTTACAGGTTATTTATATACAAACTACCAAAACCTTTGCAACCAAAAGATACTGCTTCTTTAGTTATAAACACCAGAGCAATTACCAAAGGTTTTGCTAACGGATTAGAAACAAATGTATTAAATAACGGTACATTTTTTAGAGATGATATTTTTCCTTCTTTTCATTATGAAATTGCCTTAAATGACAATGGCACTCGTAAAAAGTACGATTTAGAGGAAATGGATTATCTATTGTCTCCTAGAACAGATAGTGTTGCATTGCGTAAAAATTTATTTAATGAAGATGCAAACTATATGAATTTTGAAGCCACAGTAAGCACCTCTAAAGGACAAACAGCAATTGCACCAGGTAAGCTTATTAAAAAGTGGGACAAAGACAATAGAAGTTATTTTACCTATAAACTAGGAGAAAAAACAGATTACTTTTTCAACTTTGCTTCTGCCGCTTATGATGTTAAAGAGGATAGTTGGACAGCCCCAAGTGGTAAAAAGGTAGCTATAGAAATTTATCATTCTCCTAAACATAAAAGAAACTTAGAGCATTTTATAAACGGTATAAAAGTATCTTTAGATTATAACTCTAAAAACTTTTATGAGTATCCTTATTCTATTATTAGAATAGTAGAATTCCCTGCTTACTCAACTTTTGCTCAATCTTTTGCTACAACAATACCTTATTCTGAAGATTTTGGTTTTGTGGCCGATTTTTCAAAAGCTGAAGATTTTAATTATGCATTTAGAGTAACATCTCATGAGGTAGCACACCAGTGGTGGGGACATATTGTAACACCAAGTAAAACATCTGGATCTAATATTATTTCTGAAACTCTTGCAGAGTACGTGTCTTTAATGACAATGAAAAATGAATATGGAGAAAACGGAATAAAATCGTTCTTAAAAAATTCTTTAGACTCTTACTTAAGTGCTCGCCAATTTAGCTTTAAACCAGAACGTTCTTTGCTAAATGTAGAAACTGGTCAGCATATTTGGTACCGTAAAGGTTCTATGGTAATGTATGAGCTACAAGATGTTATTGGCGAAGACAAAATTAACAGCGCTTTAAAACAATTTTTAAACGAGTATAAATACTTTAACAAAGGTGTTTATGCAACATCAGAAAATTTATATGATGCTATTTACAAAGTTGCACCAGACTCTTTAAAGTATAAGGTTACAGACGGTTTTAAAGAAATTGTTTTGTACGAAAATAAAGTTACTGAAGCTAAAACTAAAAAATTAGATAACGGCAAATGGGAAACCACGTTTACTGTAAATTCTTCTAAAATTTATTATGATGACAAAGGAAAAGAAAGAGAAACAGATACTAATATGAATTTAGTTGATATTGGACTTTTTGGACCTGATGTTAAAAATGATGAGAACGTAACCATTAAAGATCCATATTATTTTGAACTAAAATGGTTGGCTCCTGGCGAAAATACATTTACAATTGTAACAGATAAAAAACCTGAAAAAGCTGGTATAGATCCATACAATAAATTAATAGATCGTAAGTCTAGTGACAATTTAAAAGAAGTATTAGAATAAATAAAATACATTCTTTCTTAACTATTAAAACGCTCCTTTTGGGGCGTTTTTTTGTTTTTCAGAATAAATAATACATCAATATAAAAAAAAGACAACTTTTTTAAAACCCTCTTTTAGTTTTTGCCGTAGGTAAGGTCGTAATCACATATTAAAACACACAAAAATGAAATTATCTAAATTTTTAAAATCGACTTCACTAGCTATTGTTCTTTTAATTGGAGCAAACACATTTGCACAAGATAAAATGATGAAAGCTGAAACAAAAATGGTTGGCGGCGCAGAAATGTACCCATCAAAAGATATTGTATCTAACGCCGTAAACTCTAAAGACCACACCACACTTGTTGCTGCCGTAAAAGCTGCAGATTTAGTAAAAACGTTACAAGGAGAAGGTCCTTTTACTGTTTTTGCTCCAACAAATATGGCTTTTGAAAAATTACCAAAAGGTACTGTAGAGACTTTATTAATGCCAGAAAACAAAGCAACATTACAAAAGGTACTTACCTACCACGTTGTTGCAGGTAAATATTCTGCTGCAGATATAATGAAAGCAATAAAAATGGGTAAAGGAAAAGCAGAATTTACTACTGTTGCTGGCGAAAAATTAACTGCAATGGTTACTAAAGGAAAAGTACAGTTAAAAGATGTTGCTGGTAACGTCTCTACAGTTACAATTGCAGATGTAAACCAGTCTAACGGTGTTATACACGTAGTAGACACTGTAGTTTTACCAATGAAATAGTTTTTTATTAGTTTGATTGATTGTTCCCCAAATGTAAAAAGGTGTCTAAAATTATATTAGACACCTTTTTCTTTGTTATTCTTATTCTAAACCCACTCTTTAGGTGTTTTTAAAACCTGAAGCAATTTTTCTTCTTCACTACCTTTCTCTGGGGTATGATCATAAACCCATTGTACGTGCGGAGGCAAACTCATTAAAATACTCTCTATACGTCCGTTAGTTTTTAGTCCAAACAACGTTCCTTTATCGTGCACCAAATTAAATTCTACATAACGGCCACGTCTAATCTCCTGCCAATCTCTTTGTTCTTTCGTATAAGGCAATTCTTTTCTTTTTTCTACAATGGGCACATAACACGTTAAAAAGCTGTTACCAACCTCGGTTACATAATTGTACCAATCTTGCATAGACATAGCGTCTGTTGCCTTACAGTAATCAAAAAATAAGCCTCCAATACCACGCGCTTCATCTCTATGAGCGTTCCAAAAATACTCATCACAACGAGCTTTGTACTTGGCGTAAAACTCTGGATTGTGTTTATCACAAGCAGTTTTACATACGTTATGAAAATGAGTAGCATCTTCATTAAACAAATAATATGGCGTTAAATCTTGTCCGCCACCAAACCACTGGTCTACAATGTTACCTTCTTTGTCATACATTTCAAAATAACGCCAATTTGCATGCACTGTAGGGACCATTGGGTTTTTAGGATGCAATACTAAGCTTAATCCACACGCAAAAAAATTAGCATCTTTAACACCAAAATACTGTTGCATACTCTGTGGCAACTCACCATGTACACCAGAAATATTTACACCACCTTTTTCAAAAACAGCGCCATTTTCTATAACTCTAGTTCTACCACCTCCACCTTCTGGGCGTTTCCAAATGTCTTGCTTAAATTTAGCAACACCATCTACAGCCTCTAACTTAGCGGTAATAGTATCTTGCAGTTCTTGTATGTATGTATAAAATTTGTCTTTCATTTTAAATCATTGATTTATTACAATAAGTTTCCTTTTCAAAATCTCTAATATTAATAGCTATAAAAGGGACTTCTGGGAATAACTGGTATAATTTTCGTGTTATTTCTTTTGATAAGCTTGCTTTTTGCTCTTTAGTTCTGCCTTCCATAATATTAGCAAAAACGTGAATAAAAGGCTCTTGCTTGCCCCCTACCAAATAGTGTTTTTTAAAAGGATTTAAACGTACTTTTATATCTGCTTCATCAAACAAATTAGAAGCTACTGCTACAGTATGTATTGACTCTAAAACCTCTGTTGGCCTTTGCAGTTTTAAAATATCACTAGAACAATCTATAACAAAGTGTGGCATACTAATTATTTTTTAACAGCTAAAGTGTCTTTCTTTAAAATTTCTATTGTTTTTACCGTTGCTGCAGTTACAGACAAAGGTAAAACAAGAATAATACCTACTAATGGCACAAATAAAAACAGCATAAAAATGATACCATTACCAATTGCTAAACCTCTATTTTTACGCACCAGAACAATACTTTCTTTATATTTTAAATGACGTTCTAAAGTATAGTCCATATTACCAAAACCTGCGTAATATGCTTGCATTAAAAATAACAATATGGTTGAAGCTATACCAACAACTGGTATAAGGCCAAGTAGTAGAATTGGTATGGTAAATAAAATTTCTTTAACCAAGTTTCTTACATTTATACGTATACCTCTCCATAATTGCTCACTAAAAGATGTGTTTGTATGACTATGTGCCGGTACACCCGTTAAGTGTGCTTCAATTTTTTCTGATACCGGACTCATAAACGGAGCAGACAATGCCATTACAATATGCTTGTATAGCAATAAACCTATTACAACAATTATGGTTGCTCCTAAAAAATTAGATACTGTAGTAAAAACCTCTTTACCCCAATCCCAAATCCATATTTGAGCTATAAAGCCACCAATACTACCAGACAACCAAATAGCTAACAACACAACAATAGCTGCCGTTAATACACTAATTAGTATAGGTACAAGAAAATATTTCCAAAGTTTTAACTTAGAAATTAGAGCAAAAGTACCTGTATAGGCTTTTATTCCTTTTAAGATATTTTTGAGCATTTTTTTTGTTTTAAAATTCTTAGTAAACTAAGGTACAATATATACCATATTTGCAGGGTATAGTTTTATATCTTTTGCACTTACTATTTTTTCTGCAACCTTACTTTTTTCAAAAATAAAGTCTATTAATTCTACTTGGTCTTTATCAATAAAATTGAAGAAATATAATCTACCTACTGCATTATTTTGCAAATCCATAAGCTCATCTAACTCATTATTATTAGTAACTTTTTCATACAAATTGGTTACTTTTTGAGCCCAAAACACGCTTTTTTGCTTGTTTTTGGTTCGTTTTAATGAATAAGAACACAAAAGAGCATTCCACACTGCGTGCCTAAATGCATTGCCTTTATTACTTTTACTATGACCTCCTGGGTAATACGTATTGCAAAGTGCAAATGTTTGTTTTGTAGCCTTTATACTAGGAACTAACAACAATGGATGTTTAAAAAACAGCAAAGACAGTTTAAAAAACTGTCTTATGCTTAAACTTTTTATTCTGGTCCAGATTTTCACTAGTTAGCCTTATACTCTTTTACAGCATCTATAAATGCTTTTGCATTTTCTAGCGGTATGTTTGGTAAAATACCGTGACCAAGATTTACTATGTATTTGTCTTTACCAAAATCATTAATCATTTGGTGTACCATTTTTTTAATCTCTGCTGGTGGTGACAATAGTCTAGATGGATCAAAATTACCTTGCAACGTAATATTACCACCTGTTAAGTAGCGTGCATTACGTGCAGAGCAAGTCCAGTCTACACCTAATGCAGATGCACCAGATTTAGCCATATCACCTAAAGCAAACCAACACCCTTTACCAAAAGCAATTACAGGCGCTTCATCTTTTAAAGCATCTATAATTTGCTGTATATACTGCCAAGAAAACTCTTGATAATCTGTTGGAGATAGCATACCACCCCAAGAGTCAAAAACCTGAACTGCATTAACACCTGCCTTAACTTTCTCTTTTAAGTAAGCAATGGTAGTGTCTGTAATTTTTTGTAATAATTGATGAGCTCCAACAGGGTTTGTAAAACAAAACTCCTTTGCTTTATCAAAATTTTTGCTTCCCTGACCTTGTACACAGTAACATAGAATTGTCCAAGGAGAACCAGCAAAACCTATTAAAGGAATATCATCATTTAGTTTCTCTTTTGTCATTTTAATAGCATCCATAACATAACCAAGTGTGCTATTTATGTCTGGTACAATAACAGATTCTAAATCTTTAGAGGTACGAATAGGATTTGGTAAATATGGCCCAAAATTTGGTTTCATTTCTACCTCAATATTCATTGCCTGTGGAATAACTAAAATATCAGAAAATAAAATAGCTGCATCCATACCATATCTGCGTATAGGTTGCACTGTTATTTCTGATGCCAATTCTGGTGTCTGACAACGTGTAAAGAAATCGTATTTCTTTTTGATTTCCATAAACTCTGGCAAGTATCTACCAGCCTGACGCATCATCCAAACCGGTGGTCTGTCTACAGTTTCTCCTTTTAAGGCTCTTAAAAATAAATCGTTTTTTATCATATCCTCTCCCTAACCTTCTTTAAAACAGAAGGAATTTGTTTAACTTAAACTCAACTTTATAACAAACAAAAGCTAAAAACCAATAGCCAACAGCCAAGGTTAAAAGTTAGCTATAATGCTCATTTACTAAATCTATAACACTTTCTACAGTTGGTAGTTTTGCTACTCTAACATCTGAAAAATGCTTTTTTGCCTCTGCAGCAGTTGTATCTCCAATACAAAAAGCAATTGCATTGGCTTTATTTTCTTTTAAAAAGCTTTCTATACCAGACGGACTATAAAATAACACTGACTCTACGCTATCTGGTGCTTTTTTAGTATCAAACTTTGTTTGGTATGCTTCAATCTCATTAATCTTAATATTGTTTTTTTCTAAGATTGTAGGCAAATCATCTAATCTTAAATTTCCCGAGAAATAAGTTACTTCCTTTGTATCTAAGTTATCTGCTAAATAATGTGCTAATTCTGTTGCGCTTTTTTCAAAATGTGCAACAGGACCAATATTATTTTTTATAAAACGTCTTGTTTTACGACCAACACAGTAAATATTTTTAAATTGTAATTCTGAACCTGCATAATTTGTAATTACAGATTCTACCGCATTTTTACTTGTAAAAACAACGTTTTCAATTTCATTTTTAAAAAAACGAGGCGCAATTCTATTAGAGTTAATTTTTATAAAATCGTTACTCTCTACAGTTATTCCGCTTGTAAATCTATCTTTTTGGTCGTTGGTTAGCAATTTGGTAGAGTAAACAGTGGTCTTTTTATCCTCACTATGTAGTCCTTCCATTATATATTTACCACCACGCTCTAAAACAAACTCTGCAATAGTCTCTGCCAGGTCTTGATGTTTACCTAGTTTCACAACTCTGTCAGTTTCAATTTTTTTAGATCCGTCAGGACTTAAAAGTACAACTCTAAAAACTACTTGCTCGTTCTTTATATAAGCCAATGCACCAATTGGTGCAGTACAACCACCTTCTAATTTATTTAAAAATGTACGCTCTATTGTAGTACATATTTCTGTTTCTTCATGATTAATTTCTGAGCAAATAGCCAAAATATCCTCATCTATTTCCCTAGCGGCAACCATTATTGCACCTTGTCCTGGAGCAGGCACCATCCAATCTAAATTTACAGCTTCTTCTGGTCTTAAATCTAAACGACCAATACCAGCAGCAGCAAATATAGCTCCGTGCCAAGTTTCTGAATCCTCTAGCTTTTGCAAACGTGTGTTTACATTACCACGTATATCTTCAACCCTATGCGTAGGGTAACGGTTTAACCACTGTGCTTTACGGCGTAAACTGCTCGTAGCAATAACACCATCTCGTGCACCTAAAAATTCTTCGTTGTTTTTGTAAACTAACGTATCTTTTACATTACCACGTTCTAAAACAGCAGCTTGTACAATACCTTTTGGTAAAACAGTTGGCACATCTTTTAAAGAGTGAACGGCAATATCTACATCTCCTTTTAACATTGCTATGTCTAAAGTTCTTGTAAAAATACCTGTAATTCCTAACTCGTAAAGTGGCTTATCTAACTCTAAGTCTCCTGTAGATTTTACAGCAACAATTTTTGCTTTGTGACCTAATTTTTCTAGTTCAGATTTTACTCTGTTTGCCTGGTATAATGCAAGTTCACTATCTCTGGTACCAATGCGTATTATTTTGCTCATTTTGTTGAATTCAATTCTAATTGAAAAACTTTCTGTATTAAATCTAAACTATTGTTTGCATCTGTATTTTCATCTTTTAAATGATTAGCAAACTGTTTTGTAATTTTTTGTATAATACGGTCTGTTATAATATCTGCTTCTTCTAAGTTAAAGTTAGCAGCCTTTTTGCTATGAAAATCTAGCTCTTCTTCTTTAATTGTATTAAGCTTTTGCTTTAATGCTTTAATTACCGGAGCAAATTTGCGGGTCTCTAACCACTTTATAAACTCGGTTTTAATTTCATCGTTAATAGCTTCTGCCTGGGGTATAAACTGTTTTCTTTTCTCTAAAGTTTCATCTGTCATTTGCGATAAATGATCTAAATGAATTAAAGATACATTGTCTAACTCCTCTACATTATCTGCCACGTTTTTAGGAATAGAAAGATCTAAAATTAAAAGTGGTTTTTTAGTATAAATTAACTCTTTAGAAATAGTAGGTTGTGCAGCACCAGTAGCAACTATTAACACGTCTGTATTTCTAATTTCGGCCTGTAAATCTCCGTAATCCTTAACTACTAAATTAAACTTGCCAGCAACTTTTTCTGCCTTGTCTTTGGTTCTGTTTATTAAAGTTATGTGAGAGTTTTGTGTGTGTTTTATTAAATTTTCACACGTATTACGTCCTATTTTACCAGTACCAAAAAGTAAAATATTTTTATCTGATATATTTGGAACGTTTTTAATAATGTACTGTACAGATGCAAAAGCTACAGATGTTGCTCCGCTAGATATTTCTGTTTCGTTTTTGATACGTTTACTTGCACGTATAACTGCATTGCACAAACGTTCTATAAACGGGTTTGCTAAATTGTGTTTTTTAGAACGAACAAAACTTTGCTTAAGTTGACTTATAATTTCAAAATCGCCTAGAATTTGACTATCTAAGCCTGTACCTACTTTAAATAAGTGACTAATAGCATCGTTATTTTTATATACATATGCTACTTCCTGAAACTCTTCAACCGTACCCAAAGCATTATCGCACAACAATTTTATTAATTGAAATGGATGCTTTGCAAAACCGTGTAATTCTGTTCTGTTACACGTAGAGGTTACCAATAAGCCATCTATACCTTCCTCTGCTGCCTCTACTAGCAATGCATTCATTGCTTTTTCATCTAAACTAAATTTACCTCTTACAACTGCATCTGCCTTTTCGTAATTAAGACCTATAGTGTAAAAAGAGTTATGTTTAGAAATATGATAATTCTTCATTGGGAATTTTTCAAATCGGTTACAAAAATAATTCTAGCATTACAATAAAAGTAACGCTAGAGGAACAATAAGTATCGATAACCGCTTTTTACACCAACATTTACGCTAAAAAGGTGCTAAATGCTTATATTTGTTGCTATAACAATGATTTTAAGATTTCTATTTAGAACCTTTCTAAATAGGTGTGAGTTGTAATAATTTTTAATATGGAAGCAAAAAATGCCGCTAAAGGTTCATTTGAAGAAGTACTGATTGAAGACGGGTTTTACGTACTTAAAATACAAAACGATAGTATTGAAAATCAAAAAGTTGAACGTGAAATAGACAGTTCTTTCATACAGTTTCATTACTGTTTAAAAGGCAACGGAAAGTTTATTTTTAATGACAGTAGTTATGCTTTAGAGGTTTCTGAAGAAAACTCTCTTTTACTATACAACACACAAAAAGATTTACCTTTAAATTTAGAGCTAAGCCCTAACTCTTGGATGGTTTCTGTGGTAATGACAATACGTAAGTTTCATTCTTTATTTTCTAAAGAAGCAGAATATATCCCTTTTTTGAGTTCCGATTTTAAAGACAAAAAATACTACTCACAAGAAAATGTGAGTCCGGCTACAGCAATTGTTCTTAGTCAGATTATGAACTACAACCTACACTCGTCTATTAAAAGTTTATATATAAAAGCAAAGGTTTATGAACTTATTGCGCTATATTTTAATATGAGTGAAGACGCAGATATAGAACAATGTCCGTTTTTGGTTGATGAAGATAACGTACAGCGAATTAAAAAAGCAAAAGAAATTATTATTGCAAGAATGGCAGAACCACCAACGTTAGCAGAATTGTCTGATGAAATTGGCTTGTCTTTAAAAAAGTTAAAAGAAGGTTTTAAACAAATTTATGGCGACTCTGTCTACAGTTTTTTGTTTGAACATAAAATGGATTATGCACGCAAAATGTTAGAAACGGGCCAGCATAATGTAAACGAGGTTGGTTTAAAGGTAGGTTACAGTACAGCCAGTCACTTTATTGCCGCCTTTAAAAAGAAATATGGTACAACACCTAAAAAGTATCTAATGTCTTTAACTAATGGCTAATTTAAATTGGCCTTGCAACCATAACACCAATATTACTTTTTATCTTTTTAAGATAACCTACCAATGGTAATTTTGTTATCTCTACTTGCATAGACCCTGTGGAAGCGTGCAACATATGTATGCGCCCATCTTGAGCACGTATAGCAATACCTGTATGCGTAACGTCTAATCCTTTAATAGAGGTTGCCAACGCAATAATATCACCAGTTTGTATTAAGTGCTCATTAGCTGCAATATCATCTGCAGATAATACACAAAACTCGTTTTGTTTTAGTACTTCTTCAGACTCTAAAATAGTATTATAATTAACATCATCTTTTAAAAACGGATACAAATCTCTGTGTGTACCCATAAAGTTAATTTCCTTTTTAACAATTTTACCTCCAAGGTCGTTTGTTATATTTTTAACCAAGCCTTTAGTTTCATTATTAGAAATCCACTCTGTAAAGTAATGCAGTCTAGAGCCATAACCATCTAAATTACCATCTCTATATCTAATTTTTTTTAAGGCGTTAGTAAAGTCTAAAAACTTTAAATTATCTGCTCTAGAAATTAATCCAAAAGCTAAAACATTTTCTACAAAAGTGGTACAATCTAAACCTTGTAAATTAACAACCAAAGATTCTTTTTTTCCAATTTCTAGCGTTTTTGCTACATACGGAATTTCTAAAAAAGTTTTTCCTATAGCCGTTAAACTATCTCCAAAAGTATTAGATTTTGGCAAGGCCTTTATCTGCATTATTTTTGCATTAAAAGCAATACTATCTTTTGGAGAGCAGGTAATATGTTGTGCAAAAGAAACTACCGAAAATAAAAGAGTACACAGTACTATTAATTGTTTTTTCATCATCATCAAAAGTAATTAAAAATTAATAGTTGTAGTTCATAAACTGTGTACTGTAAGCATTAGGTCTATAAACTGCGGCACGTTTTCTTTCTTTTAAAATAAACTCCTCTGTAACCATATCTAAAACCTCATCTTGTGTATAAACATTGTCAAGAATTTTACCGTTATTCTGATAAAAAGGCTGATCTCCAATTTCTTCATCTTTAGGATATACTAAAAGGTATAATTTCTTAGTTTCATCATAAGTTGTTTTTTGTGAAAACTCATAATAATAACCTTCATAGATTACACCATTGTAGTATATATCTTTTGTAGTCACAAAGGCTACTTTATACTTATTGGTATTATACCTGTTTCTAATGTATATTAAGCTCTCACCTAAACTTTCTTGTGTATAATACTCCTTAGGAAAAATATTTAATTTTTCAGCAACTTTAAGCTTATTAAACAACAGCTTTCTACTTTCTGGATTAGCAGCTAAAGAATCTAAAATACCATTTGGTATAGGAGAGTTAGACCTAGCCAACAAGGCTGTATATGTTGTTTTTACGGCTGCATCATTACTTAGTAAAAGTTTGGTATAAAACCACTGTACTTCTTTTTCTTTTCTAAAAGGAAAAAGCAAAATTGCGTAATCTTCTAATGTATTATAAGCTATATTTCTAGAACCAAAACCTCTTGGTATACCATTTTTATTATCCTTTCCTAAATGTCTTTTAAGCTGAATTTTAGCATCGTTCAAAATCTGTTTTTTATACTTTTTATAACTGTTAGACTTTATATGAGAATGCAATTGCAAGCGAGCTAAAATAGAAAATATGGGTGCTTTGTATTCTTCAATAGCACTATACTCTAAAATTTTAGGGAATAAATGCTTTGCTAAAGAGAGACTATCTAAATACGGTTTAAAAATGGTATTAATTTCATAATCGTTACTCACTAGTGGCAAGTCTTTAGACATTAAATCTAGTAGCGTATGAACAGATTTCTCATTTGCTTTTGAGGCTACAGCTTGTAGTATTTTTGTTTGAGCATTAGAGTTGTTATAAGAGTCCTCATAAAAAGAAGTAAAAAAAGGTGTAACTCTACTGCTGTTAAGTTTACCCATTTCTTCAATTAAATAGGATTGTATTTTCTTTTGACTATCGTTAAAATCAAAACTAGTAACGTAATAGGCAAGTGAATCTAAGTGCTTTTCGTCAAAATTTAAAAATCGATATCCATTAAGCGCTATACTATCATTTTTACGCAATGCTTCAAAAAACAAAGGTGTTTTATCTTCTAAAAACGATTTGCCAATAACGGTATCCTTAGGTGTAAAGTTGTTTATAAATGCAGTTATAAAACCGCTAGATTTTTGCACGGTATCTACAACCGCTTTAATCTCGTACAACAAACCATCTTTGGCTATGTTCCTCACAAAAATACCTCTTGTACTAGCTGTATCTGTTAAAATCAAATTTAACTGCTCATACCCTTCTGGTGTTTTAGATTGCTGTTCTTTGTACAAAATAAAACTCTTTTTTTGATACATTTTTTTACGTAATCTCCAAAGAGAATCTACACTTGGTAGCATTAGAAAATCGTGCGCTTTATTTACTGCAACACTAATAATTTCTCCATTAGCATTTTGGTAAAGATTAGTTTTTGTGTACGGATTATAAGCTTTTGGCTTTTTTCTTCCACTATTATAACTATAATTATTTACTGAAAAACTCGGCGGCTTTACGGTAGATTTTGTTGTAAAATACAATGCGGTGTCTTTTACAAAGGTGAATTCTTTTTTATAGCTTGGCGCTTGTATGTTAAAAGAATTAAAATAAGTATTAGCAATAGCAGAGTCTTTACTAACAACACCTAACAAATAATAATTTACACCGTTTACAACCGATTTTAAAAACAGTTTTTTATTAGAAATAGAATCTAAAACTCCGCTAGACACTAGCATATTATTTTTAAAGTTCTTGTAAACTGGTTTTACTTTTAATTGCTGATAAAAACGCTTTTGAATTTGTTTTAGCTCAAACGTATCTTCCTCTATAAAACGCAAATCGTTTTGACTAACCTTTTTAAGAAAATAATAGTCATCTGTTTTTGTATTTACGCCCTGTACAAAACGATTTCCTTTTCTGTATTTATTAGTAAACGTATGGTTTGATGGCATTTGTACAGAAAAATCTTTAAAGCCAGAAGTTATCTTAACATTTTTTAAAAGATCTTTTTTTAATGTAATTGTATTAAAAATAGTATCTGAATATTGTTGCACATATGTACCCTCACCTCCCATTTTAAAAATAATAATTTCTAGTGGTGTTATATAAATTTGGTACCGTTGGTAGTCGCCATTTTTAAGTAAGTTTTTAATCTCAAAAAAGGGAACTCCGTCTTTTTCTTTCTTATTTTTTTCTAAAATTTTTCCAGGAATATTCTCAAAAAGCAACTCATCAATCTTGTCAAAATCAAAAGTTCTATCATTTTTTAAATAAGAAAAAGTAGGTATGCGGGTAATCATCACATAACTACCATTTGCCAAATCTGGCACTATATAACTTGTATTGTTACTATCTGTTACTGGATATAATTTATTAGGTAACAAAACTGTAAAAGCATCATCATCTGGAGACTGTTTTTTATAGGTATTCTGCTTAAATGTTTTAACTATTTTTTCTTTTAACTGCTTGCCTTTATAACCAACTTTAGATGTTAAGGGTTTAACAGTATAACCCTTATTACGCAAAAGCGCAATTACGCCTTTATCACCTGGCAAATGTGCTGCGCCAATACCCGTAAATACTTTATTATTTTGTAAAAGAGAATCTAACTTTACAACCATATTGTGGTTGCGTATGTAGAGCATATTTTTTAAATAATGATCGGTATAAATTCCAGAATCTAAAGAGTCAATTAAATTTATATTACGCTCTCTGTAAGCATCTTGCAATAGAAAATCCATTCCTTTTTGCTGCATTTTTTTAAGCAGCCAATCGTCTGGTTTAGCTTTCATAGGGTTTAAATTTGCCCTACCTACTAGTATTCTAGATTCTTCTAAACCTTCTAAAGCAACTATTTTTTTATTAAACTTTTGTCCCGCTTGGTATATAAACATATCTAAGTATGTTTCTTCTTCAAAATCCTGACTAAAAGAATTGGTTCTATATAGTAATCCATTTAAAATACGATCCTCAAAAGCCAAGTAAGAACTCACTTCTTCAACCTGTGGATTATTCATTAAAAAAGAGTTAGCATAAAAACCCTTTGGCACATAATTATAACGCGTAGAAGTCTGGTTCATATCATCCTCTAACCAAGTAGCTGGGTCAGACTCCAATGCAACAACATCACTCTTTAGTAAAGACTCATAAAAAACATCATCTAACCTAAAAGCTATTTTTTTGCTTACGTGCATTGTTCCGTATAAGTAAGACGTTTGCTTTAAGCCATTGCCAGAAATCTCCCAAAGCAAACTATTTTTTTCTTGAGCAAAACCTAAACAAGAAAAAAAAAGTAAAACAGAACCAATAAAAATGCGCATAAACATTTGTTTTTTTATAAAATATCAACGTAAAAATTAGTTGTAAGTTGCACTAAAAAAAATTACCGCAAAAAAAATACGGCTTAGTTAACATTACATTATGAAGATACTAAACTTTTAAAAACGATTCTAGTTATTAAAGAATAAGTATAAATTATAGTCAAATGTGTTAAAGTTGAGTTACAAGCCCTATTTTTGCATTTCTAAAGAGATACAATTGTGAAAGGAGTTTTATTAGTAAATTTAGGGTCACCAGATAGTCCAACTGCTAAAGATGTTAAACCATATTTAGATGAGTTTTTAATGGATGAAAGAGTTATAGATGCACCTAATTGGTTGCGTAATATTATTGTACGTGGTATTATTTTACGCACTAGACCTAAAAAATCTGCAGAAGCTTACAAAAAAATTTGGTGGGAAGAAGGATCTCCTCTTGTTGTAATCTCAGAACGTTTTACTGCTAAAGTAAAAGAACAAACAAAAATGCCTGTTGCTTTGGGTATGCGTTATGGTAGTATGACTATTAAAAACGGATTACAAGAACTTAAAAGCAAAGGTGTAGACGAGGTATTACTAGTTCCTTTGTATCCGCAATATGCTATGTCTTCTTTTGAAACCGTTGTAGTTAAGGCAATGGAAGAAAAAGAGCAGCATTTTCCTGAAATGAAAATTACTACATTACAGGCTTTTTATAAAAATGAAGCCTATTTAAAAGTACTATCTGATAGTATTGCTAAAAACTTAGAAGGTTTTAATTACGATCATATATTGTTCTCTTACCACGGTATTCCAGAACGTCACATAAAAAAATCTGACCCAACTAAATTTCATTGCAAAATAGATGGCTCTTGTTGTAGCACAAACTCTGTTGCACACAATACGTGTTACCGTCACCAATGTTATGAGACTACAAAAAGAGTTACTGCCCTTTTAGGTATACCAGAAGATAAAATAAGTGTATCATTCCAATCTCGTTTACCAAACGACCCTTGGTTAAAACCGTATACAGATTTTGAGTTTGAACGTTTTCCTAAAGAAGGTAAAAAGAATTTAGCTGTAATTACACCTGCCTTTGTTGCAGACTGTTTAGAGACTTTAGAAGAAATTGCTATGGAAGGTAAAGAGCAATTTACAGAAGCTGGTGGTGTAGAGTATAAACATATACCTTGTTTAAATACTGATGAAAACTGGGTTGCTGTAATGGCAGACTGGGTAAATAATTGGGAAAAAGATGGTAGCTTACCAAGCTAAATAAACTAGTGTACTAATGGAAGAATACTACCTGTATATAAAATCGCTTCACTTAATTTTTGTAATTACGTGGTTTGCTGGTTTGTTTTATATACCTAGGTTATTTATTTACCATATTGAAGCCAGTTTTAAACCTTCACCAGAAAAAGAAATTTTAACAACACAGCTTAAATTAATGACCAAGCGTTTGTGGTACATTATTACTTGGCCATCTGCAATTTTGGCTGTGTTATTTGCCCTATTGCTACTTATAATTAACCCATCATTTTTACAACTGCCTTGGATGCACGTAAAACTTGGGTTTGTTTTTTTACTGATTTTATATCATTTAAAAAATCATCAAATAGTTAACCAATTACAAAAAAACCAAATAAAGTACAGCTCCAAATTTATGCGTATTTGGAATGAAGCTTCTACGCTTATTCTTTTTTCTGTGGTATTTTTAGTAATAGTAAGGAACGCTATTAACTGGGTTTACGGTGTGCTTGGTATTTTTACCTTGGCACTACTTTTAATGCTAGGTATTAAATTATATAAGCGCATTAGAAGTAAAAATCCTAATGCATAAATTATACTACCAACACAAACCACTAGTGCATTAATTTCTTTGGTTATTAGTTTTTTTCGCTATTTTTAGAGAGACTAATTACAACCAAGAACATTATGAAACTCAATCACCTAAAAAACAGCACGTTTTTGTTGCTGCTTTTATGCATTTCTCAAATTTCTTTTGCTCAAAAAAGAAAACAAAAATCTACAACAGACCAATACCCAGAAGCTTTATATAGCAGTATGCAATACCGCTTAATTGGACCCTTTAGAGGTGGTAGATCTGCGGCAGTAACTGGGGTACCAAACAAACCTAACTTATTTTACTTTGGAGCTACTGGTGGTGGCGTTTGGAAAACCGAAGATGGCGGAAGAAGCTGGGGTAATATTTCTGACGGCTTTTTTGGCGGTAGTATTGGCGCTATAGAAGTTGCACAAAGCGATCCTAATATTATTTATGTTGGTGGTGGAGAAAAAACACTACGTGGTAATGTTTCATCTGGTTATGGAATATGGAAAACTGAAGATGGTGGTAAAACTTGGACCTCTGCTGGCTTAAGTAAAAGCAGACACATACCACGTATAAAAATTCACCCTAAAAACCCTAACATTATTTACGCTGCAGTTTTAGGTAATATATACAAACCTACAGAAGAACGTGGTGTTTATAAAAGTACAGATGGCGGTAAAACGTGGCGTAAAACACTATTTGTTAATAGCAGTGCAGGCGCTGTAGATTTAACGTTAGACCCAAACAATCCTCGTGTTTTATATGCATCTACGTGGCGCGCAAAAAGAACACCGTATAGTTTAAGCAGTGGTGGAGACGGTTCTGCTTTATGGAAAAGTACAGATAGTGGAGAAACTTGGACAGAAATCTCTAAAAACGAAGGTTTTCCTAAAGATACATTGGGGATTATTGGCGTTACTGTTTCGCCTAAAAACTCAGAACGTGTATGGGCAATTGTAGAAAACAAAGAAAAAGGCGGCCTATACCGTAGTGATGATGGCGGTAAAAAATGGACGCAAGTAAATGCTGAGCGTAAATTACGTCAACGTGCTTGGTACTATACACGTTTGTATGCAGACACAGAAGATGTTAATACTGTATATGTACTTAACGTGCAATACCACAAATCTACAGATGGCGGCAAAACGTTTAGCACATTTAATGCACCACACGGAGATCATCATGATTTATGGATAGCTCCAGAAAACCCAAAGAGAATGATTATTGGTGATGATGGTGGCGCGCAAATTACCTATGATGGTGGCGATACTTGGAGCACTTACAACAACCAACCTACAGCACAGTTTTACAGAGTAACTACAGACAATGCATTTCCGTACAGAATTTATGCTGCACAGCAAGACAATTCTACCATACGTATAAACCACAGAAGTGATGGGCGTTCTATTAGTGATAATGACTGGGAGGAAACCGCAGGTGGCGAGTCGGCACATATTGCTGTAGACCCAACAAATAACGATATTGTATACGGTGGTAGTTATGGCGGATTTTTAACTAGAAAAAACCATAAAACAGGTACAACAAGAGCTATAAACGTATGGCCAGACAATCCTATGGGATATGGTGCAGATGGGATGAAATACCGTTTTCAATGGAACTTTCCTATACTATTTAGCAAACACAACCCTAAAAAACTATACACCTTCTCTAACCACGTACATGTTACAGAAAATGAAGGTCAGTCTTGGAAATTATTAAGTGATGATTTAACTCGTAATGATCCTAGCAAACTAGTTTCTAGTGGCGGACCAATTACACAAGACAATACAAGTGTAGAGTACTATTGCACCATTTTTGCAGCTAATGAGAGTCCGCTTAAAGAAGGCTTACTTTGGGTTGGTAGTGATGATGGTTTAATACACGTATCTAAAAACGGTGGCGAAACTTGGGAGAATGTTACACCTAAAAATATGCCCCAATGGTCTATGGTAAATAGCATAGAACCTTCTGCTTTTAATGAAGGTACGTGCTATGTAGCTGCTACAAAATACAAGTTGGGCGACTTTGCACCTTACTTATACAAGACTACAGATTACGGACAAACCTGGACAAAAATAACAAACGGTATAAACAATGAGCACTTTACACGTGTAGTGCGCGAAGATCCTAAACAAAAAGGATTGTTATACGCTGGTACGGAAACAGGAATGTATATTTCTTTTAACGATGGTGCTAGCTGGAAACCTTTTCAGTTAAACCTACCAATTGTACCAATAACAGATTTAACAATTAAAAACAACAATTTAATTGTTGCTACACAAGGTAGAAGTTTATGGATTTTAGATGATTTGTCTGTATTGCATCAATTAGATGAAAATACAAAAAATGCAACATCAATATTATACAAACCAAAAGATACTTATAGAACAAAAGGCGGTAGCAGTAGCAGACCATCTAAATTAGCCGGAAGCAACCACCCAAACGGTGTAATTACGCATTTTTATATTAACAAACTAGAAGAAAACGATAACGTTAAACTAATCTATTTTAATAAAAAAGGAGATACTTTAGCTACGTTTAGCAATAAGGCCAAAGAAAAAAACAAGAAATTAAAAGTTAAAAAAGGAGGCAACACCTTTGTGTGGGACACGCGCGGAAAGGGAGCCGAGAAACTTAAAGGTATGATTTTTTGGTGGGCTAGTTTTAACGGACCAAAAGCAGTACCTGGAGATTACAACGTACAATTGGTGGTTAATGGCGCTACACAAAGTAAAGACTTTACCATTGTGCCAGACCCAAGAGCAGAAGCTAGCATTGCAGATATGCAAAAGCAGTACAATTTTATAACAGAGGTAAATGAAACGGTAAACAAAGCACATACTTCTATTAAAAAAATGCGAAAAATTACAGCACAACTTTCTGCTTTTGAAAAACAATATAAAGATACTGAAGCAACAAAAGAACTGGTAGAAAAAGCCAAAACAATGCGAGAAAAGCTAGAGAATATAGAAAAAGAGCTGTATCAAACTAAAAACAGAAGTAATCAAGATCCGCTTAACTTTCCTATAAAATTAACCAACAAATTAGCGCATATAAATAGTTTAATTGGCTTGGATGATTTTGCACCAACAGACCAAGATATTGCCGTTAAAAATGAACTAACAGCAAAAATTAATACACAACTAACTGCTTTTAATAAGGTGTTAGATGATGAAATAACCGCTTTTAATACTGCCTTTAACAACCTAAAGTTAAATTATTTATTTGTTGAAGAGTAGGCATATGTAACCCTAAATAATGTTCTAATGACACATCTATCAGAAGACGCGTACAACATAGGATCCTATAAAAGAAAATATGCGTTTGCAGAATACCCTTCTGTAAAAATTTACAAATCTTCTGATGGTAGGTCTTGGGGCAATCATCTTTTATTTGGTGATTATATAAAAATTTTAGATACCAAAATTGTAAATAATAGAGTATTTGCCAGAAGCAGAAATACCAATGGTTGGGTAAAAGTAGATGAACTTAGAAAAGAAAGGTTATTAGAGGTTAACTTTGTAGATATTGGCCAAGGAGACGGTTGCCATATTGTTACTCCAAATGATAAACACATACTTATAGATGCCGGAAAAACGGATAATATGAACCGGTATTTATCATGGCGTTTTAATTTGTATGACCATAAATCTCCCTTATCTTTTCCGTTCACAACAATTATTAGTCATTCTGATGCTGACCACTACCAAGGTTTTGGGTATGTTTTTGACAATGATAAAATAAAAATAGACACTATTTACCATAATGGTTTAGTAGAACGCCCTGGTGCTAACAGGTTAGGCACTAAAAAAGATGGCTATTATACAAATGTAATAACAACTACAGCGCAAATGCTGCACTTAATTACAGACGCTAAAAACAGAAAAGGTGCAGGTTCTACCTATTGTAAAACACTGTACAAAGTATTAAAACATAACCCTAATGTTAGTTTTAAAGCGTTAGACATTAGCGCTAATTATTTGCCCAATTATAGTAAAGAAAGCACTGTAAATAATACTAAAAACTCAATAAAAATATTAGGGCCAATTACTAAAAAAATTGAGGGTAAAGATGCACTAAAAAGTATTAACAATTTAGGAAAAGATAAAAACGGACACTCTGTTATTTTAAAGTACGAGTTTGGTAAGTCTAAAATTCTTTTAGGAGGAGATGTTAACACAGAGTTTGGCCAAATACTACAAGATTATTACAAAAATAATGCTCAGTTACATGAATTACAAGTAGATGTAGCCAAGGCTTGCCACCATGGCAGCAATCATTTTCATTATGGCTTTATACAAGCAATAAATTCTAGTGCCACAGTAATATCTTCTGGTGATGATGAAAGTTATGCTCATCCAAGGCCAGATACTATTGGTGCGTTAGGCAAATGTGGTTATGGAGAAAAACCACTTATTTTCTCTACCGAATTGGCTAGGTCTACAAAAGAAATAACGTATATTAAACTACAAGGTATTTCTAAAATGTTTGAAGACTTAAAAATCATAAAAAAGAACTATAAAGAAGAAACCGAAGAAGCGCAAAAAAAGAAGTTTTTAAAAAGTATAAAAAAAATTAATAAAGAAATAAACTCGTTTTTAACCAAATACGGAATGATTAACCTTAGAACAGATGGTGAGCGTATGATAATTGCCCAAAAACTAGAGCGTAATGCAGGCCATAGCAAATGGGACATACACAAACTAAAGTATTCTAAAACTACAAAAAGGTTTGAGCAAGAATAGTATTTTTACGTGTTAAACCTTATTTAAAAACAAGCCTTATTTAAACCAAAAAACAATGAACCTAAACCAGGTAACTGTACCCTCTTTAGATTTAACAAAGTCTATACCGTTTTATGAAAAATTAGGGCTAAAACTAATTGTAAAAGCATTACCGCATTACGCAAGGTTTGTGTGTCCAGATGGCAACTCAACTTTTTCTGTTCACCAGACAAAAGAATTGCCAAAAGGAGAAGGTATTTATGTTTATTTTGAATGCAAAAACCTTGACGAGCAAGTGAATACTATACAACAAAACGGAATTAATTTTGACCTACTACCAACAGACCAAAGTTGGATGTGGAGAGAAGCCAGGCTAAAAGATGTAGATGGAAACCAACTGATATTATTTTATGCTGGTGAAAACAGACTAAACCCACCTTGGAGAATAGAAAACTAAATTACAATTTATACAAGCCTCTTTTTAGAGGCTTTTTTATTACATATTACTCAAATTTTTATTTTCCAGTAAGAAAAGAAATATTAAAAAAAAGTTTTATCCTACAAAAAATAATTAATATATTGCTCGAATAAATAATTAGACTATGCAGCTAGCTACGTGCTTAGGTGGTTCTACTAGCGTAGTAAATTGCGTTTATTAACTAGTTGGCAGACATTTGAGCACCTAAACAGAGTAATTTAAAGACCATCCGACTTACGGAGTTTGAATGAAAAACGTAAATTGACTCTCTGAAAGTGAAGAATAAAAGCCAACAGGTCTAAAGTGGAAAGGCCACGAACTAAACAATAATGACCTTAAACTTACAGAGTTTAGATTTTTAATCATCAAAAACTAAAAAGATGAAAAATGTATTTTTTGCTCTAGCTTTTATGCTAGTAGGAACGTTTGCTTTTGCAAACGAAAACTCTTATGTATTGGATAAAGACGAATCTTTAATCAAAATCGAATCGAATTACTATAACAACATTGATATTGATGTTCAGAATTTTATTCCTTTTAAACAATGTAAAGTTAAAATAGAAGGAACTGTCAATGGTAAACCTGTGGAAGTTTCAGTTGAATTCACAGCCGATGATTGTATTGAGGGTACAGTTAAAATCCTTAAAAGTGTTATTAAAGACATAATGGACAAATAATAAATGAAAGTATTATGAAAAAAAGTATTCTATATTTATTTTTAATGACTTTTGGGTTCTCTTTTGCAGGTAATAGTGCATATAATATGAAAAAAGAGGAATCTTTACCCAAAATAAAATTTGATAACCTAACAACAGATAAATATTCATTTTCTGACAAAGAACTTATAGATTGTGCTGTTAAAGTTAAAGGAACTTTTAATGGTGTTGAAGTAGAACTAGAAGTTACTATTTCAGATGTTTCTTGGTTGAAATGTCAAGCCGTTAAATTACTAGCAAAAAAGAAAATAGCTGAAATGGCGGACAAATAATCTCTTATTTGACAAAAAGCGGAATAAATAAATATTCCGCTTTTTAAATAACTTAAATTATGATAAAAAGACATATTCTTATATTAAAAATAATACTCTTAACTGCATTAAACTTTTCTTATGGGCAAGAAAATCAAAATATTCAAGCACATTATACTTATAGCAATTACGGTACAAATCAAAAATATGATATAAAATTATTTACAGATAACACTAAAGCCATTTCAATATTTAACAAAAAAAAGAAAGATAGTGTTTCTATCAATGAAGAAGATGAAAGTGTAAATTTTAATAAAGAGTACTATGACGATGAGGGAAAAAAATTCTTCGTTGACTTAAATCAACAAGAGTTAATATTTAGAGATTTTGTATATGATGGAGAAGATAAAGCTGTTTTAGTCTCTGAAAAATTAACTAATTTAAAATGGGTACTGAAAAACAAAACCAAAACTATAGGAACTTATCAGTGTTATCTTGCTGAATTATCTTTCAGGGGAAGAACTTTTAACGTGTGGTATTATCCAAAGATAAATACCCCATTTGGTCCTTGGAAATTTTATGGTTTACCAGGCCTAATTATGTCAGTACAATCAAAAGATAAAAATATATTTATGAGTCTAGATAAATTTACAATATCTAAAAATAATAATATAGAGATTGTTAAACCATCAAACGGCGAAGAAATCACTTTTGATAAATATAAAGAATACAAAAAAAATGAAGTTCAAGAATTTGTTAAGAAGTTACAGAGTAAATTACCTCGAGGAGCTAAAGTAACAATAAATAGTAGTAATGAAAATTACAGTTTAGAAAAAGTAATTGACTAGCTTTGATTAAATTTTATAAGTTTTTTATTATAGTTATTGTTGGTTATTTACCAACAAATTTTATCTATTCACAATCCAGTAGCATTTATGGTATAGTCAAAAATAGTAAAGGAGAACCACTAAAATATTCAAGTGTAATTTTAAAAGATAGTTTATCTGAATTTATTGTTGCTTATACATATACTGATAGCATTGGAAACTACAGACTCAAAATAAATAAATCAGGCAACTTCAATTTAGTATTCTCGTTTATTGGTTATGAAACTAAAAACATACCTATAACATATTCAAAAGAGAAAAAATTAAATTTAAATGTCTTTTTGAAAAATAAGCCTATGATTTTAAATGAGGTAATAATCCAAGCAGAAAAACCAATATCCTTAAAAAAAGATACTATCAATTTTAAAACGAAGTTCTTTGTAAATGGTACAGAGCAAGTCGTTGAAGATTTACTTAAAAAAATACCAGGGCTTAATGTAGATAGCGAAGGAACAATAAAAGTAGGTAATCAAGAAATCGAAAAAATAATGGTAGATGGCGATGACCTTTTTGAAAGAGGATACAAAATTCTTTCCAAGAATATGCCAGCATATCCTATTGAAGAGGTTGAAGTACTTAAAAACTATTCCAATAACCGTTTATTAAAAGGAGTTGAGGCAAGCGATAAAGTAGCACTAAACCTAAAACTCGATGAAAAATCGAAACGCATTTGGTTTGGGAATATAGAAACAAGTATTGGGAGCAATAGTTATTATCAACTTAAAGGTAATTTGATGAATTTTGGCAAGAAAAATAAATATTACTTTTTAACCAATCTTAATTCAATTGGATATAATGCCACAGGAGATATTGAAAACTTAATTCATCCATTTCGTATGAACGAGCCAGCAAGTATCGGAGACAATCAAAGTGTAAATTCATTATTAAACCTATCTCCTAATAACCTCAATTTTAAAAAAAGTAGAACCAACTTTAATAATGCCGAGTTAGTGTCGCTAAACGCTATTTTTAATCCAATTGAAAAATTAAAAATTAAAACGCTAGGTTTTTTTAATTGGGATGAAACTAACTTTTTTAGAAATTCTACTGACATTGTATCTGTGAACAGTACAAATTTTACAAATAAAGAAGATTATCAATTACAAAACAATAAACGCATAGCTTTCGGTAAATTAGATGTTACGTACAATATCTCTAAAACTAAAATGTTAGAAGCCACAACAAAATATAACACTGGCGATTTTAACGACGCTTCTAATTTAGTATTTAACGGTAATTCTACCTTAGAAAACTTACAGCATCAGAACACACTTTTTGACCAAAAAATAAACTACACCAATAAATTTAAAGACAAAAAAGTATTTTTGCTAACAGGTCGTTTTATCGATGAAAAAACACCACAAAACTATGCTGTAAATCAATTTTTTTATGAAGATTTATTTCCTTCAAATACTACCGCAAACAATGTAAGTCAACAAAGCACTAATCAAATGCAATTTGCAGGAGTAAATGCACATTTATTAGACCGTAAAGATAATGGACACTTATTAGAATTACAGTTAGGTAACGAGTTTAGAAAAGATAAATTACAATCTACATTTTCACTTTTAGAGAACAATACCGTTTTAGAACAGCCAAACGGTTATCAAAACGAAACAAATTATCAAGTCAACGACTTGTACCTTAAAGGCAAGTACAGATTAAAAATTAAAGATTTTGGAATTGTAAGTAAACTAGATGTTCATCAACTTTTGAACCGTTTAGAAAACAATAACCTAAGCAGTACGCAAAATCCCTTTTTTATTAATCCAAGTTTAGGTTTTGATTGGAAGATTAATGATAAAAATAAAATTACGTCTTCATACTCATACAATACTACAAATGCAAAGGTTTTAGATGTATTTAGTGATTTTGTATTAACTGGTTTTCGTTCCTTTTCAAAAGGTACAGGCAGTTTTAATCAACTAGATGCTTCAAATGTTGTTTTTAACTATCAATTAGGGAATTGGAGCGACCGCTTTTTTGCAAATACTTTTATTATATACAGTAAAAATCACGACTTCTTTTCAACAAATACAAGCATACAACAAAACTTTACCCAAGCAGAAAAAATATTGATTAAAGACCGTGAGTTTATAAGTATAAATTCAAAATTAGATTATTACTTTAAATTTATTTCATCAAACTTAAAAGTAGATTTAGGCTACACAAAAAGCGAGTTTAAAAATATTGTAAACAATTCTAATTTAAGATTGGTAACGTCTAATAATTACAATTATGGTTTAGAATTGCGTTCTGGTTTTAAAGGCATTTTCAATTATCATATTGGCACTAAATGGACGACAACAGAAATAGAGACTACCATAAATAATTCTTTTACTGATAACGTTAGTTTTTTAGATTTATCGTTTATTTTCAACAAAAGCCTTGATTTTCAGCTACAATCCGAACATTACTATTTTGGAAATTTACAAACCGATAATACTTATCATTTTTTGGACTTTGATGCAAGATATAAACTCATTGAAAACAAATTGACTGTTGGTCTTACTGCCAAAAACTTATTCAATACGGAAAGATTTAGGAATTTTTCAATAAGCGATATAGAAACGTCAACGACCGAATATAGACTTTTACCAAGATTTGTGTTATTGAAATTGGAATACAGATTTTAACATTAGAACGGAATAAAAACGGCTAATAACAAAGTACCGTGGTAAAAAACAAGTAAAAACTCATTAATTTTTAACTAAAGTACTTCTATAAAAATCATCATATATTAGTCCTGATTTTGCGATAGCAAAAGCTTAGTGCTCGCCTACTTACGAATCCCTAAGCGTCGGGACTAGCGGACTTTCTTGGTCGGTAAACATTTACTAAATTAGTTGCTTAAACCACGCAATGAAATCATACACTAGACCGTTACCACACATTTGAGGAAAATCGAAACACTGAATGAAAAAAGTAGTAATAGTTGGAAGTTCGAGAAACGATGGAGATACTGCCAATCTAACAAAGAAATTGATTGAAAAATCGAAATGGGATTTAGTAAATTTAAATGATTATGAATTTAGCTATTTTGACTACAAGCACGAAAATCGAAACGATGACTATCTGAATTTAATGAAAGAAATTATAGAAAAATACGAAACGCTGATTTTTGTAACACCAATTTATTGGTACTCAATGAGTGGAATAATGAAAGTGTTTTTCGACCGATTTACTGACTTGCTAACCATTGAGAAAGAACTTGGACGAAAATTGCGTGGAAAAAAAATGGCTGTAATGAGTTGCTCAGTCGGAGAAAATCTTGGAGAGAATTTTTGGCTTCCATTTTCGGAAACTGCAAAATACTTGGGAATGAAATATGTTGGAAACTCACATACAATAGCAGGAGAAAAAAACGAATTGAAAATAACTGATTTTATAAAGCAAATTGAAAAATAAAAACGTGTGGCAACAACGTGTATAATTAATGGCTAGTTATAGCCTACTTACGAATCCCGAAGCGTCGGGACTCGTAGATTGTAAATTAGTGTTCTATTCTCTAAATTAGTTGCTTAACCACACAACTAACCATACACAAAACCGTTGGCATTCATTGGCGGAACGAACACAAAATAAAGAAATATTACTTATGAAATACAAAATTGGATTTAGATTAGATTGGTTTGAAATGGTATTTATTTTAATTATGGTATTTGTTGCTGGAGTTTTTGTTACCAGTCAAATGGATGATAAATTTATATATGTTGGTTTATTAATTATTGGAGCTGGTGGAATTTTAATTAAGAAAAGAGTGAAAATGCCTTTAAAGAATGGTAAACCTGAATAAGGAAGTGAATTGTGTGTTGGAGTAGCTCATTTAGCAGATTAAAAATTTTAAAGGATGAATTGGAAGTTTAGATTATTTTTAGATATACCATTGGGGAGTATCTAAGAAATTGGATTTCTCGGAAGCAACACTTAAAAAAGAAAAAATAACTGAATTTTTACCTTAATGCATAATTGCACATAACAATGGCTATAAATAATTGTTTGGTTCTAGCCTACTTACGAATTCCGAAGCGTCGGGAATCGTAGATTTTAAATTAGTGTTCTATTCACTAAATTAGTTGCTTAACCATACACAAAACCGTTGTAAGTAATTAAACCCAAAAATGAAAATGGAAGAAAAAATAATAGAAATAAATAAGATTAAAATAATTGGATTAATTGGACTATCTCTAATTTTCGTATTGTTAGGAATATGGGTTGCATATTATGCGCCAATTGTTAATATTGAGATACTAAATAATAATATTTTTCGAAAATCAATTGGATTTCTTTCTATAATCTTCTTTGGAGGAATGGGAATATTGATTGCAAAAAAACTCTTTGAAAATAAATACGGAATAAAAATTAATGATGAAGGAATATATGACAACTCAACCTCCATAAACTCTGGACTTATAAAATGGGAGAATATTGAAAGTATTGAAAAAAGTAAAGTCGTAAATCAAAATTTCATACGAGTAATTGTTAATAACCCGAACGATTTTATCAACAGACAAAAAAATATTCTAACAAGAAAAAACGTTGAAACTAATTTTAAAAAGTTTGGTTCACCGATTCAAATATCAACAAATGGGTTGAAAATTAAATTTGAGGAATTATATGAAATAATGACATCTGAATTGAATAAAAGAAAATAACTACTTACAACAAAGTACTGAGGTAAAAAACAAGTAAAAACTCATTAATTTTTAACTAAAGTACTTCTATAAAAATCATCATATATTAGTCCTGAATTTGCAATAGCAAAGGCTTAGTTCTCGCCTACTTACGAATCCCGAAGCGTCGGGACTCGCGGACTTTCTTGGTCGGTAATTAGTTGCTTGAAACACGCAACTACTCATAGCCGAAACCGTTACCCACAAGCAAAATCCAGAAAAATGTAGAACAAAAAATAAAGACATAATTATGAATATACATAGATTTTTACTTACTCTTTTTATTCTTACAACTGTAAATGTGTTTGCATGTGAATGCAGTTATATAAAATCCGTTGAAAAAGAATTTAAAAATGTAGACTATGTTTTAACAGGAAAAGTCATTTCTAATGAATTTTTACAAATTGTTAAAGTAGATAAAAGAAAATCTACAATAAAAACCTCTAAAACTCTTGATAAATTAGATGTTTTTAAAGGAAGTGTGTGGTCAAAAATTACTCTAGAAACTATAGAAGTCTTCAAAGGTAAAAGAAGAAAAAAAAATCAAGTTATTTATACTGGAACTAGTGGTGGAGATTGCAGTTTTTATTTTAAAAAAGGGGAAGAATATCTTATCTATGCATTTAAAGATAGTTGGGAAACTAAAGAATTAAGAGAAAGTAAAAGAAAATACAAAAATATTATTTATACAAATACTTGTACCAGAACAAAAATAATTGACAACAAAGAAATTGCAAATATTAAATTAATAAATAATTAAAAAAAGATTTGCCACTAACAATGCTAAACGTAATCCCTAGCTCTGGCCTTACTCCCTTATTCTCCTATCAGTTAATTTTTTAATACCGAATATAAATTGAAAAACCACGAATATATATTGGTGGTTACTTTAGTATAAAATAATCTTAATATTTAGACTGTTATAAATTTGAAAAGATTACAGTTATGATTAAGAGTACTCACATATTAAGCCTAGTGTTATTATTTGCTTCTTTTTCTTGTAAAAAAGTCATTACCCCACAAAAGAACCAAATTAGTAATGAAAAAAAAATATTAGCAAACGATGAAGCTTCTATAATTAGTGCGGCCAAAACAGCAACAAAAAACACAGTAGATTTAGACATAATATCTTCAAAAGGAGTATCTATTATGAGTAAGCATATAGTTACATTTGATTTTGGTCATGATAATTTTTTAGATGCGCTAGTGTTTTGGGGGTTTAAAAATAACTCAGACAATTCATTTTATAAGTCAAAAATTTTATTCTTAAGAAATAACGGGAAAGAACTAATAGCTACAGATTCTTTAACTTCTACAAGTAAATACATAATACCTTCCCAAAGCAAAACCTTTTATTCTAATAGAGGTGATGGTATTATAATTGAAAAATATTCTTCTGATGCTTACGGTAAACTATCAGATACTATTAGCAGTAGAGGAATAGTTATTTATCTTAAAAATTCATTAAATCTTGATTATATATCTACCAACGATATCAAGTTCAACTTTACAAGAACAAACCATTGGAAATACGTATCTGCAAAAAAAGGTCTTTATTGTAGAGATCAACCTGGAAAAAAAGGAAAAGTAATTCATACATTAAGTTACGGAGAAGCTGTTAACGTTATCCGAAGAACAAATAAAGAATTAACAATTTATAATGAGGATATAAATGAATACATTACTGGAAACTGGGTGTGTATAAAATTAAATACAAACAGTACATATGCTACTGAAGGTTACGTTTTTAATGGTTATTTAACAGACGACAATCCTAATTAAAACACAGTAAATAATAAAAGTTAGAACAATTTAAAAGCTAAAAATATGAATTTTAGAAAACACATATCAAAACTATATTTAATAGTTCTTTTATTTGCTTTATACTCTTGCAATAATAAAACTGAAGAACAACAACTTCAAATTAATAATTTACAAAGACAATTAACAGCTAAAGACTCTATTATTAATGTTATATCTGAGGATTTAGACAAATCGAACCATAAAATTGAAAATAGTAGCGCTGAAATTTTAACTTTAGAAAACCAAATTAATGCAGAAACTCTAATTAGTTTTACTGATGAATCTACTCCAATTATAAATACCAAAAACTTTATAAAATTTGCTTTTAAATCTCATGATCTTGATAATATAAATATTATGACAAGTATATGGAGCAGTCAAGCGTTGGTAAATAGAAAAATTCTTGGAAAAGTAAACCCCACCCTAGATGAGTTTTCTGTTGTAAATCATATCTGGAGCAGTATAGATAGGAGTCCAGAGAACTTAGAGAAACTTATAACACCTAAGGAAAAACAAGTACTTTATTTATTATTTAAAAACAACAATTTATACAAAGACTCAGGTGCGTCGTCAATAGTAAAAGCCTTATTAACTGCTTATACTGAAATAGAAAATAATGAATCTATTAGGTACGAAAACGACTTAACCAATAAAATGTATTCTCAAGACCCAGACGCAGATAACTATTGGGATGTATATGAAGAAATTGAGAATACAATTAATGATTTTGCTAGCGAAGAGGTTAAAGGTATTTTGTCTGATGAAAATTACTCTCCTAAAAAAGACCAAGGCAGTAAATTAAGCAACAGAGTGTTTTTTGTTTATTCATTTTGGATAAGAAGGTATAAAGAAAAAAATCAAACACTAGTTTATGAATTACTAAAAGAACTTCATGAAAACGTATCTAAGGAAAGCTCTAATTCTTTTTAAAATATTCCATTGTATTCATGTCCTACATTAGGCACTTAACCTCTCTACTAACCATATACGAATATGGTTAGCAAATATTAAAAAAATGAAAAAAAGAAGATTAAACATACTTACATTATTTCTATTATGTAGTTTTTGTTCGTATAGCCAAAATATAGTAGACCTATTTTATATGTTACCTGAAGAATATATAATTATAGGTAAACAAGAACGAAAATCTTTAGTGAAAAATAAAAAAATATCGGATGGTGAGATGAATCAAAATATCTTTATTGATAAAAAAAATGGTTATTTATCAATAAAGACTTCTTTCGATTCCAATATTAATACAGAAATTAGATTTGAAATGTGTTACTGGAATTTTGAAAATAAAAAACTGATTGCTATCTCTACTTATGGTGGAAATACAAGAACATATAGTTATGGTCAAAGTGATTTTAAATTTTTTATCTATGATAATGACCTAAAAATTTCAGACAAACCTATATTCAAAGAGTATTATACAAATTTAGAGGTAACAAAAAGGTTAATAATTACTGATTTTTATTCTAAAATGACTCGTAAACAAATTTTAGAATACGAATCTCTCCATCCTTCACTTACTTTTTCATTACCCAGAAAAGGAAAAAATATAGAAATCAAATATGAAAATCAAAAATCAGAAAGTGATTCTGGACCATTCTTTGATACACCTACAAAAATTTTAAAATGGAATGGAGATGGAACATTTAGCGAATAACGTTTGCTAATACCGTATGTAATTAATTACTAGTGCTCCCCTCCTTTAGAATCCCGAAGCGTAGGGACTTGCGGATTTTTTGCATATTATTTATTTGTTAACTTTATTGCTTAAACTATATAAATACGTTGCCATTAATTATGAAGAACATTATTCTAACGATTATATTTATTACTTTTTCAAACTCTACGGTTTTTGGACAAGAAAATTCTATTGTCGAAATATTAGACGAAAATGCTTTTGAAATTCAGGAAACAAACCCTAAAATCGAATTTAATAAAAGTGATAAATTGGATAGTATTTTTGAGAATGTGAGAATATTTGGATTTGGTGAGGCAACTCACGGAACTAAAGAATTTTTTGACTTAAAAATTAAGTTCTTTAAATATTTAGTAAAAAACCAAGGGGTGAAAAATTTCGCAATTGAAGCAAGTTTTGGAAATTGCATTGAGATAGATAATTTCATAAAAGGAAAAGATGCTGACCCAAGAAAATTAATACGTAAAATGGGCTATTGGATTTGGAATAACGAAGAGGTTTTATCGCTAATTGAATGGATGAAAAAATATAATATTGGTAAAAAGAAATCCGAACAACTTAATTTTTATGGAGTAGATATTATGGATGCAACTAATTCAGCGAAACTAATGTTAGATTTAGTCAAAAAAAATAATATCAAAAACAATGAGGGTTATTTAAATACTTTAGTTCATTACCAATCGAGAAAAAAATCTGAAAATTTAAAAAAGGAAGAATTAAAAAAACATTTAGAAATAATGTTTGAATTAAAACAATACATCATAAAAACTAATATTCAGAGTAAAAAATTATATTTAGGAATACAAAACTCTTTAATTCAATATATAAATTTTCGTTTAGATTTTAATCAGGAAAACAGAGATAAAGGAATGTCTGAAAACGTTAGCCAAATAATAAATACATCTGAAAATAATAGCAAAGTTTTTGTTTGGACACATAATTTCCACGTAAAAAAGAATAAAATAACTTATACAAACGATTTTTCAATGGGTCATTTTTTAAAAGAAAAATATGGAGAAAAATATTACAGTATTGGTTTTGATTTTGCAACGGGCAATTTTTATGCTATAAATCCTAAAAAAAATAAAATAGAAAAATACACTATTAAAAAACCACTGAAAAATACAAGTAGTGAATTATTTAGCAAAAGTAATTTAAGAATATTTTTTTTTGATTTTAATTCTATTTCCAAAAATAAATTAATGAATGAATTTTTGAATACAAAAATAAAGTATAGAGGAATTGGTTCTACTTATAGTCCAAAAATGGTTGAAAAAGAAAAATTACTGAATGCTTATGATGGAATTATATTCGTAAACAAAACAAATGAATCAACATATTTGAGAAAATAACTAATGGCAACAACGTTAACACACATAAATATGAGTGAAAAACTTAACAAAATTAAATTAGAAATTGATAACTACGCAAAGGACTCTAATTTAACTGAATTACAAATAGTTGAAAAATTAGAAAAATATTACTTTAATAAAAAAGTAAACGATAATTTAAAACTGTATAAAAAACGAAAGAAAAAAGTAAGTGAAATTACAAAAGACCTAAAAATATCTCCCCGAAAATTTTATGCAATTTTAGAAAAAAAGAAAATAGAGCATAAAAAATATAAAAAAGACTAAAGCAACAAGAGCAAAAGTATTCCTAAAAATTCTTCGTTTTAGTACACTTACAATGGCAATAGTTTTAAAAAGTGAGTAACAATATATGAAGTCAGAAAACGCATCTGTTTTTTATCAATCTAAAAAAGAAAAAGCTACACTATTGCTTGTGTTAACTGTTCTTCTTCTTATTTTTATAGGGCTATCTACACTGTCAGTAACTATATTTTTTAGTTTTTTTGACGACAAAACTATAACTGATGCAAAATCTATATTTTTCTTGGTATTTATGTCTGTAATATTACTTTCTCCTGTAATAATTTCAATTTATTTAGTGCTAATGATTTACAATCAGTTTAAACAAAATAAAATAATATGTACAATTAACAATAACAATGTATACTTTACTGACTACACTATCTGGATAAGAAAAACAACAACCATTCTTAATAAAAAGACAATTCCTATCTCTGATATAAAAAGTGTAGAAACTAAAAAAGTACTTTTTATAACCATTATAAAGTTAAATTTTACTTTAGATAAATACAATATGCTTAAAGGAGGAATAAACTCGTCTTTAAATAGAATATCTGATAAAGACAAAGAGCTCTTTAAAAACAAAGTTGAAACTATACATAATAACAACCAAAACCTATGAATGCACTTGTTATTGACAAAACCTTTACTAAGGAAGACTACAAAACAAACAGGCTGGCTCTTGCAGAGTATGATAACTGTACTTTTGTAAACTGTAATTTTACGGAAGCCTACCTGTCTGATGTTAATTTTATAGAATGTACATTTACAGAGTGTAACTTTACCAACGCAAAAACTAAAAACACTTCTTTTAACACCGTTACATTTAACAATTGCAAATTACTAGGTGTACAGTTTACTAGCTGTAACCCATTTTTATTGTCTTTTACTTTTAATGATTGTAATTTACAACTAGCATCTTTTTATCAGCTAATTATAAAAAAAATGCTTTTTAAAAACTGTAATTTAGAACAGGCAGATTTTTCTAAAGCAACATTAACAGAGTCCGTTTTTGATAATTGCAACTTAAAAAACACTACTTTTAGCAACACTATATTACTTAAAACCGACTTTACCACCGCCTATAACTTTAGTATAGACCCAGAAGATAATGCAATTAAAGGCGCTAAGTTTTCTAAAGACGGTTTGTTTGGCTTACTCACAAAATATAAAATTAGCATTAGCTAAATTTAATATAACAGTTTTATTTGTAACTTGTTAAGCATAAAAACATTAAAAAGTTACTTTTAAATTTGGAGACTACTTGCCTAGAATGCGGAAAAAAACTTGTTGGCAGAGCAGATAAAAAATTCTGTGAAGACTATTGCCGTAATGCCTACAATAACAAAATTAACAAAGACAGTAAAAACCTAATTAGAAACATAAACAATAGGCTGCGTAAAAACTACCGAATTTTAGATAGTTTTACTTTAACCGAAGGCAAAACTAAAACTACACGTACCAAGCTAATAGATAAAGGTTTTGACTTTGAGTTTATAACTAGCAATTACACCACCAAAAAAGGAACTACTTACTTTTTTGTGTATGACCTTGGGTATTTACCCTTAGATAATGATTATTATATGATTGTGAAACGCGAGTAGCTCTACTCCTTTTTAAACAAAAAAATAGGTATGTATTAAAATACACACCTATTTTTATAAAAGCAATATTGTAACTTGTTATGAAATTACTGTTCCTTTTTTTATTTTATTGATATATACTTGCCTACCAATTAAAATAAATATCACAGAAAAAACAAGCAATACTATTACCTTAAATAAAACTAAATTATTTTTAGGAGCCTTGTATTTAAAACTAGGAAGCTCTTTATAATCTTTAGTTGTAAAATTCTTATTTCCGTACAACATAGGTTTAAAAAAGTTACGCCACTCCTTAGAAAATTTAAAAACCTGATTTCTGTAACTTTGATAGTGACTTGTAGAGGTATGCGCTAAATTATTAAAACTTTGCTGCATAAGTATTGCTGGCGAACTATACTGCCACAATCTAACCCAGTCTTGCTGTTTTGTTAGCTGATCTTCATAAGAGCTTATTAAAGGCTTTAATTCCTCTTCTACGAGCTCTTGAGATGCAATATATTTATGCCAAAAAGAATAATTGTTATTCCCGTCTTTTGATGCATACTCAGGATGGTCTCTTAAAAAGTTATCTAGTATTTTATCTTGTTTACTAGATAACTCTTCTTTTAACTCCCTCACTTCTGTAATCATTTTAGTTCTAGATGGTATTGGGTAAAACGAGTTTGCCAACTGCCCAACTACTGCCGGAACAATTAAAATTACAAACACCCATATTGCCAATAAACTAACTGCATTTTTAGCCGAGTTATTTATTACTAAATTAACAAGCAGCACAATGGTAAACCAAAAAAGTATGTAAGCACAGACTAAGGACACTAGCTGTAAAAACGCTAAAAAATTAGCACTAAAATTATACCCAAAAATTAACAGTGTAATTGCAATAACAGCCATAGTTATTAAGGTTAACCAAAAGAACCTTAGTGCTGTTTTTTGCAATATCCATTGGTAAATAGATATTGGTTGTGACGCCAATAATTTTAAAGATCCATACTCTTTTTCTTCAGACAAAATATTGTAACTAAACGCTATAATAATTAAGGGCAAAATGTAAATAATTACAAAAGACAAATCAAAAGATCCAAAAAGCAACTGTATAGGATTTGCAAGTTCAGAGTAATCTAAACTAAAACTATCTCCATACGCACTTGGCTTTATAAAATGCGTAAAAAGATCACTTTGTCCTGTAGATATAAATGTTAAAGGTGCTGCCGGTATTGCTGCTACCCTAGGGTAATTATAAGCAACATTCATTGGAGCATTAGGCATTCTCCTTGGGTTAACACTTACCTGCAATCCTTTTTCTATAGAGTCTAGCACTTTTGCCATTGTAGCATCATTAGTATTTGCCTCTAAAACAACTTTATCTAACTGTTTTACGCGTTCATTTACTTTCTCTTTACCATTATAGCCTGCAAATAAAACTACAATTAAAAGTAGTAATGATAATAGTAAAAGCCACCTACTACGTAGCAATGACTTTAGTTCATATTTAAAATTATATCTAAACATTTTAATACTTTTTATTAGTGAAAAATAATAGTGCAGCTGTAAGCACAAACCAAATTACAAGCACAGAAAAAACACCTGTATTTTGCTTGTAGACTTCTGTAAAAGTTGGACTCTCATAACTAAACTCTTCCAACTTACTCCAAGTGTCTGCTGGCGCAACATAACGCTCGTTATATTTCGCATTTTTTTCTGTAGTACCATTTAAAAATCGTTGTACACCTACTCTATACTCTTCTGCTGCTTCTGTAAAAGCCCAGTGAGACTCATAATCTGTATTAGCAATTGCCATAGATAAAAAACGAGTTGGTAAAAAAGGTGATATAGAAGATAAAGATTTGTACACGCCACCTTGCTTTTTAGCTTTTTCTTTTAAAAGACCATAATGTTTAGCATACACCTGCGATTGGTATTCTTCTCCTTTTTGCATTAAAAATGCATTAAAATTAAAAGGCAATTTATGCACACTATCTACTTTATACTCTTTTAGTATTTGTATGCGTAACTTTTGCGATTCTTCATTCCAAGGATTATGTCCGTCTAAACCCTGCTTGCTTTCATTTGCAATTTGCTCATTAAACTCTTGGTGAGAAGGGTACGGATACTTAGCATCTGCCAAATTACTAGCTACTTTAGGCGCTACAAAACAAGCTAAAACCCAAAATACCAAGTTAATTACAAGCGCAATACCAGATTTTTTTACTTTTGATGATATAAATAATACCACATTAGTAAAAATTAAATAGTAAAGTAAATACACAAAATACAGTGCAAAAATCTCTTTCCACTCAAACAAACCAAAATCGTTTAAGCTAGTTAATGCAATAGCAGCTACAGCAAATAAAACGGTTGCAATGACCATAGTAGGTATTAGAGCTGCAAGCCATTTACCAACAAACAATTTCCAGCCTACCACACCTTGACTTTTTAGAATAAAGAAAGTATTTCCTTCAACCTCTTTTGAAAAAATATTATAACCAATTAAAATAATTATTAATGGTATAATGTATAGCAGAATAAAATCTGGTGTTAATGCTCCAAACCGAGACAATGCTGTTTGGTCTGCAGCATCACTAAAAGCAGCTTCGTTTCTATTATGTGCTTCTAAAAACACAGAAACACCTGTATATTTATCTACACCTTGGTCTATTAAAGATAAAGGAGATTTTGGTTTAAAAACATAATTGCCATAATGTGCGGCAGAATGCGGATTTTTAGCTCCTTGTGACTCCCAAACTTTACGCTCGTTTACTTTAGCTTCGTTATACTGTGCTGCTGTATTTTTATACTGTTTAAAAGTGACAAAAAACGCCACTAATGCCAATAAAAATACTATTGCTGCAGAAATTTTAAAACGTCCGTCTCTAAAAATTTCTTTTAGTTCTTTTTTAATTATATACCGTATCATATAGCTTAGTTAGTTAAAGTCATTGTTTCTAAATACACTTTTTCTAGATCTTGTAGTGTAATTTCATCATTAGAAAAATGATGCTTTAAAACGCCTTGTTTCATAATACCAATATGCGTACCTATTTCCTTGGCTCTAAAAATATCGTGTGTAGCCATAAGTATAGCTACTTTGGCATTTTTCATACTTTTTAGCAATTCACCAAACTCATTACTAGATTTAGGATCCAAACCAGAGGTTGGTTCATCTAACAACAATACTTTAGCGCCTTTTGCAATTGCTAGCGCAATACCTACTTTTTGCCTCATTCCCTTAGAAAAAAACTGCACACGCTTATTAAAAGCTTCTTGTTGTAAACCTGCCTCATCTAAAAAGTTTTTTAGCTCTGCTTTTGAAAAACTTTTACCACCTATACCAAGAAAATAATCTAAATTCTCTATAGCCGTTAGTGTAGGATAAAGCATTAGATTTTCTGGTATGTATGTTAAAAACGGCTTAGTTTTTTTGGGATTTTTCACCACATCTAAACCATTAATAAAAGCGTTACCAGACGTTGGTGTTATAAAGTTAAGTAGTAAATTAATAGTGGTAGATTTTCCTGCTCCGTTAGCACCAAGCAGACATAAAATTTCGCCTTCTTTTATTTCTATATTTAAATTATCTAAAGCGGTAAAATCACCGTATTTCTTAGTTAAATTAGTTGTTTTAATCATTTTGAATATTGTTGGTTTTATAATTTTTAATTGTGTGTTTTTTCAAAAAAATGGGATAAGAAAATAGCAATGCAGTTACTTTAGTGAATACTATAGCATATATAAATACTAGGTGTTTAGATACAACACATACCTATGCTAGCTATGTATTGTATCTAAGACACTTAATTAATTCTTTTAAAAAAATTACGCTGCTAAACTTACAGTAGGAGGTGCCCTAAGAGAGCTGTTGCTTAATAAATAGAAAAATGTATACGGTTCTACATATTCTATTTTTAAGTAGTGAGTTGCAATAGGCTCTTTTACTTTTAGCTTATTTTCATAAGCTATAATTACTTTTGTTAACTTAAATTGATGACATAAAAGACAGTCATAAATAGCAGTACTAAATTCTGCTGTCTCTACAGCCAAAGGTGTAAAATCTACCGTACTAAATTCTAATGTATTATTTGTGTGGGTATGATTATGTGGCTCTAAATATGTATGAAATACATAGCTTGCCTGACTTACCAAAAATAGCAAGCAAAAGAACAACGCAATATGTTTTTTAAAGAATTTCAAGAAATACACAAATTAGACCTAACTATAAATTTGCGTGCCAAAATAGACAATTAAACAAAGGGCATTTTTTAAATCTTGTTAATATTTTCTAAAAATTTGAGAAAATGACAACAAAAAAGAAGAATAGTAATTTATCTGCTAAATAACAGAGGTATATTTTGTAATATTATGTTAAAAATAAAGCAATAGCAAAAAATGAAACAAAAAAATGGTTTCTGGGGACAGAAACCATTCATAAATTAAGAGAAATCATAAGGTATGCTATTTATAATTTTGTCCATTTAATTTTAAAGCTGCTATTACCACATCTTTACGGCTCAATTGCCCTACTAAAATATCGTTTTTAAGCACAGGAAGCCTACGCCTGTTATGACGCACAAAAATACCTGCAGCATCAAAAATACTTATGTCCGGAGAAATAAACTCTACATCTCTAGTCATAAAATTTTCTACACTTTTGTTTAGTATTGGCTGGTTAAAATAACGACTTTCAGATATTTGTTTCATACAATCTGCCTCAGAGATAATACCAACTAAAAATCCGTTATTATCTAATACTGGTCCACCAGAAATATTGTGCTTGGTAAACAGCTCCATTACTTCTAAAATAGATTGGTCTGGACTAAAAGTTATTAACTTTTTAGTCATATAATCTTCTACTAATATTGGCGCCTCAAATTCTTTTTTTAAGGTCTTCCGCACTCCTTGAAAGCTTTTAATTCCCATAATATTTGGTTTTAGGTTAATTTTAAACTTAGTGATTTTTAATGAATTATCTAAATAAATTGCGTTAAAAGCATCAAATTTGTATAATTTTAAGGCATACAACCAGAAATACGCAACAAAATGAGCAGAATAGCAAGAATTTTAACTTTAATACTTTTACTACTAGCCATTTACTTTAGTTTTACAGCTATAATGCCAACCTATTCTGCTGATAAAGACTCGGCTCTCACAAATTTTTCTACAGACAGAGCATTAAAACACGTTGCAGAAATTGGCAAAGAACCACATGCAATTGGTTTTAAAGCACACGCAGATGTTAAAAATTATATTGTAGCAGAACTACAAAAATTAGGATTAAAAACCACCGTACAAGAAGGCTATACTGCTGGCGATTGGGGTAACTTATCTTATGCCAGCAATATTTTAGCAAAAATTAAAGGCAAAACAAGCAATAAGGCTTTGCTATTACTATCTCATTATGACAGTAACCCACATTCATCTCTTGGGGCTAGTGATGCAGGCAGTGGCGTTGCTACTATTTTAGAAAGTATACGTGCATACCTAGAGGAAAATAAAACACCTACAAACGATATTATAATTTTACTTTCTGATGGCGAAGAACTTGGCCTTAACGGAGCCGAACTGTTTGTAAATAAACATCCGTGGGCAAAAAACGTTGGTTTGGCATTAAACTTTGAGGCACGTGGTAGTGGTGGACCTAGCTATATGCTTATTGAGACCAACCAAGGTAATGGTAAACTTATTGAAGAATTCACTACTGCTAACCCAGAATATCCTGTGGCAAATTCTTTAGCTTATAGTATTTATAAAATGCTTCCTAATGATACAGATTTAACTGTTTTTAGAGAAGATGCAGATATACAGGGTTTCAATTTTGCTTTTATAGACGATCACTTTGACTATCATACCGAAAAAGATAATTATGAACGTTTAGATAAAAAGACTTTGGCACACCAAGGAAGCTATTTAATGCCGTTGTTACATCACTTTGCAGATACAGACTTATCAGCCTTAAAAACTAATGAAGATGCAATTTATTTTACCGTTCCTGTATTTAAAACAGTGTCTTACCCTTTTAGTTGGATATGGCCAATGTTTGCCATTGCTGTAGTCCTGTTTATTGTTATTACAGTACTTGGTTTAAAAAACAAAACACTAGATGCTAAAGAAATCATAGTTGGGTTTGCACCTTTACTTATTTCCATACTTATTACTGGGTTAGTGGGTTATTTTAGTTGGACTCTTTTAAAAGTTATGTATCCGCAATACAAAGATATTTTACACGGATTTACCTATAACGGGTACACATACATTGCTGCATTTACCCTATTAGCACTTGCTATTTGTTTTTATATTTACCATAAGTTTAAAAAACTTAAAACACCCAATTTAGTAGTTGCACCACTTTTTATTTGGCTGGTAATTTCTGGTTTAGCTGCAGTATATTTAAAAGGAGCTAGCTATACTATTGTACCTGTGTTTGCGCTATTGGTTTCTTTTACAATTGTTAGTAACCAAAAAAAGCCAAATCCATACCTATTGTTCTTTTTAACCCTACCCGTGATAACTATATTTACACCTTTTGTAAAAATGTTTCCTGTAGGACTAGGTTTAAACATGTTAGTTGCCAGCACAGTTTTAACAACACTTTTATTTGTTGCTATTACTCCAATATTTGGCTTTTACAAACATAAAAATAGATTGGCGTTACTATTATTTATACTAAGTTTAAGTGGTTTTGCAATGGCGCATTTTAATTCGGGTTTTACTAAAGACAACGCAAAACCAAGCAGTTTACTTTATGTTTTAGATGCAAACACCAACACTGCTAAATGGGCAACTTATGACAGTTATTTAACAAAATGGACTGCACAATATGTAGACGATACCAAAACAAGTCCAAAAGAGTTGGCCAACACAACAATTAGCAGTAAATACAACTCTAGCTTTAATTATGTTGCCAATGCTGCCATAAAAAAAGTAGCTGTACCAAAAATTGAAAAAACGCAAGACACGTTAATAAATAACAAAAGACATTTAAAAATTTGCATTACGCCACAACGCAATGTAAACCGTTTGGATATTTACAAAAACAATGTTGCATTAGAGCAAGCAATTGTAAACGGTGTAGCATTACCAAACTATTCTTTATTAGATAGCACTAGCAAATTTATGACGCATTATATTAGCAATAATAATTATACAGAAATTAGTCTAATTTTAGAACCTAACACTACTTTAGAACTTACTTTTTTTGAAGCTTCTAATGATTTGTTAACTAATGAACATTTTAGCATACCAGCAAGACCAGAAAATGAAATACCAATGCCTTTTGTTTTAAACGATGCTATACTAATTATAAAAACAGTGAAATTTTGAAAAATAAAATAGCAGTATTTGGCTGCGGATGGTTAGGCTTACCTTTAGCTACTACATTACAAAAGCAGGGATATACAATTAACGGTAGCACAACCTCTAAAGATAAATTGGCTCTCCTAGAGGAGCAGTCTATACACCCTTTTTTGGTTAATTTAAATGATGAAGATTTTACAACACAATTAGATTTGTTTTTAAGTGATGTAGAGGTGCTTGTTATTAATATTCCACCAAGAATGAAAACTGGCGATGCAAGTAACTACCTTAACAAGATGCAAATTGTGCACAAACAATGCAATATTGCAAACGTTAAAAAAGTAATTTTTGTAAGTAGCACATCGGTATACGGTAATTTAAATGGCGAAATAACCGAAAAAACAACCCCTAAACCTGCAACAAGCGCCGCAAAACAATTAGTTGCTATAGAACAGTTGTTTTTAAATGATAACAGCTTAAAAGCTACCATAATACGTTTTGGAGGTTTAATTGGTAATGGCAGACACCCAATTTATCATTTGGTAAAAAAAGACGAAGTAAGCAATGGCAATTATCCTATTAACCTAATAGATATTACAGACTGTACATCAATAATTAGTCTAATAATTGAAAAAAACTACTGGAACGAAATCTTTAATGCCGTATATCCTTTTTATCCTACAAAAGAAGAATATTATACTCAAATAGCTAACAATAAAAGACTTAAACCACCTGTATTTACTAGAAACAAGAGCGAAATTGGAAAGAAAGTAATTTCCCACAACCTTATTTCTGTTAAATTTTATGAATTTAACACATCAATATAAATAACTTTCACAACACTTTTTTAACGTTTCACAACAAAGCCATAGACCAAATGTTAATTACAGTCGTTGATTAACAGGTATTTGACGATTATTTGGTAATTTAGGAGTATCAATTAATCAAAAAATAGAATGAAAGATTCAGATATTAAATCGAAGATAGAGAACAACATCTATAGTTTAATTTCTTCTACTTGCTCACAAAGAATAGACGATCAATCTAGAGCATTACATATAGCAATTATTAAAAAACATTATAATGCTACAGATGTTACTATAGATTACTTTAGAAAAAGATTAGTGATGGATTTGGTTATAGACGATACTGTTTACAATCCCAACACTATAAATATGCACATACCTACTTTTAAAGCTAATTTTTACTATTTAGACTTACAAGATTTTTTAAAGTCGTGCATACAAAGAGATGATAGGAGTATTGCTTTTTACGCAAGCTTGTTACGGTCCTTAAATTTTTTGGACGAACATCATAAACTCCTAAAGAGTGCTTAAGTATAAAAACAAAAAAGACCGCAATTGCGGTCTTTTTTTATATTGTTACTTTAGGTATTAAAATGCGTAGTTTAAACCTAACATCCAAAAAGATTGTAATTTGTTATCTACATCATCAAAAGAAGTCGCTGTAGCTGGTGTTTGAGCTAAAGAGTAGTTTAAAGCTTCTTGCTTATTACTTCTTAATCCAAAATCAAAACCAACACCAATCATTTTCCAAAGCGTGTACCCAAAAGAGTTTGTCCAAGTTACGTTAGACAAATCTGAGCTCTTGTAGCTTTGAAACATAGATAAGTTAGACTTAAAGTTTACTGCACCAATTTTTTTAGTATAATCTGCAACTATTTTAGCACCTAAAGATGACTCAAAAACAGCATCGTTATCTGCAAATACAAAGTTGTAGTTTAATGGGTGTATAACTACTACTAAATCTTGTATTGGAGTCCAAGTAGCACCAACACCTAAATCTAAATAACCAGGATTATTAAAGTTATTTAAAATTGTAGTTCTGTATTCTGCTAAACCAGAAATTGCAAATTTCTCTGATAATTTACGCCCGTACAAAGATGTTAATGTAAATACATCTGTAGTTCCTTCAAACTTATCACTATCAGCTGGGTTATCTTTATTATCTAACTTTACCCAAGCAAGGTTTACGTTAGCAGAGTTTCTCCAGAAAAATTTATCTTGTTTTAGGTTAGCAAAAGCATTTACTGTAAAACCTATGTTACCAGAGTTGTTGTTTGGTGTTCCTTGCGCATACCAGTTGTCAAAACTAGAGATAGTACCACCAATAGTACCAAAAGCTCCTATTTTCCAACCTGGCATAGCATCTAACTTAGCTTGTATAGCTCCAATTCTTGCTTGTATAGCCGCTACAGAATCTTTTTTTACAGCTTGTTCTGCTTTTAACTCTTCTTCTGTTTGCGCAAAAGATACAGTTGCAACAAATAATAGCGCAGCTGTTAAAATAATTTTCTTCATTTTATAGTTTATTTTATGGTTTAATGAATGGCAAATGTAAGCATAGTTCTTTAAAATAAAAACCAACTTCTATTTTCTCTTGTACAACGGTACAGAAGAACAAGCCTCACCGTACATAATGCTTTTTGCAAAAGATTGCATTTTAGCAGTAGCCCATAAGTATGCATTTGGTGGCACAGGTTTATTGCTACACCCTTTTATAATTACTGGTTTATCTTTATAAACAGAAAAATCTAATTCTGATATAATAGATTGATAAACAGAAGAGTACAGCTGCTCCAAATTTCCCTGAACAATGTATTTTGCATGCGGTTGCAAGTGAGCAGTAACCAACATATATGCCCAACCTGGAACTATGGCATCTGTAGAGCAATATACAGCTACATAAGCGTTGTTGTATTGCTCCCAATTATGATTTGCTATGTGCTCCCTGAAGTCTTTTTCTTTTAAAATAAAGCCCTCAAAAAGCCAATTTTTTATATCTAAAAGCACTTTTTCTCCTTTTGGAAAGTAGTCTTCCAAGTCAAAAGTAACCAGTTTAGAACTAGCTACTCTATTAATTATTTCGTTGGATTGTGCCATAAACTATAATTTAAAACTACTTAAAACCAGTACTAATTATAAAAGGCCAAGCTCTAACTTAGCTTCTTCACTCATTAATTCTTGTGTCCAAGGCGGATCAAAAGTAATCTCTACTTCTGCACCTTTAACAAGATCTAAAGACTTCACTTTTTCTTCAATCTCTACAGGTAAAGATTCTGCAACAGGACAGTTAGGAGACGTTAATGTCATTAATATTTTAACATCGTTATCTTCATTTACAAAAACATCGTAAATTAAACCTAACTCATATATATCTACAGGAATTTCTGGATCATAAATAGTTTTTAAAACCTTTACAATTTCCTCTCCTAAATTGTGTGTATCTAATGCTTCACTCATAACTTGTATAACTATACTTATTGTTATTTTAATTGTGTTTGGTATGCAATGGCGTACATTTTTATTTGCTTTATCATACTTACCAAACCATTTGCTCTAGTAGGAGACAAATGTTCTTTTAAACCAATTTCATCTATAAAACTGGTGTCTGCGTCTAAAATATCTTTTGGGTGCTGACCACTATAAACTCTAATTAAAATAGCTATAATTCCTTTGGTAATAATAGCGTCACTATCTGCTGTAAATGTAAGAGTATCACCTTCTAAATCTGCGTGCACCCATACCTTACTCTGGCAACCTTTTATAATATTATCATCAGTTTTATACTGCTCATCTATTAAAGGTAACGACTTTCCAAGATCTATCATGTACTCGTAGCGCTGCATCCAATCATCAAACATAGAAAACTCGTCTACTATTTCTTCTTGTATTTCTTTAATTGTCATAGTTACTTTTTAATCTTCACAAAAACCGAAGAATTTATTTAAAACAAAAATACGATAACAAAGGTGCTTATCAAATTAGCGTGTAGTAATTAATTTTTATTGTAGCATTGCTACAGCTCTTTTTACACCTGCAACTAGGGCATCTACCTCTGCTGTAGTATTGTAAAAGCTAAAACTAGCTCTTACGGTACCAGGAATGCCGTAAAAATCCATAATAGGTTGTGCACAATGATGACCTGTACGTACTGCAATACCTAATTTGTCTAAAATAGAACCAATATCATAAGGGTGTATACTACCTACGTTAAAAGATATAACCGATGTTTTATTAGCTGCTGTACCGTAAATTTTAAGTCCGTCTACAGTTAATAATTGCGCTGTTGCATATTCTAGCAGCTCATGCTCGTAACCTGCAATGGCGTCAAAACCAATTGTATTCATATAATCTAGTGCAGCACCAAAAGCTATACCACCGCAAATGTTAGGCGTACCAGCCTCAAACTTATGTGGTAAATCTGCATAGGTTGTTTTATCAAAAGTAACCTCAGCAATCATTTCTCCACCACCTTGGTAAGGCGGCAATTTATTTAACCACTCCTCTTTACCATATAGCATACCTGCACCAGTTGGACCACACATTTTATGAGCAGAAACTACGTAGAAATCTACATCTAACTCCTGTACATCTGCTTTTATATGCGGTGCAGCCTGTGCGCCATCTATTAAAACTGCTGCACCCACTTTGTGTGCAGCATTTATAATTTCCTTTATTGGATTAACCGTACCTAAAGCATTAGAAACGTGATTACAAAAAACAAGCTTTGTTTTGTTAGACAATAACTCGTAATAAGCATCTAGCTCCAACTCTCCATTTAGGTTCATTGGTATTACTTTTAAAACCGCACCAGTACGCTCACACAACATTTGCCAAGGCACAATATTAGAGTGGTGTTCTAATGCAGAAACAATAACCTCATCTCCTTTTTTTAAGAGTGATGAAAAACCGTTTGCTACAAGGTTAATACCGTGTGTTGTACCAGCAGTAAAAATTACTTCATGCGCAAATTTAGCATTAAAATGATGCTGAATTGTTGCTCTTGCCTGCTCGTATTTATCTGTAGCTTCTTGAGAAAGTGTGTGTACACCTCTGTGAATATTTGCATTGTAACCACTGTAATAGTCTACAATAACATCTAACACCTGTTTTGGTGTCTGCGATGTTGCTGCATTGTCTAAATACACTAAAGGTTGCCCATTTACAGTTCTACTTAAAATAGGAAAGTCTTTACGTATTGTTTGAATATCTAGGGTTGTTTTCTGCATAATTTTTAAGCTAACAGATTTATTTTTACAAATCGAATCCTAAATTAACACCTAATTTATTAGCTATTAATTTATTAATTCTAACTTTTAATTCTGGTATACGTACACTTTCTAAAACGTTGTTTGCAAAGGCATACATTAGTAATGCTCTTGCTTCTTTTTTAGGTATACCTCTAGATTGTAAGTAAAATAAAGCTTCTTCATCTAACTGACCAATAGTACAACCGTGAGAACATTTTACATCATCTGCAAAAATCTCTAATTGTGGTTTTGTGTTAATAGTAGCTTTATCACTTATTAATATGTTGTTGTTTTGCTGAAAAGCATTTGTTTTCTGAGCAATTTTATCAACTATAATTTTACCGTTAAATACACCTGTAGCGCTATCTGCGTATATACCTTTATAATCTTGGTGACTTTCACAGTTTGGCTCTATGTGGTGCACTAGTGTATGGTGATCTACGTGTTGTTTATCTCCAATAATAGTAATTCCCTTCATGGTAGAATCTATACGCTCACCATTTTGATAAAAATTAAGGTTGTTACGCAATAACTTACCACCAAAAGAGAATGTATGTATTTTTACGTGACTACCATCTTTTTGGTCTATATATGTATTGTCTACCAAAGAAGCAGAATCTACATCATTCTGAACTTTGTAATAATCTACAATTGCATTTTTAGCTGCAAAGATTTCAGTAACACAGTTTGTTAATACCGCATTGCTAGTTAAACTCTGGTGACGCTCTATAATTTGCATTTCAGAATTTTCTTCAGCAATAATTAAGTTACGTGGTTGTAACATTAAAGCGGCATCATTACCTGTAGAAAAGTGTATAATTTCTATTGGCTTTTTAGGCACTTTATTTTTAGGTATGTAAATATATGCACCTTCTCTACTAAACGCAGTATTTAATGTAGTTAAAGACTCGTCTTTAGAAGCTACTTTGTTAAAGTAAACATCTATAACAGCTTTGTACATTGGCTTAGTTAAAGCAGAGCTCATTAAACAAATATCTACACCATCATGGGTAGTTTCAGATAAGTTAGAGCTAAACACACCATCTATAAATACTATTTTGTAAGTATCTATTTGGTGAATAAAGTACTTTTTAACATCCTTATATTCTAAAGAACTTTCTTTTTTAGGAAAGATGCTAAAGTCTATTTTTTGTAAGCTGTTTAATGAAGTGTATTTCCAAGCTTCCTCTTTTTTTGAAGGAAAACCTTTAGTTTCAAAATTTTTAATAGCCTCTGTACGTACATCATGCACAGGGTTGTGCACGTCTACGTTGTTCTCGAACGCTAAAAATGAAGAAACTAATTTATCTTTTAAATCCATATTCTTTAATATTGAGTAGTAAGTAATAAATAATGTAAGCGTTACATTATCCTAAAAATTAACTTAATACTTTTTTAAACTGCCGCTTCTTGCTTAATCCAATCGTATCCTTTCTCCTCTAGCTCTAAAGCAAGCTCTTTAGTTCCAGATTTTACAATTTTACCATTATAAAGTACGTGTACATAATCTGGCACTATATAATCTAACAAACGTTGGTAGTGTGTAATAACAACAATAGCGTTGTCTTTGCTCTTTAGTTTGTTTACACCGTTAGCTACAATACGTAAAGCATCAATATCTAAACCAGAATCTGTTTCATCTAAAATAGCTAGTTTAGGCTCTAACATTGCCATTTGAAAAATCTCGTTACGCTTTTTTTCACCACCAGAAAAACCTTCGTTTAAAGAACGAGATAAGAACTTACGGTCTATCTCTAACAACTCAGACTTATCTCTAATAAGCTTAAGCATATCTTTGGCAGGCATATCCTCTAGACCTTTAGCTTTACGAGACTCGTTAATAGCTGTTTTCATAAAGTTAGTTACAGAAACACCAGGAATTTCTACAGGATACTGAAATGATAAGAAAACACCATTATGAGCTCTTTCTTCAGGAGAAAGGTCTTCAATATTTTCTTCATTTAAAAAGATGTCTCCTGCAGTAACCTCGTAAGTTTCATTACCAGCTATAACAGAAGCCAATGTACTTTTACCAGAACCGTTTGGTCCCATAATAGCATGTACCTCACCAGCACCAACCTCTAAATTAATTCCTCTTAGTATTTCTTTGCCATCAACATTGGCGTGTAAATCTTTAATTTTAAGCATTTTATCGCTACTTTAATGTTCTTTATTTTTCTTTTCTTTTTTAGGGCGATTTTTTTATCAATCTAAAAACACCCAGCGTTTCTTTATTAGAGAAACAAGTTTATCCTACAGAGCCTTCTAAACTAATTTCTAGTAATTTTTGAGCTTCTACAGCAAATTCCATTGGCAACTTATTTAGTACTTCTTTACTAAATCCGTTTACAATTAATGCAATTGCTTTTTCTGTATCTATACCACGTTGGTTACAGTAAAAAATTTGGTCTTCACCAATTTTACTTGTTGTAGCCTCATGCTCTATCATTGCAGATTTGTTTTTAGCCTCTATGTATGGGAACGTATGTGCACCACACTCATTACCCATTAAAAGAGAATCGCACTGAGAAAAGTTACGTGCATTGTCTGCACGGCTACTAACTTGTACTAAACCACGGTAGCTATTTTGAGATTTACCTGCAGATATACCTTTAGAAATAATAGTACTTCTAGTGTTTTTACCTAAGTGAATCATTTTTGTACCTGTATCTGCTTGCTGGTAGTTGTTTGTTACAGCAATAGAATAAAATTCTCCAATAGAATTATCTCCTTTTAAAATACAAGAAGGATATTTCCATGTTACTGCAGAACCAGTTTCTACTTGTGTCCAAGATACTTTTGCGTTTTTCTCACATAAAGCTCTTTTAGTTACAAAATTATAAACACCACCTTTACCCTCTTTGTTCCCAGGGAACCAGTTTTGTACGGTAGAGTATTTAATTTCTGCATCATCCATTGCAATTAACTCTACAACGGCTGCGTGTAATTGGTTTTCATCTCTAGATGGTGCAGTACAACCCTCTAAGTAACTTACATAACTACCTTCATCTGCAACAACCAAAGTACGCTCAAACTGACCTGTACCTGCTTGGTTAATTCTAAAATAAGTAGATAGCTCCATTGGGCAACGTACACCTTTAGGAATGTAACAGAAAGACCCATCTGTAAAAACAGCTGAGTTTAGTGCAGCATAAAAATTATCTGTAGTTGGCACTACAGTACCCATATACTTACGCACCAATTCTGGATGTTCTTGTATAGCTTCAGAAATTGGCATAAAAATAATACCTTTTTCTGCTAATGTTTTTTGAAAAGTAGTAGCAACAGAAACAGAATCTACAACAATATCTACAGCAACATTTTGCAGTTTCTTTTGTTCGTCTACAGAAATACCTAATTTCTTGTACATTTCTAACAACTCTGGATCTACATCCTCTAGCGTTTTGTTAGGATCTGCCTTTTTAGGAGCAGAGTAATAGCTAATAGCCTGAAAATCTGGTTTCTCATAATGAACATTTGCCCAATCTGGTTCTTCCATTTTCTCCCAAACACGATACGCTTCAATTCGCCAGTCTGTCATCCATTGTGGCTCATTTTTCTTTTTAGAAATAGCTATCACAATTTCTTCACTTAATCCTATAGGAAAAGTATCAGATTCTATGTCTGTATAAAAACCGTATTCGTATTCTTTGGTTTCTAGCTCTTTCTTTAACTCTTCTTCTGTATATGCCATTTTCTTCAATTTACCAATGGTGTAATTTTGCTAAAGCAACTTTACCTCATTGTTTCATTTTTTCTATTTTCAGTTTCGTTATAGCGAAAAACTTTCACCACAACCACATGTTCTTTGTGCATTTGGGTTATTAAACACAAAACCTTTTCCGTTTAATCCTCCAGAATACTCCAAAGTAGTTCCTACTAGATATAAAAAACTTTTTTTATCTACTACAATTCGTACTGCGTTATCTTCAAAAACTTTATCTGTTTCTCCGGTAGTTTTATCAAAATCTAACTCGTAAGATAAACCACTGCATCCACCGCTTTTTACGCCAACACGTACAAAATCTTTTTCAGCATCAAAGCCACCTTCGGTCATTAAATCTACGACCCTCTTCTTTGCTGTTTCTGAGACTTTTATCATACTAATCTTAATTTAAATTAGACCTCCACTCAAATTTTATTTGGTTTAGTTCTAAACAATTTACAAATATAGTGTATAAGTAGGGTTTTACCATACTTCCTAACATTATTATAACGAATGATAATATAAGATTTCTCTATTTACTATAAAAGTTAAAGTATATTAAGATTCTTTTATGTGTAAAAAACACATTTTGTACAATATCCTTATTATTTTTGCAGCATGTTAGACGATAAAAATCCAAAGAGAACATCTCTTGAAGAATTAGGCGAGTTTGGTTTAATTAATCACCTTACTAAGGACTTTGCCATAAAGCAAAAATCTACCCTAAAAGGTATTGGTGATGATGCTGCTGTTTTAGACCTTGAAGATAAAAAAATGGTAGTTTCTACAGATTTATTGGTAGAAGGCGTACATTTTGATCTTAGCTACGTACCCCTAAAACACTTGGGCTACAAGGCGGTTATGGTAAACTTATCAGACATATATGCAATGAATGCTACCGCTACACAAATTACAGTTTCTATTGCTGTATCTAACAGGTTTCCGTTAGAGGCATTAGAGGAGTTATACAGTGGTATTGCATTAGCTGCAAAAACGTACAATGTAGATTTAATTGGTGGCGACACTACCTCATCTACTAAAGGAATGCTTATTAGTGTTACCGCAATTGGACAAGCTAATGAAGAAAACTTAGTATACAGAAACGGAGCAAAACCAAACGATTTACTTGTTGTTACAGGAGATTTAGGTGCTGCATATATGGGGTTACAGGTTTTAGAACGCGAAAAAGAGGTTTTTAAAGTAAACCCAAACAGCAACCCAGACCTATCTATGTATACATATATTGTAGAAAGACAATTAAAACCAGAGGCTCGTAAAGATATTGTTCCTTTACTAGATGCCTTAGGTGTTAAACCAACGTCTATGATAGATATTAGCGATGGTTTATCTTCAGAAATTTTACATTTATGCGACCAAAGTAATGTTGGTTGTAATTTGTACGAAGACAAAATACCGTTAGACCCAACTGTAATTAGCTCTTGTGAAGAGTTTAAAGTAAACAGTACAACTGTTGCATTAGGCGGTGGCGAAGATTATGAGTTATTGTTTACTATAGACCAAAAAGAATTCCCAAAAATAAAAGGTAACCCTAACTTAACTGTCGTAGGGCATATGACAGATAAGAATGAAGGAGTTCACTTAATTTCTAGGAATAATACTAAAATTCCGATTACCGCACAGGGCTGGAATTCACTTACTGAAGAACAATAACACTAAGCCGCGTGCTGCGGTGCGTGTTGGTGTTTTTTTCTGTATACTTTTTGTAATGTATTGTTAATGTCTTCTAACTCTGGGGTTAGCTCAGACAAATTACCGGTTACGTCTGTAGTTACTTGTTTTTTGCAATGTATGCACTCGTACTCATTTATATGAGATGTTACTTTTTTTGTTACCGTATAATAATGACCAAAAATTCCGCAACATAACGCGTTAAATACTGAGCCAAGAGTGGCTAAAACTTTTTTCATAGCTTGTAGGATTTAAACAATGTTTGGTGGGGACCAGGCACTGTAATTATTTTTTAAAATTTGATGAAAAACAACTTTTATTTGTCATCAGTTTTTATTTAACGTTGACTTGTTAAAAATATTGAGTCTCTGTAAATTTATTTTACCAAAAACCATTTTTTTCGATGAAATGCTTAAAAATTTATGAACAATTAGCCGTTTGACGGTAATTTATAATATCCTATCTTTCCATCATAATACAACATATACCCAATGAATAATACCAAAGAAACTCTAGTATCTGCCTTTGCATTGTTTTCGCTCTTTTTTGGTGCAGGAAATTTAATATTACCACCGTTTATCGGTTTTAATGCTGGCGATTGGTGGTGGCTTATGGCAATAGGCTTTTGTTTGTCTGCTATTTTAATTCCTATTTTAGGCATTTTTGCACACGCAAAATTACAAGGCACTATTTTTGACTTTGGCAAAAAAGTATCTACCTCCTTTGGTTTAATTTACTCTTTACTAATTTATGCCATTGCAGTTGCACTACCCTCTCCCAGAACAGCATCTGTTACCCATGAAATTGGCATTGCTCCTTTTTTTGATATACCATCTATATACACCAGTATTGTATATTTTGGTTTGGTACTGGTTTTTGCATTAAACAGATCTAAAATTTTAAATATACTGGGTAAATTTTTAACTCCCGCTATACTGTTAATACTACTAGCTATTATTGGCATTAGTATATTTTCTTTTGATTTTAATTTTGGAGCATCAACCATAAGCAATCCTTTTACGGATGGTATTTTAGAAGGCTACCAAACTTTTGATGCTATTGCAGCTGTTGTAGTTGGGGGTGTTTTAATTATATCAATTAACATAAAAAATAAAGATATTTCTTATACAGACCGCAAAGCTCTAATTAGAAATGCAGGTATTTTTGCTGGCGTAGGTCTATTATTTGTTTATGGAGGCTTAATTTTAACTGGCGCTCTAATGCACGGTAATTTTGAAACTGGTATTAACCGTACAGATTTGCTTAATGGAATTAGTAGAACTCTTTTAGGTAATGAAGGAAATAAATTTTTAAGTATTTTGGTAAGTTTAGCGTGTTTTACAACAGCTATTGGTATAGTTACAGGTACAGCAGATTTTATAAAAGACAGGTTTAACAACTCTAACAAAGCCTATACAATTACAGCCATTATTAGTTGTTTGTTGGGTATAGCTATGGGGCAATTTAATGTAGACCATATAATTGTGGTTGCCATACCTGCTTTAATGTTTATTTACCCTATTACAATAATTTTAATAGTGCTTAATGTGCTACCAGATAAATATACAGAACCTAAGGTCTTTAGAGCAGTTGTATTTACTACTATTTTATTTAGTGTACCAGACTTTTTAAACAGTATTGGCATTACAAGTGTTGCTAATTTTACAGCTGCATACCTACCATTAAGTAAATATAGCCTTGCCTGGGTTTTACCAGCTGTTATTGCATTAATTGTTGGAAATTTAACTCACAAAAAAACCACAACGGTATAATTTTTGAATTTTATTAAATATTGATAGACATCTGGTTACCATACCATTTGTTTTTTTAATAATTTTACAAACGTATGAAGAGTATTTGCAACTATTTTTTAAGAACTACCACCTTACTTACTTTTTTAGTGGTAAGTTTTAGCTATGCACAAGAAATAGAAAACAGTGCAGATGTTTTTTTAGAAGACTACTCAGACAATTTTCAGGAAGCTTTTTTTGAAGGATTAAAGCAAAAAGGAATAGAAAATTATGACCGTGCCGTTAATAGCTTTTTAACCTGCCAAAAATTAGAACCTAAAAATGCCGCTGTAGCTAATGAACTAGCCAAGGCATACATACAAGGCAAACAATATAGCTTAGCACAAGAACAGGCAGAGTTGGCTCTTAAAGTAAACCCAGACAACATGTGGTATTTACAGAGCTTGTATACCTCTTTAAAAAAGCAATATAAAAACCTAAGCCACTTAAAAGAAATAGTGCCTTATGAAAACGAAAAATTAAAAGAGAATTTAGCACACATTTTATATTTAGAGCGTAATTACAACGAGGCAAAAAATGTACTTATCGAGGTAAAAGATAGTCCGTTTAAAACTGATTTAAGTACAAAGGTGCAAGCTGCAATAGACCAAAGAGGAGCTAGTAGCAGTAGTTTTACTTTTACAAGCACCACAACAACCAACAACACAACAAAAAACACTACTACTAAGCAAACAACTAACAGCAATAGTAACTCTGCTTTTAATTATAAAAGCAGGCTAAAATTTACCTTAAAGCAAAAAAACTTTGTTTTTTTAGAAACAACGGCAAAAGAAGCCTTAGAAGCTTACCCTTCACAACCTTACTTTTACTATGCTTTAGGAGCAGCATATAATGGCAGAAAAAAACACAGAGCAGCTATAGAAACTTTAAAAACAGGTTTAGACTATGTGTTAGATGATATTAGACTTGCAGATGATTTTTACAGAGAAATTGCAGCAGCATATACAGCAATGGGTAATCCTGCTAAAGCAAATATGTACTTAATTAAAGTAAAATTTAAAAAATAAAAAATGATTAAAAATCTTCAAATAACACCAAAATTAGGACTTGTATTTGTTATTGCGGTGTTTTTTGTATCGTGTAAATCTAAAAAAGTTATTGCAGATGGTACATCAACCTTAAAAAAACTAAACACAAAAACTTTAGTAAAAAACCATTATGCAAATGCGCTAGACTTTAAAACGTTACGCGGAAGGTTAAAAATAGATTATACAGACGGTAAAGATGAGCAAGGCTACACGGTTAGTTTTAGAATGGAAAAAGACAAAGCCATTTGGATTAGCGCTACGCTTGGTGTAGTAAAAGCATATATTACACCTACTAGAGTTAGTTTTTACAACAGGTTACAAAACGAATATTTTGATGGTGATTTTACGTATTTAAGTAATTTGCTAGGTACAGAATTAGATTATGAAAAAGTGCAAAATTTGCTTTTAGGACAAGCACTTTTTGATTTACGAAAAGATAAATACAACACTACCGAATTAAACAACCAATACCAGCTAACCCCTAAAAAGGCAAACCAGCTTTTTAAAACACTTTTACAAATAGAACCTACAAATTATAAAGTTGCTGGTATGCAATTAACCCAGCCAGAAAAAAATAGAGTTTTAGATGTACAATACAAAAACTACCAAGTTGTAGATAAAAAATTGGTACCTAATATTATAGATATTTACGTAAAAGATAAAAACAAGACAGATATTATTGCTTTAACTTTTAAGAATATAGAACTAAACAAAAAGTTTAATTTTCCGTACAAAATACCAAATGGTTTTAAAAAAATTGTTTTAGAATAATTAAAATTACACAATGCGCCAATTTAAGTTAGTTACGTTATTTTTAGTACTACTCTCTACCAGTTTTTTGCTTGCACAAACAAACGAGCAAAAAGCGTTAGAAAAAAAACGTGCGCAATTACAAAAAGATATTAGAGCTATAAACCGACTTTTATTTGCTGAAACAAAGGAAAAAGGCAATGTACTAGACCAAATGGAAAGTTTAGAACAAAAAATAAACGCCCAACAGCAATTGGTTAGGATAACCAACCAACAAAGTAACTTGTTAAACCGACAAATAAATGCCAATGTGCGTAATATTGGTACACTTAAAAAGGATTTATTGACCTTAAAGGACGATTATGCCCAGATGATACAAAAATCATATGAGAACAAATCTCAGCAAAATAGACTACTATTTTTGCTGTCTTCAGAAAACTTTTTACAAGCCTACAAACGTCTTCAATATATAAAACAATATACCAATTACAGACAAGAACAAGGCATAGCTATTGTTGCTAAAACCGATACACTTAAGTTAAAAAACCAAGCTTTAATAGACCAACGTAAATTAAAAGAACAATTATTAAAAGAAAACGTTGCCACTAAAAGAGAACTAGAGAAAGAAAAAAAGGCAAAAGACATACTTTTAAGCACTATAAAAAAGAACGAAAGCAAATATACAGCTAGCATTAACAAGAAAAAATCTGAAGCTCGTAAAATAGACCAGCAGATTGAAAAATTAATACGTTCTGCCATAGTAGCTACCAATAAAAAAACTACAGGCAAAACCACAACAAAAACAAGCAGCACTAAGTTTGTTTTAACTCCAGAAGCAAAAATTGTTACCAATAACTTTACAGCCAACAAAGGCAAGCTAATTTGGCCTGTTTCAAAAGGATTTAAAAGTAAAGGCTTTGGAGTGTATAAAGATGCGGTTTACCCAGGAATTAAACACCAAAATAATGGTGTAATTATAGCTACAGACAAGGGCTCTAAGGCTCGTTCTATTTTTGAAGGTGAAGTTATAGCTGTACTTGCTGTACCTGGTGGAAATAAGGGCGTACAAATAAAACACGGTAATTACATAACCACTTACTACAACCTGTCTAACACCTATGTAAAAAAAGGAGACAAGGTTACTGCAAAACAAGAAATAGGAGAAGTTGCTACTAATAAGTTTAGCGGACAAACATTACTTAAATTCTACCTATACAAAAACGTTAGTAAGTTAAACCCAGAAGAATGGATTTACCAGCTGTAAAGTATAGATTTTATTTAGTTGTATTGATTAAAAAAAAGTTTGATTTACACATCACTTTATAATTTTAATATCCCAAGGACTGTACGTTAATTTGCTCATATACTCTTGTTTGTGCACAATTAACATTTTATCTACTCCGTTTTCTTTTATAGGAAGATACCCAAACTCATAACAAAAAAAATAGGCTCCCGTTTTAAACGGATACATATGCGTAAACAAGTCTAAGCGATAACCTAATTTTAGCAATACCTCTTTTTTAACTGTACTTTTTCCGCTTGGGCAAAAATGCGCTAGTAGGCTTCGGTTTTTTCTTAACGCACTATTTATCTTTTGTATACTTATTTCATGTAACGGTCTGTTTGTATTGTGGTACGTACTTCTGCATTCTGTATCACAAAATTTTTTATCGGACCTACCCACAAGCTCTTTATTACAGGATAAACAAAATTTCATTTTCATAAAAAGTATTATTAGACGTTTATACACGTATATAAACGCTTAAATATAAACTTTTTAACTCTATTTTATTCATTTTTACACAATGAAACCTAATATAATAGCCACACAATTGCTGAAGACCGAAGAAATTAAACCAGATTATGCACTGGCTATATCTTTAATGCACGAAAAATTACTACTTAAAAACTATAGCAAAAACACCACTAAGACTTACTTACATATGTTTAAGCAGTTTTTAAAGTATACTTACCCAATGCCTTTATACAAAGTAAGCACCGCGCACATAACACATTACCACAAGGAGCTTATTACTAAGCAAAATATTTCTGCATCATACCAAAACCAAAGTATTAATGCTATAAAATTTTATATTGAAAAAGTACTAAACTTACCAAAAGTACAGTACGATTTTTGCAGACCTAGAAAAGCTAAAAAATTACCTAAAGTATTATCGTTACATGAGGTTGATAGTTTACTTAAGTGCACGTACAATATAAAACACAAAACTATTTTTATGATTATATATAGTTGTGGCTTACGCATATCTGAATGTTTAAATTTAAAAATTGAAGACATAGACTCTAAAAATATGCGGGTGTGGATAAGAAATGCAAAGGGTAATAAAGATAGAATTACATTATTGTCACCCACTATGCTACTACAACTAAGGGCGTATTACAAGTTATATAAGCCTAAAGAGTGGCTATTTGAAGGTGTAGAAGGCAAACAGTATAGTGCATCTAGCATTAGGCAAGTTTTTAACAGATCTAAAAGAAAAGCAAACATAAATATACCTGCAACCGTACATACTTTAAGGCATTCTTTTGCCACACATTTACTAGATGCAGGCACTAATTTAAGATTTATACAGCAATTACTTGGCCATAACAGTTCTAAAACTACAGAAATTTATACTCACGTAAGTACTACTAATCTTATAAATATTACAAGTCCTTTAGAAATGTTACCTAAATAATATTATATTTGAAAGAGAAATAAACGCAATAAACTGCGTTTACTAACTAGTTGGCAATAATATGACTGAACACAACGAAAAAACGAACAAATTGAATAAAACTGAAATTCTGACAAATCTATTGTGGACAGCATTCGGAATAATTGGCGGAATTAGTTATTATTCAAAATCGGAATATTTAATTTGCGGAATTATGTCTTTAATCGGAATTTTATACGCGTACAAACTGATTAAATCAATAGCGTGAAAATGAAAAAAATACACTTTGGAAATTTGAATAAAAAGGGTCGTTGGATTTTATTACCTCTGATTTTAATTGGGTTATTTCTAATAATTAATGGAGCCTTTGATTTTATTGAATTTACAAACCCTAAAACGAATAAATATTTGAACGCAATCGGATATCTAATAGTTTTCGGATTTAGTACTCAAATGTTCTGGTATCAGAATTATGTTCAGTGGAATAAAAGAGGAATCTTAATCAGAATAAAATCTTTCTTTGGGAAAAACATAAAATTTAAAGAAATAAAATCATCTCAATTGGTTGATAAAAAGTTGATTATAACTGAAACTTATGGAAATAAAATTGAGATTGACTTAACTCACATTGTCGAATCTGATGTTACTAAATTATACGAAATAGTAAAAGAAAATACTATTGCCAACACCGTGTATAATTAATTGCTCTGTTCTTCCCTACTTGCGAATATTCCTGCGGAATATTCACGGGTTCGTACAAGTTTGCTAACTTAGTTGCTAAACCACGCAACTAACCATACACAATCACGTTCTACACCATTTGAAAAAAACATTCGTCATATCATTAATATTCGGATTTCTAATTGGACTTCAGTCGTTGTCCGCTCAAATGACGACGAAATTTAACAGCGAAATTCATAAAAACATCTATCGAATTGAAGTTGATAATTACCAGTTAGTTGAACTAATCGAATTTAAAAATGGCGAATTTAAAGGCTCATTAAATCACAAAGTATTTAAACTTAATCGAAAAGAAAAAATTAAAGATAGTGTCTTCAATAAAATTACAATTCCAAGTAAAATGGTACAATCTCTAAGATTTAATTTGAATATTGGAGGATTTGAAAACCTAAAAGATTGTAATGAAATTGAAAATTGTATTTCAGGATTGGACGGAACAACAATATTATTTCAAACTGTGAAAAAAGATTTTGAAAATAATGCTTACTACTGGGAATTGACATCAGATTACTATTATAAACAAAACGATGTTGAATTACCAAACGAAGTAGTAAAAGCGAGAAGGTTACTTTCAAAAATTAATGAGCAATTTGATTTGAACAAACAATTTCAGAACTTTTTAAATAGACTTCCGAATGGCAGATATTTATACGGAATGATAATTATGAAAAAAGGACGTAGATAAAACGGTGTAGAACAACGTATATAGCTCATAGCTAATTAGTTGATTACCTAAAGTTATGACATATTTGGAAAGTCGCCAAATTTTAAAATTTGACGATTTCTAAGAAAAAAATAAATAGTGAAATTTAAAAATCTGGCTTGTGCTCAACCGAAAAATAATCGCTACTTATCACGCTACAAGCCATATACAAGACCGTTAGCAAACATTAAAAACCAGAAATATGAGAAAATGGAATTTTAAAATGAAAACTAACCCTAAAGAGGTAGCTTCAAAGTTAGAATCTGAACTGGGTTCAATTAAAAGTTTTGTTTTCCTAATAAATGGAACTGAGGATAATTCGTTCACTTTCAAAGTTCGAAAACGTATTTTATTTGCGTGGTATTTAATATTTCATAATCACGTTTCTGTAAAAGGCAATCTATCCAAAAGCAAAGAAGAAAACGGAACAAATGTAAATATTTCATTTGACCGACATCTTCTTACAAAAGCCGTTATTCTCACATACCTATTTATTGGATTATGTTGGACAATTTTACTGTTGACTAGTGCCAATAATAGTTTTTATATGTATCTAGTTGGAGGGATTGCATTGGCAGTGGGAATCATATTATGGCTTTATGAAAGAAAGGTGTTTGACAATAAAGTTGAGGAATACAGAACTTTGATTTCAGGTATTTTGAAAGCAAAATAACGTTTGCTAACAATGGCTATATCAAATAGGGCTTAAAGTGCTGAATTTAAAGGCTTGGGCTTGTTTACCAAATCCGCCAAATCTTTTGGATTTGGCAATTAAAAAAGAAAAAATAATTACAAAACAAAAAGCTCTGGCTCGCAGACCAGACGGAAACGAAAAGTTTCCTTGCCTGCCCTACTTGCCATAGCCGAACCGTTAGCAATAATTAACACCAACTATGAGTAAAACTACAATAGAAATATTATCATATACATCATTAGTTTTAGGATTAATTTTTAGTGTTATAGCAGTAGTTTGGTGGTATATAAAAATACGTGATCGATTGAATAAAAGTGTAGAAAGCAGTCGGACTATCAATGAAATCGGAATGAAAAGTCTTTTCTATAATCTTCCATCACTTATTGCTCTATGCATATTTATGATTCCCACTATTTACTTTTTTGGAAAACTTAAACAATTCAATTACTGCAAAGATGTTATTAAAGTCAACTCCAAAAGCAGTATTGGTTTCAACGAAAATTCACCTGACTTTATTGAAGATTGTGGATGTTATAACTTGGAAGAACTAAAAAAAGAAGCATTAAAATAAACAGCAAAATGGATATAAAAAAAAGACTTTTACTTGGAGGTGCAATTTTGGTAATTTCACTAGGAATTGTATTCTTTTGGTTCAAATCAAAATTAGATGCCATCGAAAAAGATACCGATAATAGCATAGCACTTTCTCAACATATAAAATCCGTTTTTAAATCTGGTTTTCCAGATTACGAATATGAACCAAATATAATAGAATGGGAAAATAATTTTCTAGTTTTAGAGTTAGCAGCAAATGCGAACTTTGATGTAAAGTATCGTACAAAAGTAAACGAACTTTTAGGAGTAGATAAAAATTATCCAGGAAATACAATTGATAAACTTATTGTCTTAGTTAATGCTAGTATCGTCAAAGGTGTTTATGAAGATACAACGGTGGAAGCAGAACAAAAGATTTACGAACTCAATTATATTGATTTGAAATTAAAACAAATTGTACGAATTGATACCGTTTATGGACCACTACCAAAAGAATATATCAAAGAAAATGACAGAAGAGGATATGTTAGACATCCTAATGATGAGGAGATAGTTGAAAAAATTAGAACCAAATGACTATTGCTAACAATGTATATAAAAAATAGGCGAACTAGTAGCAGAATCAAGGCTTTTGGCTCGTGGCAAACTTTGTGCTTAATCGAAATTTCAGTGCTTCGAAATCGCCTACTTTTCATATACTAACCGTTAGCACCAAGCAGAAAAAAAATGGAAATAGCAACTAAAGACAAATGGAAAACTATTCCAATGGATAATCCAAAAAGACTGGATGTATCTATATTTTTAAATTTTGAGCAATTAAATAAACTAAAATTAGGGTTAGTTCCAAACCAAATGGAAGATAAATGGTTTGTTTATTTCAATAATGATAATATCTATTTTAACCGTTCTTGGACAGGTTACGAAATTTTCAAAGCAAAACTGAATCTTAATGAAAATGGTTGTGAAATAAACGAATTTAGGGTTGAACAAAATCTTGAAAAGTACAAAGAAGCAGATGATGAAAGAAATATTTACAATTTCAAAAATCATATTGAATATCTCTCAAACAGAGAAATAAATAACCCTGTAAAGAACGGACTTTGGGGTTTAGTTATTGGAGATGCACTTGGCGTTCCTGTAGAATTCAAAAGCAGAGATTATCTAAAACAAAATCCATTAACCGATATGATTGGGTTTGGAACTTACAATCAACCAGAAGGGACTTGGTCTGATGATAGTTCTTTGGCATTTTGCCTTGCAGATGAATTAACAAAAGAACTAAACCTTCAAGAAATCGGGAATAGCTTTGTTAGGTGGTTTTATGAAAATCATTGGACACCTCACGGAAAAGTATTCGATATTGGAATTTCAACAAGAGAAGCAATAATTAGGTTAAAAAAAGGAGAAAAAGCTGAATTAGCGGGAAATTGGGAAGAAAACTCAAATGGGAATGGCTCATTAATGAGAATTCTACCGTTACTGTTTGAAGTTCAGAAAATTAAAGGCCGAATAGAAAAATATGATTTAATTAAAAAGGTTTCAAGTATTACCCACGGACATATTAGGTCTTGCTTAGCTTGTTTTTATTACCTTGAAATTGCCTCTTTTCTTAGTTCTGAGATTAAATATCCAATGACAGACGCTTACAAAGTTGCAAACCATTCTCTACTAAAACTAACAGAGGAACTGGATATAAATCCTAAAGAAATAAAGTTATTTGATAGAATAACGGGAGGTAATTTAGCAAAATTGAAAGAAAATTCTATTCAATCTTCGGGTTATGTAATTCATACACTTGAGGCTTCAATTTGGTGTTTATTGACAACAAAATCATATAAAGAAGCTGTTTTAAAAGCAATAAACTTAGGAGAAGACACAGATACAACTGGAGCTGTAGTTGGTGGATTAGCTGGACTTTTTTATGGCATTAACTCAATACCTAAAGAATGGATTGAAAAAATTGTAAGAAAAAAAGATATTGAGGAATTAACTAATAAATTAAGTGACAAGTACAAAATAGCCAGGTGCTAACAATGTATAAAAAACATAGGGCATTTGTGCTAAACCGAAAGTTCTGTGCTTATTTATGGAGTCCGCTAAATATAAAATTTGGCGTTTAAAGTAAAAAAGATAAAAGCAAAATATTTATATTTAGCTAAGTAATAAACCGAAACGATAGTGCTTATCACCTGCCCTACGTTTCTTATACTTAACGTTGCCAACCATTTACCAATCACACTCTGAAAACTGAATGAGAAAGAAAAAAGCCATTAGAATACTTGAGGAACAGAAGCAAAAAGTTTTAAGTCCCGACCACCCAAATAACCAAGAATGGATTTTTGAAACTGCTTCGTATATAAAAGACTTTTTCGGATTTGAATCAACCGAATATGCGTGGATTGCACAATTTAAATGGCACGTAAAAACATTAAATACTGACTTTGCCAGTAACGAAGAAATTAGAGAAATGTTAGCCGAAAAACCGAAAAAGGTTGTTTCTTTTTTAGACAACTGTAAGCGGATTTTAGAAAACAAAGGTCTATTTAAAGAACTGAAAAACAATCTATTATCTGACAAAAGCAACGCAGCTTTAATTGGAACAATATTTACCATTTCTTCTATCGTTTTTGGAATTGGATTTTATTTCGGAACTGAAAAGACAAATAATGAACTTATTAGAACCGAAAATAAACTCGTTAAATTAAAAGATTCACTTTCTCTGATTAAGACCTTCGATTCTACCAATGGAATGACCAATGATAAAGAAAAGATTACAAAGCCCGAGAACAATGACAATTAACAGAGGAATATTTATAAACATAATATTTGATTTTAAAATTAATAATCTGAAACAAAAAACGGTTGGCAACAATGTATAACCGCAATTACGGCGGATTCGACTACGTCCGAATCCACTCGGAATTGCTAAAGTCTGTGCTAAACCGAAAAACATTAACTTTAATCCCGTAACTTCGGTTATACCTACCGTTATGTATAATATAAAAAAACAAAAATGACTGCATTTAATCAAAATAAAGTATTAGAAGAAAGAGCCTTTTATGGTCTAAATTGGGGGTATTATATGAAAGGTAATTCTGCTAAAGAAGGTAGACTACTACCATTTATTTTTTTATACAAACTAGATAAAAGAATAAAAATTATAAATTTTCAAGAAGGAGAAGATAATTTTGAAATAGCTATGAATATTCTTTCTAAATCAAACGAAGATTTTGACCAATATATTGTTGGATATCAAGGACAAATGATTTTAAGTGAAACAAAAGTTCCAAGTGACGTAATTATTGTTAAAGCTTTTGACAGGAGACAAGAATTAGGAGCATTTATTGCTCAAAAATATAGACTAACAAAAGACAGTATAATAGGAATAGTAAGAGAAGACGGTCCAATCTATATCAAAAATCTGCCTATGTCTCTTCCTCGTATCACTATTGAAGATTTAATAGAATTACCTGAATTAGGAACAAATTTTATAAAAGCTAAAAATAAAGAGAATCCTAATAAAATAGATTTGAGTATTTTAATTAGACATAATTCTGAAAATGAAATTTATTTTTATTTAAAAGATTGTCTAGGAGGTTGGATAGAAAGATTTTTAGAAGAAGATTATAGTGGCCTTTTTTTTGTAAACATAGCTCATAATGAATCTTTGAATACTCGTTTTTTAAGTTTTATTCTTAAGGATGCTTTTCAAACAATTTATACTTCAAAATTTGTACAAGACAATTTTACTTCAAAACAAATTGGGTTGACCTTTAAGGTTGATTATGGTTTTAATCATGAGGTTCTAGTAAATGAAACTACTCAAGATGCTATAAATGAAATAAATGACCTGAAGAACATATTATCAAATGTTAATACAAAAGAAAAGTAGAAAACAGAAATAAAATCTAATAAAAAATGGTGGGAGTTTTGGAGATAAATACTATACATAACAATAGCTATAAGCAATAGCTCGGGTTCGGGTTTGAAAAGCGAAAGGTTGGGTTTATTTGCTAATTTTGTTGAATAAAACATACTAAAGGCTTTTTTCACGCTACTGCCCATAGCCAAACCGTTACCCAACATTTGAAAAATGGAAACCAATGAAACATATCGTTTATATTTAAGAGATTTAGTTTATCTCTTAAAAGAACGTCACACTGAATTAAAAAATGAAATTGGAAAAGACGATTTTAAAAGTGGAATTGAATTCGGATATTATGCTATTATTGACCTAATAGAAAATCAAGCTGACTCATTTCAAATTGACACTTCTGAATTCGGATTTAACGACTTTGAAAAGTTTGAGAATAAAAAAGGAACTGAATGAAAGAAAGACCTGTTTTGATTTCAGCAATAATTCTGACTATAGTAGTCGAACTAATTTTAATGGTTTTCGTTTATAATAAAGTTGGAAGTGAAAGACTTCCTTCTCAAATTGGTCGTCTGACTTTTCAACTGATTTTAATTACGCTGATTATAACTCGGAAATCAAATGTTGCACTTTTTTTGTTAGTGGCTTATCATATTGTTTCTGGTCTTTTTGGTTTGTATTCGAAAGGCTCAACGGAATTACTAGGACAAATATTAATTGGTTTTCATTTCATAATTGGAATAATTATATATTTCCACGATTGGATTGAAAACAAAATCGGAATAAAAAACGTTGGGTAACACCGTGTATAATTAATTGCTTTGGCAAGTGCTTATTTGGAAAATTCCTTCGGAATTTTCTCGCGTTCGTTTTTGTTTACTAAATTAGTTGCTTAAACACGCAACTAACCATACACAAAACCGTTGGCAATAATTAAAACCAAATGAGAAACCTACTGATTTTATTAATGTTTTTTACTTTCAACGGACTGATTTCGCAAGAAATAATCGGAATGAAAGAAGTCTACATTGAAAATAATTTGGTTTATATAAACGCAACTGACGAACCCTTTACTGGAATTACTCAAAGCAAACGAAAAAACGGACATTTAGTTTATGAAGAGGAATATAAAAATGGAATTATTCTGTCGAGTAATTTATATTATAATGGAAAAGAAATAAGAGTTTCCAATAAAACGATATATAATCCGAATAAACCATTAGTCCTTTCAAAAGAAATTAAATATCATTTGGATGGCGAAATTTTTGAAACAACAACTTATAATGACGACGGAATAAAAATCCTTGTAGAACAATTTGAAAAAGGGAAATTAACGTATAGTTGTCAATATTTAGGAAAAAAGAAACACGGACTTCAGTTGGGTTATGGAGAAAACGGAGAGGAAATGACTTATCGATGTGAATTTATTAACGGAAAGAAAAACGGAACGGAATATTGCCTGAATGACGACGGAACTGAAACCAAAAAGGAATATCGTAACGGAAAGAAAATAAAATAACTATTGCCAACACCGTATATAAAAAATTGCTGGTGTTAGGCTAAAACAAAGGTCGTTGCACGTTTACTACGTCTGAATTTCCTTCGGAAATTCCTCGCACGCAAACACGCAACTTTCCATATACAACAACGTTAGCGGTAATTAAACGAACCAGACTGAATATTGAATATGCAAAAAAATTATCAGAAAGAATATATCAACATTTCGACTGAGTTCAGAAAGTCTAAAAACTCAAAAGAAAGCGCTGGAAAATTATTTGACTTACTCTATGAATTAGAGAAAGTGAATAGGTCTCAAAACGAAGAAAAAATACTTTCAGATATCTACTCTCTTTTAGGTTTTCATAAGTCTGCGTATGAAGTTTATGAACCAACTGCCGACTTGACAAATAGAAAAGAAACAAAAAAGCTCTACACTTTAGAACAAAAAGCAAAGTCACACGCCAATAATTTTGCAATAAAGGACATTAGGAAATTGCGTAAGAAAAAAGAACCGGTAAAACTTTTATTCGAAGATTTTGAAATTGACGAGAATGAAGAAAACAAGAACAGGTTTCTATTAAAAAATAAGGATATTGTAATTTTCAATAAGCTTGTAAAAAAAGAAAAGTTTGAAATCTACATTTATGGAAATCACAAATTTGAAGATTATATTCCAAAAATTATAGAATATATTTCTTGGCTAGGAAATTGTCAAAATGAACTCATTTACTTTTATAATTCAGAATTGAGTGGACATATAGATGAAACTGCTAATAAAGATTGGTACGACAGTTTGGATATTTTTAGAACAAGAGTTATTGTTGGACAAAATGAGAAATTATTTTCTGAAATTTCAGGTGGAGATGAATTTATGTCTGACCACATTTTAGATATAGAAACGGAAGAACGAAAAATAAAAGGAATGAGTTACGATGGATAACAAAAAAACTACCGCTAACACGGTGTATAAAACATAGCTAATAAGTGCTAAACCGAAAGGTTTCTGTATATTCGGGAAGTCCACCAAATTTTTAATTTGGCTTTTAAGATTGATAAGTTAAAAACAAAATATAAAAATTCGGCTCTGTGTTAATCCGAAAAGTTAGCGTCTTTTTACACGCTACGTTTCATACACAAACCGTTACCAACAAGTAAAAAATGACCCTAACAGATTTCACAATAAATAGTTTGAAGGAATTTATTTCTGGAGATAATGAACTTACACCATATTTAAGTGGACCAAAAATAATTAAGTTATTTAATGAAGTTGGTGTAAAAGAGATGTATGAAAAATCAGGAATGCCGAGAAACGAAAGCAGGAATGAATATATAAATACTACTCTAAAAGGTTTAAACGGAACTAAAAATATTGTTAAGGTATTCGAACTACTTTTTGACCCAAGACATTTTGTTGCTGACCCAAATAAAGACATAAATGAAGCGGTTGAAAAGATAAATCCATTATTACAACAAGATGGATATAAGTTAGAAAATATTGACGGCAAATTTAAGATTATAGGTTCCGATTTACCAGAAGAAATAGAAGTTGAAATCCATTTTGAAGAAATTCAAGCCCAAATAATAGAACAAATTAGGAGTGCTAAATTCTCAATTTGGGTTGCTGTAGCGTGGTTTACAGATAAAGTAATAGCCAGAGAACTTTATAACAAAAAAAAAGAAGGATTAAATGTTCGAATTGTAGTTCTTGACGATGAAATCAATAAAGAGTACGGAATCGATTATGAAAAACACTTTGACGCAAAAAGAGTTCCAAAAGAAGGAGCATTCGAAAACATAATGCATCATAAATTTTGTGTGATAGATTTAAAGACTGTGATTCACGGTTCTTATAATTGGACAAATAAAGCACGCTGGAATAAAGAGACCATTTCGATTGACAACAGTCGAGAACTAGCAGAAAAATTTGCAACACAATTTATTGAACTGAATAAATAACCAGTTGGTAACACTGTATAAAAAACATAGGGCGTTTGTGCTAACCCGAAAGGTCTGTGTTTATTTACAAAGTCCGCTAAATATAAAATTTGGCGTTTATAGAAGAAAAGATAAAAGCAAAATATTTATATTTAGCTAAGTAATAAACCGAAACGAAAGTGCTTATCAACCGCACTACGTTTCTTATACTGAACGTTGTAACCAATTATGAAAAAAATTCTCGTCCTATCAATATTGCTTTTCTCAATTCAATCTTTTTCGCAAGAAAGCAATGATTGTGATGATAGCATTGTGCCTTACTGGTGGAATGGAACAAACAGCAGAATTGAAGGCGAAAGTCCGACTTTAAGAAAAGCCTTCAAAGAAATTCAATTAACCGAAATTGAACCAAAAAATGGATTTATAACATTGAGGTTAAATATTTCGAAAATAGGAAACCTTTGCGATATTGAAACATTCCAAATTGACGAGAATTATAAAAGTACTGAATTTAATAATGGACAATTAGTTAAAGAATTAGAACAAATTGCCAAAGGACTTACGAATTGGAAAAGAGATAAAGATTATAAAACGTACAACCTAATCAGGCTAAAAATTAAAAACGGACGGATTGAAGAAATTTTTTAAAATATTTGGTTACATAGTTGGTGCTATTTTAGTCATTGCAATAGGTTTTGGAATCTACCTCTATTTTTGGAACGAAAATAGGATTGAGAAATCTAAAGAATTATCCCAACGAATTGAAAATTTTGAATCGCAAGACAGTGATGAATATATGGAATACTCTGTCCATTTAAACAAAGCTGGAGATTTTGAAAATGGATTCAAATATTTAAATAAAGCAGTAGAACTCGACCCAAAATTACATTTAGGTTACAGAGGTTGGATACGCTTGAGGAAAATGAGAGACTATTACAAAGCTCTCGAAGATTTTGACCAACTTGACAGTCTAACACCAAATTTTGTAGATGCGCCTTGGGGAGAAGATATTGACTTTTTGAGAGGAGAATGTTATTTCGGAAAAAAAGAATATAAAAAAGCGATTGATTTTTTTAATCGCAATATCAAAAACCAAAAAGAGGATTGGGCTGATATTCATAGTTTCGTTTATCTCGGACTTTGTGAATACCAACTGGGTAATTACGAAAAAGCGATTACAGAATTTCAAAGAGCTTTAAAACAGACTGAAAATGTTCCTGAATCCTATTTTGGAATGGCAAAAGCCTACCAAAAACTTGGGCAAATAGAAAAAGTAAAAGAAAATATTTTAAAGGCCGAAAATAGTATTCATTACAAAAGAGATGATGTATACAATGAGTTTCTTAACGAAATTTATTTGTCTGAAATATTGGAATTTAAACAAAAACTGAACAATAAATAACTGGTTACAACAACGTGTATAATTAATTGCTTTGGTTGTTGCTTATTTGGAAAATTCCTTCGGAATTTTCTCGCGTTCGTTTTTGTTTACTAAATTAGTTGCTTAAACACGCAACTAACCATACACAAGACCGTTATATTTAATAGCTCGGCATTGTTTGATACAATGCATCACTCAGATGCAAGTAATACGTAGATGGACTCCGACTCGGTTGAATAAAAAAAATTGAAGCTGATTACGGAGGGTTACGATGATAGATTTTTTAAAAAAACTTTTCTGCCTAATTAAAGCTTTAAAACTTCGCTTTATTTCTTTTTTGCCGCTAAGCTGCTCGTCTCGCCAAAAAATATAACACCGTATAAATTTAATTGCTAAATTTAAACATTAATTAAGGTCATTGCTCATTTGCTAAGCCCGAATTTCCTTCGGAAACTCTTTGCTCGCAAACACGCAACTAACCTTATACGAACCGTTAGCAAACATTTACTAAAATGTCAGCAGATTTAAAAAAATACAGTATTTCACAGGAAGAAATAAAAAAAATACCTCAAAAAAAAGGAGAGGATTCTGATTTCAAAAAATATAGCAAGGAAGGCAAATCAACAACTTGGGTTTTATTGGTTAATGAAACAATGAAGTATCTAACCCAAGTAAACTCAAAAGGTAATTTTTATGCTGGATTTATGCCTGAACCGTATTTGCTTTTTCTATCAAATTCTAAGTCATTAAACAACAAAATAAAAGAGCTTGAGAATGGATTCAAACTGAATGTGGATACAGAATTAAAAGTAAGTGAAAATTTCAAATTAAAAGTACTAAACCAAGAAGCCTACAATCAATACACATTGAACAAAGTAAGTTCCGTTATTTTCCTAATTATGTCGGTGGAATCATTCATCAATACTCTTATACCAGAGAATTTTGAGATAGTAAAAGACAAGGGAAAGGACACTAAAATTGAGATTGAGAAAAGTTACCAATTAAAAGAAAAATTTCGCGAAGTTATTCCCAGAATTAAAGAAATTACGGATACTATAGAATATCAAAATAGGTACTCGAAAATACTACAATTGAACAGAATTAGAAATAGTTTTATCCATCTAAAAACATCCTCTAATGGAAATCCATTAGACCCGTATTTAGAGGATTTCGAAAAACTAATCGCTATGGATTTGGATAAAGAACGTAAAAATATAGAGCTGCTATTAGATAGTATTAATGCGTTGAAAAACGTTTGCTAACAATGCCTAAATGTAATGCGGACTTAAGGGCTAAATCGAAAGGTCTGTGTATATTTATAATGTCGCTAAATCTTATGGATTTAGCTTTGGACAAGAAAAAATAAAACTAAACAATAAGCTTTAGCTTTGTGCGAAGACGGAAACGAAAAAGTTTCCTTGCCTCCGCACTACGCTTAGCCGAGACGTTAGCCACAATGTATGCCAACCAGCCTAAGTAAAGAAATAAGAGACATACTGAATCATCCTTGGAAGAGAGAATTACTATTTCAAGACAAAGTTAAATGGAATAAAATCTGGGCTTCATTGGATACATTCGATGATACTCAAGAGGCTATAGATTATTATCTAAAACTAGACGAGTTTGGTCCATATAACGGAGGATACCTTTTCATTTATGGTGTTTTACAAGCCATAAACTTACAACAAGATGCTTTAAACAATCTACTTACAGCATTGTCCAACAAGACAATTAACTGGAAAATTGAGTATCCTGAATTATATAAAATTAGAGAACATAGAAATGATTCAATTGGACACCCAACAAAAAGAGGAAATGATAAATCATTCCATATGATAGGAAGAAACTCAATATCAAATGGAGGTTTTACTCTTGCTTCTTATTTTCCAAAAAGTGGAGATAAATCGAAATTTGAAGATATAAATGTTATTGAGTGTATTAAATCACAAACTGAGTTATTAAAAATTATTCTCTCTAATACAATGGACAAATTAACTAACGAATTTAAAGAACATAAAAATAAATTTAAAGGAGATAAGATAAGAAATGTAATTCCTAATACATATGACTATCATATTTCTAAATTATTTGAACACGCCTATGGAGATTATCCAATAGTGGATGTTAATTTTAAAATGATTCAAGAAACTATTGATAAAATAAAAATAGAAGTTGAGAAAAGGTATTTTAAAATTAATGCTTTACAAGGGTTAGAAGACACATTAAATTTAATCACATACATTTTAAAAAGGCTTGAGAAAACATTGATTAAAAACAAAATTAGTGACGAAAATGAATTGAGAATTTTCATTCAATCTTTAAGACAAAACTCAGAAGAATTATTTGAAATGGTAGATGAAATAGACTCTGAATTTGAATAAAAACACAGTGGCTAACACCTGTATAATTTCATTGCTGGTTATATCCTGCTTACGAAAGTCCTCGCAGACTTTCTATCTGTGATTTATTTGCTAACTTTAGTGCTTAATACACGCAACGAAATCATACACAAAAACACTACTAACGAATTGAAAAAACGATTTTTACTAATACTCGGAGTCCTGATTATACTAGTTATTGGGTTTTTCCTATCTAAAAAAATCAATCTGAATCCGAATTATGAAGTCGGACAAAAAATTGATAGTCTGAACGGAGTTGCAGTTTATTATAATGGCGGAGTTGGAAATGTGGACGGAAGAGCGTTAGCAGAAGATGGTTATAATCTTGGACTGAAATACCAATGTGTGGAATTCGTAAAACGATATTATTACGAGGAACTGAATCACAAAATGCCTGACAGTTATGGACACGCAAAAGACTTTTTTAATTCACAAATCAATGATGGAGAATTAAACAAACAGCGCAATTTAAAGCAGTATACAAATCCAAGTAAATCCAAACCGAAAAAAAATGATTTAATAATTTACTCAGGAACTACTCTGAACAAATATGGACACGTTTCTATAGTATCTAAAGTAACCGAAAACGAAATTGAAATTATTCAACAAAATCCAGGACCATTCGGAAAATCAAGAGAAGCATATGGCTTGATAAATGAAGACGGAGAATGGAAAATAAAAAATGACCGGATTTTAGGTTGGTTAAGAAAATAAGGAAAAGTGCTATTTACAACTACATATAATTTATTCCTAGTTCTAGCTTATTTACGAATCCCCAAGCGTCGGGACTAGCGGACTTTCTATCTGTGATTTATTTGCTAACTTTAGTGCATTAAACACACAACTATTCTTATACAAAAACGTTAGCACACATTTAAGAAATGATGAAATACATCAAAATATTAGTTCTGCTTTTAACTTTATCTGTTTATGGACAAAATGCAACCGAAATAAAAACACCTAAAAATGCGAATGAGAAGTTTATAGAATTTATTGCAAAGAAAAAATTCTATGCGGAAAATCATTCACCAAATATATCTGATGAAAAATTGAGGCCAATATTGACCGAAAAAATCAACGAAGTCGCAACTGATTTTAAACAAATTTCGGGATCTAAAAAACCAACCGACAAGAAATATCAAGAAGCAATAAGAATTGGACTTTTAAAATTTCCGGAAATGGAATTAGAATATGATTCTGAAGACAGAGAAAGGATTTTACTTTATTTTCAGGAAATAATGGACATAGTTGGACTTCAAAGTTCGAATGGAAAGTTAAATAACTTTTATTATGGATTTGACCCAAATGAATTGAAAAAATAAAACTGCTACCTAAACAGTGTAATGCATTAGATAATTACTGAACACATAAAATAGATTGACTTTACCACTAAAATTCATACCAACAATAAATAGCCTTATAATAGGAGTATACAATCTATGTGTGAATTTAACTTAACCTTTTTTAACTTTATTATAATAGTATCTGTATTCATAGGTACTACGTTTGGGCTGTTATTAATATTTACAAAACGGATAAATAGAAAAGCGAACGTATTACTTGGTTTGGCAATGTTTATTATTATTTTATGGAATGTTTGGGTATTGAGTTTAGATTTTGAAATAAGTAATTATTTCCCGTACTTTTATTTAATACCATTAAATTATTCTTTGGCGCTTGGTCCTTTATTATATTTTTATGTCAAAAAAATAACTAATTCAAGCTATCGTATTACTAAGAAAGATAGTATTCACTTTTTGCCATTATTATTTGAGCTAATTATACATTTCATCATAAGTAGAGAAGCACTTGCAAATAATATTATTAGTGTTGAAACAGGTTCTTTTATAAAATTAATACCTATAGTTCAGCTTTTAGCAATTATTTCTATTATAACTTATAGTATTTATGCATTAAAATCAATAAAAAAATATCACTCTTGGTTAAACAAAAATTATAGTAATAGTTATGCATATAGCTTAAGGTGGTTATATAGGTTACTTGTACTATTTGCCATACTTTGGTTTTTATGGACACCTTACACAATTATAGATTATTTAGTATTTAATTTTCAATTAGGCATAAGTGATTATTACCCAATTTATATATTACTGTCTATTGTAACTATTTGGATTAGTGCAGAGGCTTTTTTAAGACCAGAAATTATATTTCTTGAATTTAACAAACAAGAAAAAGGTAATCTTGAAAAAGAAGCCCAACCTGAAGAGATTATTGAAAAAGCACTTTGGTTAAAAGAACAAATGAAAACTAATCTTTTTTATCTTAATTCAGAATTAACATTAAAATCTCTGGCAGATAATCTTAACATTCATCCAAATGTTTTGTCTAAAATAATAAACAATGGTTTGGGTAAAAACTTTTCCGATTTTGTAAATGAGTATCGTGTAAATGCTTTTATTGATAAATTAAATAGCGGCAATTATGATAACATAACATTATTGGGTATCTCTTTTGAATGTGGCTTTAATTCAAAAACAACTTTTAACAGAGTTTTTAAGAACATTAAGGGTATAACTCCTTTAGACTATAAAAAGTCAATAAAAAACACCTCTGCATAGCTTAAAATAAGTCCCATATTATAATATGGGGCTTTTGATACTTTTCTTTAGTAGTATTTTTGTTGAATCATTCAATCAAACATACAATCAAATTTATGAAATCAAATTATTACCTAATGCTTTTTGCTTGCTTAATACTATCTTGTAAGAATATAAAAAGCACAACATCTAAAAATTATCAAGTAAAAGAAATCGAGAGCTTGTATTTTTCAAAAATTGATGTTGAAAAAATTAAACTTACACCAGATAATCATACAAGTAACTTTACATTAAATAAAGATGAATTTCTAAGTATTCATTTTGCTCTAGACAAGCCTCTAATTAAAAGTCTACAACTACTAGCACCAAACCTTACAGATGAACAATTATTAGATATAGGGAATTTTCAATTTTCATTTCTAATTGATGGGAAAATAATTTATGTAGAAAACCTAAATAAAGGAGCAGGGTTAAAAGCCTCTAAAACCAAAAAGCTAAACCATACAATACGTCTTGCTGCACCAAAACAATTAGATTATTGGGGTTGGTTTATGTGGATAAAATTTATGAAACTAAGTGGTGCAGAAGATTTGCTTAGTAAAAACAGTAATACTTTAAGTATAGAAGTGAGACCCTATATTAAACAGGATGACTTAAAAGTAGGTCCTATTTTGGCTAAGGGTAGTATTAATATAAATGCTGCTAAGGTACCAATAGATAAAAGTCTAATTTCAGTACAAAAAATACAACCTAATAGTGGCTGGGAATTATCAAAAGACAATTTTAATAATACAAAAATTAAAGATTTAAATAGAAAAATAGCTAAAGGCCGTTTTGAGAATATTAATGGTATTGTAGTTATAAAAGAAAATAAACTTTTAATTGAAGAATATTTTAATGGTGAAACCAGAAATAGTTTGCACGATCCAAGATCTGTGGGCAAAACTATTGCTTCAACAATGATGGGAATTGCAATTGAAGAGGGTTTTATAAAAAATGAACACGTATTATTAAAAGACTTTTACAACTTAACATCATTTAAAAATTATAGTCCAAAAAAAGATTCTATAACTTTAAAATCCTTGTTAACAATGAGTTCTGGGCTTCTTGGTGATGATAATGATTACAGCAATCCTGGAAATGAAGAAAATATGTACCCAACAAAAAACTGGGTAAAGTTTACACTAGATTTACCTATGCAAAAAAGCAGATCTATAGGAAAAGACTACATTTATTTTACAGCTGGTGTAGTAATATTAGGAGATGTTATTCATCAATCTGTTCCTAATGGTTTAGTGTCTTATGCTGATGAAAAGTTATTTGCCCCTCTTGGTATTACTGATTACAAGTGGCAATATACACCGCAAAAAGTTGGTAATACTGCTGGTGGCATACAATTAAGAGCTATTGATTTTGCCAAATACGGACAATTATATAAGAATAAAGGGCTTTGGAATGGAAAGCAAGTTTTGAGTGAACAATGGGTTAAAAAAAGTTTAGATAAACAAGTAAAACGACCAACTGAAAATGGTTACTATGGCTATTTATTTTGGAATAAAGTTTATAAATACAACAATAAAGAATATGAAGTCTCTTATTGTAGCGGTCGTGGAGGAAATAAAATTTTTATTTTTAAAGACATTCCTTTTGTTATTGTAATTACCTCTTCTGCATACAATAGTCCTAGAGCACACGCTAATATTGATAAAATGATGAATGAATATATACTACCTGCCATCATTAAGAAAAAATAAAGTCACTAACTAACACCGTTTACAATTTCTGCTCAATTAGCAATAATTTACCAATACCTAAATTTTGGTATTGGTAAATTGTAACCTAAACCAACAATTAACATATAAAAAATTATATATCAGACTCTTATGCATCTTACATCTCTCTTACTATAGTAATTTAACAAACATTTTATTTTAATTGAAAATGACCATAAGCTTAAAATGTTAATTTAACTGTAACATTTTTATACCAATACAGTCTACCTAAAAAACAACATTATTTTATGAAAAAGGTTTTTTGGGTTATTATAGGAATTTTATCTACCCTTATTGGTTTATATCCAGTAATTTACTTTTTAATTGACAGAAGATTTGGATTATTAGCTTCTAAGACTACCGAGCTATTAAATGATATTTTATGGAACATTGCTTTTTACGGGCATATAACACTTGGAGGAATAGCTTTATTAATAGGATGGCTACAATTTAGCCATAGGTTACGTTTAAAAAAGAAGAATTTACATAAATTACTAGGTAAAGTTTATATAATTTCTGTTTTCATAAGTGGATTTTGTGGACTTTACATTGCTCTTTACGCAACTGGAGGTATTAGCAGCATATTCGGCTTTTTTTCATTAGGTCTAGTTTGGCTAACCACCACCTTTATGGGATTTAAAGCAATAAAAAAAGGCAATCTTAATTTACATATAAGGTTTATGGTGTTAAGCTACGCTGCTTGCTTTGCTGCTGTAACATTAAGGATTTGGCTTCCTATATTAACCATTGCTATGGGAGATTTTGTAAGTGCATATAAAATTGTAGCTTGGCTATGTTGGGTTCCTAATATAATGGTTGCACTAATTATTATAAAAAATAAAAACACAGAGCCAAATATTATTTTACAACAAAGCATCAACAAAGCTTAATTTATAAACTATTGCTGCAACTAATTTTATATGGCGTTAAACAGTGATTTAAAACTATAGTTATACTTATCAAGCAAAAAAGGAAATTGAATTATAAGAGAAAGTTTTATACATAATAAACTTTCTAATATTAAAAACTTACTTTATAAAAGCAAGTTTTTAATATTAGCTAGATACCCAAATAAAGCAAAGTAGTAAGTCTTTTCTAAATCATAGTAAACTCTATATTCTCTATGTCGCACTTATAAAATATACTGTCTATATAATTCTCAAATTTTGATGGTAACGTAACTTTTTTAAGCTTTTTATTACTTGCAAAACTTTGTTTTGGTATTTCTGTAATGTGCTCTGGTATAATTAGTTCTTCAAAATTATTTTCTGCAAAGCAATCGTTACTTATATTTTTTACAGATTGAGGTAAATTTAAACTAGTTAAAGCATTACCTACAAAACAAAACATTGGTAAAAATTCAACATTAGACTCAATTACAAGTTTTTCAATATTGTTACGTCCAAAGGCGCCACCACCTATTTTGTTTACTTTACTTGGTATTATTACCTCTTTTATTTCATTATCATAAAAAGCATCTTCCCCTATATATTCTAATAAGCTAGGCAATGTAACTGCTTCAATTCCTTTTTCGCAAAAAGCCTCTTTATAAATATAAAGTACAGGCTTATCATTAATATAATCTGGCATACTAATGTTTTTAGCTTCTCCTACATAATCTAAAATAGCTATACCATTGCTAAACTGTCTAAAAGCGTAATCCTCATTAACTAAATCTACAACTGATTCTTCCATAATTATTATTTTGTAATTTTTACTTTTAATTAAATTATAGAGCCGTTTAAAATCTAACAGTTCTATTAATAATTATTAAATGTAATTGGTTCTGCAAAAATCTTTTTAAAGCAATTTGTTTTCGTAGTTATTCTTTTTGTATTCGTTAATTAACTCAAAATATGTAATTTTATCCCCAGTAAAAACTACGCTATTATGATTAAAAAGAAGTCTGCAACTCTTATGGTATTAACACTACTCATAAGTATAAATATTAAGGCACAAACATTAAAAGACAGCACTATTTTTAGTTTTAAAGATGTAAACAACCTTGTAGCTAAAAAAACTAAAGAATACGGCGTAGAAAATGTACTTGTTATTGTAGATATAGACAATACCCTTTTAACCAGTAATGTAGACCTTGGTGGAGATATTTGGTACAATTGGCAAAGAGGTAAAATTAAAAATGCCATACCAACAAAAAAACAAAAAATTAAAAACTGTTTTTATGAAGATGTTATTGGCTTGTTGTACGAGCTTGGCACAATGAAACTAACAGACTCTTTAATACCCAAATACCTTAGCAACTGGCAAAATAATGGCACAACCGTATTTGCACTAACGTCTAGAAGCCCTAGATACAGAACCGCTACAGAAAGAGAACTACTAAAAAATGGCATAAATTTATCTAAATCTCCCATAACACAAATTGATGGCTCTAAAGCAGTTTACAATTATACATTGGATAGAGAAATGAGCTACAGAGACGGGCTTATGATGACCACAGGTATGAATAAGGGAGATATGATAGCGCATATATTGGGTAGAACAGGCAGGACATACAAGGCTATAATTTTTGTTGATGACTCTGAAAAAAATGTAAAAGACGTTAAGAGTAAGTTTAAAGAAAATACAGCTATAGATTTTACTGTTTTTTATTTTGATAAAATAGTTAGAGACAGAAAAATAGCAAACGGCGGTATACTTATTACAAAAAAGCAAGCAAAAAAAATGACTTCAGATTGGGAGAAGTTATCAAAAACATTAAACGATATTTTTCCTGGAAGAAATATTAAAAACAAATGCGTTAGTCCTAACTAAGCTATTTTTTTAGTTTCATCAAGTTTAATTTTATAATTTAGGAACTTTATTACACTAAAATTTACCACACAAGTACTTTGTGTGTAATTTCATGTAAAAATAAAGCCAAAACCAAATTTTAGAATTAACCACTAATGATTAACTACAGTAGAACTACCTACCTTTTATTTTTTACTTTCATATTATTTTCAGTTCATATTTATGCACAAACTATACAGTGGCAAAACACTATTGGTGGCTCTAGTAATGAGTGGCTCTTCTCTACAGAGTTAGCTAATGATGGAGATTATATATTAGGAGGCTATTCTTATTCTGATACCTCTGGCGATAAAACTGAGAATATAAAAGGAAATAATGATTATTGGATTCTTAAACTAGACAATGCAACTGGTGCAATTATATGGCAAAAAACTATTGGAGGTAATGATACAGAGTACGCAACCTCTACCAAACAAACTAAAGATGGTGGCTATATTATTGGTGGTTATAGCGCATCTAACACATCTGGCGACAAAACAGAAAACTCTAGAGGTGGTGATGATTACTGGGTTGTAAGACTAGATGCCGCTAGAAATATTGTTTGGGACAAAACATTTGGCGGTTCTGGTACAGATAGGCTTTGGAGCATAATTGAAACCCAAGACGGCGGATTTTTAATGGGAGGAGAATCAGATTCTAGTATATCTGGTGATAAGACGGAAAACGGTAGGGGTTTAAGAGATATGTGGGTGATAAAAATAGCACCAGACGGAACAGAAGAGTGGCAAAAAACTTATGGTGGTAGTGATATAGATATTTTAAAATCTATAGTTAGTTCTAATGATGGTAATTTTATATTAACAGGATTTTCTTCCTCAAATATATCAGGAGAAAAAACTGAAAATTCTAGAGGGCTACAAGATTATTGGATTTTAAAAATTGACACTACTGGCAGTATTATTTGGCAAAAAACATACGGAGGTAATAACGGTGATAGCGCATATTTTATACAAACAACGTCAGACGGTAATTTTGTAATTGGAGGAGAATCTGCTTCAAATATCTCCGGAGAAAAAACTGAAAACTCTTTTTGTAATTCTACAGATGTTTGGGTTATAAAAATAGATACCAACGGACAACTAATTTGGGATAAAACAATAGGGGGTAATAGCACTGAATTTTTTGGAAATATTAGAGAAACAAGTGATAATGGTTTTATTTTGGGTATGGCTTCTTTTTCTGAAAACACTGGCTATAAAACGGAAGCATCTTACGGCAATAGAGATTATTGGGTTGTAAAACTTAATGAAACTGGTAACCTTGAGTGGGACAAATCTTTTGGTGGTAATAACATAGACAATTTAACAACAGTGTTACAAACTAATGACGGTAGTTATACTGTTGGTGGTTGGTCTGCATCTAATGCATCTGGCAACAAAACAGAAAATAGCAATGGTTTATGGGATTACTGGATGCTTAAATTCCAGATGGATGTTAACGACTATAATCCTCCTACCAGCACAACTACAACTGTATGTTCTGGCAGCAACTTAGAGTTAACTGCAACAACTGGTGTATACTACAACTGGACAGGCCCAAATGGATTTACAAGTACTGTACAAAACCCTGTTATAAGCAATGTATCTTCAATAAATGCGGGGACTTATAATGTTACCATTTCGGACAATTCTAATTGCTCAGAAACAAAAATTATTAATGTAACCGTAACCGCTACTACAACTATAACTCCAATAAGCGACATAACTATTTGCGATGATGATGAAGATGGCTTTGCTACTTTTAATTTAACTCCAATAAAATCTAATCTTTTACTTGACCCAAATAACACAAGTGTTGATTTTTACAATGAAAACGGAGATAGAATTCTGGATACAGAATTACCGGCATACAAAAACAAAATTAGCAACCAAGAAGTTATTAAAGTAGAAGTTAATAATGCTAGTTCTTCTTGCTCTAAAAAAACAACATTTAAGCTAATTGTATCTACCATTATTGCTAATGCTACACCAGATATAATTGGGTGCGATACAGACACCAATAACATATCTGAATTTTTTGATACCTCTACAGTAGAAACAACTGTTTTAGCCGGCCAAACAAATGTAACGGTTACTTACACTAATAATAATGGTGATATATTACCTAGCCCGCTACCAAACCCCTACACAAACAAATACCCAAATGAAGAAATAATTGTAAGAGTAAGTAGTAATACTAACCCTAGTTGTTATAAAGAAACTTCTTTTAAATTAATTACTAATCCTTGTACAGATCTTAGCCTAGATTACCCACCATTTTTCACACCAAATAATGATGGTATAAACGATTTTTGGCCAAGGAAAATAAGCGCAGAGTCTATATCAATTTATAACCGTTATGGCAAACTATTAAAAGTGTTATACCCAGGGTCTCCAAAATGGAACGGAACATATAATGGCAAAAAATTGCCTTCTACAGATTATTGGTTTCTTGCTGTTTTTGCTAATGAAAAACCAATTAAAGGTCATTTTTCTTTAAAAAGATAAAAACAAATGCGTTAGTCCTAACTAGTATCTATAAACCTTATTCACAAACAACATAATCTCTTTTCTAGCGTTAATTGTGTTTAACCAATTAAACTATAATTACAATATGAAAAAAATATTTTTCACGCTACTATTTACCACACTACTATTTTCTTGTTCTTCTGACGACGACAATTCTCCAAAAAGCTTAGAAGAAACTGTTTTAGAGGGCTCTTGGCTTTTTCAAAGATTAGGAGAAACCTGTGATAATGATTACGATTTAGAAGCAGGAGATCCTTATGCGTTTAAGTTTTTAGAAAATAACACAATAGAGTTTAAAGATCCTGGTTATCTATCTAGCTCTATGTACACTATAGATGGTAATAATTTAACATTAGAGACTATTTACACCTTACCTTCTGGAAGTAAGCGAAAATTTGTAGGTAACTATACTTTTTCTGAAGATACAGGTAACTTTACAGGCACAAATACGTTTACAGCTTATAATGATACAGAAACGCAATGGACTTGCCAAGGCACAACTAGTATCTCTAGATAATAACATAAAACATATATAAATTAGCTATTCATTTGTAAAACACAAGCATATGGATAGCTAATTTTTTATAACAAAATTTTCAGGAAATAACCACCTGTTTAAAATTCTTATATTTACTACAAGCAATAAAATACTAAAATATATGAGCTTTTTAAAATCACTATTTAAATCAAAAGAAGACCCTATAAACTCTTATGAAGATTTTTGGAAATGGTTTACTCAAAACCAACAGGATTTTTACAATATTATAAAAGATAATGGAAATGTAAATAAAGATTTTTTTGAAAAACTTACACCAAAACTAGAAGAGGTTAAAGATGGTTTTTGGTTTTTAGCAGGAATGTTTGATGATAACACGGCAGAATTAATTTTAACAGCAGACGGTGTTATAAAAAACATAGTATTTGTTGAAGAGTTGGTAGCTGCAGCTCCTAAAATGAAAAACTGGAAAATAACGGCTCTTAAACAACCGTCTGATCTAGGACAGTTTGGAATTAAAATGGAAGACTATGAGTTTAATAATGAAAAAATGAACTTTTACGCTACTGAACACCAATATATGCCCGATGAAATAGATATTACTATTACCCATAAAGATTTTAACGAGGAAGATAGACCTGTAATTACAAATGGTGTATACCTTGCTTTAGATCATTCATTAGGCGAATTAAACTCTATTACCAAAATAGACAACGTAACTATTATTGACCCTAAAGATGCAGAATCTGATTTAGTTCCTTTAGAAAAGCTTAAAGACTTTTTAATATGGAGAGAAAAAGAATTTGTAGAAAAATACAAAGGCTTAAGGCATAATACAGATAACGATAGCTACTCTAGTTTAGAGGCTACTTTAAAAAACGGATTACCATTAATTGCTGTTATAAATACAGATTTACTAGCCTGGGATAGCAAAGCGTCTCATCCTTGGATTGCCGTAATGGAAATAAAATACGATGGTGATAATAATAACGGTATGCCAGACAGTGACACCTACCAATTGTTAAATGAAATTGAAGATAAAATAACAGCAGATTTAAAGGATTCTGATGGTTTTTTAAACGTAGGTAGACAAACAGCAGAATCCACCAGAGAAGTATATTTTGCTTGTATAGACTTTAGAAAACCGTCTAAAGTTTTACATAAAATAAAAAAAGAATATGAAAATATAATTGACCTAGATTTTGATATTTACAAGGACAAATACTGGCAATCTTTTAATAGGTTTATGCCTAATTAAACACTTATATTTATATAAATAGTAGATATAATTATTTTAAACAAAAAAATTCGAAATTACAACCAAATAAAATGCTATGCCAGACCTAGTTACCTTTGCTTTAAGCGTTTTTATGGGCTTTTTTGCAATTATGAATCCTATTGCTAACACGCCTATTTTTTTGAGCCTTACGGAGGAAAAAAGTAAAGAGAATAAAAAGAAAATTGCTAAAACAGCTACTATTACTGCATTTATAATTGTAACTGCATTTATTATAGCAGGTAAATATATTTTTGAGTTATTTGGCATTACAATTCCTGCTTTTAAAATAACTGGCGGTATTCTTATTTTTTATGTTGGCTTTGAAATGCTAATGTCAAAAAAATCTAAAATACACAGCAACAACACAGAAGAAGACAACAATGTAGGTATTTCCCCTTTGGCAATACCAATACTTGCTGGACCAGGAACTATTGTAACAGCAATGAACAATGTTACCAATGCCAGTTATACCCATATAGGAATAGTAATTCTTATATTTGGTTTAATGATTATGCTTACTTATTTAGCCTTTACTTTAAGTGATGTAATTGTAAAAAAAGTAGGCGATAATTTAATTTCGGTAATAGGTAAGTTAATGGGCTTAATACTTGCTATAATCGGTACAGGTATGGTTACAGAAGGTATTAAATTATCAGTATAAATAATAGTATATTTAATAAAGATAATCCACTTCTAAAATTAGTAAATGAACCTTAAAGACTTTACAACATTTTTTTCTTTACTAATTGGCTTAAACATTGCTGGATATCTTTTAAATATTGGCATAAGCCTGGTGTGGAACAAAGTATACAAACACCAATCTACCATTACAAAAAAAGAAGTCTTATCATCTATCCTAACCCTATTTATTAATATTTTAATTGCTATTCCTGGATATATTTTGTGGATAAAAGGCTTTATTGTATTTACTGATGATAGCCCTTGGCTTAGTTTTTTAATTCTGTTTCTATTTTTAGATGTTCTAATGTATGCTTTACATTGGGCATCACATAATATTAGCTTTATAAAAACAATTCACTTGCAGCATCATGAGCATACAGAGCGTTTTAATATTGTAAGCCTGTATTATATGTCTCCTTGGGAATCTATACTATTTGGCTTATTGCTAACGGTAGTTGCTTTGTTGTTTACATTAAATATTTATGGGTTTATAGCTTTTCTAATTTTTAACTGGTTTTACGGTGTTATAACACATTTAAACACAAAATTAAGTAAGCCTTACTTTTTAATATTTACTACCAATTACTTTCACAAAAATCATCACAAATTGTTTCGTAAAAACTATGGTTTTTACACTATTTTATGGGATAAGCTATTTAAAACAGATAAATTGACTTAGGTACAATCTTTACAAACACCGGTTACAATACAATTAACACCCTCTACAGCATAACCAGTAGGAGCCGAAAAATTTACAGCAATATGCAAACATTCAATAGTATCACATTTGGTACATTTAAAATGAAAATGCTGTTCTTGTAACAACTTTTCTTCACAGTTTAGACAAATTGCAAAGTACTGCTTACCATCTTCTGCTACTACTTTGTGTAAAACTCCGTCTTCACAAAATCTATTTAAAACTCTATAAACCGTTGCTCTATTTATATCAATAGAAATTTTTTGCTCAATAGCATCTCTACTTAATGCTTTGCCTGCATTTTCTAACACTTTTAAAACAGCATCCTTTGTCTCTGTATTTCTGCGTTTCTTCATTAAACAAAACTAACCAAAATTAATTAGTGCGACAAACTTGCAATAACTAATGCGACGTAGTTGCATTAGAAGCAAATTATATTATATTTGTAAAAAATTTCGGATATGAAAAGAAGAGAAAGTATTAAATTAAGTGCTTTGGCTTTAACAACTATAGCAATTCCACTATCTGTATCTGCAATTACTAAACTAAATCCTATGAGACAAAAACAAATATTTGACGTAATAATAATTGGCGGTAGTTACTCTGGTTTATCTGCCGCAATGACTTTAGGTCGCTCTCTTAGAAATGTATTAATTATAGATGCAGGCAAACCTTGCAATAGAGATACACCACATTCTCAGAACTTTATAACTCAAGACGGAGAAAAACCACACGTAATTGCTGAAAAAGCAAAGAAACAGGTATTAGCTTATAACACCGTTAAGCTAGTTTCTGATACCGCCATAAGTGCTAAAAAAGTAACAGATGGTTTTAGAATAAACACGCAATCTGGTACCACCTACAATGCAAAAAAAATAATTATTGCCACTGGCGTAAAAGACATATTACCAGAAATTAAAGGCCTTAAAGAGACTTGGGCAAAATCTGTTATTCATTGCCCTTATTGCCATGGCTATGAATTTAAAAACAAAAAAACAGCTATTTTATCTAACGGAGATAAAGCCTATCACCTAATACCATTAGTACATAATTTAAGTAAGCAGCTTACAATTATTACACAAGGCAAGCATAACTTTAGCACAGAACAATTAAAAAACATAAAAAAGAATAACATTGCTATAATTGAAAAAGAAATAATAGAGATAGAACACCAAAACGGCGCGGTTAAAAATGTAATTTATAACGATAATACTAAACAAGATTTTGATGCCATTTATGTTCAAATAGACTTTAAACAACATACAAACATACCACAAGAAATAGGTTGTGTACTTACAGACCAAGGTTATATACAAGTAGATGATATGCAAAAAACAAATATACACGGAGTTTATGCTTGCGGAGATAATACTACAAGATTTAGGTCTGTTGCAAACGCGGTACGTTCTGGTAATGTTGCTGGTTCTATGTTAAATATGGAACTTTCTCACGAAGAATTTTAGTTAATCCCCATACATTAACACCTATATGCTACTATCTAAAGCCCCAGAAATATCTGGGGCTTTATTGTTTAAAAAAAGTTTCTCTATATTTATAACTTAGTCACTTGTACAAAATTTAGTTTGTCTTTAAATGAATGAAATACAGAAACCCATAAACAGAAGCAGGTTAAGGCAACTATTAGGTAAAGAATATTTTATTTTAAAGAGAAAATATCATTGGTTGTCATCTAATAAAAAGTGGGCAACTACTAAAAGTACTACTCTATTTAACAATTCAGTTTTTAAACATCAATCTATGATTCTACGTCCGTTAAAAGATGTAGATATGTATTTACAAGAAAACAAGAGAAAGAATTTAGAAATTGCAATTAGCCACATAAATACTGTTATTATTAAACCAAATGAAACATTTTCTATTTGGAAATTAGTGGGAAGACCAACAAAGCGCAAAGGATATTTAGAAGGTTTAATTCTAAGTCAAGGGCAAATTGCTAAAGACACAGGAGGTGGCTTATGTCAGCTTGGTAACTTATTGTTTTGGGTATTTGCACACTCACCTCTTACAGTTACAGAAAGGTACAGACACGGTTTTGATGTTTTCCCTGATATTAATCGTAAAGTACCCTTTGGAGCCGGCGCAACATTGTCTTATAATTATATAGATTTACAGGTAAAAAATGAAACTGAAAATAATTTTCAGATACACCTATGGTTAGATGATACTCATTTGCACGGAGAACTAGTTTCTAAAGAAAAAATTAATGCTAATTATACTATTGAAGAGCGCAATCACATTATAAAACAACAGTTTTGGGGTGGTTATTCTCGTCATAATCAAATTGTACAAATTGAAGATATAAACGGAGAGCAAACTGAAAAACTACTAGTTACTAACAATGCTATTATGATGTACAATCCGTTTTTAACGGAACAAAAAGAGTAGAAAATTTAAGTCACCCTCTACAAATAAACGTTATAGTTTAAAAATAAAGTTGTATTTTACTAGAATGTTACAAAGTCAAAGAATACAATTTACGCCCTTAAGTACAACCTACAAAAAACCCCTAGAAGACTTGTTTTGCAAAAACCCACTTGTAATGCAAAACACTTTAAAAGGTCGTGTTTTAACAGCTAACGAGCTTCAAAAAATAGTTGAAGATGATTTTATTACCACAACAGACGAAACTGTTGGTTTCTGGTGTTTAACCAATAAAGAAGACAATGCTTTTATTGGTGTATCTGGTTTATTAAAATGTAATTATCTTGGTAAAGAAAGTTATGAGTTTGGTTTTATATTAGACGATAATTTTTGGGGAAAAGGTATTGCTACAGAAATAGGTAAATTTTGGATAGATTACGCAAAAAATGAGCTTAATTTAAACGAAATTTTAGCCACTGCAAGCCCAGAGAATCACGCGTCCAGGAGAGTTTTAGAAAAGCTAGACTTACAAATGGTACGCCAGTTTACCTCTAAAGAGCGTGGGGCAAGGTTATTATTTAGCAAAAAACTTTAGACACCAAATAGCTACTTATCTAACCATATTTTAAAGTTTTTAACCTCAAACTTGCTTACTAAAATAGGTTTTGTGCTTGCGTGTGTAACTTTTAAATGTAATTCTATTTTTTGTGGACTATGCTTTACAATTTCTTTTATCGCATTTATATGTATAATATAATTTCTATTTACCTTAAAAAAGACTTCAGGGTTTAGTTTTTCTGATATATCTCGTAACGTGTCTTTATACAAGTAATTTTCAGATGTGGTTGTAAATAAGAAGAGGTTTTTTCCTTCGCTATAAAAAAAGGCCACCTCAGCACTTTCTATAGATTTTAGTTGATGACCAGACTGTACTAAAAAGCGTTCTTGTTGTGTTTTACTATCTAAGACCTCTAATGATTTTGCAGTGTTGTAGAATGAAAAATTTTCTTTTATCTGCGTATACTTTTGTAATGCCTTGTACACATCTTTAGCTTCAAAAGGCTTAAGCAAATAGTCTATTGTAAAGTGTTTAAATACGCGTATGGCATAATCATCATAAGCAGTGGTAAAAACTATAGGAGCAGTAATATTTGTTTGTGTAAAAGCCTCTAAACTTTTACCATCACCCAAATGAATATCCATAAATACTAAGTCTGGCTGTGTACTATTAAAAAAAGACACCATTTCTTGCACAGAACTCAAATGTATTATTTTAGTTACAGGCACAACACTTTGCGCTTTTAGCAAACCAATTAAATAATCTGCTGCCAAATCTTCATCTTCTACTACAACTATAAGCATATTATTTTTTGCATAAAAATAAAAAAACCCGATAAAAATATCGGGTTTAGTTGAACAATAATTGCTCGCTGACTAACTCGTAATATTATAATTCCGGGTTATTTAATCTTGCATCCGCAGGGAATGGTAAAATGTATCGTGGGTCATTTTCACTTAACTGAAAATCTTCTCCACTTAAACTATGTGTAATTGCTTTTTGGTTACTTCTTCTTAAATCAAACCAACGGTGACCTTCAAGTGCTAATTCTCTCCAACGCTCTGTATACAATTCTTGCATAAACTCATTAGCAGACATTGCATTTATACCTGTTGTTAAACTAGTCATATGAGCACTTTGGTAACGGTTTTGCATAAATGCTAACAAGGTTGCCTTTGCATCATCTAAAGCACCTAATTTAGCTTGTGCTTCTGCCTTTAACAACACTAAATCTGATACTCTAAACGAGCACTTAAACTTTTGATCTCCACCTTTAGCTGCTTTGTAACTACTACCATCTACATTAAAGTACAATCCAAATCTTAAATCATTTGTTGTGTCATAAATAGCTAGTAAGTCATCAGAAATAAATGAACTATTTCTTACGCTAGAATCAAAAACATCTTCTAAAGCCATAATAGACTCTACAGATGTAAACGTGTTTGGCAATTCTGGAGTATCATTTAAATTAACAAGTTCTTTGTTTAATGATAAAGCTGCATTTACAGCTGTTAAAGCTGCATCACTATTATTCATATAGGTATGCACCCTAGCCTCTAAGGCTAAAATTGCTGTTTTTGTAAACCTATAATTTAAACCTGCGTCAAACTTTGTAACATTTAAAAGAGATTTTGATGTTGCTATGTCTTTTAAAACTTGACTATAAACCGCTTCTACAGACACGGGTGTAAATACCTGCTCTAGATCTATTTCTAGTGCCAACGGTACTCCTGTATCAGAACTAGCCGTAGTAGCATTATAAGGTTTGCCATAAAGATTAACCAAGTCAAAATGTGCATAAGCTCTAAGCGCATAAGCTTCACCTAGCAATTGGTTTTTTTCTTCTGAATCTTCAATTTTATCTTTACCATCTTCTATTACGTGATTGGCGTAGAAAATAGAATTATACATTTGTATGTATGGATAAGGAGCAGTTTGCGGATCGGGATTTGCATCTTTCCAAGTATAAACATCTTTGTAAGATGGAAAATCGAAACTATTTTCATCTAAAACCAATTCATCTGTTCTGTAAGCTACTCTAGATTTTTGCTCTGGAAAAATATCATAGCCTTTAGTTAAAACTGCTCTAAATTCCTCTAAACTTTCTGGTATAACTTTTCCTTCTGGTTCTATTTCCAAATAATCATCACAACTTACCATAAAAAAGGTAAGTATTGCTAGTGTGTATATATGTATTTGTTTCATAATTTAATTTTTTAAAAAGTTACATTTAAACCTAAAGCAATAGTTTTTGAAATAGGTTGTGCATAGATATTTCCGTAAGTCTCAGGATCAAAATAACCATCATAATTAGACCCAAATACCAATAAATTTTTTCCTTCTAGGTTTAAACGGAAGCTACTTATATTTAACTTCGTGATTAAGGATTTAGGAAAACTATAGCCTACGCGCATACTATTAATTCTTATATAACTCATTTCTTTTACCCAAGTATCTAATAGTGGCATAGTTTCTATTGGGTTTATACCACTAAACCACTTGTAAGCCATCCAGGAGCCATCTGCTCCAGATGTTTCCCCTACAATACCAGGTAAATTACTAGTTGTGTTTGTTGGTGACCACGCATTTAAAACTCTAGCAGAGTAATTTTGACCACGATCTATTTGTGTACCGTTATATGGCTGACGTTCTACCACAGTCTGCTTTAAATTAAAGTTAGCAGCAACTGTAAAATCTAAGTTTTTATATTTAAAAGTGTTTATGATACCACCACTATATTTAGGATCCTGATCACCAACGTAACTAAATAAATCTCTAAACTCTTCATTAGTTAAACCAGACTCTGTTATAAATCCAGGGAAAAAATCTGCCCAAGGGTCTGTTAACTTAAACAACTCTACCGCAGAGACTACCTCATCTCCACGTTTAAATAATGGGTAACCACTTTCATCTATACCAGCAGTTTTTAAAGCAAATACTGCATTTACCGGTAAACCTTCTCTAGATGGTAAAAAGCTATTATCTCTAACCTGTATTTTGTCTACATTACTTTTGTTGTGAGATATATTAATGTTTGTTGTCCAAGAAAAATCTTTGGTTACAATGTTTCTGGTAGACAAACTAATCTCATACCCTTTATTAGTAACCTCTGCCCAGTTTAAGTTTGTAAACTCAAATCCATTTTCTAAAGGCACAGAACGTAAGCCAATTAAATCTGTACTGTTACGTTTATATACATCTGCGGCAATACTAATTCTTCCATTAAACAAGCCTAAGTCCATACCTACATTGGTATTAGTTGTTTTTTCCCAACGTAACTTAGCGTTTGGTGGAGATGTTACCACAATTGTTTCTTCAGAAGTTCCTGGTAAAATACTTGTTTTGTTATACTCACCTATAACAAAAGGAGATGTGTTACGGTCTATATTACCTTGTAAACCATAAGATCCTCTAAAGCGAAGATTAGATATAACATCACTTGTTTTTAAAAAGTCCTCTTCACTAGCCAACCAAGATCCAGAAACAGACCATAATGGTAAATATTTGTATTTAGGATCTACACCAAATAAATTAGACCCATCATAACGTACGCTACCAAAAAATGTGTATTTACGATCATAAGTATAAGAACCTGTAGCGTAAAAAGACGCGTATGCATTCTCCGCTGTAGTTTTATCATAAGTTTGATACGAACTTTCATTAGCAGTATCTTCATTAGGGAAAATTATAGGCGTAGTAGTAAGAGTGTTTTTGTTATACCCAAAACCACGACTCATAATGTTGGTAAACTTAGATCGTCTAAACTCAGACCCCAATAAACCTTCTATTTCATGTTTACCAAAACTAGTATCATACGTTAATAAAGATTTCCAGTTGTACTGAAAAAAGTCTTCGTTCCAGTTTTGTATAATGCCCCCTTCTGGCAAAAAGTAATAATAATCGCTTATGCTAGAGTCATAACGCCTACTTTTTTCGCGTTCTTTTCTAGAAAAATAAGTCTCCTCTGCTGCATATTTCTCCGTACTAGTTTTATCAAACTGTAAACCTAATTGTGTAGAAAAAGTAAGATCGTTTGTAATTTTATAAGCACCATCAAAAATTGCTTTTACAGCCTGATTTTTTAAACTGTACGCAGTGTTTTCTCTTTCTTCTAAAAAGTTAAAAGGCACGTATCTACCATCTGTACCCTCTATATCTTGATCGTAATTGTAAGACCCATCTGCCGTGTAAGGAGTAAAATACGGGTTTACGTTTCTGCTATAATTTGCAGGGTTTGTAAAAGCATCTGTACCTGTTAAGTATGATTCTTTTTTAGACTGAGAAAGAAAAACAGAAGCACCAGCACTTAAACGGTCGCTAATATCAAAATTATTTTTAAGGGTGATGTTGTAACGCTCTAAACCAGTACCAATAGTAGTACCTTCTTCATCATAATAACCTAATGAAAAATAGTAGTCTGATGTATCTGTACCACCAGAAATACCTAAACTATACTGTGTGTTTACACTAGTTTGATATAGCAAATCTCCCCAGTTAGCATTGTTATTTTTTAATGCATTTATTTGAGATTGTGTAGCCGTACTTAATGAAGAAAAACCATTAGTTTGGTACGTTCCTAACTCTCCAGAATTACTTAAAATACGTGCAACCTCACCTTTATTAGTTCTAAAATCTAAATCTGTACGTGCCGCTAAACCAAGTTCAAAATCTACTTTTTGTTGCGAGTTCATAAGGTTTAACTCATCAAAATTAGGCTTTGCAGAAAAAAACGTGTTTGCAGAAAAGTTAACTCTCATTTTTCCGCTTTTACCTCTTCTTGTAGTTACAACAATAACACCATTTGCCGCTCTAGCACCATAAATAGCAGTGGCAGCAGCATCTTTTAAAATGGTAATATCTTCTATATCACTAGGGTTTAAACCAGCAATAGCATAATTACGTAATTGGTCTATATTATCTTTATCACTAAAATCTGGTACATCATTACCATCTAATGGCAAACCGTCTACAACCCACAATGGATCTTGTGGACCAGATAAAGAAGCTGTACCTCTAATTCTAATTTTTGCTGGTGCACCAGGAGCTCCGGTTTGCGTAGTAGCAACTACACCTGCAACTTGTCCTTGTAGCAATTGGTCTACGCTAGAAACACCAATCTGCTCAATGTCATCCATCTTAACCTTAGCAACAGAAGAAGTTAGTTTTCTTTTTTCTACCTTTTGGTATCCTGTTAAAATAACCTCATCTAAACTATCTACATTTTCTTTTAAAGAAATAGTATAGCTACTAGATGCTGTTAGGTTAATTGTTTTGGTTTGATAGCCTAAGTAAGAAACTGTAATCTGAGTTACTCCTATTGGTAGTTTTAATGAAAACTTACCATTAAAATCTACAACAACGCCAATAGATGTATTTTCTATGACACCAGCAACGCCAGTTTCATTGGCAATCATGTTTTTAGATACGTAAACCGATGCTCCAGGCAAAGGCATACCATCTTCTGCTCCTATTACCTCTCCGGTAATTGTTCTCGTATCCTGTGCCCACGCTGCGGTAACAGCAACAAAGAATAACGTAAAAAGGAATTTATTCATAAAAAAATTGGTATTTAGGGTTTAAAGTTAAAATTTTAGAGTGTTTTTAATACGATAAATCAAATCATTATAATGTGCCTGCGTATTAGCATCACCCTTTCGTTTCTTTTTTTGTAATAATTGTAGTACGTTTTGCAACTCTTGTCTTTTGTATGATGTTATCTCTGATGTACGCTTCATAGAGGTATAATTAATATTACGTGCCTTATTTTTTTCGTTTAAAGCAACCGAACAAAAACTACCATCTAAATGAAGATCTAGTGCAGCACTATTTTTAACTGTGGTTTTTTCCATGATCTTTTGTGTTCCAACAAGCAATACATCTACATAATTTTTTTGCACCATACGATCTACCAACTCAAGCGACTTACCCTTTTTTGTATTTCTAAAAATATGTGAACGCAAGTCTGTAAATAAGTTTTGTACAGAGTAGCGTGGTGCTTTTTCTGGGTTATATAAATTAGCTTCTACCAAACGCAACAAACGTTCGTCTTGTAAAAGATTATATAAAGCATCATACTGTAATGCTCTTGCTAAAGTATATGGTGTTTGCTCAAACGGACCAAAAGGAGAGTCTTTTATAGCATAGGTATGTTTTAAAACCGGATTAAAAAACAACCACTCTGGTAATGTAAATACGTTTTTATTTAAGTAAGCAACTGCATCTTTTTGTAATTGATAAGAAACCGGCTGGTAACTCTCTTTACCATCTCCGTGTTGTATAGTATTTAAATATACACCGCCTACATTATTTGTTACGTGTGCATTGTACATATTCCACTGTCCTATAACTCCCAAATATAATTTGCCTGTTTTGTAATAGTCTTCACCTTCTTGGTAAGTCCATTTTTCAAGATTATTAGCTACTCGTTTTAAATTTTTTAATCCGTAAGTACTAGCAAGCATTGCGTTATCTCCTAAATCTTCAGATTGCGACCTAGGATCAACAGTGTTTTTATAAGATTGTTGTTCGCCGTAAAAATAAAGCGGATCGTTATTATGACTATTTACTAGTTTTTGAAGTTCGCGTTTTTCATCAGTCTTATTTTTAAACCATTTGTATCCCCATTGAATTGCGTATGTATCATAAACTCCAATTTTTGGTGTAATTGACGTAATATTATCCTCTGGTTGCGCTACGTAGTTGTAACGAGCGTAGTCCATAATTGATGGTGCTGTACCACCCATTTTATCTGTAAACTTTTTAGAACGTAGTGAATCTACAGGGAAACTATGCGAAGCACCCATATTGTGTTTTAATCCAAATGTATGCCCTACCTCATGAGAAGATACAAACCTAATTGCTTCTCCCATATGTGCATCATTAAAAACATTACCTCTAGACTTGCTATCTATTGGTCCTGTTTGTATACGCATCCAACTTTGTAAAGATGTCATTACATTATGCCACCAAATAATATCTGCTTCAATAATTTCTCCACTTCTTGGATCTACAACAGATGGCCCCATAGCATTTGCTTGTGGTGATGCTGCATAAGTAATTACAGAGTAACGTACATCATCTATATCAAAATCTTTATCATTAGCATCTGGTTCTTTTGCTATAATTGCGTTTTTAAAACCTGCTTTTTCAAAAGCTACCTGCCAATCTTTTACACCTTGTATTATATAACTTCTCCACTGTTTAGGTGTTGCAGGATCTATATAATATACTATTGGCTTTTTAGGCTCTACCAACTCACCATTTGTATATTTCTCTACATCTTCAGCTTTAGGCTCTAAACGCCATCTGGTAATAAACTCTTGCTTTTGCATTGCTTGTTGCTTGTCATTAAAAGACCAATGCTTTTCTGTAAAGTAACCTACACGTTTATCTAATTCTCTTGCTTGCATTGGTGTTTTTGGCAACAGTACTATGTTGCTAGTTACCCCTAATGTAACGTACATAGCTGGCCCACCTTCATTAACCGTTGTGGTTAACTGAGACTTAACTACAACATTTTCTGGAAACGACTTTATTTTTTGAATGTATGATAAATCGCTTTTAACGCTACCGCCTAAACCAACATTATTAAGTACATCATTAAAGCTTTTTTCTTTACCATTAAAAACCTTATTTACCTTAATTAAAGGCGCATTTGTTTTAGGATTGTAGCTTTCAATATCAAACTTTTCTATAATAGATTCTGCAAAATTATCTTTTACAGATAAGGTTATAGCGTCATCTTTTGGAGAAGAAACCATTGGATTACTAGTTTTAACCCAAATTGTTTTGGACAGACTGTCTTTATGAAAAGTAATTAGTTTGTTTTCATAATTCATTCCTTTGTTTAAACCGTGCTCATTTATTGCTAAAGGAACCTGAGATATTTTATTTACAATTAAAAATTGTCTTGTAAAAAGGCTATCAGGAATTTCAAAATAATAATCGCTATCAGTTTTTATAACAGAGAATAAGCCTTTAGTTAAAGTCGCTTTTTCTATAAGCTTAGCATAATCTTTATACCCTTTATTTAGGCTATCTTTAGATTGTTCTTTGTCTTTTTTATTGTTTTTTTGAGCAGAAACACTAATTGTACTTCCTAAAAAAAGAATAAACAGCATTATTTTTGCTATAAATGCAAACTGATTTTTACGCATAATTATGTGATAATTTTGCCTAAAAATCTAGGTTTTACTAAATACTCACAAAAAAAGAAGAGTGAGTGGATATTATTAAGGAGTGAATGGATTATTTAATAATTATGTAAGGCAAATGACAAATGTATTGCGAATTTTTCTGATAATTTGTGAAATTATTTACATTATAATAAGCATAAATGTTTTTTAGATAGTCTATTCCAAAGTGGTTACTTTCTTGAGGAGTTGCTATTGGTTGGTAGTTATTTACAACCTCAATTTCATCTACACCTAAATTAATAGTTATTGTAAGTGGTTTAACTTTAGTTGCTGTGTTATGTTTAATTGCATTTTCTACAAGTGTTTGCAATGCTAAAAACGGAATGTAATGATCCTTTGCTAAACTAGCATCACCCAAAATAGTAACAAGCAAGCTCTTACCAAAACGCGTTTGTTGCAAATAAATATACTCGTCTAAAAGTTCTAACTCATTTTTAACCAAAGTAATATTATTTGCTGGTGGCGAAATAAAGTAACGATATAGCTTTGATAGTTTTAACGCAAAAATCTTAGACTTCTCTTTATTTACATCTATTAACATATATAAAGAGTTAAGCGCATTAAATAAAAAGTGCGGGTTTATTTGTTCTTTTAATTGCTGTAATTGTAAAAAAGAACTCTCTTTTTCTGCTATCTCTTTTTGCACAACTAACCTATTTTTTTCTTTTAACAATCGCTCTTTTTCTATGTATTGTTTTTTTATAAGCTGATTAAAAAAGTAAAAAACAAAGAGAAGTAGCATTGTAGAAATGCCATAAATTAAAAAAGTATACTGTCTAATTTTTGTAACATTTTCTTCACTAATATTTTTAGGAGAACTAACAGCTATATACCAAGAGGTTTCTTTTAACTTTAAAGGTTGCAAGTATCGAATAACATCTAACTGCAGGTACTCAGATTTTACAACGCTTGGCACTTGTTTATCTGTTGTTAAGCCCAATGTATCTTTAGGGCCAATAGAGTTAAATAAAAACACACTTTTACCAAGTAAATTTTCATCTGGGTGTAATAAAATTAAACCTTCTTTATTAAAAACATAAGCGTAGTTTATTGACTTAGAATCTACATTGGCAAAATACTTTTGTAGGTTAACCAAAGGAATATCATACCCTAAAAACAATGAGTCTTTTGCAGCATTTAGCAACGTAAGTTTATTACGCCAAACATATCCTTTATTAACTGGTACAATAACACTTTGTTTTTTTATAACTGATAAAGGCTTGTTTGCTTTTGCTACAGAAAAAACAGTGTCTTGCAGTATTGCTATAGACGTTTCTGAAGCAGATTTTTGAGTAAATGAAACTTGTTGCCAGGAAATAAGAGAGTCTAATTCTTCGGGCTGAAAAGAAACCCAAGTATTAAAATTGTTTTGAAGCTCTATTACAGATTTAGAATTTTCTACAATTGTTTCTATTCGTCCTAAAAAGTTCTCAAAACGAGTTAATTCTGAGTATACATCATCATACTTTTCTCTAAAATTACGCTTAGCAATATCTTCACTAACAATTGTAATTTCATTGGTAATTAAATAACTCAATGCCAAAGTACTAATTACGGTTATAATAACCATAACAAGGACCAAAGTAGTGTACTTAATTTTAGAAAAAAAGGCAATAAAGTTCATAAATAAAAGTAGGTGGCAATGCTTAGAGTTGCAAATAAACAAAATTGAATTTTAGAAGAGAAGATAGATTCTCTAAAATTTAAACCTTAACAAAAAACCAACATTATTCCTTACTTAAAAACTTAATTGTTCTATATTTTTGTAATACAATTAAAGTGAAATAATACACTTTACATATTTCAACCTAACACATAATAAACAATGGAAAATATAAAAGGACAAAAGGCCCTTATTACTGGTGGCAGTAGAGGCCTTGGTAAAGCAACTGCTTTGGCTTTAGCAAAAGAAGGTGTTGCAATTGCAATAACAGGAAGAAATAAAGAAACGCTTGAAGCAACAGTTGCAGAAATTAAGGCTTTAGGTGTAGATGCAACCTATGCTGTTTTTGATGTTGGCAACCAAGCTGAAGTAAAAAAAGGAATTACATCTATTTTTAATGAGTTTAAAAGCATAGATATTCTAATAAACAACGCTGGCATTGCTGCTTTTGGATCTTTTAATGATATGGAGGCAGACCAATGGGCACAAATTATGCAAACCAACGTAATGGGAGTTTACTATGTAACCAAAGAGGTTTTACCACATTTAATAGAAAAAAACTCTGGTGACATTATTAACATTTCTTCTACAGCAGGTTTAAACGGTAATGCAAATACATCTGCATACTCAGCTTCTAAATTTGCCGTAATTGGTATGTCTGAGTCTTTAATGAAAGAAGTTCGTAAAAACAATATTAGAGTAAACACACTTACACCTAGTACAATTGCTTCTGATATGTCTATAGAGCTAGGCATTGCAGACAGTAATTCTAAAGATAGTGTTTTGCAACCAGAAGACTTTGCAGAGCTTATTGTTGCTGGCTTAAAACTACCTAGAAGAGCTATGCTTAAAAACGCATCATTATGGTCTACTAATCCATAATTAACTTAAGGTATAGCGCTCCTAATATGTAGCGCTATACTTTTTTTTCAGGTTTATACCATTAATAATCTAATGACCACCAAATGCCTTTAGAGAAAAAACCAAATAAACTTGAGTCTAAAAAGAGTTTTTATAAAACTATTGAAAACCATTACAAACCAATAGTTAATGATAAAATACCAAAAAGTATATTGTCTGATTTATGCTTGTATTTAGCACACTCACTACACAAGTCATACAAAATATTAAGAAAAAAACACCCAAAGTCTAAAGACCGATATTCTACATTTAAAACAAAAGATCTACAATACCCATTTACACAATACATTATTACAGATTTTTTAAAAGAAAAAGATGCTGTAAATTACCGTACGTATTCAAAAATTATTTTTCAAATGACAGAAAATGAATTTAAAGATTACGAAAAACAAAAACACGCATACGAAACCAAATAAACTATGAAACACGCTGTAAAAAATACTACTTTATTAGTTCTTAATTATGATGATGCAATAACATTTTACACTAAAAATCTAAATTTTATTTTGGTTGAAGATGTACAACTTGGTGATGGAAAAAGGTGGGTTACAATACAAGCTAAAAACCAGACTAATTTTGGTATGGTACTTTCTCTTGCTAGTTCTGAGCTACAAAAAGCAACTGTTGGCAAGCAAGCTGGTGATGGTGTTGCTTTTTTTATGCAGACTGATGACGCCCTAAGAGACTACAACTCTTTTAGTAAAAACGGAGTTGAATTTTTACAAGAACCCGTAAAACAACCTTATGGTACAGTTGCCATTTTTAAAGATTTGTATGGCAATAAGTGGGATTTAATTCAGCCTACTGAATAATGTAATTAGGCTTTCTTTTCTTTATAAAATAGGTAAATCCAAATAATTCTAGAATACCTATAATTAAACGTACTTAAAAGTAGTGCAAAAATATTGCACCAGAAAAGTTATCAGTAATTTTGTAACTCTAAGCTGCTAAATTTCATCTATGAAAAATAAACTTCACATATTTAAAAGCGTTGCACAACACGCAAGCTTTACTAAAGCAGCAGAACAGTTATTTATATCACAACCAGCAGTTTCTAAAGCAATAAGAAATTTAGAGGACGATTATAAATGTGCCTTTTTTATTAGAAAAAGAAACTCTATAGAGCTTACCGCAGACGGCAAAGCATTTTTGGTTTACGTAAACAGAATTTTAGATATCTACGCAGAAATAGATCAACAATTTTTATATAAAGAAAAAACATACCCAGATGAAATTAGTTTTGGAGCAAGTACTACAATTGCAAACTATATTTTACCAAAAGTAATAGCTAAATTTAAAACTCAGTTTCCTAATACAAGTATTAAAATTGACAGTGAAAACTCTGATGAAATTGAAGAGCTAATTTTAAATCAGCAAATAGATTTTGGCATTACAGAAGGTAAAAACACCAATCCAAACCTACATTTTAATAAGTTTATTAAAGACGAAATTGTTCTTGTAACAAACGTAAAAAATACTACTCATAAAAAAGGACTAATTACACTACAAGAATTAGAAAATTTACCAATAATTGAACGGGAAATAGGTTCTGGCACAAAAAAAATTATTCAGCAATTCTTACACCAAAACAACATTAAAAAACTAAATACGGTTGTTACCTTAAATAGTACCGAAGCCATAAAAAACTACCTATACTACTCTAACAGCTATGCTTTGCTTTCTATAAATGCAGTTACAGAGGATTTACTACATAACAAACTAAAGGTAATAGACATTAAGGATTTTACTATAGAACGCTGGTTTTACTTTGTTTCTAGAACTGGGTACCAAAATACTACTATGAGTAACTTTGAAAAATACATTCGCTTTAACTATAACCTTTAGTTATACAACATAGCTTTAATGTTTGCAAAACAGTTATAGGTTAGCTCTAGTTTTGTATCAGATTAATATAGTTTGATATGAAAATCTTAATTACAAAAATTATATACTTCAGCATTGTTATAGCGGCAATAAGCGGATTAATAAATAGTGCAACTGCGCTAACTGTAGGTTTTATTTTTACTCTAATTTTTAAAAACCCTTTTAAAACGTATAGCCACAAAGCTATTCACTATTTCTTAAAAATATCTGTTATTGGTTTGGGTTTTGGAATGTTTTTAAAAGAAACCATACAAACAGGCAAGGATGGTTTAAGTCTTACTTTTTTTTCTATTGTGCTAACCGTAAGTTTGGGGTTAATTTTAGCCAAATTTTTAAGGATGGATCTAAAACTAGGTCATTTAATAACTTCAGGAACATCTATTTGTGGTGGTAGCGCCATTGCTGCAATTGCTCCTGTTATAAAGGCTAATGGTAAAATAATAAGTATTGCACTAGGCGTAGTATTTTTACTTAACTCTATTGCCTTATTTTTATTTCCTGCTCTAGGTCACTGGCTTGGTCTTAGTCAGTCACAATTTGGACTCTGGTGCGCTATTGCCATACACGATACAAGCTCTGTTGTTGGTGCAGCTTTAGATTACGGAGACCAAGCTCTTAAAATTGCAACAACCGTAAAACTATCTAGAACATTGTGGATTATTCCTTTGTCTGTCTTATCTATGTTTATCTTTAAAACTAAAGGAGAAAAAATAAAAATTCCTTATTTTATTATACTTTTTATCTGTGCTATACTTATAAATAGTTACCATATTTTACCCTCTTTTGCTACAACTAACATTGTTTTATACTCTAAACGTTTATTAGTACTTACATTGTTTATTGTGGGTACAACCATATCTATAAAAGATTTAAAAACAACAGGGTCAAAACCTATTATTTTAGCCTTTGCATTATGGGTTTTTATATCTGTTTTTTCATTAGTTTATATTTTGCATATGAGTTAAATAACAATTGGTATATAAACAGATTATCCAATAAATTTTCTAAAAAGCCCCTTAATTAAATCAATTTCTGCGTTATATGATGTTTTAGTTCTGCTAGCAAAGTATAATGTATTAGTAAGCTCTTTATGACCCTTCCAAAGTAATTTAACTTTACCCTCTTCAATTTCTTTTTTGCATAAAAAATCTGGAATTACAGCTAAACCTTTTGCACTACTTAAACACCTAAGTATAGAGTTTAAGTTAGGAACAATATAGTTAGGCCTAAAATCTGGCCGATGACCAAAATTATATTGCCAAAATCGAAACAAATGCTCCATATCACCAGTAGTACCATACCATTTTTCTTGCTTTAAGCAATGTTCTGCTTTAGCATATTGCTCGGTTTTAATTAATTCCTGAAAAAGCGTATCATCTACCTCACTACCACCAACCAAAATTATAGTTTCATTAGAAAATGGCTCGTAAGTAATGTTTGAAGCGTTACCCTTATGCGGAGAAATTATTAAATCTAAAATGCCTTTGTCTAAATTTTCTAGCATTTCTTGGTACTCACCAAACCTGATAATAACATTAAAAGGTAACGTAGAAATGTATTGCTCTAAAGTAATCTGAAAAGTCTCAAAACACATTCCTATACTAATTGTTGGCGTATGTTTCTCTGTGCTTTGCTTATAATTCTTTTCAGCTTCCTCTAAAATATGTAATCCTTCAGAAATTACATTGTATAATATCTTACCACGCTCTGTTGGTATCATTTTTCTTCCTGTTCTATCAAACAATTTATAACCAACATAACTTTCTAAAGAACTTAAATGTAAACTTACTCCTGGCTGAGAAATATACAATGTATTAGCTGCTTTAGTAAGTGTTCCTGTTTTATAGATTTCTTTAAAAGTTCTGTACCATTCCAAATTTACCACGAGACAAGTATTAGTATCATAATACAAATGTATAATTTATACTATTTTAATTATAGTTAAGCAAGATATAACTTTGCCATTTAATTAAAAAAAATATAAAATGAAGCATATCTTTATCATAAATGCAGGACAAAATTTTGGTCATTCTAGCGGACAATTTAATAAAACAATAACTAATGCAACTGAAGCTTTTTTTAGCAAGATGCCCAGTACAATGGTAAAAACAACTCATATTGCCAATGGTTATAACGCTAAAGAAGAAGTAAAAAAATATGTTTGGGCAGATATTATTATTTACCACACACCTATATGGTGGTTTCAAGTACCACATAATTTTAAAAAATACATAGATGTTGTTTTTACAGAAGGACACAACAATGGTATTTACAGTAGTGACGGAAGACGATCTACAAATCCGAATATAAATTACGGAACGGGTGGACTTATGCACAACAAAAAGTATATGGTTACAAGTAGTTGGAATGCGCCTAGAACAGCCTTTACTATGCCTGGTGAATTCTTTAATGAAACTAGTGTTGATGACGGACCATTATTTGGGTTTCACAAAATGAATGCTTTTACAGGAATGAATCCTATTAAAAGTTTTCACTTTCATGATGTAGAAAAAAATGCAGATATAAATAGAGATATGGTAATTTATTCGCAACATTTGCAACAGCAATTTAAAGACTAGATTTATGAAAATTTATGTAACCGCAATAATTAAGAGTAAGCCAGAGTTTACTGAAGAGGTTAAAGCTGCTTTACAAAATATGGTAGTAGAAACCTTAAAAGAAGAAGCCTGTATAAAATATGACTTACAGCAAAGCTTAACAGATAACAATACATTTATTTTTCATGAGATATGGAAGAATGAAGCTGGTTTAGATTTACACGGGCAACAACCTCATATTGCTAATTTTAAGGTTTTAGCCGCTACAAAGCTCAATGAAAAACCAGTTGTTATTAGAACAAAACTGATTTAAATAAGCCACCATTTAAACTTTTAACAGAAATTTAAAATTAAGGCTTTTGGAATACTTGTTCCAAAAGCTTTACCTTTGCCGTATGAATAAAAAAGAAACCATATTAAAAGCTGCCTTGGAGTTATTAGTAGAAAACGGTATACACGCTACACCAATGTCTGCAATAGCAAAAAAAGCAAATACTGGTATGGGAACTATTTATAATTATTTTGAAAACAAGGAAGCTTTAATTAATGCTATTTATGTAGCTATTAAAGAAGAAGAAAAACAGATCTTAGATACTGTATTTAATAAAGATTTACCTGTTAAAATTCAGTTTGAGATGTATTATAGTATTGTAGTTGACTTTTTTACTAAAAACAGACTATACTTTGGTTTTATGGACCAATTGCAAGCATCTCCAATTATTACAGCAGAAAGTAAAAATGTTGGCTACAACGCCATAGAAGGTGCTATATCTCTTCTATTAAAAGGAAAAAAAGAGCATATTATTAAAAATATAGAAAATGACGAGTTGCTACAATTTATAGGTGGCTCAATACTATCTTATTTAAGATGGATTAATTTACCTAATAACAATAATAAATCCCTTAAAAACCAAATTGACTTGGTTTGGGATGCGATTAAAGAGTAAAAAAATTTGTTTAACAATTGGAATGAATATTCGGTCCATAAAATAAAATTACACAAAAATGAAAAAAAACGTATTAATTACAGGAACATCAACAGGAGTAGGATTAGAATCTGCAATACTGTTTGCTAAAAACGGATACAAAGTATACGCTACAATGCGTAACCTTGAAAAAAGTAATGCACTAAAAGAAAGCATAAAAAAAGACGATCTAGATATAGATATTTTAGAGCTAGATGTAACTAAGCAAGAAACAATAACTAAAGCTGTAGAAACAATTATTAGCAAAGATGGTAAGTTAGATGTATTACTAAACAATGCAGGAGCAGGTTTTGGAAAAACAATAGAACAAGCAACAGAAAAAGAGATAGAATGGGTAACAAACGTAAACTATTTAGGTGTTGTTTACACAACTAAAACAGTATTGCCACATATGAGAAAGCAAAAAAGTGGCCATATAATTACTCTAAGTTCTGTAGGTGGTTTGGTTGGCCAGCCATTTAACGAATTATATTGTGGTGCTAAATTTGCGGTAGAAGGCTTTATAGAGTCCTTAGCAACCTATGTTAGTCCCAGCTTTAACATTAACTTCTCTATTATAGAACCAGGAGGAATTTCTACGGAATTTATGAATTCTGCCATAAAAAATACAGCTGTTAAAGGTGAATTTGCAACTGGAGAATATGCTCCTATTTTTAAAAAATATATGGAAGGTAACCAACAAAGAGCTAATGAAACTTCAGAAAGCACATACCAAACTCCATTACAAGTAGCAGAAGTAATTGCAGAGGTATCAAACAACGAGCAGCCTCCTTTACGAGTAAGAACATCTGCATGGGCAGAAGATTTTACCAAATTAAAGACTGCGTTAGATCCAGATGGATTGAAACAAGTACAACAAATAACAAAAACATTTTTATAGTAAAAAAAAACGGCTTGGATTAATTTCCAAGCCGTTCTTACATATACTCATCAGTATAAAAAGTACAAATAACTTATTTTAAACTATTTACAACAAAATATACTAGTTGTTATTTTTCTACAAAAATTGCTTTAAGCTCAGTTGCATCCGCTGGCTTCAATTTTCCTGCTAACACTAAACTTAATTGTTTTCTACGCAAGGCAGCTTCAAAACGCTCAACTTCTAAATCAGTTTCAGGAATTAATGCAGGTACTTCAGTTGGTTTTCCGGTATCATCAACAGCAACAAAAGTATAAATAGCTTCGTTTGCTTTTGTTTTTTCACCACTAAACCTATCCTCTATCCAAACATCAATAAAAATCTCCATAGAAGTCTTAAAAGCTCTAGAAACAGCAGCTTCTACTGTAACAACACTTCCAACAGGAACAGATCTATTAAAAGCAACATGGTTAACAGATGCCGTTACAACTATACGTCTACTATGTCTACGTGCAGCAATACTAGCAGCTCTATCCATACGAGCTAACAGTTCTCCTCCAAACAAGTTATTTAGCGGATTGGTCTCACTAGGGAGTACCAAATCTGTCATAACTGTTCTACTATCTTTAGGTGTATGCATTTTCTATTTTTTAAATTTTGCGCAAAGATACTGCGCTTTTACTTTAAAAAAGAAAATATTTTACTTTACTGAGAGCAACCAAGCGTCTGAAGATACGCTAGATTTTATTTTATTTAGGTAGTTTATACCCTCGTTAGCATCACTAAAACTAGCATAAGCAACTTGGTGCAAACCATATTTATTAACACCAACATACAATGCGTTGTAGCCTTGTTCTTTTAGCTCTTCTATTTTTCTGTTTGCATTTTTTTGCACTCTAAATGCACCTGCAATAACATAATGCTCTTGTGATGCTGGTTTAGCAATAATATCTAAAGATAAAGAAGGCAATTCTAATGGTGTAGCATCAAAAAATGTAGCTTCCTGTATACTTCTAGATATTTGCTCATTGGCATCTTGCTGTGCAACTTCTTGCATAGCAACGGTAGTATTGTAATAACGTAAACCTGTTAATCCTGTAGAAACTGCCAACAAAGCAATTGCTGCATATTTTAAATAAGGTCTAAACGCACTAGTTTTTCTCTTTTCTGGAGTAATGATAAAAGGCACCTCTTCTTCTAAAGCAACTACTTCCTCTTTTAAAACTTCTCTTGTAATTGGTGATGCTACTACGGTAGACAAACCAAAAGATGTAGTTAGGTAATTTACTTGGTTAGCTGGTATAAACTGAATTTTTTCATCTTCGTTTAGAAACAACTCACCAACAGAAGCAAACTTAATTCTTTGCCCTAATTTTAACATTCTCTTCCAATGCTCAACTTCTTTTGTCAACGCTTCTAAAGCTACTTCGTAGGTAGATTTTTCAGCCGTTGCAATATATGTTATTAACAAGCCATCGTTAGACTTTACTTGTTGGTTAAACGAAACTATCTTAGTAGGTGGCGTAAAGGTATTAGTAGCCTTATCTAATTCAGCAGACTTTTTTTGCGTTAAAAAAGCTCCAAACTCAGGTATTACAACACAGTTGTACCTATATAATAATTCTTCAATATATTGTTCTGTTCGCATTGTGGCAAATATTGTAAAAAATCATCTTGCTTTTAACATTTCACTCAACTTTTTATTAACATTTTAATTGTTGTATTTTGTGCTCAATTACAGAAAGCCTCTAAATGACTACAACAGAATTAATTGCGAATTTAAGATTGCAAAGCATTCCGAATATTGGAAGTGTTACAGCCAAAAAATTAATTGCTCATTGTGGCAGTGCTTCTAAAATTTTTAGTAGCACAAAAGCAGAACTTTTAAAAATTGATGGGATTGGCACTTTAAAATTGAAGAATATTTTTGATACAGCTCATTTAGATGCTGCAGAAGAAGAACTTCAATTTATAGAGAAAAATAATATTGAAACCTTATATTTTACAGATGCAGCGTATCCAGATTACCTAAAACACGCTATAGATGCTCCTATTTTATTGTTTAAACGAGGTAATATCGATTTAAAAAACAGAAAAATTATTAGTGTTGTGGGTACTCGCAAAATAACAAGTTACGGCACTGCTTTTTGCGAAAAATTTATAGCAGACATAGCTCCTTTAAATCCAGTTATTGTAAGTGGCTTTGCATACGGAGTAGACATTTGTATACAAAAAGAAGCTGTAAAACACGGGTTACAAACTATTGGCTGTTTGGCACACGGTCTAAACCAAATTTACCCAAAAGTGCACAGCAAATACACAGCTGACATAGAAAAAAACGGTGGCTTTTTAACCGAATTTTGGAGCACTAGTACACCAGAACGCGAGAATTTTTTAAAACGAAATAGAATTATTGCCGGTTTAAGTGAAGCCACAGTGGTTATAGAATCTGCAGAAAAAGGCGGAAGCTTAGTTACCGCAGACATTGCGCATAGCTATAATAGAGATGTTTTTGCAGTACCAGGCAGAACCGAGGACAAGTACAGCTTAGGCTGCAACAATCTAATTAAGCAGCAAAAAGCACATATGATAACTTCTGCGGCAGATGTTGTTTATTTATTAGATTGGGAAACTCAAAAAAATGAAAATCAGAATATACAAAAACAGTTGTTTGTAGAGTTAAGCGATTTGGAGCAACAAATACACTCTTATTTACAAACTGAAGGCAAACAATTGCTAGACACTATTGCTTTAGCATGCAACATTCCTGTTTTTAAAACCTCATCTACGCTATTAAATATGGAAATGAAAGGTGCAATTAGACCACTACCCGGAAAATTGTTTGAAGCCATATAAAAATTAGAAAAACACAAAGCAATTTAAATCTACTTATCTCATTAAAAAAAGACTGTTTAGTTTAACACTACGTAAATTAAACATATAAAAACCCAAAACAAAGTAGTTTACCTCTTAAAATACTCATTAAAACTACAAAGCAAGGCATTAGGTAATGAGCTCTACTCTAGAGCACAAACTAATTAGTTGGTTTTTAGTTTTTTATAAATAGAAATAAACCTGTGAAGAAATACTACTGATTTTGGTTATTTTCGTACAAAAATATAAATCATAAAATGAAAAAATTAGTAATTGCAGCAATAGCTCTTTTTATAAGCACAGCAAGTTTTGCTCAAAAAAAGAAAGACTTAATAAAGGAAGTAGCCGCTTTAAAATCTGAAGCCTCTACCCTAAAAAACGAGTTAAATGAACTTAAAAAAGCCAAAGAAGTAAACCTAAACGACAGTATACACAAGTTTAGTTATGCATTTGGTGTAGAAATAGGAAGTAGCTTAAAATCTGTAGGAGTACAATCTATAAACTATGATGTGTTCGCTGTTGCTTTAGAAGAAACTCTAAATGGTGAAGAAAAAATTACTAAAGTAGATGCTAGCGATTTAATTCGTAAAAACATTTCTGAGCATAAAGAAAAAGAAGCTAAAAGACTAAGAGCAGAAGGTGAAAACTTTTTAGCCAAGAACGCTAAAAGAGAAGGCATAAAAACTACAGAAAGCGGATTACAATACGAGATTTTAACTCCTGCTGATGGCACAAAACCTACGGCAGATGATAAAGTAGAAGTACATTATGAAGGCAAACTTATAGACGGAACTATTTTTGATAGCTCTATGCAACGCGGAGAATCTATTGTTTTTGGTGTATCACAAGTTATAAAAGGATGGACAGAAGCATTACAATTAATGTCTGTTGGCTCTAAATATAGAGTATACATTCCGCAAGAACTAGCTTATGGAGAAAGAGGAGCAGGAGGCCAAATACCTCCTTACGCCGCTTTAATTTTTGATGTAGAATTAATTTCTATTAAATAAAAAGAACCCAGTATAATAAGGGCAAAAGTTAATAACCAACTTTTGCTCTTACTCTACTTAATACCTCATTTGCAACCTTTGTTGCTTTTGCTGCTCCTATTGCTAAAGCAGCATCTATTTCTTCTAAGTTATTCATATAATACTCATACTTTTCACGAGCATCTGCAAACTTAGCTACAATAACCTCAAACAATTCTTGCTTTGCGTGTCCGTAACCATAGTTACCAGCTTTATATTTAGCACGCATTTCTTCAACCTGTTCTGGTGTTGCTAATATTTTATACAACTCAAACACATTATCACCTTCTGGCTCTTTAGGATCTTCCATTGGTGTACTATCTGTCTGGATACCCATTATTTGCTTACGCAACTTCTTATCTGTCTGAAACAAATTAATTAAGTTCCCCTTACTCTTACTCATTTTATCGCCATCTGTACCAGGAATAAATTTAGACTCCTCTTGCACTTTACCTTGTGGCAATACAAATGTTTCTCCTAATTGTGCATGAAACCTAGAAGCTACATCTCTTGTAATTTCTAAATGTTGCATTTGATCTTTACCCACAGGCACAATCTCAGCATCATATAACAATATATCTGCAGCCATTAACATTGGATAAGTAAATAAACCAGCGTTAACATCGTCTAACCTGTCTGCCTTATCTTTAAAAGAATGTGCTAAGGTTAATCTTTGATACGGAAAAAAACAGCTCAAATACCATGATAATTCTGTTGTTTGCGGAACATCGCTTTGTCTGTAAAAAACAGTTTTTTCAATATCTAAGCCAAAAGCAAGCCAGGTAGCAGCTACAGCATAAGTATTGTTACGCAATTCTTCTCCATTTTTTATTTGTGTTAGCGAATGCATATCTGCAATAAAAAGAAAAGATTCATTTTTTGGGTCGTTTGCCATATCTATAGCTGGCATAATTGCACCCAAAATATTACCTAAATGCGGCACTCCCGTGCTCTGTACTCCTGTTAAAACTCTTGCCATTTTATTTAAAATAATTGTAAAAATCAAAGGTAATGCAAATAGAAGAATAGACCAACATTTTGGTTTTTGGTTTTTTTAGTTTGATATTATTTAAAAAGTAAACTTTTTTAACCTTAGTTTTAATTAATTACTATTTTTGAAGCTATGTTCACTTTTATTAAAAACATAGGTCACCTAATTTACCGCATTTGGTTTTACATACTTGTGGCATTACCTATACTCTTATTTTTTCCGTTATTATTTATCTTTTGCATTAAAGAAAAATGGTACCCATACTTTTTTTGGTTGGCACGCAACCTTTGGGCAAGACCAATTTTATTAGGTATGGGTTGCCCGCAACAAATAAAAAGAGAACAAAAGATAGAAAAAGGAAAAAGTTATATGTTGGTTGCAAACCATACTAGTATGTTAGACATTATGCTAATGCTACGCGCTAGTAGAAACCCCTTTGTGTTTGTGGGCAAAAAAGAGTTAGTTAAAATTCCGCTATTTGGTTTCTTTTACAAACGTGTGTGTATTATGGTAGACCGCAGCAATACCAAAAGTAGAACTGCTGTATATATGCGTGCACAAAGAAGACTAAAACAAGGACTAAGTATTTGTATTTTTCCTGAAGGTGGCGTACCAGAAGAAGACGTTATTTTAGATGAGTTTAAAGATGGCGCTTTTAAGATGGCTATTGCTCATAAAATACCTATTGTGCCAATGACATTTTTAGACTGTAAAAAAAGATTTTCTTTTACCTTTTTTAGTGGAAGTCCGGGTTTATTGCGCGTAAAAATTCATTCTTTTTTTGAAACCAATGAGCTAGACGAAGAACATAAAGCAACATTAAGAGAAGATGTACGAAACGTTATACTTAAAGAGCTGCAAAGTAAAAAACCAACTGGTATATCTTTTTAAAACTTAAAGCTAAGACCACTATACACACCCATAGAAAAAGGCTGAAAATCTCCAGAAGTATTAGAAAATGTATTTAACTGATACTTAAACATTGGCTCTACACTTAGCTGCATATTCGGCGTAAACTTATAGTTTAATCCAAACCCAATATTGGTACTAAAATTAAGACTGTTTATATTATTAGACTCTCCTATTTTAGTTACTAAATTTTCCGATTCTAATGAGATAGAATCATCTACCAAAAACAAAGAACTTACACCACCAATTAAATGCACACCAAAATTACCATCTATTAGCGCATAATTAAGCTCTAAAGGAACTTCTAAATACCCAAATTGCTGTACCATTTTACCTTCTCTACTTGTGCTTTTAGCGGCATAACTAACCTCTTCTACCTTAGAATTACTAGGTTCTGAAAGTGCATCTCTATTAGTTTGTATAACAATACTCTCTGCACTTGCATTATAATCTATAGTATTAACCATACTATTACTTGCCGGATCAAATGCGGACTTAAAAAACACATTATTGGTATTATAGCCATAATCTACTTTATGCACACCAGAGCGGATACTCAATTTTTTACTTACCTCATAAGCCACAGTTACACCATAACTCATATTTACATTACCTGATTTTGAGTTAGATACAAAACTAGGATCTACAGGAGAACCATCTTTTAAAGAATTAAAATACACGGGTGCAACATTAGCTCCTACAGACCATTTGTCCGTTTTGGCAGACGCAACAGTTTCTTCCTTGTTCTCTTTTATAGCATCGTAAATAGATTTTTTACCAACAGTATCAATATCTACAACAGCTTTTTCTATTTGTTTAGACAAAAATTCTTCTTTTTTATCTTTTAAGGCCGATGAAGACTTTGCTTCAACATTATCCACATTACCAGCCTCTAAATTCTCTTGCTTAGCATTTTTATTCTTTATTGAAGCATCTGCAACACTATTAGAATATCCGTTTTGAGCATCTGAAGAACTATTAACCTCACTTTTTATATCATTGCCATTCTTCTGTGAAGCTCCAAAAGCATTAAAACGGTCATTACTCTTCTTACTTTTATTAGTTACAGCCGTGTTTTTAATAGCTAAAGTCTCCTGGCTCTTTTTAGCACTAGTTGTACCAACAACTACTTCTTCTTCAATATTTAAATCTGAGTTAGTTTTGCTAGAGCCTTCTCCTTCAAATCTTCTAGAATCTTTATTTACAACCTCAACATCAGTTTTAGGTAACACCTGCTCTGTGTCTGTAATAGTTGGTAGTGTTGCATCATCAGCCTTAAAAAAAGGTTTTATTGCAAAAAACAACAACGCTAAAGCAGCTGCAATTCCGCCAAGCTTCCACCAAATAGGAATTAAAAACCTGTCTTTTTTCTTTTGATCTAAAGACGCATTAAGCCGTTGCCACACTTTTTCGTCTGGCATATCTCCAAAGTCCTTAAACTTATCTTGGAAAAGCTTGTCTAAATTTTCTTTACTCATTTTATATAATATAAACTACATACAATTACCATTGCAGAAGACAAAACAGCACTATTGCTACTACTATTTTTAATTTTGTTTTTTCTATTTTACCCTTTAAAATTTGTCGTGCTCTAGCCAAATTAGACTTAGATGTCCCTGCTGTTGTACCCAACAAATCTCCTATTTCCTTGTGCGTATAGCCGTCTAATACATATAAATTAAATGTTGTTCTGTATTTGTACGGCAACTCTTGTATATAACCTAGTAAAACAGACAATGAAGGTGAATTTTCGCCCACCTCTATTTCTACAGGCTCTTCTATCTCCTCTTCTTGTTTAATTGCCACATAGCTCTCTTTTCTATACTTCTGTAAAACAGTATTTACAGTAATACGCTTTATCCAACCGTCAAAAGAGCCATTAAATTTAAACTGACCAATTTTATCAAAAATGGTCATAAAACTATCGTGTAAATTATCTTCTGCCTCAACTTTGTTTTTAGAATATTTTAAACAAACACCATAAAGCATAGGTGCGTAATGGCGATAAAGTTGCTCTTGCGCAGCTCTATTACCCTTTACACAATTATGTATAGTTTCGTTTAAGTCCAATAAAGATATACTAGTTGGTTATAAATATTTTATTCGTTTACTGGTACCGCAATCTCTATGTACTGGTCTTCACCATCTGAGTTTTGTCCTGTCCAGAATTTAAATAAATAATCTTCTTTATAAATTACTTCAAAGTCAAAAGAGACCTCTACCTCTTCTGTACTTTCTTGGCAATCATTACTACCAGTTAACTCTGTACCAATTGGGTACACTTCACGCTCTGTTAGTTGGTGTTTATGAATATCAAAACCCTCAAAATAAGTACAAGTATTTGGACTCGCATAGGTAACAAAAATGGTATACTTTTCTCCAAACTCAAAAGCTTCAGGAACCTCTGCACTTATTACCTCTAAATTTACATATTTAAAATTAGTATTATCATCATCATCTAAAGAACAAGCCGTAAAGGAAAAACTCGCTATCACAAGCATTAAAATACTTAAACTTTTTTTCATCTGTAATAAAATTAATAGTTACTCCTTAGATGGTTTATAAACAGTAAGGTTGCGTTAGAAACAACAAAATCCCGAAAAAATCGGGATTTTGTAGAATTTTCCTTCTAAAAGCAAAAGGAATTGTAATTTTTGTATAAAATTATTCAGCAAGAGCCTTAATAGCATCTTTAATTTTAACCTCTAACTCTTCAAGCAATTCTGGGTTATCTGCTAATATATTTTTAACAGCATCCCTACCTTGACCAAGTTTAGTATCGCCATAACTAAACCAAGACCCACTTTTCTTAATTATTTCGTACTGCACACCTAAATCTAAAATTTCTCCCACTTTAGATATACCTGCTCCATACATAATATCGAACTCAGTAGTTCTAAATGGTGGTGCAACTTTGTTTTTAACAACCTTAACACGTGTTTTGTTACCTAAAACATCACCATCTGTGCTTTTAATTTGTGTAGACCTTCTAATATCTAAACGTACAGAAGCGTAAAATTTTAATGCATTACCACCAGTAGTAGTTTCTGGGTTACCAAACATAACTCCAATTTTTTCTCTTAACTGGTTAATAAATATAACAGTACAATTAGTTTTACTAATAGAACTAGTTAACTTACGTAATGCTTGTGACATAAGTCTTGCGTGTAATCCCATTTTAGAATCACCCATTTCACCTTCAATTTCACTCTTAGGCGTTAAAGCAGCAACAGAATCCACAATAACTATATCAATAGCACCAGATCTAATTAAATTATCTGCAATTTCTAAAGCCTGCTCACCATGGTCTGGCTGAGAAATAATTAAATTATCTATATCTACTCCTAATTTTTCTGCATAAAAACGATCAAAAGCGTGCTCTGCATCAATAAATGCTGCAATACCACCTGCTTTTTGCGTCTCTGCTATAGCGTGCAACGTTAATGTAGTTTTACCAGAAGATTCTGGACCGTATATTTCTACCACTCTACCACGTGGATAACCGTTTACACCTAAGGCAATATCTAAACCTAAAGATCCGGAAGAGATAACAGCTACATCCTCTACAACTTTATCGCCCATTTTCATTACAGCACCTTTACCGTAAGTCTTATCTAGCTTGTCTAAAGTTAATTTTAACGCTTTTAATTTTGCTTCTTTTTCGTTGCTCATTTCTAATAGTGTTTGTACCGCTAAATTACCACTTCTTTTGTCATAATACAATGCCAACGCAACCTTTTTACCAAAGCTGCATCTACAAGGTGTGTTCACCTTCAATCCTAAAACGAAGGCGCCCTAGGATTCCGTTATTCTAAGGCAAAATTATTTTTTCTGCTTTGTTGGTTAAGTAGAAAAAAGCATCTAAAAAGGACCTAACTATGTGTTAAGGTCCTTTTTTGTTGCCTAAAAGTGTAATAGTTTTTACCTTTGCCGCTATTCTTTAACTTAATAAAATTAGTATAGCATGCAACTGTACAATACATTAAGCGCCAAGGAAAGAGCAGCCCTTATTGAAGAGGCTGGTAAGGAACGCCTAACCATTTCTTTCTACAAATATGCGCACATAGGCAACACCTCTTTATTTAGAGATCACCTTTTTATTACCTGGGACCAGATGGATGTTCTTGGTCGTATTTACGTAGCCACAGAGGGTATAAATGCCCAATTATCTGTTCCTGCAGAAAATTTTAATGCCTTTAAAGAGCATTTAGATAGCATTACTTTTTTAGAAAATGTACGATTAAACATAGCTATTGAACAAGACAACATGTCCTTTTTAAAGCTAAAGGTAAAAGTGCGTAATAAAATTGTTGCAGATGGTTTGAACGATGATTCTTTTGATGTTACAAACAGAGGAGTGCACGTTAATGCTGAAAAATTTAATGAGCTTATTGAAGATCCAAATACTGTTTTGGTAGATATGCGTAACCATTACGAGAGTGAAATTGGTCACTTTAAAAATGCTGTTACACCAGACGTGGACACTTTTAGAGATTCTTTAGATATTATAGAAAACGATTTAAAAGACCATAAAGAAGACAAAAAACTAGTAATGTATTGCACAGGTGGCATCCGCTGTGAAAAAGCCAGTGCATACTACAAACACAAAGGTTTTAAAAACGTATACCAACTAGATGGTGGAATTATAGAATACACCAGACAAGTGAATGATAAAAACTTAGAAAATAAGTTTATTGGCAAAAATTTTGTTTTTGACCACAGACGAGGAGAACGCATTACTGATGATGTAATTGCAAACTGCCACCAATGCGGGGAACCTTGTGACGAGCACGTAAATTGCGCTAATGAAGCTTGCCATTTATTGTTTATACAATGTAAAAAATGCGCTGCAGAGATGAACAATTGCTGCTCTACAGAATGTAAAGATATACACGCATTACCTTTTGAAGAACAAAAAGAATTGAGACGCGGAAAAACCGTTAGCAACAAAATATTTAAAAAAGGAAGATCTGAAGTTTTAAAATACAAAAAGTAAGACTTTTACAAACTCAAAAATACATTTTAAAGGCAGTTAAAATCAAGAGATTTTAACTGCCTTTTTTAATTAAAACTGACTCATTCTTAAGGCTGAATTTTCAATTTTACATAATTAACATTATGCAATAAAGTACCTCCTTATTATTTTCAACTTAAAAATAGTATCTTTACGGTTAAGTAAATTAATATGAACCTTTTTTGACAGAAAGCAGCTTTGTTTTTTTAGTCAAATCAATATATATAATATGGGTTGTAGCAGTTGTTCAACTGGTAAAGACGGCCAACCAAAAGGATGTAAGAACAATGGTACTTGCGGAACAGATGGCTGTAATAAATTAACGGTTTTTGATTGGCTTTCTAATATGTCGTTGCCAAACGGCGCAGAGCCTTTTAATTGCGTAGAGGTACGCTTTAAAAACAGTAGAAAAGAATTTTTTAAAAATACAGATAAGTTATCTCTTGCAATAGGAGACTTAGTAGTAACCGAGGCCAAATCTGGTTATGATGTTGGTATGGTAACACTTACAGGCGAGCTTGTTAGAGTTCAAATGAAAAAGAAAAAAGTTGCTATAGATAGTGAAGATGTTTTAAAATTATACAGAAAAGCAAACCAGAAAGATGTAGACACATGGCAAAATTGCAGAGATCGTGAAGAAGCCATAAAAAAACGCGCTAGAGAAATTGCAATTGCATTAAAACTGCAAATGAAAATTTCTGATGTAGAGTTTCAAGGAGATGGCTCTAAGGCTACATTTTACTACACCGCAGAAGATAGAGTAGATTTTAGACAGCTGATAAAAGATATGGCAAAAGCATTTTCTATTCGTATAGAAATGCGTCAAATTGGATACAGACAAGAAGCACAACGCTTAGGAGGTATTGGCTCGTGTGGCAGGGAATTATGTTGCTCTACTTGGTTAACAGATTTTAGATCTGTTAGTACAGCTGCAGCTCGTTACCAACAGCTTTCTTTAAACCCACAAAAACTTGCTGGACAATGCGGCAAGCTTAAGTGCTGTTTAAATTATGAGTTAGATGTATACATAGATGCCTTAAAGGACTTTCCTGGTCAAGACACAAAAATATTTACAGAAAAAGGAGTTGCTTATTGTCAAAAAACCGACATTTTTAAGGAGATGCTATGGTTTTCATACAAGGATGATCCCGCTAACTGGCATATGCTTACCAAGCACCAAGTAAATGAACTTGTTGCCTTAAACAGACAAAAAGAGAGAATTACTAGTCTAGAAGATTATGCTGTAGAGGATGTAATTGAAGAAAAAGCAATGGTGTTTGAAAATGTTGTTGGCCAAGACAGCTTAACACGTTTTGACAAGCCTAAAAAATCTAACAAAAAGAGGCGCAACAATAACAATAAAAAGCGCAACAACAACAACAACAACAACAACAACAACAACAACAACAACAACAACAACAACAACCCTAAAGGTAAAAGGCCAAAACCAAAATCAAAGCCTAACCCTAACAACAAGGAAAATAACGCCAAAAGCCCGGCTAAAAAAAGACCTGTTGCAAACAAAAAAAATAACAACCCAAATAGCAACAACAACACTAACAAAAAAAGACCCACAAAAAATGCTAAGAAATAGTTTTATCATTTTTTTACTTGTACTCTTAGGAGCTTGCAACTCTAACATTGTAGAAACCAAATACAAGGCAACCAAAAATGGTGTCTGGAATAAAGATGAACCCGTAGATTTTTCTTTTAATGCCCCAGATACAATAAACAGATATAATGTTTTTATCAATCTAAGAAATGACAACACATTTCCTTACAGTAACTTATTTTTAATATCAGAATTAAGTTTCCCAAATGGAACCATTATAAAAGATACTTTAGAGTATCAAATGGCACAACCAAACGGCGAATGGCTAGGTAAAGGCAATGGCAGCGTTAAAGAAAATAAACTATGGCTTAAAGAAAACATCGTTTTTCCAGAAAACGGCGTATATACATTACAAATATCACAAGCTATGCGTAAAAACGGAAGCGTTAATGGCGTAGCAAATTTAGAAGGCATCACAGATGTTGGGTATCAAATAGAAAAAATTAAAGAATAGCAATGGCAAAGGCTGTAAAGAAAAAAGAGAGTAAACCATTTTTAAAATTTGTAAAATGGTTTTGGATATTATTTGTAGTAGGTATAGTTTCTGCCGTACTAGTATTTCTGCTAGCATCTATGGGTGCATTTGGAGAATTACCAGATTTTGAACGTTTAGAAAACCCACAAACAAATTTAGCTAGTCAAATTATATCTTCTGACGGAGAACTTTTAGGTAAGTATTATTTAGATGATAACAGAACAGATGTTGCTTATGACCAACTACCAAAACACTTGGTAGACGCCCTAGTTGCAACTGAAGATGCTCGTTATTTTGAACATTCTGGTATAGATGCACGTGGTACCTTAAGAGCATTTTTCTATTTAGGAAAAAAAGGTGGAGCTAGTACCATTTCTCAACAATTAGCTAAACAATTATTTACCGGCTTAGCTGCTAGAGGATGGCAACGTTACACTCAAAAAATTAAAGAATGGGTTATTGCAACTCGTTTAGAACGCCAATACACAAAAGAAGAAATTATAGCTATGTACTTTAACATCTATGATTTTGGCAACAATGCAGATGGTATACGTTCTGCTTCTCGTATTTACTTTGGCAAAGAACCTAAAGATTTAGATGTTAAGGAATCTGCTATGTTAGTAGGTATGTTTAAAAATTCATCTTTATACAACCCTACTCCTAAAAGAAACCCAAAGGGAACTTTAAACCGCAGGAATGTAGTTTTAGCACAAATGGCCAAATACGGCTACATTACCCAAAAAGACAAAGACTCTTTACAACAAATACCATTAAGCTTAAACTTTTCTCCTGAAAACCACAAAGAAGGTCTTGCCACATATTTTAGAATGTACTTGCAAGGTTTTATGAACGACTGGGCGAAGAAAAACCCTAAACCAGCTTTAAAAGGAGAAAGAGAAAAATGGAATCTGTATTTAGACGGATTAAAAATCTACACTACTATTGATTCTAGAATGCAAAAAAATGCAGAAGTAGCTGTAGAAAAACACATGACAAAACTACAGGCTGAGTTTTTTGTTCAAAACACACCTGAACGCAATAAAAATGCTCCGTTTTTAGACCTAAATAAGAGCGAAATTAATAGAATTTTAGAACGAGGCATGAAATCTTCTGACCGATGGAGAGCTATGAAAAGAAATGGCAAATCTGAAAAAGAAATGAGAGCCATTTTTGAAAAGCCAATTCCAATGAAGGTTTTTAGCTGGACAAGCAAAACAAAAAACAAAGACACAGTAATGTCCCCTTTAGACTCTGTTAGGTATCACAAATCTTTTTTAAGAACAGCAATGATGTCTATGGAACCACAAACAGGACATGTTAAAGCTTGGGTTGGCGGTATAAATTACAAGTATTTTCAGTATGACAATGTGTATAGTGGATCTAGACAAGCAGGTTCTACATTTAAACCATTTGTTTATGCTGCCGCTATAGACCAATTACGTTTATCTCCTTGTGATTCTATTATGGATACACAACATTGTATTGCTGCTGGCAAGCACGGCAATACAGATGCTTGGTGCCCTAAAAATTCAAATGGTAAGTATTCTGGAGAAATGATGACACTTAAAAAAGCTCTAGCAAATTCTGTAAACTCAGTTACAGCAAAACTAATAGATGAAGTTGGCCCTGTTCCTGTAGTCCAAATGGCAAAAAAATTAGGTATTACTAAAGAATTACCAGAAGTACCATCTATTGCACTAGGTACTGCAGATATGAGTGTGTATGAAATGGTTGGCGCATATGGTGCTTTTGCAAACCAAGGTGTTTATGTAAAACCAGTAATGGTTACAAGAATTGAAGATAAAAACGGCACTGTTTTATATGAATACACCCCACAAACAAAAGACGTTATGAGCAAAGATGTTGCCTATGCCGTTGTAAACCTAATGGAAGGTGTAACCAACGAAGGCTCTGGAGCCAGACTTAGATCAGGTCATTCAAACGCAAAATTTTACGAAGAAGTTATGACTGGCCACCCATATAAACTTAGCAATCCTATAGCTGGTAAAACAGGAACTACACAAAACCAAAGTGATGGTTGGTTTATGGGTATGGTGCCAAACCTAGTTACTGGAGTTTGGGTTGGTGGTGAAGATAGAGCAACGCACTTTAAAGGCATTAAATATGGACAAGGAGCTACTATGGCCTTACCAATATGGGGAATGTATATGAAAGCAAATTATGCAAACAAAGATTTAGGCATATCAGACAAAGCATTCACCAAACCCAAAAACCTATCTATTAACGTAGATTGTGCTAAGGTTAGAAAAGAAATGCAACAAGATCAGCGCGTTGATGACGATTTAGAAGATCTTGATTTTTAATTAATTCTTATTTAAAATGATTAGAAAAACAGTAGCAAACGTTAAAGAAGCACTTAAAGGCGTAAAAGACAATATGACTTTTATGGTTGGTGGTTTTGGCTTATGCGGCATTCCAGAAAACGCAATATCAGAATTGGTTGACCTGAATGTTACAGGCATAACTTGTATATCTAACAATGCAGGTGTAGATGATTTTGGTCTTGGTTTATTACTTCAAAAACGTCAAGTAAAAAAAATGGTATCCTCATATGTAGGTGAAAATGATGAGTTTGAAAGACAAATGCTAAGCGGTGAGTTAGAAGTAGAATTAACACCACAAGGCACCTTAGCAGAAAAATGCAGAGCTGCGCAATCTGGCTTCCCTGCATTTTACACCCCTGCTGGCTACGGTACAGAAGTAGCAGAAGGCAAAGAAACAAGAGAGTTTAACGGCAAAATGTATGTTTTAGAGGAAGCCGCTAAAGCAGACTTTGCTTTTGTAAAAGCTTGGAAAGGTGATGAAGCTGGGAACCTTATATTTAAAGGAACTGCTCGTAACTTTAATGCAGTAATGTGTGGCGCAGCTACAATAACTGTTGCAGAGGTTGAAGAGTTACTACCAGCAGGAAGTTTAGATCCTAATGAAATTCACGTTCCTGGTATATTTGTGCAACGAATTTTTCAAGGAAAAGACTATCAAAAAAGAATAGAACAACGTACTGTTAGAGCTTGAGAGTAATACAAAAATTGCTTATGAAACTATCGTATAGATGTCCTTCTTGTAAAGCAACAAATTACTACACACCAGTAATAGCAACCAGAGGAGATTTGCATATGAAAATTGGTGATAATTTTGACACCAATTGTAAAAATTGTAACTCTAAGGAAAAAGTACACATTAATAAAATTACAGCAGTACAAGACAAAAGGTTAATAGTTATAGGAGCTATAATTGGTCTTATAACCGCAATAATTTTATGGTCTATTTTTGGAGCTATTGGAACAGTTGCATTTGGAATTCCCATAATTTTTATGTCTGTAGAAAGTAGCGCAACTAACACCTTTAACAAATATATGATAAGACGCAGGTAGCTTATCAACTTAAATAATATTCAATTTTATAGTAACTATTATGCTAGATAAAAACGGAATAGCTAAACGTATAGCAAAGGAAGTACAAGACGGGTTTTATGTAAATCTTGGTATTGGTATACCAACGTTAGTAGCCAATTTTGTAAATAATGATATTAGTGTTGAGTTCCAGAGTGAAAATGGCGTATTAGGCATGGGGCCTTTTCCTTTTGAAGGCGAGGAAGATGCTGATATTATTAACGCCGGCAAACAAACCATTACAACGCTTCCTGGAGCTTCTTTTTTTGATTCTGCCACTAGTTTTGGAATGATAAGAGGACAACACGTAGACCTTACCATTTTAGGCGCTATGGAAGTTTCTGAAAACGGAGATATTGCCAACTGGAAAATTCCAGGTAAAATGGTAAAAGGTATGGGGGGCGCTATGGATTTAGTTGCTTCTGCTGAAAATATTATTGTTGCAATGATGCATACCAACCGCGCTGGCGAATCTAAATTACTAGACAAATGTACATTACCATTAACAGGCGTTGGTTGTGTAAAAAAGATAGTAACCAACCTTGCCGTTTTAGAGGTTACAAAAGACGGTTTTTTACTTTTAGAACGCGCACCAGGGGTGTCTGTAGAGGAAATTAAAAAAGCCACAAAAGGAACATTAATTATTAATGGCGATGTTCCTGAGATGGATATTTAAACAAAAAAATAGGCGCTTGCAACAAAAAAAAGCCATTTTACAACAATTGTTTTACAATTTTAAAGTATGCACATATATTTACATTGTATAAAAGCTTAACCTTAAATTACAACTTTAAACAATATAACTATGAGTACCCAAATTTATCCTACAACACAGAAAGTAATTTACAAGAAGAACTTTTTTTCTGGAATTATTAGCCTAACAAAAAAACTATTTATGATATCATAAATGAGTTTAAAGCAAATACATTAAAAGGAGCTGCATTTAAAATGCCGCTCCTTTTCTATTTTAAAACAGTTTTCAATAACAGATTTTTTACACTAAAAAGACAATACACCCTTTTACTACCTTCAATATAAAGAGAAATAAGAATTACCTACCTTTTATACACACAAACTTCATTACATCATAAAATAGCCTTAAAACGCTTGATTATTTTACCTAGAGGATATAACTTAGTATAAAATTCAGTTAAAATGAAAAAAATCACACACACAACACTAATACTAGCACTTCTCTTATTTGTTACATCTGTTTCTGCACAAATTCCAAAAGACCACAACAACAGAGAGCGCTTACTAGGCAAGATTAGCAAGTCTGATTTAACACAAAACTCATTTGCAAATTGGTTTACACCTAATTATAATGACTATAAGGTAGACACAAAAACACTAAAAACAATAAAAGAAGATTTAAAAGAATACAAAATAGTTGCTTTTATGGGCACTTGGTGCGGAGATAGCAAAAGAGAAACACCTCCTTTTTATAAAATACTAGAAGCCGCTAACTTTCCCATGGAAAATTTTAGCATAGTGGCTGTAGACAATGCAAAAAATAACTACAAAAAAAGTCCTGGAGGAGAAGAAAAGGGATTAAACATTACACACGTTCCCACGTTTATTTTATACAAGAACAATAAGGAAGTTAACCGAATAGTAGAATCGCCCGTAATAAGCCTAGAAAAGGATTTAAAAGCTATTGTAACAGGCAGTACTTACATTCCAAATTACGCTGATTAAAAAGCAAAACATAAAAAATCCCAAGCTGTACATACAACTTGGGATTTTTAATTTTATTTAAATAGTTACGCTGTAACTTATTTTAGCTTATCCTTTAATGTTTGCAGATAAAAATTCACGGTTCATACGTGCAATGTTCTCTAAAGAAATTCCTTTAGGACATTCTACCTCACAAGCACCTGTATTAGTACAGTTACCAAAACCTTCTAGATCCATTTGAGCAACCATATTTTTAACACGGTCTGTTGCTTCTACTTGTCCTTGTGGCAATAAAGCATACTGAGATACTTTAGCTCCTACAAACAACATAGCCGAAGAGTTTTTACAACTTGCAACACAAGCACCACACCCAATACAAGTTGCAGCATCCATAGCTTCATCTGCAGCGTGCTTAGAAATAGGAATTGCGTTAGCATCTTGTGTATTACCAGAAGTGTTTACAGATATATAACCACCTGCGTGTTGTATACGATCAAAAGCACCTCTATCTACAACTAAATCCTTTAATACAGGAAATGCAGCTGCTCTAAATGGCTCTATTGTAATAGTATCACCATCTTTAAACATACGCATGTGTAATTGACAAGTAGTTACCCCTCTATCTGGTCCGTGAGCTTCACCATTAATGTACATAGAGCACATACCGCAAATACCTTCGCGACAATCATGATCAAAAGCTACTGGCTCCTCACCAGAGTTAATTAACTGTTCGTTTAAAACATCCATCATTTCTAAGAAAGACATATGTTCTGAGATCTCAGTCACCTTATAATCGACCATCTGACCTTTAGATTGAGCATCTTTTTGACGCCAAATTTTAAGTGTTAAATTCATAATGTCTATCTTATTTGTATGAACGTTGTTTTAATTCAATTTCGTTAAACTCAAGGTCTTCTTTGTGTAAAATAGCATCTCCAGGTTCTCCTTTATATTCCCAAGCAGAAACAAAAGCAAACTCTTTATCATTACGCTTAGCTTCACCCTTTTGCTCACCATCTAACTCTACAGACTCTTCTCTAAAGTGACCACCACAAGACTCTTCTCTTTCCAAAGCATCTTTTGCAAACAACTCTCCTAGCTCTAAGAAATCTGCTACACGACCAGCCTTCTCTAATTCGCTATTTAATTCATTAGCATTACCAGGAACACTAACGTTTTTATAAAAATCTTCACGTAATTCTTTAATCTCTACCATTGCCTCTCTTAACCCTTGTGCGTTACGAGACATACCACATTTCTCCCACATAATATTACCTAATTTCTTATGGTAATAATCTACAGAATGAGATCCTTTATTATTTACAAAGAAGTTAATTTTATCTGTCACTTCCTTTTCAGCAGCATCAAACTCTGGTGTATCAGTAGGAATTTTACCTGTTCTAATTTCGTGAGAAAGATAATCTCCAATTGTATAAGGCAAAACAAAATAACCATCTGCTAAACCTTGCATTAAAGCAGAAGCTCCTAATCTGTTTGCACCGTGATCAGAAAAGTTTGCTTCACCAATACAGTATAAACCGTCTACAGTAGTCATTAAGTTATAATCTACCCATACACCACCCATTGTATAATGTACCGCTGGGTATATCATCATTGGAGTTTTATAAGGATCTTGATCTACAATTTTCTCATACATCTGAAAAAGGTTACCGTATTTAGCCTTAACTATTGCAGCACCTAACTCATATATCTTATCTGCAGAAGCATTAGCTATATTATGAATTTTAGCCTGCTCTTTACCATATCTTTCAATAGCAGAGGCAAAATCTAAATAAACAGCTTCACCAGTTGCATTAACACCGTAACCAGCATCACAACGTTCTTTTGCTGCTCTAGACGCAACATCACGCGGTACTAAGTTACCAAATGCAGGATATCTTCTTTCTAAGTAATAATCTCTTTCATCCTCAGACAAATCGGTCGGCTTTTTCTTGCCTTCACGAATTGCTAAAACATCATCCATATTTTTAGGAACCCAAATACGACCATCATTACGCAAAGATTCTGACATCAATGTTAATTTAGATTGATAGTCTCCTGAACGCGGAATACACGTTGGGTGAATTTGAGTATAACAAGGGTTTGCAAAAAATGCTCCCTTTTTATGTATTTTCCAAGCAGCAGTTGCATTAGAACCCATTGCATTTGTAGACAAGAAATAAACGTTACCATAACCACCAGAAGCAATTACAACTGCGTGTGCAGAATGACGTTCTATTTCTCCTGTAACTAAGTTACGAGCAATAATACCACGCGCTTTACCTTCTATTTTTACAACATCTAACATTTCATGACGATTGAACGGTGTAATTTTACCACGTGCAATTTGTCTGTTCATTGCAGAATATGCTCCTAATAATAACTGTTGTCCTGTTTGTCCTTTAGCATAAAAAGTTCTAGAAACTAATACTCCTCCAAAAGAACGGTTATCTAATAATCCGCCGTAATCACGTGCAAAGGGAACCCCTTGTGCTACACACTGATCTATAATATTGGCAGAAACCTCAGCCAAACGATAAACGTTTGCCTCACGAGAACGGTAATCACCACCTTTAACCGTGTCATAAAACAAACGGTAAGTAGAATCTCCATCTCCTTGGTAATTTTTTGCTGCATTTATACCACCTTGTGCCGCAATAGAGTGTGCTCTACGCGGAGAATCTTGGTAGCAAAATGTTTTTACATTGTAACCTAACTCTGCTAATGTAGCAGCAGCAGAACCACCTGCCAAACCAGTACCAACAACAATAACATCTATGTTACGTTTGTTAGCCGGGTTAACTAAATCTATATGGTTTTTATAATCGGTCCACTTAGTTTTAAGAGGGCCTTTAGGTACTTTAGAATCTAATACAGACATATGATACTATATTATTAATGATTAAAATAATGAAAAAGGGCTATAAAAATAAATCCTAAAGGAAGTATTATAGCATAAGCCTTACCAAAAGCCTGAAGCTTTTGTTTTCTCATAGAGCTAACTCCAGAAGATTGAAACGCAGAACTAAATCCGTGCATAAGGTGTAAAGATAAAAACACAAATGCCAAAACATAAGCGCCAACTCTTAATGGGTTAACAAACTTGTGCGTTAGCTCTTCGTAATAACGAAAGCCTTCGCCATCTGCTAATAATCCAGACATATCGCCTTGGATGTATTTTGTGTCTATTTCTGGTAACCAGAAATCAATAAAGTGAAGCACCAAGAAACCTAGTATAGCCAAACCGCTATAAATCATATTCCTACTCATCCAGCTAGAATTAGCTGCTCCATTATTTTTAGCATATTTTACTACTCTTGCTTGTCTATTTTTAAATTCAAGAATAAAGCCCATTATAAAATGATACATTACTCCAAAAATTAAAATCGGCTGTAATAAATACTGCACAGCCCAAAAAGTACCCATAAAATGAGAGGCCTCATTAAATGCGTTTGGACTAAATACCGATAAAATGTTAATAGCAAAGTGCTGAAGTAGAAAAAACATTAAAAATAAAGCAGAAAGTGCCATTGCATACTTTCTACCAATTGAAGATTTAAAAAATCCGCTCATTTGTTGTTAGTTTTTGTTCTACAAATTTACGACGCAATTAAGTTATCAACAAACTTTGCCCTGATTATGTAGCATATTTAGAATTAATTTAAAGAAAGTTAGAGTAACAATTCTCTTAATTATTATTTTTGACCGATATTCATAGAAAATTATTAAGATCTAAAAGATGGACATTGGGCTACTTTCTGTTAGTATGGCAGTATATTCTACCCGTAGAATTGCACAAGAAGCAGAAAAAAGAGGGCATTACATAGAGTTAATAGACCACACTAAGTGCTCTGTTAAACTTGGTGCAGATACACCCAAAGTATACCTTAATGAAGAAGACATTACAAATGAGTTTGATGCTATAATTCCTAGAATAGGAAACAAGGTAACAAGACACGGTGCTGCTGTTGTTAGAGAGTTTGAGTTAAATGGTGTTTTTACCACTGTAAAATCTTTAAGCATTATAAAAGCCCGTAATAAAGTAAAAACATTACAAATTATGTCTAGATGTGGTGTTCCTATTCCAGAAACATTGTTTTCTATAAATCCAAATAATATAGAATCTCAAATAGCATTACTTGGAGGAACACCCGTAATTATTAAACTGCAAGAAGGCACACAAGGTCTTGGCGTAATATTAGCAGAGACTAAAAAATCTGCCAAGTCTATTATAGATACGTTTTACAAGATGGATACGAGTATTCTAATTCAGAAGTTTATAGCAGAATCTAACGGAGAAGATATTCGCATTTTTGTTGTAGGCAACAAAATTGTTGCTAGTATGAAAAGAACTAGCGAAGCAGGTGAGTTTAGGTCTAATGTACACAGAGGTGCAACTGCACAAATGATAGAGCCAACAGCTTTTGAATGCAAAATAGCACTTAGAGCAGTTAAACAATTAGATTTAGGAGTTGCTGGCGTAGATTTAATACGATCTAAAAACGGTCCTTTGTTAATAGAGGTAAATGCATCACCTGGCTTAGAAGGTATAGAAAGTGCCACAGGAATTAACGTTGCAGAGAAAATTATAGAATACGTAGAGAAAAATGCATTTAAAAGAAGAAAATAAAACCATTACTATTGGCACAGAAAGTGTTAAACCTGGACAAGAGAAACTGGTAAGCATAAAGATAGATAGACTACCAACAGGTACAATTATAGATATTCCTATTTACGTATTTAACTCTAAAAATCCGGGACCAACTTTATTGGTGCAAGCTGGTTTACATGGCGATGAAATTAACGGCATAGAAATAGTACGCAGAATGTTAGACAAAAAGTATTTTAATGTTGACAAAGGGAGCATTATTGCTGTACCAATTTTAAATATTTTTGGATTTATACATTTTTCTAGAGAGCTACCAGACGGTAAAGATGTAAACAGAAGTTTTCCTGGCTCAAAATCGGGCTCATTAGCAAGCAGAATTGCGTATCATTTTTCTAGAGAAATTTTTCCTCAGATAGATTTTGGTGTGGATTTACACACAGGTGGTGGCAGAAGGTCTAATTATCCCCAAACAAGATATACCGCAGCAGATACAAACAGTAAAAAGTTAGCCACTATTTTTAATGCTCCTTTTACATTTTCATCAGACCTTATACCTAAATCTTTTAGAAAAACGGCTTTTACAAAAGGGATACCAACTATTGTATATGAAGCCGGTGAAAGTATGCGTATAGATGAATATTCTATTCAACAAGGTGTACAAGGTATTTTAAATATTCTGCATCACTTTAATATGCTAAATAAACCAGAAGCATTAATAGCAGAAAAAGAAGAAACAGTTTATTTAACCAACAGAAAATGGTTACGTGCACCAACAGCCGGAATGTTTTTACCAAAAATTAAAAATGGCAGCGACATAAAAAAAGGAGCTGTTATTGGCATTGTTACCGATGCTTTTTCTAAACGAAATAAAGAAATAAAAGCACCATTTACTGGTTGTGTTTTTTGTATTAATCACCAAGCTGTAGTTAACCAAGGGGAAGCCCTTTTTCACATAGGAGAATTAGCTTAATTAGGGCTAATTCTTCAATTTTAACGCCAACATCTTCAATTTTTAATTTCGTTTTTACAAACTAATCAGTCTGCTTATGCAATTAATTCAAGCTTCATCAATTTAAAACGTGTATTTTATCGATCTTAAACTGTATTCCCACAGGTTATATCTCCTCAGTCAAAATATATCAAAACAACAAACAAACTAGTTGGTTTGTTAACGAACATCTGTTATTAAGAATAATTACAATTAATAACCTTTACTTAAAGTGTTAACGTAAAGACAAAATTAAGGTAATACAAACACCATAATGATTTAACAATATTGGTTGCGTTGTATAATAGTTTTGCCCTCGAGAAATAATAACCAACAACACTTTAAAAATGTACAAAAAATTATTAGTTAGGGCATTTGCATTTTCCTTAATAGGAGCAAGTATTATTAGCTGCGATCCTGAGGACGGAATTGACGGAACAAACGGAAAAGATGGTATTGACGGAATTAACGGTCAGGACGGAGAAGATGGTGAAGACTTTACACCTACTGCATCTATATTTGAAAACAAATCTAATATGAAGCCATTAATTGCCCTAGATGGACAATTTAACTTTGTAGAAGCATACTCCTTAGTAAGCTCTAGTGATGAGTTAAATTTTAACGGAACAGACTTTAGAATTGGTGGGGGCGCAGATGGTGCCGGACTAATTAAAAACGGAGAAGGATATGAGTATGTTGTAAATTTTGAAGATCATTTTGCTGTTGCAAGACTATCTTTAGATAAACAGTTTAATATTACAGATGCTACATATTTACTAAACTCTAGCGTTGCAGATTTTGCTCGCCAGTGTTCTGGCACAATGTGGGAAAAGGAAATTCACGGAGGCACAAAAGATTTGTTTTTATCTGCATCCGAAGCTTTTAATTTTGATGTAAAAGGAATAGACCCACTAATAGAAACCCCTACACCAACTGCTGATTTTGGCTTAGATGCATTGGGTGAATTTGCTTGGGAAAATGCTACACCATTACCACAAGGTGCATACGCAGGGCAAACTGTAATAGTTGGTGGCGATGATGATTCTTCTGGTTCTGAAGGTCAGGTTATTATGTACCATTCTACTGCCGGTGATGCAGATTTAACAGGAGGTAAAATATATGTTTTACGCTTAAAGCAAGTGTCAGATGGCGCTGGTGCAATTATGGATGTAGCAGCAAATACGCAATACAACGAGGGCAACCTAGATTTTAAAGAAACGTATGATGTAGAATTTGTTGAAATAGTAAACGGTTCTAGCTTAACTATTGATGAAATGGAAACAGCTTGTAATAACGTTTTTGCATCTCAGTTTATGAGAGTTGAAGACGTAGATTACCAAAAAGGGAGTGATGCAAATGCTAGAAACGTATATTTTGCAGTTACAGGCCGTGGACCAGGAAGAGGCACATATAACGATTGGGGTACAGTTTACAAGTTAGAACTAGACTCAACTAACCCATTAGAAGGTAAATTAACGCAAGTTATAAGTGGTAATACAGATACAAATAATATGGATGGTAATTTAGCAATGCTACAAAGTCCAGACAACATTTGTGTAACAGAAAACTATATTTACACACAAGAAGACCCTAACTCTTTTAGCAGAGGACACGCTGCTTATATTTATCAGTCAGATTTAGAAGGAAACAACTCTAAAAAAGTACTAGAATTAGTTGTTAGAAACGACTTAGCTATTGATAAAACTACTGGCTTAAGTGGCGAATTTGGTTCTTTAATAGATATCTCTGATAAAATAGGCGAACCAGATACATTTATGCTAGCCTTACAGCCTCACTACTGGAAAAGTAATGATTTTGCTGGTGTAGACGGCGGAACTCAATCTTTACAACACCCTTGGCTAGGAGACACACCTTACCTAGAAGGATCTCAAATTGTAATAATAAAGGGGTTACCTAGATAAAAACAACACATATTTTTACTAAAAAGATCCCTGTATCATCTGGTACAGGGACTTTTTACTATAAAACCACAACAAATGCTTAAACACAGTTTTAAAATTATAGCTGTTCTATTTTTACTAATCTCCTCTTGCAAGCAGAAACAAGGTTACACCAAAACCATAACACCTGAAGATGTAAACTGGCAGCCGGCCCAAGAATATTACTTGGAGCAAATGACATTAGCCACAAATTTAATAGACTCTTTAAACACATTAAAGATTGATGACTCTATTGCAAAGCCTTTATTTTTTAAACTACGATTAGCTTTTAAAAAAGCAGAACCCTATGCAGGTGTTTTAAATTCGTCTGTAACACATAGAGCCAATGGCCCTGCTTTACCAATTTATAATGATGACAGCGGCAGAATAGTTGCCCCTATTGGCTTACAAAAAATTGAAGAATCTTTATTTACTGAAGAAGGCAACCAAAAAGACTTTTTAAGAGAACTCTATTACCAAAAAGGCTTTTTAAACAACTTAAAAGAAAATATTAAAAAAAGAGAATTAACACCTAAACGTTTTTTTATTGGCACACACCAACAATTAATGCGTATTGTTAGTTTGGCATTAGCAGGTTTTGACACTCCCGTTACAGGGCAAAGCATAACAGAGACTGCAGTTTCTTTAAAAAGCTTACATAAAGTATATCAATTATCATTGCAAGACTTAATTATATCTAACAATGAGCAGCTAGATCGTGATTTTTCAAAAAACATACAAAGGGCGGTAAAATATATTAATAAAAATACTGACTTTGCCTTATTTGATAGATACACGTTTATAAGGGACTATCTTAATCCAATTACTAGAAACTGGGTAGAAATAAGAAAAACATCAGAACTTTGGGATGGAAAAACAAATGCTTATCCTTTTAATTTTGATGCTCCAACTTTTTTTGAAGAAGACAGCTTCAATACCAATTACTTTTTAGATGTGAATGATAGAAATCCGTCTGAAGAAAAAATTGCACTAGGTAAAAAGTTATTTTTTGATAAAAACTTATCTAATAATCAAACAATGTCATGTGCTACCTGTCACCTACCAAGCAAAGGTTATGCAGATGGTTTATCTTTAGGCAATGACAACAACAAAGCTTTATTACAAAGAAACACCCCTACTTTATTAAACAGTATATATCAAAAAGCTTTTTTTTGGGACGGTAGAGCAAATACAATAGATGACCAAATTAGCGCTGTTTTTAAAAACGACAAAGAGTTTAATACAGATGTGCATCGTTTTTCTGGAAACATACTAAAAGACACCACTTACTCTAAATTATTTAAAAATGTTTTTGGCGTTGTACCCAATAGTAATCGAGAAACAGTAAGAGCAATATCTGTTTATGTATCTACACTAATTGGTTTTAATTCTAGGTTTGATAAAGATATGCGTGGCGAAACAAGCAATTTTACCACTCAAGAAAAAAATGGTTTTAATTTATTTATGGGAAAAGCTTTATGCGCAACTTGCCATTTTGTACCACTAACAAACGGCACAGTACCGCCTTTTTATAAAGAAACCGAAAAAGAAGTTATTGGCGTGCCAAAAACAAGCAAAAACAAAGCTTTAGATAACGACAGAGGATTTTATTGGGTATTTGAAGAAGACATACATGACAAAATGTTTAAAACACCAACTATTAGAAACATTACACTAACAGCACCATATATGCACAATGGTATTTACAATACTTTAGAAGAAGTTGTAAATTTCTACAATTTAGGAGGAGGAGGAGCAGGTTTAGGTTTTTCTTTAGAGCACCAAACACTACCTTTTGATGAGCTTAATTTATTAGAAAGCGAGCAAAAAGACTTAATTGCATTTATGCATACACTAACCGACAATTCAGTTGCAGAAAAGAATTAAAAAAAAGCCAAGAAATTTATCTTGGCTTTTTAAAAATATAGCAATTGGTATTTTATTGTATTTCAAAAGAGGTAGATGCCGATCCGCCATTACCAGATAATTCAATTTTATAAGTTCCTTTTGGCAAATACGTTTTACCGTCTTTAGCCTGTGTTAATTGTGCTTTATTCTTTTTTAAGTAGTTTGATTTTCCCGTCTTAGAAAAAGCAACATCGTAAGAAAGCACATTAAATCCTTTTTCACCATCTACAGTAACAGCACTAACTTCTATGTTATTCATAGTTAAAATACGAGCTTTAAAACTACCGCTTTTAGCTGCGTAAAAATTAACATCTACCCCTGGCGTATTTGGTCTAAACCTTGTTGAAGGAGCATTACCCCATCTACCTGAAAACTTAATACTTTCTGGTTTAAACAAGTGCAATTTATTAGACAACATTGCAGGAGTCATTTTTTGCAACTTAGCAATATTTGCCTTGTAAATACTTCTACCGTGCGTACCTACCAATAAATCTTTAGCTGTAGGCTGTATTACCAAATCATGCACTGCAACTGCCGGCATACCATTAGTAAACAATTCCCATGTTTCTCCCATATTAAAAGTAACATACAAACCGTTATCTGTACCAACAAACAATAAGTTTTCATTTACAGGATCTTCAATAATTACATTTACAGGAGATGCTGGTATGTTTTTACCAATGTTCTTCCAACTTTTTCCATAATCATTACTTAGGTAAACATACGGCGTATAATCATCCCACCTATACCCATTTAAAGTTACATATACACGCTCTTGTTTGTGTGCAGAAGCTACAACTCTAGAAACCCAAAGCTCATCATTATTAAGGTTATCACTTATTTTTTCCCAAGTAGCGCCACCATTTTTAGTAAGTTGTATTGCACCATCATCACTACCAGTATATAATACTCCAAACTTAAAAGGAGATTCTGATATTGTAGTTAACGTACCATAAGCAACATTTCCTTTTTTACCACCATTAGTTAAGTCACTAGAAATAGTTTCCCAGTTATCTCCTTTATTAAATGAACGGTGTAACTTATTACCTCCTAAATACAAAATATCCTGATTATGAGAAGATAGTAAAATTGGTGTTTGCCAGTTAAAGCGATATGGGCTTTCACCTAAATTATGCTTAGGTTGAATGTATTTTTGCGAATCGTTTTCCCTATCTATTCTAAAATAGTTTCCAAATTGAAAACCTGTATACACAATATTTGCATTTCTGCTATCTACTTGTACCTGCATACCATCGCCACCCATTAAACTTTTCCAAGGGTAATGACCTGTTTGGTGCCACCTAACACTTTCTCTGGCGTTATTTGCTCCAACCCAAACACCATTATCTTGCAAACCACCATACACATTGTATGGTTTTTCATCATCTACGTTTATAGCGTAAAACTGACCAACAGCTGGTGAATTATTTTTAATCCAGCTTTTACCATCATCGTAAGATATGTTTATACCTCCATCATTACCATTAATTAAATGCCCTTTTAAATCTGGGTTAATCCATAAAGCATGATGATCTGAGTGCACATTGGCACCATCTATATTATTAAAAGTTTTACCACCATCATTAGATTTAATTAAAGGCACACCAGCTAAGTAAATCTCATCTTTATTTTTAGGATGAACCCTAATTTGAGCAAAATAATATCCATAACTATAAAATAAATTATCTATATGCTCCGTATTTGTTTTTTTCCAGGTTTTTCCTGCGTCATCACTTCTAAAAACTTCTGCGCCAACAACAGGAGTATCAAACAACATAGAATTAGCATCTTCTAAATACTTAGCAATATCTATAGGTTTTACAGTACCAACACGCACCATTTGCTTAACGTTTGGTGCTCTATGTTTTTCATGAAAACCATTTGTCTTTAAAAAGTTATTAAGTTTAGAATCTGACAACGCTAAAAACTCCTTAGTAGACATTGTTTTAAAATCATCTTTTACTAAATCATTAGATGCATTTTTCTTTTTTGCCACGGCAGGTCTTCTAAACTGACTATCGTGCACAGCGTAAACAGTGTTTTCATCAAAAACAGCTAGTCCAATTCTACCTACACCTTCACCAACAGGAAAACCACTTTCTTTAGTTGTAATTTTGGTCCAGCTACTACCACCGTCAACACTTTTATATATTGCAGAGTTTGATCCGTTACCAGAAAAATTCCAAGCTTTACGGTCTTTTTCCCAAGCAGCTGCGTATTGCACACTAAAGTTTGTTGGCACCATAGCAACGTCTATAATACCAGTAACATCATTTACAAAAAGTGTTTTTTTCCAAGTTTTACCACCATCTATAGTCTTGTATATTCCACGTTCTTTATTAGCAGAATACAAATGACCTGTTGCTCCAACAACAACTTCATTACTATTTTTTGGATTAATTAAAATTCTGCCAATATGATGAGCATCTACCAAGCCCATATTTTGCCACGTTTTGCCTTTATCTGTAGACTTTAACAAACCAACACCAGCATAAGAAGATCTAGAAGAGTTATTTTCCCCTGTACCAACCCAAATTACACCTGTTTTCCAATCTACAGCAATATCTCCAATATTTTGAGTACTTGCACTGTCCATTACAGGAGTAAAAGTTGTGCCATTATTATTTGTATACCACAAACCGCCAGAAGCATATGCCGCATAAAACTCTGTTGGCTTGTCTGGGTTTACAGAAACGTCTACAATACGCCCGCTCATAACCGTAGGACCAATATTTGTAAATGCAATGTTTTTAACTATAGAAGATTCTTGCATTTGTTTCTTTTGCTTAAGTGCACCTTCTACAACATTCTGGGGAGTTGCCGCAGGTTGCGCCCAGCTTAATGCACCAGATAGCAAAAAGCAAAAAGATAAAATTTTTTTCATTTTTTAGGTTTTAGTTCGTTAGGTTTTGTTCTCTTAATTAGTCTTTGTTTTTAACCTACGGAAGTTATAAATAAAGGGCGTTATCCCAAAATAATTTTTATCTACCTAAAAACATATGTCTTTAATTATAGTTTGATGCTTTAAATACGTTAAAAGGAGGCTAAAAAATACCTTTTTCTATGCATCAAAATAGATATTCATTACTTTTGGTTGCATCTTGTAATTTTATGCGATTTTGCCACTAAAATTTCAATATAACAACCTGAAAAATTAAGAAATGAAGTACAATCAAATCGATTCTAAATTATTCGTAAAAAACCGCAAAAAGTTTATGGCTCAAATGAAGCCAAAAAGTATTGCCGTTTTTAATTCTAATGACATTTACCCAATTGGCGCAGATAGCGCAATGCCTTTTGAGCAACATAGAAATATTTTTTACTTAACTGGTGCAGATCAAGAAGAAACTATTTTAGTTCTTTTTCCTGATGCATTAGATAAAAAACACAGAGAAATTTTATTTGTTCGTGAAACCAATGCACATATTGCCATTTGGGAAGGTGAAAAACTCACCAAAGAACGTGCAACAGAAGTATCTGGTATAGAAACTGTTTATTGGTTAACAGACTTTGATAAAGTTTTCTTTGATATAATGACAGAAGCAGATACTGTTTATTTTGATACCAACGAACATTACAGGCAAGCTGTAGAAACAGAAACAAGAGAAGATCGTTTTATAAAAAAATGTAAAGCAGATTACCCTGCTCACCAATGGGCAAAGAGTTTTCCAATAATGCAAAGCATAAGAGGTGTTAAAGAGCCTGAAGAATTAGCATTAATGCAAGAAGCTTGTAATATAACAGAAAAAGGTTTTAGACGTTTATTAGGCTTTGTTAAGCCTGGTGTTTGGGAGTATGAAATTGAAGCAGAATTGCTACATGAATTTGTACGTAACCGTTCTAAAGGATTTGCATACACACCAATTATTGCCTCTGGCTACAACGCAAACGTATTACATTACATAGAAAACAACCAACAATGTAAAGATGGCGATGTTATTCTAATGGATGTTGCAGCAGAATATGCAAACTACTCTAGTGATTTAAGTAGAAGTATACCAGTAAGTGGTAAGTTTACTAAAAGACAAAGAGCTGTTTACGACGCTGTTTTACGTGTTAAAAATGACGCAACAAAAATGCTTGTTCCTGGAACACTTTGGGCAGAATACCATAAGGAAGTAGGTAAACTAATGACTAGTGAATTATTAGGTCTTGGCTTGTTAGACAAAGCAGACGTACAAAATGAAGATAAAAACTGGCCAGCATACAAAAAGTACTTTATGCACGGTACAAGTCACCATATTGGTTTAAATACGCATGATTACGGAGAATTAAAAACTCCTATAAAAGCAAATATGGTATTTACTGTTGAGCCTGGCATCTATATTCCTAATGAAAACTTAGGTATTAGATTAGAGGATGATGTTGTAATACAAGAAAAAGGAGAGCCTTTTAACTTAATGGCAAACATTCCTATAGAAGCAGAAGAAATTGAAGAATTAATGCAAGCTAAGTAGCATTAAAATTTGTTTTAATAGTAAAACCTCTTCCCGCTAAAGGAAGAGGTTTTTTTATACTTAATCTTTATCTTCTTCAAAAGCTGTATTTGCGTAGTTACTGTACTTGTTTTCAGAAACCACAAACTCAACCCTTCTGTTTTTTAATCTTCCTGTTTCACTATTGTTAGTTGCCAACGGAATTGCATCTCCATGTCCTTGCCACTTGATACGGTCAAAAGTTAAACCGTTATCCAATAAAAACTCACCAACGGACTTGGCCCTATTTAAAGAAAGTAACTTATTGTACTTAGCATTCCCTTCATTATCTGAATGCCCAAATATTGTTACGTTTAATTGCGGATTTCTTTTTAAATGCCTAACTAATTCTCTTAATTGACCTTTAGCCTCTGGATTAATTATATAACTATCAGAAGTAAATAACAAGTCTTTAATTACATAAATCTCATCTACATTTATACTTTCATACTCCTCAACAGAAACATTGTCTACATAATAATATGAAGCTTTACGTAACCTTTCATTAACAATCTTGGTCCTAGTTCTTTTGTCTCTTTTAAAATTACCTAGAGTTATAAAAGACTCTGTCCCATTTGCTATAAAAGTAATAGATACATTTGTCCAAGTTCTGTTATTAACATATCCGTTAGCAGACCTTACTCTTAATAGCTTTATTTCCTCTGAGTTATTTACATAATCTATTGCTATACTTTTTTTGGTACTCCATTTTGGAGCTCTTTCTGTAAATAATATTTGAAATTCATCTACAGCTAATCCCGCCTTATCTGCTAGGCTAACCATAAATGAAACTTTATATTTTTTTCCTTTAATTAATGTTTGAGATAAAGATCCGGTAATGTACTCCCTATAATTATCTGGGCCAAGCATATAAAACCCTGCAAAAGCTTTGCCGTCATATACTTGTTGTCTTCCTATAAAGTTATGATTGGTACTCATTTCAGGACTACAATCACTATAATAATCTGTACTACCATCTGATGGTGTACGCCAGTCTGAAACGTCTTTTTGAAAATTACCTGGTCTCTTAGTACATTTTGTGGCAAATTCAAAACTTGGGTTTTTTACCAGGTTCTGCGCATTTGAGTTTATAAAAACCGTAAATAAAAATAAGTAGATAATGTTTTTGTAAGTAAGTTTTGTTTGGGGAATTGTATGCATAACTAAACATTTGGGGTTTGGTGTTCACGTGCTAATTAACACATATTTATTTGACCCTAAGCAATTTACACTACACATTGTTGTAGAAAGCGTAATTTTTGTATGTGAATTACTAAAAAAACGAGGTGTAAAAAAACACAAAAAACCCCATAAAAAGCAATTTTACGGGGTTTAAATGCAATATTTTATATCAAAAATTTATTCTAAAACAGAGTAATCTCCTATACTAATTGTCTCGTAATTGCCATTGTATTTTACGTGATTACCAACCATTGCATTATCTAAATTTGCATTTTCGATTTTGCTATTAGTTTGTATTAGGCTATTTTTTATGGTTGAATTTTCTATAACCGTATTATCTCCTACAGAAACGTATGGCCCAACAGTAGTATTTTTAAGCACTACATTTTCTCCTATGTAACAAGGTTCTATAATGTTAGCATTATCTAATGTTACAGATTTAGAAACCAATGCTTCTCCGTCTTTTTCTAAAAAGCCTAACATACGCATATTGGTTTCTACAGTAACATTTTTATTTCCACAGTCCATCCATTCATCAACCTTACCAGAAACAAACTTTTTACCTTTTTGCATCATTTGCTTAATACCATCATTAATTTGGTATTCACCACCATTAATAATATTATTATCTAAAACGTGTTGCAATTCATTTTTCAAAACAGCAACATCTTTAAAATAATAGATACCAATTACAGCTAAGTCAGACACAAATTGCTCTGGTTTTTCAACCAACTCTATAATTTCATTTTTGTCATTTAATTTAACAACACCAAAAGCTTCTGGTTTTTCCACTTGTTTTACCCAAATAACACTATCTGCAGTTTTATCTAAATCAAAATCTGCTCTAATTAATGTATCTGCATATGCAATTACAGCAGGGCCACTTAAAGAGTCTTTAGCGCACATTATAGCGTGCCCCGTACCCAAAGGTTGGTCTTGCCTGTAAATAGAAGCTTTAGCGCCTAAACTCTCTGCTAAAGCAGTTAAACTAGCAATAACATCATCACCAAAAAAAGCCGGATCACCTAAAATAAAAGCAACCTCTTCAATTGGTTCATCCAAAACCTTTGCTATATCACTAACCAAGCGGTGCACAATTGGCTTACCAGCTATTGGTATTAATGGTTTTGGAACTGTTAATGTATGTGGTCTAAGACGAGAACCTCTACCCGCCATTGGAACTATAATTTTCATTTTTTTCTTTTTTTAAATCTAAGCACAAATTAATGCGCCTATATTAATAATGGTTTATGTTTATATTATTTTTTACTTAGTGCCTGTACTACCAAAGCCACCTTCGCCTCTAGCTGTTTCAGACAACTCATTTACCTCTACCCACTCTGCTCGTTCATGCTTTGCGATAACCAATTGTGCAATACGCTCACCGTTCTCAACTTTAAAATCCTCATTAGATAGATTTACCAAAATTACACCAATTTCACCTCTATAATCTGCATCTATAGTGCCAGGTGCATTTAAAACAGTAACACCTTTTTTGGCTGCTAAACCACTTCTTGGGCGTACTTGCGCCTCATAACCAACTGGCAACTCTATAAAAAGACCCGTTTTAATAATTGCTCTTTGTAAAGGTTTTAACGTAATAGATTCTAAAATATTGGCTCTTAAGTCCATCCCAGCAGAAGCCATAGTTTCATAACTAGGAGTTTCATGAGCCGATTTATTAATTATTTTTATTGTCATTTTTTCTTTATTATTTTTCTTAATACTTCATTTTCCATTTTATACACTAAGCCTACAAATAAGAGTAGAAAAGCACAACCCACCCAAAGGTTTCTGTCAAAAATGTAAAAAGACAAAATTGATAACACCACTGATAAACTAAAATAAAATACTATTTTACGCATATTATATGGTATTGGGTAATTTTTTTTGCCGTACCAATAAGATAGCACCATCATACTACCATAAGCTAAAACTGTAGCTATGGCAGAGGCCATATAACTTAATGTAGATATAAGTGCCACATTAACAACTATAGTCACAATGGCTCCAATTACAGATATAAAAGCACCGTAACGCGTTTTATCTGTAACCTTATACCAAACAGATAAATTATGATAAATTCCTAAAAAGAAGTTTGCTAAAACAATTAATGGCACCACTTTCATTGCCTCCCAATACTCAGAGTTGTCTACAAACATTAGTTTTAGCACATCAGCAAAAACTACTACTCCCAATAAAATTACACTGCCTAATATTACAAAGTAATTGGTAATTTGCGCATATGCTTTTTGAGGATTTTTAGAGTTAGAATGACTAAAAAAGAAAGGTTCTATTCCCATTCTAAATGCTGTAGCAAAGAGAGTCATAAACAAAGCCAATTTGTAACAAGCAGCATATTTACCAACCTCAGATTCGGCTATGTCTTCTGGCAGAAGCCATTCCAATAAAATTTTATCAAAAACTTCATTAATTGTAAACGCTATACCAGCTAATAAAACGGGCCCTGCATACTTCATCATAGAACGCCACAATACTTTATCAAAAACATATTTGCTTTTAAGATATAAACCCAACATTAAAATTAATGTTACCCCACTTGCAATTAAATTTGATATAAATATATATGAAATTTGAAAGTCTTCTTTATAAATTGATGTTAAGATAGAATCTGTATTACCAACAACAAGCTTAGGTAACAACAATAAGAAAAAGAGGTTTAAGCCAAGATTGATGCAAATGTTCACAATTTTTATAATTGCATATTTCATTGGTTTCTCTGTAGCTCTAAGCCATGCGAAAGGAATAATTACTAAAGCATCTAAAACAAGAATAAAAATTGCATAAGAGATAAACTCCTCCCTAATACCAGCAAAACTTGCTAAAGGATTTTTTAATATTAATGCTATTACAAAAAAAGCTAAGGTAGAAACAGCTATAGAAATAAGCGATGTAGAAATTACCTTTTCTTTGTCTTCTGATTTATGGTAAAACCTAAAAAAAGCAGTCTCCATACCGTAAGCTAAAAACACATTAAAAATTGCAAACCAAGCAAAAATAACAGAAACCTGACCATAAATATCTGGATCCATTACGTCTGTATACACACGCACCAAAAGGAAGGACAGCATTCTAGGCAACACTGTTGCCAAACCATACACAAAGGTTTGCTTAAAAAGTTTTTTAAAAGGATTCAATAGTGTTTAATTAGAGTATAAAAGTAGTTATTTATACCCTAGCAAGCAAAGTGTTATTCTTTTGATCTAGTAGGGTAAATTAAAGCTTGTTTGTGCTTTATACCTGTTATCTTAACATAGTTTATTACATCGCCTTTATAGTAGCTTAAAACAGCTTCATCATAAGCCAACTCAAACGGAAAGTCTTTTTGTAATTCTTTTGTTGCAGGCGAGTTTCCAACTTCCTCTTTTGGATCTGCATGCATTACCATATCTTTAGGGGGCATAGCCTTTTTAGCCAACATTGTTGCTACAACAAATTTTTGACCTTCTTCATCCTGTATTTTAACATAAGATTGTTGACCTCTAAAAAAAAGAGAGTTTACTCTATAACCATCTAAATTAGCAACAGGTATCTTTACTTCTACACCTGCTCCTGACTCTTCTTTACCTCCATACCAATCTTGGCAATATGCCGTTCCTATTTCAAAAGGAGCAGAATCAACTAAATTCTTTTGAGAAGAACAACTGCTTAACATTCCTAAAACTACAAGTATACTAAAGATTGAATTTTTCATAATGGGGGTGTTTTTGATATTTATAAAGATACAATGACAAATTTAATGCCAAGTATTTCTTTTAAAAGATTTCAAAAAAACAAAAACCTCACGAGAAGTGAGGTTTTTAGTTCTATTTTTCGTCTAGATACGTAATAAATCAGACTTACACCTTAAATTTATTTTAATATCTAAGATTAAAGCATCTTAAATTTTAGTTGTTTAACGCTTCTGCACCACCAACAATTTCTAATATTTCATTAGTAATAGCTGCTTGTCTTGCTTTGTTATACGTTAATTTTAACTGGTCTCTAAGCTCTGTTGCATTATCTGTTGCTTTGTGCATCGCAGTCATACGAGCACCGTGCTCACTAGCAAAAGAATCTCTAACACCTTTATACAATTGTGTTTTTAAAGACTTTGGTATTAATTGCTCTACAATTTCTTTTTCAGAAGGATCGTAAATATAATCTGTTGCATTACTAGAAGTTTCTTTTTCTGATGCTACAGCTACAATTGGTAAAAACTGTTCTGTCATTACTATTTGCGTAGCAGCATTTTTAAACTTGTTGTAAACAACCTCTATTTTATCATAAGTACCATTAACAAACAACTCCATTAAATCCTCTGCAATTTCAGAAATATTATCAAAAGTTAAATCGTCATAAACCGTACTGTGGTTTGCAATTACGTTGTAATTTCTAGAAAGAAAATCGTTAGATTTTTTTCCTATTGCAAGAAACTCAACTTCTTTACCTGCATATGTATTTTCTGCAAGAGAAACACTTTGCTTAAGAATGTTAGAGTTAAAAGCACCACATAAACCACGGTTAGAAGTTATGGAAACTATTAAAACCTTTTTAATTTCTCTTTCCTCAGAAAACTTACTACCAGAATCCGCATCTAAATTAGCACTTAAGCTCTGTAAAAGCTCTGTTAATTTATCAGAATAAGGCCTCATTGCAGTAATTGCATCTTGTGCCTTCTTTAACTTAGCTGCAGATACCATTTTCATTGCGCTGGTAATCTGCATCGTTGAAGATACTGATGCTATTCTGTTACGTATTTCTTTTAAGTTTGCCATTTTTTCCTCTCCTAACCTCTCCAAACGAGAGGGATTGATTAGTCTAATTAAAATTCCCTTGTCTTATTCTCTTTAAAGAGAACCAAGAGAGATTATGCTCTATATTTTGCTGAAAGATCTTTACAAACAGCTACTAAAGTATCTGTAACCTCGTCAGTTAATTTACCAGACTTTAAAGTATCTAAAACATCTCTATGCTTAGCATTTAAAAACTCAACATATTCAGCTTCAAACTCTTTTACCTTTTCTACTGGCACGTCTTTTAACAAGTTTTTAGAACCTGCATAAATAACTGCCACCTGATCTTCTACAGTGTAAGGATCGTTTTGAGCTTGCTTTAAGATCTCTACGTTACGCTTACCTTTTTCAATCACATTTAAAGTAGATGCATCTAAATCTGAACCAAACTTAGCGAAAGCTTCTAGCTCACGGTATTGTGCTTGATCTAATTTTAAAGTACCAGATACTTTTTTCATTGACTTAATCTGTGCGTTACCACCAACACGAGATACAGAAATACCTACATTAATTGCCGGACGTACACCAGAGTTAAATAAATCTCCATCTAAGAAGATTTGCCCATCCGTAATAGAAATTACGTTTGTTGGGATATATGCAGAAACATCACCTGCTTGAGTTTCAATAATTGGTAATGCAGTTAAAGAACCACCACCTTTTACTATTGGCTTTAAAGACTCCGGTAAATCGTTCATATCTTTAGCAATAGCATCATCATTAATAACTTTTGCAGAACGCTCTAATAATCTAGAGTGTAGATAGAAAACATCACCAGGGTAAGCCTCACGTCCTGGAGGACGACGTAATAACAAAGATACCTCACGGTAAGCAACTGCTTGTTTAGATAAATCATCAAAAACAATTAAAGCTGGTCTACCAGTATCTCTAAAGTACTCACCAATAGAAGCACCTGTAAAAGGAGCATAAACTTGCATTGCAGCAGGGTCTGATGCATTTGCAGCTACTATTGTTGTGTAAGCTAAAGCACCTTTTTCTTCTAGTGTTTTAGCAATTAAAGCTACTGTAGAAGCCTTTTGACCAACAGCAACATATATACAATATACAGGCTTACCTGCATCGTAAAATTCTTTTTGATTTAAGATAGCATCAATACAAACTGTAGTTTTACCCGTTTGTCTATCTCCAATTACCAACTCACGCTGACCTCTACCAACTGGAATCATAGCATCAATTGCCTTAATACCTGTTTGTAATGGCTCTGTAACTGGCTCTCTATAAATAACACCAGGAGCTTTACGCTCTAAAGGCATTTCATAAGTTGTTCCTGCAATAGGACCTTTACCATCTATTGGGTTACCTAAAGTATCTACAACACGACCAACAATACCTTCACCTACTTTTACAGATGCAATACGGTTTGTACGTTTTACAGTAGAGCCTTCTTTAATCCCTATTGAACCACCTAATAATACAATACCAACGTTATCTTCTTCTAAGTTAAGTACTATACCTTCTAAACCACCTTCAAATTCTACTAATTCTCCGTATTGAGCGTTAGCTAATCCGTAAGCGCGAACAATACCATCACCTACTTGTAATACTGACCCAACTTCATCTAAAGATGCGCTAGCGTCAAATCCTGATAACTGTTGTTTTAAAATTGCTGATACTTCAGCGGCTTTTACTCCTGCCATGTTGTTTTAATTAATATTTACAAAGTCCGTAGTATATACCAAAGACTATAGACTGTTTGAAAATTCTCTTTTTAAACTATTTAATTTATTAGCTACACTTGCATTGTATTGCAAATCGCCAATTCTTAATACAAAACCACCAATAATACTTTCGTCTATAACATTTGTTATAGCTACTTTTTTACCAGTTAACTTTGCTAATTGCTCTAAAATTTTTGCTTCTAATTCTTTAGTTAAAGTTACTGCTGTGGTTACAACTGCAGTTTCTTCTCCTTTAAGCTTTTCATTTAAAACAATATAGTGCTGAGCAACTTCTTTTAAAAGTGACACTCTTTTATTATCTACTAGCAAAGAAATAAGTCCCTCAGAAATACTATGACTCCCTGCAAAAACAGCTAACAAAGCATTCTTTTTTATAGCTCCTTTAACCACAGGGCTACCCAATAGATCTTGAAGTTCCTTGCTGTCTGAAATTGTTTGTACAACAGAATGCATGTCTTTTTCAACTGCATCTGTAGCCTTAGTTTCAACCGCTTGGTTTAAAATGGCTTTTGCATATCTAATAGCTGCTCTAGACTCGTTCATTTTCCCTTATTAGTTTAGCTTAATATCGCCTACCATATCTTCAACCAACTTAAGTTGCTTGTCATTATTAGACAATTGCTCCTTAATAACTTTTTCTGCTATTTGCACAGATAAGTTAGCTACTTGGTTTTTAATATCTGCTACCGCTGCTTTCTTTTCACTATCAATAGTAGCTTTTGCTTGTGCAATTAATTTATCGCCTTCTATAATAGACTGCTCTTTTGCATCTGCAACAATTTTTTCTTTTATTTCGCGAGCTTCTTTTAACATAGCATCACGCTCTGCACGTGCTTCTTGCAATAACCTTTCGTTATCTGCATGCAAGTTCTGCATTTCTTTACGTGCATTTTCTGCCTCTTCTAAAGCACTTTTAATGCCATCTTCTCTTTCATTTAAAGAGTTCATTATTGGTTTCCATGCAAACTTAACCATTAAGAAGATAAGTACTAATAAAATTATTAGCAACATGAAAAACAAGCCAGGCGAAAAATCGTTTAATAACTGATCCATTATAAAATATAAATTATATTCTTTTTGTTTTTTGTTTAATTACAAACACATCCTGTAACCAACCGTTACAGGAATGCGATTGTTGTTTTTGTCCTTAAGCTTTTCCTAAGATCAAAGCACCGAAAGCTAAACCTTCTAATAATGCTCCGATAATAATCATTGCTGTTTGGATTTTTCCAGCTGCCTCAGGTTGACGAGCAATACCTTCCATTGCTTTACCACCGATTTGACCTAAACCGATACCACCTCCGATAACGATTAATCCTGCTCCAATTAAATTGTACATAGTAATTGATTTATATTAAATTAAACAAACTCTTATTCTACTCTAAAAATTAATGATGATCATGCTCTTCTACAGCCATACCAATAAACAATGAAGATAACATTGTAAAAATGAAGGCTTGTAAAAACGCTACTAGAATTTCTATCAAAGAAATAAATAACGTTAAAAAGAATGATACACCTAAACTACCACCAACACCCAAAGCTTCTCTTGCTGTAAATGTTACAGCAACTAAGCCCATAACCACAGCGTGACCAGCAGTAATGTTAGCAAATAAACGAATTAATAAAGAAAATGGCTTAGTTAGCATACCCAACACTTCTATTGGAATTAAAGCTATTTTCATTAAAACTGGCACACCTGGCATCCAGAAAATATGTTTCCAGTAATCTTTATTACCACTAAATTGTACTATAAAAAATGTAAATAAGGCTAAACAAACTGTTACTGCTATTTGACCTGTAACATTAAATCCTATTGGAGTTAAGCCTAATAAGTTTAATATCCAGATAAAGAAGAATACAGTTAACAAAAAGCCCATAAACTTACGGTAATGCTTTTCTCCAATATTTGGTCTTGCAATTTCATCTCTCACGTATAACACTAAAGGCTCTAAAACACGACCAAAACCTGTTGGAATTGGACTCTTTTTATACCCTCTAGCTAAAGAGCCAAAACCCCAAAGCATTAATAAACCAGCTAGCAAAATACCTACAACAGTTTTAGTGATTGAAAAATCCCAAACCTTGTGTGCATTTGTAGCGTGGTGCTTATCGTCAAAAGAAACTGTAGCCGCTCCTTCTTCTAACTCATATATTTTACTATGAATTTTTGTAAGCTGAACTCCATCCTTGTTTACGATAACATGACCGTCATCGTTATGATGAAATTCTGAAGACATAAAAGTCTTAAGACCTTTGCTTGTCCAAACAATAACTGGTAACGGAAAACCAAAGTGCTTACGCTCCCCTGCATCATTTGTATATGAATACAAAGTGAAGTCGTGTGAATCTGCTAAGTGATGGCTAATGTAAGCCTGAATCTCTTCGCTACTATTTACTTGTGAATCATTTTCTTGTGGCTCATTGTTGTCGTTCGCAAAAGAACCCAAACTAAACACAAGTGCCGTGACTAAAATAATTTTACTAAAAAATGTATTTCGCATATTGCTTAAAAAATATCGGTCTCTAAAAATCGGTGCAAATGTACGCTTTTCTATCAAAAAGAAAAAAACCTTTTTTTGATTATTTTAACACAAGCCAAAAAGCGCAACAAATAAGTTTGTTAGTCTAAGTTTTTGAGCACTTTAGCAATAAAAAACGTCTCTACCAGTAAACATATGCTGTACGGGACAAAAAAAGAAGCAAATTCTGTTAGATTTATATTATCATCTGCATTAAATGATGGGTAAAAAAGCATAAAAAAGAAAAGAAATTTTATGGCACTACCAATAATAAAAAAAATACCTAATTGTGTTTTAAACTGATTTCTTAACAGATAAATGATTGTAAATATTACAGTTACCAACACAAAATTAATCACATAAGAAAGTACAATCTTATTATCAAACAAAGGTTTTTGCATATCATCTAACACTAATAAGTGCACACCAAAAGCTACTGCTAATGAAATAATAATTGTAGAGAAAAAGTAGATAAGCAACTTATGATTTGCCATTAGAATTTTATTTTTTTTAATTGTGTAACAACTGCAAAAATAGAAATTGCTACACCAGATAGTGTAGCAATTACAGTAAAAATTTCGTTATTTATATTATAATGCGCATCTAACCACACACCAGCCTTATGAGCTAAGTAAATAATAGCTCCCATTTGAAAAGCAATACCAGAAAGCATTGCTGCATTTTTTAAATGATTAGGCTTATTTTTATTAGGAAGCTTTGGAAGTTCCACCAGCTGCAGCTTGTTTAGCTCCTGATAAAGCACCATTTTTACCTCCCATAACACATGAAGCATTAAATGTTGCTCCAGGCTCCACAGCTAGCTTAGAAACAGAAACTGTACCCTCTATAACTGCTGAAGATTTTAATGATAATAAATCTGACACCAACAACTCTCCGTTAAAACCACCTTCTATGTCTGCATTAACACACTCTACTTTACCGTGTATGTAACCATCTTTGCCAATGACTACCTTTCCAGATGTTTTTACGTTACCATCTAACTTACCGTCTATTCTAAAATCAGCTTCTGAAACTATATCACCTTTTATTTTGGTGTTTTTTCCAATTCTGTTAGGCTGGCCGCCCATATCTACAACATCTCTAGGTTTACTCTTATCTGAAAACATATTTTTTTTACGGTTTTGGAGTTAATAGTGTGTTTTTATACTCGTTTAATTTTTTATGCACTTGTACAACTTTATAGTTGTTGGATAAAATTACAAAATTCTGATGACCAACCTTGTAATCTTTATTGTTTTTTAATAATTCTGCATATCCTAACGCAAATTCTTCTGATGCAAACCCATGCACCACAACAAATTGCTGCTCTAAATTGTAAATATCTTTAGACGCTTTATTTTTATATTTTAAATCTTCAATAGACTTTTTCACTAACTCTAATAGGTCGTTTGCAGCGGCATCATTACTTCTACTAAAAGGAAAAACAACTTTCCAAGTCCCCTTTACATTTCCTGATTGATTTACAAAATCTGAATTTTCTAATTTAGGAATCTGAAACTTAATCATTTCCTGAGCTCTTTTACCCTCTGGATTGTTTGGATAATTTAATGCCACATAGTTTAAGCCTTCTTTAAAAGCTTCAAAGCCTTCAATTCTTCCCGTAGCCATTGCTTTTAGCATCTCAAACTTAGGTGCAATTTCATCTCCTGTATACCTATTAATATTTTCTTCTGCACCTGTTATAACCTGCAAATATTGTTGATTTTGAAACATTTTATACAACTTTGTATACCTTGCATCTGGTGTATCTGTGCTACCTTCTAAAATAGCTTGCGGATTTAACAACACTTCTGCATACCTAGATCCTTTGTGGTTGGCTATAATATCTTGCTTCATTGCTGAAGCTAAATTACTGCCAGACTCTTCATAAATCTTATACAAATTATATTTTGATGGTAATATTAAACGCTCTTCTGGGTTAGACTTTAAAACCGTCTCTAACTTGCCAGCAGCCAACAAATTCTCTTTAAATTTCTCTTTATATATTAGCCCTAATTGGTAATTAGCAAAATTTCTTTCTTTTTTTAAGCTATCAATTACAGTAACATCTGTAGGTAGCTTATCCATATAATAACTTACCTTGTACTCTTGCCCTTCTTCTGCTAACACATCTGTATTGGCATTAGCTATATCTGTATCTTCAGTCTGTATTACAATGTTTTTATTAGACCAACGCCAGTTATCTTCTAACTTACGAGAACCCCAAGCTGTTTTAAAATCGGTTTTACCGTAGCCTAAACTTGTAACGTTATAAAAGTAAAACTTTCCTTTGTTTTGTTTCCCTGCCTTCGTATTTGCAAAAGCCGCAATTCCTGCATTTTGACGTTCTTTTTCTTTTTTTGCAGCCGCTTCTTCTTTTGCTTTTTTATCAGCAATATATTTTTCAAAATAAGCAACCTGTTTGTCTTTTGGCAAACTATAAATTGTAACCACACTGTCTGTATATTGCACTATATCCTCATATTTTACAACATCCTCTAAATTGTCTAACTTCTTTTTTATTAACCTGTGTTTTTTACTTGTCTCTACTAAATTAGTAAGCGTGCTATCAAAATAAGCGCCTGCGATTTTGTAGTTATTTTCATCAAAATAAAACTCCCCTAAATTCTCGTAATTAAGCGCATTTAATCTGTTATCGTTTGTGGTAGCGCGCAAAGACTTATCAAAATAAACCAAAGCCATACTATCTTGTGCTTGATTTAAAAAGAACTGTGCTTTTTGCCTGTATATTTTATCTAAAAACGGTCTGTTTTCTCTGTTCTCTTCTAAATCTGTTAAATACTCAAACATTTCTTCTTTGTTGTCTGCAGTAACAGTTGTGTTCATTATTTTTTGCAAATGCGCATTAATAAAGTACACACGAGGAGATTTTCTGTTTAAATCTATAATTTTATTAAAAGCATAATTGGCACTATCTTTTTTATTAAGCTGATTATACAATTGCCCAATAATAAAATAATACCGTCCTTTTTCTTCTTGTTTTTTTGTGTAAACAGACGCTCTTTTTAATTGCTGAATTGCAGTGTCTGGAGCATTTAAATTAATATATGCCTGTGCCATAACAGCTCTTGCATCTGCATATTCTTGGTCTGATAAATCGTCGTACTTAAAAAGTTTTTTTAAGTTTTTAATGGCAAGTTCTTCATTTTCTAAACGTACATTGGTTTTTTCTCTCCAAATACGCGCCTCGTTAAACTTGTCACTTTGTATGTAATTTTTAAGCACATAGTTAAATGCTTCTTGTGCCGGAATAAAACGCTGATCAAAATAACGGGCTTTACCTAAAAGCAAAAAAGCCTCGTCCGTTTGCGGATTACGCTCCCTGTCTTTAATTACCATACTGTGTTTTTGTATGGCTTTAGTTGCTTTTTCTTCAGCAATAACAAAGTTTGGATTGTTATTTTCCGAGTCTAGTTTTACATCATCTGTAACCTCCAAACGCTCTATTGGCAATAAATCCCAGTAATTATCTTTGTAGTTGGCATTTAACTCTTCTCTGCCTTTTTCAAAAGCAATATTACCATTGTAGAGTACATTAAATTTAGTATTTAATGCATGCCACTCTCTGTTTACAAAGGCGTTCTTTTTAGTAGAACAGGCATTAAAAACTAATGCCGCTAGCGCTACTGTTCCTATAATTTTAGTTTGAAGCTTCAAAATTGTATCTATTCTTACCTAAACAAAACAGAAAAACCGCACTATTATTATGTTTAAGGTGCATAAATTTACTATTTATTTTTTATTATCTAGTTTGATGAGCTGCTGAAAGAAAAAGACCCATCAATTTATACACAAATTGACAGGTCTCTATTTCATAAAATAACAGCTTTGTAATAACTGAAACTATTTATTCTTCGTCTTCAAAAACAGCAACTGCTGCGTCTGGTGCTTCTGCTCCAGAGAAGAAAATTTCTAATTCTTTTAATGTAGCAGCAGATGTTTTTATATCTTTTATCAACTCACCTTTATCTAGCACCACAATACGCTCACAAACCTCTGTAACGTGACTTAGATCATGACTAGAAACCAATACTGTTGTATTTTGATTTGCTGCTAAATTCTTAATTATACCTTTTAGTCTTATTTGCGTAGTAGGATCTAAATTTGCAAAAGGCTCATCTAAAATAACAACCTCAGGACTACCAATAAAAGAAGCTACAATACCAGCTTTTTTCTGATTCCCCTTAGATAAATCTCTTAAATACTTTTTCTGATTTAATATTTCTCCGTGAAAAAAATCTTCAAAACTATGTACTAGCGCATCTACATCTGCTTTGTTTTGCCCTCTTAACTCACCTATAAAATAAAAGTATTCTTCTGGTGTTAAGTAACCAATTAAAAAAGATTCATCTATAAATGCAGACGTAAAAGGTTTCCAGGCTTCACTAGCATCTACCTGCACATCATTATTAATAATATTACCCGTAGAAGGCTGAATAAGATCTAGCAGCAAGCTAAAGAATGTTGTTTTACCTGCTCCATTATTACCTACTAAACCAAAACATTGGCCTTTTGGAATTTCTAAATTTTCTATATTTAAAACCGTAGCTGTGCCGTATGTTTTTGTAAGGTTCTGTGCTTTTATCATGGTTTTTATTTTTTATGGTTATACTCCTTTTACAGAGTTACTTTTTATGCTTTTTGTTTGTATGCGTGTATAGTTTTATATTTCTCTTTTTTGTAGATTTTTTCAATCTTATCAAAAACTAGATTTCTAAATGCCATTCCTAAAATACCTGCTGCTGCAACAAGTATGTAACCTGTTGTTGCATTTACTAAGTAATATCCTGCAGCAAAAATGACCATTGGCAATATTAATTTAGGAAGCGATAATAACATTGTTTTCATATTAAAAGCCTGCTTGTCTCCAAATGCTTTTTTATTAGACGTTAAGTCTATTGGCATTTTTATAAAAGCACCTCCTAACAATACTAAGTGCGAGTTTACACCTATATTATAAATAGCACCTACTAATACCGCTAAGTATGCGTTTATGCCAAAAAACAAATAAAATGAAGCCAAAACAGTACTAACTAGCGTTGCAATTACTACTAAATACCATTTTGAGGTTATGTAGTCTCTGTATTTAATATTCTGACTCATCATTAACTGGTAATAAGCACTATCCCAACTTGGCACAAACTGTCCAAATGTGAATAAAAATCCGCCTGAAACAAATATTCCGCCAAATATTTGCCAAACAGGTCCGTCATAAACCTCTACTACTCCAGAGCCAAATAACAAGCCATAAAACAAAAATAGAAAACTCATTAAACCAGCTGTTTTAGGTCTCTTATTTCTTTTTATAAGTTTAATATCATTCTTTAAAAATGTTCCTGTATTTCCAAACCTATCCAAGAAAGATAAATCTTCTGTTTTAGCAACGGTTTGTTTGCCTTTTAAACCTGCATCTAAATACATGTTCTTTTTAAAATAGCTAAATGCCGCAAAGTACAAACCTACCAAGGCTACCCAAGGCAAAGCAACCATCCAAGGTGCATTATATAAACCATTAAAAAATGTTGCTGTGTAATTAGTAATATCAAAAATACCAAAGTACTGACAAGCACCTAAGGCAACAAAAATTGCAATTACAGGGTAAAAAACACTGTCTTTATTATTAACTAAAACATTAATAAAATTGCTGCAATAAATAAGTGCAAAAATACCAAAGTGCCAAGCTACAACGCCAAGCGGATTATAGCCCTCTTTTAACAAAACAACAGAAAATGGTAAAAAGAAAAATGCGTAACCCCAATTAAAAAAGGAAGCCACAGTTTTACCTAAAGAATAATTTACAACTTGTCCTTTTTTTAATGGTAAATAAAGTAAAGGCTTAATATTAGTTACAGGCATTTTCTGTATCATATACCTAATTAGTAAATCTAACACAAAAAGGTATATCATATATTTATTTACTATCTCTAAAGGGTCTCCTATTTCTGCTTTTTCAATAAGATAATAAGAGCCAACGCCCATAAACAGAAAAGCAACTATAAAATACAGTGCAAAAAAGCCCATAAATATTTTAAGTGCCAAGTTGGTTTTAAAAGAGGCTGACCTAAAAAAGGACTTCCATTGAAGGCTTAAAAAGTGTTTTAACATAATTTAAGGTTGATTAATTATATTTTGTTAGTGGCAACAAATACTAATTTGTTACACTATTTTAAATTAAATTGTATTCTGGATACGTTTCTTCTAACAATTCTTGAGCTTTGCTAGGCATTACATAAGCTGTAATGTAAAAAGTTAAACATAACAAAGTAGCAGCAATGGCAATAAGTGCCAACCAGTAACTATGAAGCTCACTAAAATTAAAGCGCATAGCGTTTAGAATATTAAAAACATTAGTAAATGTTAACACAGAAAAACCATTTCTGGTATCGCCAATCATAGCTTCTAGCATAAATACCTTTTCTTTTTTCTGCTTTTGTGTTTTCTCTTTTTTTCTTCTTTTAAATTGATGGTAAAAATCTACAGCTACTAAAATTAGTATTGAACCCATTAATACATATGATGCTTGCTTTAAATGAAGTACCAGAAAAAAGCCCATAAAAATTGCAATAGTGGTTAACAGCTTTGGCAACTGAAACCACTCTTTAACAAACCTAAAAAGTATTTTTCTGTAACGTTTGTTCATAGCTTTTTGGCGTTTTTCTACAACATCCATAAAACCAAAAACACCAAATTTTTTAAACTCAACCCCTAAAGCATCATCAAAAGATAGATTTGGATTTTGTTGCCATTGTTCTTCTATACCATTACTTAAATGATCTACTAGCTCGGTCTGCAAATCATAATGCACTACATAATGTTTGCGGGTAAATGCGTATAATTCTTCTATTTGTTCTTTAGTTAGTTTCATATTAAGCAATAGCATAATGGTTGGTATATTTTTTATAAAGATCTAGAATCACCGCAATAAAAGCAGTAGACAGCCCCAATAAAAGTGCAAAAAACAAGCTAAAATAGTAGTCGTTTGTAATTACAGATTTTTCATTAAAAAAAGGGTGTTGAAAAGCGTTATATAATTGAAAAATCAAAGTAAGCATAAGTCCAGCTCTTTCAATTCCAGAAAAACGTTGCTTACGCTTTTTTAGCACTAAAATGTAATATACTAGTATAGTAATTATTAAAAAACCAAATGGTACAAATTTTAGAAACTTCTTTTCTCCTAAAGGAAAAAACTGTATTAAAAGAAAAAAGCTAGCTATCATAATACAGATATTTAATGGCGCAATAAACTTTTTAAAAAGCAATTTAAGTACTATTTTATCTGTAGTTTTTTTAAACTGCTTATTGTACTTTAATAAATCTTTTTTATGCACAACCATATACGCTTTAAAAGCGTCATAAAACGTAAGGTTTTCAGCTTTCATATCTTCAGATACCGCAGTAGCAACATGGTCTACCATTTCTGTTCTGACATCTGTAAACATAATATCAGAATTTTTAAGATAGGTGTCTATAAATTGTATATTTTCTTTGTTTAATTTCATATCGCTACTCTATACTCCATTTAGGGTTTACCAAATTTTGCATACTACGTATAAACTCCTCTAACTCTGCCAATCTGTTAACGGTTTCTTTTTCACCTGCTTCAGTTAGCTTGTAATATTTACGCAAACGATTATCAACCTTTGCAACCTCAACATCTAAAAGTCCTTCCGCTTCTAATTTATGTAAGGCTGGGTATAATGCACCTTCCGTAATTTTAAGTTCTCCTTTGGTTAACTCTTTTACTTTTTGTGTAATTTCATATCCATACATCTTGCCTTTTTCTTCAAGCAACTTTAAAATAATAGTATTTAAACTACCCTTGTATAATTTAGAATTTCCCATTTTTTTGTTCTCTTATTTTGCTCTTAAAACAAACATCACCTATTTATATAGCAACTTTTAGCAGTAAAATTGCTTTCACGAATATATACATAATTTTCTTATGCATAAGATTTCTATGTATTAAATTTTAGTGAACTAGGTTTTTTATCAAAAGGGCAATGTGTATTTTTGTAGAAAATATTTTTTTTATGAATCATTTTCATCCGTTAACGGTACAACATATAAAGGCTTTAACTCCTAGTTCTGTAGCAATAACATTTGCTATTCCTAAAGACTTAATTCAGACTTTTAAGTTTATATCTGGCCAATACATTACTATAAAAAAAGAAATTAAAGGTAAAGAATTACGTAGAGCGTATTCTATTAGTTCTTCTCCTAAAAAAGATTGTATTACCATTGGTGTTAAAAAGGTAGATAATGGTGGCTTCTCTGACTATGCACATTCTAAACTTAAAGAAGGTGACGTTTTAGATGTTATGGCTCCAGAAGGTAGGTTTGTTTTTAAACCTACAGATGCCGTTAAAAATGTTGCCGCTTTTGCCGCTGGTAGTGGTATTACACCTATTATTAGTATTGCCAGGTCTGTTTTAGACAGCAATCCAAATAATAAATTTGTTTTAGCATACGGTAATAAATCTTTTGAAGAAACAATGTTTCATACAGATTTAGCAAAGCTTCAACTAGAATATAATAACCGATTTTTTGTTCACTTTATATACAGTCAAGAGCAAGATGAAAACTCAATTTTTGGCAGAATAGACAGGTCTACAGTAAACTATATTACCAAAAACAAGCATAAAGATATTGCTTTTGATGATATTTACTTGTGCGGACCAGAAGCTATGATTAATACAGTTTCTGATACTTTAAAAGAAAACGAAGTTAGCGAAGACAAAATACATTTTGAGCTTTTTACAACTACAGAAATTAAAGATGAAATGCCTGTAAAAGAGGGCGGACAAACATCTGTTACTGTTACTGTAGATGATGAAGATTTTACTTTTGAAATGGATAAAAGCACCATTGTATTAGATGCTGTTTTAAAAGAAAATATAGATGCACCATACTCTTGTCAAGGTGGCGTATGCAGTAGTTGTATTGCTCGCGTTACAGAAGGTAAAGCAGAAATGGTTAAAAACCAGATTTTAACTGATGGTGAAATTGAAGACGGACTTATTTTAACGTGCCAAGCACACGCAACAACACCGACTTTAAAAGTAGATTTTGACGATGTTTAAAAGCTAGTTAATTAAAATAGACAAAGCTGTTCTGTAAAGAGCAGCTTTTTTTGTTTTAAAGTGGTTGTTTTAGTTCTTTTTCAAAAGACCTACAAGCGGCATCATAACCAATAACAAAGGCTTTTTCTATGCCTTTACGGTCTAGCAACCCAATACGTTCTATTTCACGAGACTCTAATAATAAATTACAGGCGCTTAATTTTTTCTTTGCTGATGCGTATATCATTAAACCTGTAACCCTACCCGTAAGTTGCAGTGAGTTTTTAAGGTCTTTTTGGTCTAACCTACCCACGATAGACACATTACTGCCAATAATATAATCGCAAGTATTTAATAATGGCTCCAAAGGAAAATTATTCATTATACCACCATCTGCATATAAATTACCATTAATTTCTATAGGAGAAAAAACAGGAGGTAATGCTGCAGAAGCTAACATTGGTCTAATTAACTCTCCCTGACAGAAAAATTCTTCATCACCATCCTGAAGATTTGTAGCTACAATATGTAATTCTTTTTTTAAGGCCGAAAAAGCATTCTCTGGAAAGTATTTGCCAAACACATCTATATACTTTTCCGTATCTAAAAGTCCGGCTTTTGCAATGGTTAAAAAATGATAATGAAAAAGAGGTGTTTCTTTAAAAAAACGAAGCATATCATCAATAGAGTTTCCATTAGCGTACAAAGCTCCTACAAGTGCACCTACGCTACTACCAGAAACTCTGCTTGCGGTTATACCAAACTCGTTCATTGCTTTAATTAAGCCAATATGTGCCATACCACGAACACCACCACCAGAAAGCACAAGACCAATAGATTTTGATGTAGTAATTTTAGCCTCCATTTTACCTGTTTTTTATCAAATTTACTATAAAATGCCATTACAAAGCACTTCTTTTTTTAAACCGATTAGTTTGTAGACTGCCTTTTAAGACTATTTAGAATATCAATTTAGTGCAATCAACCAAAAAAAGCCAACGCTTATAGACATTTTATATTGTTTGACGGCTTTATAAAATAGAAGAACCAACTACATAGTTGGTTCTTCTATTTATTTAAAAAAATTAAAAAGTACTTAGCTCACAAGAATTTCACGTGATTCATTAAGTAATTTTATTCTTTTTTCTAATCTTATTTCTAGTGGTAATTGTGCTAAACCTATAATTCTACGCAGTATTTCTATTGCCATAAATTTATAACAAAGTACATCATCTAAATCTGCCAAAGACTTATATCTTTTTACAGCTTTTTCAATAATTATTGATGATTGATTTGCCATTTTTAAATGCGCTAACATAACACCAATTTCAAACTCAGCCTTACCAAAAAAACAAAACTCAGGATCTATAATTTTTAAGCCACCTACGGTTGCCAACCAACTACCCGGAAAATAATCGCCATGCAATAAAATATCACCATCCTCCAAATACAAATCTCCTAGTTTTTTTATCTCTGCCTTTAATACATTATCTGCCTTTAAGCGGTTTGCCTCTTTTTGTAAACCGGGTAATATATCATCTAGATTAATACCATTATTAACTGCGTATGGGTAATTAAATATGTGCTCGTGATTTAACTTGCGCATTTTAGTGTTGGTAATTATATGCGTCTGGGTTTCTGTAGTAATACTTGTATGCAAACAAGCTGCAAAGTCTATGACTGCAAATAAATCTTCCTCTAAAAACTCTTTTCCTAATTGGTACAGATATGTAAAATCAGACCCATTACCAAGATCCTCCATAACCATAACGCTATTATCCTTGTCTAAACCAATTAGAGTAGGCATCATAGCTTTTAAACTAGGTACACTTTCTATAACCTCATAAAACTCTGCCTCACGCAATACTCGCTCTGCTGGCGCAGCTACTTGCGGGTACTTTTCTACATAGTCACGACTTTGTTTTACTATAAAAGATCTTGTTTCTGTTAGTATACGCAGCGTAAAGTTCATATTTCCTTCGCCAGGCTTTTCTACAGCAACAATGGACTCGTTTTCTTTTAACCAATCTTTACTTTGTAAATACTTAGTTAAATCCTCTATGTTGTTGTTTAATTTAATCACTTTGCTAGTTTTTAAATGTTGCCATTAATTTTTGATGATATCCAGGTACTACATCATAACAATATGTTACGGATGCGCCACCTTCTTTGGTACACAATAAATAAGATTTGTAAACCTCATTATTGTTATCTTTTACGGTATCGTCTAAATTAATCTCTAAACGCGCTTGTAAAGGCTCTGCTATTATGTCTTGCGGAGCTATAATGTAATGACTCGCCATAACATCAAACGGATTAAAACCGTCGGCTCCTTGATTTTTCCACTGCTCTATCCAAGGTTGTGATGCTGTTGCCAACCATTTCATCCCTGGAGTGGTATTTTTTAGTACCTCCAGATCTTCTTGCTTTACCCAAACCTTACTAGAGATTTCATACGGACAAAAAACAAGTGGCACATTGCGCTCTAATAATATACGAAAAGCAGTATTATCTAAATCAAAATTTAAATCCTTAGCTAAAACACCTTTGTTTCCTATTTTAAAATAATCTAAAGGCGTTCTGCGACCAGCAACTAAAACAACCTCAACAATTTGAGATTGCAACTCTGGGTATTTTAATAACAACAAACCAACATTAGTAGCAGGGCCAATTGCCAAAATAGTTAATGGCTGCTTTTTTAATGCTACAGCCATAGCCTCTACCGCATCATTAGTTACCACACTGTCTAAATTTATTGCTGTACTTGCACCTTTATAAACCTTAATTTTTTGTGCTGCAAACTCCTTACTTATATAGTTGCCAATAGCAAAAGCATTTTCTACGCTATTGTTACCAAAAACAGTACTTAGACCATTAATTTTTACATTATCTGCTTGTAATAATTGTAAAACCGCATAACCATCATCTACATCAGAATAGCCAGGTTTTCCTATATTCTTTTTTCCAACAGCTAAATCTGCGTCTATCCAAACTTGTTTTACTCCGTTTACAATTCCCTTTGGCTTTGCTTTGTCTGTAGCTTCTTTTTTTGGCTCTTGCTTTACTTCAGCTACAACATCTTTAGCTTGCTCTTTACAAGCCAAAAACATTACAAACATTAGTAAAATACCAATTAGTTTAATTTTTTGTTTCATATTTTTTATTTTATTTTTCCCACCAGCCTTTACTGTTTATATTATCTCCTCCAATACGCTCCACAGCTACTTTATAATTTTCACTATTTGTTGCTTGTTCAGATTCTGGATACAAATACCGAACGGGATATTTATCATTATTAAAGTTATCTGGACCAGCCTCTAAATTTGGAATTCCTGTTCTACGTACATTAAACCAAGCCTCGTGACCAACATTAATTAAGCTTAACCATTTTTGAGTTAGTATTTTTTCTAAATCATTTGCAGTACCATCTAATACTATTTCTGTTCTTGTAAAATAGTCTGTAGGCAGCACAGTATTATAATACTCAAAACTAGCTGTTACTGCATTTTGGTAATACATATTTGCATCTCCTGTAATATAACCCCTTGCTGCTGCTTCAGCAAGTGCAAATTGCACTTCTGAATACTGCATATATTGTGCATCTATACCATCTGCAACATCTCTAAAAATAGACCCAAATAAAGATATGTTATTTAAGTCTATACCATTTGCATTTATGGTACTACTAGATTGTCCGTTTTGTAATCCTTTGTATTCTGGCGTAGCAGAATTTTTACTTGCCTCTGTAGGCTTATAAAGCACTGCAACACGAGGATCATCCCATGCAGTTAATACAGTTTCTACTGTTTTTGTCATTGTATGCTCTTGGTACAACCCTAAAGCTGCGTTAAACATAGGAAACTGGTTAGGAGCAGAGGCCAAATAAGGCACTACAGCGTTGTCTGCATTAGACCGCATTAATTTACCAGAATCTGCTAAAGTTTGTAAATCTGTAAAGTCTGTTGTTCTTTTACTAATACGTAATAAGTAACGTACTTGAAGCGAGTTTGCAAAACGCACCCACTTCTCTAAATCTCCTTGAAACATAATATCACCCTGAATAACGTTATTTGTATTTTCAAGCGTATTAACAGCTTTTTTAAGTACTGCTAATATTCCTATTTCTGGATCTGTATAAATACTTTCTTGTGTATCATACTTAGGAGAAAAAGTACCTTCTAAAGCTGCTACTGCTTCTGTGTAAGGCACATCATTCCAAAGGTCTGTTAACTGAGAAAAAAGGTAACTCTGCATGATATCACCAACAGCCACGTAAGCATCGTTTGCCGCTGGTGAGGCTTTCATCGATTTAATATCTGATAATAATCTAAAAATAGCACTCCAATACTCACTATTAGATCCCATTTCATAACGATCTATACGCTCAAACTCTATACTTGCTGCAAATTGCGCTAAATAATTAGCTTGCCTAAACCCTTGTTGATACGCGCTAAGGTCTGATGATACAGAAACCACATTGGTTAACAAAAACTGTGGATCTACACTTTCTGGCGCATTAGGGTTGGTGTTTTTTTCTTCAAAATCGTTAGTACAAGCAGTAAAAACAATGCTTGCTACTGCTGTTGCTACAAATAGCTTTATATATTTTTTCATCTTTTTTACTTCTTAAAATTCGGTTTTTAAACTCACTCCAAAGCTTCTGGTAGACGGGTATGAAAAATCTTCTACTCCGTATGTAATGCTCTGTTCTTGTAATGCATTTAGCTCTGGATCAAAATGTGGGTTCTCTGTAAACAATAATAAATTACTACCTACCAAACCTATTTTTATTTTATTAAAACCTATGGCATCTACAATTTTTGCAGGAAAATTATAGTATACACTTACTTGTCTTAATTTTACATAAGAAGCACTGTAAAGCGCACTTGCCTCGTTACCACGATCAAAAAATGCATTGTTGTAAGCTTGGGCTGCCACTACTGTAGTATTTGGTGAGTATTGCGGATTATCTGCTGTACCTGTATTTACAACGCCGACACCAATAATACCAGATTCTCTACCCTCTAATGTTTCTTTTAAAACTCCAGATGTACTACCTAAGGCCTTTGTTCTAGAAACAATGGTTCCGCCTTTACGCCAATCGAACAAAAAGGTAAAATCTAATCCTTTGTATGAAAATTTGTTATTAAAACCCATTGTAAAATCTGGATTATAATTCCCTAGTAAACGTAAGTTGGGATCTTGAACAGGAAACCCGTTAGAGTCGTGCACAATTTGCCCATCTACCTCAACAAAACCAGTACCGTACATATCACCAACACGACCATCTTTTTTTGCAATGTAAAAAACGGAGTTAGATCCGCCACCACCAGAAAAGATATTTGCCGTACCAGTTACAAACTGGTCTACACCACTTGGCAACTCCTTAACCTTACTTCTAAACGTTGAAAAGTTAACTGAACTCTGCCATTGAAAATCGGCATTTTTAATTACTGTACCACTAAGTAAAAGCTCTAAACCTGTGGTTTGTACTTTACCACCGTTTTCGTTAAAACTACCAAAACCACTAGATTCTGATATTGGCCTAGATATAATTTGATCTACACTTGTATTTTGGTACGCTGCAGCATCTAATTGCAACCTACCATTAAAAAACCAGGCTTCTAAGCCAGCTTCATACGCATTAAGACGTTCTGGCTTTAGATTTGCATTTTTTAAAACCGTCTCATTAGTTACTCTAAAATTAGAACCATAGTTCTGGTTAAATAAGAAATTTTGAGTGTTTTGGTACGGGTTGGTATCATTACCAACACTAGCCGCACTAAACCTAAAATTTAAGTAAGAGATTGGCTCTGGTAATTTTAAAAGGCTACTAGCTACAAAACTTAGTCCGGCAGAATAATACCCAAACGAATTGTTATTAGATGGTAATGTACTGCTCCAGTCGTTACGATAGGTAAGGTCTAAATACAAAGCATCTTTATAAGATAAATTACCTGTACCATAAACACTATTAATTCGTTTTTCAAACAATCTACTATCTCCCTTAAGCGGAGTTCTAGAATTTGCTAAGGTATAAATACCAGGCAATGCTAGTTGTGAAGCTTCAGCATAACTGTATTTAATTTCTTGATCAAACCTATTTGCACCTACAGAGACTGTATACTTTAAATCATCGCTTATAGCATCTTTATAAGACACCAAAATATCTGTATTTAATTCTCTAAAGCTAATATCATCTTCTCTAAAAGAGCCTTGCGGGTTAGCATTTGTACTCACCGCTCTTCTAAACTCGCGTTTGTCTGCATACGTATCTAAGCCAGCACGCACTGCAACATTTAGTTTATTTGTAATATCATAAACAGCAGAAACATTACCTAAAACTCTATTTTTATTAAAGCTGTTGGTGTTTTCGTTAACCGTTAAATATGGGTTTGTAAGCCATAAGTAATTAATATCATAATGCTGCACTCCCTCCTGACCTGCTTGCCAGTAATTTTTTAAAGCAGAAACATCTGCCTGCCTACCTGTCCAGTTAAAACCATACAAAGGATTCTCATAACCATAACCAAGGTTTGGCCTGTTACCACTACGTGTATTTATATAATTTACAAAAGCGTTTACATTTAATTGCTCTGTTAATTTCTGATGTAGACTAAGCGAAATACCATCACGATCTAAGTCAGTATTTGGCACAATACCTTCATTTCTTAAGTTACTATAAGATAATCTACTACTTCCGTTTTCGCCTGAAGAGTTAATGGCTATATTGTTTTGTTTGGTAATACCAGTTTCAAAAAAATTACGCACATTATTTGGGTTAGACACCCAAGGAGTTGCAGTTATTGGGGTAAAACTACCATCTGCATTTGTACGTGCAATAACATCACCAGCACGCACAGGATTGCCGTTAATATCTACAGAAGGACTGTTAAACTGATTAACCAATAAGCCTTGATCTAATCTTGGTCCGTAGCTACTTAAACCACCATCATTAACACCAGCTCCTTTACCGTTCTGAAAAGAATATTGACCGTTAGAACCACCACCGTATACATTTTGGTAATCTGGTAAGGTAAGTAAGGTTTCTACCGTAAGCGAATTACTTGTTGTAACACCAAAACCTTTTTTGTTTTTACCGCGTTTTGTAGTAATAACTACAACTCCGTTTGCAGCTCTTGCCCCATAAAGTGCAGCAGAACCAGCACCTTTTAATATAGAGATTGATGCAATATCATCTGGAGAAATTTCAGAACCACCGTTTCCAAAATCTACCTCTTGCAAAGCACCGTTGTTTACCAAGTCACTCGTAATTTGCTCATTACTAATTGGCACACCATCTACCACAAATAATGGCTGGTTGCTTCCGCTTAAAGAATTTTCCCCACGGATAACAATTCTAGATGAAGAACCCACACCAGAAGAACCATTTGTAATTTGAACTCCTGCCACTTGCCCTGCTAAACTGTTTACCACATTAGTTAAAGTAACCTCTGTTAATTTATCTGATGATACTCTTGTTACAGCAGAAACAAGCGATTGTTTTTCTCTTTCTATACCCAAAGCAGTTACTACAATTTCTTTTAACTGTTCGTCTGATGGCATTAGTGTAATACTCGCCGGAAAATTACCGTTAGTAATAGTAATTTTTTTGCTTGTAAACCCTATAGACGACACTTGTATTAAAAAACTAGTAGAGCTAGTTTGCAATGTAAAGTCACCATCTATGGTTGTAGTTGTGTAATTTTCTTTGCCTATTTCTTTTACCGTAGCAAAAGGTATTGGTTGGTTGTCTGTATCTAATATTTTAGAAGTATACGTATTTGATTGTGCAAATACCGTTAAGGCAAATAGCTGCACTACAGCTATTATAGCTATTTTCATATTTAAGTGTAATAAAGTTGATAAATTATTTTATAAGCAAGTACAACCAATTATAGTTACAATTGGTTTTTACTCATAAAAATGCCGATTTAAATAATTTATAAACTAGGAGGACCTCTACGTAAAAATGAAGATGTGTAAAAAGAAGAAACTATATTGTTGCTTGTTTTTATTGCTTTTTTAGATCTCTGACTTAAATAAGCAATTATAAAACTAGCTAAAACCGAATTAGGATTTGCACAGGCGTATTCTATAGCTGATACCTTTGTATCTATATCCTGAAGCGTCTCCAAAACCGTGAAAGGTACATTTTTGGCAACAGCCAAAGAATGTATTTTATTAGATAATTTAGAAGTTAACCAGGGTAGGTTTTTAAAAGCGTCTTCATTAAAAATACTTTTATGAACTCCAAACAAGTATATACCACCATCTATAGACGGCCCAAAAACTACTTTTTTAGTAGCCATTGCATCTACGGCTTGCTGTATATGACTTGCTGTTAAATTTGGTGTATCATTACCAATAGATATTACATTGGTATAGCCTTGAGTGTACAAACTTTTATAAGCGTTAGTATAACGCTCTGCAAAAGTGTTGCCGTGTTGCTGTGTTTCATCTAACCAAACAACGTCTACACTACTTTTATTTGCAACCTCTAATGTGTTCTTAATTAATAAGTCAAAAAACTGAGTAGAGACTTCTTGTTTTTTACCACCAAACAAAGGTTTCCTTTCTGCTTCTATTTTAGCGGAAAGAGAAAAAACTAATAAAACAGTTTTGTTCCGGTTTGGTTTCATTGTGGTTGCTTGGTCGTTAAAAAATAGAAACCTTAATTTCTTTTATAAAAATAACATAGATTTTTTTAATTAGACACTTTTTGTAAGACTAATACTATAATTACAACACAAAAGCAGCTAATTTTTAGATTTATTGCATCTTTTACACAATAATAAAACAAACTAAGTAGTTTATATAGTTATGTAAACTATATTTTTATTTTCAATACTATGTAGTTTATCGTTCCACAAACCATTTATAACCCATAAAATATATTTTGATGCAAAAAAGAGAACCTTGCAACAAACTAACTAGTCTTTTTACAACAAAAAGAAGCTAAAATGGAAAAGAACTTAAAACGCATGGCTACAATGCAAAGAATGCAGTCTGTTGGCCTAGAAATATTTTATAAAAATGGGTATTATGATACCAGTGTAGATGATGTTTTAAAAGAACTATCTTTATCTAAAGGTGCGTTTTATTATCATTTTAAATCTAAGGAAGAATTTTTTATAAGTATTCTACAGAATATTATTTTCCCTAAAGTATATAGCGAGTTAATTGCTCCTTTTGAAGGACTAGAAAACCCTGCTGTAATTTTAGACAAATGCTTTGACAATGCTCTTGAAACGGCAGAACACAACCAATTAGACAATGGCTTTGTATTAAGTAATTTTATGACGGAGTTTAGTGGTAAAAACGAAACAATTGTAAAGCTCCTTAAAGAAATGTTTAAGGTGTGGGAAGTAAATTTGATTACCAATTTACAAAAAGGCAAAACAGATGGCTATATAGACCGCCACGTAGATAGTGAAGCTGTTGCTAGCTTTTTAATGTCTTCCTATATGGGTGTGCGTTTATTAATGGTAGAAGGTAATGCTAAGTTACTTCGTTACAAGTACATTCAACAATTGCGTAGTTATTTTAAAACTATTGCTGTGAAGCGGTAGAAATGTTTATGCTAACACAAACTACCCAACAACCTCCAAAACCTTTTTCACAACATCATCTGGCAGTATGGTTTCCATAGCTTTTTCATAACTTGGCGGAAATTTATTACCATAAACAGATGTTGGTATAAGTGGGTATTTGTCTCTGTTTGCTAGCAATGCATTTGTGCTTTGTTGTGCAAATGGATAAAAACCAGCAAATGGGTGTGTAACTCCCCAAAGTGTTATTGTAGGTACCGCAAACATTGCGCTTAGATGTGCGTTGCCACTATCCATAGCTAACATAACATCTAAATTAGAAATTAAAGAAAGTTCTTCTTTAAAACTTAGTTTTTTAACCACAGAAACACAATTGCTGTAACCTTGTTCCCATTTTTCTAAAACTTCTTTTTCTTTATCTCCTCCTCCAAAAAGAACTATTGTATAAGTGTCTTTTTCATTTAACTTATTTACCACTTTTTCCATAAGTTCTAAAGGGTACGTTTTACCCTCAAAAGCAGCAAATGGTGCAATTCCTATCCACTTTTTTGGTTCTTTTGGCAGTAATGCAATAGCAGTATCAGATAATTTTTCTTTTTCTAAAGCACAAGAATCGTCTAGCTTAATGGGAAATCCTAATTTACCAAAAACAGAAACGTAACGTTGCTGCGTAGTTTGTAGTTGTTTAAAAACTTTGTTTTTACTTGCTGTTAGCGCTTTTTTATCGGCTCTGCCTTTATCAATTTGTATAAAAGGAATACCAGATAATTTAAAAAAATGTTTAAGAATATTAGAACGTAAAACGTTATGAATATCTGCAACTGCAGTAACATTCATTGCTTTTAACTCTTTAAATAATTTATAGAGTCCGTTTACACCTTTATGCTTACCTTTTACCTCTGCTTGGTATACTTGTACGTTGGGCAATTGTGCAAACATTGGTGTAAAAAATGCCCGAGTTAAGACTGTAATTTTTAAAGTAGGGTTTTGTTGCAATAGTCTTTTTACCACAGGAACAGTCATTGCAACGTCTCCCATTGCAGACAACCTAATTATTAAAATATGGTCCTGAGGCTTATTTTCCACGAAGCACTGGGTTTAGCTCGTCATCATTATACATTTTCATCTGCTTGTATACTTTCATATACTTGTTACCGGCTTCAATATCTGATATTAGTTGATCTATTGCTGTAGATAAATCTTTTTTCTGCTCTAATAAAACAGAAAGCTTAGCGCTACATTTTTGTTTATGCTCATCAGAAGCATCTGTTCTAGTTGCTTCTTCTTGCATGTGATATACTTTTAAAGCAAGAATAGATAACCTGTCTATAGCCCAAGCCGGACTTTCTGTATTAATGGTTGCATTGCCTTTTACTTGTACCGATTGGTATTTATTTAAAAAGTAACTATCAATGTATTCCACCAAATCTGTCCTATCCTGATTGCTAGCATCAATCATACGCTTTAATTTTAAAGCACTTACAGGATCTATATTTGGATCTCTAATAATGTCTTCATAATGCCATTGCACAGTGTCTATCCAATTTTTACGGTATAATAAGTGTGCTATTTCATCCTTTGGATATGGATTTTCAAAAGATTGATACACATCATCTAAAATGTGGTATTTATCTATACTTTCGTTAAATATTTTAAAGGCAAAATCACTAAACATACTGTAAAATTTTAGGCAAATATACCAATTTTACTTCAGTAAAACCTTAAATACAAATACCGTTATTGGGACTAAAATAGCTATAAAAAGGTTTAGCTCTTTAAAACGAGGTTTACGTAAAATTTCTATATAATTGGTAAGAAACACTGCTGCAGGAAAAAAGGTAATCATTATTGGAAAATAACCCAAGTTAGTCTCAAACAAAGTTATAAAAATACCTATGGTAAAAGATATTGCTACAAGTCGCATACTTGCTAAACGGCCAACACCTATTTTGCCAATTTTTATGCTGCTAATGACACCTACAATAATTACAACTATTAAATACACTATGGTTGCAGAACTTTTGCTCCACTCTTTAAACATATCTGCATCTAGTTTTAATGTAAAAATGTAATGCTCTACGATAAAGTTTAAATTACCCGTAGCTGCTAATACCGCCGAAACTATTAATGAAACTGCTACAAAAGCTGATAAAGGTAAAAACCAGTTTCTTATATTTTTAGGCTCATAAATATAAATGGCTATAAATACCCAAATTAAATACAGCAAAGCCCAATCATAAAACAGGCTAGCAATAATAATCCACATTGAAGCATCAAAAATTTTATATTTAATTTCCTTTAAAGATTTTAGGCTTAAAATTTTTCTGGTTGCTAAAACAATAAAAAAACTGCAAAAAATACCGTTAGTATCTGTTAATGAAGCTGGGAAAAAAACACATAATAAGGCATAGAAAAGGACCGCAAAAGAGTTTACTTGAGTAATTTTATTGCGTTTTACTATAAAATTGACAAGAAAAATAGTAAAAAACAGTACTAAAACTACACCAACATTTATACCAATTAACTCGAGTGAAAACAAGACATTACCCCCTAAAAAACGAGCCATGCCAAAGAATACCAACAGTAAAGTAAGTACAATTATGTAATTAATAGGTTTTGTTTTGCTAAAAAAGCTTGAAATCATCTAGAGTTTTTATATTTTTGCAGGGTAAATATACATATAAGATGAAAACATTTTTTAAAGCAATAGAGGATTTATTTGTTGATGTACTTTTTGCTCCTTTAGATTTACTAAGAGCATTAGAATTAGAAAACTGGTGGGCAGCAAATACGCTTAACTGGGTTTTTATGATTATTGGAGCAATAGCAATGGTATATTGGATGTTACAACTTAAAGAGCACTCTAATAACAATGAAGAAGATAAGAGTGTAAATGCACATTCTTACATAAAAATTTAAATATTTATTTGGCTGTACCGGCTAAAACCTATTTACTTATATAAGAAAACCCAACTAGCTACTATTGTAGTTACTAGTTGGGTTTTTATTTTTTAGTTAGCTAACTTCTTTTACAAGTCAAAACCTAAGTCTTTTCTGTAGTTTATTTTATCAAAATGAAGCTTTTCTACGTTTTTGTATGATTGTGCTAAAGCATCTTTAAAATTAGTACCAAATGATGTTACTGCCATTACACGACCACCGTTAGTAACCACTTTACCACCATCTAATTTAGTACCTGCATGAAAAACAATAGAACCTTCTACTGTGTCTAAACCTGTAATTTCTTTTCCTTTTTCATATGCTTCAGGATAACCACCAGAAACTGTCATAACTGTAGTTGCCGTACGCTCATCAATTTTAATATCTATAGCATCTAATGTTTGGTTACCTACAGCTTCAAAAACCTCAACTAAATCGTTTTGTAAACGTGGTAATACAACTTCTGTTTCCGGATCACCTAAACGTACATTATATTCAATAACCTTAGGCTCTTCTCCTACTTTTATCAGTCCTATAAAAATAAAACCTTTGTATGGTAAGTTATCCTTTACAAGTCCATCTACCGTTGGTTTTACAACTTGTGAGTGTATTTTACTCATAAACTCATCACTTGCAAAAGGAACAGGTGAAATAGCTCCCATACCACCTGTATTTAAGCCTGTATCTCCTTCACCAATACGTTTGTAATCTTTAGCTGTTGGCAATACTTTAAAGTTTTTACCATCTGTAAGTACAAAAACACTAAGCTCTATACCATCTAAAAACTCTTCAATAACAACAGTTGTACTAGCGTCTCCAAATTTAGAATCTACCAACATAGAAGCAAGTTCTTTTTTAGCTTCATCTAAATCTTGTAAAATTAAAACACCTTTACCTGCCGCTAAACCATCTGCCTTTAGTACATATGGAGCCTTAAGGGTTTCTAAAAACTCTTGTCCGTCTGCCAATGTATCTGCTGTAAAACTTTTATATGCCGCAGTAGGAATGTCATGACGCATCATAAATTCTTTAGCAAAATCTTTACTACCCTCTAAAGTTGCAGCTGCCTTTTGTGGCCCTATAACAGGAATATTTTTTAGGTCGATGTCGTTTAAAAAGAAATCATGCACACCATTAACCAAAGGGTCTTCTGGACCAACTACAACCATATTTATTTGCTCTGCAAGAACAACTTCTTTTATTGCTTGAAAATCGTTTACACCAATTGGTATATTTTTTGCTATTGAAGCAGTACCAGCATTACCAGGTGCCACAAAAAGTTTATTTAGCTTTTTACTTTGATTAAGTTTCCAAGCAATAGTGTGTTCTCTACCGCCAGAACCAAGGATAAGAATGTTCATATTGTAAAAGTTTGCTCAAAAATACAGTATGACGATTTAATATCCTTTAAAAAAAAGAAAAAAGAAGTGAGAGTATAGATCGCTGCGCTGTAAGAAACAAGTTGCAAGACAAAATTCTTTACTCTATTCTCTAGGTTCTTTTCTCTTGACTCTTTATTTAGAAAAATCTCTGTGTTCTTTGTCTTGTAATTCCTCAGGAGATAACGACTTAAAGTAGTCGAAAACAATTTTTAGTCCTTCTTCCCTAGAAACTTTAGGCTCCCAACCCAACAATTCCTTTGCTTTAGTAATATCTGGTTGTCTTTGCATTGGGTCATCTGTTGGTAAAGGCTTGTAAATTACCTTTTGCTCTGTACCAGTAAGTTTAATAATTTCTTCTGCAAATTCGCCTATAGTGGTTTCATGCGGATTACCAATGTTAACTGGGTAACTATAATTACTCATTAGAAGCCTGTAAATACCCTCTACTTGATCATCTATGTAACAGAAAGACCTTGTTTGCTTTCCGTCACCAAACACCGTTAAATCTTCTCCTCGTAAAGCCTGACCCATAAATGCTGGTACAACACGACCATCGTTTAGTCGCATTCTTGGACCGTAGGTATTAAAAATCCTAACTATACGCGTATCTAGTCCGTGAAAACGGTGGTAAGCCATTGTAATAGACTCCATAAAACGTTTAGCCTCATCATATACGCCACGTGGTCCAACCGGACTTACATTACCGTAATATTCTTCGTTTTGCGGATGCACTAATGGGTCTCCGTACACCTCTGAGGTGGAAGCTACCAAAATAGTAGCGTTTTTTTCTTTTGCTACTCCAAGCAAATTATGTGTACCTAACGCACCAACCTTTAATGTCTCAATAGGAATTTTTAAATAATCTATAGGACTTGCTGGTGATGCAAAATGTAATATATAATCTAGTTTACCAGGAATATGAATAAATTTAGAAACATCATGATGCTGAAACTCAAAATTTTCTAATGGAAAAAGGTGCTCAATATTTTTTAAATCTCCCGTAATTAAATTATCCATTGCAATTACGTAGAAACCTTCTTTAATAAACCTGTCGCATAAATGAGATCCTAAAAATCCTGCCGCTCCAGTAATAAGTACTTTTTTCATTCTATATTTTAATATGCTTTTTCTTCTCCAGAAACAGCGTTAAGTACGGTTTGTACTATAATTTTTAAGTCTAAAAATAAAGACCAGTTTTCAATATAAAAAATATCAAACTTTGTTCTGTTTAAAATGTCTTCGTCTTTTTCTATTTCTCCTCTATACCCTCTTACCTGTGCTAAACCAGTAATACCCGGCTTAACAAAGTGTCTTACCATATATTTGTTTACTTTATTAGCATACTCACTAGTATGCTTTACCATATGTGGTCGTGGACCAACAACAGACATAGACCCAAATAATACGTTATAGAACTGAGGCAACTCATCTATGCTTGTTTTACGTATAAATTTACCTACTTTGGTGATACGCATATCGTTTTTAGTTGCCATATGATTATCCGCATCCTTATTTGGCGCCATAGATCTAAACTTATAGCAGTAAAATTCTTCATTATCTATACCGTTTCTTTTTTGTCTAAAGAAAACAGGACCTTTGGACTCTAAAGTAATTATAATAGCCATTAAGGGCACAAGCCAAGACAGCAGAAAAATCACAACCAGTAATGCAAAAACAAAATCAAATAACCGTTTTACAAATGCATTTATACCTTCATGCAAAGGGATTTCACGTAAAGAAAGCACTGGTATATAATCATAGTACTCGAACTTTAGTTTCTTTGAAAAGATGTTTTTATTATCTGGTATAAACTTTAGCGTTTTTAAATTATTATCAGCAAAGTTAATAAGGTTAGTCATTTCCTTATTCGTTAATTCTGACACCGAACAATAAATTTCATCGATATTATTATTGGAGATATAATCAAAACTACTGTCCAAATTAAAATCCTCGGACTTTGTTGAAAACTGTTTAAAAAACTGAAAACCGTATTCTACACGTTCTTGAAAAACCTTTACAAGCTGATCTGCCTTTTTGTTTTTTCCAATAACAACAACATTTCTTAGGTTCCCTTTAATTCGCTTTCTGTAGCTCATTAAAATATAATAATTAGCAAATTTAATTATTGATATGACTAAACCTACATACAAAAAATATTTACCCAACTCTAGCCTACTTATATTTGGCTGCTTAAAGAAACCTATAAAAGCATAAAGTATTAAAAAGAAAAATACAAATTGTGTAAAAAGTAATTTTAGTATTCTAGTTGCCTTACTATACCTGTAAACCTCGTAAAAATTACTTTTTAGCGATAGTATAACCCAAGCACACGATAGGTAACAATGAAATAGTAATGCATTCTCAAAATTAATAGGCAAGTAAAAAGCTAGTAGATTTATAATAAGTAAATCTAGCCCATATGACAATGGAATTAATAAAGAAGAAAATCTGTGTTGGTTAGATAGCATTTAAAAGGTTATATGTTTTTGATTTCTTTAGCAAAAGATTTCAGAATATTTTGACTTTGAAATTTATTTAAAATATAGCTTTTTGCATTATTCCCCATCTCATTGTTCTTATGCTTATTCTTAATAAGAATCTCTAACTCATTCATTATCCTTTCAACATTTGATTTTGATTCATAAATACCTCCTTTACTTTCATCTATAATTTTTTTAACTTCCGACTCTGGATTCCCAGTTACTAAAGATGGTTTTCCACTACACATCATTCCAAGCAACTTAGAAGGCATTACCGTATCCAAAATATCTTCCTTCTGAAATAATATATGTAAATCTGCACTATTTAAAAGGTTTGGTAATTCATTATAAGGTACTGGTGAAAAATAATTCACATAATGATATTTTTTAATGTTCTCCAAAAGCCACTCCTTTTTAGAGCCGTCACCAACAACAACAACATCTACTTCATCAGAGTTAAGTAAACCGATGAATCTAATAAAAAATTCCCAATCTTGTTTTTCTCCAATATTACCGGAATATAATATTTTAAACTTTGTGGAATTTAAATAAGAGTGTTTTTCATTTTTAACCTCTTTAAATTTTTCGACATCAATCCAATTTGGGAAATAGTGTATAGGTGTAAGAGCGTCCGTCTTTTTTTTAAGCTTATCGAGCATAGAAAAACTAATACTACTTGCCACATCTGCCTTTGAGAACAACCATTTCTCTAACTTAAACAGAATATTAAAAATTACTTTCTTTGTTATTCCAGTTTTATTTGATTTAGCAATTCCTGCTTGTAAAGCAGCATCAAATTCAAAATCCTGTACATGAATCCATAGTTTTGCTTTCGTTTTTCTTTTAAGTAACCAGCCCAATAAGATACCAGATGTAAAGGGAACTACCACTATAATTATATCAGTCTCTCTAATTTTTTTTAAATTAAAAAGACTTCCAAATGTAAAATCTAATAAATGGATTATTCTTTTTAAAAAGTTTGGCTTGATAGGAACATACTGTTTGTACCTATAAATATTTATATTATTTCTTTTTTCAACGATAAAATTTTTATACGAACTATACTCTGGATTGATCTTCCACTGGGGATAGTAAGGAAAGCCAGTGATTACATCAACAAAAAAACCATTTTTTGACAAATAATCTGCCATTTCTGTTGAATATAAACCAATAGCTGTGTCTTCCGGATAAAAATTTATTCCAATTAGGGTTATTTTAGTACTCAATATTTCTTCTTTTTATAACCTTTGCAGGACTGCCAATGCAGATTTTTCCTTTAGGTAAATTTTTAAAAACACTACTTCTTGCTCCAACTACTGTACCTTTCCCAATTGTTACACCAGGTCCGACATAGACATCTGTTGCTAACCAACATTCATCTTCAATAATTATTTTTTTAGCATATATTGGAAAATCAATCTTTGAATGATCGTGCGATCCGGTGCAAATGTAACTTTTTTGAGAAACGACAGTGTTGTTTCCAATAAAAATTTCCCCTAAAGAATATAGCACAACATCATCACCAATCCAACTATTATCACCTATTTTAACTTTCCACGGGTAGGTAATACTAACTGAAGGTCTAATAATAACATTTTTTCCAATTTGAGCTCCAAAAAGCCTTAATAAACATCTACGCCACCCATACATAAGTTGAGGAGAAGGCTTAACAAAAACGGCTTGAATTACCCACCATAATTGCACAATAAATTTCGATCTTCCTCTAAAATTGATTGGAGTTTTATACTTTGACAAGTCCTGCATATGATTATTTATTTGAATTATCGTAAAAAAAATAGTTAGACAAAAAGGAAAAAAAAATCACACCAGTTTGCCTTTCTAATATATTTTCAGTAAAAAAGAGAATTATAAAGAATATTAGAATTTGAAAAAATAAAGTATCATTTTCCGATAAAGACTTTTTGAGATAAAAAAAGAGTTGAAGTAAAAAAACTACCAAACCAAGAAAGCCTATGCTCAAAAGCACCCCTAAATACTGATTATGGGTATTATATTTATTTTTTGATAGTATTTTTGCTTTTCCTTTATAGCATTCTATTAATGCATCTTTTGTATCACCTATTCCCTGTCCAAAAAGTAATTTCTTATTTATTACACTAAATGAACATTTGTATATTGAATACCTAATACTAGTAGAATTGTTCTCATTTACAACTTCATATGTCTCTGGTAAAATTAATTCCGAAAATCTCTTTATAATTGAACTTTTTAAATTAAACAAAACAACAAGAAAGAGTATTACACCTATTATTATTACCTTATAATTTACCTTTCTTGGACTTGTTCTCTTGTAAAAAAGATAGCATACAAAAGAAAACAATAATGCAATTATTACTCCTTTCCGAATTAATAGAAACAAAACATAAATATTTATCACTAAACCTATCAAAAGCAATAATCTAAGTATATAGTTTTGCTTTAAAAAAACATTAAATATGAAAATAATTGTCACAGCTATTAACATAGAGACATAAATAGGGTGCTCGCTTAGATAATACATCCCGTTTAAGTAAGACAAACAATAACTTAAACTTTTTTCTCCTGAAAAAAAACCAAGATGAGCAAAATAAAGAATTATACTTGCAGAATATAGGGTAGTGGATATTATAAAAAGATTAAGGAATTTTCGCTTAATTTCTTCCTTGGGTCTTAAGCCTAAATAAACTGATTCTAAAGCAAAAGGCACCAGCAATAAGGATAATGTTGTTTCAATTTTTCTAAACCCAATTCCTAAGTTATCACTATAGAATAAACTGATTAAATATATTATAAAAACAGAAGAAAACAAAAGAGCATATTTGAATCCTTTAATTTTTTCCTTTTTATGTATAATTGAAAAAATGGAAGATCCTATCAAAATTACAACTGGCGCTCCTTTAAACTTTGCTGGAATTAAAGGAAATAATGAAAATGCAATTATTGATAGAAAAAACAATCTATTTGCTAGATTGAAAATAAATTCCTTATTGTTAGATTTTAACATTAACTTTTGTAATAACAAATTTTGCGCCTTACTAAACTAGACATTTCCTACAAAGAAACCTAAATACTTTCTATAAAATATGACATGCGATATACTAATAGATAAACTTATGCAACCAAAAAATAAAAGGTTGCAAAACAATAGATTTTATATAAGATTATAAGCATGAAATACTGAAGCCAAAAGAGTAAATTTAAATCAAAATATTCTCTAATCCAAGATTCTTTTACTGTTAACAACACAAAGCTATAAATACTAGAGTAAATAATAATTTACGTTTGAAAAATTTTATTTAAAACTTTAATCTTTAAAATAGAACTTTCAATTCACATTTTTTGTTTTTCTAATCCTAAGCTTTAGGAATAATAATAATATATAAGTGTAATAGATGTATCTAAAAGATGATCTCAAGTTGTACTCAAAGGAATATACAATGTACATTACAAACAAGATAACAACTAAGAAACCCTGCATTCTTTTACCCATTGAAAAAAACAATCTAGTTTTAAAATCGAAATAAGCAACTATACATCCTAAAATAGAGTAAAATATAAAAGTAAAAAAGTATCCCATCGTAAAAACCTCTCCATTAGATGAATAGGGAACTATTGGATAAATACGCATTTTTCCTGCTATATCATACCACCCTGCAATATTACCGGTAAGTGGATTTAAGCTGACTATAATATTACCCCAATTAGACTCATTTAAAACCATCGTTTTTGCAGAAACAAAAACACCAAATATAAATGAATAATAAACGTTAAACTTAATACTATCATATAATTTATTTTGAGCACTAAACAGACTAGAAATATAAGGATAGATACCATGACTTTCCAATCCGCGCAGGGTCATTATATATGAAAGAAAGAAAAAAGCTACAATTAAATTTGCAAACAAAGTAATTTTGTTTCTTAAAGTGTCTCCTTTAGATTGAAAAATTAAAATGACGTAAATAACTAAGTATAGAAATGAAATTCTAGAGCCTGTACCTGTTGCAAAAATAAGTATAACTAAAAAAGCTAATATACTTAACAACTTCTTTTTATCAAATAACATTGCCAATAAAACAGTGGAAACAAAACCTAGCAATTTATTTAATGTTTGGAGAGTTCTGCTTTTATCTATTAAATATGTTTCTCTGTAAAATATTTGGCTACCATATGTTAACCCATAAAGAATAATTATTATTACAAATAGACTTATAAGAACACCATTAATTTTGTTAGGTAATTTATATTTAACAAATAGAACTTTGGAAAAAGACTGATTAAAAAATCTCTTGGTTTTTTTACTTACAAAATCATAATATATTAGTACTCCAAAACAAAATGCAACTAATCCTAATATATGAAATTTTATAGCTTCTAAAAAGAATTTACTTTGAATTGAGTCAAGATCAAATAATGATATTTTATAATCATAAAAATAATAGTATACAACAGACAAACTAATTGATATTATATAGAATAATAAGTACAAGTGTATCTGACTAAGTAAATAAAACTTTACTATTCTTTTAATCAAAAATAATTCGATAAATAGTATAACTATTAATAATATCATATTTTTTTAGAGACCTTTGCCAATATTAATAATTCTAAATAAAACAGCAATAATAAAAACTTCTTAGAATCAAAAACGTTTATTTATTTTTCTAAAATAGTAATAACCAACAATAACTAAAATTAACTCTGTAAATGTAACTACAAACGCCATACTATAAATTCCAAAAAACTGAACAAATATTAAATTCATTATTACATTAAATAACCCGCCAAAAATTAATATATTCATTCTCACTTTATACCGCTTTATTGCAGGAAAATATAACATATTATATAACATATTTAAGCCTGAAAATACAGAAATAAAGCTTAAAATTTTAAATACATTACCATAACTTGTTATTAAAGTATCATCATAAACAATAGATAAAATGTCACTTGCAAAAAACAAAATTACTACCGTTATAATAGTGCTTATTAAAAAAACAGGTGGCATTAATTTTTTAATAATTTGAGACTTTTTATCATCTTCTTGTCTTGCCACCCATGGATATAATGCTTGGTATAACGGTACGTATACATTTTTAACTGCTAAAATAAGTTTCTCCATACTAGAGTATACGCCAGCAATAATATTTCCTGAAAATAAACCAAGTATAAAAACATTACTAGCAGTATATAGACTTGTCGCAAAATTTGAAACGAACAAACTAGAACTATCTCTAAATAACTGCTTAATTAAGCTGAATTTTGGAATTCTAAAATTAATATATCTAAAACCCATCACAAAACCAATACATCCAGACACAATGAATCCTAACGAATTATATATAGGGACTTTATAGTAATCTGACTCTTCTTTTATTAAAATAAAAACCAATAGTGTAAATATTAGTTTTGCCAAAATGTTGATAAATGTCACTACTTTCATTTTTTCTATACCTTGAAAAAACCAAACAGGAAATAGTGCCTGCCCAATAACAACCCCGAAACTATACAAGTAGACCTCTGCATCAATACTAAACCTAGAATAAGTGTTAACTATTATATAAAGTAAGCCAAATGCAATTACTATTAAAGCTACTTTTATAAACATTACAGCCAAAAATATTTCTCCTGTTTTTGTTTTATTATTTCGTGCTAATGATATTTCTCTTGTACCACTTATATTAAAACCAAAATCTACGAAAACTGTCAAAAAAATAGCTAATGACTGAGCAAACATTACAAGCCCAAATTTTTCAGCTCCCAGCGTACGTACCAAAAAAGGCAATATTAATAACGGGAGGATATAATTTGCACCTTGTAAAACTAGTAATGACAAAAAATTTTGGGCTACAATTTTTTTATCTCTATCCTTTAATAATTCAAATATCTTGTCTATCAGTTTCATTAATTACTATTTAGTTTCTTTGAAAAAGTAAACAATGCCTTTCCTACAATTATATTTCCCTTTTTATTAGGATGCTGATCATCCAACATTAAATTTTTATTCTTAAAAAAACTATAATCACCTATATTCTCAGGTATAGAATAATAGAAAACCTGCGAATTAATCATTGAAATATGACAGCGAATTTCCCTGTATTTTGGCATAAAAGTATTCAAATAATCCTTTGATTCGTTAGGTTCAACTAGGATTATTTTACAATTTGGAGCGCCGTATCCTATATCTGCAATATAGTCTTTTAAGTTTCTTTCAAAAACTCTAGGTTTAACTGTTTTTCTATCGTTCATACCTGCATTCAAAATATAGAGCGTTGGTTTTAAAATTCTAAACCATTCCCTTCTAAAATCCCTATCTAGATTAGCTATATCATTCATTTTCACTCCACCTTTAGCTAAAGAATTTACAATATCTTTTTGACAACTTTCATTTTTAAAGTAAACTCCAAAAAGAGCTACTTTACCATATATATTATAAACATTGAGACTTGAAGAATTTTGACTAAAAATCTCGACATAACCAATTCCAAGACTCTTAGATTCCGTATTAATAAAATAGCCCTTTGAGTCTTTTTTATTTCGTGTTACTGAAATCTTAAAGGTTCCTCCATCTGGCTGTTTTAAATAATAAAGTCTTATTTTTCTATTATAATTTAACTTAGAAATATATAAAATACATTTATCATTATTACCATTATTCGTGAATAATCCTTTACCATCAACGCTTAGCCTTTTAGGAAATGTACCATATGTAAAATCTGATGAAAACCATTTCATCCCTTTTGATACAAAGGAACTTATTCCTAAAGCTTTAATATCAGCATAATTAATTGGAAGATAGCCAACCCTAGGAAGGTCCGAATTTAAAAAAAAAAAGTCCCGATAAGAACTGCCACCAGCCCCTTCTGTCAAAGAGTCTATCCCTAGAAAAATATTATTAGCTTGGATACAAGTTTTTCTAGACTCATCAATATCAGAAGACAAATTAATTAGTAACCCAAAACAGATTACAAAATATTTTAGAACTCCTTTTATCATAACTATTTCTTTAAAATCTCAGAAAGTTTATTTATGAAATCTTCAGGTTTATAGTTACTCTTTACATAATGATGGTTTTTAATCATCATATCTTTGTAACTTTCTAAATCAGTTCCTATCTCTCCAAGCTTTTCTGCTATTTGTTCTGGATCTTTTTTATTAACAATATATCCGTTTTTATTTGTACAAATATCTAGTATTCCCGCATGATCAGTAGTTATTACAATATGACCAGTAAGCATAGCTTCTAATAACGCAATAGGCTGACCTTCCATTTTATAATAAGTAGGTAATACAAAAACATTTGAAGCTAAATAAGCATCTATCTTTTCCTGACCTCTAACTGGCTTGAAATATTCTATGTTTGGATTAGAGTTTAAATAGCTAAATATTTTATTCTTATGCTCTAGGTCTATACCCCCAATAATTTTTGCCTTGTATACAATTTCTTTGTCATTCAGTATTTTTAGAGCTTCAAGTACATCAAAAATACCTTTGCCCTCCATTAAATTACTTAAAAATAGAATATTCAAGCCTTCTATGTTAACAATATCCTTTTCTTTAATATCTTTTAATGTGTTCTCCACGAAGTAAGGTATCCAGTATATTCTGTCTTCGTTTAAAAAAGGAGTTAGATTACCTTTCAATAACTCTGAAGATACAATACCTTTATCTGCTTTAGAAAGTATATAATGAAATAGTTTTTTCTTAAAACCAGAAAGCAGATTATATTGTGTCTTTAAGTAATTGCCATGTACATGGATAACAACTTGTTTCCCTAAAACTTTTGATAACAAAATAAAAGGAGCATCCTTTAGAACTCCAAAAAAAGTTAATCCTATAGCTACATATATTATGTCAGCTCTAAATATTTTAAAAGCTTGAAAATACTGACGTACATAAAAAAAAAATTTCTTGATTGAAAATTCCCCAATTGCTTCATTGAACTTCGGGTAAGCCCTATTAATATGCATAACATCAAATACTTGCTCTTCATTTAATTTAGCTAAAACCAAATCATTTACGATGCTACAACCAGTTACTGGGGGAGAAATAGGACCTATAAGTAATACTTTTATGTCTTTTTTATTTGTATTCATTTTTATTTTCGTGAAAGAGTTTAATAAATGTATCCCCCATAGAGCCTATTGAATAGTTTTCTTTACATGTTTCGCTTATTTGATAACGTTTGTCAATCCAACATTCTTTTTCCTTATATATAGATAAGATTTTATCTTTAAAATCTTCCAAATTATCTGTTTCAAAATAGAGTGCATTTTCATTCTCAATAATTGCCTCTATTTCTGGAGAATGATTTTCATTTTTTGAAACTAACATTGGCACTCCAAAACCAAAACTTTGTGTAACAGATAAACCTATATATCCTGGAGAGACGCTAAACAGTGACTTTGAGTAATAGTCTGACAGCCTTTTGTAATCTGATATATGACCTGTTAAAATCACCCTATCTTCAAGCTTGTGATCAATGATATACTGTTCCAAACTTTTTTTCTCTTCACCATCTCCTACAAAAATTAAATTCACACTTTTATTTAAATCTGGTAAGGCTTTAAAAAAAGCCTCTAATAAAAGTTTAGGTTTCTTTGAACTAGTAAGCCTTCCAACATATATTAAATTATTTATGCCTTGTTTCTCTATCAAATTAACATTCATTTCATTTTTAAAATATAGTGCGTTGGGCGCATAATTTACTTTCAAGTGCGGTTCTGCACTAACTAATTCTTGCTTCTGAGACTTAGTATACACAATGATGCTATCTCCCATATATCTCATTATTTTCCGAAGCTTATCTGATTTGCTATGGCTTCCGGATCGTGGCCATGCATGTCCCCACAATATTGTTTTCTTTTTAAATATTTTTCGTATAATTAAAACAATCCAATTGGAAATTATCCTTGGATTCATTTCCATTACTAAAACATGACATTTTAAAACATCTTGCCACATACCGCCTTGTATTAAAAAAGATCTTTTAAATAAAAAATAATTCTTAATTTCCTTAAAACCAGATATACCAGTATCTGTCTTTACTGTTGTTTCAAAATATTCAAGACCAGCATAAACTGCAAACTTATCGCCAAACTCTTTTTTTATATAACTATATAACTTTGCCCTATAATCTGGAGCTACAGTTTGTAATATTATGTATTCTTTCATCTAGATAATAAAGTTATTCTTAATAATAAGGAAACATTCATTGTTATTTTAAATTTTACTTAACCTAAGGACATCTTCAATTAATTTTGATTGAATTAACAAATTATCCCATTCTTTATCAAAAGTTTTTGTAGAAACTAAATCAATAAAATAGGAAATCATATTAACGAAATGATCATCCTTAGGCAATTCAATTTCTTCCTTATAGCCCTGCTTTTCAAGTATAATTGTAGGTTTAAAATCTGCCTTAGCAGTAAAAGCTCTAGTTGAAGTTATCTTCCCCTTACTTCCCCATACTTCGTAGTTACACTGATAGAAATTATCAAAACCAAAAGCTACTTCTGAAAAAATATCTTTTTCTTTATTAACCAAAAAAGCACCTCCAAACCAATCTACATCCAACTCATTATTCATTTTCAAAAAAGCGGACTTAACTTCAAAACCATTACCCATTATAAAAGAAGAAGCTTTTAACACATATGCACCTGCATCTAAAAGGGAGCCTCCTCCTAACTCTTTTTTATATCTTATGTTTGAACTTCTATCAAATGTAGGGAAGCCAAAAGAACTTCTAAAAGATCTTATTTCTCCTATTTCATTATTATTTATTAAATTAAAAATATATTGATGTTGAGAATGGTGTTGAAATTGAAAATTTTCAACTACAGCAACATTTTTTTTCTTAGCAAGAGCTATTAGTTCTTGCGCTTCTATATAATTGTTGGTTGCTGATTTTTCTACCAATACATGCTTACCTAATTCAATTGCCTTTTTAACCCATTGATAATGTAGTCCTGTAGGCAAAGGAATATAAACAAGCTGAATATTTTCTGTATTTAATAAATTATCATATCCTTCGACTATATCGCATTTGAGATGCCTGGTTTTTGCTTTTACATTATTCAAATTTCTGGTAGATAATGTAATCTTAGCAGTACTGTCATTTCTTAAAATAGCAGGTATAACAGATGATATAGCAATATTTGCACAACCTAAAATTCCCCAATTCATAATTAATATTTTTAATTTAAGTATGTTATAGCTGAAATTAAACTACGTGCTTGAATATTCACATAATTATTGAACACTATAAACTTTTTTAACTGATTTAAAGTCAACCATGTAAAATTTTCTGGCACTTCATTTGAAAAAGTATCACCTACTTCTACAATAATGTTCCTATTTTGTTCTCTATAAAACCTTCCACCTTCTTCTGATTGATAAGTATCAAAAATAACTTTGTTACTTTTATTTAGCACTATATCTAAAAATGGGATTCTCTCCTTTTCCTTACTATTTTTAGAGTACGCGCTACTACATTGAACGGTAGGTGCTAGTTCTAAAACATCAAAATTTCCCGCTTCCAATTTAGCCTGTACTAGAAAATGAATAATTCCATCAATATCCTTTATAATGAAAGCACAAATACCTTTATCACATGGCTCAATAAGTGGTTGATCCCAAGAAGAGACTTCTCTATTTCCAATTTCAACATTTACTCCAATAACTCTAAAAAAACGATTATCTATGTGTTCTATAACTCTATCAGTCACTTTCCAGTGCTTTAAATTCATTATGGACTTTTTATTTATAGACAAGTCGTATTTAACTTTTTTAGCAGTTAACCAATAAATAATTTGATTAAATGAGAACAACGATTTATCCTGCACTAATGCAGATCTTAGCATTTTATATCCAATTGAACTTTTATCCCCATTCATTATATTGTAGAAATCAATCGTTTTAGCTGAGTAGTCTCCAAATGAAATACCTGAAATCACTGTTCTAGTATCCATATTTATAATATTATCCTTTCCCATTAGAAATTTTATTTGACCTAGCGTTAGCCACCTAAAATCCTCTAAAGGTTTAATATCTTTATTTACTTTTATTATTATATTTCTATTTCTCTTCTTAAAGAATCGCGCTCCTTGTTCAGACTGCAATTGATCTACTAATATTTCTTCACTAGTTGCATTAACAAAGTAATCTAAATAATTTGGAGTCTTTCCTCCATGCACTTTAGTGTAATTACTTTTTGTTGCCTGTATGGTCGGCGAAAGCTGAACATAATTAACATTTCCCGGTTCAATTTTAGTCTGAATTAAGAAATAAAGAATCCCATTATACACTTTTGTGATAAATCCTAAATAACCTATCTCTGGTTGATTAATTATTGGTTGATCCCAAAATTTTCTCTGACCATAATTAGTATTAATCTCTAAACCTTGGATAGAGAAAAATTTATTAGAACTATGAACAACAGATCCATTTTGTCTATCTAAACTCCAATTATTCATCTCATCGAAAGCAATTCTTTTAATACTAACGTTTACCTGATCGTTTCTTTTTTTTACCCAATTTAAAATATCTTCTGTTGAATTAAATGGGTTATTCAGAGTTAAAGCTGATTTTAAAAATAAAAATTCAATTTCTCTTTGTTTAGATATATGATTCACTTTTATTACATTAAAGATTATTTATCCACTTAAGAAGTGAAATTTGGTTAGGTCTTACAAGTTCATCTATTTTTGATGAATCGAATATAGTATCTCCACTTTCAACTGCTAGTGCTAATTTTGGCCATTCAGTATGTTTTATACCAACTTCATATTTATCTGAAATAAGGCTAGCTATTTCTAGCAAAGAATATGTTTCCCCGCTTATATTGTAAGTTTCAAAATTACTCACTTTTAATTCTGAAACATTTATTATCTGATGTGATATATCCGAAATATAGGTGAAAGTTCTCCTAAGCTTTCCATCTCCATATAGAGTAATTGGCTTATTGTTTTTAGCTTGAGACAAGAAAAAACCTAGAGTGCCATAAGAATAATCTTCACTTAATATATTTCCATATGGAACACCTATTCTAAAAACTACAAAAGGAATATTATAATAATTACCAAACATTCTTAAACACTCTTCATTATGAAATTTATTTAAAGCATAAATTGTTTTAAATTCTTTTTCAGCAGTTTCAGATAAAGAAATGTTACTAACTCCCTTGTATACTAATCTAGTAGATGGAAAAATAATCTTTGGCCGTACTCCTTGCTCTTTTATACACATTAACAAGTTTAGTAGGCCCTTTTCGTTAACATCTATAAATTTTCCAAAATTTTCTAAAGATATATGAGTTCCTGTAATACCTGAAAAATAATAAATAAAGTCTACATCAAAATTTATTCTCTTTAAATCTTTTATTTCAACTATATCTATTTTGCCATAACTGTCTAAGTCACTAATAAAGGAATTATCATTCACATCAAATCCAGAAATAAAATAGTTCTTTGATTTTAAATCACTAACGATGTGGCTACCAATGTATCCATTACACCCGAAAAATATAACTTTATTTACTTTTTCCATAAACTCAAGATATTCAAATCAAATTTTTTAAATAATCTCCATAACCACTCTTCCCATACTTTAAAGCCAGTTTGTTTAGTTGTTCTTCATCAATATAGCCACTTCTATATGCTATCTCTTCGATACAACTAATCTTAAAACCTTGCCTTTTCTCAATTACCTTAACAAACTCAGATGCTTCGTGCAATGAATCAAAGGTACCTGTATCTAACCAAGCCGTACCCCTACTCAAAAGTCCCACTTCCAATTTTTCTCTTTCTAAGTATTTTTTGTTTACGTCAGTAATTTCCAATTCACCTCGACTACTTGGCTTCAATGATTTAGCTATTTCAATTACATCATTATCGTAAAAGTATAAACCAGGCACCGCATAATTGGATTTCGGAACCATTGGTTTTTCTTCCAACGACAATGCCTTGTAATCCTTGTCAAATTCTACAACTCCGTATCTTTGAGGGTCTGCAACGGGATACGCAAAAATAACCCCTCCTTTAGGTTTTATTTTTGATTTTAACAGCTTTGGCAACTCTGACCCATAAAATATGTTATCTCCTAGAATTAACCCTACACTATCACTCCCGATAAAAGATTCTCCTATTATAAAAGCTTCGGCTAGCCCATTTGGTCTTTCCTGTATTTCATATGTAAAAGAACAACCCAAATCTGAACCATCACCTAATAAATCTTTAAGTAAGGGCAGATGTAATGGAGTTGATATAATCAAAATATCTTTAATTCCAGCTAGCATTAATATTGACAAAGGATAATAAATCATCGGTTTGTCATATACAGGTAATAATTGCTTGCTAATTGTTATCGTTAAAGGATAAAGTCTTGTTCCTGAACCACCTGCCAAAATAATTCCTTTCATTATATAGGGTTTTAATTATTATATTGAATATTATAATACTCTTTATATTTACCTGAAGTTACATTTTTTAACCACTCTTTATTTGACAAATACCAATCTATTGTTTTTTCTAAGCCCTCTTTAAAAGTTACAGATGGCTCCCAACCTAATTCTTTATTAATTTTTGATGCGTCTATAGCATAACGCAAATCGTGACCTGGTCTATCTTTGACGTAAGTAATTAATTTTTCACTCTCACCAATAGGCCTATTCAATTTAGAATCCATTTGCTTACACAATAGTTTTACTAAATCGATATTTTTCCATTCGTTAAATCCGCCTATGTTATACGTTTCTGTATTCTTGCCTTTATGAAAAACTAAATCTATAGCTCTGGCATGGTCTATTACATACAGCCAATCTCTAGTATAATTACCATCGCCATAAACAGGTAATGGCTTATTGTTTATTATATTATTAACAAATAGTGGAATTAACTTTTCTGGAAAATGATTTGGCCCATAATTGTTAGAGCAATTGGTAATTACATAAGGCAACTTATATGTTTCTCCGTATGCTCTTACAAAATGGTCTGAACTTGCTTTAGAGGCTGAGTAGGGCGAATTAGGATCGTACGCCGTAGACTCTGTAAATAAACCCGATTCACCTAAAGCACCGTACACTTCATCAGTACTGATGTGATAAAATCGTTTACTTTGTAAGTCATTTTTCCAATAATCTCTGGCAGCATTAAGCAAATTTACGGTTCCAATAACGTTTGTTTTTACAAAAGCCATAGGGTCTGAAATAGATCTATCTACATGTGATTCCGCTGCTAAATGAATAACTCCATTAAAATTATATTTTTGAAAAATACTATTTATAAATTCTTCATTTGTAATATCGCCTTTTATAAACGTATAATTTGGCAATCCTTCTATATCTGATAAATTCTCTAAATTACCAGCATACGTTAGGGCGTCTACGTTATAAATATGATATTTTGGATATGACTGCACAAATCTCCTAACCACATGAGATCCTATAAAGCCCGCTCCACCAGTAACAAGTATTTTCATAATCCTTTATTATCTTAATGTTGTTATTTTCTTTTTCTAACTAATTAATGTTCACAATATACCAGTTGTATAGTGAATTAATACCCTGCTCTAAATTAACATTATGTTTCCAACCTAAATTATTAAGTTTGGTAACATCTGTTAGTTTTTTCATTGTTCCATCGGGCTTACTTGTATTAAAAACAAAATCTCCCTTATAACCTACTGTTTTTGCAATTAATTGGGCTAACTGAGCTATGCTTACGTCTTCACCAGTTCCTATATTTATGTGAGTGTTTCTTACCTCTTTAATGTCCTTTACTACATCTCCAAAATCCCTTTCCTCCATAATATACACACACGCATCTGCCATATCTTCTGACCATAAAAATTCTCGTTTAGGCTTACCGGTTCCCCAAATCTCTACACTAGCTTTAGATTGGTTTGACACCACGCCAAAGTCTGATAAAACTTGTTCTATTTCTTCCTTAGAGGCAGATCCGTTTATACCTTTTATTGGTAACTTGTTTAGATCTGAACTGATATAATCCCAGTTTTTATCTTCTAATGCTTTACCTAAGGCTACTTTTCTAATTAATGCTGGTAAAACGTGTGACTTCTCTAAATCAAAATTATCATTAGGACCGTACAAATTTGTTGGCATTACAGAAATAAAGTTAGTACCGTACTGTAGGTTGTAACTTTCACACATTTTTATACCTGCTATCTTTGCTATTGCGTATGGCTCATTGGTATATTCTAATGTATCTGTTAATAAATAGTCCTCTTTCATTGGTTGAGCACAGTTTTTTGGATAAATACATGTGCTACCTAAAAATAACAACTTCTCTACATTGTGTTTGTAAGACTGATGGATTACATTGTTCTGGATCATCAGATTTTCATAAATAAAATCTGCTCTGTAGGTATTGTTAGCCACTATACCTCCTACTTTGGCTGCTGCTAAAAATACGTACTGAGGCTTCTCTGTCTTAAAAAAATCAGACACTGATTCTGTATTAGTTAAATCTAACTCTTTATGAGTTTTAACTACTAAATTATGATATCCCCTACTCTTTAAATTTTTAACTATGGCACTACCTACAAGACCTCTATGACCGGCTATATATATTTTTGAACTCTTATCCATACTACTCAAAGTAATTTAAAATACGGTAACCTCCGTCTTTTAAATACTGCTCTTTTTGCATTAATTTTAAATCACTCTGTACCATATCTTTTACTAAATCTGGAAGGTCATACTCTACTGTCCACCCTAATTTTGTCTTTGCCTTGGTTGGGTCACCAATTAATAGCTCTACCTCTGTTGGTCTAAAATATTTTGGATCTACTGCTAATACCTCTTTACCTATTTCTAATTGGTATTCTGGATTATTACATCTTACAACATAAGCCTTTTCGTCTACACCACTTCCTTTAAACTCTAACTCTATGCCCGCTTCTGCAAAACTCATTTTTACAAACTCTCTAACTTTTGTAGTTTTACCAGTAGCTATTACCCAATCTTCTGCCTCATCTGCTTGTAATATCATCCACATCATTCGAACATAATCCTTAGCATGCCCCCAATCTCGCTCTGCATCTAAATTCCCTAAATAAAATTTATCCTGCAGTCCTAGCGCTATTTTAGCTGTAGCTCTTGTTATTTTTCGAGTTACAAATGTTTCTCCTCGGATAGGTGATTCATGATTAAATAAAATACCATTACATGCATACATATTATAAGCCTCTCTGTAATTTACTGTTATCCAATATGCATACATTTTAGCCACAGCATAAGGGCTTCTTGGATAAAAAGGAGTAGTCTCTGACTGCGGAACTTCCTGGACCTTTCCATACAACTCTGAAGTTGATGCTTGATAAATTCTTGTTTTATTTGACAAACCCAACATACGTACTGCATCTAATATACGTAAGGTTCCTATACCATCTGCATTGGCTGTATACTCTGGAACCTCAAAAGATACGTGTACGTGACTCATTGCTGCCAAGTTGTATATTTCATCTGGCTGTATCTCTTGTATTAACCTTATTAGGTTTGTACTGTCCGTCATATCACCATAATGCAGAATAAAATTTCTATCTTCTATATGAGGATCTTGATATAAATGGTCTATCCTATCTGTGTTAAACAAAGAAGACCTTCTTTTTAAGCCGTGTACTTCGTATCCCTTTTTTAATAAAAACTCACTTAAATATGCGCCATCTTGGCCCGTCACTCCTGTTATTAAAGCTACTTTCTTGTCTGACATAGTTATGGTGTATTATTTTATAGTTGTGTTATAATTGTATATAAATTAGTCTTAACTATTACCCTCGCCAATTCTGTAATATACAAAACCAATTTCATGAAGCTTATTTTTATCTAGCACTCCTCTGCCGTCAAAAACAAAGGCTGGTTTGTGCATATTATCATAAATACGCTGCCAATCATATGCAACAAACTCTTCCCATTCTGTTAAAATAGCAATAGCGTGCGAGTCTTTACAAGCCTCATATGCATTATCACTGACTTCTAACCTATTATTTACCTCATCGGTTTCAATAGACCCCAAATAATTAACATCAACATAGATTTGAGATTCTTTTACCTTAGGGTCCCAAACTGATATTTTGGCTTGTTCTAACAGTAATTCCTCTGCCACATATATTGCAGGAGACTCTCTAGTGTCATTTGTATCTTTTTTAAACGCCCAACCTAAAAATGCAATTTTCTTATCTGAAACAGTGTTATATAGCGTTTTAACAATATTATGTGCAAATCTTCTTTTTTGATGGTCATTAAGAGTAATAACTTGCTCCCAATAATCTGCTACTTCGTTTAAACCATAGGATTTAGCTATATAAACTAAGTTTAGAATGTCTTTTTGAAAACAAGAGCCACCAAAACCGACAGATGATTTTAGAAATTTTGAACCAATACGACTATCCATTCCTATTGCCTTAGCAACTTCTTCTACATCTGCTCCTGTAATTTCACAAAGCTCACTCATAGCATTTATAGAAGATACTCTTTGCGCTAAAAAGGCATTCGCAGTTAGTTTAGATAATTCTGATGACCATAAATTAGTGGTTAAAATTTTATCTTTAGGCACCCAGTGAGCATAAACATCCACCAAAGCTTGTACTGCTTGTTTTCCTTTTTCAGTTTCTTGTTGTCCACCTATTAACACTCTATCTGGATTGGTTAAATCTGAAACAGCCGTGCCTTCCGCTAAAAACTCTGGATTAGATAGTATTTCAAAATTAACATCATTACCAGTGTGGTCTAATATATTTTTAATTGCTTGCGCAGTTCTAACTGGTAAAGTCGACTTTTCAACCACAATTTTATCGGACGTAGCTACGCGTGCTATTTGTCTTGCACATAGCTCAATATATTTTAAATCCGCAGCCATACCTTTTCCCTTTCCATAGGTTTTTGTTGGCGTGTTTACAGAAATAAAAATCATATCTGCCTCGTCAATAGCTTTATCAATGTCTGTATCAAAAAACAAGTTTCTTCCTCTTGCCTCTGCAACCACATCAGATAAACCGGGCTCGTATATCGGGATATTAAACACATCAGGATCATTCCACTGATCTATTCGTTTCTGATTTAAGTCAACAACTGTAATTCCAATATCTGGACACTTTTGGGCAATAATAGCCATTGTAGGTCCCCCAACATATCCTGCTCCTATACAACAAATCTTTTTTATCACTTTCTGTTTTTTTTATTGCAACCTAAACTAGTTACACAAAAGTGTACTGTTTTTAGGTCTTTTAGCAAAACTACGATAATTATTAGCCCTTACAAGCTTTGTAGTCTTATCTAACTGATTATTTTTTAAAATTTCCTCGGCAAAACCAAACCAAGTCATTGGTTTATTATCCGTAAAATGCTTTACACCAAAACTTTTATTATTAGAATTAACTAATTCCAAAATATATTTTGCTAGATTATTTGCATTTGTAGGACAACCTGTTTCAGTATCTATAACGACTAAATCTTCTCCCATTTTAGCCTTATTCAAAATGGTCTTATAAAAATTATGTCCAAATTCTGAATACAACCAAGATGTTCTTACGATAAAATATTCTTCTAGTATTTCTTTAATATAGTTTTCCCCCTTTAATTTGGACTTTCCATACTCATTAATAGGATTCGTTATGTCCGATATTACATAAGGAGAACCTTTTCCTCCATCAAAAACATAATCTGTTGATATATGAAACAATATAACGTTATGCTTTTTACACTCTTTTGCAATATTTTTAACTCCCTCCCCGTTAATAAAATGGGCCTTTTCTGGAGTTTTCTCTGCTTGTTCTACATTGGTATATGCAGCACAGTTTATACAGTAGTCGAACTCGTTTTTATCAAAAAAAAGTTGTAATCTTTCTCTATCGGTTATATCCAGTTCATCCGAATTACAAAAAGTGAATTCTAAATTAGAATAAGCGTTCTTTAACACTTGTATACACTGCCCTAATTGACCATTTGCTCCAGTTACTAAAATTTTAATCATACCAAAAGCTCTTTCAATGTTGGTAAAGTCAAGTCTTTTTCTGAAACTTTAATTTCCTCGGGACTAACTTTCCAATCAATATTTAAAGTTGCATCGTTGTATATTATACCACCTTCAGATTCTTTGTTATAATAGCTATCACACTTATACAAAACCTCAGCAGTATCACTAAGAACAGAAAATCCATGAGCAAAACCTTTTGGTACAAATAACTGTTTTTTATTTTCTGAAGACAATTCAACTGAAAAATATTCTCCGTAGGTTTTAGAATGGGGCCTTAAATCTACCACCACATCTAAAATAACACCTTTTAAGACATAAATTAATTTAGCCTGAGCGAAATTCCCCTTTTGAAAATGCAAGCCTCTTACAACTCCCCGTAATGAAAACGATTGATTATCTTGAACAAAATTAACTTTTTGACCTAAAACCTTATTAAATCGATTGTTATTATATCTTTCAAAAAAATAACCTCTAGAATCATTAAATAATATTGGTTCTAAAATTAAGCACCCTTCTAGTCCTGTGTTTTTGACTTCCATGACTTTTCTTCATTCTTACTTTTATATATTTTCAATATTATATTAAGCTCTAACAACAACAAAAACACTAACAATATGGATACTAGTAACATAGGCAACAAAAACTTATATTGATTTTCAATTCCACCTAACTTGGATCCCCTTGTTGGAAAATCAGAAATTACATTAAGAATCGTAGCTTTATTGGCCTTTTCTAGATTCAAAGCTACTATTTTTTGCTTTAATTCATCTCGTTCCTTTAAAAGCTCTATCTCTTTATTTTTTCCTCCTCCATTATCTGCCAAGCTAATGTTAGTACCTCCTATTTCTTTTGAGGCTTCTTTAACCATTACATCTTTATATAACTCTTGAAGCGAAATAATTTCATTTAATTGCTGATTGTATATCTCTTCTTGAAAGCCAATATTTTTATCATTTGTAGCCTTCTGTTCCTTAAAATAAGTATTACTAGAAATAGATTTAACAATAGCTGGTTGTGCTTTTTTAGCAACAATACTATTTGTACTAACTAAACTTATTTTATGAAAACGAGCATCAAACGTATTAAAATTTTCCAAGTAAGCTTCAAAATCCAAATTTTTAACAGTTGTAGAGTCTAATTCCCTTATAAACTTATCAAACAATAAAACTTTCTGATTTTCATCTGAATAGGATTCTATTTCAAACTTTTTGATACTAGCAGCTTCACCTGTTGTAATTTTAAGTGCGTTAGCTAAAGTAATAGAGTCCTCTGCTTTAGCCAGTTCATTGTAAAAACTAACATTATTGTATAGCTGTTGCACACTATTAAAATTAGGCTCTACTACCATACTAGATATGTATTTTTGGTCATTTTTGATATCCAAAAATATACCCAAACCAATACCTAAAACTCCGGCTATTACAAATTTTACAAAGTGCTTTTGAATAAATAGTAAAAACAACATCATAACGTGAAAAATTCCTTTAAATATACTTGCTATAAAAACAAATAATTTTTTAAAAGCATTCCCTATTAGCTGAAATAACTGACCTAAATCTATCTCTTCTGAGGATTGTTGTGGTTGCTGGTTGTTACTCATTATTATGAATTAAATAATTGTTTTAATATTTTATCTGTAATTAAATAAGTTGGCTTAACTCCCGTTGTACCTAAACCTCCTGACGCCAATGTACTTCCTGTTTCTAAAGGATTATCTGAAGCATAGTATGCATAACGCACTTTAACATCTTCTTTAATACTTTTACGTATTTTAGATGCAGCCTGAATTGCTTTTTGGTAGTGAACTCCTTCCATTTCTAAACCAATAACACCCCAAGTAGAATCTTTAAAGAATTGCAATATATTTTTATTTTGCAATGACGTACCTAAAACGGTTACCATTGTACCCTCTAAAACCTTTAATCCGTGCCCCTCAAAATCGGCAGCAGAAAGTTCATTTTTAAAAGGGTAATTGTCTGCTGTTCCTTCAAAAATATGAGCAGTAGCAATCATAATATCGCCCTTGCCACCTTCTAAAATTCCGGCTTTACCCATGATAGAAACCGACTCAACATTTAAAAACTCCTTAACCCCTTCTTTTTCATAAGGTTTTAAAAGCTCATCTATAGTTTCGTAAGCCTGTTCTCCAAATGCATAATCCATTACAAAAATAACAGGTTTTTCATCGTCTTTTAATCCTTTTGGAAGATCAAAACAACATGCTTTATCTCCAAACTTAGCCGAATCAAAAATCTGTACATCAATATTTGTTCCAGATGTATCGTTCAAAGAAATCATTCCGTTTTTCTTAGCGTAAGCTGTAACTTTAGCCCTTAGTTTATCATTTTTAGACTTACTTAAATCTTCGTAAATTTCTAAACTATCTTTTGAATTTGGATACTCTTTAGCCAATGCTTTTTTAGCAAATAAAGAGTTCATTACACTGTGCATATTTGCACTAATAATGTGTATTGGTCTGTGTAAAATTCCGTTTGCCTCTAAAGTCTCTTTAATGGTTAATGCCCATAAATCTCCGTGAATATGATGACCTAAACGCTCACGTAAAACAGGACTAAATGTAATTATTCTTTTATCACCTAATGTTTCTTCTTCTATAGCAAGTTTACCCATCCAATAAATGGTGCGTAAAAACTTTTCTGGGTTTTCTTTTGTAGCAAATACTTGGTGCATTGCTTTAACCTCTACAAAAGATCTTCCCAGTATATTTGCAGTGTAACTTAATGCTACTTCTAACTCTGCTTGTGATAACTCATCAGACTCTAAAGCCGTTTCTAACTTAGTCCAATCTCTTATTGTTTTCTTTGTATCTTCAATTAATACACGTTTGCATATCTTTTCGGACTCTATAAACAAAAAAGTTAAGTGTGTTAGAATATCATAAATATCAGATCTTCCTCTGGTAATTACAATATTCATTTGATCTTCATCTATACGGTAACAATCTCTTCTTCTTTTCGCCGGAATTATAGCTTTAAAGTGAGATTCTCCATAACCTTCATCTGAAGTTAAATTTATGTATCTACACTGTTCTATCCCCTCTGGAAGACGTTCTAAAACGTATGTTAAACCGTTTAATTCTGATTTTTCTTCTCCTACAGAACCATAAATCTCTGGTCGTAGTTGTAACAATGCATTACGAAGTGTTTCTCCTGAAACACCCATTGGCTTGTAAAATCCTCTATTAAACAAGTGTCTCATTGTTATATACAAACGCTCTATGGCATTTGTAGACTCCTGTGCTCTGGTTGTATTTATTATCTTATTCATATTTCTTCTTCATTGCAAATCTACATAAATTAACACTATATTGTTAAGGTAGATACGTTAGTTTACAGTAAATTCTTTCAATCCTTCAGCCAATTTTCTATCGTTAGACAAACGTTGTACTTTATTTTGACCTCCAAACTTACCAATACTTACCATATAATTTTTAAATCCGTCTTTCTGCACTTTTGCTATTTTTAAGGTTTGCAGCACCTTTCCGTCAATTAGATCAAAATAATAACTATTCTGTTTTTGTAAAGATTCATCTATTATTTCAATAAACAAACTCATATCACTTGGCTCTTTTTCAAACTCTACAAACCACTCATGGTAAGGCAACTCATTATCACTTGTAATTGTTTGTGGCGCAACTGTAAACTCATTAATTCTGGCATCGGTTGCTTTAATTGCTGTTTGCATTGCCTGTTCTACTTCTTTAGCTATAACGTGTTCACCAAAGGCAGATATAAAATGTTTTATTCTTCCTGAAACAATTACTTTATAAGGTTTTGTAGAAATAAACTGAACGGTATCTCCTAGGTTATACCCCCATAAACCGGCATTTGTAGAAATAATCATTACATAATTTACTCCTATTTCTATGTCTTTTAGTGTGATGCGTTCTGCATCATCTTCATAAAAATCATCAGCCTTTATAAACTCATAAAATATGCCTGAATTTAAAAGTAATAGCATTCCGTTTTCTTGCTGAGAATTCTGGTATGCAAAAAAGCCTTCACTTGCAGGAAAAAGCTCAATACTATCTACCTTACGACCAATTAAATTCTCAAATTTTGCACGGTAAGGTTCATAGTTTACACCACCATAAATAAAAAGCTGAAAACCATTAAACAAGTCGCCCACCTTTTTACCTGTATCCGCTTGTAATTTTTCAAAATACATTTGCACCCAAGATGGTATACCAGCAATTACGCTCATATTTTCATCTTTAGTTTCCTCTACAATTTTATTTACTTTGGTTTCCCAATCTTCAATACAATTGGTATCCCAACTTGGCAGTCTGTTACGCTGCAAATACTTTGGCACATAATGCGCAGAAATACCTGATAAACGACCTAGTTTTACTCCATTTTTCTCTTGTAAAATAGGGCTTCCCTGTAAAAATATCATTCTACCATCAACAAAATCTGCTTCGCCTGTTTCATGAATATAACTTAAAATAGCATCTCTAGATGCTTCAATCTGGTATTTAATAGATTCTTTTGTTATAGGTATATATTTTGCTCCTGATGTAGTCCCAGATGTTTTTGCAAAATACGCAGGTTTGCCAGGCCAAAGTACATCTGCATTACCAGCCACAACCTCGTCAACATAGTTTTTTAATGCCTCATAATCTCTTACAGGAACATTTTTAACAAAGTCTTTATGTGTTTTAATAGACTTAAAATTATGGTCTTTACCAAACTTAGTATTGGAAGCCTTTTGTATTAACTGCTTAAACACTTGCTCTTGAGTTTCTACAGGGTTAGAAATCCACTTAGCGTTTTTAGCTACTATTTTTTTAGCAAAAATTTTTGCTGCAAAAGATTTTAAAGACATAACTTAATTATTTAAAATCTATATAATTAGTAGGATTCACAGAGGTACCATTGCTCCACAATTCAAAATGCAAATGTGGCCCAGTGGTTAATTCTCCTGTATTACCTATGGTTGCAATAACTTCACCTGCTTTTACAATTTCTCCCTGAGTTTTATGTAAAGCGCTATTGTGTTTGTAAACAGACAAAAGATTGTCTTTATGCTCTATAATTATTACGTAACCTGTTTCTGTAGTCCAATCTGCAAATATCACGGTTCCTTGTGCAACAGATTTTATAGGACTGTCTTTTGGTGCAACAACATCTACCGCAAAGTGTTTTTTATCCTTATCATACCCCTGAGAAATTGTTCCACTTACAGGTGAAAATAATACCAAAGAAGATTCTGTTTTTGTATTACCAAATAAATTGTATTTATCTTCTAAAGCAACTTGTGCTCTTAAATTTAGGTCTTCTTTAATAGGACTAAGATCTACTGTGCTAGGATCTATTTTTACTTGCTCAAAAAGCGAGTCCCTATTCATTTTATTATTGGCAACATCACCGCTTAAAACCATACGTATGTTAGATAAATACTTATTGGTATAATTTAAAACATTTACTAGCGAGTCTGTTTTATATGTTAATTCTGTAGCTTGTTTTTTTAATTTAGTAGAAGAGTAACCTGGTATATATTCTCTCAACGGAGTAAAAGCTATAAGTACAGTTGTTAAAGCAATTAATACAAAAGTAGAAATCCACCCTAAAACAAAAACATTAAGCCTACTAAGCTTAAAGGATATTTTTTCTTCAAAAGTATCTTCGTTAAGAATAACCAAACGATACTTATTTAAAAGCTTACGTTTAATCTCCTTTCTTTTTTTATTATCCTTTGCCATAACAAACAAATATAAACTTTAGAATTTTATTACCCTAACAAAAAAAGGGTTCTAAGTATCAAAATTAAGTTAAATAGCCCTAAAACATTCTGTATAAACACAAAAAGTAATTCTATTACTAATATTAACATTGTTATAGTTACTTTTTATTACCTTTGTTATTCAAAATTTATTATTATGATTTCATCAAATATTATGTTAGCCATACCAGGTGGTGCATCTATAGCACTTATAGTTGTTGCGGTTTTATTACTTTTTGGAGGTAAAAAAATACCTGAATTAATGCGTGGTTTAGGAAGCGGAATTAAGGAATTTAAAGATGCATCTAAAGACGATGATTCTAATGACAAGCTAGAAGAGAAAAAATAAGTTACCATATACTTTATTTTAGAACCCTGCACTTTGTGCGGGGTTTTTTGTTTTTAATAACATTTTAAACCTTTAAGGGTAGTGTATTTCGTCGATGAAAAGTGCTTTTAACAGAACTTCCTTTATTTTTTAGCACCTAAAAAAAATAGCCATACAACATAAAAATAACGTTTAACTACATTTAATCAGTCAGTTACAACATATTATGCTTAACCACAAACCCTTACAATAGTTTTGTGGCAACCCCAAAATATTAATTAAAATGAAGTGTATTACTAATGAAGTTTTTAACTATAACTTATCACACCTATGCAAAATCTTGTATCGAAAAAAGTTTCAAGACTATTTTTAACTTATCTAACAATGTTATTTATTTTAGCATTATCAACAACGGTAGTAAATGCTCAAATAAACAATAGTAATTATAGAATAGACTTAAGCTCTACAGATATGGGTCCCTGTGGAGGAAACAATGACGGTAGAACAACCGTTGGTGTATATGCAAAACAATCGACCTTAAATACCTTCAAAATTTCATTTGACCTACCCGATGGCATTACCTACAAGCCTGGTAGTTTATTAATAACCAACCAAACTGGATCTGGCGGATTTACAATCTCTGAATTTGATATAAGCAATCTTAATAGTCCTACCTTTAGTATAGAGAAACCTAGTAATGCAAACTGGCAAGCTCTTGATTTTGTAGAGTTTGATTTTGAAAAAACGGCTAGTTGCGATGCTGTACAGTTATCTTATAGTGGAGGATTGTTTAAAGATTCGCACACTATAACCTATATAGATGGTTCTACCGCAGAATCTGATACAGATAACGATTTAACCATAAACTCTTACTCATTACAAAGAGCTTATTTAGCAGTAGAAAACATTGCTACAGAAAACTTGTATGTAGGAGAATCTACTACAAGGCCTATACAAATTACTAATTCTGGTAACGGAAGTATAGAGTCTTTTGAACATGTTGTTACAATATCTGATGAACTTATAAGTACTTATACATTATCTTATAATGGTACTTTATTAAACCCAACAACTATTTCTGGAAACAACTATACTTATCTAATTAATTTAAATGATGCTCCTTTTGCTGGTCAGGTAGGTAATGGAGATAACAAATTTGATAACGAAACAATAATACTACAAGAATATCTAGAATTAGCCAGTTGCCAAGCAAATCAATACTCAAGGCATAGCCCTAGATGGGGGTGTACAAACGGAACTTATTGCCAAATTGGAGCTACAATTCCTGGCTCTGTAGTATATATTGAAGAATTTACAAACTTAACTTTACAAGAAGTAAATAACCCAAGACCAAGATGGGATGCTCCAGTTACCTATACATATTCTGTTAGTAATACTAGTAGCAGTACACCGTCTTATAATGTTAATATAAATATTGGTTTTACAGACGACGATAGGTTTTCTACTGTTGGTTTTAACCCAATGTCTGGTGATGATAATAACACAAATAGAATATTGTCTAACTTTAGATTTACCGGAGGCAGCCAAATTAATCCTCAACGTTGGCCTTCTACTATTCCTGGCGGATCTGGCTTAGGTTCTCACCACATTGCATCAAACTATCTAACAACAGATCCAGACGGACCTGGAGGTTTAGATGATTTAGATGGTGATGGGTATTATGATGATTTACCAGCAGGTGAATCTACAGAAATTAACGTTGATATGGAGATGGATCCCAATGATCCAACTTGTAATGAAGGGTTTTCTATATATGTAAACGATATAGATTTACATATAGATACTTGGTCTGTAACATCTTGTGGTAGTGATACAATGTCTTCTAGAGAAAATATGGATTCTCAGTATATAGAAAGAGAAAGTTTATATAACTATGGGTCATCAGAAAGTTATGATCTAGATATGATTGAAGGGTCTGTCTTTAGAGTTGGCTTTACAGGAAATTTTGTAGCTAGTGAAGAAGCTCCAACATGTAATGGTGTAGAAATGTTCACAAACAATGTAAACACCAGCTACTTGGCAACACTAGAAGTACCAACAGGTATTACATTAGATGTTAGTGCAGATAGTAGATATACGCAAACAGGCAATATAATAACATTTAGAGAAACCAACTTAGCAGATTTTATGATAAACTCTAAGGAACTAGTAATACCTGTAGAGTTTGCAATAACTATAGATTGTAGTGTATATACTGGTCCTTCTAATATACAATTACCTTTTACATCTTCTTATGAAAGTAGCTGCTACACAACAAGCTTACATTGTGGTTCTTTTGAAGCTGTAACACACTGTTCTAATAGTGGTTGCGTAGGACCAACAACAACCAGTTTTAATGCAAACAGAGAAACTGCTGGTTTTACAGATGCAAGTATGTCTACTAGAGTAACTTTAGACCCAAATACGCACGCTACTAATTACTATATGCCTAAAGATCAAATGGTAGTTACTAGTGAAGCTAAAATGGTAAACGATGAACGCGATAATCTTTATTTTGAGATGCGTTATGTTACAGAAAATGGTGTTAATATGGATGATATTATTACCTATGAAAACGGAACAATTACTATTAACGATATATCAACCGGTACTCCTCAAACGTTTCCTTTAACCGTAGCTCCAACTATAACCAAACAAGGAACAAACAACCATTTTGTAACAGTAGATTTATCTAGCTATAAAACATTAATTTCACCTACCTATATATACGGTCAAGGTTTTGAAGAAGATGAAATATCTGTAGAGCTACATTTTAGATTTAAAGATGAATTCCCTCAAAAAGCAAGACTGTATAATTTTAATAATTTTCAAGGTAGATTTTACAGTTTAGATGCTACTTCTACAGAAATTGGTTGTGAAGTTTTTAATGAAACGGCTTTCTTTTTTCAAGATAACATATATGCAAGAACTAAAGATAGAACTGTTGATGGGTGCTCTAATGTAAACCTTACAGCTAGTATTGTTCATTTTTCTAATTTAAGCGATAAGTTTCCTAATGAATTTAGGCCAACATGGCTTTTTAAATCTGCAACAGTACAAATACCTGATGGTATGCATTTTAACTCTCAAGTTCTAAGTTCTTTTTTTGCAAGAATAGATCCTAGTAATGAATACCCTACAGGTTCAAATGGCGGATTTGATTTTTCTTTATCTGGTAATATACTTACTATAACACCAGGGCCTAACTTTAAACATAACGATCAAGGAGCTCGAGATTACTCAGAGCTTCTAGTAAATATTTCAGGAACAAATTCTGCACACGGATCCAATCCTTTTACAGTTAGTTACACTTACGATGAATTTGCTCATTCTGATTTTCCAGAAGAGATAACAACAAGTGACACTAAAAATTTTACATACCTTACACCAGATTACGAAATAAGATCTGACAACTCAATACTTGTTGGTAACTCTTTAATTGAAAGTTTTGAAATTGAAATATGTAAACATGATTTTGAAGAAACAAACAATAACTGGTTAAGAGTAGACACTGGTTTAGACTTTACCATTAGCAACGCCTATTTAGTAGATGGTGGTACAGAAACACCCTTAAACTTTACAACTTCTAACCAAGTTACTTATATAGAATTTGGAACTATAGAAGAAGGTAACGTTACATGCAAAAACATTAGGTTTGAAGGTACTTATACTGGAAGCTCTGATAAGGAAATTAGAGTTTCTCATAACTATGACTGTATAGATTACCCTACCAATTACGATGCTACAACTTATTTTAATGAAGAAATATTAACCTTAACACCTGTAGACGCTGCTATTCAGTTACAAATTTTACAGCAACCTACTAGCACAGTTGGTACTTGTGAAGCTTATGAAGTTATATTAGAATCTAGAAATGCTGGAGAAGCAGACTTAATTGATCCAATAATAAATTTTGATATTCCTGGAGATGTAAGTGCCATTACAATTAATTCTATTACTATAGAATATCCTCAAAACTCTGGAAATATACAAACCATAACACCTACTATTGTTGGTAACAATGTTTCTATAAATTTACTAGATCACACTCTTATATCTGCAAATAATGGCTTGCTAGGCTCACTAAATTCTAATAGTTTAGATGAACAAATAGCTATAATTAGACTAAATTTAAGTCCGCAATGTAATTACGTATCAAACACTGGTACTACTTATATAGTTACAGGTAACAGTCCTTACGGCGGTATGGCTAATGGTAGTAATAGTAGAATTGCTGCAGAACCAATAATAATTACAGGAGCAGAACCTCCTTACAGTACTAATACAACTATTTTAAACTCTCCGAGTTTTAATGGTTGCGAAATAGAAACAGTATCTGCAGAAACATATATAACAGGAGGTGTAACGGGGAATTCCGATTTTATTAAAGTAATTTTGCCTGCTGGTATAACTTATGTAGATGGTTCTTTAAACTCTACAGGATCTGTAAGTGTAACCTTTATTTCTAAAACACTTGTTAACGACCAAGAAGAAATAACTATTGCTTTGCCACAAGGCGCTAGTGATACTGATGTTATTGCATATAATTTTAACATCCAAAGTACAGGCTTTATATGTGAAGGTAATTATGATATTGATTTAAGCACTTATGTTACTGTATCTGGCTTATCTTGTTCTGGTGTTTCTTGTGGTGATACAGAAGTAATTACTGGTAATACTAGCACTACAGTTCAAGTTACTAAAGGATTCTTAGAAACTTCATCATATACTCCTACTGCTAGTTACGTTATAACAAGCACAGATACTTATTACAATATAATTATTGGTTTAGAAAACACAGGTACAGAAGATTTATCTAGCGGAATTAATTACAATGTATATTGTGCAGACGCATCTGGTGTAAAAACAGGAAATTCTATTTATACCGGATTTCTTTCTCAAGCAATTCCTTCTGGTGGCTCTATAGAAGAAAATATAGAATTTAGAACAACAGAATTTTGTGGTGCAAATAGCAATATAGTTGTAGAGTTTTCACCAAGTAACTCTAATTGTTTTTGTACAGAGTTATTACTTAGTATGACTAGTGCACCATCTAATAATTATTCTGATTTAGAAATAGATATGACATCTAATGTTAGTTCTGCTAATCCATCAGATACTATTATTTTCTCAATTGATATTGAAAATTTAGGAGCTATAGACGCTACAAATATTCAATTACAAAATGTACTAGCTCCTGGTTACACTTTTGTTAGTGCTACTAACGGAGGAGTATTAACAGGAAATACAATTACTTGGCCTAATTTTGACTTAGAAGATTTAAACACTACTACATTTAGTTACACGGCTACTATTAATAACCCAAGTGGTATAGCAGATGAGTATACTAATATTGCAGAAATTACGCAAGTAGACCAAATAGATCCTGATTCTACTCCTAATAATTTTGATGGTATAGATTCTCTAGAAGATGATGAAGCTGTAGTTTCAGTCTCTTTACAATCGTCTGATATTAGTATGGTTAAAAGACTATCTGCTAGCTCTAACCCTAATGCTATTGTTGGAGAGGTTATTAGTTTTGAAATTGAAGTAACTACTTCTTCTGC
>NZ_JAUOPS010000003.1:0-379283 GCF_030546975.1 Cellulophaga sp. 3_MG-2023
GCTGATCAAATAGATCCTGATTCTACTCCTAATAATGATGATGGAGACCAGTCTGAGGATGATGAGAGTTCTTTTACTCTAAACACTCCTATAACTGAAACTGATCTAGAATTATCTTTAACTGTTTCTGATACTGATGTGAATGTAGGTGACATTGTCACTTTTACACTTAACGTTACTAATAATGGAGCTATAGAAGCTACGAGTATAAATATTGAAGATTATGTACCTAGCGGATACACTATAAATTCAATATCTAACGGTGGGTCTAATTCTGGGAACACTATTAGCTGGCCTGCTTTTGATCTAGATTCTGGATTATCAACAACGTTTACTTACCAAGCAACAGTAAATGCACCTACTGGGGCAAGTGATGAGTACTTAACTATTGCACAAGTAACAGCTGTAGACCAAACTGATCCTGATTCTACTCCTAATAATTATGATGGTATAGATTCTTTAGAAGATGATGAAGCTATGGTTGTAAACACTTTACAATCGTCTGATATTAGTATGGTTAAAAGACTATCTGCTAGCTCTAACCCTAATGCTATTGTTGGAGAGGTTATTAGTTTTGAAATTGAAGTAACTACTTCTTCTGCTTCTACTAATGTTTCTATTGAAGATATTGTACCTATCGGTTTTTCTGTAATTCAGTCTTCTATTAGCAATGGTGGGTCGTTATCTGGAAATATAATCTCTTGGGATATTCCTAGCATTAACGCTACTACAATTATTTTACAATATGCGGCAAGTGTTAATGCGCCTACTGGTTCTACAGATGAATATAAAAATACAGCGCAGATTACTAGCGCAGATCAAACAGATCCTGATTCTACTCCTAATAATGATGATGGAGACCAGTCTGAGGATGATGAGAGTTCTTTTACACTTAATACTCCAGTAGATGCAACGGATATAGAATTATCTTTAATCGTTTCGGATACAGGAGCGGACGTTGGAGAAACTGTTACTTATACGTTAACAGTTACAAATAATGGTGTACTTGATGCTACGGGTATAAATATAGAAGCCTACATTCCTAACGGGGTTACTGTTACGTCAATATCTAACGGTGGTTCTAATTCTGGCAACACTATTGGCTGGCCTGTTTTTGATCTAGATTCTGGGTTGTCAACAACGTTTACTTACCAAGCAACGGTAAATGCTCCTACTGGAGCAAGCGATGAGTATACTACAACAGCACAGGTTACTACTGTAGATCAAAACGATCCTGATTCTACTCCTAATAATTTTGATGGTGTAGATTCTTTAGAAGATGATGAAGCTATGGTTAGTATAGATATGCCTACTACAGATATATCTATAAGTAAAACAGTAGACTTCCCAGATTCAAATATTGGTGATACTATATCTTTTACAATTACAGCAACAAATGATGGTAGTTTCACAGCTACAAATATTAGCATACAAGAAATTTTACCTAACGGTTACAGCTTTAATAACGCTACAACAACAATAGGTTTATATGATGAAGGTATTGGTGAATGGACTATTTCTTCGCTAGATGCTAATGAAACTGCTACACTTGTGATAAACACAACTGTTTTAGCTGGTGGTGATTATTTAAACACTGCTACTTTATCATACTTAGACCAGATTGATGACAATTCATCAAACGATACAGATACTGCCACTATTAACATATCTGAGGATAGTTGTCTTAAAGTTTATAATGAATTTTCGCCTAACGGAGATAATGCAAATGATGTGTTCTTTATAGAATGTATAGAACAATATCCAAACAATTATTTGCAAATTTTTAATCGTTGGGGTGTAAAAGTATACGAACAAGAAGGGTATAAAAACACTTGGAATGGTACTTCTCAAGGAAGGGCTACAATAAAACGTGGAGAAAAAATGCCGGTTGGTACATATTACTACACTTTAGAATTAAGAGATAACAAAACGCCATCTAAATCGGGTTGGTTGTATTTAACAAGATAAAAGATTACAATGAATATATTTAAAATTATTTTTAGTCTGATTTTAATGCTCAGTTTAAGCACTATTGCATACTGTCAACAAGATCCACAGTACACACAATATTCTCATAACCCTATGACGGTTAATGCTGGATATACTGGCTCAAGAGGACATACAGCTGCACTTGCGCTTTATAGAAGTCAATGGGTTGGTATAGAGGGTTCGCCCAGGACCATTAATTTCAGTATAGATAGTCCTTTAGATGAGTATAATGGTATAGGTTTGTCTATAATTCAAGATGATCTAGGTCCGTCTCAAGAAACATATATAGATGGTAACTACGCCCATCATTTAATAGTAAACAGAAAAGGAGATAAATTAGCTTTTGGCTTAAAGGGTGGACTTAGATTTTTAAATATAGACTGGTCTAAAGGGATATATAAAGATCCAGATGTGGCGTTTAGTGAAAATATAAATAGTAAAATATTACCAACTATTGGAGCTGGTGTATTTTATTATACAGATAATTATTTTTTAGGTTTATCTGTGCCAAATATTTTAAAAGGAAATCACTATAACGAGATTCAAGAATCTGAGGCTACAGAGCGTAAACACCTATATTTAATAGGGGGTTATGTATTTAAAATTAATCCAAATTTAAAGTTCAAACCTTCGTTTTTTACTAAATATGTATCTGGTTCACCATTGTCTGTAGATGCATCAATTAACTTTCTAATACACGAAACTTTAAATTTAGGCGTTAGTTATAGGTGGGACGACTCTGTTAATGCTCTTTTGGGCTTACAAGTTTCACCTAGAATAAACATTGGTTATGCATATGATTACGCTACAACTAACCTAAAAAATTACAATAACGGAAGTCATGAAATCTTTTTTAGATATCAGTTTACTTCTAAAGAAACCAAGATTAAATCCCCAAGATTCTTTTAATAATTGCACAATGAAAAAATTAATACCTACTTTCTTATTATTGTTGGCCTTTAGTGTGTCTGCGCAAGAAACACAGAAAGCAACTACAGTTACTGTTAATGAACCTATTGTAGATATGAGTTTGCCTATTGCAAATTTAAAAACTATAGATAGTAGTTTATATATAGATAATGTTGCAGAGGAAACTACCACCTATAAAAAAAGTAAATTTTCTGCAAGTAACAGTAAGTTAATAAAAAAGGCTAATCAATATTTTGATATGCTATGGTATGCAGAAGCTGCACAATTGTATGAGCAAGCATTAGAAGATAATGAAGAAAATTACACTAAAGAAATTTTGCAAAAAGCAGGGGACTCTCATTATTATAACACAAATATGGAGAGAGCTTACCACTGGTATCAAATTTTATATGACTCTTATAGAGATGATTTAACTGCTGATGAAATTTTTAAATATTCTCATTCGCTTAAAGGAAATGGTAAATATGGTAAAGCAAAGCGTTTTATGCGTTTGTATAACCGTATGAAAGATAAAGAACCAGAAATTATTGATTTAGAGGCTGATGAAGCGGCAAGAAATGAGCAAATTTTAGATGCAATTTTAAAGAGAGAACCTAAGTTTGGACTTAAAAACTTGAATATAAACACAGAAAACTCTGATTTTTCTCCAATGTTCTATAACAAAGAAGAAATAGTGTTTGCATCTGCAAAAGATTCTTCTTTTTTTAATACTAGAAGATACAAATGGAACAACCAACCGTACTTAGATTTATATGTAGCAAAAGTTAATCAGCAATCTGACGAGTTAAAAGACGCTATTAAGTTTTCTAAAAATGTAAACACCAAATACCATGAGGCTTCTGTTACCTTTTCTCCTGATAATAAAACGATGTATTTTACCAGAAACAACTATGGTAAAAAATTAAAAAGAGATAAAAACGGTATAAACAACCTTAAGCTATATATGTCTAAAAAAATAAATGGCGAATGGTCTGAGGCTGTAGAGTTACCATTTAATAGTGATGATTACTCTACCGGACACCCAGCATTAAGTGCAGATGGTAAAAAATTATACTTTGTATCTGATATGCCAGGTAGTATTGGAGAAACAGACATTTTTGTGGTTGATGTTTTAGAAGACGGTTTATTTTCTTCTCCAAAAAATTTAGGACCAGAAATTAATACAGAACAAAAAGAAATGTTCCCTTTTATAAACGATAAAAAACTATACTTTTCATCTAATGGCCATGTAGGCTTGGGAGGACTAGATGTTTATGAAGTTGCTTATGACGAGGAAGGCTTTAAAGATGTTATAAATCTTGGACAGCCAATTAATAGTAATAAAGATGATTTCTCTTATATAATTAATGAAGAAACACAAAAAGGATACTTTGCATCTAACAGAAAAGGCGGCAAAGGTGATGATGATATTTACTCATTTAAAAACTTATTAGTAGAAGAAGTTATTGAAAATGCAATAGCAGGTGTGGTTACAGAAATTGTAACAGGAGAGCTATTACCTAACGCATTGGTTACTTTATTAGACGAAAACAATATTAAGCTTAAAGAAGTTGTAACTGCAGATGATGGTAGTTTTGTTTTTGAAGATTTAGAGAGCAATACCAAATATAAGTTGCAGGCTAATAAAGAAACTTTTTTCGATGAAGAGCTAGATAGAGCAACTAAAGAAAATCAAGTAGTAAATGCAGATATTGCAATGAGAAAGTTGCATGATATGATTGCTATTGAAAATGGAATTAAGAAACTTAAAACAGAAAAAATATTCTTTGATTTTGATAAGTCTTACATTAGACAAGATGCCAGCATAGAGCTAGACAAACTTGTAGAAGTTATGACTGAATACCCTAATATGAAAATTAAAATTGAATCGCACACAGATGTAAGGGGTAATGATGCCTACAACAAATTTTTATCAGACAGGAGAGCTAAATCTACCAGAAAATATATCATCTCTAAAGGTATAGATGCTAGTAGAATTGTTAGTGCAATTGGTTATGGAGAAGAACAGTTAATTAATGAGTGTGAAGACGGTGTAAGCTGTTCAAGAGAAAAACATCAAGAAAACAGACGATCAGAATTTATAATAGTAGATATGTAATATTATAAAACAAAAATATAATGTAATATATATAAGCTTCTAGATTATTCTAAAAGTTTATATATATTACAAATCTTATACAGAATAAAGACTTTACCTACAAAAGAAATTATAAGCTAACTACCTGATAATGTAGTTCATCGATGATTTATTTTAAACTTATAGATAGAACCTTTTTATAATACCATTTAACTAGAATTATTGCTTTGTAACGAGGCCTTTTGCGACATTTACTACTTAATTAATTTAAATGCACGCTCATGAAAGGAATTTTACTTTGTAAAGAAATCTATGTAAATGGATTTAAAAACCTTGGGCACTTTATTTTAAAAAACTATTTCAAGATGTTTTCTTGGTTTTGTTTTACATTAATCGTTATTGCAGCTTATGCTTTAATGTATAGAGTGCTAACCGGGTACGCTTTTGTTTAAATAGGCAAAAAGATTTAGGCAAAAGACACAAATTAAAAGGCTAACCAATTGCATTTAAGAGTGCAATACTATGTGAAAATTAAAGGCTCCAATTTATTGGAGCCTTTTTAGTTTTAATATGTAGTAAGTTTAAACTTAATTAGAAGCCTTCTTAGGCACAAACTTTAATGTTTTAATAATAGCTTCCAGTTCAAACATAAAGTCTCTTTTAACAGCTGCAGGAGCAAATGTAAAGCCTTCTACAACTAATTTACGTTTGTTAGCTTCATCATTAATAATATAAGAAACATATGGGCCAGCCATAGAGTAGTTATATATTTCCCAACGACCTCTAACCTCAGCAGCTTTTTTACCGCCAATTTCTGCAGGGAAAACAGAAGGTGCAAAAGCTTTTTCTGTATCCATATATGTACCTTCATTAGGGCCTGGTATGTATTTTTTTCCAATAGAATCTCTTTTGCTAACAATATCACTTATAAAAGTGGCGTCATTATTAAATGAGTTCCAAGGAAGAGCATACACAATTAAGTTCATTGTTCCATTTTTAATATCTCTATCTAACCAAACAAAATTATCATCAGCTCTACCAACAGAATAAACAGAAGGTATGTCCATTGTCACACCAAAAGTATCTTCTATTGTTGTATCCTCTAATAAAGAACGCTTAAAGTTACCTTGTGTTAATTTAAGATCTGCCTTATTAAATTCTGATATTATATGGTCTGCTTTCTGATTTATAGTTTCTATAAGTGCATCCTCTGTTGGCGCCACAACTACGGCAACATTTTGTGGGCGAGCGTATGTATTATGGTTTATGTATGATAAACTAGTTGTATCCTTTTTTTGAACCACTAAAATAGATCTAGACTTACGAACTGCACCAGTAAAAACTGTCTCTGGTAAGTGGCGTAATGTAAAAATTGGTTCGTTCCAAGCAATACCAACTACAGATGCAGCAAAATGATCTCTAACAATGTCTCCTACCTTACCTTCCCAAAGCTCATTACTCATTACTACCGTAAGTGAGTTTACTTGCCCTATTGAAGCCGGTGTAAAATCTTGTTTGGTACTTGCACCATCTTTACATGAAGTTAGTGCCAAGGTAATGGCAAAAACTAAAATTGAAAACTTTCTCATCTGATTAAAAAATTGGTTTAACGGTTATATTTTTTTTGTAGAACAATCGCACAACATAATTTTTGTGCCTACTTTTAAATTCTTACCACTAATACCGTTCCAATCTTTTAAATTATCTACAGAAATTCCAGAATATTTTTGAGAAATAGTCCAAAGTGAATCTCCAGATTGTACTGTATGTGTTTTAGCACCAGGCGGAATAGGCTTTTGTTTAGTTTGTGGCTTTGCAGATGCTACGGCTTTAGAGTTTCTAGAAAAAATAGTTAATCGCTGACCAATTCTTAAATTGTTGCTACGCAAACCATTCCATCTTTTAATTTCACTTACTCTAACCCCAAACTTCTCTGCAATTTTACCAAGAAAATCACCACTTCTAACTCTATATCTAGATTGCGACTCTGCCTGCACTAATTTAGGCATTGGTTTTTCAATCTTTTTTAACTCTTCCTCTGCAAGTGCATAAACAGCATCTTCATTAGATACAAACTTACCCATTACACTTGTTGGCAAACGTAAAGCGTGATTTCTATCTTCCTGAAAAGGAATAATATTTAGTTTATAAGAAGGGTTTAAAACCTCTAAGTCCTCTACGCTTACATTTGTAAACCTAGAAATTTGATCAAAAGTCAGCATACTTTTTACGTGTACTGTATCTGTTTCAAAATAAGGACGCTCTACAACCTCACCATAAATACCGTGTTCTTTAGCGTACTCAAAAATATACATTGTTGCTAAAAATGCAGGTACGTAACCTGCTGTTTCTCTTGGTAAATGGTTTCTAATGTTCCAGTAATTGGTGTAACCACCAGAACGTCTAATAGCTTTGTTTACGTTTCCTGGTCCAGAGTTATATGCTGCTAACGCTAAATCCCAATCGTTATAAATGCTATACAAACGCGTTAAATACTCACAAGCTGCTCTTGTAGATTTTATGGGGTCGCTACGTTCATCTACATAACTGTTTACTTCTAGGTTTTGTTCTTTACCTGTACCGTACATAAACTGCCAAAGTCCTGTAGCTCCTACCCTAGATCTTGCTCTTGGATTTAATGCAGACTCTACAATTGCCAAATATTTCATTTCTAATGGCATATTAAAGTTATCTAACTCCTGCTCAAACATAGGAAAGTAAAACTGACTCACAGTTTGCATACGCTCCATTAAACCTCTGTTACGGGTTAAGTAAGACTTAATTACACGCTCCAAAGACTCGTTATACTCTACATTAAATGGCGTTTTAGCATTTAAACGTGCTAACCTAGCTTTTAAAGTGTCTGTTGGCAAATCTGTAAAACTGACTGGTATATTCTCTATGCGCTCGTTGGCAATTTTATTATAAATGGTATCAAACAAAGAAGCGCTTTCTTTAATTTGTTTTAACCAAGCTTTGTCATAATCAGCAGCATTTTTATAGTCTGATAATTGATACTTTGTACCCGATGAATCATCAGAAACAAGCGCAATTATAGGTTGTACTTTTTGCGGTACATCCTGTTGTTTTTTTGCAATTGAATCAACAGTGTCGTTCTTTACAACACTTAAAATCTCTGTGCTTATAGACGTGGTTACAATGCTATCTTTTTCTTGTGCAAAAATAGCGGTACCCGAAAACAGCAGTACTCCTAAAAAAATACGTTTCATTTAAATTTTCTTTTGGTTAGTTTAGTTGATTGCTTGGTAAAGTCGTGTTTTTTTACTTAAAAATAAAATTTTTAACGCTTTTAAAAGCAATCAACAATTGTGCCTAACCTTATTTTAAGCGGTAATTGCAGCTATTCCTGGTAAAGATTTACCTTCTAAGCTTTCTAACATTGCACCACCACCAGTAGATACGTAGCTTACCTTGTCTTGAAAACCAAATTGCTTAACAGCAGCAACCGAGTCTCCACCACCAACTAAAGAAAATGCTCCATTTTGTGTAGCTTCGGTAATATAATTTCCTATTTCTATAGTTCCTTTAGCATAGCTTTCCATTTCAAAAACGCCAATTGGTCCGTTCCATAAAATAGTTTTAGACTTTAAAATTACTTCTTTAAAAATCTCTAAAGTTTTTGGTCCGGCATCTAAACCTTGCCATCCTTCTTCAATTTTATCTACATCTGTAATTTTAGTATTTGCTGTGTTGCTAAACTCATCTGCAGCAATAACATCTACAGGAATATGCACCTCAACACCTTTTTCTTTTGCTTGCTTTAAAATATCTAGAGCAAGTTCCATTTTATCATCTTCACAGATAGAGTCACCCACTTGTCCGCCTTGTGCTTTTACAAATGTGTACGTCATACCACCACCAATAATTAAATGGTCTACTTTATCTAATATATTTTCTATAATTGTAATTTTAGAAGATACTTTTGCGCCTCCTAAAATTGCAGTAACTGGCTTTTCTCCAGTTTGCATTACTTTATCTATAGCTTCAATTTCTTTAGCTAATAAAGATCCAAAACACTTACTTTCTGGAAAAAATTTAGCAACAACTGTTGTAGATGCATGTGCTCTGTGGGCTGTACCAAAAGCATCATTTATATAAACATCTCCTAGTTTAGATAATTGTTCTGCAAAAGCCTCACCACCTTTTTCTTCTTCAGCATTAAAACGCAAATTTTCTATAAGTAATACTTGCCCGTTTTCTAAATTAGTGGCAGCTGTTTCTGCTTCTTCTCCAACAGAAGTAGACACAAAATTTACTTGCACACCTAACACATCAGAAACAGTACTGCAAATGTGCTCTAAAGATAAATCTGGCACAACTTGTCCTTTTGGTCTTCCTAAATGGCTCATTAAAACAACACTACCACCATCTTCTAACACTTTTATTATTGTTGGCTTTGCAGCTTCAATACGGTTAGTATCTGTTACATTAAAATTTTCATCCATAGGAACATTAAAATCTACACGGATTAATGCTCTCTTGTTTTCAAAATTAAAATCGTTTATTGTTTTCATAATGTGCGCTTGTTAAAATTTAGCTTCGTTAGACTTACAAACACCAAATGTAAAGATTTAAGTATTGCATATAAAACCATTAACAGTATTTTTAGCTTTGTACAGTGTAAACGCAGTATCATTATCATAAAATTTCTTTTTGCCTCTGTTTTTTATGGTTTATTCATTTTTTTGAAACTCAATTTTTAAAAAATGAAAATTACTAAAGCTACACTCTTGTATTTTTAAAGTCTAGCAGTATTTTTAATTTGGTTCATTTGCATATCTTTGACGATATGCAGTTTCAAGATATTTTAGGACTTTCTCATATAAAAAAGCACTTGTGTTTAAGTGCAGATGCTGGCCGTATACCACACGCACAACTTTTTGTTGGTAATGAGGGTTGCGGTACTCTGCCAATGGCAATTGCATATGCTCAATATTTATTATGTAAAAATGTAAACGGAGAAAATACTGGTGGTATAGAGGCTTGTAATTTAAAGTGCGGAAATTTATCGCATCCAGATCTACATTTTGCTTTTCCGGTTACTAATTCTGATAAAGTTAAGAGTCACGCTGTTAGTAACCACTATATGCAGGATTGGCGCGAGTTTGTAAACCACCAACCTTATGGTAACTTGTTTGATTGGTACAGACTTATTGGTATTGAAAAAAAACAAGGTCAAATTGGGGTAGACGAAGCACAAGATATTGTACGTAAGCTAACTTTAAAATCTTATGAAGGTGGTTATAAGGTGATGATTATGTGGATGGCTGATAAAATGAACATAGCAGCTGCTAACAAATTACTTAAACTAATTGAAGAGCCACCAGAAAAAACTGTTTTTATATTAATTGCTGAAGATGAAGAACAAATTATACAAACCATACGCTCTAGGTGTCAAATTTTACATTTTCCTCCACTAGCAGAAAATGCAATAACGTCTGCATTAATTGCAAAAGGATTAGACCAACAAACCGCTTTTAAAATTGCTCATGAATCTAATGGTAATTTTAATAAAGCACTAGATTTAATGAATAATGACTCTGAAGATTTGGTGTTTGAAAAATGGTTTGTGCAATGGGTACGTACAGCCTTTAGAGCAAAAGGTAACAAAGCTGCAATACAAGATTTAATTTTGTGGAGCAATGAAATTGCTAAGACAGGAAGAGAAACACAAAAGAAATTTTTAACGTATTGTATGGCTATAATGCGCCAAGCAATGCTGGTAAATTACAATACAAACGAGCTTGCTTTTATGGAAATACACGTAGAAGGTTTTAAGCTAGAAAAATTTGCCCCTTTTATACATGAAAATAATATTGTAGACATTATTACAGAGCTAGAAACAGCAATGTACCATATAGAACGTAATGGAAATGCAAAATTAATTTTAACAGATTTATCTATAAAACTAACAAGATTTTTACACAAAAAACCAAGCTAAAAAAATGACAAACGTACACGAAAATATTACTGAAATTTTATTGTTAATCTTTTTAATTATTACTTTTTTACAAAGTGGTTTTGATAAAGTTGCAGACTGGAAAGGAAACTTGTCTTGGTTAACCGGACATTTTAGTGAAACGCCTTTAAAAAACACGGTTCCTTTATTGTTAGGAATTATTTTGGTTATAGAAGTTATTGCTGGCGCTCTTTGTGCTGTTGGTGTAGTACAGTTTATTTTAGACGGACAAAGTAATATGGCTATTTACGGTACAATTTTGTCATGTATTACTTTATTATTTTTGTTATTTGGACAACGTATTGCAAAGGATTATGAAGGCGCAAAAACTATAGTTATTTACTTTATGCCGACAATATTTCTTCTATATCTTTTAGCCAATAAATAGATTATGATGAAAAAAAAATTTGACCTTTTAATGCTGTTGCTAGTTGTAGTAATGGCATTTAGTTTTTTATATTTTGAAATAACAACCTACAATTTCCTTATCCTAATTCCGGCTGCGGCATACATTGCAAGCGGAAGATTATTCTTTAAAAAATGACAAATTTTCCAGTAACTACCTCTACTCTTTCCGCTACAGCTTTAGGCACGCTGGTAAAACATCAATATAATTTAACTGAAGATTTTAAGTGTTCTTTGTTTAGAACAGGCATAAATCACACTTATTTTTTAAAAAACATAAATACTACCTATGTTCTGCGTGTGTATTGTTATAATTGGAGAACCAAACAAGAAATATTAGAAGAGTTAAAACTTTTAGAACTATTAAAAAATAGCGGGTTAAGTGTTTCCTATGCATTGGCAGATAAAAACAACAACCTTATACAAAAAATACAAGCCCCAGAAGGAGAACGCTACGCTGTACTTTTTTCTTTTGCCGAAGGAGAAAAAGTTAGGTTTATAGACAACAACACTTGTTTTGCTATAGGCACGCTAATGGGTAAAATACATAATGTTACTAAAGAAAAAACAATAGCCCGTATTAACTATACTACAGAAGCACTGGTTACAAAACCATATAATTTTACAAGTAAATATTTTGATGCTAACTTGCCAGAAATGGAATACATTAGAGCACAAGGCCAAAAGGTTGAAGAGTCCTTTAAAAATCTAATGCACACTAAAATACCAAAAGGTATTATCCATTTAGACATCTGGTATGATAATATGAGCATTACCAAAAATAAAGAAATTACTATTTTTGATTTTGATTTCTGTGGAAATGGTTACTTAGTGTTAGATGTTGCCTATTTCTGTAAGCAACTTTTTCATATAGAAACAGATAAAGAAGTATACCAATTAAAGCTTAAAGAGTTTTTAAAAGGTTACCAAAAACAAAGAGTATTAAGTAAAGAAGAAGTTGATTTTATACCTATTGCAGCTAATGCAATTTGGCTATTTTATTTAGGTGTACAAGCGCAAAGGTTTGATTGGTCTAACATATTTTTAAGCAAAAACTATTTAAAAATGTATTTAGGCCGATTAGAAAACTGGAATACCTACTGCAGTAAAAACAAAAATGCTTTTACATTGTGAGCAAAGCATTTTTCTTTTTAACCAAATAAGCTTTTTCTGGTTTACTGTGTACATTTTCTATAGCTATGTCTAAATAAGTAACTGCTTCTTTTATTTTCCCTAAGCTTTTATAATACTCGGCCTTAACCCCATAAAACAAATAAGAGCGTTGTTCTAAAGCTTCTGGCTCTAATTGCAGTAGTATTTGATATGCATTTTCTTGCTCTTTTAACTGAATTAGTACAACAGCAATAGACAAAGACACCATTGTATTATCTTGGTGTTGTTGTAATTGTTTATACAGTTCTAAAATCTTTTTCCAATTGGTATCTTCAAAGTTTGTTGCTTTTAAATGCTCTGCAACAATGGCTGCTTCAATATGGTAGGTAGAAAAATCTCCAAACTCCTCTGCTTTTACCAATGCATTATTTCCTAAATGTATTAAAGGCAAATACCATTTGGTACGATCTTGGTTTTTTAAGTCGATACTATTAAAGTTCTCGTCTACTTTTGCACCTAGTCTAGATGAATTAAAGCATAATAGGGCAAATAAAGCATAACTAGCACCACACCTAAATTCTTGCTTAGAGAGTATAATTTTAGTTAATCTAAGCGCTTCTCCGCACAATTCTTTACGAACTAAGAACTTATTGTGGTTAGAGTGAAAACCTTCGTTAAAAATAAGATATATAACTTCTAAGGCATTATGTAAGCGCTCTTGAAGTCTTTTTTTAGTAGGTAACTCAAAATTAACCTTCTTTGCTCTTATTGTTTGCTTTGCTCTTGTGAGTCTTTTTTTAACTGTTTCTGGTTTTAATAATAAAGCAGAGGCAATTTCTGCAGTGCTAAAACCACCAATAGTTTTTAATGCAAAAGCTATTTGGTCTTTAGTATCTAATTTAGGGTGGCAAGCAGTAAAAATCATTCGGAGCTCACTGTCTTGTATTTCTTCTTTTTCAAATAAATTATTAAATGCTATGGCAGAAGCACTATAATTTAATTTTTCAACTCTATTTTTATCTGCATCTAGTTTTCGCAGTAAATCTATTACCCTATTTTTTGCTGCTATTGTAAACCAAGCTTCAGGGTTTTCTGGGACTTTTTTACGCCATTGCACCGTTGCTTTTGCAAAAGTATCTTGCACAGCATCTTCTATAATTTCTATGTTTTTTAATCCAAAAATTCGAATTAAAATAGAGACCATCTTTCCGTACTGATGTCTAAAAAGATGGTCTATAAGTTGTTGGTCTTGCATTATTCCATATCATCAAAAACTAATACTTCTCTTATTTCTACAGTATTGCCAAGGTCAAAATCCGGAAAATCTTGTGCTATTTTACTAGCTGCATCTAAATCTTTTGCTTTTACCATATAGTAGCCACCAACTATTTCTTTAAGTTCTGCAGCTGTGCGGTCTGTTACTGTTCTTTTAGGACCAGTAATTTGTCTAACTTCTGGATGCAAAGCTTCGCCGTGTTTTACAACACCTTGTTCTTGCATTTTTTGGTTCCAAGCAAACCACTTACCCATACGTTCTTGCATTTGCTCTGGAGAAAGTCCAAGGTCTGTGTACTCTTTTCCAATAAAAATTAGCATAAAATCTTTCATTCTTTTTGTTTTAAAATTAATAATTAATTCATTGTCAATCCTATAACGATGCTAAAAAAAAATAGGGGACATTATTTTTAATAAAAATCTACTCTTTAAAATAAATTTTATTCACCCTAAAAAATTAAGAAATAAAAACCTACAAAAGCTAGTGTTTTCAACTACTATAAAGATGTTTGTTTGTTAAATTACATTTACAAATAGTAAAAAAAAGATCGTCAAAATACATTGTTTTACCGTTTAACGAATAAATGTGTGTTTTAAAAATAGAATTTACTAAACTGCGTTTAAACAAGTACATACGTTTTTAAATTCCCCAAATAGATTTATGCAAAAATTATGGTTCACATATAGAAAGTGGTACATTAACTATATAGGTTTTGAGTTAATTAATAGCAATAAGGCATTAGAATACTTTAGAGATAAGTTGTTTATTTCTATTATTTTATTGGTAAACTTTTTTGGTATTTTAGCTTATATACCTAGTGTAATTGTTGCTTATATAAATTTAGAAATGGTACTAGTAATAATAGATACTTTAGCTGTATCTGTTTTACTCTTTGTGGTTTTAAATAAAGCTATATCTCTAAGAATAAAAAAGACAATCTTTTCTGTTAATTTGTTAGTACTATCTACTATTCTACTAATCAATAATGATTTAAGCGGTAATGGACCATTAATTTTATTAATGACAACTTCGGCTATTACCTTGTACAGTGGTAAAAAAGCAGGTTTTTATGCTTTTGGTTACGCTACTTTAGTATATATTATTTTATTAACCTGTATTAAACTAGGCTATTTTAACTTTAGATATACGGTAGGTTACAATTTTACAGAGCTTATTATTATTGCTTTAAACAATCTGTTTTTTAATTTAATTTTAATTTTTTCTATATCATTTTTAATAACCCAACTACACAAAGCTTTGGTTAGTGAAAAAAAATTGCAAAAAGCCTTAGTTGTTAAACACAATAATGCTGTTGCTGCTAGAAATAAAGCGGAACAGTCTGAGCAATTAAAGTCTGCCTTTTTAGCAAATATTAGTCACGAAATTGGAACTCCAATGTACAGTATTTTAGGAACTACAGACCTATTAAAAGAATACAATAAAAAAGATAAAGAGTATCAGAAATCATTAACACTAATAGAAAACAACGGTAATAAGCTTTTAGACATTATTGCAGACATTGTAAATATTTCTAAAGTAGAATCTGGACTTATGCCAATTAATCCTACTGCTTTTAATATTAAAAATAGTGTTGAAAAAGTTTACTCTGACTTGCAAAAAGAAGCCAAAGAAAAACAAATAAATTTTACCATTACAGATTTAATTAGTGCCAACGAAGCTCTTATTTACACCGATAAAGAAAAAGTTGAAGCCGTATTAATTCATTTGATAAAAAATGCAATTAAATACACAGAAAAAGGGTCTATTAATATTAAATGCCATTTACCAGAACAAGGTAAAATAGCATTTGAGGTTAGTGATACCGGCATTGGTATACCAAAAGACAAGTTTAGGTCTATTTTTAAAGCTTTTTACCAGGTAGATACCGATCAAAAAAATGCGTTACACGGTTCTGGTGTTGGTTTAGCAATTTCTAAGGCATACACAGAAATGCTTGGCGGCAAATTAAGCCTTAAAAACAATGAAAATAGCGGAGCCACTTTTGGCTTTACTGTTTCTACACATTTGCAATCAGAAGAAACGGTTTAAAAATTAAAAAAATACCCCAAGAAACAGTTAAAAATGTTTGATTAAAGTATAAAACTACATTTTAACGAAAATTGTTTACTAAGAAAACAAAGCTTGAATTAAATTCTTACATTTAAGTTGACACAGAAACAGTTACGCCAACAATGTAATTGTAAGTTGTTTAGTATACATTACCCAAGATGATACAAAAATGGTGGAAGTCTTACACAAATTGGTTTGTAAAATACAGTAATTTTAAAAAGGTTAATAAAAGTAAAGATCTAGACTATTTTAGAGACAAACTTTTTATATCTATTTTACTACTTACATTTTTAATTGGAGGTATAGCCTATTTTCCAAGTAGTTATGTTGCCATAAACAGAAACGAGTTAATTATAGTTTACTTAGACACCCTTGCTATATTAACATTAATCGTAATTGTTTTTGTAAACAAAATAGGCTTTAACACTAAAAAAACTGTTTTTTCTATTACATTATTTCTACTATCTATTGGGCTACTACTAAATTTAGGTTTTAAAGGAAACGGAAGCATTTTAATACTTACAACAACCTCACTAATAACACTTTACAAAGGTCGTAAAGAAGGTGTAAACTGGGTATTGCTTACTGTGGTGTTATACTTAATTTTACTAGCCGGCTATTATTTTAATCTCTTTTATTTTCCATTTTTTGATGACTATGATTTTGAAGTACTAGCTGTAGTAACAGTAAACAACGTACTCTTTAATTTTATACTAGTATTCTCTTTGTCTTTTTTAATAAAACAATTACACAAAGCATTGGTTAAAGAAAATAAGCTACAAAAAGAGCTTGTTATTAAACACAACAATGCTGTTTCTGCACAAAAAAGAGCCGAAAAATCAGATAGATTAAAATCTGCATTTTTATCTAATATTAGTCACGAAATTGGTACTCCAATGTATGGTATTTTAGGTAGTGCAGACCTTTTAAAAGAGCTTCATAAAAACAACAAAGAATCTCAAGAGTACTTACAACTTATTGAAGAAAATGGAAATAAATTATTAGAAATAATAGCTGACATTGTAAACATATCTAAGTTAGAAACAGGTTTAATGGCACTAAATACCTCTGCATTTAATATAAACAGTGTTATTAGAGCATCTTTTGCTAACGCAGAAGCAAGTGCAGAGAAAAAAGGAATAAGCATTAGTAAAAACAACTTAATAAGCCCTAATGAGGCTTTGGTATATACAGACAAAGAAAAGCTAACTACAGTGCTAAAACACCTTTTAAACAATGCTATTAAGTATACAGAAAAAGGAACTATAAATTTAAGTTGTTATTACAAAGACATAAGTACTATTGAGTTTGTTATAAAAGATACAGGCATTGGCGTACCAAAAGATAAGATTGCTGCTATTTTTAAAGCTTTTTACCAGGTAGATACAGACCAAAAAAATGCATTACACGGAGCTGGTGTTGGTTTGGCAATTGCAAAGGCGTATACAGAAATGTTAGGTGGTAAAATGAGCTTAGAAAACAACGAGGATGAAGATGGTGCTACGTTTAGGTTTACTATTAGTGCACAACTGAATAAAAGTTAACGTGTTTCTAGGCCATATACAACAGGTCCATTTATTTTATTCTAAACCAAGAATAACTTTAAAACAACCCATATTTAATTTAAGGTCTTAATTTTTATCATTTTATATAACCGATAATAAATATATGTTGGAATAGTAATAAGTATTAAAATTAAAAACCACCTACCTGTAATACTCCAAAAATTTGTTTTAGAATTAATTTTTATTCCTTTCCAACGCAAAATTTTTGCTTGGTGATTGCTAACCAATTTTACGGTTACAACATCTCCTATATTTGCTCCTCCACAAAACGCTAATTCCATCTCATTTTTAAAAGGAGAAGCATTGTTCATTAAACTATATATAGAGAAATTTTTGCGATTACTACTGTTATTTAGTAGTTCTAAATTAAACTTAATATTTGTTCCATATTCACCAGAACTAGGCCCTAAGCTGGTCTCTATACCTATTATCTTTGCTTGTTCAATATAACCAAAAACTAAGTGCTCATTATACTCTAATCTCAAAAGTAAATACGAAAAAAATAAAAAAGGAACGCTCAAAGCTCCAAATAGGAAAAGGTTAAAAATTTTGTATTCTATTTTCATTAAAAATCATCAAACTGTTATGTATGTACTAAAAAATACTCAACGCCTAGGAAAAGAACAGCCACAACAATTGTTAAAGCCAAAGCACTGATTAGTTTAAATATAATTGGCTTTGTTTGGTTTGTCCTCTTTTTTAAGTAAAAAAGATCTAATAAAATAAAAGTAATTATAGATATAGTTGCAATTAAAACAGAATCTATCATTAAAGTTAAACCGTAACCCCAGGCCATTAATTGCTTTAAAAATGTTGAGCCAACTTCTTGAGCGCCCATCCATAAGCGTACTACCCCTAAAGACCAAAGATAAATAGTAATAGCCCAAAGAATGTAACCAATTATGAGTTTTATATTTTCATAAATATTTAATCCTACAAAATAATACCAATTAGTATTTAACAAAATGATAACCATACATAAGTACTAAAGCAGGTAATACTCAAAAAATAATATTAATTAACAGCAAAAGGATTTTTTTCTACTGGCAAATCTAGGTTTGCCAATACGTTATCTAAGTTTTTAAGCGATTCCTCCTCTACTTCATTTATGTGTACAACCAACTCTTTATTGGCTGTTTTTAAAATATATTGCTCTTCAGTTTTTCTAATATATGTAATATCTTTTAGAGCAATTTTTTTACTAAAAACTGTTCCTTCTTTTAAAATACCGTTTTTTAGAACCAAACAATAATTGGTAGATTTTAATATGCTTTTTACAAACCAAATAATAGCTATAATCAGTAAAATAAAGCCAATCCACTTTATAGAATCGCTTTTTATAGTAAGATATACCGACTTGTATAATGCATAAACAACAAACAAGGATGAGAATAAAATGTTAGTACGTACCTTTTTTTTAGTGTATCTGATTTTTTCCATTTTTTTCTTTTTCTAATTTCTCGGTATTTTTTTCTTCTTTTAACTTTAGCTTATAAAACCTTCTAACTTTTGGCATATTTAAATAATCCTCCTGTAAGATTATCAAGATTCTATCTCTAATAGCCTGAATTTCTTTATATTTTTCCACACCATATTTCTCAGTATCACTTTTTTCCTCAGCACAATAAATTAGTCTGTTTAAAACTTTCAGCTGAACATATAATTCTGTACTTACCCAATTCCTTTTCCAAGTTATCTTTGTAATTTCTAAATTTAAATTTGTAAGTGATTCTGCTGTGATAAAAGCTAGATGACAGGGTCTATCATCAACCATGTGACTTGACTGAAAGTAAATCAACATTTTTTCAATTGACTCATAAACTTCAAGCCTTTTATTAATTGTTATTTTCCAATATTCTTGGTTATACTTGCGTTTTTCAATAAAATAGTTAGCCATTACTGAGACCAGTGTAGAAACTACAGTACTAGTCAATAGTATAATTATCCAGTCTTCATCCATAATAAAACTTTATTTATAAAAAATAAATCTCGGGGGAGAGAATTGTCTCATAAATATATAACTTATAGCACTAAAAAATTACGGAAATACGTAACACACCAAAAAAATAACAGGCAATGTCTTACTTAAATTCAGTTATATACCAGAAAATAAATATTGTTTAAAGGGTAAAACTAAATAATACTTGGTTAATAATAAGTTCTAACGCCTCTATTTTTGATTTTAAAGTCATTTAAGAGCGTTTTATTCTTTTTACACACAATTTACTTAACACAGGTATACTATTAGTTATAAAAGCCTTAAAACAAAAAAAGCCTCAGCATTATGCTGAGGCTTTTTGTATGTGTAAATAACAAGATTATTTCTTGTAATTATCGTTTAAGATTTTAGTAATCTCATCTGTAAGGTCATCTGCGTCTGTACCGTATAAAACGCTACCACCGTCTCCACCACCAAAAATGTATGAGAAACCGTTTGTTTTACCGTAAGCTTTAATTTCTTTTTTAACTTTAGAAACTAAGCTATCCATTTCCGTTTGGCTGCTAACTTGTAGTTGTTTTTCTTCTTGTTGCAATTGCTGACCAATAAACTGGCTTTTTTGCTGTAGCATACCATACTCTTCTTGTGCTTTAGCCTGAGCCATTTTTTGTGCTTTAGCCTGAAAAGCTTGTGCTTCCATCTGGAAAGCTTGCTGTACACTATCTCTCTTTTTACCAAAAGCTTCTATCTTAGTTTTAAACTTAGCTTCTAAGTCTACTTTCTCTTGATAATCGTTCATTAGTTTTACGTTATCTACGTAACCCATTTTACTTTGTTGGCATCCTACTAAACCGATGAATGCAAGTGCAAAAATAATTTTTTTCATTTCTAGGTTTTTAATATAAAACTTCCGAACCGACGGAAAGTCAAAATTTAAGTTGAGCAAAAATAGAAAAGTTTTTGAATCTGAAAGAAAAACCGATGTTAGTTTTAAAATTCATTAAAATTAAAATTTGATCTTTTTTTAAAGAATCTTGAGATTTACAAGTTATTTACAAAAACTATGTAAAAATACATTTTTGATAATTAAAAACTATAATAAGTAAAATCTATAATAATTTATAAATTACATAATCCAAAACTATTAAAAAGTGGATTTTAGCATTAATTCTAGTGGATTAAAACAAAAAAAAGGACTTAGTACTTGTTCTAAGTAATAAACCCCTCTTAAATGGCTTTAAAATGCGTTTTAGTCCTTTTTAAGAACATAAATAACAGAAGAATGTTCGTTGGTTCTCATTGCAGATAAATTAGAACGCAAACCTCTGTAAAAAGCGGTAAACATATTTTGCTTTCCTGTTTTGTATTTTTCAGATAATAGCGAAACATAAAAAGCATCAAACAACATTGGCTTCGTTTTTATAAGTTTCATATTGTGCTTTGCAAAAATCTTTTTTATAGCAGTTCTAGAAAAATGCCATAAATGTCTTGGTACATCAAAAGCAGCCCAAAACTCTTTATAATGTTTTGCGTCGTAACTTTTAAAATTTGGAACTGCAATTATTAAAGTACCATCTTCTGCTAATTTAGATTTTAGCATTTTTATTTGTTCGTCTAAATTTGGCAAATGTTCTAAAACGTGCCAAAGTGTAATTACGTTGTATTTTTTTTCTGGTAGTGTTTCTAAACTGCTAAACAAATTCAAACCTTTTTCTGCAGCTTTTTTTCTTGCAGATTCGTTTGGCTCAACTCCGGCACAAGTCCATTTATTATTTTGTGCCGTAATTAAAAAGTCTCCGGTACCCGCACCAACATCCAAAACAGATTTTTCTCCTTTGGTGTAATATGTAATTAACTGAATCTTTTTTTGCAAACTATAATTTTTTACAGTTTGGTACATTTTGTCTACAACAGTTTCTTTTGCGTCTGTATGAGAAATGTAATCTTCACTCTCATAATAAACATCTAAATTTTTTGGTTGCGGTTCTGTAACCAACATATCTAAATCTTCATTATAGTTTAATGTAAAATTTTCTTGTGTTACAGAATGGTCTTTAGTTTTTAAATAAAAGTTCATTGTAATTGTGCGTAGCTAAATATTCTTTCTTTAATGCACGAAGATAGTTTAAAACTAAAGGACGTGAAAGTGAATTTTCATCCAAGCAATCTTTTCCATCGTCATCAGTAACATTTATAGCTATAAAATAATTACCATCTATACGTATGCGAGGTTGCTCATTAAAAAGATCAGAAGGATTATCATTAGAACCTATAGCTCTATTTGCTAAAACTCCTAAAGTGGGCGTAAATAAGTCTATGCTCTTATCTTTCTTTTCCACTTCATAAAACGAAAAGTAATATGGCACATCATTTATAAAAAAAGGAACATTGTAAAAAACATCAGTATTGTATAATTGATATTTTACATCCACATAATTATAAAACTCACTTTCATCTTTTGGATCTTCAAAAATAAAAACTTGGTGCTTGGTTAATCCTCTTTTAAAATTTTTTCCTTTAGCAATTTTATAATCTTCAATATTGGGAGAAACACGCAACGGAATACAAGATTGCAAAAAAGCTAAAATAACTACTAGAAATAAATTTTTCATTTTTATGTTTTTTGATTTGAATGCTTTTTTATCAGTAACAAAAATTGAACCAGAAGTTGAAAGTTGGAAAACTTAAATAATAGAAAACAGCAAATCAAAATAAAACCAAATTTTTTGAGCACTACTCCATTCTAATTTCTTTAAAAAAACACTCTCACTTTTTTACTTTATTGGGTTGATGAAAAAAATAACTCAAGCAAAAAAATTAAAAAACTATAAAATTAAAAAACTTGAAAAAAAATGAATTTCAAAATGAGGTTCTAAATTTTAGAAAGCAAAAAATTAAAATAAAAATTACTATTAAAAAATTAGAAAAAAGGAAAAATGACGACATCCAAAAAAGTATAAAAACAAAAATTAAAGAAGCTGAAAATTTTATCTTAAAAAAGTTAAAAACGAATAAAAACTAAAATAAAAAAAGCATCAAAAAAAAAGAAAAAGGAAAACTGAAATAGAATAAAAATTAAAAATAAAATCATTTAAAAAATGAACAGAAATGAAAAAAAATAAAAAACAAAAAGCGATAAAAAAAACAGAATTTTAAATCAAAAATAAAGCTCAAAATGAAAGTGTAATTTGAATAAAAAAAAGAAGAATATCAACGCAAAAAAAGAAGAGGAAAAAAAATAAAAAAACGAGATAAAAATGTGTGTGAAATTTAGATAGAAAATAGTTGAAAAAACAAACTCAAAATAAAGAGAGAAATAAAATCTAAATACAAAAAGTAGTGAAGAAAAAAATTCAAACAAAAATGTAAAATCAACTTTAAAAAATAAATTACCAAAAACAAAAATCTAAAAAGGATAAAAATAAATCTGAACCAAGAGAGCAAAGAAATTATTAGATTAAAGATTTAAAAAACAGAAATCTTATGCGAGATAATTTTCAATCCATCATAAAAAAAAGGGAAAACATCATATACTTAAAAGCATATTAAAAACAAAATAAAAGGTTGTGATAAAAAATAAAAATAGAGCTTTTAGCAAAGCAAAAAAACGAACGCATTTTACATTTAAAAAAGCACACAATAAACAACTCTACTCTGCCGTTATAACAACCATAAAAAAACATAAACTAGAATATATTTAAAAACAAAAAACCCAATTGTTCCACGTGGAACAATTGGGTAAATCTTATGTGCTTTAAACTTAAATTACCTTCCCATAAACACAAGTAACACACTTATATCACTTGGCGAAACCCCACTAATTCTGGAGGCTTGCGAGATAGTAACTGGTCTAATTGCCTCTAACTTTTCTCTAGCTTCATAAGACAAACTCTTTAGTTGTCTATAGTCAAAATTATCCGGAATTTTAATGTTTTCTAATCGCTGCAGCTTATCTGCATTGTTCTTTTCCTTGGCAATATAACCTGCATATTTAACCTGAATTTCGGTCTGCTCCATCACCTCTCTATCTATGTTTTCTTGCTCAATAAATTGCGCAACAGCATCCAAAGATTTCATATGATCCATAGTAACATTAGGCCTAGAAAAACTCTTAAACATCTTATGAGATTGTTTAACTGGAGCAGAATTTACAGACTCTAAAATAGGATTTATATCCTCTGGAACAACACTTGTTTCTCTAAAAAAGTTTACAAATGCATCAGATTTTTTAAGCTTTTCTTCCATCCTTTTTAGTCTAGAATCTGATGCTAAACCTATTTTATGACCTAGTGGAGTAAGCCTAATATCGGCATTATCTTGCCTTAATAATGTTCTATATTCTGCTCTAGAAGTAAACATTCTGTATGGCTCCTCTGTTCCTTTTGTAATTAAATCGTCTATTAAAACACCTATATAAGCCTCGTCTCTATTCAGTATTAAAGGCTCATTTTCTTTAACTTTTTGGTGCGCATTTATACCTGCCATTAGGCCTTGACTTGCTGCCTCTTCATACCCAGTTGTACCATTAATTTGACCCGCAAAATATAGGTTATTTACAAGCTTAGTTTCTAGTGTATGCTTTAATTGTGTAGGAGGAAAATAGTCATATTCTATAGCATAACCTGGTCTAAAAAACTTCACATTTTCAAAGCCAACAACAGAGCGTAAAGCTTTAAATTGCACGTCCTCTGGTAGCGAAGTTGAGAAGCCATTTACGTATACTTCTACCGTATCCCAACCCTCTGGTTCTACAAATAATTGGTGCTTATCTTTGTCTGCAAACCTATTAATTTTATCCTCAATAGACGGACAATAACGCGGTCCTAAACTCTTAATTCTACCGTTAAACATAGGTGATCTATCAAAGCCTTCACGCAATAAATCGTGCACTAAAGTACTTGTATGCGTCATATGACAATCTCTTTGATAAGCCAATACATTGGTATTTGTATAGCTAAATTTCTCTGGAATTGCATCACCTGGCTGCACTATCATCTTAGAATAATCTAGTGATCTACCATCTACTCTAGGTGGTGTCCCTGTCTTCATTCTACCACTTTCAAACCCTAAATCTACCAGTTGTTCTGTGATACCAGTAGCGGCTTTTTCACCTGCTCTACCACCACCTAATTGGCGTTCTCCTATGTGAATTAACCCGTTTAAGAACGTACCATTTGTTAGTACAACAGCCTTAGATCTTATCTCAATTCCTAAGGAAGTTGTTACTCCACAAACCTTATCTCCTTCTATAATTAAGCCAGAAACCATCTCCTGATAGAAGTCACAATTGGGTGTTCTTTCCAAAGCTAAACGCCATTCTTCAGCAAAACGCATACGGTCATTTTGCGTCCTAGGACTCCACATTGCAGGTCCTTTTGACTTGTTTAACATCTTAAATTGTATAGCAGATTTATCAGAAATGATACCACTATACCCTCCTAAAGCGTCAATTTCTCTAACAATCTGCCCTTTTGCAATCCCTCCCATTGCAGGGTTACAAGACATTTGTCCTATGGTTTGCAGGTTCATTGTAACCAACAAAGTTTTAGAACCCAAATTAGCCGCAGCAGCTGCTGCTTCTGCACCTGCGTGGCCACCGCCAACTACAATAACATCGTATTCTTTATCAAACATAATCTTAATGTTCCACGTGGAACAATTTAATTTTTTCTTCTTCTTTACTCCTCATTAATGCCGCTTCTTCAGTAGATTTATCCTTATAACCGGCTAAATGTAGCACTCCGTGAGCCATAACTCTAAGCATTTCTACATCAAAATCTACCTTAAAATCTACTGCATTTTCTTTAACTCGTTCTACAGAAATGTAAATATCTGAGCTAATTACCTTCCCATCTGTATAATCAAACGTAATAATATCTGTATACGTATCGTGATCTAAATACTGCTGATTGATGTTTAACAGGTAAGCATCATCACAAAAAATGTAATTAATATCACCTACTAAATGCTCTTCAGAAGCTATTATCCTATTAATCCAATCGATATACTTGGTATTATCTTTTAGACTAAATCCTGTTTCATAATGAAAATCAATCATTGGTTTTAAAATATTTTTGCACTTTATTTTGATAAATTTGCTGCAAAGGTAGTGCTTGTCTATTTAAGATTTCTATTTCGTTACGATAATTCTCTAATGCTTCTGGCTTAGTCGTAATAGGATTACTAAACTTATTTTTTGCTTTATTAGCTTCTCTTGTACTTTTTTCTCCTTGTTTTAAGGCTGCATTTTCTAGCTTCAACAGCTGATGTTGTATGTTATTTACTTTAGACTTTGTTCTATTAGTAATGCCATTTTCAAGTAAATCATCTTCAAAATCTTCCATTTGTTGTAGCAGTTTTTTAGCCAAATTCTTATCTTCTTTAGCAATCATATCCTTTAATTGCTGCTCTAATTCTTGTCTAATTTTTTGTTGCTGCTTATAAATCTCAAAGATTTCTTTTAATTCACCCTCGGATAAACCAGTTCCACCAGATCCTTTTTGAGAACCTTTTTCAACATTTTTACCTTGAGATCCTTGCTTACCTCCTTCTCCATTTTTACCTTTTTCACCTTCTTTACCGCTTTCTCCTTCCTTACCTTTTTCTCCAGATTTACCTTTTTCTCCATCAGAACCCGGATTTTCTCCACCTGGTTTTTCACTTTCCCCAGGTTTTTTCCCTTCAGAAGACTTGGAATCTCCCTGTTTACCCATCTTATTTTTTAGGTCGTTTTGTGCTTTAATAATATCTGGAAGTTGAAAACCTTTGCCTTTTCCTTGGCCTTGACCGGCACCAGATTTCATACTCTGGTTCATATTATCTAACAAATTGGCAAGAAAATCTGCCAAACTATTGGATGAATTGAGCACATATTTTTGATTTGCAGTAGCTAAATATGACCTGTTTTCTGCAAGTTGCTCTAGTGATTTATCTATATTATAAAAAACTTCTGTTATATCTTTATTTACTTTTTCTGATATTTCGGCCTGACGCAAAGACAATGCAAAAAGACTATCATCTACGTGCTCAAACAAAGTACGTAACTCTTTTTGGCGTTTAATTGTGGTAGAAAACTTTGCAACATCTGTATCTCTAGAGCTTATATCTTCATATAATTGCTCTTGTTTGAAAGAAAAAATAACTAGATTTTCTAGAATTTGACGCAACATTTCTGCATCTTCAGTAATAGATTCACCAGTAGCACCAGATGAAGATTGCTGCATTTGACTGCTCATTTGTTTCATTTTATCTGCTGCAGACTTCTGTTTTTTAGCGGCTTTATTACTGGCTTTACTGTCAGATTTAGAAGAATTATCACTCCCCTGTTCTTTATTTAACTCCTCTAAAGCATCATTTTGATCTTGTTTTACATCATCTTGCTTACTCTTATCAGCCTTAATATCTAGCGGTTTTTGTAATTTTTGATTGTCCTTTTTTAGTTCAACAAGTTCTTTTGTTAAATCTTCAAAGGCTTTATTTAGATTTTCTTGATCTTTTATATCAGAATTTTGATCTTGTTTAAGTTCAGAAAGTGCTTCTTGCTTCTCTGCAAGCTTCTCTAAATCTTGACCTAACTGCGCCAATTTCTCTGTAACATAGTATTTTTTTGTTAATTCTAACAACTGTTCTAGGTTACGCTCACTGTTTTTTTGACTTTTTCCAAGCTCTTCTAAGCGTTTAGTTAACTCTTCTTTATTGATTTTATCGGCGACTTTGTTTAATTCTTCAAGTAATTTTTGATTCTTTTTTGCTTCCTGCTCCTGACGTTGTAGCCTTTCTTGTAATAATTTATTTTGTTTATCGTCTGTATTACTCTTTTGCAAATTCTCTTTTAACTGCTTGCTAAACTTTTCCATCATCTGCTCTTGCTGTTGTTGCTTTTGCAAATAGTCTTTAACTTCAGACTGTTCGGTATAATTTAAAGCAGCCTTCTCTTTTTGCTTGGTATTAAGCTCCTGTAATTTTTCTTTTTGTTCTTTAAAACTATCCAACGAATTATCTAGATTGTTTAACAATTGTTGTTGCTGTTCTAAATCATTATTTTTAAGAGCATCTTGATCTAATAATATAGTATTAAACACTTGACTTTTAGTACTTTTACCATTATGAATAGCATCATTATCTGTAGCAGAAAAATAAAAGCTATAATTAGTATTAGGCTCTAAATTAAGCCCAGAAGGAAATGTATAATAAAACTGATTTACATTACTTTTTGGAGTACTTATAGTAATAATTTGTTTATTATCTTGTTTATCTACGGGATAACAAACTAATTTTATACTCATCAGTTTATAATCGTCTGAAGCAGTACCAGAATAGTATAAAATATTAGGATTCAGGGTATCTTTAACCTGATTAACTTGTATAATAGGATTAGCATCTTTTATTACCGTAAGTTTATATCCTAATTTTTCAAAATTAGAAACATTTCCGTTAGATGTACTAATTATATAATCTGTACTATTATAAACTCTTTTTGAAGAAGAAAAAGAATTATCAATTTTATTAAAACCAATTATAGTATCTTTTAAACCTAAAGAAATAGTACTAATGTGTGCTCCTTTTATGTTCCAAGTAACCTTTGTACCCTCAGGAAATGTAGCGTTTCCAGTACTTTTAATAGTTTCGGACTTTCTATTTGTGTAAGCAGGATAAACCAATTCCATTTTAAAATCTTCTAAAAATGGAACATTAAGTACTTGTAAACTATACTGTTGAGATGTTACATCATTAGCCTTAAAATAAAAAGAAGAACTATTTTGCGGAGCAACAAAAGCATACTCAAAAAAGACATTATTTTCTTGTAAAAAAAGTTCTTTACCATCTACAACAATAGCTACATTTTCTGGTTTAATTTTACCCTGAGTAGTAAGCTTTAGTGTTAAATTTTCACCTTTTAAAACGGTTAACTTATTATTAATCAAATTAAAAGAAAAGGGTGCCGGTTTTTCAAAAGCCATTTCATAGTTAACAACTCTATCATAAGAACCAAATAAAGAACCTAAATTACCACTTAACCATACAAGCAGTAAAATAAGAATAGGCACTACCAAATACTTGGCGTATTTGAAATTTTCTTTAAAATTTATTGCTCTAACGAAAGGAACAGTATCTAAATTTTGCGAACGTTGCGCAATACTTGCCAATAATAATTCTGATGAATTGGTATCTTCTGCTAAATCTAATAAATTATACAACTTATCTCCTACCTCAGGAAAATGTTTACCTATTAATAAGGAAGCATCTTTGTTTGTAATTCCCTTTTTAAGTTGAAATAAATAAAACAGGGGTGTTAAAATATAGGCATATAATAAGTAAATAGTTACTCCCAAAAGCGCAATTAATAGTAATAATCTACCTGTAGAATTAAACCATAAAAGGTACTCAAGCCACAGTATTACTAATAAAGTAAGTAATCCAAAACTTAAAAAAAGAAGCACTCCTTTTAGTAATTTTTGGGTATAATACCTCTTAGTAAAGGCCCTTAATTTTTGTAAAATATGGTCTAAACTATTCAAAATGTGTAATATTTAATACCAAGATACCCACAGTTTAAGAAAAAGATAGAAAAAAATTGTTAAAAAGTGAGTATAACTCTTTAATAGGACAAATAACTAACTGTATCTTTGTACATATAAATACAAATTATGAGTTCTAAAGTAAGAGTACGTTTTGCTCCTAGTCCTACTGGACCTTTACATATTGGTGGTGTGCGCACCGCATTATTTAACTACCTTTTTGCTAAAAAAAATGGTGGTGATTTTATTCTACGTATAGAAGACACAGATCAAAATCGTTTTGTAGAAGGTGCTGAACAGTACATAGTTGACAGTTTAAATTGGTGTGGAATTGGCTTTGATGAAGGTCCTGGTAAAGAAGGTAAATTTGGACCTTACAAACAGAGTGAACGTAAGCATTTATATAAAGAATATGCAGATAAATTAATTGAAAATGGTAATGCATACTATGCTTTTGATAGTTCTGAGAGTTTAGATGAACATAGAAAAAACCATGAAGCAGAGGGTAAAACTTTTATTTACAACTGGCATAATAGGTTAAAATTAAATAACTCTTTAGCATTAACTAAAGAAGAAGTAGAAGCTAAACTAGCTAATAATGAGGCTTTTGTAATACGTTTTAAGACTCCTGAAAATGAGAAATTAGAATTAAAAGATAGCATACGTGGCACTATGCATATAGATACTAATGTGTTAGATGATAAAGTACTTTATAAAAGTGATGGTATGCCAACATACCATTTAGCAAATATTGTAGATGATCATTTAATGGAAATTTCTCATGTAATACGTGGTGAAGAATGGCTACCATCTTTAGCATTACACAAACAATTGTATGATGCATTTGGTTGGCAAGCTCCAGAATTTGCTCATTTACCATTAATTATGAAACCTGTTGGTAAAGGAAAATTAAGTAAGCGTGATGGTGAAAAGCTAGGTTTTCCCGTGTTTCCACTATCTTGGAACGAGTCTACTGGTTATAAAGAAGAAGGATATTTTCCGGAAGCAGTTGTAAACTTTTTAGCTCTACTAGGTTGGAATCCAGGAACTGAACAAGAAATATTTAGTTTAGAAGAACTTATAAAAGAGTTTTCTTTAGAGCGTGTAAATAAGTCTGGAGCTCGTTTTGATCCAGATAAAACCAAATGGTATAATACACAGTATTTACAAGCAAAAGATAATGCAGAAATTGCAACATTATTAATGCCTACCATTTTAAGTCATGTACAAGAAACTCACCCATTAGCAAAACAAGAAACTGTTGAGCGTTTGGTAGATTTACTAAAAGAGAGAGCAACTTTTGTAAATGACATATGGGATTTAGCAGATTACTTTTACATTGCTCCAACAGAATATGCAGAAAAAGGAGTTAAAAAACAATGGAAAGAAGGTACTCCAGATATTTTAAACCAATTGGTATCTGTTTTGGAATCAATAACAGATTTTAGCTCTAACAATACGGAAACTATTGTAAAACAATGGATTACAGATATGGAATTATCTTTTGGTAAAGTAATGCCTCCTTTTAGATTGGTATTGGTTGGTGACATGAAAGGGCCACACGTATTTGATATTATTGAGATGTTAGGTAAAGAAGAAACTATTAAAAGAATAAAAAATGCTATTGAAAAATTAGCATAATCTACATAACATTTACTAAAAGCTACAAACGTAATTATGCGTTTGTAGCTTTTTTTTTTATAAAAATGTAACATATCCCCTATTTTATCTACATATATATGTGCAGTATTTGTACATTTAAAACATAAACCTAAAACTTAAAAAAATTATGGGAGATTATTTATACATACCAATGATCGTATTTTTGGTATTTGTTATTTTTTCTGCAGCTTTCTCTGTTAAACAACAAAGTGCTGCTATTATTGAAACATTTGGTAAATTTAGTAGTATTAGACAATCTGGTCTACACTTTAAAATACCATTTATACAAAGAATAGCAGGAAGACTAAGTTTAAAAATTCAGCAGTTAGATGTAATTATTGAAACAAAAACTTTAGACGATGTATTTGTGAAATTAAAAGTTTCTGTACAATACAAAGTAATAAAAGATAAAGTGTATGATGCATTTTATAAATTAGATTATCCTCATGACCAAATAACATCTTATGTATTTGATGTTGTACGTGCTGAAGTTCCAAAAATGAAATTAGATGACGTTTTTGTTAAAAAAGATGATATTGCATTGGCTGTAAAAGCTGAATTGAATGATGCAATGATGGATTATGGTTTTGATATAATTAGAACCTTAGTAACTGATATTGATCCGGATCCGCAAGTAAAAATTGCGATGAACCGTATTAATGCTGCAGACAGAGAAAAAACTGCTGCACAATATGAAGGTGATGCTGCACGTATTTTAATTGTAGAAAAAGCAAAAGCTGAAGCAGAAAGTAAGCGTTTACAAGGTCAAGGTATTGCAGACCAACGTAGAGAAATTGCTCGTGGATTAGAAGAATCTGTAGAAGTATTAAATAAAGTTGGCATAAATTCTCAAGAAGCTTCTGCCCTAATTGTTGTTACTCAACATTATGATACTTTACAATCTATAGGACAAGAAACAAATAGTAATTTAATACTATTACCAAACTCACCACAAGCTGGTAGCCAAATGTTAAATGATATGGTTGCATCATTTACAGCAAGTAATATGATTGGTGAAAATATGAAAAAAGCAAACAATAATCCTAAGCCTAAAAAATTAGATCAACCTAAAAAAGATTAATTTTTAAGCAAGACTCTTAAATCAGAAAATCCGATAGAAAATTATATTTCTATCGGATTTTTTTATGTTACAATGCTAAATATTGTTTGTTAAAGCAAAACTTATAAAAAATGACCTCCTCAAAGGCTAAAAATCATTTTAAATATCAATTTTAAAACTTTAATAAGCAAGTCATACAAATAGTTTAAGTCTTTTTAAAAGTCCATTAAAACCACTTAAAACAAGTCGTTTTTAATAGAAAATACCAATTAGTTTTAAATTAGTATCAGTAAAACTTATACTACTTCTTTTCTGCAATTTTTGCCCAAGAATCTCTTAAACCAACTGTTTTATTAAAAACTAAATTTTCTTGAGTACTATCTGTATCAATATTAAAATAACCTATTCTCTGAAATTGAAAACGGTCACCAATTTTTGCTTCTTTTAAACTTGGTTCTACAAATCCTTTAATTACTTGTAAAGCATTAGGATTTACAAATTCCATAAAATCTTTTTCTTTATGAGTATCTGGACTTTCATCTGTAAATAACCTATCATACAATCTAACTTCAGATTCTATTGCGTGTTTTACAGAAACCCAATGTAATGTTCCTTTTACTTTACGTAAACTTTCTTCAGTGCCACTTCCACTTTTACTTAAAGTATCATACGTACATTGAATTTCAGTAATATTCCCATCGGTATCTTTTGTGCAAGATTCTGCCTTTATTATGTAAGCTCCCTTTAAACGTACCTCTTTACCAAGTTTTAGTCTAAAGAATTTTTTGTTAGCTTCTTCTCTAAAGTCCTCTTTTTCAATATAAATTTCTCTAGAAAAAGGTATTTTTCTACTGCCAGAATCAGCATCCTCAGGATTATTTTCTATGTCTAACCACTCTTCTTGTCCTTCTGGATAATTGGTAATGACCACTTTTACAGGATCTAAAACACCCATAACTCTAGTTGTAATTTTATTTAAGTGCTCACGTACATGAAACTCTAATAAAGACACATCTATAAGGTTATCCCTTTTTGCAATACCTATAGTATCTACAAAATTACGGATAGATTCTGGTGTATACCCTCTTCTTCGCATCCCAGAAATAGTAGGCATACGTGGGTCATCCCAAGATTTTACAACTCCTTCTTCTACCAGTTTTAGTAATTTTCTTTTACTAACTATGGTATGACTTAAGTTACGTCTGGCAAATTCTCTTTGTTTAGGTCTTGTTTTTTCAGCATCATAAACTTGGTCTAAAAACCAGTCATATAACTCTCTATGCATAGCAAATTCTAGTGTACAAAAAGAGTGAGAAACTTGCTCTAAATAATCACTTTCTCCATGAGTCCAATCATACATAGGATAAATACACCAATCTGTATTAGTCCTGTGATGCGCTTTATGTAAAATACGGTACATAAGAGGGTCTCTCATTAGCATATTAGAAGAACTCATATCTATTTTAGCACGCAAAACGTGTTCTCCTTCTTTAAACTCGCCATTTTTCATACGGTTAAAAAGGTCTAAGTTTTCTTCTACAGACCTGTCTCTAAAAGGACTAGCAACACCAGGAGTTGTAGGTGTTCCCTTTTGTTGAGCCATAGCATCAGAAGACTGACTGTCTACATATGCTTTATTTTGCTTTATAAGAAAAATTGCCCAATCATACAACTTCTGAAAATAATCTGATGCAAAGCACTCCTGCTCCCATTTAAAGCCTAACCAGGTAACATCTTTCTTAATTGCGTCTACATATTCTTGTTCTTCTTTAGCTGGGTTTGTATCGTCAAAACGCAGATTTACAGGTGCATTATAACGCAAACCAAGACCAAAATTTAAACAAATAGAACTTGCGTGTCCTATATGTAAGTACCCATTAGGTTCTGGTGGAAAACGAAAACGTAAATTCTCTTTTGAGAAACCGTTTTTCAGGTCTTCCTCGATAATGTGCTCTATAAAATTTAATGATTTTTCGCCTTCATTCATAGGATAAAATTAAGCAGTAAAGGTACAAAATAAGATTAATTATGGCGGTTAAAAATTCGGTCACCATACAATAATGTCATTTTCACAACAGATTTAAATACTACTACAACAATAAATTTATGAACAAGTTATAAACAACCATATTTGTTAAAGCAAATTTCGCACACGCGTTAAAATGTTTGCAAAAATTTTAAACGTTTAATCTAACTAACTATGTCCCCAGACAATAAAATAGTTACAAAAAAAATCATGTCATGAGAACAACACCTACTACATCTCTTTTGGTACTTTTATTGTTATTTACCTTTTCGGTAACAACAACTGCCCAAATTTTAAATGCTCCAGAGCCCATTGCCGACCCAAGCGGTGGTGGTTCTAGCGGATGGACTGCCGCTTGTGCGTCTTCCGGATTTAACTCTTACTGGGTAAATTTTACCTGGATTAATGCCCCAGCTGTAAACAGCGACAACAAATTTATTTTAGAATTATCTGATGCCAACGGTAACTTTGGTAGCCCTGTAGCACTTGCTACATTAGATGATAAGAATGCTAATTATGATTTTAACATTCAGTTTGCCTTACCTACAGATACTAGAGGTGAGAACTACAAAATACGAGTAAAAAGTACAAGTCCAGAAAAAGTGAGTCCGTCAGCAGGGCCTTATTCTATGTACTATGTAGACTTTAACTCGCCAATATTAATGAGTCAAGATGGAAATGGCAACATACCATCTGGCGGAACAATAGAAGTTTGCGACGGGACAGCAATAACTATGGCTCCACATAATGTACCAAACGCCAGTACTTATTTATACAACTGGTATAGAAGCGGTACATTATTATCAGAAAAAGGACCTTCTTTAACAACAACACAAGCAGGTATGTATTCTGTACAAATAGATTATGGAACAATTTGTTCTGGTTCTGCAAGTACAGACTCTAACATTATAGAGGTTACAACAGGTACAAGCTTAGGTGTAGCATTAAATACACCAAGTAAAACAAGCCTTTGCTCTACAGAAACAGAAACACTAACAGCAAATATATCTGGACAAGGATTAACGTATGTTTGGTATAAAGACGATGTTGCTATTACTAGCCCAACCGTAGATAACCACACATATACAGTAGATGGTTCATCTGCAGGCTTTGAAGGTAACTATGCAGTAGAAATTAGTGGTACAGGAGCTTGTTTAGAGCGCTCTGCAACAGTTTCTATTACTACAGCATCTAATGTTACTTTAACTAGAGATAATGAGGCTAACCTTGTTATTTTACCAACTAAAACAAAAACATTACAAGTAACTAGTAGCAGTAGTGCTGTTACTTATGCTTGGTACAAAGACGGTACAGTAATTAGCGGTGAAACAACAAATACGCTAGTAGTTAATAGTGCAGGAGAATATTTTGCACGTATTACAGACAATGGAGGTAGTTGCCCATTTACTATAGATTCTGACAAAACAACAGTAGTAAGTCCAGCTTCTTTTAACATAGAAATAGATTATACAGCTGCTTACACAGACTGCCAAAACACAACAACAACATTAGATGTAAAAACAATTGAAGCTGTTGCAGCAGATGGTACAAAAACAGATGTTACAGCAGATTTAAAAAATGAATTTACATACCAATGGAAAAAGAATAGTGTAGCTGTTTCTGGTGAAACAAGTAACTCAATTTCTTTATCTGATATTACAACTAACGGAGATTACACATTAAACGCTAGTATTAGTGGTTATAGTGCTATAGACTCTAATACATTAGGTGTAGTATTATTAACGTCAGAAACAGTTACAATTGCAGCAAGTAGTACTACTTTTTGTAACCCAAGCAACCCGGTAGTTATAAGTACTACAACAACTTTAGCAGGTGAAACATTTACTTGGTATAAAGATGGTGTTAGCTTTAATACTACAGATGAAACTTTAAATAGTACAGAAACAGGAACTTTTGTTCTAGAAGTACTAAAAAATGGCTGTCCGTTACGTTCTAACGAAGTTGTTATTTCTCCATTAAATGAAGATTTAATTACACTAGACAGCAGTGATCCAGTTATTCTTGTAGAAGGACAAACTAAAACAATATCTGCAAGCGGTGGTACAAGTTACCAGTGGTTAGATGCAGCTAATGTAGAATTAAGCACAAGTGCAACTGTTAGTTTAACAGCAGAAGGTACTTACATGCTTATAGCAAAAATAGACGACTGTGAAGTTATAAAACAATTTACAGTCTCATACAAAGATACTTTTAATGTTCCTAATGTAGTTACTCCAAACGGTGATGGTAAAAATGACCTATGGATACTACCAAATTCTTATTCTAATAACCCCAATGCAACTGTTATTATTTACAATAGTAACGGTGAAGAAATTTTAAATGAAAAAGGCTACAAGAACAATTGGCCAACTTCAACTATGAGTTTCCCTAAGCAAAATATGGTTTTTTATTATAAGATTCTTGATGACAAAGGTGGTCAAAAACAAGGGACTATAACAATCATAAGATAATCATAAAATGTTTAAGTTTAAGTACATATACTGTCTATTATTAGTGATGGTGCTAACCAATGTTAGTGCCCAAGAGGTTAATCCATACCTATCATACGATGTTCCATCGCAGAACCTTTTAAAATACAATAGGTTCTTAATAAACCCTACGTTTTCAACGGTAAGGGAAGACAAGTCGTACATAAACTTATTACATAGAAACCAATCGGTACAGTTTACAGATAATAATCAAAATTACTTTTTAAGTTATAGTGGTCGTGTTAACGATCGTACAGGTTTAGGTCTAAGTATATACCAGCAAACTGCTGGTACCTTAACAAACTATGGTGTATTAGCCAACTATGCTTATGGTGTAAAACTTAGTGATAAAAGTAATTTTACTTTTGGTGCTAATATGTCATACTACGCAAGTGGTTTAGATAAAAGCAGAGTAAATGCTGCCGATCCAGACGATCCGTTTTTAACAGGTCAAAGAGACAATTTATTACAGTTTCAGCCTGGTGTTAACTTGTCTTATGACAAATTTGATATTGGTTTATATGCAGAAAACTTATTTGATTACAATCTTAAAACAAGCGAATCTATAACAGAATTTGCAGATAAAACATTCTCTGGTCACTTACAGTACACACATCAATTTGATAAAACATCTGGTATTTTAGAACAAGGTAGATTAATGCCTTTGGCTAGAGTACGTAAAGCTGGTCAAGAAGATATTGTACTTGGAGGTAGCCTAATATTAGATTTACCTAAACTTGGATGGGCCCAAGTTGGTTATGATGACCATTATGGTGCCGCTGCAGGTTTAGGTTTTAATCTAAACAAAAGATTATCGTTAGGGTATACTATGGAAAAAGGTATCTCTGGAGATCTAGATAACTTTGGTGTTACTCATGAAATATCTGTAGCATATTCTTTTACTCCTAATTTAACTGAAGATAGAGTAATGTTAGAAGATGATAGTGATGATGAATTAGCTTTTAATGAAGAAGATACAAACCTAGAGGAAGAATTAGAATCTGAAAAATTTGAAGAACTTAAAAATCGATTAGCAGAAAACGATCAGGTATTGGCAGAGCTAATGTATAGACAAGATTCTTTAGAAGTAAACAGACAAAGAGATCTAGAAACAAGGTTTGAAAGAGTGTTACGTATGGTACGTAGTGAAACTAAAGGTACAAGGCCTGACTTAGAAGAAAAGGCTAAAAAAATGTATTTCATTAATAATGATGATAATGCAGTTGCAGAAAACTCAAATAATAAACCAAATGGTATAGTAAAAGATGCAACTGATGTTGTTACACCTAATACCTCAACTTCTGGTTACCAAAATACAGTTAACAATAATCCTGACACTGCTGTAAAAAATTCAGCTGTTGTTAAAGATGCAACTACCACAAATAGTGCAATTGCTAACAATACTACTTCTACTGCTGTTAAAAAAACGGCTTCATCAATAAAAAGAAGAAAGTTTAAAAACTTAGATGGTGTAGAAGAGGGTTACTACGTAATTGCTAATGTTTACAAGGGTCAAGGTTACTTAAATAAATTTATAAAAGATTTAGAAGACAACGGACTATCTGCAGACTATATTAAAGATCCAAAAACAGGACTTAAGTATGTGTACCTAGAAAGATATGATACTTGGAAAGAAGCAGAAGCAGCACATAACTCGCAACTTAATGGCGCATATAGTTATGATATGTGGATAATGAATGTAGATAATGGTACCAATACAGATAGTAGATATAACAATACTGCTTATGCGGGTACAACGCAAGATAAAACTAAAACATTAACAAGGGATAAGTACAGTAATGACAATCCTAAGTTTAGAAATCCTGTACAAAAAGACAATGTTGCAGGTGCTTTTCCAACGCCACAAGTTGTAAAATTCAACGGTGTAGATTCTGGTTATTACATTATTGCTAACGTATTTGCAAGTGCTAAAAACGCAAACAATTTTGTAAGGTTATTAAATAAGCAAGGCTTACATGCTAGCTATTTTATAAACCCAGAAAACAACTACAGGTATGTATACTTAAAAAAGCACGGTACTTGGAACAATGCTTTACTGTCTTACTATTCTAATATTAATAGCTCTTACCAAGATCGCATGTGGATTATGAGAGTAACTCAAAACAACATAGCGTAATGGATAAGATATTCTCTAAAATAATACTTTTTTGTGCACTATTGCTTACATGTATAGCATTGGCAAACACAAAAAATACCGATAAGTATACTGTAAAATTCAATGACAGTATAAAGAATGACAACTCAACTCAAATTAATTACTCACCAACAAACACTAAAAACGTTCAACCTAATGAATAAGTTTTTAAAATCATTTTTAATAATTATTGTTTTAGCTATATCCCATTTAGGATTTAGTCAAGTTAAAAACAATTTTGAACCAAGGTATGATAATAGTATCCGCGGAGACTTAACTATTGTAGCCAATAACATTGTAAACCGTGAAGGTGATGAAGGTTATTGGGTAGGTAATTGGTGGTCTGGTTATACATATGTGTCAGATCCAAAAGTAGCAAACGATCCATATAACCAAACAGGAAGTAGCTCCACGGCTAATGATAATTGGACAATGCAATACATAGATATAGATGGTGACCCATCTACATTTAGCTCTAGTAGTGCAGAGTTAACAGTACCTGACGCTAGTTGTTCTAGAGTTAGGTATGCTGGTTTATACTGGTCTGCAGTTTATGGAGACCCTGATAGAAGTAATATTGGAAATATAAAATTTAAAACACCAGGAGGTAGTTATGTAGATATCTCTGCAGACGAAATTCTTTTTGATGGTTATGGAGACTCAGATTTTGGATATTATAGTCCTTATGCAAGTTATAAAGACATCACATCAATAGTAGCAGGTTTAACAGACCCTAATGGTGAATATACTGTAGCAAATATAAGAGCTAGCCTTGGAGACGCTCCAGCTGGTTCTGGTGGATATTCTGGTGGATGGACAATGGTTGTTGTTTATGAAAACCCAACATATCCAGGTAAATATATTACTACTTTTGATGGTTATGCAGGTATTAAATCCGGAGAGTCTGTAGATATTCCTGTTTCAGGATTTACAACATTACCAGCGCCTTTCCCTGTAAATGCAAGGTTAGGGGTTAGCACATTAGAAGGAGATAATAGTTTAGGAGGAGATGGTTTATCTATTAAAGCAAGTGGAAGACCTACTTATACTCCTTTGGGTACAAACAGGTTTGGAACTAATCCTAATAAAACAAATAACTTTTTTGACAGTAATGTCACTTTTGAAAACAATATCGTAACTACTCGTAACCCCAATAGTATAAATACATTAGGTTGGGATGCAGACCTTTTTACAATACCTAATACAGGTTGGTCTACCATCCCTAATGATGAAACAAGTGCTATATTAAGAGCCAGCTCTGCACAAGATAAGTACGACATTTTCTTTACATCTTTTGATGTAGAAATTATAGAACCACAAATGCACTTAGCCAAAAGGGTAGAGGACATTGGTGGTACAGATATTACTGGTCAAGGCGTAAATTTAGGTCAAGTTTTAGACTATGTTTTATCATTCCAAAATGTTGGTAATGATGATGGTGACAGGTATACAATTAAAGATGTTTTACCTGTAAACGTAACCTTAGATGAGACTAACATTACAATGCCAACTGGTGTTACATACACATATGACCCAGCAACTAGAGAGGTTATTTTTTCTATCCCAAATAACTTAGTAGTACAAGGCGGACCATTAGAAACTATACGTATGCGTGTACGAGTAGCAGAAAATTGTTTTGATTTTATAGATGCTTGTTCAGATCTAATACAAAACTTAGCATACTCTACGTACAGAGGTGTTATAAATGATAATGAAATAACAGATGACCCTAGTGTTACAGATTTTGATACTTGTGGATTTACAACTCCTGGTGCAACAAACTTTTTATTAGATGATTTAGAAAGCTGTGACTATAGTAGAAATGTAGAAATTTGTGGCGCAGATGCTATATTAGACTCAGGTGATGGTTTTGATGATTATGTTTGGTACAAAGATGAAAACGGAAACGGTGTTATAGACGGTGGAGATACTGTTATTAATGATGGTAACCCAGATGGTGATTTAAGTACATTGGTTGTAGATGACATAGGTGTTTATATAGTTGATAAAATAATTGCAGATCCTTGTAAAGGTTTTCAAGAAATTATAACTGTAACACGCTTTGGAACAACACAAACAAACCCAATAATAGATTTAATAAACGATACTTCTAACACAGTTGATGGTGAAGTAACTACTTGTCCTATTGATGGTGACCCGTTACCAAAAATATTTTTATGTGGTTTAAATGATATAGAACCTATAAATATTAACATTCCTGATGCTACAAGCATACAATGGGAAAAATTAGACGAAGGTAGTTGTACAGCTTCTGTAGAAGATTGTGCAAACAAAAATGGTACATGTACTTGGAGCCAAGTAGCAACAGGCCAAACTTTTAATGCAGAAGATGAAGGACAATATAGAGTAGTAATTAACTATTTAAATGGTTGTTTTACAAGGTTCTATTTTAACGTGTTTAAAAACGATTTAGATCCTAGAGCAACAGTAAAAGATATTATTTGTACTACAGATGGCAGCATTAGTGTTACCAATGTACCTGCAAATTACGATTTCCAATTATTAGATGCAGCAACAGGTACTATTCTTGTTCCTTACAGTGCTAATAATGGTCCTGTTTTTCCTATAACAAATAACGGAGCATACACAATAGAAATGCGTCAGCAAGGTGTTGTAGATGGTTGTGTTTTTAGATTGGAAGATATAGGTGTTTTAAGAAGAGATTATGTTGTAAACATTACAACAAAAGATACTGATTGTAACGGCTTAGGAGAAATTAGAATTTCTGCTGAAGATGTAGAACCGCAGTACTATTTTTCTATATCTCAAGGAGGAATAGAGGTAGACACTTTTGGACCTACTAATGATAATGACTATACTTTTACAGATCTAAACGATGGTGTTTATGACGTTACTGTAAGAACTGATGATGGTTGTACATTAACTAGAGAAGTAACTATAAACGATGTATCTGATTTAGCAGGTACAGCTTTAACAACAAAATCTATAGACTGTACAGATGGTATTATCTCTGTAAATGCTACTGGTGGTGTTGCTAATCCATCATACAGCTATGCAATATGGAGTAAAGATGGTGTAGATTTATATTCTGCTCCTTTTTCTATAAGCGATATTCCTGCAAGTGCATACCAAACAACAGAAGACTTTTACTTTAGTGATGCAGATGCTGGTACTTATGAATTTATAGTTGTTGGTAGTAACAATTGTTATATAATTACAAATGAGGCTACTGTAGATATTGCACCTGCAATAGTTTACACACCAATTATAGAAGACGAAAAATGTTTTGGTGCAGAAGATGGTACGTATAACATAAACGTTACAAATAGTAACGGATATACTTTATCTTACAGCTTATTGTATCCAGATGGTACAACAACAAGCATTAACAATTCTGGAAACTTTACATCATTACCACAAGGAAATTATGTACTAACAATTACACAAACTATTGGTGGCACATCTTGTGATTTTGATGAACCCTTTACAATAGGTGGCCAAGTAGATGGTGTAACGGGTGATGCTGTTTTAGTTGATGATTATACATGTTTACAAGAAGCAACAATACAGGCACAAAATGTAACTGGTGGTGCTGCTCCTTATGCATATAGTATAGATGGTGTTAACTTTAATACTGGAGTAGGTGCAGACACATTTGCAAACCTAACTAATGGTAGTTATACTATTACTATTAGAGATGCTAATTTATGTACGTTTGTTACTAATGAAATTGTTATAGATGCATTAAATCCGCCTACAGATTTAGACTTTACAGCAACTGCTCCTAACTGTCCTACACAAACATCAAATGTTACAGTAACAGTTGCAAATGGTAATGCTCCTTATGTTTTTCAAATTATTGCTCCGGCAGCAGTAGCGGCTACAAGCACAACAGGAAACACAGCAACATTTAATAATTTAGATCCAGACACATATACATTTAGAGTAACTGATGACAAAGGATGTGAATATGAAGAAAGCTTTACAATTAGACCAGTAGACCCAATATCGGTAACTGGAAAATTAGTTAGTAATATTTCTTGTTTTGATGATACAGATGGTGAAGCAGAATTTACAGTATCTGGTTTTAATTCTACATACAATTATACCATAACAGGACCAACAGCTGTACCAGCAGGTACTACAGTAAATGATGCTGTTATTTCTTTAAATAATTTAGATAATGGTACATATACAATTACTGTAACAGATACAGAAACTAATTGTACTGCAACCGCAGATGTTATTATAAATGCTCCTACAGCAGCTTTAGCGTTAAATGTTGTAGAATCACAACCAACATGTACTACAGATGGTAGTGTTACATTAACTGCTACTGGTGGTTGGGGTAGTAACAGTTTTACAATTACATACCCAGATGCTACAACTACATTTACTAATGGTACTGGTACGTTTAATAACTTAAACCAAACAGGTACTTTTAATGTTAGTGTAGAAGATGCTAATGGTTGTATTGTTACTTCAAGTTTTGATTTAGATGCTTCAGTAGCTCCTACTTTAGAAATTGTTCCAAATAACGATTGCTTTACGGCTGCAGCAGGACTAGAACTTACAGCAAATGTTACAGCTGGCGGAGATGGTACTTATCAATATAGAATAAATGGTGGTGCTTACAGCACAAATAACGTGTTCTCTGGCTTAAATCCAGGAACATATACTATAGATGTTATAGACGGTAATAACTGTACAGGAACGGCTTCTATTACAGTAAATCCAGAATTAACAGTAACTGCTTCTGCAGATAATATTACTGCTTGTGGTACAGATGCAATAGTAACTATTACTCCTGCAGGTGGTAGCGGTACAGATTATGTATTTGCAATTGTTGCAGACGGAGATACTCCTGCAGCAACAGACTTTACTAATACTAATCCTAGAACTGTAACAACTGGTGCTGGTGATTATGACGTTTATGTACGTGATAATAATGGAACAGGAACTTTTTGTGAGGCTATGTACAATTTAAATATTGCACAAGATCCTATATTAACTGTTTCTACTGCAAGTACAGACATACTTTGTAGTGGTGAAGCACAATCTACAATAACAATTACTGCTGGTGGTGGAGAAGCTCCTTACCAATACAGTATAGATGGTGGTGCAACATTTCTACCAACAAACACATTTAATAACTTACCTGCAAATAGCTATAATATTGTAGTTAGAGATGCTAATTTATGTACCGTAGCAGATACGCATACTATAACAGAACCTTTTACTTTGTCTGCTTCTGCAGCAGTAACAGCTTTATATGAGTGTAACCCAACAACTGGTGCTGAGGTTAGAATTACCAATGCACAAGGTGGTACCCCTGCATATGAATATAGTTTTGATGGTGGTGTTAATTACAGTACAAATTCTATATCAAACTTATTACCAGGTACACATACATTATATATTAGAGATGCTAATTTATGTACATTTGAAATGACAGTAACTGTAGACTCTGCTCCTGAAGCACCTACATTTGCTCCGTCTATTTCTTATGACTGTGAAGGTCTTGGTGAAATTACGGTTACACCAAGTAGTACAGATTTTGATTATATATACTCTATAGATGGTGGGTTTAATACTCCAGATAATACAAGTAATGTTTTTACAGATGTAGCAGCTGGTAACCATACAATTAGAGTAGATTATACTTCTAATGCAACTCCTACACCAAGTAATTTATTATCAGAAGATTTTGGCGTTGGTGCAAATACATCAATAACACAAATAGATCCTTTATACTGTTATGAACCGCAAGATGGTACAGTAAGACCTTGTGACCCAGGAGTACATACAAGAATTAATGATGGTGAATACTCGGTTACACAAGCAATAGCTTCACCATTTAGTACTTGGAGAAGTCCTAACGACCATACAGGTAATGCTAATGGAAGATTTTTAGCAATAAACGTTGGTGGTGTAGCTGGTGTTGGTGGTATTGTATATGCTAAAAGAGGTATAGAGGTTATACCAAATAGAGATATTACAATATCTACTTGGGCATACAACTTATTAAGAACCGGTGAAAGTGGTGGTGATCCAACAATAGAAATAGAATTAGTAGATGCTGGTGGTACAGTAATTAATAGTGTATCTACAGGTAATATTCCTAAAAACAATAATGCTAATGATTGGCATAATTATACAGTAACATTAAATCCTGGTGCTAATACAAACCTAGATATTGTTATACGTACAAATTCTGCTGTTGTTGATGGTAATGATATTGCTATAGATGATATACAAGCGTTTCAATTTCCAGAAGTTTGTTCTTCTTCTGTAACTTTTGACGTTTTAGTTGAAGCAGGTAAAGCTTTTACAGCAAACATTACAAACCCTAAAAACATCTCTTGTTTTGGAGGTAATGATGGTGAATTTGTTATTAATGCTTCTAATTTTGGCGCTGGCGGATTTGAATATACTTTAGATGGTGGTGCAACTTATTTTGGCCCTTTTACAAGTTCGCAAACCGTAACTGGTTTAACTGCACAAAACTATACTATTGAAGTTAGAGATGTTGATGATAATGCATGTAGTATTCCGTTAACACAAGAATTAACTGAACCAACAGAAGTTACTGCTACTGCATCTATAACAGATGAATTTACATGTAATAATACAGGTGCTACAATTACTGCTGTTGCAAATGGTGGTACACCAACTTATAACTATCAATTAGAAATATACAATACAGTAACAACAAGTTATACTGTTTTTAGAGCATATCAAACTTCTGCAATATTTACAGATGTACCTGCAAATGCAGCTAATGAAAATTATATTGTAAGAGTACAGGATGATAACTTATGTACTAATGCAATTACACCTGCAGTAACTGTTACTACTCCAGAGGTACCAACTTTTACAGTAACGCCAACAGCGTGTTACTCTGGTGCAAATGATGGAGAAATACAAGTAGATGTTACATCTATTCCTGGGAATGAAAACTTCCAGTTTAGTATTAACGGTGGTGCTTGGATTACTCCAACTCCAGCAACTGCAACAACATATACTTTTACTAATTTAGCAAACGGTACTTACACAATAGACGTTAAAGATGGCTATGGTTGCGTTGGCGTACAAGAAACGGTTGTTTTAAATCCAGTTATTAATGCTACAATAGATGTTGTACACGTTAGCTCGTGTGCAGATGGTAGTATTACTGTTAATGCAACTGGTGGAGATGGTAATTTAGCTTATGCTTTTGTGCCAACTACAACTCCTGTTACTGCTGCAGATTTTAACCCATCTAATACTTTTACAGTAATACCTGCAAATGCAGGTACATATGATGTGTATGTATGGGATAATAACGCAGCAGACCCACATTGTGAATATATGGATACTGTTACAGTTAATCCTGCAACTCCATTAACTTATAATGCGGTACCAACAGATCCTACTTGCCATGATGGTACAGGAACTATAGAAATTACAGTTACTTCTGGTATATCTCCTTATACATATGAAATTATAGATTTAGATAATGGTGGTGCTTCAAATGAAACAACAACCAATGTAATAAACAATACTAAAACATTTTTCAATTTAGCACCTGGTAACTATACAATTAATGTTACAGATGCAAGCGGATGTACAATAGAAACAACTCCTGTATTAATTAATAATCCTGATGAATTAGTTACTGATTTAGAATCTATTTTGTCTGGTAATTGTGACCCTGCAACAGGATTTAGATTTATTAACTATACAACAACATTAAGTGGAACATTAGAATTTAGTCATGATGGTGGTACTACTTGGCAAACATCTGATGAGTTTAATGCTCCTACATACACATTAACTTCTGGTGATGCTGTAGACCCTTCTATTAGAACGGTAGATGCTTCTGGTAATACATTATGTAGATTAGATTTACCAAGATATATTATATCTTATCCGTTAGATAATTTAGACATTACAATTTTACCAATTATAGTAAATTGTAATGAGCTACAAGTAAGTGTACAAGGTAATCAAGGTACTGCACCTTATCAATATACGTATACAGACGATCCTGTTAATTTTGATGCTACTACACCGATTAATCCTTGGACTACTCCTGCAAAGGGACTATCAGATCCTCACACATTTACAGGTTTAATACCAGGTAGAACGTATGTTTTTTATGTAAGGGATGCAAATGGTTGTGTTAGACAAAGTGATGTTAATGTAAACGATATAATTACGTTACCGTTAGAAATTACATCTACTTCTGTACCAGCTTGTTTTGGTACAACTAATGGTAGTATTACATATACAATTACAGATAATGAACTTCCATATGGTACAGAATACAGATGGGAAGTTTTTAATATGATTACAGGTACTCCTGTTTCTGTAGCAAATAGTGGAGGTAACATTCCTTTTTCTTCTCCACAAACAGTTACAGTATCTGGTTTAGGAGCTGGAGAATACTTTATACAAGTAACCGAAAGAGATAGTGGAGTAGATAGTTGTATATCTGCATCAGAAAATCTATTGTTAGAAGAGTTAGATGATATTACGGCAACATTAAATAAAATTCAAGATATTTCTTGTGCTACACCTGGTCTTATTCAAATAGAAAACATCAACGGCGGTGGCGGTACTTATACTTTTACTGTAACTGGTCCTGCACCTTTTACAACTATTACAGGTACTACAGATAATCCAATAGAAATTCCTGCTAATTCACCTGCTGGTACTTATAACGTAACTATTCAAGATCAATATAGTTGTGCTAAAGATTTAGGAGATGTTATAATGACATTAACTCCTAATCCAACCATAGATAGTATAGATATAGATAACTGTGCAATACCAAATACTTTACGAGTATATGCAACTAGTACTGCAGCACAAATATTATACTCTATAGATGGTGGCGTAACATATTTAGATAATGGAGGTTTATTTACTAATCTTCCGGTTGGTACGTATAACATTTCTATTAAAGATAGTAACGGTTGTATAGCTACAGATAGTGCTACTATTTACCCAATATTAGAGGCTAAAGTTGAGCTTACTAAACTAATGGATTGTACTCCTGGTACTGCAGAAATTACAATTGAAGCTATAAATGGATCTGGAAATTATGATTATGAAATCTCAAATGGTTTAGGAACTGTTGTTGCTAGAACAGCATTAGCAACAAATCCTCTGGTAGCAACAGTAACAGTTGTAGAAACATATACTATTATTGTTTATGATAATAATACAAATTGTAACAGAACATTTACAATAGATGTTCCTGCTGCCGTAACCCCAATATTTACACACACATTTACAGATGTTACTTGTAATAGTGCAGATGATGGTACTATAACTTTATACCAAACAGATAATGGAATTAACCCATTAACGTATACAATTACACCTTTAGCTGGTACTTTTGATGCTGCTACAAGCACATTTTCAGACTTGCCTCCTAATACATATACAATAACTGCAACAGGTACAAATGGTTGTACAACAGATATTACTAATATTGTAATTAGTGAACCAAACCCTATTGTAATAGTAGATGCAGATGTTGTAGAATTTGGTTGTACGCCTACAAGTGGTAACACTAATAATAATGCTAGCATTACTATAGATAATACTGCTGCTAATATTACTGGTGGTAGCAATACTTATGTTATTTATGAATTTATAAATGATAATAACACACCTGCAACTGGTGATGATACTGTTGTACAATCTGGTTCTAATAACGTTTATATAGAAACTAATACTGCTGGTGGTTCTTATACTATTAATGTATATGATGATAAAGGTTGTGTTGGCACAATAGAAGCAGATATTGCTCCTTATGATGAATTGTTAACAGCTTCTGCTGCAATTACAGGTGATATTACTTGTGATCCTGGTACAGATGGTGAAATAACTATTACTGCTACATCAAATACAAATGATACTTCTAAATTTGAGTATAGTATTGATAACGGAACAACATGGCAACCTTCAAATGTTTTTGGTGGTTTAGATGTTGGTACTCACAATTTCTTAGTAAGGCATACAGATACTGGTTGTGTTATAACAACATCAGAAACTATAACTAGTCCAGATGTATTAGAATTAGATGCAACTGTATTAAGCAATGTAATTTGTTTTGGTGGTAATGATGGTAGTGTTGAATTTAATTTACATGATGATGCCAATGTTACTTATACAGGAGCTATAGCTTACACACTTTACCAAGATGTATTAAATACTCCTGCAGATACTACAGATGATACACAAACTACAGGAATTGCACCAAATGGTAATTTTGTAATTAATAGTTTAGTTGCTGGTGTTTATTATATAGAAGTACAGCAAACTCCAGATCCTAGATGTACGTATACGCAAGCATTTACTATTGCTGGTCCTAGTGCTGCAATAACTGCTGCTACAGAAGTTACACCTGTAACTTGTGTTGGTAATGACGGAGTTATAGAAGTTATTAATGCAACTGGTGGTTGGGGAGACTATGTTTACTTTGTAGGCGTAGCAACTAATCCTGCTCCAGTATACCCAACAGATTACGTTTCTAATCCTAGATTTACAGGTTTATCTGGTGCTGCAGCTCCGGCTGGTACAGATTACCAAGTTTGGATTGCAGATAAAAATGGATGTATTATTCAATTAGCAGATGTTAATTTAGTACAGCCAACAGATATAACGGCAACTTTACAGGTAAACCAAGAAAATTGTACAAACCTAGAAGGTGAAATTGAAGTAATTAATACTGTAGGTGGACAAGGAAGTAACTATACATACCAACTTATTAAAGATGGTACTGCAGTTGGTTCTCCACAGACTACTACAATATTCTCTGGTTTAGGTGCTGGTTCTTACACCGTATTAATTAATGACCAATGGTCTTGTGATTTTACAACACTTGCAACAGTATTATATGAAGAAATGAATGTTTCTACTACTGTGGTTAAACCAATAGATTGTACAGTAGATCCAGGCGGACAAATAACAGTGAATGTAATTGGTGGTTCTACAAACTTAGAGTTTGTAGCTACATTACCAATAAGTAGTACAATAATTATAAATAATGATGGTGTGTTTACTGGCTTAACAGAAGTTGGTACATACAGTTTTACTGTTCGTGATTTAGATACAAATACACCTATTTGCGAAAAACCTGTTACACAAGAATTAACTGATAAGGTAGATCCTATTTTATTAGCTTCAACTATAGAAAATGTTAGTTGTTTTGGTTTATCAGATGGTAGTATAACTGCTAACTTAGATCCTGCTACAAATGTAGATCCTATTTATACTTATAATTTATATGATGCTACAGGATTAACTTTAATAGCCGGACCACAAACTAGTCCAACTTTTACAGGCTTATCTGCTGCTTTTTACCAAGTAGAGGTAGTTTCTGCTAAAGAATGCGCTGTTAGAGAAACTGTTGAGGTTACTCAGCCTACAGAATTATTAATAAGTGCAGTTGCAACAGATTTTGCTTGTGCTCCTAACAATACAGTAAATACTGCAACAATTACAGTTACTATAGAAGATGGTGCTACAACACCAGGAACACCTTCAGGTACTAGTCCGTATTTATACAGTATAGATAATGTAAACTTCCAAACAGGAAATACATTTACTGTTACAGATACTGGAGTTGCACAAACAATTACTGTTTATGTTAAAGATGATAATAGTTGTCCGCAAACAACAACGGTAACTATAGAGCCTATTAATACATTTACTGCTGTAGTATCTAAAGATACAGACATATCATGTGCTGGTCCAGAAGAGGTTACTATTACAGTAACAGATAACGGAGACGTTACAAATGTTTATACATATGAGTTGTTGCCAATTGGTAATACAAATGCTACGCAAACAGCAACACCAACTTATAACACTGCAACTTTTGAATTAACTGCTGTTGGTGGTTATGTATTTAGAATTACAGATACAACTACAGGTTGTTATGTAGATACAGATGTATATAACATTGCACCTTATGACTTAATTAAAGTTTCTGCAATAGCGTCATCTCCTGTAACTTGTTTTGGAGATACAAACGGAGAAATTGAAGTAACAGTAACAGATGCTACAGCACCATTTACTTATACAGTTTTAAATTCTGATGGAACTTTAGCTGGTATTAATGGTAATGCTACTACAAATACATTTACTATATCTGGTTTATCTGGTGGTAATTATTATGTAGCAGTAACAGAAGATAATGCTCCTTTTTGTACTGAAGATTCTAATGTAATAACAATAGACTCTCCAGATATGGCATTAACAGCAACATTATCACAAACTGCAGCTGTAACTTGTGATGATAATGCTGGTGAAATAGTAGTAGAACCAACTGGTGGTTATGCACCTTATGACATTGTTTTAAGAAACAATACTACTGGTGTAGAAACTACTTTTACAGATGTTTCTTCTGCTAGTTTTGTAAGATTAAGTGCTGCTACATATACTGCAACAGTAACAGATGATGCTGGGTGTGATTTTACAGATGACATAACATTAGCCCCTGCAATACCAATTACTGCAGATATTACACCATTAACACAAATGTTAACTTGTTTTGGTGACAGTAACGGTAGTGTTAGTGCAATAAACGTATTAAATGGTGAAGGTGTTTACACGTACCAATTAAATGTTTATGATGATGCTGGTACAACATTACTATATTCTAGTACTCCACAGCCAAACCCAATGTTTAACAACTTAAGTGCGGGTGTATACACAATAACAGTTTCTGACGGATGGAACTGTGATGTAGAAACTATACAAGCGGTTATAACAGAGCCTACAGATATAACTGGTTCTCTAGTTCAAGTATCACAATTAACGTGCGTAGACCCTGCTGAAATAAGATTAACAGCTACTGGTGGTACTGCTCCGTATGAGTTTAGTGTAGATGGTATAAACTTTACACCTATGACAGGTGGAGATACACACACATTTACAGTAACAGATGGTATTTATCAATACTATATAAGAGACAATTTTAACTGTGGTAATATTATTAGTAACCAAGTTTCTATAGATCCTGTACCACCACTACAAATAGTATTAGATGAAACTGCTGCAGTTATAAACTGTAATGGTGAATCTACTGCAAGTATAGATGCAACAGCAATTGGTGGTTTAGGTAACTATTCTTATGAGTTGTTAGATAATCCAACTAGTACAAGTCCGCTACAAGGACCACAGACTACTGGTAATTTTAGAAACCTAGGAATTGGAACTTACTACATAAAAGTAACATCTGATGGTGGTTGTGAAGAAGTATCAAGAGCAATTACTATTACAGAGCCAGCTCCTTTAGTTATAGAGACTGAAGAATTTACAGATGTTTCTTGTTTTGGTGAAGAAGATGGTACTATAACTGTTGAGGTTAGTGGTGGAACAGGAGAAATTAAATACTCTATAACACCTAACTTAGATCAGTTTGATACTAAAAACGTATTTACAGATTTAACTCCTGGAGTTTATGATGTTATTGCACAAGATGAAAAAGGATGTTTTATTGCTTTTGAATTTACTATTGAACAGCCAACAGCAATACAATTAAGTGCTACAACTACAGGAGAAACTTGTACAGGTAATGAAGATGGTATGGCAACAGTTACAATAACTGGTGGTACCGCTCCGTACAGAACAAGTATAGATTCTAACGATCCTGCAGATTATGTATTAGACAGAGTAGATTTCTCTGGACTAACTGCTGGTCAACACGTAATATTAGTTAAAGATGACAACGATTGTGATGCAAATATTGTTATAAACATTACACCAGGTGTTAATTTAAAAGCCACTGCAACACCAGTTTATGAGTGTAGCACAGATACGCCAACAAATTATTTAGAAGTTGTTTTAGAAGACAACACAATAACAGACGTATTATACGGTTTAGATACTACAGATCCTGCTGCTATGCAATTAACACCAGACTTTACAAATATGTCTGCTGGTAATCATTATTTACACATATTGCATGCAAACGGATGTTCTGAAACTATTGACTTTACTGTAGCTGCTTTTGAGCCATTAACACTTGTATTAGAAAATACAAATATTAACGAAATAACGGCAATTGCTGCAGGTGGTAACCCAAAATATACTTTCTATCTGGAAGGAAACAATAATGGGGAAGACAATACGTTCAGAATACGTAAGACTGATACTTATACCGTTGTTGTTGTAGACGAAAATGGTTGTGAAGCTACTCAAGATATATTTATTGAGTTCATCGATATAGAAATCCCAAATTTCTTTACACCTAATGGTGATGATGTAAACAACACATGGAAGCCTAAAAATACAGAAGCGTTCCCTAATATCTTAACTATTATATATGATAGATATGGTAGAGAGTTATACAGAATGGGAGCAGATGATAAAGGTTGGGACGGAACTTATGATAATAAGGAACTACCATCTGGAGATTACTGGTATACTATTAAGCTTAAAGATGAAGTAGACGACAGAGAATTTGTTGGTCACTTTACATTGTACAGATAAAAAATAAAAGAACTTAACCTATAATTATGCGACTTAAATTAGCAATCTTATCATTATTTGCCGGCACAATGCTATCAAATGCACAGGAGCTAAATTCCCCACAGCTCTCACAGTATTTAGCAGATAACCCATTTGTTTTATCACCAACATACGCAGGTATTGGTGATCATGTAAAAATTAGAATGAACGGTCTTGCTCAATGGGTAGGGATAGAAGATGCACCTAGAACACAGTCTTTGGCTGCAGATGCAAGAATTGGTAATAAATCTGGTTTAGGACTATTTTTATATAACGATAAAAACGGATACACTAAACAACAAGGTGCAAGAATATCTTTTGCTCACCATTTGACTTTAGACAGATATGAAGATGAGTTTTTATCATTTGGTATATCATATAACTTTAACCAATTTAGATTAGACATACAAGAATTTAACCTTATTGCTAATCCTGATAATGCCGTTACAGATGATAGGTCTACAACCAACCATAACTTTGATGTTGGACTTTTGTACAGGAAAAATAAATTTTATGCGAGTTTTAATGTCTCTAACTTAGTAAATAAAGATATTACAAACTTTAATGAAACTTTTGAACCAAATGCATTAAGAAACTACTACGTGTATACTGGTTACAGATACAAGAAAAGTAGAAGTAGTGATTGGGAAATAGAACCATCTGTACTTTACAAAATGTTTGAAAGTGATGGTAGATCTGAAACAGATTTAAACTTAAAGTTTAGAAAATACGATTTTGAAGATTATTACTATGCTGGTGTAAACTATAGATTTTTAAATGATCAAATAGGTAAGCCTTTATACTTAGCACCTTTTGCAGGTTTAAAAAAAGATAACTACTACTTTGGATATTCTTATCAAATAATTTTGAATGATATTTTAAACTATAGTACAGGTACCCATGTTATAACAATTGGTGTAGATTTATTCCAGGGATTAAGTAATTGTAGATGTACTTACTAACTATTTATGAATAGTATTAGTTAAGTTTGCACATTTAAATTAAACCAAATGGGAAAAATAAAAGTAAGTACTATTAAAACATATGCTTACCACGGTTGCTTAAATGAAGAAGCTTTAATTGGTAGCGATTATTTGGTAAACGTAACAGTAGATGCAGATTTAACACAAGCATCAATATCTGATGAATTAGTAGATACGGTAGACTATGTACATATAAACCATATTGTAAAAGAAGAAATGGCAATAAGGTCTAAATTATTAGAACATGTTGCTAAGCGTATAATAGATCGTATTTTTTCTGAGCTACCTATTGTAAAAGCATCAGAAGTAATAGTTTCTAAACTAAACCCACCAATAGGAGGAGATGTTGAAATGGTTTCGATAACATTACAATTAACTCGTTAAACTGCATATTAGTAAATTTTTTATACATTTAAATATATGTACATTTGAAAACTCCCCCGTATAAATGGCATTGTGGTCGAAATGGATAGACATAATCCCGCAAGGATTAGCATAGTGGTTCGAATCCACTCGATGCCTCGAAAAAAAATGCAAAATTGATTTAAAAAAACTTATTTTCTTATGGATTTATTTTCGTAAGTTTGCAGTCCAAAAAATGGCATCGTGGCCGAGTGGCTAGGCAGAGCTCTGCAAAAGCTTGTACAGCAGTTCGAATCTGCTCGATGCCTCAAAACCTTCACTAACGTGGAGGTTTTTTTGTTTATAGACATACCAATTTACTCATAACATTTATAATCAGATAATTACTTATTGTAATGATAGTTCTTAATATAATATCTACAGCAGTTCTCCCGAAGCTTCGGGATGCTCAATGCCTCAAAACCTTCACTAACGTGGAGTTTTTTTTGTTTGTAGTTATAGCTATAAAATTATCTATCTTAAAATCAATTTTCTATAATAGAAAGCAATCCTAAAGAAACTAAGCGTTTATTGCTACCAAAAAATTCTAGAAATTTATTAGATTTTATGCTTCTAATTTTCTCACATTCTTTTTTAAATTTAAAATAATCCATTTCTATTTCATTTAAATAATTACCAGCATAGCTATTTTTATCAGCTAGCATAGCAAGTATTATATGTTCTGGATTAACTTTTTTATCTGAATAGATGCGAGCATAAAATGAACCATTTTTTAAAACATTATTAAACTCTTTAGTTAAATAGTACTTAGTAAGTATTTTTTTATCATCTGATTTTAAGAGTTCTATTAATTTTTGAAATTTCCAATCGTTAGATTTAAATATTTTTTGAGCAACATTATTAGATTTTAAAGTAGATATTAAAAAATGAAAAGAAGATATATACCCAGAATTTAAATTTATAGCTACTAGTCTACTATTAGCTATTATTTTTTCTAGTTCAGGATTAAATTCCATTTTTATATACAGTGGTATTTAAAAAAATTATTTTTCTAATAACTCTAATCCTTCTTGTATATTTAATTGATCTTTAGGTAAAAACCCTTTGGTTATAAGTACTAAACCACAGATTACAAGTATAATACCGAGTATTTTTTTAGTTAAAAAAATACGTCTTGGAGTTAGGTATCTTTTTAATTGTTTAGCTAATAATATTTTAAATATATCTGTAATAAAATAAGTTCCTAGCATTGCAGAAAAGAAAACCAAAATTCTGTTTGGATTATTATCTAAACTAGGACCTACTACCAAAATAACGCCCAACCAAAATACTAAAACACCTATGTTTATGAAGTTTAATAAAAAGCCTTTTATAAATAAACTTAGATAAGCACTTTTATTAGATTTAAGTGTTGTTGGTTTTTCTTTAACTGGCTTTTTTATGATTACAATTACCCCATAAACTAGTAGTATAACTCCACCAAAAATGTATAGTCCTGGTAAATTACTTAAATTTTCTAGTAGCTGATAACTACTAAAATAAGCAACAGTTAAAAATAAAATATCGGCTAGTATTACACCAAAGTCAAAAACCAACGCAGCTCTAAACCCTTTAACAGCACTAGTTTCTAGAAGAACAAAAAAAACAGGACCAATCATAAAGCTTAAAAAAAAGCCTAATGGTATTGCTGCCTGTATATCATCTAACATGTAGTAATTTTTCTATTTTCTAATAATTTTACCTCCAAAAACAGTTTTTTCATCCATTTTTAATGGGTCGCCATAAACTAAAACTTCACCACCTGCTTTTACAGTTGCTTGCACATAATTTGTAGCATTAATTTCTGCATTACCACCTGCATTAACGCTAATAGTAGTAAGTTCGGTTTTTAAATTTTTACCGTAGTAAATACCACCAGTATTAATTTTTATGTCTTGGTTTTTTGCAGATCCTTTTGATGTTATAACACCACCAGTAACAGATTTTATTAATAACTGAGTAACTTCAACATCAATAATTAATTCGCCACCTTCTTGAGATTTTAACTCTAATAAATCTTGTTTAATAGTTTCATTAGAGCTAATTCTGGCATCTTCATTTACATCTATAACAGCTAAAATATCTGTATAATAAACATCTACAAAAGTTCTATAACCACTAAAAATTTTATCTAATTGCATACGGAGTTTTAAAACTCCGTCGTTATTAACAATTGAAACTTTTTGTGTATTAGCTCCTGTTATAACAGCTTCATTTTTAGTAGATTTAATAAGATTTACAGATAAACCATCAAAAGCCTTAACCTCTGTAAAGCTTTCTAGTTGTAATGTAATTTTTTCGTTTTGTGCATTTACTAAACTAAAAGTAAATAGTAAAAACGTAAATAAGGTTAACTTATTCATTTTGTTATTTTTAGGTATAATTCCTAATCTAATTTACAAATTTCGTTCCAAAAATACTTTATTCTGCCTTTCTAAGTAACGAAAAATCTAAATGTCTTTTTACTAAATCTGTACTTTTAACCATAACTACAACTTGCTCTCCTAATTGGTAGCTGTTGTTTGTACGTTGTCCTATGATAGAATAGCTTTTTTCATCAAAAGTGTAGTAATCGTCCTTAATATCTCTTATACGTACCATACCCTCGCACTTATTATCTATAATTTCTACATAAATACCCCATTCTGTTACTCCAGATATTACTCCTACAAATTCAGAATCTTTATGGTCATCCATAAATTTAATTTGCATGTATTTTATAGAATCTCTTTCTGCACTAGATGCAAGACCTTCCATATCTGATGAATGTTTACATTTTTCTTCATAAACATCTTGTTTAGCACTTGCACCACCATCTAAATAATGTTGTAGTAAACGGTGTACCATTACATCTGGATATCTACGAATAGGTGATGTAAAATGCGAGTAATAATCAAAAGCTAAACCGTAATGGCCAATATTATCTGTAGTATAAATTGCTTTACTCATACTACGTATAGCAAGCGTATCTACTAAATTTTGTTCTTTTTTTCCTTTTACGTCTTCTAGTAATTGGTTTAAAGATTCACTTATAGATTTTTTACTTTTAAAATCTAACTTATGACCAAATCTAGAAATTATGCCATTTAAATTAGCTAGTTTTTCTTCGTTTGGCTCATCATGAACTCTATAAATAAATGTTTTTTCTGGTTTTTGTTTACCAATAAATTCAGCTACTTTTCTGTTAGCCAGTAACATAAATTCTTCAATAAGTTTGTTGGCATCTTTAGACTCTTTAAAGTAAACGCCAGTAGGGTTAGCATCATTATCTAGACTAAACCTAACTTCTACTTTATCAAAAGATATGGCTCCGGCTTTCATACGTTTACCACGCATAATTTTTGCTAATTTATCTAATGTAAGCGTAGCTTCAACAATATCATTACCAACACTATAAGCGCCATTTTCTCTAATAGAAATAGCTTCAGGAATTGTATTTTCTCCCGTTTCAATTATATGTTGTGCTTCTTCATACGCAAAACGTTCGTTAGAATTTGTTACTGTTCTACCAAACCATTGGTTAATAAGTGTTGCTTTTTCATCGATCTCAAAAACAGCAGAAAACGTATATTTTTCCTCATTTGGTCTTAAAGAACAAGCATTATTAGATAAAACTTCTGGTAACATTGGTACCACACGGTCTACTAAATATACAGATGTTGCCCTGTCATAAGCCTCATCGTCTAAAATAGTATCTGGTTGTAGGTAATGAGATACATCTGCAATATGAATTCCTATTTCATAATTGCCATTTTCTAATTTTACAAAAGATAATGCATCATCAAAATCCTTTGCATCTTTAGGATCTATAGTAAAGGTAAGCGTATCTCGCATATCTCTACGTTTTGCAATTTCTTCTGGTTTAATAGATGTATCTATTTTATTAGCATAATTTTCTACTTCTAAAGGAAACTGATATGGCAAGCCATATTCTGCTAAAATAGAATGTATTTCTGTGTTATGCTCTCCTGGTTTACCAAGAACTTCGGTAATTTCTCCGTAGGGTGAGTCGGCATCATCTGGCCAATCGCTCATTTTTACAATAACCTTATCACCATCTTGTGCATTATTTATTTTATCCTTTGGAATAAAAAAATCTGTATACATCCTAAAATCTGTAGATGTTACAAAAGCGTAATTCTTTTGTAATTGTACAATACCAACAAAGCTAGTTTTGTTTCTTTCTACAATTTTAGTGATTTCGCCTTCTAATTTGCGACCTTTTCTTCTAGGAAATATGTAAACTTCTACAATATCTCTATGAAAAGCTTTTTTTAATTTATTGCTAGATATAAAAACATCATCATCTAGACCTTCTATTACTATATAAGCATTTCCTTTACTAGTAATATCTACTTTACCTGTATGGTAAGTTTTAGTATCTCTAGCTACGGCTTTATACTTGCCTCTACTTTCTTCTATAATTCTTTTCTTTTCTTTTAACTGTACTAATCTTTTAACTAGTATGTTTCTCTTATTTGCATCTGTTATACCTAATTTAGCAGCTATTTGCTTGTAGTTATAACTAGCAGTAGGATCTTTTTCTAATACCGTAAATATACCTTTAGTGATAAAATTACGATCTTGGTTTTTAGGTCCTTTTTTATTCTTTGTCATTCATTTTATTTATTTCTGGTAAATTACAAATTATAATCTACTCTAATCTTAATTAAACAATTTCTTAATTTTATAGTAAAGAAAACGTTGTTATAAACATATATATAATATACTATTTTTCTTTTATTAAATTTTTAAAAAAAGAGGTGATTATAATAGTGTGTTAATATCTACAATAAAATTATGTACTATTTCTTGTATTGAACAGTAATGTAAATTTATTGTAAAGTTATTAAGTCTTTATATTTAACTTTTTATTTAGAAATCAATCTATTACCATAATTATTAACGGTTATTAACAACTTCTATTAACAACGAATTTTTAATAATTAAGAGCTAAAAAATTGTTTACATTATTAACAATGGTCTTAATATCTTTTATCTAAAAAGTAAAAAATAGATTTGGTTGAAGAAATTCTATGCTATAATGCAACAATTTTTACGAAAAACAAAATTTATGTTTTGTATACTTATTAAAGTGTTGTGAACAACTTGTTAGTTGTATGTGATACATGCAAAAATGTATGTAAAAATAGGGGTTTGTATTTATTAACAATTTTAGAACTGTATATAAAAGGTATTTGTACTTTTGTAATGTAAAACAACAAAAAACAATACAATGCATATAGCTATAGGTAATGACCACGCTGGTACAGATTATAAATTTGCGGTAATAGAGCTTTTAAAGTCTAAAGGTATAGAAGTTACTAATTACGGTACAGATAGTAATGATAGTGTAGATTATCCAGATTTTGTACATCCGGTTGCTGCAGATGTAGATGCTAAAAAAGTAGATTTTGGTATTCTTATATGTGGTAGTGGTAATGGTGTGTCTATGACAGCCAATAAATACCAAAATGTTAGGGCTGGTTTATGTTGGACTAAAGAAATTGTTTCTTTAACACGTGAGCATAACAATGCTAACATATTAAGTATACCTGCACGTTTTGTTTCTTTACCACAAGCATTAGAAATGGTGAATACATTTTTAGAAACTGAGTTTGCTGGCGGAAGACACCAAAATAGAGTAGAAAAAATAGCTTGCAAATAATACTATAAATGGTTGTAAGTGTTAAAAGCTTTAATGAGCTAACTACAAAAGATTTATACGCAGTTCTACAACTTAGATCAGAGATTTTTGTTGTAGAACAAAATTGCGTTTACCAAGATATAGATGGTAAAGATTTTGATGCCTTACACGTTTTGGGTTTTAAAAACGATGAGTTAGTGGCGTACACACGTATTTTTAAACCTGGAGATTATTTTGATAATGCTAGTATTGGTAGAGTAGTTGTTAAAAAGTCTGAAAGACAACACAAGTACGGCTATAACATTATGGAAGCATCTATTACAGCCGTTAAAGAACAATTACAACAGACTACCATAAAAATCTCTGCTCAAAAATACCTTTTAAAATTTTATAATAATTTGGGTTTTAAAGAAGAAGGAGAAGAATATTTAGAAGATGGTATACCACATATGGTAATGTATAAACACTAAATTTTAATTGGTGTTTTGTTGGTTAAATTTATATCCTCTAACATTGTATCTGTAAATTTAAAATGACCTTTTGTGGTAATAATTCTAAATCTATTAGAATTCATTCTACTTAAAGTATCTAAAAACAGCCACTTAGATTTTAAAAGTTTAGGTTTATCAGATTTTAAACTTATTTCAAAAAAGTATTTTCTACCATTTTTCATAGCAACAATATCTGGAGTTATTTTATCGCCAGTATTTTTTCTAATATAAGATTTTGGTATTTCGCAATCAGTTACATCAGCCTTAATATTTGTAAATCCTCTAGATTCTAAATAACCAATAGATTTTCTTATAAACTCAGTATTTTCAATTTTATCTGTCTCTATCATAGTTATTAACATAACAAAATAAACTTTAAATTCCTAATTTATATACTGATTAACAGTACTTTAACGTAGTTATTAACATTACAATGTTCATTTTGTCTACATTAAAATAAAATTTTCATATTTTCACTCATCCAATTAAATACGTATAAAATGATGAAGAATATCAATTCTAAAATTCCATTTATAGCACTTGCAACAATAATGGTTTTGGGTAGTTGTAAAAATGATGTAGTAAAGAAGGAAAATCCTATTTTAGAATATATAGATGATGTAAAAACAATACATGCACCAGACAAGCGTGTTGCCCTTTTTAATATTGATTCTAAAGCTGTTAATAATAGTTTTGTTTTAAAAGGAGAATCTAACCTACCAGAAGCCGTTAATGAGCTTAAAACTAAGCTAAATGAGGCTAAAATTGAATATATAGACAGTATACAATTACTACCAACAGCAGAATTTAAAAATAGCAATTGGGCCATTGTAAAAATATCTGTTGCCAATTTAAGAAGTAAAGCAGGACACTCACAAGAACTAGCAACACAAGCAACTTTAGGTACACCAGTAAAAGTATATAAAAATGATGGCGATTGGTACCTTATACAAACACCAGATAATTACTTGGCTTGGGTAGATAAAGGAGGTATAGAAATTCTAAACAATAATGACTTTAAAAACTGGAAAAAGGCAAATAAAATTATATATACTAGTATTACAGGTTTTTCTTACACGTCAACAACAGGTCATGAAATTGTCTCAGATTTAGTAGCTGGTAGTATTTTAGAATTAGTAGCTGAAGAAGGCTTATTTTACCAAGTAAAATATCCAGATGGTAGACTTGCATTCGTTAAAAAAGACGAAGCACAAACGTATAATAATTGGTTAAAAGCATTAAACCCATCGCAAGAATCTTTAGTAGCAACATCTAAACAATTAATGGGTTTACCGTATTTATGGGGAGGCACATCTAGTAAAGGAGTAGATTGTAGCGGTTTTACTAAAACTATATACTTTTTAAATGGTATGGTTTTACCAAGAGATGCGTCACAACAAGTAAATGCAGGTACAATAGTAGATAAAGATTTTAGTAAGCTAGCTGTTGGCGATTTATTGTTTTTTGGCAGGCCAGCAACAGATTCTACCAAACAAAGAGTTGTACACGTTGGTATGTGGATTGGCGATAATCAATTTATACATTCCTCTGGCCGTGTACATATTAGTAGTATAGATAAAGATGCTACTAATTTTGATGAATTTAACTTAAACAGGTATTTACAAAGTAACCGCATGTTACACCAAAATACAGAAGCTATTTTAGAACTTAAAAATGCAGCTCTTTTTATAGAGTAAAGTGTTTAGAATACACAAAAAAAATAGACCTAAAATAACAATATTTTAGGTCTATTTTTTATTTACATAAGCTAATATTACGCCTTTTGTTTCCTTCTATTTTTCATTTTTTGCTTATAAAACTCTTTGTTGGCTACATAAATGGTTTTATGTACCACGCAAAAGGTAGTAGTGCCATCTTCACTTTTTATTTCTGTAGTTTTTTTAACCTCAATTTCGTTTTCTGTAGCAATGCGTTTTTTAATATCCTGTAGTTCCTCTTCAGTATAGGTAAAATCTGCAAAAACATTTTGTTTAGCAGGCTTTTTAAAACGTATATCTGCAGCTTTATCCCAAACCACATAATCATCACCAATTAAATACAACAATTGTATCATTGGTATAGGGTCTACAGCAGAAAATAAACTACCACCAAAAATAGAATTTACATAATTTTTGTTTTTCCAACTAATAGGAATCTTTACCTTTATGTGCAGTAAATCTTTAGTAATTTCAATTATTTTACCTGTACTTCTCCTGTACATAGGCGAATAATTAAATCCGTATTTAAAAAGTATATGTTTAGAAAATAATTTTTGACCAATACTGGCCATTTTTTGGTAAACAGACATAGTATTTTTGCGTATTCTACTTTAAATAATCATTGTATTTACTTGGGTTGTTAAGCAATTCTGTAGCTGTTAAAATAGCATCGTCATGTGATAAGTAATACTCATACAAGCCATCTCTGTAAAAATAACGTTTAATAATTTCGTCTTCAATATTTTTTACAATTGCAGCCTTGTACTTATCTAAAGCTTTAATTTTATTTTTATTGATATCTACCAAAAGACTTTTGTATTTATTCTCAATTTCTTCTCCAAAAATGGCACTATCACTACTATTTATTGCAGCAGTTAGTGCTTTTTCTGTTTCTGTTTCAAAAGAAAAATTAGAAGTATTTACGTGCTCTTTAAAAGCATTAAAATCTGCATCAGTAAAATTAAAATCTGCAATAGTGTTTACTTTGTTGTTGTAGTAATAGTTTGTAGCATAGTCAAAAATAACATTGTTAACAAGCAATGCTTTTGTTAGCGAGTTTGTTTTAGCAGCAGCAATTTGTATTTCTGGTAAAACACCACCACCATCTTGTACTTTACGTCCGTTTTTGGTTTTAAACTCGTTAAACTTAGTGTTTTTTACGGCTTTGCCATTTTTATCCCTATGCCAATAATCTAAAGACTGTATACATCTACCGCTAGGCGTGTAATACCTAGAAATAGTAACCTTTAATTGCGTACCATAGGTAAGTTTTAAAGGTCTTTGTACCAAACCTTTTCCAAAACTACGTGCACCAACAATTACAGCTCTGTCTAAATCTTGTAAGCTGCCCGAAACAATTTCACTGGCAGACGCACTAGAGCCATTTACAAGTACAACTAAAGGAATTTCTGTATCTACAGCAGCGTTTCTTGTAGTGTATGTTTTATTAAACTTTTTAACCTTAGATTTTGTAGTTACAATAAGCTCTCCTCTAGGAACAAACAAATTGGTAACGTTTATAGCTTCAGACAATAAACCACCTGGATTTCCTCTTAAATCAAGTATTATTTTTTCTGCACCTTCATTTTTAAGGTTAACCAAAGCTTCTTTTGTTTGAGAAGATGCTTTTTGGTTAAACTTGGTTAATACAATATAACCTGTTTTGGCATCTACCATTTTATAAAAAGGAACTGCATCTACATCTATATCTTCTCTGTTAATGGTAGTAGTTGCATTTTTACCTTGTCTTTTATAAACTACACTAACACTAGTGTTGCTAGCGCCTTTTAATAGCTCTGTAGCATCATCTTTAAAATCTGCAACGTCTGTATCACCAATCTTTATAATTTCATCGCCAGACTTTAAACCAGCTTTGTCTGCTGGTGATCCTTTATAGGCTTCAATAATTAACATTTTATCTTTGTAGCTACGTACAACAGCACCAATACCAGAATATTTACCAGCATTATTTATACGGTAAGCTTCTACATCTTGTTCATTTAAAAAACGAGTATAAGGGTCTAAACCATTTAGCATATTTTTAATGGCATTATCCATTAATTCTGCCGGATTGGTTTCATCCACATAATTCATATTTAACTCTTTAAAGAGCGTAGTAAAAATTTCTATTTGTTTTGCTATTTCAAAAAAATCGCCTTTAAAACTACTGGTTCCTATTAAAATACAAACCGCAAAAACAGGAATAATTACTTTTTTCTTAAATACGTTCTTCATTGTTTACTTTCTTATAAAATTTGGCAAGAACCTCTACCATAGATTTCTCTATTTCAGCGTAATCTGGCATCTTTTTACCAAGGTATAAAAATAGTAACGCAAATTCTTTATCTATGTTGTTAAAAATTACGTGTTTGTTAAGTCTGTAACCTTCTCGTAATAATCTTTTAATTTTATTACGGTCTACAGCACTTTTAAAATTACGTTTGGGCACTGTTACACCTACTTTTAAAGGGGTGTTTTCTAATGTGCAAGGCAAGTAAATTAGTTTAATAGGAAAGCTAGATACACTTTTACCATTTGTAAACAATTCTCCAATTAACTTTTTACTTTTCAGTTTTTCCTTAGTAGGAAAACAAAAATTTGAAGCATCTGTTTGTTCTTGGGTAGGCATTAAAAATGTATTAGTTAGTTTTTTATTGAAAAAGATATGTATTAAAATAAATCTATATCCTGTTCAAAAGCAAAGGTATTATAAAGTTACTATTTTTAGCTATCTATTAGTTCTTTATCTTTTTTTGATGCTATTTATACTGATAAAAAAATCCGTTTAAAGCAAAGCTCTAAACGGATTTAATATAGTAATAAGGCTATAAATTATTCTGCCTGAAAAACATTATTTTCTTTGTTAACATCTGCCATAAGGTTAGATGGGTCTATAACAATTGCTTTAATACTTGCTTTTGGCTTGTTAATAGTAAAGCTGTAGTTAGAGTTTGCCCAAGGCCAATCTGGTAACACTGTTCTTTTTAAGTTGGTATAAGGGTTTTCTTTTTCGCCACGCATCATACGTAACGGAGCATAAAACGTTTCTTGTGTACCATCTGTATAAACAACTAAAATATCTAAAGGCATTGGCATTAAACCTATTCTTTCTAAAGAAACTGTAGATGCATTGTTAGCTTCTGTAACATCTTTAATACCATAATCTATAGTATTTGTAGTTTGTGTCCAGTCTGTTAAATACCAGTCTAACTCCATACCAGAAACCTTTTCTGCGGTTCTTTTAATATCGTTAGGTATTGGGTGCTTAAATTTAAAATCCTCGTAGTATTTACGTACTGTTTTCATTAAGTTTTCTTGTCCAATAATATATCCTAATTGAGATAAAAATATAGAACCTTTACTGTAAGCAGCAATACTATACGGCGTATTTTCATGGTAACGATCTGCATGTGTAGTTTGCGGTTGTTCTTTACCAGAATTTACTAGGTAATAATAACCACGGTAAGATCCTTCAAAAGGATTGTCTTTTTTCTGATCCATTACCTCGTTCATACATAATGAAGAAATAAAAGTTGTAAAGCCTTCATCCATCCACTCGTGTTTAGCTTCGTTAGTTGCTAATACGTGCTGAAACCAAGAGTGTGCCATTTCATGAGCAGTTGTACCTGCAAGGCTACCAAACTTTTTACCACCAGCAATTAACGTACTCATAGCGTACTCCATACCACCATCTCCACCTTGTATAATAGAGTATTGTTTGTATGGGTATTTACCAACGTTTTTACTAAAAAACTGCATCATTTCTGCAGCTTTAGGCTGTACTTTTTCCCAGTTTGCTTTTATTTCAGCATCATCACCTTGGTATAAAAAGTGTAATAATGGTCCGTTTTCTACTTGTAGTGTGTCATGAATATAATCTGGATCTGCAGCCCACATAAAATCGTGTACCATTGGAGCTTTAAAGTGCCAAGTTAATTTTTTACCACGTTGCTTTTTTACTTTAGTTCCAGGAGTTTCATATCCGTGACCTATTTCATTAGCGTTTTGTAAATAACCAGAACCACCAACAACATAGTCTTTATCTATTGTAAGTTTTACATCAAAATCTCCCCAAACACCATGAAATTCTCTAGCAATGTAAGGGTCTGCGTGCCAACCTTCAAAATCATATTCTGCTAATTTTGGGTACCACTGTGTCATAGACAAAGAAACGCCGTCTTTGCTATTACGACCAGATCTACGTATTTGTACAGGAACCTGACCTTTAAAAACCATATCAAAAGTTGTTTTAGACCCAGCAGCAATTGGTTTAGCCAATTCTACTACTAAAACAGTACCTTCTACACTATACTTTACAGGAACACCATCTTGTTTTAAAGATGAAACCTTAATAAAACCAATTTCGTCTTCTTTTAAAGTCTCTATTCTACTGTTTTTGTCTTTATCTACCATTCTTCCGTCAGGATCTGCAATGCTGTGTAAGCGAGCATCCATTTCACTTCCTGGTTGAAAAGCATTAAAATATAAATGATAATATACACGTGTTAATTCTTCAGGAGAATTGTTGGTGTATACTAACTTCTGTGTACCATCATACTGGTAGTTTTCTACATTCATGTCTATCTCCATAGCATAGTCTACGTGTTGTTGCCAATACGAACCATTTTGTGCAGATAAAGGAGAAAGCAACGTAGTAAACGCTGCAACTCCTGCAATTAATAATTTTTTCATAATTATAATTTTATTTTTCCTTTAGAAACACTTTCAGCTAATAAAAGAGCGTTATATAAGTTTACCATTTTACCAGATGTAGATAAATTAGCTAATGTATTACTGTTAGCAGGGTCACCACCAACAACGACTTTAGTTTTAGTAGGAATACCAGACTGCATAATTATTTTTTTAACCTGTGCAGCAGTTAATTTAGGATACTGAGATCTAATTACTGCAGCAACACCAGCAACACCAGGCGAAGCCATAGAAGTACCGCCCATAAACTCATATTTACTACCTGGCACTGTAGAGTAAATTGCTGCACCTGGAGCAAAAACATCTACATTAATTTTACCGTAGTTAGAGAAATCTGCAAGCATTGTAGATCCGTACTTGTTAGCCAAAGCACCAACAGTAATTACGTTATCTGCAAATTCTGCACCATTTTTAATTTGGTCATTAGGGTAGTTAGGATTGTTTTCATAATCATCTAAATCTGCACCATCATTACCAGCAGCGTGTACAAAAAGAACATCTTTTTCTGCAGCATATTTTAAAGCTTCGTAAACCCATTCTGCTTTTGGAGAAAATGCTTTACCAAAACTAGCGTTAATTACTTTAGCTCCGTTATCTACAGCGTAACGTATACCTAAAGCAATATCTTTATCATACTCATCACCGTTAGGTACTGCTCTAACACTCATAAGCTCAACATTGTTAGCAACACCATTAGCGCCTTTACCATTGTTACGCTCTGCAGCAATAATACCAGCAACGTGCGTACCGTGACTTTCTGTATCTACAGAGTTCATAGGATTACCGTTACCATATTTTGTATCTGTAATATCGTAAGGGTTGTCACCAACAGGCTCTCTACCGTTAAAATCTTTGTTTAAGTTGTAATTTACCTGATCTGTAAAGTATGTAATACCACCAGTTATACTTTTAATAGCTTCTGGAATAGAAGCACTAAAAGAATACATTTGGTTTAAAACAGCAAGGTTACGTTGCATAGCCTCGTCTTTAGCAGTAATACCAGCTAGGTCTTCTTTAGTGTAACTATCTTTACCTAATTCTTTTTTAACAGCTTCATCTGCATTTTTTACAGCTTGTAAAATTTGCTCGTATCTTTGCTTACCTGCTAAAGCTTCAGCATAGTCTGCTTCTACTTGTGCCTTAGCTTTAGCTAAAGTTGCAGCATCGCCAAGGTTTAAACGTACCATTCTAGCACTTTCTAATTGTTCATTGTAAGAATCTCCTAAAAAGTTATAACCGTGTACATCATCAATAAAACCATTGTTATCATCATCTTTATTGTTTCCTGGAATTTCTTTAGAATTTGTCCATAAAACATTTTTAAGATCCTCGTGGTTTAAATCCATTCCAGAATCCATAACAGCTACAATTACTTTTGTACCTTTTTTATTGCCAATAAGCTCTTTGTAAGCTTTATCTACACTCATTCCTGGTATAGTGTCCGTAGCAAGATCTGCGTGACCCCAATTTTGTTTTTGTTGTTCTGTTAATTCTGATACTTTTAAAGGTAAAGCATCTATATTTTCTACAGGAGTAGAAACTAATGTAGGAGCAGAGCCACAGCTAGCCATAATTATGGCAACAGCTGATAAGCTTAAAACAGATTTTGTTATTCTGATATTCATATTATGTTAATTTAATTTGTGTATTTAATTTTTGATGAATTTAGTAATTTCTTTGTAAATGGTTGTTATACCAGTAATTGAAGCACTTTTTTAATTAAAAAGCTCATTAAACGTAAATGTTTCATTTAGTCTAACTCCTTTTTCTGTGTGCTTTACAGTACAGATTTCATTGTGTGCATCATGTTCTAATACCAAATAATAATTATTATCTGCTGCAGAGTTTAAAAACACTTCTTTTTCAGACAATGTTAATAAAGGTCTGGTATCAAAACCCATTACGTATGGTAATGGTAAATGGCCAACTGTTGGTAGTAAATCTGCCATAAAAACCAATGTTTTTCCTTTGTATTCTATATGCGGAATCATTTGTTTTTCTGTGTGTCCGTCTGCATAAAAAATACCAAAACCTAGTTCAGACTTGGCTTCAAACTGATTCTGATTTGGCTTTAAAAACTTTAATTGCCCGCTTTGCTGCATAGGCATTATGTTTTCTGTTAAAAACGATGCTTTTTCACGTGCATTAGGTTTTGTTGCCCAGTTCCAATGGTTTTCATTAGTCCAAAATGTTGCATTTTTAAAAGCTACTTCAAAACCTGTACGGTCTTTATTCCAAACGGCACAACCACCAGAATGGTCAAAATGTAAGTGTGTTAAAAAAACGTCTGTAATATCGTCCTTACTAAAACCTAATTTTTTTAATGAATTATCTAAGGTATGGTCTCCCCACATGTAGTAATACCCAAAAAACTTATCGGACTGTTTATTACCCATACCAGTGTCTATAAGTATAAGTCTGTTACCGTCTTCTATTAATAAGCAACGGCCAGCAATATCTATCATATTGTTAGCATCTGCCGGGTTAGTTCTTGTCCATATAGCTTTAGGAACAACGCCAAACATTGCACCGCCATCTAACTTAAAATTGCCTGTTTCTATTGGGTAAATCTTCATATAGAGTGCAAATTATGAAATTGCTTTAAATATGTTGCACTGCTTATGAATTAATTAAGAAAGTACAATCTATTTTTTTTTATCAAACTAAAACAATCTATTTTTGCTTTTCACAAACACTATAGAGTGAAAATCTATTTTTCCTTCATTTTATTTTTCGTATTTGCATTAAGGCCAGTATATAATATTGGTTGTTTTGCGTATTATGAATTAAATATAGATTACATAATAGAGAAATACTGTGTTAATAAAGAAAAACCACAGTTAGAGTGTAACGGAAAGTGTCATTTAACAAATCAATTAGCTCTTAATAATTCAGATTCAGAAGATTCTTCTCCATTATTTACCTTTTTTGATGCTTTTTATCCAGTGTATTTTCAAAAATATAATCCTAATTTTAACTTAAAATGCGATCGTTTTTTTGTTAAAAATAAATGGAATTATAACAACCAATTTTCTTCTGTATTTTATAAAGAAATAGACAAGCCACCACGGTATTAATTTATCGGTTTAAAAATAGGAGTGTTTAGTTATAAATTTAACTAGACCACACCTACTATTTAATGCATTAAATTTTACACATGAAAAAAATATTTATGCTTGCCATATTATTGGTGAGTTTAGGTGGCTATGCCCAAAAAAAATACAACGGAAAAGTTGTAGATACTTATAATAATCCGCTACAAAACGCAACAATACAGTTACAATCTAATTTAAAAAACACTGTTGTTACAGATAAAGACGGTAAATTTTCTATTACCACTTTACAAGATAAACCAATAGCAATAATACGTTACGTAGGCTACGTAACACGCACCCAAGAGCTATTTACCCAAGAAAATAATATTACTTTGACTTTAAATGAAGAGCGTTTAAAAGAAGTTGTAGTCTCTGGAAGTAGAGAAGTACAACAAAGAAGTGATGTGCCTGCTTCTATTTCTGTAATTACAGCTAAGCAAATAGAGGAAGCAAAAGCTATTGGTATAGACCAATTGGTAAATAATGTTCCTGGGGTTTTAATGTCTACATCTAGGGCAGCAAGTAACGAGCAACATTTTATGTCTGTACGTTCTCCTATATCTACAAAATCTTTGTTTTTATACTTAGAAGATGGTTTGCCTATTAGACCAACAGCAGTATTTAACCACAATACATTGTTAGAAATGAATGACATTTCTTATGATAGAATGGAGGTTATTAAAGGCCCTGCTTCTAGTATTTATGGTAGCGAGTCTATTGGCGGAAGTTTTAACTTTATAACAAAGCAACCAACAAGAGATTTATCTGGTGGTATAACTTACCAAGTAAACGATCTTGGTTTATCTAAATACAGTTTAGAGTTGTCACAGTACGCATCAGAAAAGGTTGGTTTTTACATAGGAGCACAATGTGTACAGCGTAAAGATGGACCTGTAGAGCATAGCAATTATGAAAAATTTGCACTTACGTTTAAAAACGTAAATCACTTATCACAAACATTAAACTGGACAAATGTTTTTGATATTATTGAATATAGGTCAGATATGTCTGGCTCTATAAGCGAAGAAGATTATTCTGCTGGTAATTATGAAAGTGACCAAACATTTACAGAAAGAGAAGCAGTGGCCTTTAGAGTTAGGAGTACTTTAGATAAACGTTGGAACAGCAATAACAAAACAACACTTAATCTTGTTTTTAGAAGAAACGGAATGGATCAAATTCCTTCTTACAGAGTAAGTCAGTTTAGAGAAAATGGTAGGTTAACAGGTGTAGCAAAAGGAGAAATAAATAGCAACTCATACAACAGTTATGTAAGTTTAATTCAGCATAAAATAAACTTTAATTTTGCTAGTTCATCTTTAATTATTGGTGCTTCTGTAGATTATTCTCCGCAGAGTTACAATGCAGAAAATATAAGTGTAATAGTAGATACAAATACAGGTAAAAACTTAAGCTATACTACCAATTCTGGAGATTATATTTTAAATTATAATGCAGATATTTTAAATTATGCCAATTACTTTCAGTTTGAAATAAATCCAACAGAAAATGTAAAGTTAACAGCTTCTGTACGTTATGATGGGTTTGACTATAATTACAATAATTTAATTGATGGTTTAGCAGGTCCAAAAGATTCTAAAAATAACTACAATAACATTTCTCCTAAATTAGGAATAAATTATAACCTAAATAATAATATAGGGTTATACTCTAATTATTCTAATGGGTTTACGCCACCACAAACATCTACTTTATACAGGAATAGTTTTGTAGGCGTTGGCGGCGATGTGTTTAATTTAAAACCAAGTAACTATGATAATTTTGAGCTAGGAACCTATTTTAAAATAGGAAATAAGTTACAGACAGATGCAGCTATTTACCTTTTAGACGGAAAAAACACATTGGTTACATTACGTGATAACGAGGATAACTTTTTTAACGCAAATGCAGGTAAAACAAGGTCCTATGGCGTTGAGTACGGTGTAACATATAATCCAACTAAAGAGATTACCATAACGCACAACGGTAGCTATGCAAAACATAGTTATGTAAACTTTTTTGATGGAGGAGTAGACTATTCAGACACAGACCGCGAAACAGCACCTAAACTTTTAGGAACATCTAAAATTGCTTATAAACCGTCACAAGTAAAAGGGTTAATGTTAAGCCTAACACATGAAATGGTAGGTAAATACAATACTAGTTTTGAAAATCAAGTTAAAAATAGTGACGATACTTTTGGTACAGCTACATATAAAGGTCACAACATATTTAATGCTTTGGTCTCATATAACATTAAAAACTATGAGATTTGGGTAAATGCACTTAATATTTTTGATGATTTATATGCTGCAAGAGCAAGTTATAATAAATATAGAGGGGCAAATAGCTACACAATTGGTAACCCAAGAGCTTTTCATTTAGGAATAAAATATAACTTTTAATTTTTTTAAAATGATAGAGAAAAATAGAAAGTTAAACCAATGGCTATGGAAATGGCACTTTATAGCTGGCTTAGTAGCATTACCCTTTGTTTTTTTATTGGCAATAACTGGCGGTATTTATTTGTTTAAAGAAACATATGATGCTCCAAAACAAGCGCATATAACAACAGTAGAAGACAGAGGTAAACTTGTTAGTTTTCAAGAACAATGGCAAGTAGCAAAAAACGTGTCTAAACGGCCACCAAATACTATGGTAGTTCCTACACAAAAAAATGAAGCTACAGAGTTTATTACAGGAAGATTTAGCCATAAAACAAGTACTTATATAAACCCTTTTAAAAATAAAGTTACAGGTTCTATAAAACCAAAGGACTCTAATATGCATATTGTTAGAAAACTGCACGGAGAACTTTTATTGGGTAAGTTTGGAACCAAAATAGTAGAGCTTGTTGCTAGTTGGCTTTTTGTGTTAATTATAACCGGAGTTTATGTTTTTTGGCCCAATAAAAAACAAGGGATAAAAGGTTTTTTTACCATACGACTTAAAGAAGGCAAACGTACATTATATAGAGATTTACATACCGTTTTTGGTTTTTGGATATCTATTTTGTTACTACTAACCTTGGCAGGAGGTATGCCTTGGACAGATGTTTTTGGTGATAATTTTAGAAGTTTACAAAATGCCACTAATACAGGATTTCCAGCAACGTGGGATGGTAAAAGTTTAGAATCTACTGTAAAAGGTAACCCTATTTCTTTAGACGAAATGGTTGTAAAGGCAAAGGCCTTAAAGTTAAAAGGTAAATTAAATATAGGTTTGCCAGCAAGTGATAAAGGCGTTTATACTGTGTTTAATGAAACCTTTGACTTGGATAAACAAAAACGGTTTCATTTTGATCAATATTCTGGAGTACAGTTGCTAAAACACAATTGGGAAGATGTAGGTGTTTTAATGCGCGGTAGAATGTGGGTTATGGCTTTTCATCAAGGGCAATTTGGACTTTGGAACTGGATTTTAATGCTTGGTGTTGCAATATTACTAGCTTTTGTTAGTGTAGCAGGATTACTATCATACCTAAAAAGAAAGAAAAAAGGAGAATGGGGCGTACCTAAAGTTCCTGCAAAGTTTAAAGTTGGCTACGGTATAATGGCTATAATTGCTTTGCTATCTGTTATTTTTCCTTTGTTTGGTATAAGTGTAGTATTAATAATAGTTGTAGATTTTTTTAAAAGGAAAAAACGAACAATAATGCAGAACTAAATAAAAAGGGAGCATTTTGCTCCCTTTTTTTATTGTAAAATTTGATGCAATTGCTTTCCAAAATATAGCATTGCTTTAACTTCTTGTACACTTAATAAGCGTTCCTTTTTTATAATTAGTAGCGCAGACCCATTACACTCTATGTGGTAATAAGGATTACTTTCTAAAAATAGAATAAGCTCATTTGTAAATAGCTGTTGTATTTGAGCTGGCTTTTCACCACTTAGATAAAATCTACGGTTAAAATCTGGGTGGTTATCTATGCTCAACTCTTTAAAACCAGCTAAGCTGTAAAGGTATTTTATAAGTCCTTCTTTATCTAAAGTAAAAACAGGTACTTCCCTATCTAATTTTATATGTAAAACAGTAGTTTTTATTACTTCTCGGGCAATAAATGCACCTTCAGTAAACTCTACGTCCATAAGAGCAACCTTGCTGTTTTTTGCAATAAGCTGATTGTAAAAATAACGTATTTCTCTACTTTTAAAGAAAACAAAATCGGTGAAAAAACTAGCATTTTTATTTTTCTCTGGTATGTAATTCCATTTAAAATCTGAAGCTGTATTTTTAAGCAGTAACTGCCTTTTGGTAAGGTTACCACCAACTGGAGCTAATTTTGTAGCAAACGGAAGTATTTTACGTATGGCAAATGGGTGTGCAGAGTCGGTACCATGCTTATCTAGCCCAATAAGCTCTATACTACCACCCTTTTTACTAAATGTGTCTATATAACCCTCTAGACCTTCCATAACAGTGTGGTCTACAAAATTACACATAGAAAAATCTAAAACTACATCATTATCTTCTGGTATAGCATCTAGTTTATTTTTTAGTTTGTAAAAATTTAAAAAGCTACAAAAATATTTTACACTAATATAAAAGTTACCACCATCTGGCTCTTTATACATTAAAATATTTGGTTTTAATAAGTTGCTAAAAAATAAAGAAAAGCTTTTGTTTAGTATTACGTGAATTAAAAAAGTAATTAAAATACCTGCACTTATACCAGTAATTAGGTTTGTAAACAATGTTGTTAAAAGCGTAACTAAAAATATAATTATTTGCTCTTTACCAATTTTAGCAACTTTTTGTAATGTTTTTGGTGTAGCTAATTTATAACCTGTATATACCAAAATAGCAGCTAAGGCAGCTAAAGGTATTTTACGTAATTGTTCCTGAAAAAGCAGCACAAAAGCAGCTAAAAAGAATGCATGAAAAAAGTTTGCAGACCTATTAGTAGCACCATTATTAACATTTACAGAACTACGAGCAATAACGGTTACAACGTTTATACCACCTAAAAAACCACTAGCAATAGAGGCTACACCTAAGGCTTTTAAGTCTCTATTTACATTAGAACGCCTGTTTAAAGGGTCTAACTTATCTACAGCTTTTATACTAAGTAAAGATTCTATACTTGCAATAAGCGTGATAGAAAAAACGGCTATTATAAAATTAGGTTGGTATATTTTTGAAAAATCTGGAAAAGCTAAATTAGAAGTAACATCTTCAGGTATTTTTACCAAAAAATCTTGGGTTAACGGATAATTAATATCTAAACCACCCAACAAATAACTAAGTCCAACTACAAGCACAATAATCCACATAGGAGCAGGTATAAGCTGAAAGTATTTGTTTCTAATTTTAGCATAAAAAACCATAATTAGTAAACTAACAATACCAATTGCAGCAGCAATTAAAACACTAATATCTGTGGTTATCCATAAATTTTGTATGCCTTCCGGAAACTGTTTTAGTAATGATACTATAGAGCCACTAGCACCATTATTGCCAAGCATTATATGAAACTGTTTAGAGAGGATTCCTATACCAATTGCGGCAAGCATACCCTCTATAGCAGAGGCTGGGAAAAAATCTGCAAGACGGCCCATTTTTAAAAAACCAAGTATAATCATTACCAAGCCAGATACAATAATGGCAGCAAGTGTAAATAAATATCCTTGGTACAAATCACCATCACCTAAAGTGTAAATTGCACTTAATAAAACAATTACCATACCGTTACCAGGACCAGAAATTGTAACATTAGAGCCTCCTAAAATAGATACAATTAAGCCACCAACAATAGCGGCAATAACACCAGAAATTGGAGGTGCTTCACTAGCTAATGCTAAACCTAATCCTAAGGGTAATGCTATTAATGAAACTACAAAACCAGAAAATATGTTTTTAGGTAGTGCACTTACAAATGTTTTTGTTTTATTAGTTTTCGGAGTCAAATCGGTTACGTATTATAAATAAATCTGTTGGTAAGTCAGATAAAATATATTCTATATCATGAGGAAAAATACGATCTAAAATTCCTGTTTTAGACGGAGCATTCATTACCAATAAATCTGCTCTAACAATTTCAGCATAATGACCAATAGAGTATCCCCTTTTGCCAAAAATACCCTGGTTTTTAATTTTAATTCCCTTTTTACAAGTTTCAGGAATGTCTTTTACAATTTCTCTAACCCTTTGTTCTTCTCGGTGTTTTAATCGTTCTTTAACAATATTTACTTTTTTTAGTGTTTTATCATCCTGTACACTAACCTGAATATCTTTTTGCAAAATTTCTTCTACAATGGTTACTTGGGGAGCACCAAGTGCATCTGCAATATAAAAAGCGGAATTTATAGTAAGTGGTGTGTCTGGTGCATCTAAACCGTTTACAACAATATTTTTACAAGGTACACGCTCTATAGATGGCTTAATAAGCAGTAAAACAGAACAACATACTTTACGCGTAAGCTTACGAGCAATAGAACCTACGTAAAATTTAAACATATTTTCTTTTTGTAGTGCTCCAAGAATTAGCAAATCTATACTACTTGTTTTACAGGCATTTGTAATTACATCTATAGGGTCTCCATTTTCCCATTTAACCTCTATATCTAAATTCTTATATTCTGTTTTGTTTAAAAAAGATGCAATTTTGGTTTCTTTTTCTGAAGTTTTAGAACCAACATGAAGCAGTATTAACTTGGCCTTAAAAAAATGTGCTATCCTTGTAGTCTCCAAAATATTTATTTCTAATTTTGGGGAGAAAGCAAATCCAAAAAGAATCGTTTTAAAAGGACGATTTTTGTAAACCATAAACTAAATTTAGCCCAAGATAGTACAATTATACAAGAAAAGTAATCTGTTCATAAAAATTGCTTTTTAAAATTAAAATGCTATTTTTCAAAAAAAATAAATTATGCTGGAATTAGCCGGAATTATAATATTAGGAATACTAGCACAGTGGTTTGCTTGGAAATTAAAATTACCTGCAATTTTACCCTTAATTTTAATAGGGTTAATAGTGGGGCCAATATCCACTCTTTTTACAGAAGATAACAGTAAAATTATTGAACCAATTTGGAACGGAACAACAGGTCTTTTTCCTGGTGATAGTTTGTACTACTTTGTATCTCTTGCAATTAGTATTATTTTGTTTGAAGGTGGTTTAACTTTAAAAAGATCAGAGATTAAAAATATAGGTCCTGTAATTTCTAAGTTAATAACCATTGGTTCTTTAGTTACGTTTTTTGGCGCAGGTGTTGCTGCCCATTATATTTTAGGTTTAAGTTGGTCAATTTCATTTTTATTTTCAGGATTAATTATAGTAACTGGCCCAACGGTAATAACTCCTATTTTAAGAAACATACCTTTAAAAAAAGATATTTCTGCAGTCCTTAAATGGGAAGGTATTTTAATAGATCCAATTGGTGCTTTAGTTGCCGTTTTGGTATATGAGTTTATTAGTGTTGGTGGTGGTGGAGACTTTACGTTTACTGCTTTAATAGAGTTTGGTAAAATACTTTTATTTGGTACCACTTTTGGTTTTACGTTTGCACACGGTTTAACAGCTGCTGTAAAACGTAATTTTATTCCGCATTATTTACTTAATGTGGTGTCTTTATCTGTAGTATTACTTGTATTTGTAATGTCTGATGTTTTTGCACACGAATCTGGTTTACTAGCCGTAGTAGTGATGGGTATGGTAATGGGTAACACAGACTTACCTAATATTAAAGAGTTACTTTATTTTAAAGAATCTTTAAGTGTACTGTTAATATCTATCTTATTTATATTGTTATCTGCTAATATTAACATAGCAGATTTAGAGCTTATTTTTAATTGGGGTACTTTAATACTTTTTGCAGTTATTGTATTTGTTGTAAGGCCACTTGGTGTGTTTTTAAGCACAAGAGGATCTAACCTTCATTTAAAAGAAAAACTTTTTATTAGCTGGGTTGGTCCAAGAGGTATTGTAGCAGCAGGTATAGCGTCATTATTTGGTTCTAAATTATTTTCTAAGGGTGTTCCTGGTGCAGACTATATTACTCCTTTGGTTTTTGTTATAGTATTAGGTACAGTTTTACTTAATGCAACTACCGCAAGGATGTTTGCAAAATTGGTTGGTGTTTTCTTAAAAAGATCAGAAGGTATTTTAATTATTGGAGGGTCTAAATTATCTAGATTAATAGCAAATTATTTAAAAGACCACAACAGACACGTAGTATTAATAGACAATAACCAAACCAATATAAGCAAAGCAAAAAAGTTAGGTTTAGACGCTATTAACGCCAATATTTATTCAGATTCTTTAACAGATAATATAGAGTTGAGTGATATGGGCTATGTTATGGCGCTTACTGCAAACTCTGATATTAACAATTTTGCAGTTAAAAAGTTTGAAAAGCAATTTGGTGAAAATGGTTCTTTTAGATTGGTAAATTCTGATGAGATGAACGATCCAGAGAATAACCCTAAAGAAGGTTTATTTTCTCATACAGATGATTTTATTAAGTTGATGGAAGCAGCACGTAAATACCCAACAATACACGAAATAAAATTAAAAGACCAAACCCATTATGAAGGTTTAATAGAGATTACAAAGGCCGATGAAAATATTATTCCAATATTTTTAAAATCACCAGATGGTGAGTTACATATTATACCAGCATTTAGTACATCTTTTACAGATATTACAGAAGGTTATGAACTTGTTTACTTAGGTAAAATGTTCGATGTAGATAAGCACGCAGACATATCTGAAGAAGAATAAAAAACAAATATTGTAAATAAAAAAGGCTTCCTGTTACAGGAAGCCTTTTTAGTTTTTAGCAATTACAATTGGTCATTAAAAAAATAGGGTTCAGCCCCTTTTTATCCCAATTTATCAGAAAATGATTTTTATAAGTGCTTAATTCATATACTTTTATAGCATCAATCATTATCAACAGTCATGAAAACGTTAACAAAAACTATTTTTATTTTACTTCTGGGTGTAATATCAACTCAAGCACAAAACAAAATTTTAGGTAAAATAACAGAGAACAATTTGCCATTAGAATACGCCAACGTAATATTATACAATCAATCTACTAAAGAGGTTGTTACTGGTACCATATCAGACAAGCAAGGTGTGTATGCCTTTAACTCTATAAAAAACGGCACATATTATATAGAGGTGTCTATGCTTGGTTTTAAAACCAAAACATCTAAAGAATTCCAATTATCCACAGATAAAGAACTAAATTTTACTTTAAATGAAGAGGCAGAATCTTTAAACGAGGTTGTTGTAAAAAGCAAACGACCCGTAATTAGACAAACTGCAGAAAAACTTATTGTAGACTTAGAAAATTCTGAGATGATAAATTCTAATTTAAAAGATGTAATGAAACGCGTGCCTGGTGTAATTGTAACCAATAACGGTATAAGCTATGCTGGACAAAATAATATTAGAATTTTAATTAACGGTAAAACTACCGACTATATGGATATGAGTACGTTGCTACGCGATATGCCTGCAGATAACATAGCCAGAGTAGAAATGGTAGAACAACCTGGTGCCGAGTTTGATGCAGCGGGTTCTGGACCAGTAATAAACATAATACTAAAAAAAAATGTAAGGCTAGGTACTAACGGTACTGTTGTAGGTTGGGTAGGAGAAGATGAAGGAGTAGAGTATGGTACAAGTGCTTCTATTGGTAGTTATAAAAACAAGTTAAATTGGCAAGCAAGTGCAGGGTATTCTAGTCCTACTTGGAGAGAAGATTTATTTATTAAAAGGACCGTAGATGGTGCAACTTATGACCAAGCTACAATAGAGCCTTACAACCCTAAAACTGCAAGAGTAAGCGGTAGTGTAGATTACTATATTACAGAAGAACATACTATAGGTGTTGGCGTTAGAAATATTAATACAAACTCGGACCGTAACTCTAAAAGCTCTAATATCATAACAAGTAATAACGGAACAGATTATTTACTGTCACAAAATAGTTTTAACAGGGACCAAGTAGTTTTTAATGTAAATCCTTATTATGAATACAAGACAGATAAACAAAAATTAGCAGTAGATTTTAATTTTGTAGATTATACAAATGATAATCTTAATACCATATCTTCTTTAGATGGTAGTACAGTTCCTTATACAAATCAGCGTTATTTGCAAGACGGTGAATATCAAATAAAAACATATAAAATAGACTACTCTAAGCAATTTACAGAAAACTTTAAACTTAGTTTTGGTAGTAAATACGCAGATGTAGACACAGATAGCGATTTAATGTCTTTTAGTGAAGATACAAACGGAGAATTTGTTTTTAATGAAGATGCTAGTAATAGGTTTTTGGTAGAAGAAAATATTTTTGCATTGTATTCTAAATTAAATGTTACTAGCGGAGAATGGTCTTTTTCTGGTGGCTTACGTTTTGAAGATAGCAACACAAAAGGAACTTCTAACAGCACAAACGAGACCAGAGAGCGTAAAATATCTAAATTGTTCCCTAGTGCATCTGTAAGTAAAAAACTAGGGGAAAGCCTAAGTGCTAATGTTGCTTATAGCTATCGTATTAGTAGACCAAGTTACAGTACACTAAACTCTTTTGTAACGTATTATGATCCGCTTTCTTCAGATGTTGGTAATGAAAATTTAAAACCAGCTTTTACCAATAATTATCAGTTTAACTTAACTTTTGATGGTCAGCCGTTTTTTACTATTGGTTATAGTGAAACTAAGGACGCTATGTTTCAATACGTATCACAAAATACAGAAACTGCAGAAATTAGCAGAACAACCATAAACTTAACAGACAGTGAAAACTGGAACTTTAGACTATTTGGACCATTAAGTTTTATAAAAGGCGTAGATGGGTACACTGGGTTTATTGTAAATTACAACAAGCTAGAGTCTGTACCAGATAATCTAAATTTAGATAAATGGAGCTTAATTTGGTTTACACAGGCTAGTTACGAGCTTCCCTGGGAAATTAACGCAGAAATAAGTGGTAATTACGGTACAGGAGCATTAGATGGTGGTTTAGATGTAGACTGGTTTGCGGGCATAGATTTTTCTTTAGGTAAAACCTTTTTAGATGACAGACTAAAAGTAAACCTAGGACTAAGTAAAATACTTAATAGAGGCTATGTTGGTAAAATAAATTATAATAATTTAAATGCAGATATAGAGAGTAACGAGTCTAGAAGAAACGTACAATTAAGAGTATCTTACAGTTTTGGATCTAGATATGGCAAGCAGAAAAACAGAGAAAACTCATCTAAAGAGGAGCAAAATAGAATTGAGGACAACAACTAATACACTAGCTGTTTAATGAACAAAAAATTAAATAAATCTGATCTTCTACTACTAGCGGTTTACTTTGCGGTATCCTTTTTTATACAAGGCAAAGACTATTATGAAAACGATTCTATGTTAAAGGAATATCTTTTCGATTTTCCGGCAGAATTAATAGGTGTTTGTAGTATAATTTTCTTGTTTGTATTTTGGCTAATCCCCAATTTTGTAACAAAGAAAAAATACATTTTGTTCGGTATTTTAGGTTTGCTTATTATAATTGTAATTTCCGGAATACAGTACACAATAGGTTTTTGGACAGGAGAAAACGATTGGAGTAAATTTCCGCGAGGCTTAGATTTTGTTTTAAAAATGATAGATAGGGGAGCCAACGATACTGCATTTCCATTTGCATTATTGCTTACTAAAAAGTTCTACGAAGGGCAAAACCAATTATTAAAGTTTGAAAAACAACAAAAAGAAAACGAGCTTAAGTTACTACGTTCACAAATAGATCCTCATTTTTTATTTAACAACTTAAATACATTAGATTCTTTAATAGATAGTGATACCCAAAGAGCAAAAGAATACATAAATCGTTTATCATTAATATACAGGTATTTAATAAAAACAAAAGATGCAGAGGTTATGGAGTTGGCTGAAGAAATTCAACTTGCAGAAAACTATATGTTTTTAATAAAAACGCGCTTTGGAAACGATTATGATTTTAAAATTGAAACCACAACTACTTTAAACAATAAATTTATACCAACAGGAGCCATACAAGCTTTATTAGAGAACGTTGTAAAGCATAACAAGCCTACAGCAGGTGATAGTATAAAAACAGTAATTTATATAGAGGAAAACGCTTTAAAAGTATGTAATACCAAATCTAGTATAATACCTAAAAATGAATCTTTTGGTATAGGTATAGATAATTTAAAAGCACGGTATAAATTACTATCAGATAAAGAGGTAATTATAATAAATACTGATAAAGAATTTTCGGTTTCTATTCCAGTAATTAAACTAATTGAAGATAATTAAAAGCAATGAAAATTTTAATTTTAGAAGATGAAATACCAGCTTTTCAAAAACTAGTTTCTTTTGTTAAAGATTATTTTAATGATGAGGTTGTGTATGACTGGGCAAGGTCTAACGCAGAAGGTAAGCTATTTTTAAATAGCAATACATATGATTTTATTTTGTCTGATATTCAATTATTAGATGGTGTTTCTTTTGATTTGTATAATGAGGTTAATATAGATGCACCAATTATATTTTGCTCTGCGCATGATGAGTATCTTTTTCAGGCATTTAACACAAATGGCATTGCTTATATTTTAAAGCCATACACACAATTAGATTTTAAAAAGGCGCTAGAAAAATACCAGGCACTATTTACCAAAGGAGATTACAACTCTTTATCACCAAAAACACTTACAAACCTTAAAATTGCTTTACAAGAAGAGCATAACAATTACAAAACAAGGTTTGTAATTAAAAAAGCAAATGGTATACAACTATTAATTGTGTCAGAAATTAGCACTATAGAAGCATCAGGAGATTTTTGTATTGCTACAGATGCAAAAGGAAAAAGACATACAATATCTTTAAATTTAGGCACAATACACCAACAATTACACCCTAATAAATTTTTTAAAATAAACCGAAGCCAAATTATAAGTATAGATTTTATAGACAATATAGAGAGTCATTTTAAAAACCGATTATTATTAAAAATGGTTGGTGTAAAAGAAAAAGTAATGACAAGCTCATCTACCACAGCAGAATTTAGAAAATGGTTAGAGTAATAAAATAAAAAACCTTCATTTGTTAAATGAAGGTTTTTGTATTGTATAAGGTAGTTGTATTAATCGTTAAGTTTTAATACAGCCATAAAAGCTTCTTGTGGTACTTCTACGTTACCAACCTGGCGCATACGTTTTTTACCTTTTTTCTGTTTTTCTAAAAGTTTACGCTTTCTAGATATATCACCACCATAACATTTAGCGGTAACATCTTTACGTAATGCTTTTGTTGTTTCTCTAGAGATAATTTTTGCTCCAATAGCAGCTTGTATAGGAATATCAAACTGTTGTCTTGGGATTAACTCTTTTAACTTCTCGCACATTTTTTTACCAATATGTACTGCATTGTCTGCGTGTATAAGAGCAGATAAAGCATCAACCGGTTGTGCATTTAATAAAATATCTACACGTACTAATTTAGAGGTACGCATACCAATTGGCGTATAATCAAAAGAGGCATATCCTTTAGAAACTGTTTTTAATCTATCATAAAAATCAAAAACAATTTCTGCAAGTGGCATATCAAAAGATAGCTCTACACGCTCTGGCGTTAAATACGTTTGGTTTGTAATTTGTCCTCGTTTTTCTATACATAAAGACATTACATTACCAACAAAGTCCGACTTTGTAATTATTGTAGCCTTAATATATGGTTCCTCTACACGGTCTATACTAGATGGGTCTGGTAAATCTGTAGGGTTATTAACAATAAGAGGAATATCTGGGTCTTTACGTGTAAATGCGTGGTAACTAACGTTAGGTACAGTAGTAATTACAGTCATATTAAACTCGCGCTCCAAACGTTCTTGTATAATCTCCATATGTAACATTCCTAAGAATCCACATCTAAAGCCAAAACCAAGTGCAGCACTACTTTCTGGTGCAAATACCAGTGAAGCATCATTTAGCTGTAATTTTTCCATTGAAGAACGTAATTCTTCAAACTCATCTGTATCTACAGGGTAAATACCAGCAAATACCATTGGTTTTACATCCTCAAAACCTGCAATTGCATTTTTTGTTGGGTTAACAGAGTCTGTAATAGTATCACCAACTTTAACCTCACGAGCATCTTTAATACCTGTAATTAAGTAACCAACATCACCAGCTTTTACACTTTTCTTAATTACCTGCGTTAACTTTAAGGTACCAACCTCATCTGCAAAATAACTTTTATCTGTAGCTACAAATTTTATCTTTTGTCCTTTTTTAATTTCACCATTTATAACTCTAAAATAAGTTTCTACACCTCTAAAAGGATTATAAACAGAGTCAAAAACTAAAGCTTGTAAAGGTTCGTCTATTTCACCAACAGGCGCAGGAATACGTTCTATTACAGCAGCCAAAATATTATCTACACCAAAGCCGGTTTTACCACTTGCGTGTATTACGTCTTCTGGAGCACAACCTAAAAGTTCTACAATATCATCTGTAACTTCTTCTGGGTTTGCACTAGGTAAATCTACTTTATTTAGAACCGGAATTATCTCTAAGTCGTTTTCTAAAGCAAGATATAAGTTAGATATAGTTTGTGCTTGTATACTTTGTGCAGCATCTACAATTAATAAAGCACCTTCACAAGCAGCAATAGATCTAGATACCTCGTAACTAAAATCTACGTGGCCAGGAGTGTCAATTAAATTTAAAACAAATTGTTCTCCTTTGTATTCAAAGTCCATTTGTATGGCGTGCGATTTTATGGTAATTCCACGTTCTCGCTCCAAGTCCATACTATCTAAAAGTTGATCTTGTTTTTCACGATCTGTTACAGAACCAGTATAGTCTAAAAGTCTATCTGCCAAGGTACTTTTCCCGTGATCTATGTGTGCAATAATGCAAAAATTTCGAATATTCTTCATATATAGTACTAAAGTAGCTGCAAATATAGTTTATATTTTACAGGTTATAAGGGTCTAAGTTTAAAGCACATCTAAAATTAATTAAGAACGAGTAGAAAAAGCATAGAAATAACTTTTAAATAAAAAGCATTCATTGTTAAGTTTTTTGCGAGTCAATTTTTTTAAATGATTAGTTTTGCAGAATAATAATGTTGTATTTTTAAAAAAACTACGGGAGGAACTATTAATGAATATGAAAGAAACAATAGATTTAATTGGTTTAAACAAAGCCATTTCTACTACTTCGAAAGAAAAGAATCTATCCGAAAGTAAATCTATTGTCTTGAACCAAGCAAAAGAGTTTGGCATAGATGCAGTTTATTTTAATACCGATGAAAACGACAATAGTTTTCCTGCTATATTCTTAAAAAAAGTAAACTCATTTAATATAGATTCATTAAAAGAAATTGCTAGTACTCACAAAAAAGCTTGGAACTTCAAAAAAGTACTATTTCTGTATGTTTACTCTGAAACAGAAATTCGTATTTATAACTGTTCTGAAAAACCTATCATCATCACTAAAGATGATTTTAATTTTGATAAAGAACTACAGAACATTGAAATAAAGTCTTATCAGTTTTCTGATAAACAACAAATTCAGGAACTTAATCAACTTTTTTCAACTATAGCAATTGACACAGGAATTATTTGGACTTTAGAAGAAGCTCAATTTGTCAGGAGTAAAATAAACTTACAACGTAGAGTAGATAAGTATTTGGTAGATAGTTTAGTTAATACATCTAATCAACTTCAAGATCAAGGTCTTGAAATTAATTTTATTCATAAAATCATTCTTCGTTCTTTATTTCTTTTATATCTGCAAGATAGAGGAGCTACAGACGAAAATTTTTATTCTAAAATTAGAAAAGGAGCAAAATCCTATTTTGACATTCTGAATGATGTAAATTCTACTTATGATTTATTCGATAAATTAGAAGAACATTTTAATGGTAATGTTTTTACTTTAGAAGATGGAGAAAACATATCTGCCAATCAACTTCAATTAATTAAAGAATGCTTTATTAGTGGTAATGATAACACACCGCAAATGAATCTATTTGAGGATTGGAGGCTGTTTGATTTTAGCATTATACAAATAGAATTACTAAGTGAAATTTATGAGAATTTCTTATTTAAAACTGACCCTGAATTAAAGAAAAAAACGGGAACATATTACACACCACCATCTTTAGTTGAATTTATTTTAAATGAGAAACTTCCTGTTAATAATGGAGAAACAAATTATGAAATAAAGATTTTAGACCCATCCTGTGGTTCTGGAATTTTTTTAGTAGAAAGTTTTAAGCGATTAGTAAAGCGATATGAGAATTCTAATAATGAAAAACTAACTGACTTTAATAAATTAAAAAAACTACTTACTGATAATATTTTTGGTATTGAATTGCATCCACAAGCGATTAAAGTTGCTGCTTTTAGTTTATACTTAGCTTTAGTAGATAATTTGAATCCTAAAAATATTTGGCAAAATAAAAATCATAGCTTACCAAATCTTATTAATAACCCAGAAGACAAATCATTAAAAACACAAGGCTCAAATTTATTTTGTAGAGATACTATTTCAGAAAATAAAGAAATAGAAAACATAGAATTTAATCTAGTAGTCGGAAATCCACCGTTTGGAACAACGAATTTACTTGAATCTGTAAAAAACTATTGTCAACAATTTGATTTTGCTAAAGAAATGGTTTTACCTTTTCTGCATAAATCGACAAAGTTTGCACCGAATGGTGAAGTTGCTCTAATATTTAATACCAAAGTTTTAACTAATACAGGAGGAACTTATCAAAACTTCAGGAAATGGTTATTTAATGATTGCTATGTAGAAAAAGTATATAATTTTTCTATACTTCGTAATGCAAAGAAAAACTTTGGCGGTCAATTATTTGGAGATGCAACAGGACCTATAAGTATTGTTTACTATCAAAAAGAGCAACCTATAAATCCTTCCGATAAAATCGCATACTATGCACCTAAAACTTATATCAAGTCAAATATCATTGAAGGTTTAAACATCGATTTCACAGATTTAAAACATCTTCCAAGAGAAGAATGTCAAAAACCTGACACCAAAATATGGAAGGTTGCAATGTGGGGAGGAAATCGAGATATAAAAATAGTAAGTAAGCTTTTAGAATCTGAAATCAATGTTAAATCATTTCTAAATAAAAATAACATCAATTATGGAGTGGGATTACAGCCCATAAATAAATCAACAACAAAGCCAATTATTGACAATGAAATATCTAATCTTCAATTCATCAGACCTGAAAAAATTGAAAGATTCTATACTGATAAAGGCAAGTATTCAAGTATCAATTCATTGCTAAAAAACAAAGAGACAATTGAAACTTATTTGAAATATTATTCTGTAGATAATATTCAGGATTTACCAAAAATAAATGTTTTCAGAAGAATAACAGGAAAGAATATTTATGAAGGCCCTATGCTATTAACAAAAGAGGGCTTAAAAGATAATCAACTTTGTTTTAGTTATTTAGACCATAGTGTAGCATATAACAGTACTGTTTTAGGTTTTAAATCAAAAGATAAGAGTCAACTTAGATTCCTTTCTTGCCTTTTAAATTCTGAATTAGCTACCTATTTTTTATTATTAATATCTAATTCTTGGGGAATTGAAAGAGAAAGAATTAAACCCAATGAAGTCTATGAATTTCCTATTGTAAATAATCAAGTTATTTTTAATAAATTGATTACCATTCACAAAAAAATAGAATCTAAAATAAAGACCACTATTTTAGAAGTAGATTATAGTAAACTAGAGGAAGATATTAATAATATGATTTATCAATTATATAATATTGATTCAATTGAAAAACAATCAATTAAAGATTTTATAAATTTTTCAGCAAATTTATTTCATAAACAGGAAAAATCAAGCACATTACTTCCTGCTCTTCAAAAACAATTAAATGTGTTTAGCTCATTAATTACTAATGAAATAAATAGTTTTCTTGATAAGCAAGGTTTATTCGCAAATGCTACAACCTATAATAATATTAATAGATTTAGTCCTTTAATGATGATTAAAATTTCTTTTGATGAAAAGAAAAGCGAAAATTTTCAATCAAATGAATTTATTGATGAGGAATTAAAAAAACTCGATAAACACTTATGGGAAGAAAAAGCCACTAATATCTATTTTAGAAAAAAACTCAACTATAAATCAGGGAACGATATTTATATTATTAGACCAAATCAACGAAGATTCTGGTCGCAATCAATGGCGTTAGAAGATGCTTCTGACTTAATTCTTGAAATTTTAAACGAGAATTAATTATGGCATTAAATTCCGCTATCGTCCAAAAATTTAGAAGTGCATTTGAGGATAAATGTTTTACCTTAATTGTTGAAGCTTATCAGTTTTCTTTAATAGAAAAAACTATTCTACTAAATTTAGATGAAAATGATATTACACAAGTATTGTTTGAAAGAATAAATACAAATCCTAAAAGAATTGATTTTAGAATATTTGCAACTCGTGAAGAACATTTATCTAAAGATGTAGAAATAAAGAAAGGCTTTGCTGATAAACTACCAAGAGTAGATTTAAAAATGTCTAATATAACCTCTAACCTTGAATTTAATTACTTTTTTGAAGCTAAACGATTAAAAGAGAGCGATTCTAAACTTAAAAGAAGCTACATAGATGAAGGGATGAATAGGTTTACTTCCAAAAAATATCCTACTGGCTGTATGTTAGGCTTCTTACTTCAAGGTAATGTAAACAAAACTGTAGAAGGTATTAACAAACTACTAATTAAAGACAAACGAAATACTCAAACTCTAAATTCTAAAAAGAATAACTTTCATAATGATTATTTTGAATCCAATCATATTGAAATTGGTGTTTTAAAACATTTGATATTTGATTTTACCAGTAACAAATCTCATTGTTAATTCATTCTTTTTAACCAAATATTTAAGTTTTACGGCTGTAAATTATTAATAAATTTACATTTTAACTTACTTGTTTTCAGTGTTTAAGGGTTCGTTTTAAAAATTAAAAAATCTATTTTAGACTTATTTACGTATCTACCTTAGAACAAAACAAAAATTATGAAGAAAATATCATTAGCACTAGCTGCAGTAGTTTTATTGGGATCATGTGTTTCTAAAAAGAAATATGTAGAATTACAACAAGCTCACGGTGAAACTAAAAGTCAATTAACCAAGACTGCAGTAGAAAAGGAAGAGTTAGAAGCTAAATTTGCTAAAATAGAAGCAAGAGTTGCTGATTATAATTCTAAAATAAATGCATTAACAGAAGATAACGATGCAAAATTAATTTCTGCAGACGGCGCTGTTATTTCTAACAACGTTAAAGCTAAAATGCGCGAGACTTTAAAAAATGTTAGTCCAGAACAATTAATGGGTGCTAAAACACTTAAAGATTCTATGAACTTAGCATTGTCTCACAATTTAAAAAAATCTATTGGTACAAATAGCTTAAATGAAGATGATGATATCGCAATTGATATTGATGATACTGTTGTTATGATTTCTATTTCTGATAAATTATTATTTAACACTGCTAGCTACAATGTAAGCAACAAAGCAGATGCTATTTTACAAAAATTAGCAGATGTTATTAACTCTGAACCAAGTATTGAAGTTATGGTAGAGGGTCATACAGATGCAAGATCTATTAGTACTCCTAAAGTAACAGATAACTGGGATTTAAGTGTATTAAGAGCAACATCTATTGTACGTAAGTTACAAACTAAATACAATGTAGCACCAGAAAAATTAATTGCATCTGGTAGAAGTAGTTATGTTCCTTTAGCGTCTAACGATACTAAAGAAGATAGAGCTAAAAACAGAAGAACTCGTATTGTAATCTTACCTAACATAGATAAGTTTTTTGCACTAATGGCTTCTAACGAATAAAACACACTAGCTAACAACTATAAATTGTTAAAGCGGAAATTCAATTAAGAATTTCCGCTTTTTTTATGTTTAAAAACTAGGAACGCTACATAGTCCAATACCAACAACCAAGTATACACCCGCTATTATAAAAAGTGTTTTGGCTGTTTTGGGTTTCTTTTTACGTAAAAATAAGCCTACTATTATACAAATTATTGCAGGTGATAATAACAATAAAATAATAAGTATTATAAGGGTTAGGTAGTCACCACTACCGTTGGGACTTTGATTTAACAATAGTGCATTTATCATCTATATTTATTTAATATCCTGTCATCATTGCACCACAAACACCCAGACTTATAAGCAGGTAAACGCCAGTTAAAATAAAAAATATTTTAGCAGCTTTTTTCTTTTTTTGTCCTAGCATTACAAAAGCAATAATTAAAAATAGCAATGCAGGGCCAAACATAATTAGCACTATTAAAATCACCAAGCCACCAAGGCCACCAACTTCTAAAGGTAATAATTGTATCATGCGTTTTCTTTTTGTAGTTCTTTAAGTCGTTCTATTTTATCATCTCTGTAAAAGAGGTTCATAGTTTCAAAAGGAATAATTTTATAGTCCTTGTTTACAATATGCACACACGATTTTTTAATGGCACGTACATCAAAATTATGCGCATCTATAAATTGCATAATTATTATTCTAAAAAGGTTGTCATATCCTAGTTCTGGCGCATCAATCTCTGGCAAGCAACACATAATAGATTTTAAATTTTCTGAGGCCTTATCTACAGAGTTTCCTGTGCTAAACAGCTCTATCATTTTACCGTGTAAAGCTTCATCTTGCTCATAAATAATGGTGTTTTTACCTTCGTTTAGTAAATCATCTGGGTTTATATAACGTGTTAACGGGCTAACCTCATCACCTAGTTTTAAAGCATAAGCCATAACCAAAGCATCTGGGTTACAAGGAACCGGAATTAAATCATCTGGTTCAAAAATTGGAGACTGCTCTAAAATATTACGGCGTACTTCTGTAAGTGTAATTCTATTTTCATCAACCTCAAAATTCTCTAACCTACCAGCAATTTGTGTTGGCTGAAAAGTAACACCCCTAACACACTTTTGTTTTAAGGCAAAATCTATGGTTTTACCCATTTCGTGGTCGTTTAACCCTTTTTGCAGTGTAACTACCAAAGTTGTAGCTAAATTTAACTTGTTAAGGTTTTCTATGGCTTTTAAGCGTGTATCTGCTAAGTCTGCACCTCTAAGCGTTTGTAATACATTATTGTCTAAAGAATCAAACTGCAAATAAATTTCAAAATCTGGTGCGTATGTTGCTAATTTTTCTGCAAAAGCAACATCTTTAGCAATTTTAATACCGTTAGTATTTACCATTAAATGTCTAATAGGTAAAGACTTGGCATAGTCCATAATTTCAAAAAAATTAGGGTGTATAGTAGGCTCACCACCACTAATTTGTACCACATCTGGCTCACCTTCATTCTTTACAATAACATCTAACATTTTTTTAATTTCCTCCAATGTTCTGTGTCTGCCATATGTTGGCGAAGAACCAGCGTAGCAAGTAGGGCAAGTAAGGTTGCAACGGTCTGTAACCTCTACAACGGTTAAACAAGAGTGTTGTTCATGATCTGGACACAAACCACAGTCGTACGGGCAACCATAATGCGTTTGCGTGTTAAATGTTTTAGGATACTCAGACGCTTTGTTGTAGTTTCTTATATTTTTATAATACTCAATATCATCAGCAATTAAAACCTTAGACCTACCGTGTTCTTTACAGTTTTTAAGCATATACACCTTATCATTCTCAAAAACAATTTTAGCATCTACACGCCTTAAACATTCTGGACAAAGGCTTAATGTAAAATCATAATAGGTGTAATTTTTTTGCGACATATAGGAGTGTTTTGCAGATGAATTTATAATAGTATAAAAAACAAATTACGCATAAATATTGAATACTACTTAGTCCTAATATTAGAAACTCATTTGGTTTTAAAAATTCAATACAAAAACGAAATAAGAAGTACGCAATCATAAAAAACTTAAAATAACTACCGTTCTCTATACTTATTTTTTTATTTTGATGTGTTTTTAGAGCGATAAAAAGTAGTATTAAAAACACAACTTCATACAGCGCAATAGGGTGCCTTAGAACGCCATCACCTAAATCTAAACCAAAGATTGAAGAAGTTTGCACACCATAGGTAAACTCTTTAATACCAGATAAAAAACAACCAATACGGCCTATAATTATACCTACAATTATAGGTAGTGTAAACAAATCGCCAGAAGACGTTTTCTCTCCAATTATTTTTTTAGCAATTTCTACCCCTAATAATCCACCAAATAAACCACCCATTATAGTTTTATTGTTTACAATAGCAATAAAACCTTGTGTAGCGTGCAACGGAGGATTTTCTAAAAAACCTATAAGCCTAGATAAAAATAGCGCACCAAAAACAGCACCTATTAGTATAGATAATCTATTTAAGCTACTAATTGTATCTGTACTATTTTTACGTAGAAAAACGTAATATCTAAAGCCAATAAAAAATGCCAAATACTCTAAAATAAGGTGTACGTTTAAGTGGTAACCAAAAACCACAGGCTCATAAGGCAGTAAAAATTGTAATGGCATAAGGCTAAGATAGAATGTTTTCTGTTTTTTAGGTAGCGGATATGTTGTAAATTTGCCAAATGCCAAAAATAGGAGACATACAGTTACCAGAATTTCCGTTGTTGTTAGCACCAATGGAAGATGTAAGCGACCCACCATTTAGAGCTTTGTGTAAAGAACAAGGAGCAGATGTTGTGTATACAGAGTTTATTTCATCAGAAGGTTTAATACGTGACGCTGCAAAAAGCGTTATGAAATTAGATATTTATGAGAAAGAACGACCTGTGGGAATTCAAATTTTTGGTGCAAACTTAGATTCTATGTTGCGCTCTGTAGAGATTGTAGAAAAATCTAACCCAGATATTATAGACATTAACTTTGGTTGCCCTGTAAAAAAGGTAGTAAGTAAAGGTGCTGGTGCAGGTATTTTAAAAGACATAGATTTAATGGTAAAGCTTACCGATGCAATGGTAAAGCATACCAAATTACCTGTTACGGTAAAAACCCGCTTAGGTTGGGATGCAGACTCTATAAAAATTGTTGAGGTTGCAGAACGTTTACAAGATGTAGGCTGTGCTGCAATAGCAATACACGGCAGAACCAGAGTACAAATGTACAAAGGTAATGCAGACTGGAAACCTATTGCACAAGTTAAAAATAACCAGCGTATGCATATACCTGTTTTTGGTAATGGTGATGTAGACTCTCCAGAAGCTGCTGTAAAAATGAGAGATGAATACGGTTTAGATGGTGCAATGATTGGTAGAGCAAGTATTGGTTATCCGTGGTTTTTTAATGAGGTTAAACACTTTATAAAAACAGGAGAACACAAAGCACCACCAACAATGCAAGAACGCGTAGACGCTGCTCGTAGACACTTACAAATGTCTATAGATTGGAAAGGAGAAAAACTAGGTGTTTTTGAAACCCGTAGGCATTATACCAATTACTTTAAAGGGATACCAGATTTTAAACAGTACCGTATGAAAATGGTAACTAGTGACGACTCTGTAGATGTTTTTGCTACTTTTGATGAGGTTTTAGATAAGTTTGGTGATCATCAGTTTTCTTAATCTAAAGTATTAACTAATAGCACTTTTAATTTTTATTTTAAATACTTAGAAAGTAGTATAAGGTGTGGTGTTTTGTTAGGTACAGACCTAAAATAAGTGTTTTATTGTGTAATTAATTTTTTACTAATTCTACTACTTGCAATTTTAGCAGATATTAATCCTAGTACAATAATAGTAGCTAAAACAATAACAACGTTTAGTAGTTTATACTCTACTGGGTATGCTAAAAAAGCATTTATTTTAAGCCATCCAAAAGCAAGTTGAGACCATATAAGTAATGATCCTATAAAAACACCAACCAGACCACCAATACTGGTAACAAGTGTGCCTTGTACAAAATAAATTTTTCGCAACTCCTTAATGGTAGACCCAAGGTAGTATAAAGTTTTAGAGTTTTCTTTTTTATCTAAAATCATCATAATAATTGCACCTACAACATTAAATAAGGCAATTATAAGCACTAATGTAAAAATTAGGTATGTAGCCAAGTTTTCTGTGTTTAGCATACGGTGTAAGGTGCTATTTTGTTCTTGTCTGTCTTTTAAAATTACATTTTGATTAAAAACAGCAGCAATTTCTTTTTTAATACTGCCAATATCTTTAGAACCATCAATCTTAAAATTTATAGCAGAAATCTGTAAGCTATCTTTTTCTAATAGTTTTTGTACAACTGGTAAACTTGTAAAAAGATACTTTTTATCTAGGTCCTCTGCTACGTTATACATACCACTAACTACAACATTGTGCTGGTTGTAGGGTGTTTTGTTAAATCCGCCTTGGTTAACAGCACCTTTTTTTGGTTTTGGCACCAATATTTGTAGTGGACTTCTGTAATTGTTAACCGTTAGCCCTAGTAAATTTGCAATACCAATACCTACAACACCTCTTTGGCCATCTAGTAACCACTCGCCGAAATACAAGGTGCTATCTACGCTTGTAACTTTATTGTAATTACTATCTACACCTTTAATATAGCCAATATGGCTTTTCTCGTTATGTAAAAAGTATACCTTTTCTTCTAGTTCTTTAGAAAAAGAAAGTACACCGTCTATATTCTGTAATTTGGTTTCTTGTTCTGGTAAAACCGATATAAATTTTCCGGTTAATGGAGAAGCTTTTAAGTCAGGATCAAAACTTTCACTAAAGCTAAGGCTATACGTTTTTAATCCGGCAAAGCCAGATAATACAATAAAAAGCGCTGCAGAACCAATAACAATTACTAAAAATGTAATAAAATTGATAATATTTACAGCGTTTTGACTGCTTTTAGAACGTACATATCGCTTAGCGATGTATAGCGGAAAATTCAATCTTAAGATTTTTTTCTGCGTTCTAGTAAATCTGGATTTTCTATAGGGTTATCCTCTCCCTTTAAAGATTTTTCTATACCGTCTATGTACTCTAAAGAATCGTCTATAAAAAATAGCAATTCTGGTACACGACGTAATTGGTTTTTGGTACGTTGTGCAAGTTCATGTTTTATTAATGGTTGGTTAGATCGTATACCTTCTAAAAGTTCGTCTGCATTTTTATGCGGAAAAATACTAATATATACTTTGGCTATAGATAAATCTGTAGTAACAACCACCTTAGAAACAGATATAAGTGTACCACGCAAACCACCATCAATCACCGCGCGCTGTAAGATATCTGCGATATCTTTTTGTATTACGCCTCCTATTTTTTTCTGTCTTTGAGTTTCCATAGGGCAAAAGTACAATTTATATTATTAGAGTCCTATACCTTAGCCTAGTATCCTAGGGGATTAGCTAAAAGATTAATTGTTGTAATTTTAGCCTTTATATTTTTAAAGATAGATTATGCAAAAAATAGAACATATAGGAATAGCAGTTAAAGATTTAAAAGCGTCTAATTTGCTGTTTGAAAAATTGTTGGGCACACCAAGTTATAAAGAAGAAGAAGTAGCGTCTGAGGGTGTTAAAACCTCTTTTTTTATGCAAGGCCCAAATAAAATTGAACTGTTAGAGGCAACTAAAGAAGATAGTCCTATTGCAAAATTTATAGCTAAAAAAGGCGAAGGTGTACACCATATAGCATTTGCAGTAGATGATATTGTTGCAGAAATTGCACGTTTAAAAGCCGAAGGTTTTGTGGTTTTAAACGAAACTCCTAAAAAAGGAGCAGATAATAAACTAGTTGCTTTTTTACATCCAAAGGGTACAAATGGCACATTAATAGAGCTTTGCCAAGAAGCACCAGCACCATTAAAATAAAAAAGTTAATATAACTACAATCTTCTTTTGGATTGTAACAAAATAAATAGTAATATTGCATCCGCAATTTGCGGGTCCTATAGCTCAGCTGGTTAGAGCACCTGACTCATAATCAGGGGGTCCATGGTTCGAGCCCATGTGGGACCACAAGCAAACAAAAGCCTTTACAGAAATGTAAAGGCTTTTTTGGTTTTAACTAGTTTATAATAAAATTTTTAGTTACGCTTTTTATAGAGCTTATTAGCATTTTGCAACTTTGTATGTATTCTATCTCTTAAGTTTTTTGGCTTAATAACTTCTATAGAGTCACCAAAACCTAAAATTATTCTTTCTAGTTCAAAGTTTATTTTTACAAAAATGTTAAAAATAACACCATCATCTTTTTTTTCAATTATTCGTTGAGATTTATGAAAAGGTTTTGTCTCTACATAGGGAGCATTTTTTTTATCTACCCAAAATTGTATACGTTCTGCTCTTTTGTTTGTAACGGTAACACCAATTACGTCTTTATAATATTTATCACCGTTAAAATTTTCTAATATATACTCTATAGATGTATTATAATCTATATCAATAATTCTATCTAAAGCAAAAGTTACTATTTGTTTATATTTAGAGCTTCTACCCACTAAAAACCACCTATTATTAAATTCTTTTAAAATATAAGGATGAAAGCTAATTACAGAGGGAGTCTCTGCTTTAAAGGATTGATAAGTTAATTTTATTACTATTTTTTTTAATATTGCTTGATATAGAACATCTAAAAACTCAAGTCCTTTTAATTTTTCATTTTTGTCTAAATGAATAATTGAAGACTGTTGAGTTTTTTCAGAATAGACTTTGTCTTCTAACCTTTGTATAATTCCACCAAGTTCACTAAAAAGCGAAAAATCTTTAAATTGTTTTAGCATTTCAACTGTTTCAGATAACACATTCATATCATTTTTATTTAAAGGGATATTAGTTATTGAAAAGTTTTCATCTTCATATTTATAAAATTTTTTGTCATAAACTACTATTGGAGCATTGTAACCAAGTTTATCACTCCTCATCATTTGTATATCTAATTGTACGGTACGCTTGCTTACATTAATTTCTCTCCCTTCGTATTCATAAAGGGCATCAGAACAAGAAGAAATTAAACTTTCTAAAGTCCATTTACGGTATCTATTTTGAAGGCATTTATCAATTGTTTTATACCTAATTAGAGCATTTTTGTTAACAGACATAGTTTATTTTTATAGAAAAGTATCACTTTTTTTTAACTACGCAAAATGATTGCGTACTTGGGTTTAATATTTGTACCGGAATCATAATTAAGACCTTAACTAAGGTTATAAGTAGTACTCCGCCGAACGAGGAGTCGGCGGAGTTAAAAGAAAAATTAATATGGAAAACAAAAACAGAATTACAGGAGAAGATTTAATTAAAATGGGTTATACGCCAGCTAAATGGTTTAAGGAAGCTCTAAATTTTATTAATGAAAACGATTTAAAAGGAAATGAATTAACAACATATTTAGCCAATTTTAAATTTCCAAAGCCTATAGGGTTGAATATCAATAAAGTTCCATTTAATATTAATATAAGAGCAGAGGATGAGATAGAGGAGATAAATGTAAAAAATGTTACAGATACAATGGTAGAGTTAATGAGAACACGAACCATTGTATCAGGAGCTATAATGCCAGATGCTTGCCCAACTGGTCCAACAGGTACTATTCCTGTAGGTGGAGTAGCTGTAGCAAATAATGCAATTCATCCAGGTATGCATAGTGCAGACATTTGTTGTTCCGTAATGTTAACTGACTTTGGAAAAGTTAGTCCAAAAGATGTTTTAGATGTAGCACAAAGTATTACACATTTTGGACCAGGTGGTAGGTCTAGAGATTCTCAGTTTAGGTTACCCTCAGATTTACTGAAAGAAATAGAAGGTAATTATTTTTTAAATAATCAAAAATGTATATCTGTTGCTAGATCGCACTTAGGAACTCAAGGAGATGGTAATCATTTTTTATTTGTTGGTACATCTAAAAAAACAGGAAATACTATGATGGTTACACATCACGGTAGTAGAGGTTTTGGTGCTAATCTGTACTCTAAAGGTATGAAAGTAGCAGAACGTTTTAGAAAAGAGTTATCTCCAGAAACATTAAAACAAAACGCTTGGATTCCTTATAACACAGAAGAAGGACAAGAATATTGGAAAGCTTTACAAATTATAAGAAAATGGACTAAAAAGAATCATGAATGTTTGCATAACACTACTTTAGAAAAGCTTGGTGTAGAAAGGAAAGATAGGTATTGGAACGAGCATAATTTTGTTTTTAAAGATGGTGATTTGTTTTACCATGCAAAAGGAGCAACTCCGTTGGATAAAAAATTTATGCCAGACATTACAGGTCCTAGATTAATACCGTTAAATATGGCGGAACCGGTTTTAATTGTTGAAGGAGAAACCACCTCAACAAATTTAGGATTTGCACCTCACGGAGCAGGCAGAAATATGAGTAGAACACAGCATAGAAAAAGTAAATTAGGTACTTTAGAAGATATTTTTACTGAAGAGACTAAAAATTTAGATGTTCGTTTTTATTCTAATGAAATTGATATAACGGAATTACCAAGTGCATATAAAAATGCAGCTAGTGTACGTAGGCAGATGAACGATTTTAACTTAGGAAAAGTTGTAGATGAAGTTTTACCATATGGTTGTATAATGGCGGGTAACTGGAAAAAGAATGCCCCGTGGAAGAAAAAAAGAAAATAGTTAAGACCTCTCTAATTTAGAAATTATGAGAGGTTTTTTATGCAAAATGTTTGTCATAATAACAATAATCTACTTTTTCTCACTTAAAATGCTTAATAGTAGCTATTGTTGCGTATAACATTACTGTTGCTATGGCCATTTCTTTAGCTTCTATAGTTTTATATTTTTTACTTTTTCCTAGTAGCGTATCTTCATTTAAACACAAATAAAAATAGTACTCGTTATTTTGGGTTACTTTGCTATGGTAGTAATCATAGTCGTAGGCGTGTTGTTTTACAAAAATAATTTGTTGTTTGCACTTGGCTATATTTTTAAAAGTTTCGCCATATAATACTATTTCCCCTTCACTATTTTTTAAGTTAAAACAGTACTCATTAGTATTGGTTTTTTTAATTTCATAAAATGGTTTGGACATAGTGTTTGTGAGTAGAAAAATACAAATTTACATTATTTAACTTACAATAAAATACAGAAACTAATAAAGAAAAGGTCTTACCTACTAACTTGAATAACTTCCCCATTACCGCATTAGCAAGCAGACCAAATACTTTAATAATTAGAACTATTAATAATAACATTGCAAAAATAGACTTACTGCTAAAAATAGTTTTACGGATATCCGTAATGATGTTTGTTATTATTGGTTATTGGCTATAAAGAAAAACAAGTATTGCTACCTTTTTACTACGTGTTTAAGTAATACCAAGCATTCTTTTTTAGTTACTTTTACGTTTAAATATTAATTAATATGCTAAAAAAACTATTATTACTGTGTATACTATCTTTTAATTTTTCTACATATTCTCAGTCTAGAGAAGTAAAAATAATTTCTTGGAATATTAGAGATTTTGGTAAGACAAAAAACAGTGAAGAATTAGATAAAATAGCAGACATTGTTAGAGATACAGATATTTTAGCAATACAAGAAGTTGTATCTGGTTACGGCGGTGCACAGGCAGTTGCCAGACTAGCAGATGCTTTAAACAGAAAAGGTAGTAAGTGGGACTATGTAATTAGCAACCCCACCAACAGCTCTAAATATGTAACAGAGCGTTATGCCTTTATTTGGAAAACTAAATACATAAAAATAAAAAATAGAGGTTTTTTGGTAAAAGAATTAGACGAGAAGGTAGAGAGAGAACCTTTTTTATTAGATTTTTATGTAAACGGAGACAAGTTTACGGTTCTTAATTTTCACTCCAGACCATATAACAAAGACCCCGAAACTGAAATAAAAGAAATATCAAAATATATATTAGATAGGTTTACTTCTCCAATATTGTTTGTAGGAGATTTTAATGTAAATGATAAAAACAAAGCGTTTACCAACCTTAAAGATAAAGGTTACAAAACAGCAGTAGTAAATAAGAAAACAACACTAAAAAAGAAGTGTTATAGAGGGCAGTATGTAAACTATGCTATTGATAATATTTACTACTCTAAAAAAATAAAAAAGGTAGATAGCAAGGTTTTAGATTTTATTAAAAATTGTACCAACTTAGAAACAGGAAGATATTTATCAGATCATCTTCCTGTGTATATGAAATTTTCTATTGTTAAATAGGTTCTATAGCTTAAAACTATATAATTCCGTCTCTAGTTAATTTAGCAATTAGGTGTGTTGTATTCTTAGCCTCAAAATCATCAAATAACTTGCCAATTCTTTTGTCTATTGTACTTTCGCTATTAGGAGTAATATTGTTTTGTTTAAACTTTAATACAATTTCTTTTTTACTTAAGCCTTCTGCTAGTTCTTTTAACATAAGTATATCAAAATCATCTAACTCTATAATAGTAGTGTTAGAAGACATATTTATTTGTGGAGATACGTAGTTGGTACCGTTATAAACATCTTGTATAGCAGTCATAAGTTCGTTTAAGTTTTCTCTGCCTTTGCATACAAAACCATTTATTTTTTGCTCTTCAAAAAGGGCTTTTATTTTTGTTGGGTTATCTTCCATAGAATTTACAATAACCTTAATATTTGGCTGTACTCTTTTTATAGCATTTATAAGCTCTATGCCAGAGGTAAGTTTGCGGTCTGTGTAACCTTCTTTAAATTGTAAATCTGTTACCAAGAGCTGAAAAGGAACGTTGTTTTTATATGCAACTACGGCACGGTTGTAAGCTTTGTCGCAGTACAACTCTTCTTTAATATCTGTAATAAAGAGCTTTTTTGTTATGGCAGCTACAATACCATTGTTGGTGTCCTGAAAATCTTCGGCTATTAACACTTTAGTAAACATAAAACAGCTATTTTTTAATTAGGAATTTCAATTACGGATTTAAAACCCTCGTTTTTCTTGGTTTCAAATATAATTGTTCCGTTTATGGCTTTAATACGCTTTTCCGTATTCAGGAGTCCATTTTTTGTATTTAGTGCTTTTTTTGTTGCTCCAATGCCATTATCAGAACATATAATTTCTAATTTTTTAGAGTTTTGCTTAAAACTAATGTTAATAACAGTAGCTTTACTATGCTTATTTGTATTTATTACAAGTTCTCTAAGTACCTTATAAAGTACAGTTTTGTTTATTTTATTTACAATAGTCCAGTCTATATTTTTACCGCCAGTAATTACTAGTTTTATATTTTGATTATTGTTTTGTTGTAACATACCATATAAATGGTCTTTATAATTTTCACCTGTGTCTACATCATTTATTTCTCTAGAAAAATCTCTGCTTTGCTTGTATAAATCTTCTAAAGAATCTAAAACCTTTGTTGTTTCTGTATTGTTTTGTAACAATACCATTGCGTGATTTATTTTTGCTCCAAAATCGTCATGCAGCTTTCTAGACAGTTGTGCTTCGGTTTCTAAAGTAGCCTGTAATTTGTCTAATTTGTTTTGTTGTTTTAGTCTTTTATTACGCTGTATGTAAAAGTAAAACAGAAAACATAAACTTAATAAAAGAACAGCAATGCCAATACTATATCCTTGTTTTTGTGCACGTTGTTGGGTTAGTTCTAGTTCTTTTTGAGCTTTTTCTTTTTCAAGTTGTAAAATAGATTCTTCTTTTAAGGCATCATCATATTTATACTTAGCAAACTGAGTTTTTACTTTTAAATCATTTTTATAAAGACTATCCTGTATAAATAAATACCGATCTCTATAATTTATATTTTTAGGGTGTATTTTAATTAAAAAATTTAATGCGTCTTTTTCAGCTTTAGGGTTTTTTAACACCTTAGATAAGGTAATAACCGAATCTAAATATGAAGAAGCTTTTTTAGGGTTTATACTCGTATAAAACTCACCCAAATGTGTATAACTAGCAATTTTACCATTTAAATCTTTATGTTTGGTTCTTTGCAGTAAAGCGTTTAGCAAGTCTGTCTCTATATTATGTGTACTGCCGTTTAACCATTTAGTATAGGCTAAATTATCTAGTACCCTTGCTGCTTGTTTTTTATCATTTTGGGTTAAATCATTTTCATATACCTCAGTTAATAAAGTAATTGCTTTAGCATATTTTTTACTGTCTATGTAAGAAGCAGCTAAATTATTTTTATAAATAAGTATACTTTTATAGCTTGTAGTTAAATTAATAGCCTTTTTATAGTACAGTTCTGCATCATCAAAATTTAATAATTTTCTGTGGTCACTAGCCAATGTATTATAGGCATAGGCAGCGGTTATACTGTCTTTATTTGGGTTTAAATAATGCAATGCTTCTATAATGGTTTCTTTACTCCCAAAAAAATCGCTTTTATTTTTTTGAATATTACTAATGCTAATTAAGTTATTAGCTATCCAACTACTATCATTAACAGCTTTATACTGGTTTTTAGATAAATTGTAGTTTACAAAAGCACTATCTATATTATTAGCTATAGTGTGAAAATAGTATGCCTTTAAATAATATATATAGCCTAGATTTGTTTTGTTTTTTTTGTACTTAGAATGATTTATAAACAGTTTACTGTAAAACAACAAACTATCATATTGTTGTAGAAGAAGGTGAGTGTGTGTTTTTTGAGTTAAAACAGTATTGTATAATTCATCATCTGTAAACTTTACCAGCTTATAGGCTTTGTTAACAATCTCTATTTTTTTAGAAGGTTTAAGTTTTGTGTTGGCAACCTCATTAAGGTAAAAAGAAACACTATCTAATTTAGATGCTGTACTTAGTGTAGTAGCGTTTTGTTTAGAAGTACAGGAAAAAAATAGGAGAACTACTATAAGTGCAAAAAACTTACCCAAAATATAATTTTTTGTATAAATGTATTCAAAAAAAGAGAGCCACACCAAAAGGTGTAGCTCAATTTTTTTTTAGTTACCAGTATTAGGTATTGGAGGTGGTTCTGGTAAAGGAATATCTTCTCCTTCATCACCTTCTGTAGCCTGTGTTTCATACAACGCATCGTTAGCATCAGCAGAATCTACAGAGCAAGAAAACATAGACATGTTAAGAACTAGTGCCATTAAGGCTATAAATACTTTTTTCATAATTTTTTTTAAAATTTTTAGACATAGGCGTTGCTGTCCGATCTTCCGATCGAAAGTTTTTTATAGGTTGCAACAACCCTTTAAAATGGTAGGATTACTCCTGTTTTTTGAGAAGTAGAAATTGTAATGCAGCAGTTTTTAACTACTTCTCGTCCGGCTAATCACCAACCGCATTACAGATTTCCGTAAGAAAGATTTTTCTAGAATAGCTATGTTAGCAACACACAGCTGTAAACCAATCTTGGGGCAAAGTAAATTGATTAAGAAAGTTTTGTTATAGACACAAAACAGACTTATGTAAGACAATTAGCAGACACCAATGTTTACAGCGTTTGTAGAGGGTTGTGTCTGTACTTTGTCTAATTGATAATTTGTATTTTTGAAGTAATGGAGCGTTGTTATTTAAGAGAAATTGTTTGTGAATCATTTAAAAAAGCGGAAAGTGAAATTCCATCGCATTCTAGGTATGCATTGGCTATGCATATTGCAGATAAAACAACTTTAAGCTCAAAAACTTTAGAACGGGCTTATGATAAATATGTGAGCAATAAGGAATCTAAATATAAAAAGATAGGAGATGCTAGTGTTAACTTGCTATGCGAGTATTTAGGGTTTAACAATTACCAAGAATATGTAAAATCTAAGAATAAAAATATTCAAAAAAAAGAAGATGTTATAAATGGTTCTAAGCCAATTAATGTTACTAAAAACTTATTAATAAAAATAGCAAGCATAATTTTTATAGTTGTTGCTATAGGTTATTTTTTTAGTCAAATTACAGGTGCAAAAATTGCTAAATGTATGGTTTGGGTAAAAATGGAATATCAACAAGTAGATTGCAACACTAGTCTACAACCAGAGTATGAAGCTGATATAATGCCTTTTGATGCTAATAAATTGAAGAATTTTAAAAAACTAAATGTAACAATCACTACAGATTTTTTTGACAAAGTAACAAATAAACCACTAGTTTGGTATATTAAAAATAATGATGAAATAGAGTATTTTTCTAGCCCAGGACTGCATCCAGTTACCGGTAAAACATTAAGGGCTATTACGCCGTACATTATTAATAAATATGTGCCTGTACATACAAATAATAAAAACTCTTTTATTAGCGAGTAAATTATTTTTTGATTTATTTTGATGACTAAACAAAGAAAACAATTAACCCTTTTAAGGTTAATAATAATTACGTTGGTATGAAAAAGGTTTATCAGTATACACTAGTCGTATTTTTAATAATAGCAGTACAGCAAGCTGTATTAGCTCAAAAAAAGTATGAAGCTCCAAAGTTATCTAATCCTAATTCTTGGACACTAATTTTAGTGCCAGACACACAAAACTATGTAAAGTACCAACGCAACCAAGGAACATTAGATTTAATGACAGCTTGGATTAGTGAAAACATAGATTCACTAAACATAAAAATGGTGCTGTGTACCGGAGATTTAGTAGAACAAAATGATATGATTGTTCCAGACGGTAAAAACGGAAACCAAACAAGCAGACAACAATGGTTGGCTGTGTCTAGAATGTTTGGTAGGTTAGATGGGCAAGTTCCTTATGTTTTAGCTGCGGGTAATCACGATTATGGTTATAAAGGAGTAGAGCACAGAGGTTCTAATTACAATACTTATTTTCCGGCACATAAAAACCAAGCTAATTATAAATTACTTAGTGCAGCTGCTAAAAATGCAGGTGGACATCCAAGTTTAGAAAACTCAGCTTTTGATTTTACAGCACCAAACGGACGTAAATTTTTGTTTATGACCTTAGAGTTTGCACCAAGAGATACTATTGTACAATGGGCAAAAAATGTTGTTGATGAAGAGAAATATAAAAACCATACTGTAGCATTACTTACGCACTCGTATTTAAACTCTAAAAACGAGCGAATAAAAAAAGAAAACTACCCAATAAAAGATGGTAATTACGGGGAAGCTGTGTGGCAAAAATTGGTAGAGCCATCTAAAAATATACAACTTGTTTTTTCTGGCCACATTGGTGGTGCAGATGATTTTAAAGCACATGTAGGTTTTAAAGAAGATAAAAACAAAGGAAGAAAAAAGGTAAATCAAATGGCATTTAACGCCCAAGCTATGGGTGGCGGTTGGCAAGGTAATGGTGGTGATGGTTGGTTACGAATTTTAGAATTTTTACCAGACAATAAAACTGTTAAAGTACATACATTTTCTCCGTTTTTTGCAGCATCACCAGTAACAAAACACTTGGCTTGGAGTACAGAAAGTTACAACGACTTTACTTTTACCTTAGATTAAGAATAGTTTATAAACCTAACTAGTTAATAACTAACTGTCATTAAAAATTAGTCACTAGCGTACTTAGGCTATATTTGTGTTTTTATAAACATAAAATTAAACTATGCTTAAAAAAATTACATCAAACCTGCTATTTAAAGTGTTTATCGCAATCATTTTAGGTATACTTATAGGTTTGTATTTACCAGAATCTATAAATAGGTTATTTAATACTTTTAAAGCTGTTTTTAGTCAGTTTTTAGGTTTTGCTATTCCTTTAATAATTTTAGGTTTAATAATGCCTGCTATTGCAGATTTAGGCAAAGGAGCTGGTAAACTATTACTTATTACAGCTGCTATAGCTTATGGTTCTACTTTGTTCTCTGGATTTTCAACTTACTTTGTAGCATCTGGTTTTTTCCCTTCGTTTATAGAAGCACAAACCGTAGAAAATGTTGGTGAAGGCGTAGAAAAATTAAGTCCGTTTTTCTCTATAACAATTCCACCTGTGTTAGATGTAATGTCTGCCTTAGTATTGGCATTTGTTATAGGTTTAGGTTTAGCATCACAAGGAGAAAGTAGTTTAAAAAAAGTAGCTAACGATTTTCAGAAAATAATAATGATGGTTATAGAGAAGGTAATAATTCCTCTACTTCCTTTATATATCTTAGGTATTTTTTCTGCCATTGCTTATAATGGTCAAGTAGAGTCTGTATTAAGTGTGTTCCTAAAAATTATAGGAATTATTTTTGTAATGCACTTTTTACTAATGTTAGTACAGTTTATCATTGCTGGAGCAATAACCAAACAAAATCCAATAAAAGCATTGCTTAATATGGCACCTGCATACTTAACAGCTTTGGGTACACAGTCTTCTGCAGCTACCATACCAGTTACATTACAACAAGTACAAAAAAATGGTGTTTCTCCTAAGGTTGCTAATTTTGTGGTTCCGCTTTGTGCAACCATACATTTGGCTGGTAGTACAATGAAAATTGTTGCCTGTGCAGTAGCGCTTATGCTTATGCAAGGTTTAGATTTTAACTTTACAATGTTTGCAGGTTTTGTAATGATGTTGGGTATAGCAATGGTTGCTGCTCCAGGAGTTCCTGGTGGTGCAATTATGGCAGCTGTTGGTATTTTACAAACAATGTTAGGTTTTAATGCAGAAGCACAAGCATTAATGATAGCACTTTACATTGCAATGGATAGTTTTGGTACTGCTGCTAATATAACAGGCGATGGTGCAATTGCACTTATTGTAAATAAGATAGTAAATAAAGATGAGGTTGTAGCGTAAAACGTTAATACAACTTTGATATTAAATTAACATTTAACAATCCAAAAACCTTAACATTTGCGTTAGATTAATTGTTCTTTTATTAATCTAATTTAAGTCAGTTAAAGTCGGTGTGTAAGCACCGACTTTTTAATTTATTGGTGTTCCTCTTAATTTTTTAAATTGCTTGTATGCTTTGTTTATAGAAGCCTTACTGGCTTTTGTAAACTCTTTATTAGTTATACTGTATTCTTTTTGAAGTTCTTTCAATTTAGTATGCATTAGTTCAATTTCTTCTGCATACGTAGTATTATTAATTTGGTTAATCTGCTCTTTAGGGTCTGTTTTTAAGTCGTAAAATTCCCAAGCATCAATATCATCATAAAAATGAATAAGCTTATAGCGCTTTGTTCTAATACCGTAATGTTTTTTTACCATATGAAAAGCAGGATAGTCATAATAGTGGTAATAAATAGCATCTCTAAAGTCACTCTCATTAACAGAACCATCTAACAAACCCTTAAAAGATAATCCCTGCATATTTTTTGATTTATTGGGCACACCAGCAAAGTCTAAAATTGTAGGTGCGTAATCTAAATTTTGTACCATAGCGTTTACTTGTGTGCCTGGTTTTATTGTTTCTGGATACTTTATGAGTAGTGGTGTTCTAAAAGAGTCTTCATACATAAAACGCTTGTCAAACCAACCATTTTCACCCATATAAAAGCCTTGATCAGAAGTATAAATTACAATAGTGTTTTCTTCTAAATTATTCGCTTTTAAATATTCTAATATTTCACCTACTCCTTCATCTACAGATGCAATAGTAGCCATATAATCTTGTAAATAGCGTTGAGCTTTCCAAATGGCAATTTCTTCATTACTAAAATTGGCATTGTAAAAAGCATTGTTTTTTGGTAAATATGCCTTGTCCCAAGTAGCTCTTTGCTTGGTAGACATGCGTTCAAAATCTGTTTTCCAAGGATTATGAGCCAGTGTAGTTTTGTTTAAGCCGCTAGATAATTTTAGGTCGTGACCCTCGTACATATCTTTGTAAATGGTTTGTAATTGAGCTGTGCTTGCTTGCTGATTTTTAAAATCTGGAAAGTAACTGGTTGGCAAAGGAAAACTAACCGAATCATATTTGTTTAAATGACGTAAAGCCGGCATCCAATTTCTATGAGGAGCTTTATGTTGTACCATTAAAAAGAAGGGCACACTGTCTTTCCTTTTATTTTTAAGCCAGTCTATAGCATCTGCTGTTATTAAGTCTGTAGCATAGCCTTTAACACGTGTAGTGTCTCCGCTTTCTATAAAATCTGGATTGTAATAATTTCCTTGGTCTACTAGAATTTTCCAATCGTCAAAACCTTGTGGGTAATCATGTAAATGCCATTTACCCATTAAGGCAGTTTGGTAACCTTCATTTTTTAAAATTTTAGGTAGCGTTTCTTGGCTTCCATCAAAATGATCTCCGTTTTGCCTAAATCCATTTATATGGCTGTGTTTACCAGTTAATATTACGGCTCTGCTTGGCCCACAAATAGAGTTGGTAACGTAGCTACCATTAAAAATTGCACCTTCTGTAGCTATTTTATCTATGTTTGGCGTTGGTGCCAATTTACTAATAGGGTGGTTGTATGCGCTTATGGCTTGTACTGCATGATCGTCAGACATAATATAAATAATATTAGGCCTTTTGTGTACTTGCTTTTTAGGGGATTCTTTTTGCTTACAACTAATAAACGTTAGTACTAAAACTACAATATAGAACTCCTTTTTAAACATAATTAATTTTTGTGTTTTACCTTAATTGTGCTTTGTATATTTTGTTTTTCTAAAACGCTTTCTGTAATAAATTTAGCAATAAGGTTGGTGTAACTGTAAGGTATGTTAGCCCAATTATGGCTCCCATCTTTATCGCTTATAAGTGTGTGTGCAACATCCAATCTTTCTAATTTTTTTGCAATAGTATAAGAGCCATCTAGCATCATAAAACCAGGTTTATTTTCTTCACATAAATGGTGAGGTGCTGTTGCGTATGGTACCAAATTATCTTTAGCTCCGTGAAAAAGCATTGTTGGTATAGCTGTATTTTTAGTAATGTAATTTGCATTAACTATTGCACCAGCAAAAGAGATAGCTCCCGCGTATTTAACAGTAGCGTAAGGTAATTTTTTAAAGGCGTATTCATTCTTCATAAATACTGTGTTTAAAACAGCTTCTGCCCCAGCGCTACTACCAACAAGTATTATACTTTCTGTATTAAATTTTAATTTATCTTTCTTATCAATTAAAAACTGTGTTGCTTTAATAATATCTCTAGATACAGATACAAATGTTTCTATTTTTTGATCTGCCGGACAATTACAACCAAAACCAAGCGGGTTGCCTTTACGCACCAATCTATAGCTCATAGAGGCCACTGCGTAGCCTCTTTTTGCCATATCTTCACAAAACTTCACCTCTAACGGATTATCGCGTTTTCCCCCACTGAAACCGCCTCCGTGAACTAAAATTAGCAAAGGTTTGTTTGTAACTGTATCTTTTTTAATGCTATAAAAATCTAACTTTAGAGTATCTGCATAGCTATAAGTTTTTACCTTAATGTCTGAAAATACTTTTTGCGTATACCTTGTTTGCGCATAACCAAAAGTAGTTGTAAGTACAATTAATATTAAAAAAGTAGCACGTTGTAAAAAAGTTAAATAAATAGGCATTTGTATTTTCTATTTTAAGGTTAAAGTCGCCTTTAATTGGGCGGTAGAATTTGTGCCTACAAATATCTCAAAACTCCCAGCTTCTGCAACAAAATCTAAAGTACTGTTGTAAAACTTTAAATCGTCTGCAGTAAGTATCAATTTTACAGTTTTAGATTCTCCTTTTTTTAAGAATACTTTTTTAAATCCTTTTAGCTGTCTCATTGGCGGCGTAATGCTACGTACAACATCTCTTAAATACAATTGCACAACTTCTTCACCATCAAAATTACCAGAGTTTTTTACTGTTACAGATACTGTTACGTCTTCTCCTTGTACAATTTCTTTTTTAGATAGATTGATGTTAGAATACTCAAAGTTGGTATAACTAAGCCCGTAGCCAAACGGTAGTAAAGGTGCATTTTTAACATCTAAATAATTACTTTTAAACTTTTCAAAAGCAGGAGAAGGAGCTGGTCTACCTGTATTTTTTGTACTATGATAGATAGGAATTTGCCCTACGTTTCTTGGCCAAGTAGCTGTTAGTTTACCAGACGGATTATAATCACCAAAAATAACATCAGCAACAGCATTACCTGCTTCTATACCAGGATGCCAAACTTGAAGAATGCTAACAGGAAGATTAAACTCTTCTTCAATAGTTAACGGTCTGCCGCTCATTAAAACCAATACTACTGGCTTACCCGTTTTAACGAGTTCTTGTATTAGTCTTTTTTGACTATTAGGAATAGAAATATCTGTTCTACTAGCTGCTTCACCACTCATTTCTGATGCTTCACCAACTACAGCAACCACAACGTCTGATGTTTTAGCAACATCTAAAGCTTCTTGTAAAAGTTCGTCAGAAGAACGTTTATCTATGTCTACACGTGTACCAAAAACATTGACTTTTTTAGCTAGTTCGGTATCATTTGTAATATTTGCTCCCTTGGCATATGTTATTTTTGCCTTTGGCGCAACACTTTTAAATCCTTCTAAAACAGGAATAGATAATTGCGGATCTCCTGTAGGAGCCCAAGTACCCAACATATTATTTTTATTGTTAGCTAAAGGTCCAACTAATGCAATTTTAGTTGTTTTTTTAAGCGGTAATATATTGTTATGGTTTTTAAATAAAACAAAAGAACGCTTGGCTGCCTCTCTAGCCACAGCTCTACTATCTTTAGTTAGGATTTCTTTTTTAGGTCTCTTGGCATCAATATATTTATACGGATCATCAAAAAGGCCAAGTTTGTATTTTGCTTCTAAAATTCTGCGACAAGCGTTTGTAATTTCTTCTTCAGTAACACGACTTTCATCTAAAGATTTTTTAAGTGTAGTTAAAAAACCTTCGCCAACCATATCCATATCTAAACCAGCTTTTAAAGATAAAGCAGATACATCTTGTAAATCTCCAAGACCGTGTGCAATCATTTCATTTACAGACGTATAATCTGACACTACAAAGCCTTTAAAACCCCATTTTTTACGTAATAAGTCTGTAAGTAACCATTTGTTACCACTTGCAGGTATACCATCTACATCATTAAAAGAAGTCATAATACTTGCAGCACCGGCATCTATACCTGATTTGTAAGGAGGTAAATATTGATTAAACATTTTTGTTCTGCTCATATCTACAGAATTGTAGTCTCTACCAGCTTCTGCAGCACCGTAAAGTGCAAAGTGCTTAATTGTAGCTATCATAGTATTTTTAGCCGTTAAATCTGTTCCTTGGTAGCCGTGTACCATAGCTTTTGCAATGGCAGAGCCTAGGTAAGGATCTTCACCAGCTCCTTCTGCAATTCTTCCCCATCGTGGATCACGAGCCACATCTACCATAGGAGAAAAGTTCCAGTTTATACCATCTGCAGTAGCTTCTTGTGCTGCAATTTGAGCCATTTTTTTAATCAAATCCATATCCCAACTAGATGCAGTACCAAGTGGAATAGGAAATGTGGTTTTGTAACCATGTATTACATCAGAACCAAAGAATAAAGGAATTTTTAATCTGGTTTCTTTTACAGCAAAGTCTTGCGCTATTTTTAATTTTTCTGGCCCAGAAATACCAAACATACCACCAACCTCAGCAGCTTTAATTTTTTCTTCTACATTGCTACTTACAACAGATCCTGTAGCAATACCACCACCTGGTGTTACTAAGTTTAATTGTCCAATTTTTTCCTCTATTGTCATTTTAGCAAGCAAGTCTTCTATAAAAGGAACTTTAGTTTGTCCTATAGCTAAAAAGCTGCTACAAAAAGTGACTACTAATAGTAGGTTTATTTTTTTCATATGCTGTAATTTTATTTTCCCGATACGGGTATTTTTTTATCTTTTAGATTGATGTTTTTTATTCTGTATAGCTAAATTCTAACTTGTCTAAACCGTTTTTAACATCAGTATTTTGCATAAACAGTTTCCATAGTAAACCAGTTCTGTGGTTTTCTATCATAACTATAATTGATCCTTGGTCTATAGCTAAATATTGTTCTGCAACCCAATAATTATATTCAGGACTAAAGGCATCGTAGAAGCCAGCTGGACCCATTAACTTGTCTTTGTTTTTGTAGAAATAATGTAATGCTTGCATAGATTCTATTGGTGTATATGGCAACGAGCTAATTGCTGCTGTTGGTGATATTACACCTGTATCATTTGCAGGACTGTGAGCGTTGTATCCAATAGTGCCGTCAGTGTTTCTAGTGTAACTAGCTGTTAACCCCCAACAATCTGTACCGTAACCCTCAAAGTTTTTTGGGTTATCTACACAATAGCTGTAGTTTATTTTAGCGTGATTTATGTTTACGTCCCAATAGTTTAGGTAAGCATCAGACAAGCCTTTTGGATTTAACCCTAAGTACGAGTAATGTGACCAAAATAATGGTCCGCCATAAGTTTGATTACCTGCATGTTTTGCCAATAAAGGAAAACCATAGGAAGTGTTTGATGATGCAATACCACCATTAGACGCCCAACCGTTTGCATACACATCTTTAGAAATGCTATGCTCTGGCGAAGCAGCTGCTAACACATAAGATGTAAGCACCTCATTATATCCTTTTAACTCTAAATTAATAGCAAAACCGTTGTTAGGAGACCAGTGCCAGTACAATGTGTTTTCGTTTTTTGTATACCAATCCCACTCAACACCTTTCCATAACTCATCAGCTTTTGCTGCTATAGCTTTTTCTGTATCAGAGCCATTGTTTAAATACTCCTTTAAACAAATTAAACCTTGAGTTAAAAAAGCAGTTTCTACCAAGTCTCCGCCGTTGTCTAAGTCGCTAAAAGGTATAACTCTAGCAGTTTCTCCATTAATCCAATGTGGCCAAGCACCGTGAAAACGATCAGCTTTTTCTAAAAAATCTAGAATTTTGGAAAAACGATCTATACCTTCTTCCTTGGTAATAAAACCCCTTTCTATACCTACAATAAGTGCCATAATACCAAAACCTGTACCACCTGTTGTAACTGTATATTCACTATTACTTGGGTCGTTAGGATGGTAGCGTTCTCTTGCTGCGCCAGAATTTACCTCAGCAAAATCCCAAAAATAGTTAAAGGTTTCAGCCTGTGTAATATTTAGCAGCTCCTCGTCTGTTATTGTAGGCGTAGAAACAGGATCGTCATCCGTAGGAAATTCAATTGGAGTATACTCGTAATCATCCCCACTTTTGCAAGAGATAATTACAAGTATAAGTAGTGTTGTAAAAAGACTATTTTTAATTGTCATTTTTGTGTTTTGTAGAGAAACCAAGTTTTTCTAATCCTTTATGCAAGTCTTTGTTTTTCATAAATAAATCCCATAGTAAACCTGTTCTGTAGTTTTCTATCATTACAGGAATAGGACCTTGGTCTATAGCTAAATAGCGAGGTAAAGACCAATCACTTTCTAAACTAAAAGCATCATAAGGACCATATTTACCAATAAGAGAATCTTGTTCTGTGTACATATAGCGCAAAAATTGTAAACTCTCTTCTGGTGTATAGGCTATAGAAGATAATGCTGCAGTAGGTGATATTATACCTAGATCGTTATCTGGTCTGTGGCCAGCGTAGCCTTTTACAGAATAACTAGATGTTAACCCCCATAAATTTTTGCCATAACCTTTATATTTATTTGGATTTTCTACTGCGTGTCTGTAGTGTATTTTAGCGTGATTTACATTTAATTTCCAATAGTCTGCGTAGGCATCTGTTAACCCTTTAGGGTTTAAACCTAAGTAAGAGTAATGTGCCCAAAATAAAGGACCAACAGGTGATGCATCATGCTCATAATGATTTAACTCAGTTTCTAAACCATAATAAACAGTGTCTTTAGCTATTTCACCTTTTAACGCCCAACCTTCGTCATAAACTTCTTTAGATACTGGGTGAGTTGGTGATGCAGCTGCAAGTATGTACATTATTAATGCTTCATTGTAACCACCCACAGGGAAATTCATTTTCCACGCTACATTAGGAGACCAGTGCCAGTACAAGGTATTTTCTCCTTTTGTGTACCAATCCCATTCTACTTCTTCCCAAAGTTTTTGAATTTTAGCAACTAGTTTTTGCTCACGTTCTCCGCCATTTGCATAGTATTCTTTTACGGTTAATAAACCCTGAATTAAAAAGGCAGTTTCTACTAAATCTCCACCATCATCATACGCACTAAAAGGAGCAACTTTACCACTTGGTAGTAACCAGTGTGGCCAAGCACCATGAAAACGATCTGCTTTTTCTAAGAAATCTACAGATTTTTCAAATCTAGATAAAGCTTCTTCTTTGGTAATATAACCACGCTCTGCACCAACAACTATTGCCATTAGTCCAAATCCAGAACCACCAATAGTTATAATGTCTTTATCGTGTGTTGGGTAAATGCTATCTAAATGTATACGTTCTCTAGCCAAACCAGAAACAGGCTCTGCACCATCCCAGAAATAGCTAAATGTTTGTTTTTGTACAGTGTCCATTAAGGCTTCATCTGTCCAAACTTGTTTTTGTACTTTTTTTGGCTTGTTGTTGCATCCTGTTAATAAGGATGCAACGGCCAATACTACTAAAATTAATCTCATAAATATGAATAACTAAAAACTAAAAAATGTATTTATTATAAATCTGCGTCTCTAATAGACTGTATTTCTTCTTGTGAAAGTGCTTTGTTGTATAGGCGCAGTTCATCAATAGAACTATTATCTGATTTATGATCCCAGTAACTAAATGTTTCACCACCAGAACCAACAGTAATTAAGTCGCAGCCTGTCCAATCTATAGGAGCAGCCAAATCTGTAGAGTTAACGGCAACACCATCAAAATAAATGGTGCTTTTTGTGGAAGAAATAACTAGTGATACAAATACCCATTCATTATCTGCTACGTTTATAACATCACCATCATTCCAACTTTCATCAGTACCAATACCAATATTTGCTTTTATTCTCTGTTCTGTGTCACTACCTTCTCTAAATAGTCTTAACCCTTGAAAACGATCATCTGCATCATCACCAATAACTAAAATACCTGCCCTATCTGGATTAGCATCTACTTTGTACCAAAATGTTGCGCTAAACTCTGTACTGTTTAATAAATCATTTGTAGGATAGGTTATATAAGAGTCTGTTGTACTAGCAAAAGAATTACTACCAGCAACACTTTCATCTGCAAAGCCAGGCAATCCAATTACAGTTGCTTCTTGCGTTGTAAATTTGTTTTTAGTGTCATTATCAAAAGGAGCATAAAACATTTCACCATCATAAACGCCAGTGTATGGATTTGTAACGTTTATCATATTTTCTATGTCACTAGCGGTTAGTGCTCTATTAAAAAAGCGTAATTCATCTATAGCACTGTTGTCTGACTTATGATCCCAGTAACTAAATGTTTCTCCGCCAGCACCAATGGTAACTGTATTACAATTTGTCCAGTCTACAGGAGCTGATAGGTCTGCAGTATTTACTGGTATGCCATTAAAAAATATGGTACTTTTTGTAGCAGAAACAGCAAGTGTAATATAAACCCATTCATTATCTGCTACATTAATAACAGCCCCATCATTCCAACTTTCTCCTGCTCCAGTACCAACATTAGCTTTAATTCTTTGTTCAGCACCATTACCCTCTCTAAATAATCTAATACCTTGAAAACGGTCATCTACATCATCACCAATAACTAAAATACCAGCTCTGTCTGGACTGGCATCTACCTTGTACCAGAATGATGCACTAAACTCTGCACCGTCAATTAAACCGTCTGTAGGGTATTCTAAATAAGCATCTGTTGCACCAGAATACGCATTAGTGCCAACAACGCTTTCACCAGCAAAACCGGGTACGCCAACTTTTTCTGCTGATTGTAAACCAATAAGGTCTACGTAATCACCATCAAAAGGCATATAAAGAGTTTCCCCAGCAAATAGTGACGTGTAAGCAGGCTCTTTTTCAAAGTTTACTGATGCTTCAGTGGTCTTGCCTTCTAAATCTGTAGCGGTAATAGTTAGTTGGTGTGTACCATCAACTAAATTATCAAAAACTAAATCATCTATTAAAACACGTCTGTAGTCTTTAAAGCTTGTAAAAGATTGAATATTGTTATTATCTATAGCTACGTTAATAGAGGCAACTTCTATATCATCAGTAACTTCAAAATCTATAATAATAGAAGTAACAATGTCTAGCACCTTAATTTTTGTGCCTTCTGTAGGGTAATTTATTTTAACTGTTGGTGCCGTAGCATCTTTTCCCGGTGCTACTTGTGTAATATCATCTATACCTTGATCACAAGAATAGAAAAACAATGCAGAAACCAAACAGGTTATTGTATATTTTAAATTTTTCATTGCTTTTTGTTTTTAGTTTGATGGGTTTCCTAATATTGGAAATTGATCTACCTGTGGTTGTGGGTAAGGAAGGTATATTTTATCTTCAGAAAATGTTCTTCCGTCATAGCTTAATTCGTTATACCTACCAAGTCTAACCATATCATAATAGCGTTTGCCCCACTCCATACCTAGTTCTGCAAATTTTTCATCTATTACATCGTCTAATGTTACACCAGTAAGAGATGGCATACCAGCTCTTTCTCTTACCAAGTTTACAGCATTATCTGCAGTTATAGATGTTGCTGTTGCTCCTTGTGTAATGGCTTCTGCATACATTAATAAAATTTCTGCATAACGTATAACATTGTAGTTTTTGTTACTACCATATTCTGTTCTGCCTTCTATTAATTGGTTTGATGGCAAATAGTGTTTACCACTAGAAAATAGGGCTCTAGAATAGTCGTTTATAACATCACCATCTCTGGTTGTGTTTTTTACAAAACTTGGTAGAGTAGCGTAATTTGGATCTGTTTGAAGCTCTGCAATACCGCGATCTGTAAATAGTACGCTAGTTTCTAAACGCACAGCTTCTCCACGGTCTAACATAAATTTTATAAATTTTAAGCTAGGCTCATAAAAACCCCAGCCAGAACCAGCACCAGTAACTGCAGGTGTCCAGTTTTGTGGACCATAAGGTTGAAATAAATGACCTTCACGATCTCCTTCTCCCTGTCCAAAATCTGAGTACTGTAAATCCAATATGCTCTCATCACTTAACTTACCAGGAGTTTTAAAAAGTTCATAATAATCTGAGAATAAACTAAACTTACCAGAATTAATAATTTGCCCTGTAGCAGAAGCAACTTCTTGGTAATTTTTAAGCTCTTGGTTTGCTAAAGCTTTAATTGTTAAAGCAGTGTATTTAGTAACACCACCTGGGATGTCTGTACGCTCATTAGGTCTTGCGTCTGGTAAGAATGTAATTGCCTCATCCATCTGGTCAGATATATGTTGCATAACCTCATCCTTAGTAGGTAACTCTGTAACGTTTAAAAGGGCGCCAGTGTCTGAAGATTCTGGAATAAAAATATCTCCCCAAACCTGAGAAATTTGAAATAACATCATTCCTCTTAAAACTTTAGCTTCTGCAATGTATTGGTTTCCTTTATCAATACCGTCTGCATCTGCAAACTCTTGGTAACGTGCTATTTGTTCCATAGCTGTATGCGCTGTAATAACATCTACATATACGTTTTCCCAAAGAGAATTGTACATCCAATAATCTTTGTTATAATTAAAAAGGTCAGTTTCAGCAAAATCTTGTTGGTCACCTAAACCACCAGCATTAACATCGTCTCCACGAACAGAAATTAATAAAGGTTGTTCCCATCCACGAGATTGAAAAGCATCGTAAACACCAATGATAGACAATATCATATCCTCGGTTTTTGTAAAATCTGTACCACCAGCAAAGTTGTTGTTTTCCTGTGGCTCATCTAACTTGTCTGAACACCCAACAAATACTGATGCAATAAATGCTAGTATAAGTAGAGGTGATATATGTTTTTTATACAGTTTCATAAGTCTTATATTTTAATGTTAACTCCCATTGTATAAACTGCAGGGATAGGATATGTTTGGTTATCTATACCATTAGCAACCTCAGGGTTAAACCCGTTATAACCAAATATGGTTAATGGTTTTTCTGCTGTTAGGTAAATACGGGTTTTAGGAATACCTTTTAATTCTCCATTTTTATTAATTGTGTACCCAAGTGTTATGTTCTGAATTCTAAAGTAGTCACCATCTTCTACGTAGTAATCGTTTAATTTTTGGTTCCATCCTTTACGTACTGCGGCTGCAGACGGGTATGAGTTTGTAGTACCCTCACCGTGCCAACGGTTAACAGCAAAATCTCTGTCCCAGTTAGTATCACTAGTAAAAATTACTTCTAGTCTTTTACGGTTAAGTATTTTGTTGCCACCTTGACCAGAAGCAGTAGCCGTAAAGTCAAAATTTTTGTAGTTAAACCCAAAGTTAAATCCGTATGAGTATGTTGGTAAGTAAGATCCTAAAACTACGCGGTCATCATCATCAATAGTAGTAGGATCTCCACCGTTTTCTTTGTATTTAAAATCGCCAGGGACTAAGTTATTAGCTACAGCAACAGGATCTGCAAGTATTTCTGCTTCATTTTGGTAAATGCCAACAACCTCGCGACCATAAAAAGCGTAAAGAGGTTCACCAACTATAGAACGTTGACGAAATTCTGCTGAGCCTGCATCTATATATTGTTGGCCATCTAAACTTAATACTTCATTTTTAAGTGTAGAAAAATTACCGCCAATGTTATAACTAAAATCATCTGATACTTTTTTACTCCAGTTTAATGACATTTCAAAACCAGAGTTTCTAATTTCTCCTACGTTTTGTCTGGTAGAACCAGGTATTAATGGTCTTTGTACAGGGATAACGGCGTCTTTTGTATCTCTAACATAATAATCTGCCTCTAAAGATAAATTGTTGGCTAAAAAACTAGCATTTATACCAATGTTAGTTTCCTCTGTAACCTCCCATTTTAAAGAAGTAAAATCACTACCTGTGTTTAAACCGCTAAACATAGTGTCTCCTAACGCAGTTGTAACTACAGAAGAAGTAATAGAACCGTTACTGCCAGCAACATTATCATTACCTAATTTACCCCAACTACCGCGTAGTTTAAGAAAATCAAAAACACCATTGTTTTGCATAAAAGGTTCTTCAGATACAACCCAACCAGCACCAACTGTAGGGAAATAACCCCATTTTTCTTGGTATTTGTTAGTTCCGTCTGCTCTAAATGTTCCGTAAAGTAGGTATTTACCATCATAATTATAAGATACTCTACCAAAGTAAGAGAATCCATATTCTCTTGCACCACCATCACCAACACTATTTTCTACAATAGTCTGTGCTTGGTCTAAATAATAAGCTTCTTCACCAGACAACGGAAAGTTTAATCCTGTTGCACTTAAAAACTGATAAGATTCATCTCTGAACGAAGTACCAGCTAAGACAGTTACATCATGATTACCAAAAGATTCTTTATAAGTTAAAGTATTATCCCATATCTGATTTGATATTGTTGTGTTACTCTTTGTTAATGAAGCATCTGGTCTTTGAAAACTATCGCCAATGTAGTAAGGTAAATTAACACTTCTGTACTCTAGAGTTTGGTAGTTGTGGTTGTATGCAGTTTTAAACTTAAGTTTAGTAGGTATTAAGTCTATTTCTGCATAAAAATTAGCAAGTATATTTCTAATTTTTGTTCTGTTTTCATTAAAATCTAAAAGGGGAAAAGGGTTTTGACCACCTCTATAGCCTAAATCTTGTGCATTAGCATAGTTTGTAGGGAAAACATCTGGGTCGTTAGCTAAAGCCTCATCATACACAGGTAAAATAGGTACAGCAAAATAAGCAGCACGCCAAGCAGAGTTATCACCATCATATCTAGTAGCGTTACTAATTACCGTGTTAGCACCAACTTTTAACCAGTCGTTTGCATTAAACTCTATTTTACTTCTTAAGTTAAAACGCTCATATTCATTTTTAGTGTCTAATATACCTTGTTGTCCAAAGTAATTAGCCCCTACAGAATAACTAACATCTTCACTACCACCAGTTACACCAATACTATGGTTTTGTATTAAAGCTGGTCTTATAATTTCATCATACCAATCTGTATTAACATTAGGTACATTTGGGTTAACTCTACTACGACCATAACGCTGCATAGCATTTAGAATATAGTCTGCATCTGGTGCAGAACCAGATTCTAACGCTAAGGTTGTAAATTGTTCTGCGTTAGCAACTTTTAAAACGTTTTGTGCTACCTGAAAACCAGAGTAGCCATCATATGTAATTTCTGCTTTTTTATTAAATGCTCCAGATTTTGTTTCTATTAGAACAACACCATTTGCAGCTCTAACACCATAAATTGCAGATGCAGAAGCATCTTTTAAGACAGAAATGGATGTTATGTCTGCTGTATTTAAAAAATCTATATTGTCAAAAAACATACCGTCTACAACATACAAAGGGGCAGAGGCACCTGTGTTGTAAGACCCTATACCCCTTACTCTAATAGTTGGTCCTTGCCCAGGAGAACCGCTACTTACTACTTGCATACCCGCAACCTTACCTTGCATAGCCTGCATTGCAGAGCCTGTTGGTACAGCTGCTAATTCCTCGGCTTTAACAGTGGTTATAGATGAGGTTAAATCCTTAGACTTCATTTCACCGTAACCAATTACAACAACTTCATCTAAAGACTCTGCATCTTCTTCTAAGGTTACATTAATTGTATTGGAATTATTTACAGCAATTTCTGATGTGATAAAACCAATGTAACTTATAACTAAAGTTCCGTTGTTTGGAACGCTGTTTAATTGGTAGTTACCATCAAAATCTGTTTGTGTTCCTGTTGTAGTACCCTTAATAATAATACTAGCACCTAATAAAGGTGTGCCATTATTGTCTACTACTTGTCCTTTAACCGTTATATTCTCTTGGGCGTAGGCAGACATCCCGAACAGAATAAAGCAGATTAATAATATTTGATTGAGTATTTTCATAATACATTAAAAATTGAGTTAGATTTTTACTAAATTAATAAAAGAGGCTGTTTGCTAAGGTTTTAGCAACTACATAAAAACTACATCAACACAAAAATTACGCTACACACCGCCAATAGTATGGTTTGCAGTAGTATTGTAACCTAGTTTTTTATACACTTTTAACACTTTGATGTAGTAATGATGTACTGCGTGTTATGTAATTGTTAAGCTGTTTATGACAGAAAAACCTTTATTTAAAGGTGATTAAGAAGTTAGATATGTTCTCTGAGCTATCTATATTTAATTTTTTTCGTAAACGGTAACGATGTATTTCTACACCCCTAACTGTAATAGCCATAAGGGGTGCAATTTCCTTAGTAGATAGGTTCATTTTAAGGTAAGCACATAGTTTTAAATCTTTAGGAGTAAGCTTTGGGTATTCTTTTAAAAGATTCTCAAAAAAGTCGCTATGCAATTCTTTAAAATTCATTTCAAATCGTTTCCAGTCTTCTTTGTTGTTAACAGAATTGTTTAACCTTTTCATAAAGGATTTATAACGTTGCTGATTAGGAAATTTATCTTTGTTTTGAGTTAATAGGTTTTTTAGGTCTAAAATAATTTCATTCTTTTTAGCAATATTTAATGTAGTATTAGCTAATTCTTTTTGTTTAAGCTTTACTTCTTTTGCTAATTTTTCTTTCTCTAAAAGCGCAATTTTTTCATCTTGCTCTTTTTGCATACGTTCTTTAAGCTTATTGTGTTTTAGGTTTAGTTTGTGTTTGTTATATTTTCTAATAAGAAGTATTGCAGCTATTATAAGTAAAAGGTAAATTAACAGTGCCGGGCCAGATAAATACCAAGGTGCTTTTATTGTAAAATTAATAACATTTGGTTCAGATTTTTTATTGTCAATACCTACACCATAAACCTCTAAAGTGTAACTACCGTAACTTAAATTTTGAAATGATATAAAACCATTATCTAATTTAGCAAATTGAGCATCTTTGCCATCTAAACTATAGTAATATTTTGAGTGCATAACGCCAGATGAAGCAATTTTAATACTAATATTACCAGCATCTTTAAAAGGCAATGTTATGTTTTTTGTATGTATTGGGTAACTGTTTTGTTTACCAGTAAAACTCACTAATTTAGGAGTTGGTAGCCTATTATTATCTTTTAACTGATTGTTTAACTTGTTAAAGTTTATTTGACTGTAACCATCTACAAGGGTAAAATAAAATGTAGAGTCGTTTACCTTAATAATATTTTCTGCCTCAGGTATTATACGTTTTTTTAAGCTTTGGTTTTCAATAATAATATTGTCTTCCTTAAAATTGGTATAAGTAATTTTTTTACTGTTTTCATTGTCAATAAACCAAAAATGATCATCATTATAATACAACAACTCATTATTTTTAAATGAGCTAAACTCCTCTAACGTTACAATTTTGTCTAAAATAGGATCGTATTTAAACCACTCTCCCTGACTGTAAAAAACAATTTGGTTTTTAATATTGTAGAGTTTTACATTGTATTTATTAGGGGCATTTTTTCCGTTATATTCTTTGGAGCTAATTACAGAGTCATAGGTGCTATTTAATTTTAGTTTGTAAAAACCTTTATATGGGTGAGCAACCCAAAGTGTGTTAGAGTCTTCAAAACACAATTTTTTTACTGGTAAATTAAAGCCTTTTAATCGTTCTACAGTCCATTGGTTAATATCAACTTTACTGTATTTTGCTATTCCGGTATAAGTACCCTGTAAAAAGGATGATTTGTCCTCAGGTATTTTCTCTATTTGATAGCCTCCAGAAATATTAGATACCTTAACCAAGCCATCTTTATTTAACTTAAATGTTCCTGTATTATGTCCACAAAAGAGCTCATTGTTTACAACTGCAATATCCCAAACGTGCCCCTGAGTGCCTTTTACAAAATGTAGCACATCATTATCTACATAATACAAACCAGTATTAGAGCCTAAGTATACTTTGTTGTTGTACAAAGCAATGTCATAAACAGTACCTAAAACACCAGTAAAATCTGTGTAATACGTAATTGGGTGGTCTAGTTGAATGTGGTCTATACCATTGTCTAACCCTAACCAAAGCTGATTTTTAAAAGCAACCATAGCTAAAATGGTGTTGTTTTGTAGTCCAACTTCGCGATTAATACTTTTATAGGTTTTTGTGTTATTGTTGTATAAAAAGAGTCCGTTTTTTATAGTGCCAAAAGCAATGCTGTGCTGATTTAACACCATAATTTTATTAAGCTGATGCTGTTTTAATGTGTCGTTAATAGTGCTACCCCAAACATTAATTTCATTATTTTTAATTAAGTAACAACCGTTTAATTTGGTGCCAATTAACAAACCTTCTTTAATAGAAACCATATCTACTACAGTTTTATTTACAAAAGAAATATTGTTTTTTAAGACAAGAGGTTCTAAGGTGTCACCTTCTAAATAAAACAAACCATCATCACCACCTGCAACAATAATTTGGTTGTTGTGTTTTGCAATATTGTTAACAATAATATCTGCTTTAACTACCGTTATTTTATTGTTTTTGTAAACATATACTTTAGAAAATGACCTAAAAACAATTGCATTGTTATGAGGTATAATTTGCCAAAACTCTTCACTAGTAAATACGTGGTTTTTTATAAGATGTGTTAATGATGTGTATTTTAAAACACCTAGGCTATCTTTTTTCCAAAATCCAAATTCTTCATATGAACCGGTGTAAATTTTATCATCTATAGCAGCAACAGATCGTATGGTGGTTTTACTAGGTAAGGCGTTAAGTTTCCATTCTTCTCCATTAAAATGTAAAAGACCAGCATTATTGGCAGAAAATAATTCGCCATCTTTATTAGTGGCTAATCCCCAATTTTTACTAGCAGCATTGTAATCAAATATTTTATAGTTGTGTATAGGTGGAAAAAGATTTTGTCCAACAATAACGTAGCAACTAATAAAGAAAAGTAAAATAAGCGAGGTTAAATTTTTCATAGGGGATATAGAAAACTTAATGATTTTATGTATGAATATAAGATTATTACAAGGAAAACCAATTAATTATCTAAGCAAGATTAGCAAAGCACCTATAGCTGTAAGAATTAGTATCATTTTTCTGAAAAATTTATCCTTAATGTACTTTACTAGAATGGTGCCAACAATAAAGCCTACAAAAATAGCAGGTAAAAGTTTTAGGTTTAAAAGAACAGATTCTTTTGTAATGGTATGCCACACAAAAATGTGAAAAGGGAGCTTAAAAATATTGGTAATTAAAAAAAGCCAAGCAGCTGTGCCTATAAACTGATTTTTAGGCAGGCGCATTGCTAAAAAGTAGATGTTAGAAAAAGAGCCAGCCAAATTACCAATCATTGTAGTAATACCAGCAAGTAAACCCATAGAGCCGGCAAATGCCCAATGTGTTGGTACATTTTTAGATTTTTTTTGATCCCACCAAAGCATCATCAAAACGGTAATTAATATAATACCACCCATACAGTATTTAAAAGAAGCTTCTGGTAAATCTTTACCAACAAATACACCTATTAAAATACCGCTAATCATCCAGGGTAAAAACTTTAAAATGTATTTCCACTGGGTATATTTCCTATAATAAATTACAGCAAAAATGTCGCCTACAACAAGCAATGGTACAAGTAAACCTGTAGATGCTTTAGAACCAAAAGCCAAAGCCATAAGTGTAACTACAATTATAGAAATGCCTTTTAAACCAGATTTAGAAACACCCATTACAAATACGGCTGTAAAAGCCAAAACCCATGCAGTTGTAGAAATGTTTGCTGTTATTAATAGACCCATAATTGGCGTTTAGCTAAAAAAGACAAAAGTATTGTAAAAAATAATATCTTTACTAATTAACCAACTACTAAAAAATGGAATTAAGTGCACTAGATTATACGCTAATCATTGTTTTTTTTACAATTGTTTTAGGTATTGGAGTTGTGGTTTCTAAAAAATCAGGAAAAAGCTCATCAGAATATTTTTTATCTGGAAGAACAATGCCTTGGTGGTTGCTAGGTCTTTCTATGGTTGCAACAACATTTTCTACAGACACACCTAATTTAGTTACAGATATTGTTAGAACAGATGGTGTTTCTGGTAACTGGGTTTGGTGGGCATTTTTAATTACAGGTATGCTAACTGTTTTTGTATACGCAAAGCTTTGGCGTAAATCTAATGTAAATACAGATTTAGAGTTTTATGAATTACGTTATGGTGGAAAACCAGCCAGTTTTTTAAGAAAATTTAGGTCTATATATTTAGGTGTTATTTTTAATGTAATTACAATGTCTGCTGTAACATTAGCAGCAATAAAAATTGGAGGTATAATGTTAGGTTTAGAGCCTTGGCAAACCGTAGTAAGTGCAGGTTTAATAACCGTTACGTTTAGTGCCCTAGGCGGGTTTAAAGGTGTGGTTTATACAGATTTTTTATTATTTTTTGTAGCAATGGGTGGCGCAATAGGCGCTGCTTACTATTTGGTTAATTTACCAGAAGTAGGCGGAGTAACAAGCTTACTAACACATGAAGATGTGAAAGGGAAATTATCTATTTTACCAGATTTTAGCAATACAAATGCTGTAATTACCTTATTAGTTATTCCTTTAGCTGTACAATGGTGGAGTTCTTGGTATCCAGGAGCAGAACCTGGTGGCGGTGGTTACATTGCACAACGTATGTTGGCTGCAAAAGATGAAAACCATGCTATTGGTGCAACTTTCTTTTTTAATATTATGCATTACGCATTACGCCCTTGGCCTTGGATTTTAGTTGCTTTAGCATCTATAGTTGTTTACCCAGATGTTGCTAGTATAGCAGAAGCTTTTCCTAATATAGCAGCAGATAAATTAGGACATGATTTGGCTTACCCTGCTATGCTAACAAAATTACCAAGCGGATTATTAGGCTTGGTGTTAGCGTCATTAATAGCTGCTTATATGAGTACAATTTCTACTCAGCTTAACTGGGGATCATCTTATATAGTATATGATTTTTACAAGCAACAAGTAAATCCTAATGCATCAGAAAAACAATTGGTAGCTGTTGGTAGACTTTCTACTGTTGTGTTAATGGTATTAAGTGCTTGTTTGGCCTTGTTAATGCAAAATGCTATGGAGGTTTTTGATATGTTATTGTTGTTTGGAGCCGGTACCGGACTAATTTTTATTTTACGTTGGTTTTGGTGGCGAATTAATGCCTGGACAGAGATTGCAGCAATGTTTGCATCAGGAGTCTTATCTATCTTACTAAAAGTTACTCCGCTAGGAAACTATCTTTTTGCAGTAAATACAGGAGTTTTTCCAGATTGGTTTCAAATACCATTTGTAGTATTAATAACAACCATAATTTGGGTAGCAGCTACGTTTATGACTAAGCCAGAGTCTAAAGAAGTCTTAAATAGTTTTTATAAAAAAATACAACCAGGAGGTCCAGGCTGGGAAAAGGTTGTAATAGATGCTAAAGCAGACAATATAGAAATTGTAAATCCAAATGAAAAATGGAGTGTACCATCTGGTATAGGAGCTATGGTGCTAGGTTGTGTCCTTATATATACCTGTATGTTTGCAACAGGGTATTGGATTTATGGCGAAACAACAAAAGGAATAATATTTACGGGTATTGCATTAGTGGCAGGTTTTTTATTAGTAAAAGCTTGGAATAAAATGAAAACAAATATTCTTTAATAAAAAAATAAGCCGTGTATATTTCTAAAAGAGATACACACGGCTTTAATATTAAAAAATATAAATTTTTATTTTGCAATTAGTTTAGCAACATACTTACCAATAACATCAAACTCAAGGTTTACAACTATACCTACTTTATAGGTATTAAAAACAGTGTTTTCAAAAGTATAAGGTATAATAGCTACGCTAAACGTGTTTTTTCCAGAATTAAATACAGTTAAACTTGTGCCGTCTATTGTAATAGAACCTTTTTCAATAGTTACATTGTTGTATTTATCATCATATTCAAAATTAAAAATCCAGCTACCATCTTGCTCTTCAATAGCAGTACAAACAGCAGTTTGGTCTACGTGCCCCTGCACAATGTGTCCGTCTAATCTTGTGCCCAATATCATAGCACGCTCTAAGTTTACAGTAGAATTTAATTCTAAAGCCCCAATACTTGTTTTTTGCAATGTTTCATCAATAGCAGTAACTGTGTAAGTATCATTTTCTATAGCAACAACAGTAAGGCAAACACCATTGTGAGCAACACTTTGATCTATTTTAAGCTCTGGTGTTAAAGTAGATTTTATAGTAATGTGTAGGTTGGTGTCTTCTTTACGTAATGCGGTTACTTTCCCTAAAGTTTCTATAATCCCAGTAAACATATCGTTTTAATTAAGTAGTTTTGCGGTGTAAATTTAGACATTATACAGTTGAATTATGCAAGAAGGCAAAAAAATTAAGGTAGGAATTTCTATAGGCGATTTAAACGGAATTGGCTGTGAAGTTGTTTTAAAGACTTTTGAAGACAACCGTATGTTAGATTTTTGCACTCCAGTTATTTTTGCATCAAACAAAACCATTTCTTTTCAGAAGAAAGAGTTAGGTTTAAATATAAACTACAATGGTATACCAGATGCAGACAAAACTATAGCAGGCAAAATTAATGTGGTTAATGTATGGAAAGAAGTTCCAAAAACTCAGTTTGGTGAAGCAACTAAAGAGAGTGGAGATTACGCACTAAAATCTTTGCAAGCAGCAACCAAAGCATTAAAAGAAGATAAGATTGATGTATTGGTTACTGCACCTATAAATAAAAATAATATTCAGTCTGAAGAATTTAATTTTCCAGGCCATACAGATTATCTAGCAAAAGAATTAGGTGGCAATAGCTTAATGTTTATGGTAACAAGCTCTTTAAAAGTAGGACTGTTAACAGACCATATAGCTGTTAAATATGTTGCAAGCGCAATAACAGCAAAGCTTATAAAAGAAAAAGTAGCTACAATAGAGCGTTCTTTAAAAGAAGATTTTGCAATACAAAAACCCAAAATAGCACTATTAGGTATAAATCCGCATAGCGGAGATAATGGTGTTATAGGAAAAGAGGATGATACTGTTTTAAAACCAACAATTACAGAATTAAAAAATCAGGGAAAAATGGTTTTTGGTCCCTATTCTGCAGATAGTTTTTTTGGGTCTGATGCTTACAGTAATTTTGATGCTATATTAGCAGCCTATCACGACCAAGGATTAATACCTTTTAAAACATTATCCTTTGGCAAAGGAGTAAATTATACAGCAGGTTTATCTAAAGTACGTACATCGCCAGATCACGGTACCGCATATGAAATTGCAGGTAAGGGAAAAGCAGACCATAGTTCTTTTAAAGAAGCAGTTTTTACGGCATTAAAAATCTTTAAAAACAGGGAGGAGTATAAAGAATTAACTCAGAATCCTCTAAAAAAACAACGTTTAAAGAGGAAAGAGTAAAATATTTTTTATAAATTTAAGTGAAATTAGCCCCTAAAATAGGGCAAAACAATAGCTAAACTATTAAGTAGTAATATATTTACGCATAATAGTTGGGTTTAATTAAAAAAATAATATCTTTGCACCCGCCTTTAAGGAGGCTGGTACTTATAAATATAGTGTTGTTATGATGAAGCTAAAGGAGTTTTCCATTCCTTTTTCTGGATTAAAGCAGGGAAAGCACAGTTTTGAGTATAAAATAGACAATAAGTTCTTTGAATCTTTTGAGTACAATGAGTTTAATGATGCCAATATAGATATAGAGGTAAAGTTAAATAAAATGAGTACAATGTTGGAGTTAGAGATGATTGCAGAAGGAACAGTAAATGTTTTCTGTGATATTTCTAGTGAACCTTATGACCAAGCTATAAGTTCTACGTTAGAATTGGTAGTAAAGTTTGGCGAAGAGTATAATGATGAGAATGAAGAAATACTGATAATTCCTCACGGAGAACATCAGGTTAATATTTCGCAATATTTATACGAAATGCTGGTATTGGCTATTCCGTCTAAAAGAATTCATCCGGGAGTACTGGATGGCACTTTAAGATCTAAAGCCGTAGATAAGTTAGAAGAGCTACAACCAAGAGAAGAAAAGGAAAATAAAGAAGATATTGATCCCAGATGGGACGCATTAAAAAAATTAATAACGGATAAATAAAGTTTCATAATGGCACATCCAAAGAGAAAAATTTCAAAAACCAGAAGAGACAAGAGAAGAACGCACTATAAAGCGGTAGCTCCAACACTTGCAAAAGATGCAACAACAGGAGAAATTCACTTGTTCCACAGAGCACACTGGCACGAAGGTAAATTATACTACCGTGGACAAATATTAATTGACAAAACAGAAGAAGCAGTAGCTTAATTCTATCTTTGTACAATATTCAAAACTCTCACCGTAAAAGTGAGGGTTTTTTTATTTTTCATCAATTTTTATCAAAAAATAAACAGTTTTGGTAAAAAGTCGTAAAAATTGACTAATTTTCCATGATTTTTAGACTTTTTTGAAACTTTTTGATTAAAAAAATCAAACTTATATATGGGTAAAGTATCAGCGGCAATAACTGCAGTAGGTAAGTATGTTCCTGACTATGTTTTAACTAACAAAGAACTGGAAACGATGGTAGATACAAATGATGAGTGGATTACCACTAGGACAGGTATCAAAGAAAGGCGAATTTTAAAAGGAGATGACAAGGGAACTTCTTTTATGGCAATTAAAGCAGCTGAAGATTTATTGCAAAAAAGAGGCATAGATCCAACAGAGATAGATTTAATTATTGTTGGTACTGCAACTCCAGATTTACAAGTAGCAGCTACGGCAGCTTTTGTAGCCTCAGAGATTGGCGCAACTAATGCTTTTGCTTTTGATTTAGAAGCGGCTTGTTCTAGTTTTTTATACGGTATGTCTACAGCTAGTAGTTATGTAGAATCTGGTAGGTATAAAAAAGTATTATTAATAGGGGCAGATAAAATGTCTTCTATTTTAGATTATACAGACAGAACTACCTGTATAATTTTTGGTGATGGCGCAGGTGCCGCACTTTTTGAGCCTAATGAAGAGGGCCTAGGTTTTCAAGATGAATACTTAAGGTCTGATGGTATTGGGCGTAATTTCTTAAAAATTGATGCAGGTGGATCTTTATTACCAGCATCTGAGGAAACTGTAAAAAATAAACAACATTACGTTTTTCAAGACGGTAAATCTGTTTTTAAATATGCTGTATCTAATATGGCAGACGTTTCAGCAAAAATTATGGAGCGTAATAGTTTAGAAGAAAAAGATGTAGATTGGTTGGTACCACACCAAGCAAACAAACGCATTATAGATGCTACAGCTAACAGAATGGGTGTAGATTCTTCTAAAGTAATGATGAACATTCAGAAATACGGAAACACAACTTCTGCTACATTGCCATTATTATTAGCAGACTACGAAGATCAACTAAAAAAAGGAGACAACTTAGTATTTGCTGCATTTGGTGGTGGCTTTACTTGGGGTTCTATTTTCTTAAAATGGGCCTATAACTCTTAATCAAAAAATAAAAACTTACAACTAAACAAAATCTAATTTTTATGGATATTAAAGAAATTCAGAGTTTAATTAAGTTCGTTGCTAAATCTGGCGCTAGCGAAGTTAAATTAGAAATGGAAGACATTAAAATTACCATTAGAACAGGAGCATTAAACTCTGGTGGAGAGACAACTATTTTGCAACAAATACCAATGGGGCAACCTCAAATGGCTCCTGCCGCTGCTGCACCAGCACCAGCTGCTGCGCCTGAAGCTGCACCTGCAAAAGAAGAAAGTAATGACGATAAATACATTACTATAAAGTCGCCAATTATTGGTACTTTTTACAGAAAACCATCTCCAGACAAACCTGTGTTTGTAGAAGTTGGTGATACTATAGGTCAAGGAGATGTTCTTTGTGTTATTGAAGCAATGAAACTTTTTAATGATATAGAATCTGAAGTTTCTGGTAAAATTGTAAAAGTATTGGTAGATGATTCTTCTCCAGTAGAATTTGACCAACCTTTATTTTTAGTAGATCCATCATAAGAAATTTTAGACGCTAAATACTTTTAGTTTTTTAGAATTTAGAATTAAAATTTAAAATTTCATAAGATGTTTAAAAAAATACTTATTGCAAATAGGGGAGAGATAGCCTTACGTATTATTAGGACCTGTAAAGAAATGGGAATTAAAACGGTAGCGGTATACTCTAAGGCAGACGAAGAGAGTTTGCATGTTAGGTTTGCAGACGAGGCTGTATGTATTGGCCCTGCTCCTAGTAATGAATCTTATTTAAAAATACCAAATATTATTGCAGCAGCAGAAATTACAAATGCAGATGCAATACATCCAGGTTATGGTTTTTTATCAGAAAACTCTAAGTTTTCTAAAATATGTGCAGAGCATGATATTAAATTTATAGGCGCATCTGGCGAGCATATAGACCGTATGGGAGATAAGGCTAGTGCTAGAGAGACTATGAAAAAAGCTGGAGTACCAACTATTCCTGGTTCTGACGGTTTACTTAAAGATGTTGCTGAAGCTAAAAAAGTTGCTAAAAAAATGGGATATCCTGTTATGATTAAAGCAACTGCTGGTGGTGGTGGTAAAGGTATGCGTGCTGTTTGGTCTGAAGATAAAATGGAAGCTCTTTATGAAAGTGCTGTACAAGAAGCAACTGCCGCTTTTGGTAATGGTGCTATGTACATGGAAAAACTTATTGAAGAACCAAGACATATAGAGATACAAGTTGTTGGTGACCAATATGGTAAAGCCTGTCACTTATCAGAAAGAGATTGTTCTATACAAAGACGTCACCAAAAATTAACAGAAGAAACTCCTTCTCCGTTCATGACAGATAAGCTGCGTGATGATATGGGAGCTGCAGCAGTTAAGGCGGCAGAATATATTAAGTATGAAGGAGCCGGTACTATTGAATTTTTAGTAGATAAGCACCGTAACTTTTACTTTATGGAGATGAATACCAGAATACAGGTAGAGCATCCTATAACAGAACAAGTAGTAGATTACGATTTAATACGTGAGCAAATTTTAGTTGCTGGTGGTGTGCCAATTTCTGGTAAAAATTACTACCCTAAATTACACTCTATAGAATGTAGAATTAATGCAGAGGATCCTAGAAATGATTTTAGACCTTCTCCAGGAAAAATTACTACATTACATACGCCAGGCGGACATGGAGTACGTTTAGATACTAACGTATATAGCGGTTACACAATTCCTCCTTATTATGATTCTATGGTTGCTAAGTTAATTACAACTGCGCAAACTAGAGAAGAGGCAATTAATAAAATGAAACGTGCTTTAGATGAATTTGTAATTGAAGGTGTAAAAACTACAATTCCTTTTCATAGGCAATTAATGGATCATCCAGATTATTTGGCAGGTAATTATACCACGGCCTTTATGGAGAGTTTTGTTATGGAACCTAGTAAAGATGATGAATAAATTAAAAACTCCGATATAGTATCGGAGTTTTTTTTTGGCAATAACTAGCCTTCAGGTTTTCACGGTTTACAGGGTGTTAGCTACTTGTTTATGACTATACCTTTGTAGTGTTAAAAAAATGAACTCAACAGAAATTAAAATATATGAGCAATTCAGAAAATAAGCAAGAAGTGTTTTTTGCAAAAGAGGATGATAAAATGTCATTAGCATTTAAAAGAGCGCAAGAGACTTTTAAATATTTTTGGAGAGAGTTGTATTGGGAGCACAGGCGTGTTATTCCTGGTCATGATTTAGCTATTGTGAAGTTTCCTTTTGAGCAAATGTTTGATGGGGAAGAAGAGCCAACTGTAGAGCATATGTGGGTTCGTGATATAAATTTTGATGGTGAAATAGTTACAGGTGTTTTGGCTAATAACCCAATGCAATTAACAAATGTTACAGAAGGTGAAACTGTTAGTTGTAATGTAAATAAAATAAGCGATTGGATGCTTGCTATGTCTAGTGAAACCTACGGAGGCTTTACAATACACGTATTAAGATCTGGTATGAGCCAAGAAGCTAGGCAACAACATGATAATGCTTGGGGTTTAAATTTTGGAGATTTTAATGCTATTTTATTAGTTCACGGTCAAAAAGAAAACCCAGAAAACCTTATAGAGCACCCAATGTGTGTAAACACAGCAGACCAGTTTTTAGAATTCTTTAAAGAAAATCCAGAAGAACTTACTATTAAAGATGAAGCTGGCTATACGGTTTTACACAGGCAAGTAATTGCAGGTAATAAAACTACTGTAAATATATTATTAGAGTTGGGGGCAGATAAAAACGTAACAACAAATAATGGTTTAACAGCACTTGATTATGCTAAAAAATTAAACTGGGAATATATTATTCCAATACTGGCGTAACAATATTAGGTACTAGTAGTCTAACTAATAAAATCAGTTTCAATTACAATTTTAACATTAAAACATAGTTTACTATTATAATTTAATGCCAATTCATATGCTTAAAAAACTATTTACGTACGTTCCTTTATTTATTTGCTTACTATTATGCACAAGTTGCTTTGAAATTTTAGAAGAAATTAGTTTTAATAAAGACGGTAGCGGACGTATAACCGTTACAGCTAACCTAAGCAAGAGTAAGTCTAAGTTGGCTTCTGTTATGCTTTTAGACAGCGTTAACGGTTATAAGGTGCCATCTAAAAAGGATATTGACTTAGCTATGAAAAATGCTGTGGATCATCTTAAAAAAACACAAGGCATATCTAATATAGAAAAAACAGCAGATTATGATAATTATATATTTTCTATAGCTTGTGACTTTACATCTGTAGAGAGCGTTAATTCAATTTTTAAAGAAATGATTAACAATCAAAATAGAAGAGAAAAAACAAGTTTTAGTACCACTAATTTTTCATATAATGATGAAAATCATCAATTTAAAAGACATTTTAAATATGATGGTAGTATAAAAAAGAAATTTAATTCGCTTAAATCCGAAGATAAAAAAGTTTTTAATGATGCTAGTTACACAACAATATATAGGTTTAATTCATCTGTAAAAAGTGTTTCTAATTCAGGAGCTAAAATTGCTCCAAATAAAAAGGCAGTATTTATGCGTGTGCCTGCATTGCCTTTAATAACAGGCCAACAAACTTTAGAAAATACCATACAATTAATCAACAATTAAAAGAATGAAAAAATTATTATTAAGCCTAACTATTTGTTGTGCTGCATATACAACGCAAGCACAAGATTTAATACAAAATATACCTGCCAACTCTAGTGCAGTTGTTACTATAAAAGGAAGTAATGTTACAGATTTGTTTTCTATTAAGGAGTTTGAGAACTCTAAAATAGGTCAAGAAATGGTAAAAGAACTAGCCAGAGAATCAGACGGTGACTTAACAAGTCTTAATGATTTAGGTATAGATTTTAATGCAAGCGCATACTATTTTTTACAAGCAGAAAAAGGTGTTTTTTCTAATTACTTTGCTATTCCGTTACGTTCTAAAAGTGGGTTTGATAACTTAATTAAAAAGAACAATAGTAGTACCGAAAAGATAAAAACTGACGGTGATATTACTTATATGCAAGATAATTATGATGGCATTACTGTAGCTTGGAATGATAGAATGCTTGTTGTTGTTATTTCTGAAGATGCAAACGAAGATAACGACTACTATAATTATAGTGATGCAGTAGAAGTTGAAGAAGCAGTAGAATCTGCTGTAGACGTTGCAGAAGATGCTGTTGAGGAGGTTGAAATTGAAGTTTCAGAAGTAGAAGAAACTGAAGAAATCATTGAGGTTGTTGAAGTAGAAATTGAAGATGTTGAAGAAACAGTAATTGAATCTACCGAAGATGCAACATACTCTAATGATGATTACTATAAAAAAAGACAAGAACGTTACAAAAGAGAACGACAAGAAAGAGAAGCAAGAAGAATAGCTAAAACTCAAAAAGCAAAAGTGCGTAATTTACAAAAAGCAAAAGCTTTTATAAATGGCGACCACTCATCCAATAATATTTTGCGTAACAAGAGTTATGTTGCTAGTTTAGGAAAGCAAAACTTTGAGGCACACGCTTGGGCAGGCGATTTCATAAATCTTTACCAAGAGTTAGTATTAACACAGGGTTTTAGTAATGCTTTTGGTATGTATAATGTAGAGGAGTTGTATAGAAACTCTTCTATGTCTTCTACCTTAGATTTTACTAACACTAGTGCTGTTTTAAACATAGATTATACTATGAGTGATGCTATGGCAAAACACGCCAAAGCTATGTACAATGGTAAAATGAATAAAGATTTTTACAAGTATTTTAACCAAGATAAGATGCTGGGCTATATGTCTGTTAATGCAAGTACAGAAGGTATACTTACAGAGTATCCAAAGCTTATGAAATCTATGTTTGCTAATTCTTATGATAAAGAAGTTGCAACCTTGGCGCCATTAGGAGCAGACTTATTATCTATTTTTTTAGATGAAGAAGCTGTTGGTGAATTGGTTAGAGGAGATATGTTATTTGTAGTTAATGATATTGCTAAAAAGCAAGTAACATATACAACATATGATTATGATGAAAACTACAATAGAATTCCAATAGAGAAAACTAAAGAAGAAACGGTACCAGATTTTATTTTTATGGCCACTTCTAACGGAGAAAGTATTTTTAACAAGCTTATGAATATTGCTGTTAAAGAAAACGAAATGACGGTAGATAACGGTATTTATAAGTTTAACACACCAAGAAGTGTACCTGTAAATGTATACGCAATGCACGCTAAAGGAGTGTTGTTTTTTGCAACGTCTAAAGACCATTTGTTAGCTATTAGAAATGGCAGTTTTAAAGGTAGTGTAAGTGGTGAGCACAAGAAAAATATTAGTAAAAATACTTCTGCGGCATATGTTAACGGTAAAAATATAATTTCTCAAATACCAGTTAATGAGTTGCCAAGAGAGTTTAAAAGAAAAATAAACTTTTTAACTAGTAATACAGAAGATCTTTTAATTACAACAGGTAAATTAAAGGGGAATAAATCTAGTACTAAAGTTGTTTTAAATACTCCAGAAGAAGGACATAAAAATGGCTTAGCATACTTTATTAATTTTATAGATGCATTTATAGATTAAGTTTTAAGCAATATGCGTTTAAAAAGAATAATAAAAATAGTAGTCCCAATAATTATACTTGCAGGTATAGTTTATTGGGGCTATAAGTTTGTAAACAACACATCATCTTTATTAGGTGTTGTGCATAAAAATGCAGATGCTGTTGTTAAAATAGATTTGCACGGTATAAAAGAAACTATAGTTTTAGACGCGCTATCTTCACCTAAGTTTTATTATGATAACATATCATTTTCAAGTAGTAAAAAAGAGAAAGATTCTACCTTAGAAAAAGGCATTAATCTAAAACCATATACTGTAGTTTTATATACACTTAAAAATGTAGAAAACACTGTTTTTTCTACATTTCCAATAGATAATTTTACAGGTTTTACTGCATATATAAAAGAGTATGTAAAAAATAAAAAAGGAAAAATACTTGAAGCAGAAGGTTATAAATACGCAGTTTTAGAAAAATCTAAAGTTTGTATAGCTTGGAACTCTAAAAACCTTGCTGTTGCGGCTGCACCAGATAAAATAGATCTTACAAAGGTTTCTGTTGTTTTTACAGATGTTTTGGTAGGAGAAAAGTTGATTGTAGATAAAAATAATAGTCTAATTCAGAAATTAAAAAGTACTAAAGATCACATTGTATACGTAAAAGGAACAAGTGTAATTGGTTTAAATTTTGAAGACGGAAAATTAGCTGTAGCCGGACAATTAGAAGTTGATGAGTCCTCAGTTTTTTCAAAAGAAATTACAATAAATAGTGTGCGCAATGCATCTTTGCAAATGTATTTAGATTATAATTTTGCTAATGAGAATCACAAGAGAGACTTTATATCAGCCTTTAAAAATAGCTCTTTTTTACAAAAAAGTAATTTACAAATAGATAGTATTGTAAAATACAGTAATGGGTTTTTTAGTTTGGCTGTAAGTGGTAAAACTAAACAGCAAGACACTATTATTACTTATGATTATGATGATAATTTTAATAAGGTAGAAAAGAAAACTGTACAAGAAAAAGAGGCGCCAAAAATGTATGTAAATTTAGGTGTAAATAAAAACGGCTTGTCAACTTATTTAAAAACACAAGGAGCTATAGAGCAAGGCGTATTTACTGCGTTGCCAATATATAACTTTTATGTGTCATCAACAGACAAAGTAAGTTTGTTTGCAACGGCTAAAAACAATCCCAAAACAGAGGTTTTTAAAAGCGCTAACTTTTTAGATATCACTGCAGATTTCTCTAAGTTAAATAACGATATAAGCTTTCCTAAGTCTAACTTATTATTTGGACTTTTAAATAAGCTAGATGTTAAAGCTAATGTGGTTAAGAACGGAGTTGTTGGTGTAGAGGGTACATTATCAGCAAAAAAAGAAGATATAAATATTATAACCCAAATCTTTTTTGGGTTAGAAAATGCCAAATAACACTTTTGCATTCACTTACTTAGTTTTAGTTCTTATTTTAGTAAAATGAATTTTAGCTACTGGGAACATAAAACGTGGTTGTCTGCAATAGATTTTACTATTGTAGGCAGTGGTATTGTGGGATTAAATTGTGCATTGTACTTAAAAGAGCGTTTTCCTAAAGCCAAAATTTTAATTTTAGAAAAGGGAATGTTGCCGCAGGGAGCTAGTACTAAAAATGCTGGTTTTGCTTGTTTTGGTAGCATATCAGAAATAGTATCAGATTTAGACTCGCATACAGAAGAAGAAGTTGTGGAGCTTGTACAAAAAAGATTAGATGGTATAAACTTATTACGATCAAATTTAGGAGACAAAGCTATTGGGTATAAAAATTATGGAGGTCATGAGCTATTTTTAGAGTCTAACTCTACATTGTATCAACATTGTTTAAGTAAATTAAGTGGTGTAAACACGTTATTAAATTCTGTTTTTAAAGGTGATGCATTTGTGTCTACGCAAAATAAATTCAACTTTAATAAAATACAAAAAAACTACATTACACATATTTTTGAAGCCCAAATAGACACTGGTAAAATGATGCAGAGTTTGTTGGCAAAAGTCATTCAAAAAGGTATTTTAATTTTAAATAACACAAGTGTAAAAGCATTTACTACAACGGCTAATGGTGTAGCGGTAGAAACAAATAATTTTACTTTACAGACTAAAAAGTTAGTGGTTGCAACCAATGGTTTTGCTGCAGAATTACTACAGGAAAAGGTTAAGCCGGCTAGGGCGCAAGTTTTGGTAACATCACCTATACCTAATTTACATATTAAAGGTACTTTTCATTTAGACAAAGGATATTATTATTTTAGAAATATTGATGATAGAATTTTATTTGGAGGAGGACGAAATTTAGACTTTAAAGCAGAAGAAACATCGGTCTTTGGTGAAACAAAAATAGTGCAACAAAAGCTTGAAGAGATATTAAGAGAAACAATTTTACCTAACACACCTTTTAAAATAGATAAAAAATGGAGTGGTATAATGGGTGTTGGGAGCCAAAAAAATCCAATAATAAAAGAAGTTGAACCTAACGTGTATTGCGGTGTGCGTTTAGGCGGGATGGGAATTGCTATTGGCAGCTTAGTGGGTAAAGAATTAGCAGATAAAGTAGTATGGTAAATAAAGAAGAGCTTTTAAAGTTTTGCGCAAGTTTTATAAACAATAGAGTTTCTAGAATACAAAAAAATATTGCAGGTGTGCAGGAGTCGTTAACATCAGAAACAAAAAGTAGTGCAGGTGATAAACACGAAACTGGAAGAGCAATGTTACAATTAGAGCGCGAAAAACTTGGTGCGCAATTATTAGAGGCAGAAAAAATGCAACAGTTATTATCTAAGGTAACAGCAACTAAAAATGCAACAGTAATTGGCTTAGGGAGTTTGGTGTATACAGAAAAAAACAATTATTTTTTATCAATTTCTGCAGGTGAATATGCTCATAGTAGCAAAAAGGTGTATTGCATATCTGCAAATACACCAATAGGTAAATTGCTGTTAGGTAAAAGTGCAGGTGATAGTTTTGTTTTTAACGGATCTACAATACAAATAACAGAGGTTATTTAAAACAAAAAATCCTTGAGTAGCTTACAATAGCTAGTCAAGGATTTTATCACACAAAAAAAGATTAAACTTTATTTTACTGTAATTGTGTTGTCTGTTGCTGTTGGGTTTAACGGGCAAAAATATACGTATTCCCCTTTTTCTAAAACAGTAGCGTTAGACTTTTCTGTTTTACCGTTTGCAACTGCTTTTGTAACGTATGCAGTTTTAATGTGGTTTTCTGGTTTGCTAACATCTTGTCCTTTTTTTACAAGTACAAAACCTACATCATGACCAACGTTATTGTTTGCAATCTCAAAAACATAAGTGCCAGGCGCTACAGTTAAATTTTTCTGTGTAAACTCTCCTTTAGTTTGTTCTAAAGAAATTATTTTACTCATTTTATCTTGAGCGTTACTTGTAAATACAATACCTACTAATAAGGCTACTAATGCAATTGCGTTTTTAAAATTTTTCATCTTGTTTTTGTTTTTATTATTTGTAATTGTGTTTAAGTTTATTTGTTATAAAGCTTTTGCTACAGGAAAATCTACAGGAACATTTGTTGTGCTGTGTATGTAGTTAGATATGGTTTTATCGCCAACTAATACAATAGTATCTATTAGGTTTTCTTTAGTGTAACCTGCGTTTAAAAAGTTGTCTACAATTGTAGCATCTGTAGCGCCTCTTTTTTCGGTAACGTTTTTAGCTAAAGCAGCCAATGCGCTTAATTTTGAGTCAAAAGAAGCTTTTCCTGCTCTTAATTCTAGTATTTCTTCATCAGAAAAACCATTCATTTTACCTATTGCAGTGTGTGCAGATAAACAGTAAATACAATTATTAACTTCGCTTACTGCTAAGTTTACTGCTTCTTTTTCTTTGGCAGATAAAGATGTTTTTGCTCCACTTAAATTAAGGTAGTTTTCTAATGCGTTGTTAGAGTATGCGTATGTTGCATATAAGTTAGGTACAAAACCTACTTTTTTCTCTAATGAATCAAAAATTACTTGATTTTTTTCGCTTACTTCTGCTCTTGTGGGTACGTTAAATTTGCTCATAATTATTTTGTTTAATGTCATTTATTTTAAAATACAGTTAGTATTAATGTTTGTTATTGAAAATGTTGGATAAAAGGTTTTTCTGCATCACAGTAGAAATCGTGATGGTACTTTTTTTCACAATGATCTGTAGCTAATACAGTCTGTTGTTTACTTTTTTTATCTGACCTAAATATTTCAATTAGGTTAAAAATAGATGTATGTATTAAGTTCATAATTGCGTTGTTTTATAATTACAATGCAAAGATGCAATCTATTAAGAGCTATTTGTTAATAGCAATTTCCCGACGGCTTGTAGAAATTTCCCGACAGCCTATTTTTTGTGTATTTCTCGGTATTGGGTAGGAGAGTAGTTGGTCATTTTTTTGAAAAATGAACTGAAATGTGCAGGATCGTTAAAACCTAAGTCATAAGCAATTTCTTGGTTTTGTTTGTCTGTAAAATTCATAAGTCGTTTTGCTTCTAAAGCAATTCTGCTTAATATTATTTGTTGTGGTGAATTTTGATTGTAAAGTGCAAAAATATTAGAAAGGGTTTTTGGACTTTTAAAAAGCAGGTCTGCATAGTCACTTACTTTACGTTTGGTTTTAAAATGCTCATCAACCAAAACATTAAACCTACGTACAAGATCTATTTGCTCATTGTTTAACTTTTTTAGAGTAAGTTGTTCTTTGGCTAAACGCGTACATATAATTATAAGCCTTTTTAAGAGCATTTGTAGCATATCTCCTTGTATTTTGTCAGATGTGCTAAACTCATCTATAAAAATCTCATAGAGCGTGCTAAATTTACGTTCTTGGTCTTGTGGTATGGTTACTATTGGTAACTCTTGTGTTCCAAAAAATAAAATACCATTGCATGATACCTCACTGTCATGATCTCTAATACAGTAAAAAGGCCTGTTAAACATAAAAGCGGTTAAAGGTTTTTCTGTTTTTTGATAAGATACATAGTGTAAATAGGTGGTTGTAATTAGTTGATTGGGTTGTAGCTCTATAATTGTGTTATCTATTTCTAAAGTAACAGGGGTGCTATTTTGGTTCCATAAAATGCTTATGGTGTCTTTATTGGTGTTAAAGTAAGTTAGATTTTTTTTGATATCATCTGTCATTCCAAAAACAGAATCTACTTTTGTATCGGTGTATTTAAATTTCATAAAGACAGGTATTAATAAGGTAAATTAATAGTCTTTTAAATTAATACTAACTTACATTTGGGGTGGTTATAAACAAAAAAATCCTGAGCGATAACTCAGGATTTATATATAAACTTAAATGGTTGTTTATTTTTTAATGTTACAAGATTCTATTTCTGTAACACGAAGTGTATTTACCATACCTTTGTTTGCAATTGGCATTGCAGCAAGGCTAATAAGCATATCACCAACTTCTAAAAATCCTTTTTGGCAAGCAATAGCATTTACATCATCTATAGTTTCGTCAGTAGTAACATACTTGTCATAATAAAAAGCCTTAACACCCCATAAAAGGTTTAATTGTGTTAAGATTCTTTTATTAGATGTAAAAACTAAAATATGCGCACTTGGTCTCCAAGCAGAAATTTGAAAAGCAGTATAGCCACTATTTGTTAATGTAGATATTGCTTTTGCCTTAATTTCGTTAGCCATAATAGCTGCGTGGTAACATACAGATTTAGTAATGTATCTACTAGTTTTAACATGAGGTGGGTTATGTGGTACCGATATAAGATCAGATCCTTCTACGCTCATTAAAATGCTAGACATTTTTTCTATTACTTGTACAGGGTAATTACCAACAGAAGTTTCACCTGAAAGCATTACAGCATCTGCACCATCCATTACAGAATTGGCAACATCATTAACCTCTGCACGTGTTGGTGTAAGGCTAGTAATCATTGTTTCCATCATCTGTGTAGCAATAATTACTGGAATACGAGCTTTTTTAGCTGTAAGTACCAATTGTTTTTGAATTAATGGTACTTCATGTGCAGGAACTTCTACTCCTAAATCTCCACGGGCAACCATTAAGCCGTCACAGTAAGCAACAATTTTATCTATATTTTCTACAGCTTCAGGTTTTTCAATCTTAGCTATAATAGGAATTTTATGATCTGTGTGTTTCTTAATTAAAGCTTGTAAGTCAATTAAATCTTGACTAAAACGTACAAAAGAAAGTGCTATCCAATCTACATCTTGAGAAATTGCAAAAATTGCATCTTTAATATCTTTTTCTGTAAGTGCGGGTAATGAGATATTGGTATTAGGTAAGTTTACTCCTTTTTTAGATTTTAAAGGTCCACCTTGTACAACCTCTGCTTTAACTTCATCTTTCTTGTTTGTAGAAAGTACTTTAAACATAAGTTTACCGTCATCTAAAAGTACTAATTCTCCTGGTTTAACATCTTTAGGAAAAGATGCGTAATTCATATATACTTTTTCTGCAGTACCTTCAAAAGGCTTACCTGTTATAAAAGATATTTTATCGCCAGGAGCAACAACAACTTCGCCAGCCATAACCCCAACTCTAAGTTTAGGACCTTGTAAATCTGCTAAAATAGAAGTGTTAGAGCCTAGCTCATCACTTAATTCACGTATCATTTTAACACGCTCTGTAACATCTGAATAATCTGCGTGAGAAAAGTTAATTCTGAAGACATTTACTCCAGCATTAATCATATCTCTTAAAACTTCTTTTTTGCTTGTAGCAGGCCCAAGGGTTGCTACTATTTTTGTTTTTTTGTTAGTTGGCATTGTTAAAAAATTAAGTTGTTTTTAGATTTTAGGTTATCAACATCTATATTATAAGCAGTCACAATTTTTGGTATACTTACAATTTGTTTTAAAATTGAAGTAACAATTTCTTTGTCTTCTTGCTCTATTTTTAAAAAGTAATCTACGTCCTTATATTCTGGGACTAGATAGTGTGTTGTGTATGATAGTTCGCTACCAAACAGACCTCCTTGTTCCTCTTGTTCTTCTATTGTACTATGGTTGCTAATTAAAGTCCAGTAATTATCATTATCTGTGTCTTCCCATTCAAAAAAAGGAAAAGAAATACGCTTATTTACATCTAAATCTATTTTGGCTCTTCTAAAATTAGATTTTAAAAATAAATTAAGATTATAGCCAATTGCGTAATCTTCTAGACTGCTGTGTAGGGCAATTAATGAAAAAGAATCTTCAAAAAAATCTTCAGAAATTTTATGTATAGCTCCCATATTCTTTATGTCTGAAAGAGTAAATATAGGATTAAAACTTATACTAGCCTAGTATGTTTTAAGGTTTAAGCAAGGTATTTAAAACGAAAACGTTTTAGTTAACAATTATTTTACTTAGACTTCTTAATTTTGTCTTGTAAAGCAAAAAAAGCACGTTTAGAAGCAGCTTCTTCTGCCTTCTTTTTTGATGTTGCTCTGGCTTTTGCAATTATATTATGATCTATAGATAGTTTTACGGCAAAGTGTTTTAGCGTGTCATTACCGGTGTCTTCATATACGTTATAATTAAATTGCTTTTTTTGTTTTTGGCACCACTCTATCACCAAGCTTTTGTAACTAATTACTCGGCCTTCTAATTGCTCTATATCTACGTACGGGCCAATTACTCTTTCGCTTATAAATTTTTCGCAATAATCATACCCTCTATCTAAGTAAATAGCACCAACAAGTGCTTCAAAAACATTGCCGTGTATGTTATCTCCAAAATGAGATTTTGAAATTCTGCTCTCTACATACTTTATAAGTTCTAAATCTTTACCTAATTCGTTTAAGTGCTCTCTACTAACAATTTTAGAGCGCATTTTAGTAAGGTAGCCCTCGTCTCCTAACGGAACTTCGTTGTATAAATATTTAGAAATAATTGTACCTAGCATAGAATCTCCAAGAAATTCTAGGCGTTCGTAATTTAAAGGATTACCGTCTTTATCTTTTTTATTTGCAGACCTGTGCAAAAAGGCTTTGCGGTAAATCTCTATTTTTTTAGGCTTAAAGCCTAAAATGTGTGTTATTCCTAAAAAAAAATCCCCATCTTTTTCTGGATGGGAATTAAATATTTTGGAGATAAAACTCATTATCTTAGTTTAATTTTTTAAAAATTACACATGCATTGTGCCCTCCAAATCCAAACGTGTTGCTTAATGCAACATTTACGTCTCTTTTTTGAGCTTTATTAAGTGTAAGGTTTAATTTAGGATCTATATTTTCATCTACATTTTCATGGTTAATTGTAGGTGGTACAACACCATGCTCCATGGCAAGGATAGATGCAATTGCTTCTATTGCTCCTGCGGCACCAAGTAAATGCCCTGTCATAGATTTTGTAGAGTTTATATTTAAATTATGTGCGTGCTCACCAAAAACTTTACTAATAGCTTTTAGTTCTGCAACATCTCCTAACGGTGTAGATGTACCGTGTGTATTAATAGCGTCTACATCTTCTGGCTTTAAACCAGCATCTTTAAGACAGTTTTCCATAACACGTACAACGCCTATACCTTCTGGGTGAGGTGCTGTCATATGGTATGCATCACTAGATAAACCACCACCAGCTACTTCTGCATATATTTTTGCTCCTCTGGCAACAGCGTGCTCATATTCTTCTAACACTAAAGCGCCAGCTCCTTCACCTAAAACAAAACCATCTCTGGTAGCGTCAAAAGGTCTAGATGCTGTTTGCGGACTATCATTTCTGGTAGATAACGCGTGCATAGCGCCAAAACCACCCATACCTGCAATAGTAACAGCAGCCTCACTACCACCTGTAACAACAACGTCACAATGGCCAAGGCGTATAGTGTTTAACGCATCTATAATTGCATTTGCAGAAGATGCACATGCAGATACAGTAGTATAGTTAGGCCCCATAAAACCGTGTTTAATAGATATGTTACCTGGTGCTATATCAGCAATCATTTTTGGTATAAAGAAAGGGTTAAACCTTGGTGTACCATCTCCTTCAGCAAAGTTTAATACTTCGTTCTGGAAAGTTTCTAAGCCACCAATACCTGCTCCCCAAATTACGCCAACTCTAAATTTGTCTAGAGCGTCTAAATCTAATTTAGAATCTGCTATTGCTTCATCTGCAGAAACCATAGCGTATTGAGCAAACTTATCTAGTTTACGTGCTTCTTTTCTATCGAAAAAATCTGCAGGATTATAGTTTTTTAATTCGCAGGCAAATTTTGTTTTAAATTTTTCTGCATCATAATGGGTAATAGGGGCAGATCCGCTTTTTCCGTTTACTAACCCATCCCAGTATTCTTCTATGTTATTGCCTATAGGCGTTAAAGCTCCTAGACCTGTAACTACAACTCGCTTTAATTGCATGAACTCAAATTTTGTTAAATCTATTAATTAGATATGTGTAAATTAAAAAAAAAAATCCATGCAGCAAGACTACCACATGGATATTTTTTTAAATCTTGTTCAAGATATAATAAATTACTTTGCTTCTTCTATATAACTTATTGCTTGACCAACTGTTGCAATGTTTTCTGCTTGATCATCTGGAATCTGAATATCGAATTCTTTTTCGAACTCCATAATTAACTCAACAGTATCTAAAGAATCTGCTCCTAAGTCGTTAGTAAAGCTCGCTTCTGTAACAACTTCGTTCTCATCAACTCCTAATTTGTCAACGATTATAGCTTTTACTCTTGATGCAATGTCTGACATAATAATTTTGTTTTAATAATTTTAATTGAAGGCAAAAATAAAAAACTTTGGTTTAAATACACCATTTGTCGTTAAAATGTGTCAATTTTTAATTTAATTTAATATTGAAGTGTTAATTTTACACCTCATTTTTTATTCAATAATTACCTTATTTGGCGCTCTATGAAACGTATTGTTCTACTTGCTTCTGGTTCTGGTTCTAATGTAGAGAACATAGCAAATTATTTTAAAGACAACCCTTTGGTTACTATTATCTGTGTACTTACTAACAAAAGAGATGCCAAAGTCATAGATAGATGTAACAGGTTGAATATAAGTTCTTTATACTTCAATAGAGAGGCTTTTTCTAAGTCAGACTGCTTATTAGACATAATTAAGGGTATGCAACCAGATTTAATTATTTTGGCGGGTTTTTTACTAAAAATACCCCAAAAGTTTGTTGATGCTTTCCCTAATAAGATTGTAAATATACACCCTGCATTACTGCCAAATTATGGAGGAAAAGGAATGTACGGCATGCATGTGCACAATGCAGTAAAAAATAATAATGAGTCAAAAACTGGCATAACAATTCATTATGTAAATGAAAATTATGATGAAGGAGCTATAATTTATCAGGCAGAAACAGCAGTTAATAGTAACGATTCTGTAGATGACATTGCAAAAAAGGTACACATGTTAGAGTATGAGCACTTTCCAAAGGTAATAGATCAACTTTTATCAAAATAATGGGTAAAAAAGGAAAATTTTATACAGTTTGGAAAGGTAAAAAACCCGGAATTTACGATTCTTGGGCTGCTTGCAAGGCTGCCATTAATAAAGAAAAAGGCGCCCAGTATAAGTCTTTTCCAACTTTTGAAGCTGCAAAAAAAGCTTTTAATGGTAGTTATGATGATTATAGAGGTAAAAAAATTACTACAAGCTTGTCTAAAGCAGAGCTAGATAAAATAGGGCAACCAAATTACAACTCTATTGCTGTAGATGCAGCATCTAGTGGCAACCCAGGTATTATGGAATACCGTGGTGTAGACACCCAAACCGCCAAAGAGCTTTTTAAACAAGGGCCTTTTAAACAAGGTACTAATAATATAGGAGAGTTTTTAGCTTTGGTACATGGCTTGGCATATCTTAAAAAAAATAATAGTAACCGTATAATTTATACAGACTCTAGAACAGCTATGAGTTGGGTACGCAAAAAAAAGTGCAATAGTAAATTAAAGGAGTCTAAAAAAAATGAAGATGTTTTTGAGTTAATACGTAGAGCAGAAGATTGGTTAAAAACAAATACATACACTACAACAATTGTAAAATGGGAAACTAAAGCTTGGGGAGAAATTCCTGCAGACTTTGGGCGTAAATAGTACTTTTTCTTGTTTTTATAAATTGATGTTCTAATGAATCGGAATTGCTATTTCAAAAATGTATCTTTGCACCAAAATTAACTTATATGAGCAAATTGTTAATTGTGGGTACAGTAGCTTTTGATGCTATAGAAACCCCTTTTGGTAAAACAGATGTTATTCTTGGTGGTGCAGCAACGTACATAGCTTTAGCTGCGTCACAATTTAAAGTAAACTCTGCAATAGTATCTGTTGTTGGTGAAGATTTCCCTCAAGAACACCTAGACTTATTAAAGAGTAAAAATGTAGATTTATCTGCCTTAGAAATTGTAAAAGGAGGTAAAACATTTTATTGGAAAGGTAAATATCATAACGATTTAAACTCTAGAGATACTTTAGCTACAGAGTTAAACGTATTGGCAGATTTTAAACCAGTAGTTCCAGAAAGTTATAAAGAAGCAGATGTTGTTATGTTAGGAAATCTACACCCTAGCGTACAAATGAGTGTTATTGAACAAATGACAAAAAAACCAAAGCTTATTGTTTTAGATACAATGAACTTTTGGATGGATAATGCATTAGATGAATTGTTAAACGTAATTAAGCATATAGATGTTATTACAATTAATGATGAAGAGGCAAGACAATTAACAGGAGAATATTCTTTAGTTAAGGCAGCTGCCAAAATACAAACAATGGGACCAAAATTTGTTGTTATTAAAAAAGGAGAACACGGAGCATTATTGTTTAAAGATGATAATGTGTTTTTTGCACCAGCATTACCGTTAGAAGAGGTTTTTGACCCTACAGGTGCAGGAGACACTTTTGCAGGTGGCTTCTCTGGTTATTTAGCAGCTTCAGGTAACGTTTCTTTTGACAATTTAAAAAGCGCAATAATTCACGGTTCTAATTTGGCCTCTTTTTGTGTAGAACGCTTTGGAACAGAGCGTATGGAGAAATTAGAAAAAACAGAAGTAGACAAGAGGCTGCGTCAGTTTGCAGAATTAACCCAGTTTAACATAGAATTACAATAATAATTACAAGCCCATTTATGGGCTTTTTTTAATATCAATTTATAAGAAATGAGTGACGCCATTAAACACGAATGTGGAATTTCTATGATTAGGCTGTTAAAGCCCTTAGAGTATTACAAAGAAAAGTACGGTACAGCTTTTTACGGAGTAAATAAAATGTACTTAATGATGGAAAAGCAACACAACCGTGGACAAGACGGTGCAGGTTTTGCCAGCATTAAATTAGATATGAAGCAAGGAGAGCGTTATATGAGTAGAGTGCGTTCTGCTCAAAGTCAGCCAATACAAGATATTTTTGCTCAAATAAATGACCGCATAAACACTGCTTTACAAGAAAACCCAGAGTATGTAGACAATGTAGCTTTACAAAAAAAACACATTCCTTATATAGGAGAGGTGTTGCTAGGGCACGTACGCTACGGTACTTTTGGTAAAAATAGTATAGAGAGTGTGCACCCTTTTTTAAGACAAAACAATTGGATGCATAGAAACCTAATTGTGGCAGGTAATTTTAACATGACCAATGTTAATGAACTTTTTGACAATTTGGTGCAAATTGGTCAGCACCCAAAAGAAATGGCAGATACAGTAACTGTTATGGAAAAAATAGGTCATTTTTTAGATGACGCTGTAGCAAAACTGTACAAGCAAATAAAAAAGGAAGGGTTTACTAAATTAGAAGCTTCACCAATTATAGCAGAGCGTTTAAACGTAGCTAAAATTCTTAAAAAAGCAGCCAAAAACTGGGATGGTGGTTATGCTATGTCTGGTTTATTAGGTCATGGAGATAGTTTTGTGCTTAGAGATCCTGCAGGTATTAGACCCGTTTACTATTATAAAGATGATGAGGTTGTTGTTGTAGCATCGGAAAGACCAGCAATACAAACAGTATTTAACGTGCCTTTTGATGAAATAAAAGAACTAGAACCTGGACACGCTCTTATAGTAAAGAAAAGTGGTAAAGCTAATATTAAACAAATTCTAGAGCCAGTAGAGCGTAAAGCATGTTCTTTTGAGCGTATTTATTTTTCTAGAGGTAGTGATAAAGAAATTTATAAAGAGCGTAAAGAACTTGGTAAGTTACTTTTTCCGCAAATATTAGAGTCTATAGATGGTGATATTAAAAACACTGTTTTTTCATACATACCAAATACAGCAGAAACTTCTTTTTATGGTATGGTTAAAGAGGCGCAAAACCACTTAAACCGTAAAAAGGAACAGCAAATTTTATCTATAGGAAGAAAAATTACATCAGAGGAGTTACACGAAATACTAGAGGTTAGACCTCGTATAGAAAAAGTAGCCATTAAAGATGCTAAACTTAGAACATTTATTACACAAGACAGTAGTAGAGATGATCTAGTAGCGCATGTATATGATATATCTTACGGTTCTGTAAAAAAGGGAGACAACCTTGTTATTATAGATGATAGTATAGTACGTGGTACAACGCTTAAAAAGAGTATTTTAAAAATACTAGATAGGTTATTACCAAAGAAAATAGTAGTAGTTTCATCTGCTCCACAAATTAGATATCCAGATTGTTATGGTATTGATATGGCTAAACTAGAAGACTTTATTGCTTTTAGGGCTGCCTTAGCACTACATAAAGAAAATGACTCTATGGATATTGTAAAAGGTATTTATGAGAAATGTTTAACACAAGTAAACAGACCAGACAAAGAGGTTGTTAACTATGTGAAAGAGTTTTACAAGCCTTTTACTGCAAAGCAAATTTCTAAAAAAATAGGAGAATTACTTAGCTCATCAGAAATTAAAGCAGAGGTAGAAATTATATATCAAACTGTAGAAAGTTTACATGAGGCTTGTCCTAAAAATTTAGGAGATTGGTACTTTACCGGAGATTACCCTACTCCAGGAGGTAACAGAGTGGTTAACAGAGCATTTATTAACTTTTATGAAGGTAAAAGTGAACGAGCGTATTAAAATGCATCGATGAAATGCATTAAATAGTGTATTTTGTCGGTAATATATGCGTTTTAGCTTTTTTATGCAGCTAAAGGGTAGTTACATAGCTAATTTTGTGATTACCATAGCATAAGTAGGTTAAGTTCATGGTAAAATTTGGGGAAAAGGTGGAGGAAACTCCGCCTTTTTATTTTTTATACTATACCATTCATCGGATAATATGTAGTTGGACTGATGAAATGGGCGTTAATCCGATACTTTAGGAACAAAATATAAACTTAAGTTATCTTTGCTGTACCATAGCATAAGTAGGTTAAGTTCATGGTAAGATTTGGGGAAAAAGGTGGAGGAAACTCTACCTTTTTATTTTTAACTACTTTCCTGAAATTCAATTCTTTTTAATAAATATATAAAAAACACTTAGTCTAGTAAACTCTTTAGTTTAACTAATATTGTTTATGGCATTATATAATTAATATACATTTGTTATCACCATAGCATAAGTAGGTTAAGTTCATGGTAAGATTTGGGGAAAAAGGCGAAGGGAACTTCGCCTTTTTATTTTATACCATATTTGCAAATTCTTTTCTTTTAGTTATTTCCAACTTACTCATTATTAATACTTTTTAATTATAATCATTTTTTTTTACAACTAATACTCTAGTAATCCGATGGTTATATGTGTATTGTTAATTTTTATTTAATATTTCATAATTAGTAAGAAAATATTTACTAATATTGTGTTAACTAATAATCAATAAAATATTAATTATGAAAAACTTAAATTTTAAAAGAACCTACCTATTAGGGTTAACTTTTGTAGCAGTTTTACAGTCTTGTTCTAAGGATACAGAGACCTTTGAGGCAGAAACAGAAGTTGCAGAAGTAAAAGAATTAGCTATTGCTGAAGCTTTTGAAGATGAGTTGCATGAATGTGGTTATGTAGATCGTAACTGGAGTAGTACTGCTTATTTAAGCAGTTCAATAGGTACATCTTCTGAGACAAACTTTATGCAAACTCAAAATTCTAGAATTGCAGCAGTATGGGGAAGACCAGCTGTGCCACTTAGTTTTGTAAAAGACAACTCTAACCCTAACTCTACTTACAATGCTATATCTTATGGTAGTGGTAAAATTTATTATGGAGAAGCAATTTATAATGCTGCAAAAGCTCAAGGTCAAATAGCTAACGTTATGATATTAGCTCATGAATTTGCTCACCAATTACAGTTTACTTACGGTTACCCGTCTAAAAACGAATCTACTGCAAGAGCAGCTGAGTTAGAGGCAGATGGTATGGCAGGTTACTACTTAAGAAGACCAAATGGGTATAATAAAACAAGCTTTTCTCAGATAGCAACTGCGTATGAGTTTGCTGCATCTATTGGAGACAATAATACAAGTAGCCCAGGGCATCACGGTCGTAATTACCAAAGAAGATCTGCTGTAAGGTTAGGTTTTTTACTTGGAGCTTATGATTTAAATGCGGGTAGTTTTGATTATAATTTCTTCTATTACTATAATGGAGTTTTAGACGGATCTTACAAGCAAGAAAAATCTGAGTATTTTAATGCAGACTTAGATGCATACATTCGTTCTTATGCTAAAGAATTACAAAAAATTAGAAATGGTGAAATGTCTGATGAGGAATATTTTAACCTAGATTAAAAAATTAAGAACACTTACTTTAGTATAATTTTTTAATTGTTATTAAAATTTTAACAAAACTATGGGATTTTTGAGTTGAATTTCTAGTTGGTTTTTGAAGAAAAGGCGAAGGAAACTTCGCCTTTTTATTTGCTTGTAATCAAGCCATTAGCGTGCATTTCATCGATAATATTTGCATATTTATGAATTATTGTGTTAATTTTTTTGTCGTTTTTTTTTTTTATTAGACACAATACCAGTAATTTAGCAAAGCCATAGCATAAGTAGGTTAAGTTTATGGTAAGATTTGGGACGAAAAGGGTAGAGATCTTCTCTGCCCTTTTCTATTTTATAGAATTAAGTAAATACAAAGCATAAAAAAAGCCACTCTAAAACAAGAGTGGCTTTTATATTTTAAATGTATTTCTTTACTTGTTGCTAGCGTAAAGTTCAGATACTTTATCCCAGTTAATTACATTAAAAAATCCTCCAATGTAATCAGGTCTTCTATTTTGGTAGTTTAAGTAGTAAGCATGTTCCCAAACATCTAACCCTAAAATAGGAAAACCGCCACAACCAACTCCTGGCATTAACGGGTTGTCTTGGTTAGGAGAAGAACAAACTTCTACTTTACCTCCTTTTTGTACACACAACCAAGCCCAACCAGAACCAAATCTAGTTGCTGCTGCAGTAGAGAAAGCCTCTTTAAAAGCATCAAAAGAACCGTAAGCTTCATTAATAGCTGTTGCTAACTCGCCAGTTGGCTCGCCACCACCGTTAGGAGACATTACTTCCCAGAAAAGAGAGTGATTGTAAAATCCACCACCGTTGTTACGTACAGCGCCATTGTTCATATCTAGGTTAGTTAAGATATCTTCAATAGATTTCCCAGCTAAATCTGTTCCTTCAATAGCACCATTAAGTTTAGTTGTATATCCGTTGTGATGTTTTGTATGGTGAATCTCCATAGTTCTAGCATCAATATGTGGTTCTAACGCATCATATGCGTAAGGTAATTTTGGTAATTCAAAAGCCATAATTATATCTATTTTTATGTTAAAAAAATGTCTTAGTTCAAATTTACAATATTCTAAGGCATTTTCCATAACGTTTCTGTTAAGAACATTGTAATATTATGTAATTTGCAGCTAAAAACTAGTTGGAAACTTCGCCTTACAAAATATACAGCGCATCTGCAGGCTCGGGTAAAACATATACCTTGGCAAAGGAATATCTTAAAATAATTTTATCTTCTGCTACAGCAAAAAGTTACAGACAAATACTAGCTATTACTTTTACAAATAAGGCTGTTAATGAGATGAAACAGCGTATTTTAGATAATTTATATGCTTTTAGTAAGGTTGATGAAAGTACAACTCCCTCAGATTTATTTTTAGATGTAGCAAAAGAACTTAATGTATCTACTGAAGAGTTGCAAAAAAGAGCAAAACAGGTACACAAGAGTATTCTGCATAACTATGCTTTTTTTGATATTAGTACAATAGATAAGTTTACACACAGACTTATTAGGACTTTTGCAAAGGATTTAAAAATACCACAGAATTTTGAAGTGGTTTTAGACACCCAATTATTATTAGCAGAAGCTGTAGAGAGGTTGCTTGCAAAAGCAGGTACAGATAAACTTTTAACCAATACATTACTAGAGTTTACTTTTGAAAAAATAGATGATGACAAAAGTTGGGATATTTCTTTTGATTTAAATAAGGTGGGCAAAATGTTGTTTAATGAAAACAATATAGAGCATTTAAAGAGTTTTAAAACTAAAAGCATTACAGATTTTTTAGCGTTAAAAAAGACACTTATTACCACGCTAAAAAATTTAGAAGAGGCTGCTATATTAAAGGCAAAAACTGTAGATGCTATTATAGAGACAGAAGGAATAGATGTTACAGATTTCCCTAGGCAAACCTTACCAAATCATTTTAAAAAAATAATAGAAGGAGAGTTTAACCCCGCTAAATTATATAACAATAAGCTTGGTGAAAATTTGCAAAATGGTAAAATATTTAAAGCCTCTGTTAAAAATGCACCGGACCACATAGCTCCAATGCTTTTAGAAATTTATACAAGTGTAAAAGATACAATGTACCAAAGAGCGTTGTATAAAAATGTATATAGTAATATTGTACCGTTAACGGTATTAAATGAAATACAGAAAGAAATTAATACTATTTGTAAAGAAAGAGATCAGCTAACTCTGGCATCTTTTAACGCTATAATTTCTAAGGAAATTAAAAATCAGCCAGCACCTTTTATATATGAAAGGCTTGGAGAAAAATACAGGCACTATTTTGTAGATGAGTTTCAAGACACATCTGAGCTTCAATGGAAAAACTTAATACCTTTAATAGGTAATGCGTTAGAAAGTTTAGATGACTATGGTAAAAAAGGGTCGCTATTATTGGTGGGGGACGCTAAGCAAGCTATTTACAGGTGGCGTGGTGGCAAGGCAGAACAATTTATACAGTTAGCTAATAAAAAAGAGTTGCCATATGTGTTAGAGCCGCAGACAGCAGAATTACCTAGAAATTACAGAAGCTTTTCAGAAATTATTAATTTTAATAATAGCTTTTTTACAGTAACTAGCAATTTGCTAAACAATACCACGTATGCAGATTTGTATATTTCTGGTAATAAGCAAGGTGTGAATGCAAAAAAAGGTGGTTTGGTAGAGTTGTCTTTTATTCCTGATGATAAGGAAGAAAACGATAACGATTTGTATTGTGCTTCGGTTTTAGAAACAATTACATCATTAACATCAGAAAAAAAATACAACTATAAAGATATTTGTATTCTAGTGCGTTCCAATAGTCATAGTTATGTATTAGCAGATTTTTTAACGGCTCAAAAAATTCCAGTAATATCATCAGAATCTCTATTACTAAAGAGTAGTGACAAGGTAAGTTTTTTACTAAATTTATTAACTTATAGTACGCAGCCAAAAGATAAAGATACCTCTTATGAGATTTTATATTTTTTAGCAGATAAGGAAGAGGATACACACAACTTTATACAAGCTAACTTAAATACCTTAGAGGAATTTTTGTTAAGCAAATACGGTTTTGCAATAAATAAGCTTAAACAACTGTCTGTTTTTGATGCTTTTGAAAAAGCAATTCATCAATTTAAATTGGCAGAAACATCAGACGCATATCTTATTAGTTTAATGGATGAAGTTTTAGATGTTGAACAAAAAGATGGTGTTAGTGCACAGACTTTTTTAGCCTTTTGGGATAAGAAAAAAGATAAATTATCTTTAAAAGCTCCAGATAATATTAATGCCGTGCAAATAATGACGGTGCATAAATCCAAAGGGTTGGAGTTTCCTATTGTAATTTTTCCGTTTGCAAATTCTTTTATATATGGTAAGGATGAAAAAATATGGTTGCCAGTAGATTCTCAACAGTTTAATGGTTTTACAGAAATGTTAGTAACCAAAAAACAAGAAATGGAAGAGTATGGCGAGTTGGCAGCTAAACTATTTACAGAAGAGCATAGCAAACAAGAGTTAGATGCCTTTAATGTATTATACGTTGCATTAACTAGAGCCGTAAAAGCACTGTATGTAATTAGTAAAAAAGAACTAAATGCAAAAGGAGAACCAAATATGAATAGGTATTCTGGTTTGTTTATAAAGTATTTACAGCAACAAGGTGTCTGGACCGATACTCAGCTTGTTTATAGTTTTGGAAATTTACAAGTAGCAGAAGAGGTTGCTTTAAAAACAGATAAGCTTAATCATATAGCGTACCAATATTCTACTAAAGACAGACCAAGCTTTAAAATACTTACTAGGTCTGGTATGTTATGGGAAACAGGTAGAGACGTAGCTTTAGAAAAAGGAAACCTTATACACTTGCTACTTAGTTATGTCCAAACTAAAAAGGATATTGATAAAGCAATAGCTATATTAATAAGAGTCGGGCATTTAACGCCTACAGATAAAGAGGCAACCAAACAAAAAGTACTTACAGTTATAGAGCACCCAGATTTAGCCTTATATTATAAGGAAGGAAATATTGTTAAGAACGAAAAGGATATAATTACAGCAGAAGGATTACTTTTGCGTCCAGACAGAGTTGTAATTAACACAAATAACGAAGCAACTGTTATAGATTACAAAACAGGTATGCCAAATAATAGCTACCACCAACAAGTAAATAGTTATGCTTATGCATTAGAAGCTATGAATTATAAAATAGCAGCTAAAGTAATAGTATATATTAATGATAACATTACTCCAGAATTTATAAGTTAAAAATTATGTACGGTAAAATTAAAGAACACTTACAGCAAGAAATAGACTCAATAAAAGAAGCAGGTCTATACAAAACAGAACGTATAATAACATCTCCACAAGATGCAGTTATTAAAATTTCTACAGGAGAAGAGGTAATTAACTTTTGTGCAAACAATTACTTAGGCTTATCATCTCATCCAGAAGTTGTGCAAGCAGCAAAAGATGCAATGGATACTCATGGTTTTGGTATGTCGTCTGTACGTTTTATATGTGGTACTCAAGACATACATAAAGAGCTAGAGCAAAAAGTAGCTAATTTTTACGGTACAGAAGATACCATATTATATGCAGCAGCTTTTGATGCCAACGGAGGTGTTTTTGAGCCATTGTTATCAGCAGAAGATGCTATCATATCAGACTCATTAAACCACGCATCTATTATAGATGGTGTACGTTTATGTAAAGCAAAGCGATATAGATATGCTAATAACGATATGGCAGATTTAGAAGAGCAGCTTAAAAAAGCAAATGCAGATGGTTCTAGATTTAAGATAATAGTTACAGATGGTGTATTCTCTATGGACGGTTTACTTGCTCCATTAGATAAAATATGTGATCTAGCAGATAAGTATGATGCATTAGTAATGATTGATGAATGCCACTCTGCAGGTTTTATAGGAGAAACTGGCCGTGGAACTCTAGAAGAAAAAGGAGTTTTAGACCGTATAGACATTATAACAGGTACCTTAGGTAAAGCTTTAGGTGGTGCAATGGGAGGTTATACCACAGGTAAAAAAGAAATTATAGAAATTTTAAGACAACGCTCTAGACCATATTTATTCTCTAACTCTTTAGCTCCAGCAATTGTTGGTGCATCTATAAAAGTGTTTGATATGTTAGACAAGGACACAACCTTAAGAGATAAATTGGCAGAAAATACAGCATACTTTAAAAAAGGTATGAAAGCAGCTGGTTTAGATATTATAGATGGAGATTCTGCTATAGTGCCTGTAATGCTCTATGATGCAAAGCTTTCGCAAAAAATGGCAGATATGCTATTAGAAAGAGGTATTTACGTAATAGGGTTTTTCTTTCCTGTAGTGCCAAAAGACAAGGCAAGAATAAGAGTTCAGCTGTCTGCAGCACACGAAAAAGAGCATTTAGACCAAGCAATTGAGGCTTTCACCGAAGTTGGAAAAGAACTTGGTATCATTTAATTAAGTTAATTTTTTTATTAATTGTGTTAAAAAAAAGAGCTGTTTGATTTTGTTAATAAATAGTAACAACTTACATTTGCAGCTTACAAACACTTAAAACTTAAATTTTAAAGCATGAAAAATCTTAGCAAATTAATGGTTGTTGCCTTACTACTAGTAGGTGTAAACAACATGCAAGCGCAAGACGAAAATAATCCTTGGCAGATTAATTTTGGTGTAAACGCAGTTGATATGTGGCCAACTAATGATGATGATGCCCTTTACCAAACTGGAGAATTGTTTGATGAGTACTTCAATGCTACTGATCACTGGAACATTCTTCCTTCTATCTCTTATATTGGAGTTTCTAGATCTGTAGGTAATGGTTTCTCTGTAGGAGTTAGAGGTTCTTTAAATAGAATTGAAAACTTAGGAGACTGGTCAGCTGATGATCTTTCTTACTACGGTTTAGATGGTGCAATTAAATATGCATTCTTAAAAAATACAACAATTGATCCTTTCGTAGAAATCGGTGGTGGTTACACGTGGGTTGATGAAATTGGTGCTGGTACTGTAAATGGTGGTGTTGGTGTTAACATTTGGTTCTCTGAGAACATTGGTTTAACATTACAAACTGGTTACAAGCACGGATTTGAAGATTACAGCGTTAAACATTTCCAACACTTAGCTGGTCTTGCTATCAAATTTGGTGGTGCTGATACAGATGGTGACGGTGTTTATGACAAAGATGATGCTTGTCCAGAAGTTGCTGGTTTAGAAGCTTTCAACGGTTGTCCTGATGCTGATGGTGATGGTATAGAAGACAGCAAAGATGCTTGTCCTAACGAAGCTGGATCTAAAGAAATGAACGGTTGTCCTGATGCTGACGGTGATGGTATCGCTGATAAAGATGACGCTTGTCCTAATGAAGCAGGTACTGCTGCATTAAACGGTTGTCCTGATGCTGATGGTGACGGTGTTGCTGATAAAGATGATAAATGTCCTTCTGAGGCAGGTCCTGCTGAAAACAACGGATGTCCTTGGGCTGATAAAGATAAAGATGGTGTATTAGACAAGGATGATAAATGTCCTGAGGTTGCTGGTACTGTTGCTAACAACGGTTGTCCTGAAGTAACTGAAGAAGTTCAAAAGAAATTGAACGATTACGCTAGAACTATCTTATTTGATACAGGTAAATCTTCTATTAAAGCTGAGTCTACTGCTGTTATGGTAGATATCATTACTATCTTAAAAGAGTACCCTAACGCTAAGTTTACTGTTGAAGGTCACACTGATAGTGTTGGTTCTGCTTCTTTAAACCAGAAATTATCTGAGTCTAGAGCTCTTTCAGTAAAAGAATTTTTAGTAGAAAAAGGAATTGGAGAATTTAGATTATCTGCTGTAGGTTACGGTGAAGATAAGCCAATGGCTACTAACAAAACTAGAGCTGGTAGAAAGCAAAACAGAAGAGTTGAAATCAACTTAGTAAAATAATAAGAGTTTAAAACTCTAATTTTATAGAAAAGGCTCCGCAATTGCGGAGCTTTTTTTATTTTTAACCCATGCAAAGCTTTTTAGAAGATACACTACTTAAAATTATAGATAAAGAAGGTTCATTAGAGAACCTTATTTTTGTTTTACCAAGCAAGCGTGCAGGTACATTTCTTAAAAATGCAATCTCTAAACACGTAAATTCTACAATATTTGCACCTGAAATACAAAGTATAGAAGACTTTGTAGAAAAAATTTCGGGTTTAGCATATGCTTCTAATACGCAGCAGTTATTTGAACTGTATAGAGCATATACAACCACAGTTAAAGGAGAGCAAGATGGTTTCTATGCTTTTTCTAAATGGGGAACTACCCTATTACAAGACTTTAACGAAATTGATAGGTATTTTGTAGATACAAAAAAGATATTTTCTCATTTAAATGCTGTACAAGAAATTAACCACTGGACTGTAGAGAAAGACAAAAGCAGTATAATTACTAATTATATGGCATTTTGGGATTCGTTAGAAGCGCTTTACACAGCTTTTAATGCATCGTTGAAGCAAGAAGGTCTTGGTCACCAAGGTTTGGTCTATAGAGAGGCCTGTGTTAATTTAGATAGTTATATACAAGACACCAAACAATATAAACACTTATTTATTGGGTTTAATGCTTTAAACACAGCAGAGGAATTAATTATTGAAACCATTTTAGAGAAAACTAGTGCAGAAATTTTTTGGGATTTAGATGAGTATTTCTTTAAAGATCCAGTACATGATGCTGGTTTTTTTATTCGTCAGTTTAGTAAAGAGTGGCGTTATTTTAAAGACAAAAGCCTAGAGGTTAATAGCGGTACATATTTAACACCTAAAAATATTACAATTACAGGTGTGCCTAAAAACGTTTCTCAGGCAAAATACGTGGGTAGTATTTTAGGAAATTTGCACCAAGAGAAAAAAAGTATGTTAACCAATACTGCGGTTGTATTAGGAGATGAAACACTTTTAAATCCCTTAATTAATGCAATTCCAGAGGAAATAAATGGTATAAACATTACAATGGGTTTTCCATTGCATAAATCGCCTTTAGAGAGTTTATTTACACAGTTGTTTGAGCTTTATATACGTAGAGACGATAAAGGATGGTATTACCAACACGTAACAACCGTATTAAATCATCCTTACATACAATTACTTTTTTCTACAGATGATGATACAATTAATGCTGCAGATACTATTTGTACTCAAATTAAGTCTAGAAATTGGATTTATGTAGATGTACATAAGTTGCAATTAGTAAATACTACTAAATCTACCTATTTAGATCTTTTGTTTTTTAGCGCTACAGCAACGGTTCCTCTTTTTTTACAAAAATGCTTGGCTTTAATTTCAGGAATTAAGGAACGTATAAATACTGAAGGTAACGGATTAGAATTGGAGTATTTATACAGGTTTCATCAGTTGTTTAACCAGTTAAATGATTTGGCATCTAAATACCCATTTTTAGACGATTTACAGTCGCTCTTTGGATTGTACAAGGAGTTATTGTCTAGTGAAACATTAGATTTTAAAGGAGAACCCTTAAAAGGTTTGCAGATAATGGGAATGTTAGAGAGTAGAAACTTAGATTTTGAAACCGTACTTCTAACTTCTGTTAATGAAGGAATTTTGCCATCTGGTAAATCTAATAATTCATTTATTCCTTTTGATATAAAAAAAATGTATGGTTTGCCTACGTACAAAGAAAAAGATGCCGTATATACGTATCACTTTTACAGACTTCTTCAGCGAGCAAAAAACATATACTTGGTATACAATACAGAACCAGATGTGTTAGAGGGTGGTGAAGTTAGTAGACTAATTAGACAGTTGTTGGCAGACGATAACATATCAAAGTACATTACAGAAACTATTGCTTTTCCTGAAATTAAATCTCCAGAAAAGAAAGAAGTATCAATACAAAAAGATGCAAATTTAATGGAGCTAATTAGGGGTATTGCAGCTTATGGTTTTTCGCCAACATCTTTATCAAACTATATTAGAAATCCGTTAGATTTTTACAAAAAGAATATTTTAAAAATTAACGAACTAGAGGAGGTAGAAGAAACTGTGGCAGCCAATACATTTGGTACTATTGTACATGAAACGTTAGATGAGCTTTATCAGCCATTTATAAATACCTTTTTAGACCCAGATAAACTAAAAGAATTGCTGCCTAGAGTTAATGCTACTGTGCGTAAACATTTTGGTATACATTATAAAAATGTAAGCTTAGAAGAGGGTAAAAATCTAATAGCTTTTAATGTAGTTTTAAAGTACGTAGAAAACTTTATTAAGATAGAAATAGAAAGTGCAAAAAGGCATAGAATAAAAATTATTGGACTAGAAATGTCCTTAAAAACAGCAATAAACGTTCCTGGAATAAATTTTCCTGTGCATATAAAAGGTAAGTTAGATAGGATAGATGAGATAGATGGTGTTTTGCGTGTTATAGATTATAAAACAGGTAAAGTAGAGCAAAAAAATCTTAATTTAAGTAATTGGGAAGATATCATAGAGGAGTATGATAAGAGTAAGGCTTTTCAGTTATTGTGCTATGCTTATATGTATAATGATGTTGTTCCTGTGGATAAAGTAGAGGCAGGAATTTTCTCTTTTAAAAATATAAAAGCAGGGATTTTAAAGTTTACGGAAAACAGAAATACAATAATTACAGAAGATACTATAGCTAAGTTTACAGATGAACTGCACAAATTAATCGGTGAAATATGTAGTCCAGAACATCCCTTTGTAGAAAAAGAGATAAAATAGACCTGTAATGCATTTCATCGATACTTTTTGTTTTTTCATCGGAGTTAAATTTTTTTACAAAAAATGCAACTTTATTCAACTACAATAAACTACCATTCATCTACACTAAATTACTTTTCAACTTTACAAGAAAATTTAAGTAAAATAGAGAAAGTATATTTGCTCATATAAAATCTAGAATTATGAATATTTTATTTATTGAAGACGACATGATTGAGACAATGAAGCTGAAAAGAACAGTGTCAAAGCTTCAATTAAAGCATAATATTACAGAGGCAAAAAATGGTGAAGAAGCTCTAGATATTTTACAGTCTGGTAATACGTTGCCAGATATAATTTTGTTAGACTTAAATATGCCAAGGATGAGTGGTATAGAGTTTTTATCTATTTTAAAAGCAGATGACAAGCTTAGGTTTTTACCTACTATTATATTAACTACATCAGAAAATAGAGCCGATTTACAAGAATGTTACAGAATTGGTATTGCTGGTTATGTAATAAAACCTCTTAAATATGAGGATTACGAAACCAAATTACAGAGTGTTTTAAACTACTGGGACAACAATGAACTAGTAAAAGGATAGTACTTTTAACACCTTTCACAACAAAAGTTACTGGTTGGGTATCATTTTTCTTACTTTTATGCATCTAAATGTCTAAGTATGAAAGGAGTTGTGTTTACAGAATTTTTAGAAATGGTAGAATCTAAGTTTGGTTTAGAAACTGTAGATACTATAATAGAAAATTCTAATTTACCGTCAGAAGGAATCTATACTTCTGTTGGGACTTATAGTTTTAATGAAATGGTTAGCTTAATAACTAGTTTAAGCACCGAAGTTAAAACACCAGTAGGTGATTTAATCTACGCATTTGGGTTGTTTTTATTTGATGGTTTAGCTAGCGCACATCCAGATGTAATAAAAAGCTATAATTCTCCATTAAGCCTAATATATTCTATAGAAGATCATATACACGTACACGTTAAAAAACTGTATCCAGATGCAGAATTACCTACGTTTAAGATTTTAGAAAAAACAGATACTTCAATATCTATGGTATATTCTTCGTCTAGAGGTTTATATCAATTAGCACACGGACTTATTGAAAAATCTTTTGAGCATTTTAACAGTAGTGCCACCGTATCATACAAACTGCTAAATGATAATGGTACAGAAGTTAAATTTGACATTACCCAGAATGGATAGCAACAAAGAAATTTTATTGCTAAAAAGGGCGCTAGAAAGACAAAAAAAAGCCAGGTTACAAGCCGAGAAAATTTTAGAAGTTAAGTCTAAAGAGCTTTTTGATACTGCGTTACACCTTAAGCAAGCAAATAATAAATTAGAAAATTTATTAACTGAGACTACATCAGAATTAGATGGTGGTTTTGTTAATATTATAGACCCGTATGTAGTTATGGATCTTAATTTTAATGTTATTAATATGAACAATTCTGCCCGTGAATTTTTAGGGTATGATAATACCAAGGAGACCATTAACTTACCTAGTTTAGTGCACAAGGACTATATGCAATATACTATAGAGTCTTTTAAAACTCTAATGCAAATAGGAACGCTTAAAAACTATAGAGCTAAAATTATAGTTAAAGATGGTACACATAAATGGGTACAAATAAATACAAGTGTAATATATGATAAACAGCTTAAACCTATAGGCGCACAAGGTATTATTAGAGACATTAGCAAAGAAACAGAAATAAAAGAAATGCTTGGTGAGCAAAAAAAACAATTAGATATAATTGTAGAGAACTCACCATTAGGAATAGTTTTAACCGTAGACGATGAAATAGTAAAGTGCAATGCTGCATTTAACTATCTTTTGGGGTATCCAGAAACTGTTACAAATAAATTAAAATTATCAGACATATCTGAGTCAGAGGATGAAGTTACTACAAAAAAATTAGAGTCGGACTTAGCTTCTGGTATCATAGACAACTTTTCTACAGTAAAACGTTTTTTTAAAAATAATGGAGCGCAAATTTTAGCAAAAACAAGTATAAGTGCTGTAAAAAATAACCAAGGAAAAGTAGAATATCAAGTTTGTGTAATTGAAGATATTACCAAAGAAAGGCAAGCCGAAGAAAAGATTAAAGCAGAAAAAGAGAAGTACAGAGGCATTATTGCTAATATGAACCTTGGAATGGTAGAGGTTACTATAGACAATGAAATACAACTTGTAAATCAGAGTTTTTGTGCTATGAGTGGCTACAGTAAAGATGAGTTAATAGGAGAAGATGCTGTTGCTATTTTACAAATTAAAAATAGTGCTAAAATTGAAACTAAATCTGAAAATAGATTAAAAGGAATATCAGATTCTTACGAGATAAAAATAAAGAATAAAAAAGGGGAAACTAGACACTGGCTGGTAAGTGGTGCACCTAATTATAATGAAGAAGGTAAGGTTGTAGGGTCTATTGGGATACACTTAGATATTACAGAACAAAAAGAGCTAGAACTACAAAAAGAGCAACTGCTAAAAGAATTAAAAATTAGTAATGACGGCTTACAAGAGTATGCTCATATAGTTTCTCATGACCTTAAATCCCCGCTACGGAGTATAAGTGCTTTGGCAACTTGGACGTATGAGGACTATAAAGATGTGTTAGATGAAGCAGGTGTGCAAAACTTAACCTTAATGCAAGAGAAGGTTGCGTTTATGGATAAGCTAATTCACGGAATTTTAGAGTATTCTACAGCAGGTAGTGCTCAAATGTCTAATGCTAAAGTAGATTTAAATACTGTTATTACAGACATTACAGAAAGTATTTACATACCCGATCATGTACAGGTAATTGTACCCAAAAAGTTACCGCTATTACAAGCAGATAGTACTAAAATGCATCAATTGTTTCAGAATATTATAGGTAATGCAGTAGTGCATATTGAAGCAGAAAAAGGTTTAGTGCAAGTGCTTTTTGAGGAAGAGCCAGATCATTGGCTGTTTTGTATAGAGGATAATGGTGTTGGTATACCTGAAAAATTTCATAAAAAAATCTTTGAGATTTTCCAATCTATAGGAGATAATGAACGTTCTACAGGTATTGGTTTATCAATAGTTAAAAAAATTGTAGACCGTTACGAGGGTAAAGTATGGGTAGAAAGCGAATTAGGAAAAGGAACTAAATTCTTTTTTACACTTAAAAAAAATCTTAATAATTAATAGTTATGAAAATAGTACAAGCTAAAAAAGATAAAGGAGCTGATTTTGTTTTTATAACAGATAAAATTAATTTGGTAGCACCATTAGTCTTGGTTTTTGGGAACAGACTTTTGTTAGAAGATCAAAATCTGTATGCAGAAATTAAAGAAATGTTTCCTGCAGGAAATATTGTTTTTGGCAGTACTTCAGGTGAAATTTTAGAAGATAAAGTATCAGACAATACAATTGTTTTAACTGCTATAGAGTTTGAGAAATCTTCTTACCTAGTAAAAAGCAAAAACGTAAAAGAATTTGATAATAACGAGACAGCTTTAGGTTCGCAATTAATATCAGAATTTCCTAAAAAAGGTTTAAAACACGTTTATGTTATTTCTGAAGGTAGTACTGTTAATGGCAGTGCTTTAATTGAAGGTATAGAAAAAGAAAAACACATATCTATAGGTTTGTCTGGTGGTTTGTGCGGTGATGATGATAGGTTTGAGAAAACATTGGCATCTTACAATAGCAACCCTAAAGAAGGAGAAATTGTAGCAGTTGGTTTTTATGGAGAAACCTTAGAAGTTACAAGTGCAAATTATGGTGGTTGGACAGGTTTTGGTCCAGAGCGTATTATAACAAAATCTAAAGGGAATATTTTATATGAGTTAGATGGTAAACCTGCGTTAGATTTGTATAAAAAATATTTAGGAGATAAGGCAAATGAGCTACCTAAATCTGCGCTACTATACCCATTAAGTGTAAAGACTAGCGAAAATGCACAACCAATTGTACGTACAATTTTAAATATTGATGAAGACCAAAACACAATGATTTTGGCTGGTGATGTTCCAGAAGGATCTATAGTACAATTAATGATGTCTACAGTAGATGATATTGCAGAAGGCGCAAGTATAGCTGCAAAATATGCAACTAAAAACAGAGAAAAAAGACCAGAATTAGCATTGCTTGTAAGTTGTATTGGACGTAAATTGGTAATGGACCAAAGAACAGAAGAAGAAGTAGAAGAAGTTTTGGATGTTATTGGTAACCAATCTAAAATTATTGGTTATTATTCTTACGGAGAAATGGCTCCTTTTGAAGGTGATAATGCCTGTAAACTTCACAACCAAACAATGACATTAACCTTAATAAGCGAATAATGCATTCACTCTTAAAAAGACAAATACGCAAAAATTTGCCTGATGGGTTAAAGGATAATCCAGATTTAGAAAAGTTCTTTGGAGCTATAGAAAAATCATACGCAGATTATGATGATAAAATAGCAATGATACAGCGTGCAACCACTATAAGTGCACAAGAATTAAAGGCTGCAAATATAGAGTTAGCGCAAGAAGCACAAGAGCAAAAAAAGACGCTGCAAGCATTAGAACAGGCGGTAAATAGTCTAAATTTAAATTTAGATAATTCAGAAAATATAGTAACCAGTAATAAAAATATGGTTAGTGCTCAAAAACTGGCAAAACATATTAGCAAGCAAGCAGAGTATATTGCCCTGGTAACTCAAGAAAAAGATAACTTGGTTAAAGATTTAGAAGAGCAAAATAAATCATTAAACAATTATGCTCATGTAGTATCCCATGATTTAAAATCTCCTATGCGTAATATTAATACGCTTATAAGTTGGATTGTTGAAGAAGAAAAACACAAGTTTACAGAAGATAGTTTAAATAACTGCGATTTAATTTCTCAGAACTTAGTTAAAATGGACAACCTAGTTAGTGGCATTTTAAAGCACGCAACAATTGGGTCTAATGAAGAAACTAAGAGCAATGTAAATATTTTAGAGCTTTTAAAAAATATAAAAAGTACTATTTATATACCTAAAAATGTTAATGTTATAGTTTCAGAAAATATGCCTATACTTTTTTTAGATAAGTATAGATTAGAGCAATTATTTATGAACCTACTAACAAATGCGGTTAAAGCAACAGAGCATAAAGATAAAGGTGTTGTTAGTGTTGCTTTTGAGGAAGAACCTAACTATTGGAAGTTTATAGTAAAGGATAATGGTAAAGGAATACCAGCAAAATACCAAAACAAAATTTTTGAAATGTTTAAAAAGTTAGATAATGATATAGAATCTAACGGAATTGGATTAGCATTAGTAGAAAAAATTGTAACTTTCTATGGAGGTAAAATTTGGTTAGAATCAAAAGAAGGAGAAGGAACAATATTTTATTTTACGATTAAAAAAGACCACAATGGAGCAGCCTAACCTAAATTATGTGCACAAATTAGCAGATGGTAATACAAGTTTTTTAAATGAATTTGTAAAAATTATAAAAGACGAGTTCCCTGATGAAAAACAAACATATACAACAGCGGTAGAGGCAAAAGACAATAAAGCATCTGCAGAAATAGTACATAAATTAAAACATAAATTTAATATACTAGGATTAGAAAAAGCATATGCACTGGCTGTAACTTATGAGGAGCAGCTATTAAAAGGAACGTATGATTTACATATAGAATTTAAGCTAATATTAGACAAGATAACTAGCTATTTAAAAACCATTTAAACTATGAGATGTATTATAGTAGACGACGAGGCAACAGCTAGGTTAATTGTTGCACAACTTTGCTCTAACGTAAAAGAGTTAGAGGTTGTAGACGCTTTTGGAGGAGCTATGGAGGCCATAAAATTTTTAAACCAGAATACAGTAGATGTTATTTTTTTAGATATACATATGCCTGGATTTAGTGGGTTTGATTTTGTGCAAACATTAAAAAATCCGCCAAAAATAGTATTAACTACTTCAGATACAAATTTTGCTATAGAGGCATATGAATATGAAGCTATTGTAGATTATTTGGTTAAACCAGTTACTCAAGATCGTTTTAATAAATCTATATTAAAAGTTAAAGCTGCGCTTGCACAAAAACCAAAAGAAGAGGTATCTACGCCAGAGACTTCAGCAGGCTCAGATCTTGGTGAAGAATTATATATAAATATAGACAGGCGTTTAATTAAAATTAAATTTAACGATATACAGCTTATTGAAGCTAAAGGAGACTATATAGAAGTAAAAACAATAAAAGAGACTTATAGGGTGCGTAATACCTTAAAAAAGGTAAAGGATAAACTGCCTGAAAAATTGTTTTTGCAAATACACAGATCTTACATTATAAATTTCACTAAAATTATAGATATTGAAGATAATAGTGTACTTATAGAAAAAAATGTAGTGCCAATTAGCAGATCTAACAGACCAGAATTAATGAGAAGGCTAAATTTATTGTAAGCCACTATTTTCTATTAAAAAACAAGTTTATGCCTTAACAGTAGTTAAGGCATTTTTTATTTTATCTGATATTTTTTCTTCAATTTATTTAAAAATAATGGTTGTTTAGTTAGGTAGTATTTTAGTTTAATACCAACTTCAGTAAACTCAAAACCAGCAGCAGTAGCAGATGCTATGTTACTATATTTGCCATATACATCACCAATAAATCGGTCTGAAAACTGATGAGTTAAACCAGCTTCAGCTCTAAAAAGTGAACTAGCATCTTGCTCTTCTACATATTGTAAGCCTGTAGCGGCACTAGCAAAATAATTTGTTTTTTCATTTATTTTACCTCTAACATCACCAAAAAGTTCAACAGCTTTGTACTTTTCTGGACTAAAGTATATTAATGGCAATTGGTCTTTAAAAGTTATATACTGGTAATTAAGTCCAAACTTTAAAGCAGGTTTACGTAAAACATTATAATATAAAGATGTAAAAAGTAGGTTTCTTTCATTATCATCTGTTTGCTTAGTGTGTATAAGTTGGCTATACCAACCTAAATTAAAATTAGTGCTAAGGTTATAAATTAAGCTGTAATGGTTCATTACAATTTCTCTTTCTATAAGTTCAGCATTAAAGTTTTGTACTTCTCTTTGGTAGCCTAAATCTAAGTTTAAAAAAGACAAAGGTTTCATTTGTAATTTAGCCTGTAAAATAGGCTGAGTGTATGATGTATTAGAGAATCTAGAGTTGTTAAGCCCTATAGAGGTTAATAAATTAGTTTGAGGCATTAACTTATACTCAATATCTGCTTGTGCAACATGAGCATTTGCTTTGTTATTAGTAGTTGTGTTTTCTGTTGTTCTATATTGATAGGATACAGTTGTTTTGAATTTAGTAGATAAAGGAACCATAACTGCAGTTCTAAAAGAAACAGCTGTATTGTCTCCATTATCAAACGTGTAGCTAACTTGTTGTTCTGCAAAAGGCGTGTAATTTTTATTTAATTTTTTTATTAAGCCTGATGCGTCTTTCTGTTTAGGAAAAATATCTAAAGTTTTATATGTAGTAACATATGCAGGCACAATTTTATCAGAAGCAAAAAGTGCATTTGCTTTACCCAAATTACCATCAAAAGACAAGCTGTCATTTACTAATATTTTATTATAATTAGTAATACTAGTTTTAAATTTAGCAGTGTACATACCTAATGTAGCTTTTAGTGCCATAACCCAATTACGGTTTGGGTATTTTTCTTCTAAAGCGTTAATTTCTTGTTTTGCAGATACAAATTTTCTATTCCATATTAATGCCTGTACGTAGCGTTCTGTGCTTTTTTCTATAAGCTCTTTATCTTTTAGATCTACTGCCTTCTCTTTAGCTTTTATTGCTGTTCGTAATGCTATTTTATCTTTTTCACCAATATGTTCTGCCAAAGCAACACCATTTAATGCAGTAACAGAGTCTTTTGGTGTTTTTGCGTATTGGTAATATGTTTTTTTAGCTTTATCAACATTTTTAGTAATTAAATAAATGTTAGCTAAGTTTAGCAAAGCATCTTTATCATCTGTAAAATCGGTAAGTATTTCTTTTAAAAGACTTTCTCCTTTTTTATAATTTTGATTATTAACGTAATAATTAGCGTAACCTAGCTTTATATATTTTCTAGATACCTTAGCACCATTATTCTTTGGATCTACTTCTATTGCTTTATTAACCCACTTTAAAGCATCTTTATACTCTTTTAAATTACTTAGTGTGTTTGCATACCCTAAAATTGCGGCAAAATTACTAGGGTTATTAGCAACCAAATCTGCATATAGTGGTTTTGCTTCTTTAAATTGGTTTGCCCATAAAAAAGATTCGTTGTAATTTATTTGTACTTCAAAATCATTTGGATGTTTTTTTAAAAGATTAGCAAAAATAGTATTAGCCTTTTCAGGGTTTCCGCTTAGGCCTACAGCTCTACCATAACACAATTGTACAGTTTTGTTGTTAGGGTAGGTTTTACTTAGTGGTTCAAAAAAATCTTTAGCATCTTTAAATTCTCCATTTTCTAGCATTTTAAAACCAGGTGAAAAATCTTCTTGGGCTACAGCTGTAACAGTCAAAAAAAGCAAAAAAAGCAGTGTAAATTTTTTCATTATTAGAGTGGTAGGGTTAGTACTACAGAAAGATAACGAATACATTCTTTATTTATTAGCTATTTATAATTTATTTAAGAGATAGATGCAATTTTACTTTAAAGATTAAAACTTACCATTCGTCTACAGAAAACAGTTAACCGTCTACAGTCGCTAATTTTTTCTTTTTTGTTCATAGATATTTGCTACAACAAATAATATAAACTTAACCTAAAAGACAAATATTATGGCATTACTTATAAATCAGAACAACAATTTTATTGAAGTAAAAGGGAATCTTAATTCTCAGAATATGAAATCATTAAAGAGCCATATAGATTATTATTTAAAAAATAATGAAAAAGTAACTTTGTCTTTAGACCGCTTAAATAACATAATGTATTCTAGCGCTAAACAATTAGAGCAACTTTATATTAAGGTTGCAAAAAACAACAAGGTTTTAACAATTGTAGGTCAAGAAAACAAGGATATTGCATCTATTATGGCTATGTCTAACACATCTTATATTTTTAGCAATGACCGCGTTTAGTTTTGTAAATAAAAAAATTACTCCAGAACAAATATTTATGACAAGTGTGCTTGTTGTAAATGGGGGTAACTACCTGTATAACCTAATTTTAGGACGTATGTTGGGTCCTGCAGCATTTGCAGATGCAGCATTACTAATAACATTATTATTAGTACTTTCTTTTGTAGGAATGACTTTTCAATTGGTGACAACTAAATTCAATATTATATTTTCAGGAAACCAATGGTCTGCCTTTGAAAATTATATGAAGAAGTATGCCGTTATTTTTGGAGTTACAATTGGAGCTTTATTATTCTTATTTGCAGAAAACTTGCAGCAGTTATTTAATACAGAATCTTCAACAATGTTTAGGGTTTTTGCAATTGGTATTCCGCTTTACTTTATAATGTCTATTAAAAGAGGAAAGTTTCAGGGAAAACAAGATTATACAAACCTATCTGTAACATACCAGTCAGAAATGTGGAGCAGATTATTAATAACATTGGTGTTATTGTTATTGGTTCCTATGAATCCGGCTTTTTTAGTAGCTGTGGGTATTGTTATTTCGTTTGTTTTTGGGCTTATGCCTGTAAAGTTTAAAAAAATATCATTTGCAGCATCAAAGGTTTTAACACCTGCAAATAAAAAGAAAGTAACCACATTTATTTTATTAACGGCTGGTTATGAGCTTACGCAAATTATTATAAACAATAGCGATGTACTTTTAGTAAAACATTATTTTAACTCCTTAGACGCTGGTCTTTATGCTTCTTTAGCATTAATAGGTAGAGTGGTTTATTTTGTAGCTTGGATGTTTGTAATGTTATTATTGCCTGCAGTAATAGAAAAAAGAAAAGAAGGTAAACGTACAGCACCAATTTTATTTAAATATGTTGGTTATATAAGCTTACTATCTTTAGTTATAGTTGGAGGTTGTTACTTTTTTCCAGAAACAATAATTTCTTTAATGTTTGGAGATGCTTATGTAGCAATGTCATCATTACTATGGCAGTATGCTTTAGCAACATCACTTTTTGCAATCTCTAACATTTTTGCATACTATTTTTTATCTCTAGACTATTATGTTCCTGTTATACTATCTGGTGTATTGGGATTGTCACAAATAGTATTAATAATATTTTTTCATAGCAGTTTAGCTATGGTAGTACAATTACAAATTATAGTAATGTTAGCGTTGCTTTTTGCACAACTACTTTACTTTTCATCAAAAAGAAATATATAAGACCTACTTATAATTTGGTTAGCTTCCCCCGATAAAATGCTTGGAACTTTTTTTATAAAGTTTCAGGCTTTTTTGTTTTATAGACAGACTACAATAAAATACAGAAAAAGCTTCTTTTTTACTTATTTCCTTTTTTAACAATTACCATTCGTCTCAGGTAATTTTTCCTTTATTTTCTTTAACCTCAGGACACTTCCCATTCATCTACAGTAATTGTCACCTCATCTCTAATCACCTATTAAATAAGGGTTTAAGATGGATATTTGTATAAGAAATTTAACCCAAGCAAATAGTAAAACTTAACCTTATGAAATTAGCAATTGTAACAGCATACCCGCCAAGTAAAGTAACTTTAACAGAATACGGATACCACTTGGTAAAACATTTTAGACTACAAAAAGAAGTAACTGAAATAGTTTTAATTACAGACAAAACCAAAGAAGCCAAAGACCTTTCTTTTACTGAAGATGGTTGTAAAATTACAGTTAAAGAATGCTGGAATTTTAATAGCTACAAAAATGTTTTTGGTATTATGGGTGCAATTGCAGACACTAAGCCAGACGCAGTTTTATTTAATCTTCAGTTTTTAAAATTTGGAGATAAAAAAGTCCCAGCTGCGTTAGGTTTAATGTTACCATTAATATGTAAGTTAAAAGGAATACCAACAATATCTTTATTACACAATATATTAGAACAGGTAGATTTAGAAAATGCAGGTATCACTAAAAATAGTTTTTTAAAGAGAGCTTATAATTTTATAGGAGCATCATTAACAAAAGTGGTTTTATCATCTGATATTTTAGCCGTAACAATAAGCAAGTACAAAACAATTTTAGAAGGTAAGTATAACTCTAGAAATGTAGCTTTAATTCCTCATGGAGCTTTTGAAACTCCACCAGAGCCAACATACAAATTGCCAAAAGGAGCAAAGCAAGTAATGGCTTTTGGGAAATTTGGAACCTATAAAAAAGTAGAAATTTTAATTGATGCTGTAGAGATTATTCGTCAGCGAACAAAGCAAGATATAGAAATAGTAATAGCAGGTACAGATAGCCCAAACACACCAGGTTATTTAAATGAAGTGAGCGAAAAATATAAGCACGTAGACCAATTAAGGTTTACTGGTTATGTTGCAGAAGAAGATGTACCTGTTATTTTTAATGATAGTGCAGTGGTTGTTTTTCCTTACACCTCTACAACGGGTAGTTCTGGAGTATTACACCAAGCAGGTAGTTACGGTAAAGCAGTTGCGTTACCAGATTTAGGAGATCTTAGTATTTTGGTAAAAGAAGAAGGATATAAAGGTGAGTTTTTTAACCCAGAATCTGCAGAGTCTTTAGCAGATGCTATAGAAAATATTATTACGTATGATGAGTATAGAGAAGAGTTAAGTAGAACAAATTACAAAGCAGCATGTTCTTTACCAATGTCTGATATTACACAGATGTATGTAGATTACTTTACAGCAATACAAATGGCTAAAACTGGAGACATAAGTATTGATACTATTATAGCAGAAAGAGAAAAAGAAAGAGAGATGGAGAAAGAAAGAGAAGCAGTAGAGCTTTTAGTAAAATAAATTATGGTGAGGTTAAGCCAAAAAAGGGGAACAGTATGGTTAGCTGTTTCCCTTTTACTTTTTAGGTTTAATATAGTCTAATGCTTTTTTTGGTTTGCCTTCTGCACTAAATAAACCAAAATGCTTTTGTTGGCTTTTACGCCAAGGCAACCTACCTACTACGGCAGTTGGTATAGTTTCAAAATCATATAAAGTCCATAATACAAACGGAATATTTTCTTGTGCCACATACCCTTGCATTTCTTTATAATAGTCTGCTTGGGCATCGGTAGATCCTGAGTAAAAATTCCAAATACCACTATATGATGAGTAGCCATATTCTTGTAAAACCAATTCTTTACCTTCACTTTTATTTTTTAATACTTTAAATGAATTTAAAAAATCTTCGGGTTTTTTATAGTAGTGAAAAGATACAAAGTCTACTTCTTTAACTAAGTTTTCTGCAGCTTCTGTACTAGACCAACCTACAGTTATATTTGTTTTAGAGTCCCATTTTTTAATGTTCTTAATCATTTCTTTTAGCCAAGCCATAACTTTTGGTTTTCCCCTGGATTCAAAATCTAAATCGGGCTCGTTTTTTATATCCCAAGCAACCAATGCAGGGTGGTTTTTTAATGTATTTACAATTTGTTCTGCATGTCTATGAGTTAGTGTCCAATCTTGCACGTCATAATTGCCATAAAAATCAAACAAAGTAACTATTACTTTTAATTTGTGTTGTTGTGCAATATCTAAAGTTTGCTCTAATTGCATTAGTTTTTTAGTATCTACCGTAGCTTTTCCAAAAGCCTCATAGGGTACAAAAATTCTAATAGTGTTTAACTTTAAGCTTTGTATTAGAGCAAAATCTTTTTTTAGAGTTACAGTGTCAAATTTTTTACCAAACATATCCCAGGGTGTATTTTTGGGATAGTAATTTATGCCAGACATTTTTTTTGCAACCTTCTGTTTTAGTTTAGAAACACTTTCTAGGCTATCGTTTTTTTGCTCTAATTCTTCCAAGTGTCTTATGCGCCAAAATCCGTCTTCTAAAAGCATCATTACTTTGTAACTTGGAGCACTGTTAAAACTACTTATTAAGTTTTTATTACTGTAAACTTCATTGTATTGTTCTGCTTTATTGTCTGTAAACACTACAAGTTTTCCGTCAGCACTGTAAAAATCTATAGTTGGGTTATGTTGTATAGATGTAGTAATTAGCGTAGTGTTATTTTTGGTGTTTAATGAAATAATACTATCTATTTTTGCTCTAGCACTTGTGGTGTAAAAATCATCTACACCATACATGTTATTTGTTGCCAAGGCAATATTGCGAACATTCCACGCATTTTTATAATCATTTTCTATAGCATCTAAAGTTTGGTCTTCAATTGGTCTGCCTTCGTTGGTAGTGTTGTTCCATATAATTTTAGGAGAATATGTTTCTTCAAAATTCTGTTCTATATGTAAAATAGTAGTTCTGTCTGCTCCTGTGTTTAAGTAAGACAACATGGCGCTAATACCAACTAGTATTAACCCATTTAATACAATAAATGAAATTAATAAAAGTGCTCGATATATAATTTTGTTTATCTTCATTTTAAGGTAACAACTTTGTTTTTAACTATGCCTGCAGCTTCAATTTTAATGGTATAAATACCAGGTTTAAAAAAAGCTTTATCAAAATTAAATGTGGCAACACCTTTTAAAGATGTTGTTTTTTTAGTGTTTAATAAAGTTTTATCTGCACTATAAATAGTTGCTGTAACAGCTAGCCCATCTGGCACAAATTGCTGCATAAAACTTTCTATAGGTCCAATGGTAATTGTTCTGTTATTTGCAGATAATTGTATGTTATAATCTTTAACAGCAGAGTTAAACTCTACAGTAATAGGTTTGCTTTTTGCAGCTCCGGTTACGTAAGCTGTAATTGTCCAAGATTCTTCTTTAGATGGGTGTAGTAGTTTTGCAATAGCTACACCATTTATAGTTGTGCCATTTGTTTGTAGCAATCTGCCTTCGCTATTTTTGGCAGTAAAAAGAACTAAAGTACCATCACTTACAATATTGCCGTGATTATCTTTTATTGTAGATGTTGTAAATGTTATAATTTGGTTGCCATCTGCGTACTCGTGGTTTCTACTATAATCTACAGAAAAATCGGCAGCATTATCTGGTAAAATTACAGAGGTTAATTCTTTAGATTTTGTGCTGTCTACTAAGGATGTTATTAAAATACGACCTGTTTTTTTAGGCGAAAAAATATTGGTCCAAGCCACTAAATTTTTAACCTTTAAAGTATCTACGGTTACATTTTTTTTAAACTGATGTTTTATAGCCACCTTGGTGCCAGTAACCAAAGGGTTATCATACTTATCTGTAGGAGCATTTACAAGCATTGAAAAATCGTTACCACCAGCAATAATACTTCTAGGGCCTAAGTATGTTTCTAACTTCGGTTTTTTTTCAGCACTAGGTAAAATACGTATAGTTCCGCTTAATTTTGTGTGCGTGTCTAAAACCAGTCGCCAATGTAAATTACTAGCAATTTTTGTAAAACTTTCAGGGATCTTAAAAATTATATTTTCTTTCTCTTTTTTGGGAAAAACAACAGTTAATCCATAAGCGTTTTTTATCACCAAAACAGCATTATTATCCTTGCTAGCAGAAAATTTTAAAACAATGCTATCTGTAACTGAGTATCTTTTTTTACTAGTTAACTCTGTAAACAAAATGTTGCTATTATCTTGTTTTTTAGGCGCCTTTTTTTTACCGCAACTACAGCAGAAAATTACTAGTATTAATATGTGTATATAATGCTTCAAAATTTTATTTAGGATTTCCAATATAGCTGTTAACCTCTAGTCTTATAAAATTAAAACCATCTCCTTTTTGTTCCTGTAGCTGATCTATTATATGGTCTAGTTTTCTATCAGGAAACATTTTTTTTGCTATTTCTATATTAGGAGAACCGTTTACAAAACAATTGGTCATATCATCACTAATAACTTTAAGCTCACTAAGGTTTAGCAAGTTGTAGTTAAAAGATTGTTTTCTTTGTATACGTACACCTTCAGATAAGAAGTTATGATCTATCCAAATTAGTTTTTTGTCTTTGTTATAGTAGGCAATTAAGAGCTGAGGTATTGTTACTTCTTGCACACCAGAATTGAATAACGTACCCGTCATTTTTCCATTGTTAAATTGTAACTCCTGCAAGGATAGTTTTTTGTATAAATCTGTGTTTGCAACATTACCAGCGCATTGTAAGTTAAACTTAGTGGGTATTTCTTCTAAATTAATAGGTGTAAACTCATCTGGGTTAAATGTTGGCGGCAAAGTATCTTGTGTAGAAGACCAAGCTATACCTTCAAAATTAATTTTAAAAGCCGTAATTTCTTTAGGCATTAATTTATGTTTAATGTTGTCTTTGGCGTTGTAATTTGCTAGTTCTTTATTTTTATCGTTATATAAAGTTCCTTTTATTACAACATCAGATGGTACATTGTCTACATTTTGTATTTGACCAATAATACTGTACCTGCCATTGTATTGTATCAATTTAGCAGTTAATATTTCTAAAACAGGTTGTTTTAGCACATCTTCGTGGTGTGTTTGTTCTGTAGTTATTTTACGCCTACCATGATTAAAAAACGTAGTAGCATTGTCTGTAAACAATTGGTCTGGCGGTAAATCATTATCTAACTTAGAAACGCTTAAATACCATTTATTTTTTTTCTTTTTTACCGTGTGATAAAATGTTTTTTCTACTGCATCTAAAGGGGTAATCCACCTAGTGTCTACTTTTACTTTAGCACTATTTTTTGTTTTGTTTACAAATGATATACCAATAGAATCTAACTTAGCATAAGAACTTAAAATACCATCTGTAACAGAAATCTCTAACATGTATTGAGAAAGGCTAACATCATCATCTGGATTAATGTATGAAAAAGCCCTTTCAAACTCTTTAAAATCTACTGCATCATAATAAGCCGTAACAACGTTTTTAGCAGAAAGTTGAGTACTGTTTTCTGCGTAAAATAAATATCCGCCGTAGGCCAAACATATAATAACAATACCAGCCCATATATGGTTAATAGTTACTAAGCCTCTAGAGAATTTAGTATATTCTATTTTATACTTTAAGTAAGATGGTAAAGCTAATTTTTTAGATTTTAGTGTCCTGTACCATACCATTTGAATATTAATGATAAAGGCAAGTAAAATTGTTAAAAGAGGTATGGTGCTCCACATTATTTTTAAAAAAGTTGGCACATCTTCCTTAGGTATAATTGCAGGTATTGGTGGTACATTTAGTTTTTCCCAAACCATTATTCCGTTTTCTAATTGTTGTAATCGTTGCCAACCAGAAAAGTATAAAATGGGATCGTAGAACTTATCGTTAGAGAAAATATATTTTAAATTATATTTTTCGGGTACGGTTAAAAACTGTTGTAATGAGCCAATACCTTCTACGCCTCTAAATTTTGAATTCTCTAAGCGCTCTATAGCTCTTGTTGTTAGCTCTGGGAGTCGCCGTGCAGAGTGGTAATTACCATCTACAGTCATTGCTTTTGTTTGTGCAGATAACCAAGCCATTTGGTCTCCAAAGCCAAGTGTTAAGTAACGCCAATGATCATGCTGATCTTGATTTAAAAAGTTTACAATAGGCAGCATTTTAATTTTTGCAGGTTGTGACGGTCTAAAATAACCCAAACTCATTGTAAAAATGACCATAAATAATATGCCTACCATAAAAAAGCCCCCAACAATTCTGTGGTAAACAGCACCAAAGCGCTTTTGTATGTTGGTTTTTAGGTCGCCCTCTATCATCCTATATGCAAACTCGCCAAATATGGGTAAAGCCATAATTGTAGCCCAAAGTGTAAACCGGTCTAAGGTTAAAATATTAAAAGCAGTTTCTCCTAACAACTTTAATGGTATTGGTGTTGTACCGCCAGTTCCTAAAATGGTAAGCATTGTAAAAGATAAACCAAAGAAAAGATATCTTTTACTGTAAAACCTATAAAATATATAAGGCAGTATAAAGAGTAAAATACCCCAAGGAATCATAAAAAACACCAGTCCAGAAGATAATACTTCTAAAAAATTATCTCTAGAGCCATGTGGAATAGGAACCTGAGTTATTGGATTTTTTTTAGAGTTTACCCAATATGGTAAAATACAAAATATGATAAGTAATAATGATGAAAATCCAAATATTACAATACGCCAGAAGAGCTTTTTAAAGGCCCAAATAAATGTTTTTAAATGTACCGCTTTAGTGTCTTTTACTTTGTCTTTGGCAGTGTCCATTATCACCATACCAATTAAAGGGAATATAAAAAAGACCATTCCAAAAATAGGAGTAACATGGTGTGATGTTACAGTAACTGCAATTAAAGATAAACTTGTAACCAGGTACCTTATTTTACCTTCTTTAATCCATAAATATATCTCAGGTATACTGTGTAGTAATATAGATAGCCCCATAATACTGGGCAGTTGTCCAAAAATATGTAGGGTTTCAATAAAAGTAGAAGAAAATACGGCTAGTAATGCAGTGTAACCAGCAACTCTTCTATTGGCAGTAATAAGTAAGCCAAACCTATAGGCTCCTGTAATAAACAGAATAATTGCTAACATTGCAACAGTAAACATCCCAAATTTTAAGCCACCTATGTAAGATAATAGACCTATTAATTGGTGTACTAAAGGTGGGTATGCTTGCACTGTAAAACCAGTATACCATCTAAAATCCCAAGGCTCAAACCAACTATTAGCGTAGTGGTCTGCAAAAAATAGGTGAATTAACGCGTCATAGGTATTCTCTAACGTAAAGAAAATACTAGACCCATGAAATGCAACACCAACAATAAGAGCTAATATTAATAAAATATTGGTTCTCTTCATAAATTTTAACCTGTAAGAATATAAAACAAGATAAAGATAAACATAATGTTGTATTATAAATAATGTATGTTATCTCACTTTTAAAACCATTCGTCTACAGCAATAGGTTATTGACCTCTTCTTCAGTTTTTTAGTTGTATGTGTAATGTACCTTTGTACCAGGAAGTTATAATAATAACTATGACTTTTTACCCAAACATAAAACCTTAACCTATGAAAATTTTAGCTATTGATGATCAACAATTAATTTTACTTTCTGTAGAGAAGAAATTAACTGATTTAGGATATCAAGTAGAAACTGCAAGTTCTGGAGCTGATGGTATAAAAGTATTTAATTCTTTTAATCCAGATTTAGTAATTGTAGATATTAATATGCCAGATATGAGTGGTTTAGATGTGGTAAAACACATTAAAAATAATTCTAAAACTGCCATAATGATAATGTCTGGTAATACAGACGAAGATATTATTTTAGATGGATTTAATCTTGGTATAGATGACTATATGAAGAAGCCAGTAAGTTTAGAAGAAGTTGCTGCACGTGTTAAACGTATTGTTGGCGCTCCTACACAAGCTGAGTCAGTAGCAAAAGTAGAAGGCGGACAAATGCTTCAGAAAAACTGCGTAGGTGTTGTTATACCTTGTTACAATGAAGCAGATAGGTTGTCTAGTAAAGAATTTAAAGACTTTGCACAGAAAAACTTAGGATACCATTTGTGTTTTGTAAACGATGGTAGTACAGATAATACTTTAGAAGTTTTAGAAGAATTAAGAAAAGATAGTGAAAACACCATAAGCGTATATAATTGCGAAAAAAATGGAGGTAAGGCGGAAGCTGTTCGTCAAGGAGTTTTGCATTTAGCTAAAGACCCTCAGTTTGATTATATAGGGTATTTAGATGCAGATTTATCTACAGATTTTACAGATTTTGATGATTTAGTAAAAACAATTGAAAGCTCTGATTATAAAATTGTAAGCGGATCTAGAATTAGCAGAATGGGAGCAGATATAACAAAAGAATCTGCACGTAAAATAATAAGTAAAACAATAAACCTTATTATTCAAAATATATTAAAAATGCCATTTAAAGACACACAGTGTGGTGCTAAAATAATGGATAGAGAAATAGCAACTACAATGTTTAATAAAAAGTTTATTACACGTTGGTTGTTTGATGTAGAGATCTTTATGCGTATGAAAAAGAAATACGGAAAAGATAATGTGCAACAGTTAATTTGCGAACAACCATTAAAAAGATGGATACACGCAGACGGTTCTAAATTATCTATGAAAGACTCTATTAAAATTGTTGGTCAGTTAGCGCAGATTAGAATGCACTACGGAAATAAAAGTTATGAAGTTTAGGTTAAGGTTCTCTTCTAACTAAAAAAATCCCACATTGTAATGATGTGGGATTTTTAATTAACTAAACTTAGACTTTCTTAATAAAATAAGCCATACATAACAAAGCAAGCTATAACTAACAAAATAGCTTGTACTCTAAAGTTTTTATACCAAACTATACCTTTTAACTCCTTGGTTTCATCTATCCAAATTTGTTTAGTCCATGTGTTTGCTTTAACCTTATCTGCAGGTGGTGGTGCAGTAGCCAAACTAACAACTACAGATACAACTAAACTAATAAGTAGTAATACTGGCGCTAATAGTAAAAAGTGTATATCTATTTTAACGTCTAAAATGTACTTTAGTGTCATAATTGTTGCAGCAACAACTAAGCCAGCCATTAAACCGCTAAAAGCACCTTTTGCATTAGCTCTTTTCCAGAACAAGCCTATAAAAAATGTACCAACAATTGGTGGTGCTAAATAAGAAACTATTTCTTGGTAATAAGCAATAAGTGAATCAAAACTTTGAATATAAGGTGCCCAAATAACCGCAATTATTAATGTGATTACGGCTGTAATTTTACCAACTTTTACCTTTTTGGCGCTACTTGCATTTTTATCAATTTTACTGTAAAAATCCATTGTAAAAAGAGTCGATACAGAACTTAAGGTAGCACTTAAGGTAGAGGTTAGGGCAGATATCATTGCAGATAAAATAATACCAATTAAACCAACGGGTAATAATTTTACAATTAGTCTAGGATATACTTGGTCTGTATTAATGCCATATTTTTCTTTTAAATCTATACCACTAATTAACTCATGCGGTAAATTTTCTACTCCAAATAGGTTTATGCCACGCGCAATTAATCCAGGTACAATAAATATAAATAACGTAAATAGGTATAAAAACCCTACTAGTAAAACACCTTTTCTACCGTGGTCTATAGATTTTGCAGATAAAACACGTTGTACCATAACTTGGTTGTTGGCCCAAAAGTAAAATCCAAGTATAGGTATCCCAACCCACATTCCTAACCAAGGTACGGTTGGGTCGTCTAAAGGTCTGGTTAATTTTAGCCAAACACCATCATTAAATTTATCTATAAAAGATTCCCAACCACCAATATTGCTAATAGCGTAAAACGATAAAATTGAAGAACCAATAATTAACACAGCAGCCTGTATCATATCTGCGTTTATTGCAGAAGATAAACCACCAATGATTGTATAACTACCGGCTACGGCAGCCATACCTATAATAATCCAGATGATTTCTACTTCCGGAAAAATCATTTTAATAATTAAGGCCCCTGTATATAGTGTTGCAGCGGCATCTAAAAAAACGTTACCAATAATTGTAATAAAAGAAAAGTAGGTTCTTGATTTACCATCAAACCTGCGCTCTAAAAATTCTGGCATTGTAAAAATTCCAGATTTTATGTAGAAAGGTAAAAAGAACATGGCAAAAAACACCATTATTAATACAGATATCCAGTTGTAGTTAAACACTGCAATACCACTAATAAAGCCTTCACCAGAATGCCCCATTAGAGTAGAACTAGATACGCTTGCGGCAAACAAAGACAACCCAACCATTGGCCAAGTTAAGTTTCTGCCAGCCAAAAAATAAGCGTCAGAATCGTTACTCTTACCGTTTTTTAAAGCCCACCATATTATAAAAACAATATAAAGAACAAGAACCGTAAGGTCTATATAACTTAAATTACTCATAAATTAATAGTTGTATGTTGTGTAAAGTAATACGCTTTTTGCAGGTATTGTTATTTGCTCTGCATTTGTAGTAAAACTTAAATTAGTTTGTACGGCTTTAGGAAAGTTATTATTGTCTACAGGTCTGTTGTTTTCACTATAGATATACTTTTTAAAGCTTTTGTTTTTAAGATTTTTAGTATCTAAAGAAAATGTAGCTTCTTTGTTACTATTATTTACAATTGAAAATGTAATATGATTAGTAGTAGACCAGCCGGCAACCATGCGTACTTTATCTAATTTTAACCCAGTAGTTTTTACAATTTTCATATCGTTTGAAAAATACCGTGTTAATAAAGCCCAGGTGTAAAACCAAGGTCTAATGGCTTCTTCTTTAGCATCACCAGTTAGTTCTTTGCCAAGAATGTTCCACATTCCCCATTTTTTAAGCTGATTTTTTTCACCTGTATCACCATTTGTATGCATTGCATCATCTAAACCCCATGCAATAACAGCATCAAAACCGCTGTTCATAGACTGTACTAAAACATCTGCCATATCTACACCGTAATCATAATCGTAAACAGATAATTGACTATCTGGACTAGCAAACTCATCAGCCTCGTATCTTTTTATATTTTCGTCTACATATTTTTCAAAACCTATTTCACCTAAAATAAAAGGTTTTTTTGCAACGCTATCGGCAAAAGAAATCATTTTAGTGTAGTGTTTTTCAAAATCACCAGAGCGTACAAATTCTTTTGTTGGGTAATCATGAACATCATAAGCAGCTAAAACATCATTTAATTGTAATACCGCTTCTTTAGCCCACTCTTCACCCGTGTATTTAGATTTCTCATTATTAAAAGGAGTAGCGTCTGGACCAATAACTTTTACTGGCGTTTTTAGTTTTTTTGATAAAAAAGCACTGTCTAGTTTTTTAACACCAAGTTTCCATTCGCCCCAATTGCCATCTACAGAAGACCAATAACCGTTTGGTTCATTCACCAAATTGTAATAGTTAATACAAGTATACCCTTTTGTATTAACAAGGTAGTTTAGGTGTTCTGCAATACTATTTAGCCACTTAGGGTCTGTGGCTCCGGTAAATGCATCTTGCATTTTTAAATGGGTGTCATGTACTTTATACGGTTGTCCCCATTCACCTAGAATAACTTTAATGTCGTTTTTTTCACAATAGTCTAGCAGCTTGTATAAAGCTTGCATTTCTTGATTTTCAAAATTAAGAATTGGGTTGCCATCTTTGTCTATACCCTCTAGGTATCTCCAATTTGCTTGGTCTAATACCCTAACAATTTTTGGCTTCATATAATCTAACCTTTTAAAAACAGTTTCCCATTTTTTATTAGTCATTAATAAGCCCCATTCTGCATCATCTGCATCTGCGTGTGGATACGCAGACCACTCTACACCATTGCCAATAAACTCATTAGAAATAACTTTATCGGCTTCAATTTTAACCAACTCATCTTTTTTTACCGTTTGGCAAGATGCTAACGGCAAAAAAAGGAGAAGTAAAATGTAATTAAATAGTTGCTTTTTAAGCATTTTTTAATTCGTTTAATAATTCATCAATATTACAAGTTGCAAGACCAACGTACTTGTCTGCAGCACCATAATATACATATAAAGTATCATCAATAATCATATTTCCTGTTGGAAAAACACAGCCTTTGTAAAAGCCTTCAATTTCATAATCATGCTCTGGCTCCATAATCCAATTTGTTAGCCTAGACTTTACAATTGTAGGATCTTCTAGGTCTAAAAGAGCTGCGCCAACACGGTAATATCCTAGTCCGCCATTTTCTACACCATGGTATATAATTAGCCAACCATCTTTAGTTTTTAAAGGAGGTGTGCTACCGCCAATTTTTTCTTCCCAAGTGCCATTTATTCCTGCTAACAATAATGTGCTTGGTTCTTCCCAAACCATTAAATCGTCAGAAAAGCGAAGCCAAATAGATGGTTTGTCACAACCGTATTCTTCACCGATCCATTCTTTTGGTCTATGCAACATTGCAAATTTTCCGTTTATTTTTTCTGGAAAAATAATAACATCCCTGTCATCTAAATTACTTTGTGTAATTCTTCCTAAACGTCTGTAGTTTTTAAAATCTTTGGTTAAAAGTAAGCCAGAGTTTGCAATGTTATTTTTTAAAACCAACGGAGCATCGGCATCACATTGTGGCAATAAAATTTCATCATGGTCAAAGTTCCAGTATTGTCCAGGAGGGTGAGGTCTGTAGGCATAGGTTACATAAAATTCATCTCCAAATTTTACAATTCTAGGATCTTCTACTGCACCCATATCTGGACCGTCTGTGCTAGGGCTAAAAACAGGCTGGTTAGAGGTGCGTGTAAAGTTTACGCCATCTGTACTGGTAGCTAAACCAAAACGTATTTGGTGTTCTACGTCATTACCAGCGGCTCTGTATAGCATATAAAATGTACCATCTTCATACCAAACACCAGGGTTACACACTACTAAGCTTTCCCAATCGTTTTCTGGGTTTGGACTTAATACTGGGTTGTTTTGATGTTTTTTAAGACGTAATAATCCTGTTTTTTTTTGTTCTACAGTATTCATACTAATTTTTATTTCCTTATTTGTAAATTATTTTTGATTGATTTTTTAAACTTTAGTTTTTGGCTTACTCCATATTTGTAAATAGTATAAAAGACTCTCCTTCTAAGGTCATATTTACACCACTTGTAAAGTTTAATTCTGTGTTGTTTTCTATTGGAGTAGCAAAACCATTTTCATCTACTTTGCCAACAAAAGAGCCATCTGCATTAGATTTATAGCTGTATTTATTAGCTGTTAAAGTACCTAGAAAGTCCGATTTTAATTTTAGCTCATATGTAGAATAGTGCGAGTTTACAATCGCAATTGTTTGTTTGCCATTGTATGTGCCTACTACGGCGCGTAATCCTTTTTTATTAGGTAGTTCTACGTTATAAATGTCACTGCCAGCAGGAAAAAAGCGTGTAAGTAATGAAACTGGGTAAAAGTAAGGTCTAATGTTTTCATCACTAGCATTACCAGTGTGCTCTTCGCCTAAAATGTTCCAAAATCCCCAACGTTTTAATTTATCAGACTGGTAATCTCCGTTGTCTGGGCTGTTGTACATAGCATCGTCCATATTCCATACTAAAGAACCAGAGTAGCCTTCTCTCATTGCTTGTATTAAAGCATCTGCCATATCTATGCCATAAAAAGCTTTATAAATCATCATATTAGAATCTTCACCAGCATATGGGTCGTTAGCAATAGCTTCTTCGTTTTGTAATTTTAGTTCTGCGTCTACCTCTGTGTATTTAAATCCAATTTCACCCAACACAATACGCTTGTCTGCCGGAGTTATTTTTTTGTAAGCGTTAAGCATTTGTGCAAATTCACCATTGCGAATTAGTTGTTGTTGTGGGTATACGTGAATGTCATACAAGCCAACATTGTCACCCAAATCTGCTTCTGTTTTTGTTAACCAATCTGTTTGGCTAGCAGTATTAAAAACAGCAATATCTGGCCCCATAACTTTTATGTCTGTTAAGCTGTAGTTTTTCATTTCTTCTAAATAAGCTAGCTGTACATTTTTCCAAATGTTGTAATCTCCTTTAGTGCTAGACCAGTCGCCATTAGGCTCATTAATAATGTTTATTGTTTTAATATTGGTATACCCTTTTTCGTTTACTAAATGATTTAAGAATTTCACAGATTTTTCAATCCAATCCATATCTATAGTGCTAATGTCGCCTACGGAACTGTGTCCCCATTCGCCATACGTAATTTCTATATTACGATCTTTAGCATAGTCTAGCATTTTAAAGAGTGATAGTGTCTTTGTGGTCTCGTCATACACACCATCATTATCATAAGACCAGCCAGAGTTGGTTACAATTCTTAAAAACGGAGGGCGCATAAAATCTATACGACTAAATAAAGTGTTCCAATCTGCATCACTAAGTGTTTCTGTACCTAACCAAGTTGGTACCATATCATAACCACCCCATTGTGCACCGTTACCAACAAAGTTTGTAGAAACCAATTCTTCAGTAATTACAACTTCTCTATTTTTTTCTACGGAAGTAAATGCAGGTTCATCATCATCACAACTTGCAGCAACAAGTAGCATAGGTAGCACAGCGGCGAATATATTTTTAAGTCTCATATTTTTATTTTTAGTATTGTTGTATCTCCTTAATTTTTATAATCAAATTGATGATCTATTATTTACTTAAGTTGTACCACATTTTTTTAGACATATGTGCTGTTTCTTCGTAATTATAGTTTGTGTCTGTCCAATTATACAACTCAGATAAATACTCTACTTCTGAGCTTATAGCAATTTCGGTTTCAGAATTAATTTCTAGTGTTAAAACAAATACAGCTCCTTCGCTATCTGTAATAGTTACTGTGTCACCAACAAGTTCCCAAGTTCCTGTACCAGTAGGGACTTTTCTAAACCTAGAATTAAATTCTGTTTCTGGCCAAGTAGTATCATCAGAAACAAAATCTCCGTACTCGCCATCAGTACCAGCGTTGTTTTCAAACGTTCCGTAAGGGTTGTCTCCATTTTTGCCTTCTACAATAAATGATATGGTGTTGTCTAGCTCTTTACCTGCACTAGGTAGGTAATTATTTAAAAGTTCCGTTTTCTCCCAACCCCAGCTTTCCCAGGTAAACATATCACAGTAAACTCCAATTTCAGCAATATTCCAAGTACCTGCAATAGATACGCTTCCGGGATCAAAATCTATTTTTAATTTAATGGTCCACATAGCACTTTCCCCTGTTTCTGAAGTAACATTTATTGTAGTAGAATTACCTGTAGAGAAATTTAAAGTGCTACCAATATTAGTGTCTGATGTAGCTGCATAAGATACGTTTAAGCTAGTAAGTTCTATAGCAGAAATATCTGTGCCATTATCTGCAATGGTAACCGTAACTTCTTTAGTATCTGTATTTATTTCTGTATCGCCTATTTGGTTTGCAACAGTTAAGCCCGTAATGCTATTGCCCGTTTGTATTACACGTTCTTTTGTTAGTGTATACCAAGTTAATTTAGACATATGAGCTAGTTCTTCAAAACTCCAGTCAGTATCTGTCCAGCTAAAATTTTCGGCTAAATAAGGAACTTCAGTTTTTAAATTAACCTCGTTAGTTGCAGTTAGTAGCTCTAAATCTAGTTCATGCTCTACTTTGTTTGCATCGGTAATAATTACTTTGTTACGTTCAAAATCTCTTAACCAAGTACCATTACCAGTTGGTATTTTTCTGAATCTAGAATTAAAGTTCCATCCTTTACCGGCATCTGAGTAACTACCAAAAGAACCGTCATTACCAGCGTTATGCTCATAATTACCAAAAGGATTTCCTTTAGCATCTGCACCTTCTACAGTAAAAGTAATTTTGTTGTCTAGCTCTGGGTTTAATTCTGTTAAGTAACCAAACATACTTTCATTCTTTTCCCAGCCCCAGCTTTCCCAAGTAAACATATCGCAATACATACGCACATCACCAATGTACCAAGTACCTTCTAAGTCGGACTTAAAAGGAAGCATTGTAACCTCCCAATCTAAACTATTGCCAGCTCCAGATGCAACAGAGATGGTAGTTGTGCCACTACTTAAATCTAATGTTGTACCCTTTTCATTTGCAGAACTTGCACCGTAAGAAAGCTCAATATTTTTAATCTCTACCTTAGATAAATCTGCAATGTTTTCGGTTTTAGCGTAAATTTTAATTTTTGCATCATCAAAATTACGTTCTATAATAGCTGTTCCTATTTGACCTTCTAGTAAAATAGAAACCACATTGCGTTCTTTTTGCCAATCTGTACCTTCTACATCTTCTAGAGGATTATCTGTACAGGCTACAAAAAATAGTGCCAACACTACAAAGTATATGTTATTTAATTTTTTCATTGCGCTTTAGTTTAGTTGATGTTAGGGTTTAAGTCTATTTCACGTTGTGGAATAGGATAAAAAGCAACTGCTTCTGGAGATAAACCAGCGGCATTGGTTACATTGCTTTGTACTGTGTTTGTACGTCTAAGGTCCCACAGACGGTCACCTTCGTAAGCAAGTTCTCTTTGGCGTTCTTCTACAACTAATTTTCTAAAATCTGCTTTAGATAAGCCACCAATACTAGCTAGTTCTGTAGCGTTTGCTCTGTTTCTAATTTGATTGTATTGTACTAAACCATCTGCATTAGCAGTAGCTTCTGCATAAACCAATTGTATGTCTGAGTAACGGATTAAGTATGGTCTTGTACTTGTTTTATCACCCTCAAATAAAGGATCTATGTATTTTCTTGTAAACGGATAAATTACAGTGCCATCTGCAACAGAGCCTATAGGGACACCATCTTGATTATAAATTTCTGAAACAAATAAATCTGTTTTACGTTTGTCTTCAGCTTCATAAGAAGAGAATAGTTTATCTGTAGTCTGAAAAACACTCCACCCGTCATGTGTTGGAGAAAAAGTATCGTCTGTGTTTTTTAAATAAACTGTAGCTCCATCTATATAAGGAATAAAGTATTTAGATAGTTTAGAGTAATCTCCTTCTTCTGTGCCAGACCTGTCTAATGATAATATAAAAATATGTTCTGGTCCGTTAGGAGAGTCAACATTATAAATATTTTGAAGATCAGTGTCGTGACTATATTCTCCTTGGTTGTTTAAAACCATAGCTGCGTATTCTGCAGATTTTGCGTATAAATTGTCTACACTTTCTGTAATAGTATTGTATTTAGGAACTCCATTTTCTTTAGCAGAAGCAGCAAATAAGTATACTTTAGAAAGTAGTGCTTGTGCGGCAACCTTATCTGCACGCCCAGTAACTCTGTTTACTTCTAAATTGTCTATAGCTCTAGTTAAATCGTCTATTAAAAACGCATATACCTCTTGCATATCTGCAGGCAATGTAGCTGTGGTTTCATCTAATTTATCTATCAAAGATTTTTGTAATGGAGCTAAACCAAAAGCTTTTATAGCATTAAAGTGGTTGTATGCTCTTAAAAATAAAGCTTCGCCAAGTATGCGTTTTTCATCTTCTGGATTAAAACCTTTGCCTTCTATATTTTCTATTACTGCATTTGCACGGTTTACTGCTATATATATAGATCTGTAGTACTGTGTTAGTAATTGGTTTTGTGCAGTAACTTCCCAGTTTACAAATGCTTGTGCATCTGCACCTTCGTCTGCCTTAACAACACAATTGTCTGATGCTAATTCTGTAAAATAATACGTAACAGGTGCATAACTAACAAGTGTAAGTGCATCGTAAGCATATAAAATAGATGCCTCTGCATCTTCAATAGTTTTATAGAAATTTTCATCAGAATAAAAACCAGTAGGCTCTACATCTAAGCTCTCACAAGAAGTAACACCAGCAACAAGTGCCAACCCTACTATTAATTTTTTAAAGTGCTTCATTTTCAATTCGTTTATTATTGTAAATGTTTTCATTTTTAACTGAATTTAAAAGGTTAGTTCTACGCCTAAAGTCCAGTTTCTTAACTTAGGGTAGCCACCCCAATAAATGCCATCTCCACCTAGTTCAGGATCATAACCATTAAAATCTGTTATGGTGAATAGGTTTGTTCCGTTCATAAAAATTCTACCTTTTTTAAACCAAGCCGTATTTAAGTTTGTTATGTTGTAGCCAATAGAAAGGTTTTGTAAGCGTACAAAGCTTCCTTTTTCTATAAAATAATCTGACATATAAAGTGTACGACCATCTCTTAAGCTAGGGTAATTGTTTGTAGTGTTATCTTGTGTCCAGCGTAACGGTGTATTTCCGGGTTCACTAAAAGCTTTAGTGTTAAAAATATCTTGACCAAAACTACCATTAAAGAAAAGAGAAAAATCAAAGTTTTTATAGCGACCATTAAGGTTTAAACTTGCTATAAAGTCTGGATTAGGATTACCAATTATGGTACGGTCATTTTCATCTATAACTCCGTCTTCATTTAAATCTACATACTTAAATTCTCCTGGTTCTGCTAGATCTCCTGTTAAGCCAGCTGCTAAACCTTGGGCTCTAGACTGTACAATGCCATCTACTTTGTAGCCATAGAAAACATTTATAGGTTGCCCAACGGCTAAAATATTTGGTATAGCACGGAAAGCTTCAACTTGGTTTCCAGAGAACTCATATTTAATGCCAGTTAAAGCATCAGTATTTAAACCAGAAGACACAGCATCTCCTAAGCTTACAACCTTGTTTTTGTTTCTAGAAAAAATAAACATTCCGTTTAGTCCCCAATCTTCTTTGTTAACCATAGTGCCATCTATAGTAACTTCTACACCTTGGTTTTCTATTTCACCATCGTTAACCCACATTTTATCATAAGAAGAAGAAGGAGAAAGCAAACGCTCACGTAATAAATCTGAGGTGTGTTTTTTGTAGTAATCTGCAGTAACTTTTAATCTGTTGTTAAAAAAAGCAACATCTGCGCCAATATTAAATTGTTCTGTAGTTTCCCATTTTAAATCTGGATTAGGAATACCGCCCCAGGTTTTTTTACCACTTTGACTATCTTGTCCAACTACATAACCAGGGCCAATTGTTGTTTGCCAACGGCCATTAACGTAGTATTGGTCTTGTCCGTATCTACTATTAATTAAGTAAGGAGAAATACCTTGGTTACCAGAGATACCGTAACTAGCACGTAGTTTAAACTCATCAAAAACATTTAGATTACGAATAAAATCTTCTTTGTGTATTTTCCATCCTAATGCTCCAGAAGGGAATAATGCCCATTGGTTGTTTTCTCCAAATTTTGAAGAACCATCTGTACGTACTGTAAATGTAGCAAGGTATTTATCATCATAACCATAGTTTAAACGACCAATACCAGAGTACATAACAGTTTCAGATAAGCCATTCGCTACAGACTGTTTTTCTGGATTACCAGCAGCAAGGTTGCCATTGCCTAAAGATTCATTTAAAAAATCATACGCTTTCAGGTCAGACGTTCTGGCCTCATACCCTTGGTAAGAGAAACCACCCATTGCTGTAAAGTTGTGCTTATTACCATATGTGTTGTTATACGTTAAAAAAGTCTCTGCAACAGTTTCTGTATTTTCCCAATTATTAACACCGCCAGAACCATTGTTAAAAGTACCGTCTTGAGTATAAATTTTAGGATTGTAATAATCTGTAATAGAGCGCCCGTATTTATGGTTAACCTGAGTTTTTAATTTTAACGTTTTTGTAAAATCAATCTCTATAAATGCAGAACCTATAAAATCTAAAAATTCGTTTTTATTAGTTCTATTTTCTACTAAGGCAATAGGATGTGAGTAATCTTGTGAGCCTGCTAAAAAGTAGTCGTTAATAGGATTACCATCTTCATAAATAGGGAAAATAGGATTACGCCAGTATGCTAAATCATTATTGTTATTTTGGTTTCCTTTAGAGTAAATAACATTACCTCCAATAGTTACCTTGTCATTATATATTTTATGAATTACGTTTAAATTAATGTTTAGTTTTTCATAATCATTATTAATATAAACACCTTCATTAGTGTAATACGTAGTACTTAAGCTAAACTGTGTGCGATCTGTTTGGCTACGTACAGCAATATTTGTGTTATTAGATACCGGATCACGAAAAACAACATCATCCCAACGTGTATTGTAGGCCCAACTTCCATTTTTAAGCTCGCTCACAGATGGATAATACACACCATTTGCATCTTTTGCACCAATATAAATAGGAGTAAAACCACCGTTAGTTCTGCTTTCGTTACTTAGCTCTGCCATTAAAACAGGATCTCTCCAAAGGTTAAGGTCTGATGTAAAACTAGAATATGTGTTTTGCTGAGAAACGGTAACCTCTGTAGTATGTTTAGCGCCTTTTTTGGTAGTAATCATAATAACACCATTGGCACCTCTAGAACCATAAATTGCAGAAGCAGAAGCATCTTTAAGCACCTCCATAGAGGCAATATCTTGTGGAGAAATTTGTTTTAAATCACCTGCATAACCAATAGGAAAGCCATCTACAACAACAAGCGGATCGTTACCGCCGCGCAAAGAGCTGCCGCCTCTAATTCTAATAACAGCGCCAGCACCAGGATTGTCTGATGGTGTAGTTACTTGCACACCTGCAACCTGACCTTGTAATAAACCATCAATAGAATTGGCTGGTTTAGAAGGTATATTGTCCATTTCTACCGAAGTAACAGAACCAGTAACATCACTCTTTTTAACAGAGCCGTAACCTACAACAACAACCTCTGATAGTTGCTCTAAATCCTCTTCTAATATAACAGATACATTTTTATTTTCTGGTATCGAAATCGTTTTAGTAACAAAGCCAATATAAGAAATTACAAGTACGTCTTTTGCACTGTCAACTTCAAGAGCAAAGTTTCCGTCAAAATCTGTAGTGGTTCCGTTTGTGCTAGAACCCTGCTCCATTATGGTAACACCAAGTAAAGGAACTCCGTCGTTAGATTTTACTGTTCCGGTTACCTTAATTTGTGCAACTCCATAGAAGCTAAAAATTAAGAAAACAATAAAAATCATACTTTTTTGAAACTCATATTTCATTAGTTCATGAATTTTTTAGTTAGTAATTAAGTTGTTTACAAAATAATAACATAACATTAACTTAAATTTTGTAAATGATGTTAAATAGTGATACTAATATGAATTTAAGGTTGTTATTGTAGTTATACAATGAATTATTATTGACTTTTATGATTGAAAATTGGGTTATTTTTATTTAATTTGATAAAAAATGTAGTCATTTATTTACATTTTACTATTATTGAAGCTTTATTTTGTGGAAATATAATATGATACTATTATGAATAAAGAAGCGCGTATTTTAAGGGAGTTAGTGCCTATATGTGAAGATGATTTCTTCATTGTATTAAACCATCATTCTGCTAAGTTTGATTTTCCTATACATTTTCATCCAGAATTAGAACTTAATTTAGTTTTAAATTCATCAGGAAAAAGAATCATTGGAGATTCTATACAGGAGTATGTAGATAATGATTTGGTCTTGGTAGGGCCTAACACACCACATGCATGGACAGGTGTAGACGAGAATACAAAAGCACATGTGGTAACAGTACAATTTCATGAAAAGTTTTTGTCAGAGTTGGCATTAAACAGAAAGTTAATGTTGCCTATTAGAGATCTATTAGAAAAATCTAAAAGAGGTATTTTATTTTCTAAAGAAACTATTGCGGCTTTAAAGCCCAAAATATTGCGTTTGTCTGAGTCTCAGGATTTTGATTCGCTTCTTAATTTTTTATCTATTTTGTATGATTTGTCTATTGCACGCAGTACAAAAATGTTAGCTTCACACTCCTATGTAGACCACTACACTATGCATAAGAGCCGTAGAATAGAAAAAGTAAACAATTATATTAAAGAAAATTTGCACCAAAAAATACCATTAAAAGATGTGGCCAGTTTGGTAAATATGTCTGAGTCTGCATTTAGTCATTTTTTTAAAAAAAGTACAAATTCATCATTCTCTGACTATGTTAGTGATTTGCGCTTGGGCCATGCAGCAAGGTTGCTTATAGAAACAGAACGCTCTATAAACGAAATTTGTTTTGATAGTGGTTTTAACAACATATCTAACTTTAATAGAACCTTTAAACGCAAAATGGGCTACACGCCAAGTTATTTTAGAGACCAGCAGAAGTTAATAACTAAGCATTAGCGGGTTGTTACTTTAGGTAAAGCAATTCAATTTTATATAAAACAACAAACCCCTTTACATTTAGTAAAGGGGTTTTGTATATAATTATTTAAAAAAACCTTAGTCTTTTTTAACGCTTAAAACCAATACAGGTACAGGGGCAAAAAACTCTGATTTAGAAATGGTATTCTTTTCCCATAACTTCTTAAAAAAACCTCTTTTTCTTCTAAACACGCACAACATATCTGGTTGTTTAGTTAAAAAATGCTCTAATACGCCGTGGTAAGTAGTTACATTTTCTGTAAGTGTCATTTTAGAACTAATATCTAATAATGCGGTATCTACTTTTAAATCATCATCTGTATAGCCAGGCGTTTTAACCAATAATAAGTTAACGGCACTATTAAACTGTTTTTTAATAGTAATTAATGGGTTAAGTATTCTTTTGCGCTTTAAAATACCAGATTTAAAAGCCGTAAGTATAGATGTTACAGGTTTAAAAACATAGCCTACGGGTACTATTAATGTAGGTATATCTGTTTTTTTAATAATTTTACCAGAAGTGTTGCCAAGGTAATTGCCCTCGTTAACATCATTACTTCTAGGAGCCATAATTATTAAATCTATTCCTAAAAACTGCTTGTCAATTTTTTTAAGACCAGCAATAATATCCCCTTGGTAAGTTGCAATTTTAATTTCAGTTCCTTTTTTATCAACCTTATTAACAACATCTAACAATTGTTCTCTGTTGTTTTTTTCAATCTTATCTGTAGCATTGGCCAAACTACCAGCGCCAGCAGAAATAACATTAAAAACTTCCATTACATAAATGGTTGCATCAAAATTTTTAGCAAAATCTACGGCGTATTGTAATGTTTCATGACTTTCTGTAGATGTCCCTATAGGAACCAATATATTCTTCATTTTTTATATTGAGTTTAATTAGGTTATTATATGTGCATTTAGTCTTGGTTAAAGACGTATTAAAAATACCAGCACATTTTATCAGTTGTATTTTATACTCTAAATTTACAATTTAATTTATACCTCCAATGATTCGTCTCGCAAAAAAATCAGAAATAGACAAAATTCTTACTGTTACAAAGGCTTGTGCTGCTTTTATGATTAAAAATGGCATTTACCAGTGGAACGAGCACTACCCAAGTAAACAAGCTTTTTTAAATGATATTGCCCAAGAAGAATTATATGTTTTAGAGGTTGATGAAAAAATTGCGGGAACCATTGTACTGTCTACCTATATGGATAGTGAATATGTTCCTATTAAGTGGCTCACTAAAAATGATGCTAATTTATACATACATAGGTTGTCTGTGCATCCAGAACTACAGGGTAAAGGGTATGCGCAAAAAATGATGAATTTTGCAGAGGAATATGCTAAAAATAATGACTTTGTATCTGTACGGTTAGATACTTTTAGTGTAAATAAACGCAATGTAAATTTTTACCAAACCAGAGGTTACAAACAATTAGGAGATATATTTTTTCCTAAACAAAGTGAACACCCTTTTCATTGTTTTGAACTTGTTTTATAAAGCTATTTTTTTTGAATAAAATTGTAAATCTTAAAAATATAAACAAACTGGCAATACCTGCTACAATTGCAGGTATATCTGAGCCATTGCTTTCTATTACAGACGCTGCTATAGTGGGTAATATCCCTAACTACGGACTAGAATCTCTTGCGGCAGCAGGTATTGTGGGGTCTTTTTTGTCTATGCTTATTTGGGTTTTAGGACAAACCAGAAGTGCTATATCTGCCATAATTTCTCAGTATTTAGGAGCTGGTAAATTGGCAGAGGTTAAAACATTACCAGTGCAGGCTATTTTTTTTAATATTTTGTTAAGTGTTGTAATTCTACTTTCTACTGTTTTTGTAATAGAAGAAATATTTGTGTTTTTTAAGGCAAAGGGTAAAATTTTAGAGTTTTGCGTGTCTTACTACGGTATTAGGGTTTGGGGTTTTCCGTTAACACTATTTACGTTTGCTGTGATGGGTATTTTTAGAGGTTTGCAAAACACAAGCTGGCCAATGGTAATAGTTTTAATAGGTGCTTTTTTAAATATTTTTTTAGATTATATTTTTGTTTACGGTGTAGAAGGTATTTTGGACCCTATGTATTTAGATGGTGCGGCTTGGGCAAGTTTACTATCACAAGCAGTAATGGCAATAATAGCATTCTTTTTACTTATTTTAAAAACAGATATTAGTTTAAAGTTACGCTTTCCGTTGCACCCAGAATTAGGGCGTTTGGTGGTTATGAGTTTAAATTTATTTGTGCGTGCATTGTCTTTAAACATAGCGTTAATATTAGCCGTGCGCGAGGCCACAGATCTAGGAGATAGGTTTATTGGTGCCCACACAATAGCTATAAATGTATGGTTGTTTTCTGCTTTTTTTATAGACGGTTATGGCGCTGCAGGTAATATTTTAGGAGGTAAATTGTTAGGGGCGAAAGATTATAATAGCCTTTGGCTGTTGGCTAAAAAAATTCTTCAGTACGGAGTAACAGTTAGTTTAGTTTTGGTGGTTTTGGGCTTTGTTTTTTATCACCCTATAGGACAAATTTTTTCTAATGAGCAAGTGGCTTTAGATACATTTTATTCAGTTTTTTATATCATAATACTAAGCTTACCTATTAATGCAATAGCTTTTGTTTTTGATGGACTTTTTAAAGGCTTAGGGGAAATGAAATACCTAAGAGATACGCTTTTAGATGCTACATTTTTAGGTTTTGTACCTATGTTATACCTAAGTAAAGAGCTAGGTTGGGGCTTTACGGGAATTTGGCTGTCTTTTGTGGTTTGGATGTTAATAAGAGGCGGTGCATTGGTGGTTAAATTTAACACAAAGTTTCGTCCACTCTTACAAAAAACGTAATTTTGAACTTTACACAACATAAAACACTTTTATGGGTACAACAAGAGCAAACGGTAGTTTATATACCAATATAGATAATAAAGTGGCAACAATAGAATTTGGTCATCCGGCTAGTAATTCTTTTGTAGCAGAATTGTTAGATAGATTAACAAAAGAGATTCAGAAATTATCTGATGATACGGCTGTATCCGTAATCATTTTAAAGTCTGAAGGTGAAAAAGCTTTTTGTGCAGGTGCTTCTTTTGACGAGTTAATGGAAGTAACTAATTTAGAAGAAGGACAACAATTTTTTAGTGGTTTTGCAAATGTTATTAATGCAATGCGCAAGTGTAAAAAACTAATTGTGGGTCGTATACAAGGCAAAACAGTTGGCGGAGGCGTTGGTTTGGCAGCTGCTTGTGACTATGCTTTTGCTACAGAAGCGGCATCTATAAAACTCTCTGAGTTATCTATAGGTATTGGTCCTTTTGTAATTGCACCAGCTGTAGAACGTAAAGTTGGTAAAAGCGGTTTAGCAGAACTTTCTTTGGCGGCTACAGATTGGCAAAGTGCTTATTGGGCAAAAGATAAAGGTTTGTTTGCTAAAGTTTTTGGATCTATTAAAGAGATGGATAAAGAGATTGAAATTTTTGCAGAAAAATTAGCATCATACAATCCAGAGGCTTTACAAGAAATGAAATCAATTTTATGGGAAGGAACAGAGAATTGGAATAGTTTGTTACAAGAACGTGCTACTGTTTCTGGTAAATTGGTTTTGTCTGATTTCACAAAAAATGCATTATCAAAATATAGAAAATAGTTTTTATGAATAAGTTTAAAACAGAGATAAAATGGGGTTTTATCTTTTCTGCTTGTGCGCTTTTGTGGGCTTATTTTGAAAAGCAAATGGGGTGGCATACAGACCAAGTTAGTAAACACTTAATACTTACTAATTTATTTGGTGTAGTGGCTATTATACTATATGTTTTGGCGTTGCGAGACAAAAAGCAAACCGATTTTAACGGAGAAATTACGTGGAAAGAAGGTTTTATAAGCGGTATAGTTTTAAGTGCTGTAATAGCTATATTAAGTCCGGCTACGCAATACATTACTTACGTTTACATATCACCAGAGTATTTTGCTAACATAACAAAATACATTGTAAAAATGGGAACTATGACGCAAGATAAGGCTGTAGAATATTTTAATATAGATAATTATATACGACAAGGCATATTTACTGCGTTATCTATGGGAGTGGTAACGGCTGCAATAGTGTCTTTTATCATTAAAAATAAGAAGAATTAAAAAAATAAGAAGATTATGGGAGGAGATTTAGTATTTCCATTACTAGCATTATTTGTAGTAGCAGTTTATGTTTTTAATAGAGTTAAAAACAGTAAAAAATATAAAAGAAAATAAATTTATAACCAGTTTTTGCAATTATAAACTAATTAAATTATGAAAAGAGTTAACTATTTAAAAATGTTGTCATAAGCATTTTTTTTTAGGATTAGCTATTTTTATATTTTACGTTTTGGTCTATATTTGTAAACTTCTGACTTAAAAAAAGAATGTATAAAAAAATAATATCTATATTTTTTACTGTATTATTCTTGGCGTTTTTATCTGCGCCAACTATAATTACTATGGTAAATGATTCTGTAGATATTTCTGCTTTTTATTCGATGTCAGAAGAAGAAGAAGGTCACAATGCTAAAAAGTTTTTAAACTCCGATAACTTTTCAGAAATAGATATTTCTTACGTTGAAGAAAAAAGCAAACAAGCATATACTTCTAAAAAGTATCCAAGGCCTTTAATAAACCTTGTCTCTCCACCTCCCGATTTTTACATATTATAATTAGACTTTTTAGACTGCACATTTTGGCGTGTGGTCACATTAATTTATTTAATTCCTCTTGAAAAAATAAAATCAAGAGGCAAAATATTCTATTTAATATGTTTAAAAATTTAAAAAGCGATTTACCAGCTAGTGTAGTTGTGTTTTTCGTAGCGTTACCTTTATGTTTAGGTATTGCATTAGCAAGTGGTGCGCCTCTTTTCTCTGGTTTAATTGCAGGTATAATTGGTGGTGTAGTAGTAGGAGCTTTAAGTGGCTCTAAAATAGGTGTTAGTGGACCTGCTGCAGGTTTAGCAGCTATAGTTTTTACTGCAATACAAGATTTAGGTTATGAAAGTTTTTTAGTTGCCGTTGTTTTAGGTGGTGTTATTCAATTAATTTTTGGAGCCTTAAAGGCAGGAGTTATTGGTTATTACTTTCCATCTTCAGTAATTAAAGGAATGCTTACAGGTATAGGTATTATTATTATTTTAAAGCAAATTCCGCACTTTTTTGGAATGGATAAAGATCCACAGGGAGATTTTGCTTTTTTACAAATTGATGGGGAAAATACATTTACAGAACTTTTAAAAGCTATAAATGCATTAATTAGTGGTAACGTAAGTGTAGGTGCAACAGTAGTAGCATTAATTTCAATGTTTATATTATTATTGTGGTCTAATGTTCTGTCTAAAAAAGGAAAGATTTTTCAAATTGTTCAAGGTCCACTAGTGGCTGTTGCAGTTGGAATTGTTTTTTATATTTTAACAAAAGGTTCAAGCTTAAATATTTCTGTAGATCATCTTGTTGCTGTGCCAGTACCAGATGGCTTTGACAGTTTTATAGGTCAGTTTAATTTTCCTGATTTTTCAGCTATAACAAATCCAGAGGTATGGATTATAGCATTTACTATTGCTTTAGTAGCTAGTTTAGAGACTTTGTTATGTGTAGAAGCAACAGATAAGTTAGATCCAGACAAAAATGTAACTCCAACAAACAGAGAGTTATTTGCGCAAGGAACAGGTAATATTGTCTCTGGTTTAATTGGTGGTTTGCCTATTACGCAAGTAATTGTAAGGAGTTCAGCAAACATTCAATCTGGAGGGAAAACAAAATTATCGGCAATTATTCACGGTTTTTTATTGTTAATTTCTGTTATTTTAATTCCTACACTTTTAAATAAAATACCTTTATCTGTCTTGGCAGCTATATTATTTATTGTAGGTTATAAATTAGCCAAACCAGCATTGTTTAAAAAAATGTATAAACTAGGCTGGAAACAGTTTATCCCTTTTACAGTTACTGTTTTAGGAATTGTATTTATAAACTTATTGTACGGTATTGGTTTAGGTTTGTTAGTAGGTATTATTGTTATTTTATTAAAAAGCTACCAAAACTCTCACTTTTTACATATTGAGGATAATAGCAATGGTAAGCACAAAATTAAAATGGAACTTGCAGAAGAAGTTACTTTCTTTAACAAAGGAGCTATTTTAAAAGAGTTAGACAGTTTACCTAAAGACACCTATTTAGAGTTTGATGTTACTAAAACTAGATATTTAGATTATGACATCATTGAAATTTTAGAAGACTTTGCTTTTAAAGCAAAAGAACGTAATATAGATATTAAGTTAATATCAGAAAGAGGTGTAGTAGAGAATCCAGATAGTTTTATAGAATTTTTTAAGTTGAGACCAAAATCTAACGTTAGTTTAAATTAGAGGTCCTATGCTAAAAAAGAAATATAAAATTTTAGTTTTATCAGATTTAAAAGAGACTACAGTTGCTACATTGCAGAGTACTGTAAACTTGGCTAAAACGATAAATGGAGATGTGTCTTTCTTTTATGCAAAAAAGGCATCAGATGTAGTTGTTAGAGACAACCAACTGTCTGCTATGCGTTCTATTAATGAACAATACAATAGCACAGACCATATTATAAGTAATATTATTAAGCCAATTTCTAAGGCATCCAATACAAAAATTAAACATAGTTTTTCTTTTGGCAATGTAAAGAATGAAATAGCAAAACAAATTGAAGAACAACAGCCAGATGTGATTGTTTTAGGGAAAAGAAAATCTAAAATGATTAACATTATTGGTGATCATATTACAGATTTTGTTTTGAAAAATTACAAAGGCTTAGTTTTAATAACTACTAAAAATGGAGAGGTTACACCTGTTAATAGCTTAACTTTAGGTGTTTTAAATGAAAAAAAAGAGTTTTTTAATTTAAAGTTTATTGAAGATTTAATAAAAAATAGTCAAAAAACAATAACACCTTTAACAGTTGCAGAAAAAGGAAATAAAGAGCAAGCAATTTTAGATTCTAAAGAAGCTATAGACTTTGTTCCTGAGCAAGGAGGTAATGAAATAAGTTACATATCTAAGTACCTATTAAAAAGTAATATTAATTTACTTTGTGTAAACAGAGCAACAAAAGGTGTACGCAATGTAATAAACAAAGCAGATGTATCATTACTATTATACACCAATAAGTAGTTGGTAAGTACATTAAAATTATAATAATTTAAAAAATAAAAATATATGAAAGCACATACTAAAGAGACTCAGTCTACAATGACTCCAGAAAAATCTTTACAGTTTTTAAAAGAAGGAAACCAAAGGTTTCAAAGTAACTTAAAAGCAAACAGAAACTTATTAGAACAAGTTAATGATACTAGTGAAGGTCAGTTTCCTTTTGCAACTATTTTAAGCTGTATAGACTCTAGAGTATCTGCCGAGTTGGTTTTTGACCAAGGTTTAGGAGATATTTTTAGCGTACGTATTGCCGGTAACTTTGTAAACGAAGATATTTTAGGTAGTATGGAGTTTGGTTGCAAATTAGCAGGTACTAAACTAATTGTAGTTTTAGGACACACTAGTTGTGGTGCAATTAAAGGAGCTTGTGACAATGCAGAATTAGGAAACTTAACAGCAATGTTGGCTAAAATTAAGCCTGCTGTAAATGCTGTTGCAGAGCCAAAAGATGATAGTTTGCGTAACTCTAAAAACTTAGAGTTTGTAGATAACGTATCTGCTAAAAACGTACAACTTACTATAGACAAAATTCTAGAAGAGAGTAGTGTTCTTGCAGAAATGCAAAAGAATGGCGAAATTAAAATTGTTGGTGCTATGTATGATATTAACTCTGGTGCAGTTAACTTTTACGAATAAATTATAGCGCAATAGTTACTAAATTTTACTGGTGTAAACTGGTAAAAAGTAAAGTCATAAATCTCTATCATCAGTTAAAAGACCATAGTTTTAGTCTTATTAGCTGTTTGGTAGAGATTTTATTTGTTAATAGATAAAAACATCTGCCTTAAAATAATACCTTTGCAGCGCAAAATATGTAAGTATGAGTAATATTAGAATAACCAAGCAGTTTAGTTTTGAAACCGGTCACGCATTATATGGCTATGATGGTAAATGTAGAAATGTACATGGGCATAGTTATAAATTATCTGTTACCGTAATTGGTTCTCCTATTACAGATACTAACAATGTTAAATGGGGTATGGTTATAGACTTTGGTGATCTTAAAAAAATAGTCAAAGAAGAAATTGTAGATGTGTATGACCACGCTACGGTATTTAATAAAAACACACCACATATAGAGTTGGCAGAGGAGTTAACAAAAAGAGGGCACAGTGTAATATTAGCAGACTACCAACCAACTAGTGAAAATATGGTAATAGATTTTGCTGAAAAAATTAAAGCAAGACTACCACAAAATATTAACTTACACTCTTTAAAACTACAAGAAACAGACTCTTCTTTTGCAGAGTGGTACGCATCAGACAACTAATTAAAAATTTCTGTTTACGTATCTTTACTAGCAAATGAAAAAAATTACAGTTCCAAAAGGTAAAAAAGTATACTTTGCAAGCGATAATCACTTGGGTGCGCCAACTATGGCAGAGAGTAAACCAAGAGAAAAAAAGTTTGTTGCTTGGTTAGACGAAATTAAAGAAGATGCTGCTGCAATTTTTTTGTTAGGAGATTTATTCGATTTTTGGTTTGAGTATAAAACTGTAGTTCCTAAAGGTTTTACAAGAACCTTAGGTAAGCTAGCAGAACTAACAGATGCGGGTATACCTGTGTATTATTTTGTAGGTAATCATGATCTTTGGATGGATGGTTATTTTGAAGAAGAATTAAACATACCAGTGTACCACACACCACAACAATTTTTATTTAACAATACTTCATTTTTTATAGGTCATGGCGACGGTTTAGGACCACACGATAAAGGTTATAAAAGAATGAAAAAGGTGTTTACAAACCCTGTTTCTAAATGGTTTTACAGGTGGTTACACCCAGACATAGGTGTATCTTTAGCTCAATATTTTTCAGTAAAAAACAAAGCAATTTCAGGTGATGATGATGTTAAGTTTTTAGGCGAAGACAAAGAGTGGTTGGTACAATATGCAAAACGTAAATTAGAAACCAAGCATTATGATTATTTTGTTTTTGGACATCGTCATTTACCAATGACAATAGACCTAAACGGAAAATCTACCTACATTAACCTTGGTGACTGGATTGGTTACTATACTTACGCAGTTTTTAATGATGAAAAATTAAGTTTAGAAAAACTAGAAAATTAATTTTCTAACATTTTAAACTCTACCCTTCTGTTTTGTGTACGCCCCTCTTCTGTAGTGTTATCTGCTACAGGTTTGCTACTGCCGTATCCTATCCATTTTACACGGTTTTCATCAATTCCGCTATCAATTAAATAGCTAGCCACAGCTTTAGCACGTTGGTTACTAAGTTCTAAGTTTCGTTCTTTGGAGCCAACGGCATCAGTATGCCCATAAATTTCTATAGTAAGCTTGTTGTTGTTGCGTAAAATTGTAGCTAATACATTTATTTCTTCTTCAGAAACAGTTAGTAAATCGGCTTTGTTAAATTCAAATAAAACGTTTTTAAATGTATATACTTTATTGCGTTCTATTTTTGGTGTGGCATCTGCTTTTTGTGGTACAGTTTCAGCATACAAAGGAGGCAATTCTCGGTCTTTTGCTTCAACACTAACATCATCTATGTAGTAGTATGAAAAATCTTTATCATTTACCTCAGAGACTTTCATTTTTTGGGTTCTACTATTACTAGCAAAATTTCCAATGGTAAAATTTGTTTCATATCCTTTTGCAGTAAAAGGAATATAAACCTGCATCCAAATTTGTTTACTTTTATAAAAAATAGGATCTAACTGCATATAATGGTCGTACACTAAACCATTAATTTTAGATAGTGTTTTATGTGTAACTAAGGTTTTTTTACTGTTTGTTATTGTAGAACCAGCAATAGGTTTGTTGGTAAATAAAATACTAAAATCTTCAATAGCTAGAGTAGCATAATCTGCTAAACTCACATAAAATGTAACAATATATTTTTTGTCTTTTTCTAGCTTTTCACTTAAAGTACCTTGTACATACTCTCTATAATCTTTGTTAGAGTATGTAAAAATGCCAGCGTAAGCAAAACCGCTGCGGGCTATTTGTTTTCCGTTATGATTTAAAAAACCTACGGTTCTGCTGCAAGAGTTTAAATAATCTGTAGTGCCTTGTAAAATAGACCAGTCATTAACATTGTTTGTAAATTTACCTATGTCACTTGGGCAATTTTTATAATCTTCAAAGCTAGAGTTTTTAACCAAATTTTGTGCAGAGCCAATTGCACTAATAAGTACTACAAAACATACCGTAAATAATATTCTCATTTTTTATATAGGTTGATAACTGCCTCTTTATGAGCTGTAGTGCAAATTTAGCCAGTTTTTTATCCTGTATTAAACGTAAAAATATAGGGATTTATTTTGTTTAAAGGCTAGAATATTTAAAGTTGATTACTCTTCTTTTTCGTGCTCTTGTACATCTTTACTTAGGTCTAATTTTCTAAAGCTAGGAGAAAAAATAGCAGTGGCACCAACTGTAATAAGCGTCATTGTGCCACCAAAAACCACAGCTGTTACAGCTCCCATTAGTTTGGCTGTAAGTCCGCTTTCAAAAGCACCAAGCTCATTAGAAGAACCTACAAACATAGAATTTACAGAGGCTACTCTACCACGCATATGGTCTGGTGTTTTTAATTGTAAAATAGTTTGCCTTATAATCATAGACACACCATCTACGGCTCCACTAAAAAATAAGGCAGCAACAGACACCCAGAAATAGGTAGACAGCCCAAAAACAATAATACAAATACCAAAGGCAAATACAGCAAGCAATAGTTTTTTACCTGCAAATTTATGTAACGGAAAACGAGTAGAGGTTAACATCATTAAGGCAGCACCAACAGCAGGCGCAGCTCTTAAAATGCCAAAGCCTTGTGAGCCTACTTGTAAAATATCTTGCGCAAAAATGGGTAGTAAAGCAACGGCACCACCAAATAGTACAGCAATCATATCTAAAGTTAATGCGCCTAATACTGCCTTGGTTTTAAATACAAAGTTTAAACCTTCTTTTAAGCTTTTAAAAACAGGCTCGCCAATTTTAGGATTAAGAATTGGTTTTTTAGGAATTTGTAATAACGTAATTAAGGCAAATAATGAAAACCCAAAAATTACACACATAGACCAGTGTACACCAATCCAGCTTATAAAAAAGCCAGCTAAAGCAGGCCCTAAAACAGATGCCATTTGCCAAGTAGTGCTACTCCAAGTAGCAGCATTTGGGTATATCTTTTTAGGAACAATTAGGGCAATTAAGGAAAAAATAGTAGGACCCAAAAACGCACGTACCAAGCCGCCTAAGAAAACTAAAAAATAGGTAATGTATAAAATAGTCTTAGTTGTAGTTTGCGCTATAACACTTGGCATACTAATAACAAACAAGCCAAAGCTAATTACAGAAAACCCTAAAATACATTTAATTAAAAGATTTCTTTTTTCTTTTTGGTCTACAATATGCCCTGCAAATAGTGCCATAGACACGGCAGGAATAACCTCCATAAGTCCAATTATACCTAAAGAAAGTGGATCTTTAGTTAAGGAGTACACTTGCCATTCTATAACAATAAACTGCATAGACCAAGCAAATACCATAGCAAACCTAACCAGTAAAAAAACATTAAATTCTTTGTAACGTAGTGCTGCATACGGATCCATTTGAGAACAGTTTAGTTAGTGTAAATGTATTACAATTAGTAAAGAGTTACTAAACTTAATTGTTACAGATATCACTTAAAAAATCATCTATATTTAACTGAAAAATAGTGCCCTCTATTAAGTCGTTTATCGCTGTTAACTCATTAACGCTAACAGCCAAACTAACTTGTGGTACAGGTGTCTCTAACAGTAATGCTCTGCAAGACTTTTTTTTAGGGCAACAATTACACACAGCATTAGAATTCATAGTGCTTTGTATATGCTCTGCAAAACGTAGTAATTCTTTTTGTGTAAGTAAAAAACCAGTGTCTCTAAATACTACTTGTATTTTACTACGGTAATTTTTAGGTTCTTTTTTCCAATGAAAGGCAATTCCAAAATCATTATAATAAATAGCGTCTATGTCTCTCATAATTGTATAGGTTAAAGAAGTTTTTTATTGTTTAATTTCTGTATAGTTTCAAGTACATCTTTAACTGCAATTGTCATACTTTTTGCAGAAATAGTTGCACCAGAAATAGCATCTACATTTTTACCATACACAGGTTTTTTATTTACAGATAAACCAATAAATTGTTTTAGCCAACGCTGTGCGCCTATTTGCCTGCCGTGGTCTTCTCTGTAAATTAAAACCTTTGTTTTTTTAATACTAAGGTCTTTGTTTATAAACACTACATAGTCAAATACGTTTTTCATGCTATTTGCTTGCCCAACATAAGCATAGCCAGTTACTGTGTCATCAGTTTTAATTTTAAAAACATAATCTTTAGGCGGAATCACATCACTTGTGATTCCGCTTAATTTAAAAGATTCTGTACCATAAGCATAGCTTATTGCTGCGTTTACTTTTTTTTGTAATTTTTCTGGCAATTGGGGGGAATTAAAAGCCAGTAACAAAAATGTAAATGCTGTTATAAATAGTAGGGTTCTTTTATTTTTCAGGTGCATTTTCTGTTATTTTAGTTGATGCAAATTTTTGTATTAAAGCAAGTATTTCTTTTTCATTAGCATTTTTACTTTCTAACTCATAAAAATGCATAAATAATGGTTTTTTGTTTAGAGCTTTGGCAAGCTCTATTTCACTGTTTTTAGAGTAAACTTTATTCCAAGCAGACCTAACTTTTGCCCAAAATTTCTTATTGTTTTTCCACCAGTCTTTTGCAGCTAAACATTGTTCATCTGGTACTCTTACATAGGTGTTGTATCCTTTTTCTTGAGCAAGTAAAACGTCTTTGCTACCTGTTTCTCTAATAATTTTATCATTGTCTTGCTCGTGTAACCAACCGTAATCTGTAATTTCTTGGCGGTTACCTCTTGCCATAACATTGTAATCACTTCTTTTAGAGTATTCTCTTCTTGGTAGTGGAGAATCTGATTTGTTTTCCCAATAATTTTTGCCATCTGCATGTATCCAAGTTGCAGATCCAGAGTATCTAGGGCTGTCATCTACTTGGTAAACTAACTGTGTCCATTGTCCTTTTACTTCATCTTTAGGTAATTCTGTAAATACCCATTTGTTGTCTTTATCGTAATGAAAAACACGATTGTTCTCATATAACCAATCTTGTCTCCAATGCTTAATTACCATAGTATCTTTTATAACCAATAGGTGCTGTATAGACAGTTTGTTGTTTTCATCTTCAATTAACTCTGCCCATTCTAAAGCTCCAGAGGTATAATCTAAATGCTTTTCATAATCAATTTCTGGTGCAAAAGTCTCTGTGTACTTAAAATTTACTTTAAAACAACCACACATATCTTTAATAGATTCTTTGTCTAATTGTTTTTTGTCTTGTGCAACTGCTTGCAAACTAAAGCCAACTATTGCTATGGCTAAAAAAAGTACTTTTTTCATAATTGTGTATTTGTATGTAATGTCTGTTTTGTTCTGACAAAAATATTAAATTTATTTAGATTGATTAAAAATAACACATATATTTGTCGAAAATTATTAGGAATGATTCTAAATAGTAAATATTTGTCTATTTATTTTATGCTTTTTTTCTCTGTTTTTGTGTTCTCACAAGAGTTAAAAAAGGACTCAATTAACTTAAATAAGTTAGAAGAGGTAGTTGTAACAGGACAGTATAGTCCTCAATCAATAAAAAAATCGGTTCATAATGTTATTGTTATAAACAGAGAGCAAATAGAAAACCAGGCAGCCAATAATTTGGCAGATGTATTGAATTTTAATTTAAACCTAACCGTAGTTCCAAATGGGCAGACAGGAAAATCTACAATTTCTTTTTTTGGTTTAGATGCTCAATACTTCAATATTTTGGTTGATAATATTCCTCTTGTTAGTGACAGCGGACTAGGGAATAATATAGATTTAACACAAATAAACCTTGATGATGTAGAGCGTATTGAAATTGTTGAAGGAGCAATGGGTGTTGAGTATGGAGCTAATGCTGTTTCTGGAGTTATTAATATAATCACTAAAAAGTCTAGTGATAGTGATTGGAAAGTACAAGCAATTTTACAAGAGGAAACAATTAGTGATGAGTATGCTTGGTTTAATAAGGGGAAACACATACAAGGACTAAATATTGGTCATAATATAAACAACAATTGGTATACTAGATTAGGAGTAAATAGAAATCAATTTGCGGGTTTTTATAATGGTAGGCAAGGAGAAGACTATTATAAAAATGATGGATTAAGAGGATATGATTGGTTGCCTAAAACACAAATAAACACTAATGCATTAGTAAATTATACTAAAAATAACTTTAAGCTTTTTTATAAGTTTGAATACCTAAATGAAGTGGTTAACTACTATGATGCAGCTGTTAGAGCTAATATAGATACACAATCGCAAACTAGTAACCCATCTGCAACTGACAGGATTTTTACAACCAATAGATTTGTTAATAATTTAAGCATAAACGGAAGATTAAATTCTGGAGCAAATTATAAGGCTTCTGCATCTTATCAAAAGCAAAAGCGGAATCTAAATGAGTTTAATAATTATATAATTACAAACCAGAGAAGTAATGAAACTGATGAAGTGTACCAATCTAGTAGTGTGTTTTTCTCTAAAGGAAGTATTAATAATCTAGTTAAAAGCGATTTTTATAATTTTCAATTAGGTTATGAAACTCGTTTTATTAAAGGTTTTGATACACAGGCTTCGGGCGATGTTACAGCACAAGATAAAGAACAGTCTCAAAGTAATTATGCCATATTTGGATCATCAGAAGTTACTATTTCTGATAAAATTCTTTTGCGACCAGGTGTGCGTTACGAATATAACTCAACTTTTAATTCTAAACTTTTAGGTTCTTTAAGTGCACGTTATCTTATAAAAAATGGGTTTGAGTTAAGAACAAACCTTGGGAACTCCTACCGCACACCAAATTTTGAAGAATTGTACTATTATCTTGTAGATAGCAATCATGATGTTAGAGGTAATGAAAATTTGAAACCAGAAAACGGTTTTACGTCTTTTTTAAATTTAAAAAAACGTAGTTGGATCAAAGATGTATCTCTTTTAAATGCTGTAAAACTTACCTACATAGACGTAAAAGATAAAATAGATTTAGCCATTGTAAACCAAACACCTTTACAGTACCAATATATAAATGTTAATGAGTATAAATTATGGGGTGTAACATCAGAAAATAGTTTTAAAAAAAACAACTGGACTTTTAATATTGGAGCTACATTACAAGGCATATCACAAGTTGCTAATGATGAGGTAAACTCAGATGATAAATTTCTGTATTCATTTCAATTAAATACAAGTAGTACCTATCAAATAAAAAAATGGAATACAGCAGTAACTGTACTTTTAAAACACACGGGAGAACAACAAAACTATAGCGCAACAGGAACTGACGCCAACGGAAACCCAACGTTTTCCAAAACAACTACCAATGCTTATAATTGGTTAGATACCTCTTTAAAAAAATCTTTTTTAGATGAATCCTTTCAGGTTACTCTAGGAGCCAGAAACTTATTAGATGTTACAACTGTAGATGTTAATGGCCCTGTAGGAGAAGGAACTCATTCTTCTGCCAGTAATGGTATTTTGCTAGGCTACGGACGATCTTATTACTTAAAATTATTATATAACCTTAAATTTTAAAATTACAATTATGTTAAACAAATTATTAACTATTACACTATGCGCTACAGTTATGGCTTTTACTAGCTGTAGTAAGGATGACGAGCCTGGCGAAGCTATTAAAATTGTTATAGAAGGAGCGTCAATAGCTCCAAATGTAGGAGGACCAAACGAGCCAAACCAAGTGTATATAGATTTAAGTGCCAATACATCTTCAGTAGTACAAAGAGATACGTGGGATTTAGGATTTTTCTCAGGTGAAAACTTTAGAGTAGCGCTAAATGGATCAATATATATGGCAACGGCTAAACTTTCTGTTACAGATATTGATGCTATAAACTCAACTTCACAAGAAATTCAAGATTTACAACCACAGGTAGCTATTGGCACTTTTGATCCTGCAAATTCTGAATTTGTTGATGCCCCAGATGGTAATATTTTAGAAACTGCTTTAGATGAAATTTCTAGTACAGATGCCAATAACACAGTATACCTAGTAAACTTAGGTTTTAAAGTTGGTACAGAAGTTCCGAGTACAGGAAGTGTTGCTGTTAGTGGAGATTCTAGAGGCTGGAAAAAAATTAGAATTCTAAGAAATGGTGATGATTATGTGTTACAATATGCAGATTTAGATGATACAACACATAAAGAAGTAGCCATTTCTAAAAATGGCGACTATAATTTTGCATTTTTTAGTTTTGATACAGAAAAAGAAATTAAGGTTGAGCCTATAAGAGAAAATTGGGACTTAAATTTTACTGTTTTTACTAATGAAATAGAAGGGGCTGGTTCTTACGGGTACACTGATTTTGTGGTTAATAACGCAAAAACCAATGCTCAAGTATATATGATAGATACAGAAGTTGAAACCGATTTAAATTATGACAACTTTACGTTAGCAAATGTTGATGCTTCTAAATTTACCAATGACCAAAGAAGTGTAGGAAGTAGTTGGAGAAATGGTGGTGGACCAGGTGCTCTACCTTCTTTAAAAGATAATGTTTTTTATGTGATGTCTGATACCGCCGGAAACCTATACAAAATTAAGTTTTTAGCACTTACAAATGCAGACGGAGAACGTGGACACCCTGAGTTTGTGTATTCCTTATTACAATAAAAATAAAAGTTAAGTTTTGAGTTAGTTTTTTTCTAAAAAGCCCAAGCATTTAATTTGTGTTTGGGCTTTTTTATCTAATATCTCTAAGCTTTAATTGTAGACTTACATTGCCTTTCCATTCATTTTCATCTAAAGAAAAAACAGCGCTAAAAGGCTTTTTGTTTTGTACTAAAGACAATTTATCACCTAAATTAAAACCAATAGCTCCAATTTGGTTAGAACCATTTTGTACAGCAGCTAATTTTAAATGCGCTTCTTCTTGCCCTACGCCTTTTGCATAACCTGTGTCTTGTAGGTTATCTGCCATAAATACGGGCGACATATTACCAGGGCCAAAAGGTTCCATTTGTTTAATAATTCGCATTAATTTTGGACTTATCTCGTTAAAGTTAAGTTCTGCATCTATAGTAATTTCTGGAGTTAAAAGGTTAGGGTCTATAGTTTCTGCAACTACTTTTTCAAACGCTGTTTTAAAACCATCATACTGTGCTTCAGATAAGGTTAAACCAGCAGCATATTTATGGCCTCCAAACTGTTCTATGTGTTCTGCGCAAGCTTCAAGGGCGTTGTAGACATCAAACCCTTTTACAGAGCGTGCAGATGCTGCTAATTTTTCTCCACTTTTAGTAAAAACCAAAGTAGGTCTGTAATAGGTTTCAGTAAGTCTAGATGCTACAATCCCAATAACACCTTTGTGCCACGTTTCTCTATACACAACAGATGTAAAGCGTTTTTCCTCTTTGTTATCTGTAATTTGTACTAAAGCTTCTTTGGTAATTTCTTGGTCTAGTTCTCGCCTATCTGCATTGTATTGTTCTATGGCAGCAGCAAATTCTTCTGCCTGTTCCAAATTCGTTTCGGTAAGTAAATTAACAGCGTGCAAGCCGTGTACCATTCGCCCTGCAGCATTTATACGAGGTGCAATTACAAAAACAACATCTGTAATGGTAAGTACATCTTTTTTAATCTGATTAATTATAGCTTTAAAACCCGCTCTTGGGTAACTGTTAATAACCTGTAACCCAAAATAGGCAAGCACTCGGTTTTCACCCGTAATGGGTACAATATCTGCGCCAATTGCTGTAGCAACTAAATCTAAATAAGGCACTAAGTCTTCTATGGTTTGTCCTCTTTTACTACCTAAAGCTTGTATCAACTTAAAACCAACACCACAACCACAAAGCTCGTCATACGGATAATTACAGTCGCTCCTTTTAGCATCTAAAACAGCAACAGCATTTGGTAGTGTAGCACCAGGTCTATGGTGGTCACAAATAATAAAATCTACACCTTTTTCTTTTGCATATGCTACTTTATCTACTGCTTTTACACCACAATCTAATGCAATAATTAAGCTAATATCGTTATCATCTGCATAGTCAATACCTGCATAAGACACACCATAACCTTCTTTATATCTATCTGGAATATAAGTAGTAACATTTGGGTAGTAACTTTGCAAGTAAGATGATACTAAGGCTACAGAAGTTGTGCCATCTACATCATAATCGCCAAAAACCATAATGTTTTCTTCGTTGGCAATAGCTTGTTCTATGCGAGCAATAGCCAAATCCATATCTTTTAATAAATATGGGTCGTGTAAATCTGATAGTTGTGGTCTAAAGTATTTTTTAGCCTCTTCAAAAGTAGTAATACCGCGCTGTAATAAAAGTTTAGCCACAATTTCATCAACCTGTAATGCATTTTGTAATTCAGCTACTTTAGCAGCATCAGGTTTAGGTTTTATGGTCCAGCGCATGTGTTGTTTTTTTATATTTAGGAATCAAGAAAAGTTCAAGCTCAAAGAATCAAGATAAAAAATTAAGCAAGAACTTATTTCTAGAACCTTTAGTTCTCAACAGTTAATTTAAGCGTGATGAAAAATAGTTTTAATGTCTAATGTTGCAAAACGTCTAAACATTTCCATAACACCACAATATTTTTCAACTGATAAATCTACCGCACGTTGCAATTTTTTTTCATCTAAATTACTACCGTGAAAATGGTACTCTATAGTAACAGCATCATAATACTTAGGGTGTTCGTCTGTAAGGTTTGCTATAGTTTCAATAGTAAACTCGTCTACCTCTAGCTTCATTTTTTTCATTAAAGAAGCTACATCTAAACCAGAGCAACCAGCTAGGCCAGAAAGCATAAGCGCTTTAGGTCTGTAACCTTGTCCGTCACCACCATCTTCCTTGGCAATATCTATAGTTAAGTTGTTTCCAGATGGGTTATTACTTTCAAAAGCCATGTTGCCCAACCATTTGGTTGTAATATGATTTGTTGTACTCATAATTTTTTTTCGTTTCTTGTAGATTCAAAAATACAACTAAATATAAAAATAACTATGGCTTTAGTAAACCCTTTAGACCCTAATCATGATTCTGAAACAAAAGAATTGGCAGAATTTTTTAATGAGACCTTGGGCTTTTGTCCTAATTCGGTTTTAACAATGCAGCACAGACCAGCAATATCAAAAGCTTTTATAAACTTAAATAAAGCAGTAATGGCTAATGAAGGTAATGTAACTTCTGCGCTAAAACGTATGATTGCCTGGGTTAGTAGTAATGCTACTGGTTGTAGGTACTGCCAAGCACACGCCATAAGAGCTGCAGAACGTTACGGAGCAGAACAAGAACAATTAGATAATATTTGGGAATACAGAACACATGCTGCTTTTTCTGATGCAGAACGTGCTGCACTAGATTTTTCTTTAGCGGCATCACAAGTGCCAAATTCTGTAAATGCAGAAATTAAAGAGAATTTATACAAGTATTGGAATGAAGGTGAAATTGTAGAAATGCTTGGAGTTATTTCTTTATTTGGATACTTAAATAGATGGAACGACTCTATGGGAACTTCTATAGAAGAAGGCGCTGTAGAAAGTGGAAATCAGTATTTGGGTAAACACGGTTGGGAAGAAGGTAAACACAACGGAAGCGCTTACTAAAAAGCAACCCGTGTACTATTTATAAGCCCTGCCATTTTGGTGGGGTTTTGTTGTTTTTAGATTGATGTGTTATTTGTTTGCTACAGTAAGTTCACCATCATTAGGAATGGCATATTCTTCACAAGAATTTTTAATTTCGTTGTAGCGTTCAGGAGTAATATCTAACCAAAAATCATCACCAAAAAGATTAAAAAAGTACCTGTTATCAACGTGCTTTTGATACATGCTTTCTATTTTATAATTGTTTTCTGTAGCGGTGGTGTTTGCTACAGAGTCTGTAACAGTTATAGGGTAATTATTTTTATTTACGTAGTGTATATAAGTAGTGTCTTTACAAAACAAAAAGTTTTTAGGTTCTCCGCTACTAAAACTCCAGTTAACATCTGGTTCATGTAGTAAAACATTGTATTTGTAGGTGTGCGTAGTGCCGTAATTTGTACCTGTTAATATGCCTATAGATGTTTGGTCTTTATTGGTTTTTAAAACAGTTAATCGCATACCATTTGGTAAAACCGAGCTTTTTTCGGTAGTACTTTCTTGTGTATTGCTTTTACAACTTAATATAGTTACACTAAAAGCAAGTATAATAGTATGGGTAATTGCTTTAAAATTGATTTTCATCTTTATTTTTTTACTAAAGCTTCAGTATTAAAAGCTAAGCCACTAAAACCAGTTTTCATAAAATTTCTAATGTTTAAGTGTCCGTCTCCGTTAGGATTCTGTAACACATCTTCCCAGTAGTAATCTCCAAAACAAGCTAAAGTTTCTTCTTTGGATAATTCTTGTTTTAAAGCAAAAGCAAATAATTTACAAGAGCCAGAGTTTTCACCCTCTTTATTCTCTAAGCTACCATTTTTAAAAGCAGTTGGTGTAAAGCTGTAATTATCTTCTATAACCTGCATTGTATCTGTAAAAGCAATAGCAGTTGGGGTGTTTTTTAGTTTTTCTTTAAATTGATCTAAAGTCATTTGGTAAAAGTATAGTAGTTGTTTTTGTTATGCATCCCTGTATTTAGGGGAATTAGTAATTGTTAAGTAAAATTAGAAATTAAGGAGAAGTGTTTTATTTTTTACCACCAACTATAATAACAATTTCACCTTTAGGAGGTTTTGCCGTGTAGTGCTCTAATACCTCTTGTGCTGTGCCACGTATTGTTTCTTCAAACATTTTGGTAAGTTCTCTAGAAACCGAAACGGGTCTGTCTGCACCAAAATATTCTACAAAATGGCCTAATGTTTTAATTAACTTGTGTGGCGACTCATAAAAAATAATAGTTCTGGTCTCCTCAGCCAATAATTTTAAACGTGTTTGTCTTCCTTTTTTAACCGGTAAAAAACCTTCAAAAACAAACTTGTCATTAGGTAGACCGCTATTTACCAAAGCAGGCACAAAAGCTGTGGCGCCAGGTAGGCAGTCTACTTCTAAGTTATTTTCTACACAAGCGCGAGTTAATAAAAAGCCAGGGTCTGAAATAGCTGGAGTTCCGGCATCAGAAATAAGAGCAATATTTTCACCTGCTTGTATACGTTTTACAATACTATCTACCGTTTTATGCTCGTTGTGCATATGGTGACTGTGCATTTGCGTGTCTATTTCAAAATGATGTAATAATTTTCCGCTAGTACGTGTATCTTCAGCTAAAATTAAATCCACTTCTTTTAAAACTCTTATAGCTCTAAAAGTAATGTCTTCTAAGTTTCCTATTGGTGTTGGAACCAAATATAGTTTTCCCATTATAAAAAAATAATTAAGGTCTTTGGTTTTTACCAAAGTAATAAGATAATGCTGCACCTATAAAAGCAATAGCAGCAAAAAGGTAACCGCCATTATCAGTTATATAATGTGCGGCAAAAGCCATTGTTGTGTTTAAGAAAAAGCCAAAGTAAGCCCATTCTTTAAGTGTTTTAGAAAAATTAGTCCAGATGGTAATAAGGCCTAATATTTTTGCAATTGCTAAAGGGTAAACCAAATATATAGGATAGCCTAAATGTGTAAAGTACCCAGAAATTGCATCGTAATTAAAGAAATAGTTGTAAACAGAAAAGCACATAATTGCAGTAAGCAATAATGTGCCAATATAATAAAGTATGTTGTTTATGTTCATAAAAGAGTTTTATGCAAATTTACGTTCAATAATTGCCATAAAACGCTCTTCGTACTCTTCTTTTCCTACCCAGTTGTTATAATCTGGCTTTACCATATTTACAATAAAAGAAACAGATCTTTCTTCTGTATCAATAGTACTTAGTTGAGATAGTACTCTTTGATAATCCTCATTACTATTGTTAAACAAGTGCTTTACAAATGCAAGTCTGTCATTTAAACCAATTTTTATATCACCAGTAACACTATTAGTAACAACTTTTTCTGTAGTAGCTGCAGCTTTAACTTCTGTTTCGGGTACAAAAAGTTCCTGGTCGTTTTTACTATACTCGGGTTTTTTTGCAAACTCGTTAAGCATATCGTCAGTAGCTTTTGGCTCTTCCATTTCTGGCATCATATCCATAATAGTGGTTATGCCAGGAGTTATAATATCTTCTTGGTGAGGGTTACTTTCTGGTACAGATGTATTTTCATAAATTACTGCGTTCGCTAATTTTTCAAACTTTTCTGCAATAATATTTTTAGTAACATCTACTTCTACATCGTGTAATTTCTCTTCAATAAATTTTAACACTGCTAATTTCTCGTATAAATTTTTTGCAGTTTCATATAAATCAGAAACATTATCTAATTCATTGGAAGTTAGTATGTCCGTAGACATTTTCATTAATTCTTGTTTTAATTTTTCCTTCATCTCCCTAATATTTTAAAACCTTGTGTGGCGAAAATTTTCAATAATTTTAATCGATCTACCAAATAAGAACGAAAAACGCTTTATTTTCGTCTAAAAATACAAAATGTTTCTTGAAAATACGGTGAACCCCAAAGAACAATTTGGCTGGATAGAGGTTATTTGCGGATCTATGTTCTCTGGTAAGACAGAAGAATTAATTAGAAGACTTAAACGTGCGCAGTTTGCCAAGCAAAAAGTTGAAATTTTTAAGCCTATTGTAGATACGCGCTATCATGAAGAAATGGTAGTGTCTCATGATGCTAACGAAATAAGGTCTACTCCTGTACCTGCTGCTGCAAATATTAGATTGTTAGCAGACGGTTGTGATGTTGTAGGTATAGATGAAGCTCAGTTTTTTGATGATGAAATTGTTACGGTTTGTAATGATTTGGCTAACAAAGGAATTCGTGTTTTAGTAGCTGGTTTAGATATGGATTTTAAAGGAAACCCATTTGGACCAATGCCAGCATTAATGGCTACAGCTGAGTATGTAACTAAAGTACATGCAATTTGTACACGCACTGGTAACTTAGCCAATTATAGTTTTAGAAAATCTAATAATGATAATTTGGTAATGCTAGGTGAAACGGAAGAGTATGAACCATTAAGTAGAGCTGCTTATTACAAAGCTATGCTTAAAGAAAAGGTAAAAACTATAGACGTAGATGCAGAGCAGATAAAAGATCCTAAAAAAGATAGTAATGCCTAAGGCAACAGAAACTGTTCTAGAAATTAACTTAAAATACCTAGAGCAAAATTACAAATACCTAAAGTCAAAATTACAGCCTAAGACTATGTTTTTAGCTGTAGTTAAAGCATTTGCCTATGGTAGTGACCAGGTACACATTGCTAAAAAAATAACAGAATTAGGAGCAGATTATTTGGCCGTTGCATATACTAGTGAGGGTGTTGCAATACGCAAAGCAGGCATACAAACACCTATATTAGTACTGCATCCGCAAGAAGTAAATTTTGAAGAAATTGTAGCTTATAATTTAGAACCAAGTATCTATTCAGACCGAGTTTTAAATCAGTTTATAAACTATGCTTCATCAATAAATAAAAAAAATTACCCAATACACTTAAAATTTAATACAGGTTTAAATAGGTTAGGTTTTTTAGAGGACGATATAGATCTAATTATAAAAAAAATAAAAGAGGCAACTAGTATAAAGGTAGCTTCGGCTTTTTCTCATTTAGCAGCATCAGAAGATATAAATGAAAAGGAATTTACAGAACAGCAAATAAAAAAATTTAAAAGTATAAGTTCTAAGTTAGATAATTTGCTGGGCTATTCATCCATAAAACATATGTGTAATACATCTGGGATATTAAATTATCCAGACGCACACTTTAATATGGTACGTAGTGGTATTGGGTTGTATGGTTTTGGTAATGATCCTAGGTATGATACACACTTAAAGCCAATAGCAAGTTTAAAAACAGTAATTTCTCAGTTGCACAATTTAGAGCCAAACCAAAGTGTTGGCTACAATATGGCATACAAAGCCACCCGTAAAATGGTAACTGCAACCTTACCTTTGGGACACGCAGATGGCATTTATAGAATTTATGGCAACCAAAAAGGGTTTGTGTTTATTAATGGTAAAAAAGCACCAATAGTTGGCAATACCTGTATGGATATGATTATGGTAGACGTAACCAATATAGACTGTAAAGAAGGTGATGAGGTTATAGTTTTTAATGAAACTTACACTGCAGACGCACTAGCTACAGCAGCAGGTACAATCTCTTATGAATTGGTTACGGGTATATCTCAGCGCGTTAACAGAGTTTTTATTTTTTAAGAAAATTTTAAGAAACTGTATTTTTTAGTATCTTGCAGCTATTAACTAAATAAATACACTAAACATGTTAAAAGAATTTAAGAATTTTATTATGACCGGTAATGTAATTGATTTTGCAGTTGCGGTTATTATGGCTACGGCTTTAGGCGGAGTTATTAATGGTTTTGTAAACAACATTGCAATGCCATTTGTAGGTTATTTTGCAGGAGGTATGAACTTTGAAGACCTTCACGTAGCAATGGACGGTAAAGACTATGCAACTTTAGCAGCAGCTAAAGAAGCAGGTGGTGCTGTAATTGCTTACGGTGCTTGGATTAACACAATTATAAACTTATTAATAGTAGGTTTTGTAATGTTCATAATCGTAAAAGCTTACAACAAAACAAAAACTCCTCCAGCTCCAGCTGCACCAGCAGGACCAACACAAGAAGAGTTATTAGCACAAATTAGAGATTTACTAAAAAAGTAATTTCCTATTAACTATATACAGCCGCCAAGCTCACCATTAAGCTTGGCGGTTTTTTTATGCTTTATTTCATAATGTTATAAATAAAACAATTTGTTATATTTATTTTAATCTTCTTACTGTTGCTTGGCGGTTAAACTACATTAAACTACATTTGTTATTCTAAATATTATAAAAATGAAAGTAGCGGTAGTTGGTGCCACAGGAATGGTAGGAGAAGTAATGCTTAACGTATTACAAGAACGTAATTTTCCATTAACAGAGTTATTATTAGTAGCCTCAGAACTTTCTGTAGGTAAAAAAATGACCTATAACGGCAAAGAACATACCGTTATTGGCTTGGCAGATGCAGTAGCAGCTAAACCAGATTTAGCTATTTTTTCTGCAGGCGGAGATACATCTTTAGAATGGGCTCCAAAATTTGCAGAAGTAGGTACAACCGTAGTAGACAATTCTTCTGCTTGGCGTATGGATCCTACCAAAAAATTAATAGTTCCAGAAATTAATGCTAGTGAACTAACCAAAGAAGACAAAATTATTGCAAACCCAAACTGCTCTACCATACAATTAGTAATGGTTTTAGCACCTTTACATGCAAAATATAAAATGAAACGCGTAGTGGTTTCTACCTACCAATCTGTTTCTGGTACAGGCGTTAAAGCTGTAAAACAATTAGAGAATGAGACGGCTGGTATAAAAGGAGAAATGGCATATCCTTACCCAATTAGCAGAAATGCGTTACCACATTGTGACGTTTTTATGGATAACGGTTACACAAAAGAAGAGATGAAACTATCTCGTGAGCCACAAAAAATATTTAACGATCGCACTTTTTCATTAACAGCAACAGCAGTGCGTATACCAACAGCAGGTGGCCACTCAGAATCTGTAAACGTAGAGTTTTATAATGATGCAGATGTTAGCGAGGTAAGACAAGTATTAAGCAAAACAGCAGGTGTAGTTGTACAAGATAATCCAGATACAAACACCTACCCAATGCCAGTGTATGCACACAATAAAGACGATGTTTTTGTAGGCCGTATACGTAGAGATGAGTCGCAAGCAAACACATTAAATATGTGGATAGTTGCAGACAACCTACGTAAAGGAGCAGCAACAAATGCCGTGCAAATTGCAGAATACCTTAACAATAATAAGCTACTGTAACAGGCAGTTGTAGTTTTAGGTGTTCCTAACGGGCGGGCTTTACATTGCAATCTTTTTTAAGAAAAATAAAAAAGGATTTTCATTGCAATCCCTAACACAAAAAAATAGAAACCTTTAAGAAGAATGCTTCTTAAAGGTTTTTTTGTATTATTTTTAAAAGCATAAAGCTCTAAATTCAATACAGTTAAGTTTTATCAACCTAAAAATAAACAAATTCTTATGAAACAAATAAGCATATTTATTTTTACTGCTATTACCTTTGTAGCCTGTAAATCACCTTCAAAAAAAGAAGCAATTATGACCTCATATCCATCAACCAATAAGGTAGATACTGTAACAAATTATTTTGGTACAAATGTAGCAGACCCTTACCGCTGGTTAGAAGATGACCGTAGTACAGAAACCGAATCTTGGGTAAAAGAACAAAACAAAACAACATTTGGGTATTTAGATCAGATTCCGTTTCGTAAAGACATAAAGCAAAGACTAGAAAAATTATGGAATTATGAAAAACTAGGATCACCATCTAAAGAGGGAGATTATATCTATTTTTCAAAAAATAATGGATTACAAAATCAATCTGTGATCTACAGAAAAAAAGACGATAAAGAAGAAGTTTTTCTGGACCCCAACAAGTTTTCAGAAGACGGTACAACATCATTAGCTGGGTTAAGTTTTTCTAAAGATGGTTCTTTGGCAGCATACTTAATTTCTGAAGGTGGTAGTGACTGGAGAAAAATTATAATTCTAGACGCAAAAACAAAAACCGTTGTAGAAGATACTTTGGTAGATGTAAAATTTAGTGGTTTATCTTGGAAAGGTAACGAGGGGTTCTTTTACTCTAGTTATGACAAGCCAAAGGGGAGCGAGTTATCTGCAAAAACAGACCAGCACAAATTATACTACCACAAACTAAAAACACCACAAAATCAAGACGAATTAGTTTTTGGTGGTACAGCAGAAGAAAAACACAGGTATGTTGGTGGCACTGTTACAGAAGACGGTAAATATTTATTAATATCTGCATCTGTCTCTACATCAGGTAATAAATTGTTTTTAAAAGATTTAGAAACAAATAAAGTTACAACCATTTTAGACCATACTAAATCAGATACTTATGTAATAGAAAATGTAGGTTCTAAATTATATTTAGCAACAAATTTAGATGCTCCTAATCAAAAAGTGGTTACAGTAGATGCTGCTAACCCAACACCAGAGAATTGGGTAGACTTTATTCCAGAAACCGAGAATGTACTTACTGCAGGTACTGGTGGCGGTTACTTTTTTGCCAATTATATGGTAGATGCTATTTCTAAAGTATTGCAATATAATTATGATGGAGATTTAGTGCGTACCATAGAGTTGCCAGGTGTTGGTACAGCTTCAGGTTTTGGAGGTAAAAAAGAAGAAAAAGAGTTTTACTTCTCATTTACAAATTATAATACTCCAGGATCATCTTACAGTTATAACGTAGAAACAGGAAAATATAAACAATATTGGAGTCCAAACATAGATTTTAACTCAGAAGATTACGAGTCTAAACAAGTATTCTATGCTTCTAAAGACGGTACAAAAATACCAATGATAATTACCTATAAAAAAGGAATAGAACTAAATGGTAAAAATCCAACGATACTTTATGGTTACGGTGGGTTTAATGTAAGTTTAACTCCAAGTTTTAGTATTGCCAATGCTGTTTGGATGGAGCAAGGTGGCGTATATGCTGTACCTAATTTAAGAGGTGGTGGTGAGTACGGTAAAAAATGGCATGATGCAGGTACAAAATTACAAAAGCAAAACGTTTTTGACGATTTTATAGCGGCTGCAGAATATTTAATAGAAAACAAATACACAACACCAGAGTATTTAGCGCTTAGAGGTGGTTCTAATGGTGGTTTATTGGTTGGTGCAACAATGACGCAGCGTCCAGATTTAGCTAAAGTAGCATTGCCTGCAGTAGGTGTTTTAGATATGTTACGTTACCACACATTTACAGCAGGTGCAGGTTGGGCGTATGACTATGGTACAGCAGAAGACGATAAAGAAATGTTTAACTATTTATTAGGGTACTCACCAGTACACAATGTTAAAAAGGGAGTAGCATACCCTGCAACTTTAATAACTACGGGAGATCATGACGACCGTGTAGTGCCTGCGCACAGTTTTAAATTTGCAGCAGAATTACAAGAAAAACAAACAGGCGCTAACCCTACATTAATTAGAATAGATATTAATGCAGGTCACGGAGCGGGTAAATCTACTGAGGCTACCATTAATGAACAAGTAGATATACAAGCATTTACGCTATTTAATATGGGATATAAAGAATTGCCAAATAAGGCAATTTTAAAAGATTTTAAAGAATAAGAACTAAAAATTATAAAAAAATCCGTTTCTTAAGAGAGACGGATTTTTTCAATTTATGCTACACGTAAACAATATAACATTTTCATACAATACAACGCCAGTTCTAAAAGACATTGATTTTACTGTTAATGATGGTGAATACCTTGCCATTTTAGGAGAAAGCGGCAGTGGAAAAAGTACACTTTTAAAAATTATCTACGGTATTTTACAGTTAGATAAGGGAACTATTTTTTGGGATGACAATCAGGTTTTAGGACCAGATTATAATTTAATTCCAGGAGAAAAGTATATGAAATACTTGTCTCAAGATTTTGACTTAATGCCTTTTATTACGGTAGAAGAAAATGTGAGTCAGTACTTATCTGTGTTTTATCCAGAAGAACTAAAAGCAAGAACAGATGAGCTTTTAGAAATGGTAGAGATGACTAGTTTTGCAAAGACCAAAGTAAAGTTATTAAGCGGAGGACAACAACAAAGAGTGGCTTTAGCTAGAGTATTGGCACAAGAACCAGAGATTTTGCTGTTAGATGAACCTTTTAGTCACATAGATAATTTTAGAAAAAATAGTCTGCGTAGACGACTTTTTGGATACTTAAAGCGTAAAAAAATTACGTGCATTGTTGCAACTCATGACGAGAAAGAAGTATTGCCATTTGCAGATCGTATATTGGTTGTAAAAGATCAGGAAATATTAGCAAACGAAAAAACCGAAACATTATATAACAATCCAAAGTCGTTATATGTAGCAAGTTTGTTTGCAGAGGCAAACCTACTTCCTATTTCTACTATTAAAGAATATACAGAAGCTAAAAAAGATATTGTGGTATATGCACACGAGTTTAAGGTGTCTGAAACTTCTGGAATAGAAGTACGTGTAATTAATAGTTATGCAATGGGATCTTATTATTTAATGGAAGGGATAACAGAAGATCAGAGTTTGTTTTTTACGGATAGTAAAAGTATTGAGGTTGGTAAAAATGTATTCTTAAATGTTTCTTTAGAAGTACTAAATAAAAGACTAGCTTAATTTTGAATACAACACAAATAATACAAGAATTACAATTTAAAGCAGTGCGTAGTAGTGGCGCTGGTGGTCAGCACGTAAATAAAGTTTCTACTAAAATAGAGCTTACGTATGATTTGCAAAACTCTACAGCAGTTACAGATAAAGAAAAAGAACGACTGTTACTAAAACTAAGTAACAGACTTACAAAAGAAAATGTATTGTTGTTACAGTGCGATGATTCTAGAAGTCAGCATAAAAATAAAGATTTGGCTATAAAACGTTTTTTAGAGCTTATAAAATCGGCCTTAATTGTGCCTAAAAAGCGCAAAAAAACCAAACAATCTAGGTCTGCTATAGAAAAACGATTGAACACTAAAAAGAAATCGGCCTTAAAAAAAGCAAATCGTAAAAAACCAAGTTTAGAATAATAAATTCATTTGCCAGTTTAAAATTTGAAACAATAATTATTACCGCAAACTTAATTTTTTCAGGTTTGCTTACAATTTCTTCTAAAGTTTGACAACCTTTTTTGTAAGCTAAAAAAGTTAGTAATATCTGATTATGTAGAATTTTTTCTTAAATTTTTTGATTATTTTTCTTTAGAAGTAATATAATTTCATCTTTTTCTTTTAGTATACTTTCGTATTGTTCAATTAATTTTTTAGATACATTAATGTAGTGACGAACATTATCAATATTTATAGTGTTGTCGGTAAAATCATTTGTTTCTTCGTTGTAAATAAACGATACTGAGACGTCTAGAATTTTAGCCAATTTTCCTATCTCCTCAGCAACAAATTTAACTGTACCATTTTCTCTACGACTATACTGACTTTGACTAAGTCCTAATTGATGTGACACAAATTCTTGAGATATTTTTTTATCTTCACGAAGTAGTTTTATTTTTATTGGTATGTTCATAGTGTTTTTAAATAGACGCGATATTTATGTTTAAATCACATAATATATGTTTTTTCGCCATTGTTGATTGTTAAATATAATGTAATTTTTGTAAGTGAAAACTTATGCCGAAAAAATATTTTTAGTAGGTAGTTTATAACAAAAATGAATTATGAATAAATTATCATTTGATGATCTAAAAGAAAGAGCAGGAACTATTGTTTCACACGATTTGTTGAACAGTATTTCTGGCGGTACAGAGAACGCATGTCATGATGGGGGAGGTAGAACATATCCACCACGTCCTGAAGTAGAAGTTGACAATACAGCAACAAAAAAACCAATAATAAGAAAAATAAATTAATATTTTTCTTATCACTTGATCTAAATAGGTAACCTTTTATGGGTTGCCTATTTATTTTTAAATTTAATTTTTATGAAGTATTTATCTGTAATTTATTTGTTCTTATCACTGTCATGTTCATCACAAATTAATAATGAGAAAGCCAAAGACGTTAGAAGGGTAATTAATGTTGATTATGGTGTTATGGCATTTTCAGATGTTCAAAAGGAAAATAATATAATTATTAAGAAATTAGAAGATTGTATAAACTCAAAGGAGTTTATCGATTATTCTAAATTTTGGGATAAAAATGACACATTAATGTTTAATTACCCATATCATGATCTTTATACTACTGTAAATAATAATTATCCTGCATATAAGCCTACGGTAGTTGGTTTGCAAAAAATAGCATTAGATAAATATCAAATAAAAATAGCGGTCATAGGCAACCCAGAAGGTTTTTTTTCTTTAGATTATGTATATAATGTTTATGCGATTAAAAATGATAAGGGTGATTTCGTTTTTAAAAATGTAATATCAGATAATTTAAGTAAGTGGAAAAAAATACAAATTGACAACATAACTTATTATTATTCAGGAGAACGAATTCTTAATTATGAAAACATAGATAAACAGAAAAAATTTGAAACTGATTTATCTATATTTTTAGAGCAAGAAAAAATTAATTATAAATATATAATTTGTAAAAATACTAATGAGATATATAGCCTTTTAGGCTATGATTATCTTGATATGATGTTTTATACAAAACAAATTGGAGGTCTTGCTTATTCCTATCAAAATATTTTTTTCTCAGGAAACGACACCGAATTTTATGCACATGAGGTAACACATATTTATTTAAATAAGAAATTTCCAAAAATTCATTCAGTTATTGACGAAGGCTTTGCTACATATAAAGGTGGCTCTAAGGGGTTAAATTATGAAAAGCATATAGAGTTATTACAAGAGTATATATCTACAAAAGAAATAAGTATAGGAGAATATTTATTTGATGAAGATAAAAGGCATACAATTATTGGTTCAAAGTCATCAATAATGTATTCAGCAGGTGCTTTTTTATGTCATTTAGCTTATAGTAAATATGGTAAAGAAGGGCTATTTAAACTATTAAATAGTGGTGAATCGGATGAAAGTTTAAAGTATACAATAGAAAATTTATTTCAAATACATTTTAAAGAATTTGATGATTTCTTTACTAATGAACTAGAAAAAAATAATTATGATTGATAATCTGAAAGAGGTTAAAACAGAAATTATTAATACTATAAAATTACTTATTTACAAAGAGGATAAAAGTATTTTAGATAAAATTAACTTTAATAACGATGATATATTTATTGAGCCTTTATTGTTTTCGTATTTTAATTTAAAGACAAATAAGAATGTTGCTATTTTAGCTGAAATAATTCAAGGTTATCATACTAAAGAAGAAAAATATAAGTTACGTCATTCATATAATAGAAATGAAGTAGCTTATATACCTAAAGTTGGTTATTTTAAATACTTCAAGGATACACTATATGAACCAATACTAAAAAAAGGTGACTTTGAAATTGTAAAAGAAATACATTTAGTTCAAGAATCTTATTTTGTGGAGTTTTACAAGGGAAGTATCCTAAACTCAACCCCTATTCATAACTCTGTATGGAAAGAACATTATAAAGAAGTTTTTTATGCAATTGATATTATAAGAAAGTACCTGCCTAAATATTATAAGAAATTAGTATTTGCCAATAAAAAAATATACTTACACGATAATCCTAAAATATTAAATTTTACTTCTATAGAAACTTTAGGTATGTTGTATTTTTATGTCATAGGGAAAAATAATATTATTTATTTTATAGAAGAGCTAATACACCAAGGTTCACATAACTACTTATATTATGTTGTGCACAATAGAAAAGATTATTTTAAAATAGATGTAGAGAATATATTAATGTCTGATTACACTAAAAAAGAATGGGATTACAGAACAATTTATGGTGCTTTTCACGGACTGTTTACTGTTACAGAGCGTGTTGAGTGTTTTGATATATTATTATCAAGAAATATATTTTCTGGCAAGGAAAAGCACGAATTGCTAGGTAGGCTAGCAGATCAATTTTTACGCTTTAGAACAGGGTTAGAACTATTAAAACTTAATGAAGTTTTCACAGAAAAAGGAGTTAATTTTTATAATAGTTTGGATGAAAAATGTGCTTTTATTTTACATAAATATTCAAAACTTAAAAGTGAGTTTGATTTGAGTAACCGAGATTTGGATTTTAGATATGATGATTTTTGTATTTTGAATCCTTACAAAGAATTTTTAAAAAAAGATCAAAACAACTATTATCAATTTTAATAAAAAAATGAAAAAATATTTTTTAGTACTTATTGTTATTATAATATCTGTCAGAGTAAATGGTCAGAATAGCAAAAAAAAAATAAATAGCATTGAGAATTATCAAGTTTTAAACTTAGTAGTTAAAAATGTTTCTGTTGTTACAATGAAAAATGACAGCGAAATTAAAAATCAAGATGTCGTAATTAAGAATGGCTTAATAGAATCTATTTCTAATACAAAAAAAAAGAAGTATAAAAATTTTATGACGATAGACGGTAGTAATAAGTTTATAATGCCTTCACTAGCAGATGCCCATGTACATTTACCAAAAGACGAGAATGATTTAAAAAAAACATTGATTCTTAATTTAATAAATGGAGTCACTAAATTGCGTTCTATGCGTGGAAACTGGAATCATTTAGAATGGCGAGAAAAATACAATATGGGCAATTCAGCATATCCAAAATTGTATCTATCCTCACCTCCTATATCTAGGAATTATACTTTTACCAGTCAAGAGTTAAATGATTATATTCAAGAAGCAAAGAACTTTGATTTTATAAAAATTTTGAGTATTAAGGATGAAAGTCTGTTCAAGGAGCTAGATTCCTTGTGTAAAATTAATAATATCAATATTGCAGGACACTTTCCTAGTAATATTACAGACATTGAAATTTTTAAGTCTAATTACACTTCTTTTGAGCATTTAGGAGGGTTAACGGAGGAGTCAATGTTAACAAGTGTAAGATTACAAGCTGTTAAGGATAACAATATTAGTATTTGCCCAACTTTAAGTTGGTATAGTGTTGGTTCAGGAAGATATACTCTCGATGAATTGCGTAATTTACGAGGAATGGAATATATCTCTGATGTAGTGGTTGAAGAGTGGATAGAAAAGACTAAAGAGTATAGAGAAAGGTTAGGAGTAAAAGCTTATCAAGATGAAGTAGAATTAGAGTTGTTAAAATTGGACAAAAAGTATAAAGTAATTGCTATGTTGAACAAGTTAGGTGTTCAAATACTTTTAAGTCCTGACAGTTCATCAAAATATATGGTTCCTGGTTTTGGTATGGTTGGTGAGATGGAATTATTAAAAAATACAGGTTTGGATAATTTTGATATTTTACAAATGGCTACAGTGAATTTTGCAGCTTTTTTTGAAGAAGATTATGGTTTTATAGAAGAAGGTAAAAAGGCCGATTTTGTTTTATTAAAAAATAACCCATTAAAAGATATAAAAGCATTAGAAACAATAGAAGGTGTTTATTTTAATAATAATTTCCTAAATAAAGAAACATTAGGGAACCTATCCCAGTCTATATTGCCAAACTAGTGTTATTTATGAGAAAAAATAAGTTTCCTTTTTTTAGACAATTAGATTATCGTGATTGCGGCCCTACTTGTTTGAGGATGATTGCGAAGTTTTATGGGAAAAATTTTTCTAGGGAATTTTTAAGAGATAAGGCGAGCATAACAAGACAAGGTGTAACAATGGCAGGTATTGCTGATGCTGCTGAAATTATTGAAATGCGGACTTTAGGTATGCGAGTTTCTTTAGAAAGTTTGATAGATGAAGTGCCTACACCTTTTATAGTACCGTGGAGACAAAAGCATTTTGTTGTAGTTTACAAAACTAGTAAGACTAAAATATATGTTGCTGACCCAGCTAAAGGGTTTTTAGAATACAATCATAAATCTTTTTTAAAGGCTTGGACAAATACTAATGATGGTACTGGTTTTGTTTTAATTTTAGAACCTAATACAAACTTTCATACTCTTGATGAAGAAAAAACAAAAAAGAAAGGTTTTTCTTTTTTGTTACCATATCTTAAACCGTATAAAAAGTTAGCTTATCAACTATTAATTGGATTAATTGTTGGCACCACAATTCAGTTTATAACACCTTTTTTAATGCAATCTATTGTGGATACTGGTGTAAATACGCAGAATGTTCCCTTTATTTATATAATATTAATAGCACAGCTAGTGCTTTTTGTCTCGCAAACTTTAGTTCGTGTTTTTAGAGAATGGTTATTAATTCATATTTCCAATAGGTTTCATATAAAAATGATTTCAGATTTTTTATATAAAATGCTAAAATTGCCCATTAATTTTTTTGAAACAAGAAATACAGGAGAACATTTACAAAGAATACAAGACCATAATAGAATTAATAACTTTGTGTCATCGTCTACGTTTGGTATGGTATATTCTATTATATTATTTGTTGTATTTAGTTTCGTATTAGCCTTTTATAATTTAATGATATTTTTAGTTTTTTTAATTGGAGCTATTTTTTATGTTTCTTGGACATTCTTTTTTTTAAAAAAACGAGCAGAATTAGACTATAAACATTTTGATGAAAGTTCACAAAGCCAAACCTCTTTGATACAAATAATAAATGGAGTAAAAGAAATTAAAATAAATAATTCGCAGAGGAAGAATAGATGGAAATGGGAGCAGGTTCAAATTAGTTTATTTAAAACTTCTATAAGCTCTCTAGCTCTGGAACAATATCAATTTATCGGCTCAGGTTTCATTAATGAGCTGAAGAATATTTTTATCACATTCTTGTCTGCTACAGCAGTTGTAAATGGTGATATAACCTTAGGTATGATGCTTTCTATACAGTATATCGTTGGACAGTTAAATACACCTTTAAGTAGTTTTATTGGTTTTATTCAAGTTTGGCAAGATGCAAAAATAAGTTTAGAACGCTTAATGCAAGTACACACAAAAAAAGATGAAGATGAACTAAAAGATAATAAGGCAAAAGAACTTCCAACTAATAAGGATATTATTATAAAGGATTTATCTTTTCGTTACGGAGGTAAATCCACACCTTATGTATTAAAGAACTTAAATTGTATATTTCCAGAAGGTAAAACTACTGCTATTGTTGGGGCTAGTGGAAGCGGTAAAACTACACTCGTAAAATTACTTCTCAAATTTCATAAGCCAACAAAAGGATCAATATTAGTGGGTTACAATGATTTGAATAATATTCATAATGATTTTTGGCGGATGAATTGTGGTGCAGTTATGCAAGATACTTTTATATTTAATGATACAGTAGCAGGTAATATTTCAGAATCTGAACAAAATGAGATAATTGATAGAAAGCAACTAAAAACGGCAGCTTCTATTTCAAATATTCAGGAGTTTATAGAGCGATTACCTAACAAATATAACACTGAATTAGGAACATCTGGAATACGATTAAGTGGTGGTCAAGAACAACGACTTATGATTGCTAGAGCTGTTTATAAAAATCCTTCTTTTATCTTCTTTGATGAGGCTACAAGCGCATTAGATGCAAACAATGAAAAAGTTATAATGGAAAATCTTAATGATTTTATTAAAAATAGAACCTCCATTATTATTGCACATCGTTTGAGCACAGTTAAAAACGCCGATAATATAATTGTTTTAGAAAACGGAGAAATAGTAGAACAAGGAAACCATAAAACATTATCTATGAAAAAAGGTAAGTATTATGAGTTGGTAAAAAACCAATTAGAGCTAGGGAGTTAATATGGATACCTTAAAAAACGACGAATTAAACATATATAGTGAGGAAGTAAAAGATGTACTAACTACACCGCCAAGAAGGTTATTTAGATGGGGTAATACTATACTTTTTACTTTTATAATAATTATTTTATTTCTAGCATGGTTAATAAAATACCCAGATATTATTACGGCAGAAGCAATATTGACTACTGAAATTCCACCACAAAAGGAATTCGCGAATGTGTCAGGTAAAATTGATTCTTTATTTGTAAATAATTATCAAGAGGTAACAGAAAATATGCCCTTAGCTTTAATTGAGAATACGGCAAACTATAAAGATATATTATATTTAAAATCTATTTTAGATACTTTAAAAATAAATCAATATTCGTTTTACTTACCTTTAAATGAGTTGCCTATGCTTTTTTTAGGAGATATTGAAAGAGAATTCTCTTTGTTTGAAAATAATTATATCCAATATGCTTTAAATAAAGAATCGCGATCATTTTTGAATAATGATTTGACTAGCAGTTATACATTATCGCAGTTAAGATATAGGCTAGAAACACTAAAAAATCAAAAAGATTTAAATGAGGAAGAATTACTATTTAGACTAAAGGACTTAGATCGAACAGAAACTTTATTTAATAAAGGTGTTATTTCTGCACAAGAATTTGAAAATAAAAAATTAGAATATTTACAGTCGAAAAGAAACTATAAAAACATAAATGTTTCTATTTCTCAGATTAAAGAAAATATTAGTAGCACTAATAATTTAAAAAAACAGACATCAATTGAAAACACTAGAAACGAGATTAATCTACTTAAAAAAGTAATCCAATCTTTAGATCAATTAAAAACAGCGCTTAAAGATTGGGAATTGAAATACTTATTTAAATCGAACATTGAAGGAGAAGTATCATTTATGAAAATTTGGAGTCAAAATCAAACTATTAATAGAGGCGATTTTGTTTTTACAATAATACCCAAAGACCATTCATCTTATATTTGTAAAGTTCGTGCTTCTGCATTGAATTCAGGAAAAGTAAAAGTAGGGCAAGATGTGAATATTAGATTAAGTAGTTATCCAGATAATGAGTACGGTATACTTAAGGGGAACGTCAAAAATATTTCACTTATTCCAAACACTGAAGGTTTGTACCTTTTAGATGTATCATTGCCTAACAAATTGGTGACAACACATAATATAGAGATTGAATTTAAGCAAGAAATGCAAGGAACGGCAGAAATTATCACCGAGGATTTGAGATTGCTTGAAAGGGTGTTTTATCAATTTAAAGATTTATTTAAACAATAAGCTATTGTTGCTTACTTTTGGTTTTAAATATTGGCAACCACGTAACTTTACTTAAGATGCATACTTAGAATACTTTAATAGATTAAGTTTAAAACAACAATGTAAAAACTGTTTCTTGGTTTGGAGTACTTCTTAATTTTAAGCTTCCGCCGTGTAATCTTAAGATCTGTTTAGACAAACTAAGTCCAATTCCAGTTCCGGTATTTTTGGTTGTAAAAAACGGAATAAAAATCTCATCTATTAATTCTGGAGGAATACCAGGGCCATTATCAGTAACTGTAATAAATTTTTCTTTTTGATTTGTGATGCCAGCGGTAACAGTAATATTTCCGTTCTCTTGTTCGCCTATAGATTGTACTGCATTTTTACATAAGTTTAAAAGTACTTGAGTAATTTGTTTTTCATCTATAAAAAACTCTAAGTTTTCTGTTGTTAAATTAGATGAAAAATTAATATTGATATTCTGGTTTTCCTGATCTATTAGCACAAACACTTTGTGTATTAATTGTTCTGCTTTTACAAGACTTTTGTCTGGTGCCGGAATACTTAAAAAACTACGATAACTTTGTACAAAGTCCATTAAGTTATTTCCTTGTTCTTTTACAACAGCTAAGCCTTTAGAGGTGTTTTGTATGTGTTTTTCAGTTAATTCCTCAAGTGGTATTAATCCGTCTTCTTTTTTGTAATAATTTAAAATAGATTCAGATATTGATGTTATTGGCGCTATAGTATTCATAATTTCGTGGGTTAAAACTCGTATAAGTTTTTCCCATGAATCGGCCTCTTTTTCTTCTAACTCTCTTTGTATATCTTGTACAACTACCAATAATAAATTTTGGTTGTCTAGTGTAACAGTAGTAGATTTTAAGGTAAGTTGTATTTTCTCTCTTTCGTTAGTTAACTCTATTAATTTACGTTGAAAAGGCTCTAGCTTGGCAAACAAATCGTATAATTTTTTATCTACTTGCTCTAGCTGTTTAATATGGTTTAGCGGTTTGTAATTTAGTAAATGTTCTACTCTAGGGTTAGCAAATAAAATGTGTCCTTTGCTATTAATGGTTAAAATACCAATATCTGCGTGTTTAAGTATTTCCTGATAGTATTTTTCTTGTACTTGGTTTTTAACATGTACTTTATGTATCATAGCATTAAGCATGTTAAGACTGCGATTAAGTTCTTTTAAAGATTTTACATTTTCATACTCAGGAAAACGCAACGTAAAATCTTCATTTTTTATAGACTCAAAAAAGTATGCAATTTTACGATTGGTATGGTTTACATATTTTATTAAATATGCGGTTAGTAAAACCAAAACAATTAAAAATACAGCAGCAATAATGTACTCTTTTTGCACACCAAAATAGGCTAGTCCAATGGCAGAAAGTGTAATAAAGATAACCCTAAGAACTAACTGAAAATAGAAACTTTTACTCGCCATTTTCAGATTTTTTAATTTTGTTATACAATGTTTGTCTAGAAATTCCTAGTTGGTTTGCTGCAGCACTATAATTACCGTCGTGCTTTTTTAGAGCATCGTTAATAAGTAGTAATTCCATTTCTGATAAGGTAACATTTGCAGTATCTAATGTAGGTGTTCCTTTTTCATTTAAAATAAAGTCGGTTGGTTTTAGCACGCTTCCATCGCATAAAATAACAGCTCTTTCCATAGTATGTTGTAATTCTCTAACATTACCAGGCCAACTATATGCTAGTAATTTTTCTTGTGCAAGGTTATTAATACGCAAACCAAGTTTGCCATATTTAGTCATAAATTTAGTGAGGTAAAAATCGGCCAAAATTAAAATGTCGCCATCTCTTTCTCTAAGTGCAGGTACTTGAACGTGTATGGTATTTATACGGTATACTAAATCTTCTCGAAAAAGACCATCAGCAACCATTTTTTCTAGATTGCAATTGGTGGCACAAATTAAGCGTATATCTACAGGTATAGGTTTGTTAGAGCCTACACGCACCACAACTCTGTTTTGTATAGCAGATAGTAGTTTAGCCTGAGTTTGTAAGCTTAGGTTTCCTATTTCATCTAAAAATAAGGTTCCGCCATTTGCAGCTTCAAACTTACCAGCTCTATCTTCTTTGGCATCTGTAAAAGCCCCTTTGGTGTGCCCAAAAAGTTCACTTTCAAACAAGGTTTCAGATATAGAACCCATATCAACCCCTATAAAAACCTCATTTTTACGGTTAGATAAGTTATGTAGTTCTCTTGCTATTAATTCTTTACCTGTTCCGTTTTCTCCGGTTACCAATACATTTACGTCTGTTTTAGCTACTTTTTGTACTAGGTTTAGAACAGAGGTTAATGCTTTAGAATTACCAATGATGTAGTTTTTATTCTGGTTAATAACCTGCTTTAAAGAACTCTCTTTCTCTTTTAATATAGAAACTTCTTTTTGAGATTTACGTAACTGGTAAGCAGATTTTAATGTAGCAAGCAACTTGTCATTATTCCAAGGTTTTAAAATAAAATCTGTTGCACCTTCCTTTAATGCTTGTACAGCAAGGTCTATTGCACCATAAGCAGTCATCATAATTACAGAAATATGGGGTGCACGTTTTTTAATTTCTCTGTTCCAATACAAACCTTCATTACCGGTATTTACACCTGCAGAAAAATTCATATCTAGTAAAACAATATCATAATCTTCTAAATTTTTAAAAGAAGATAAAAGGTTAGGGTTACCAAGTGTATCGACCTTTTCATATTCAAATTGCAATAAAATCTCTAATGCACTTAGCACACTTTTATTGTCGTCTACGATTAATACTTTACCTTTTTGCATTATAAAATTGTTTTGGTTGGTAGCAGCTATGTAATAACTTGTATAGTTTAAAATTACAAATGATATGTCTTAGTATTTTAAAAGTGTAAAAAAAATTGACATTATTTGTATATATATTTTACACTTACATATTTGTACATTTAGTTTTTAGGAGTTAAAGCATTGTTTTTTAGCAATTTGTGTTTTTGGCACAACAATAGCTTTAGTTTTGGCACACAATAAAATTATGAACTTAAAAATAACACATATTCTATTTTTGCTATTACTGGTTAGTTTGCCAATTAAAGCACAACAAAGTTGGTCTTTAGACGAGTGTATTAACTATGCAGTTTCTCATAACTTAGAATTAAATAACCAAGCTTATACTGTTGCATCTAGTAAAGAAACACACAAACAAGCTATACGTAATTTGTTGCCTAGCATTAATGGTTCTGCAGATTATGTTATTAGATATGGTAGATCTACAGATCCTAATAATAACAATATAATAGATACAGATTTCTTTTCTAATAATTACGGGTTAAATTCTTCTATAGATATTTTTAGAGGTTTCCAAAGAGTAAATACAATTAAAGCAACAAAGTATATTTATAAAGCTGTACAAGAAGATGCGCAACAACAGAAGTATTTATTGGCATTTAGAGTAATGTCTGCTTTTTACGATATAAGATTTTACCAAGGTTTGTTAGAAATTACAGAAGAACAAGTAAGTATATCAGACACCAACTATGCGTTTGTAAAAAAACAATTAGAATTAGGGTTAATAGCGCAGGCAGATATGTACGAGGCAGAATCTGTTTTATTAACAGATAAGTTAGCAGTTACACAAGCCGAAAACCAATTAGCAGCAGCAAAACTAAATTTAATACAAGAAATGAATTTAGAAGGCGTGTCTACAATAGATTTAAAAACAGATGTGTTAGATATACAAGAGAATCTAGTTGAAACAACAAAAACAGATTCTGTTTATACAAAAGCACAAGCATTTTTGCCAAGCATAAAATCTGGACAATTGCGTGTAAAGGCAGCAGAGAAAGAAGTAGCCATTGCTAGAGGGGGTTTGTACCCTTCAATATCACTTTTTGCAGGTTACGGCACAGGATATTACGAGACAAATATAGACGATATTAGCAGAGAAATAATATCATTTAAAAACCAAATAAGAGATAATGCATCTAGATCTATTGGTGTATCTGTGAACATACCAATTAGTAATAAATGGTCTGGAAGATCGCAAGTAAAGCAACAAAAAATAGCATTGCAACAAGCAGAGAATAATTTAAAAATTCAAGAGCAAGAGTTGTACAAACTAATACAACAATTGGTACAAGAAAAAAGTGCTTTAGAGATCGAGAATTTACAAAGCATACAAAAACTAAAAGCACAAGAGCTTAGCTTTTCTATAGCACAGAAAAAATACGAGAAAGAGATGATTTCTGCTGTAGAGTTGTACCAAGCAAAAGTATTGTACACTACCGCAAAAAACGAGAATTTACAAGTGCAAATAAGATTAAAAGTAAACCAAAGTACATTGGCTTTTTATCAAGGATTACCAGTATTTACCATAAACTAACAATTACAATATAGATGGATATTCAATTAGAAAAAAGAAAAGGATTACGTCCAAAACACTATGCATACATTGCTATTGGACTAGTAGTTGCTTTTGCAGCATACAAAATAATTTGGAGTAATTCTGTAGCTACTTTTAGAACAGAGAAAGACAAATTATCTATAGCAGAAGTAACTCAAGGTAAGTTCGACGATTACATTACAATTAATGGTAGTGCAGCACCAATAGCAACCATTTATATGGACGCTTATGAAGGCGGTAGAGTTACCGAAAAATTGATAGAAGAAGGCGCAATGGTAAAAAAAGGCGACATTATTCTAAGGCTAGAAAATAGTAATCTATACGAGCAAATTTTAGCAAGTGAGAGTAACCTTGCGCTAAAACAAAACGATTTAAGATCTACCAAACTAACCTTTGATTCTAGACAAGTAGAAGGTCGTAAATCTTTAGCAACCACATCTTATGAGTTAACCCGTTTAAAGCGTAATTACGAGCAAAACCAAGAGCTTTACAATGACGGGTTAATCTCTAAAGAAGCATTTTTAACCGCAAAAGAGAACTACGAGCTATCTTTAAAACAACATGATATTGTAAAAATACAGACAGAGCAAGACGATAAAATGCGTAATACATCACTTGCTGGTTTAGACACAGATTTAAACAGAATGCAAAAAACATTATCTATGGTTTACGAGCGTCTAGATCACCTAAATGTGCGTGCGCCAGCAGATGGTCAATTAGGATTTTTAGATGCAGAAATTGGTCAAAGTATAAACCAAGGTCAGCGTATAGGGCAAATAAATGTACTAACAGATTATAAAATAGAAGCCGAGATAGATGAGCATTACATAGACCGTGTAAAAAGAGATTTAAATGCCTCTTTTGAGCGCAATGGAAAAACGTATAATCTGCGTTTACGCAAAGTATACCCAGAAGTTCGCGGTGGTAAATTTAAAGTAGATCTAGTATTTACATCAGAAAAACCAGAAAACATAAGAGCAGGACAAAGCTTTAATGTAAAACTACAATTAGGAGCCTCTTCAGATGCGCTTTTGGTATCTAAAGGTAGCTTTTTTCAAAGTACAGGCGGACAGTGGATTTTTGTAGTAAATCCAGATGGTGGCGAAGCTTTAAAACGCAACATAAGAATAGGCAAGCAAAACTCTAAATATTACGAAGTTTTAGAAGGCTTGCAGGCAGGTGAAAATGTAATAACCTCTAATTACGATAGTTTTGGAGAAGCAGAAAAAATAGTTTTAAAATAGGGTGTTCCCTTCGGGCGGGCTTTACGTTGCAATCTTTTTTAAGAAGAAAAAAAAGGATTTACACTACAATCCCTAACACATAAAATAAATAATTAATTCGCAACTAACTCCCTCCTTTAGAGGGTATAGGGAGGATAAAAAATCAATCAAAAATGATACAAATAAAAGACCTTAAAAAAAGCTTTAGAACCGAAGAAGTAGAAACTTTGGCACTAAACAGTGTAAACTTAAATGTAGGCCAAGGCGAGTTTGTAGCCATAATGGGGCCATCTGGTTGTGGTAAATCTACCTTACTAAATATAATAGGTATGTTAGACAATCCATCAGACGGTAGTTACCAATTTGCAGGTCATGAAGTAGGTGGTTTAAAAGAAAACCAACGTACAGGTTTGCGTAAAGGTAATTTAGGGTTCGTATTTCAGAGTTTTAATTTAATAGACGAGCTTACTGTTTTTGAAAACGTAGAATTGCCATTAATCTATTTAAAAATGGATAAGGCAGAGCGCAAACAAAAAGTAAGAGCAGTTCTAGAACGTATGAAAATAGCACATAGAGAAAAGCATTTTCCACAGCAATTATCTGGTGGGCAGCAACAACGTGTAGCCATTGCAAGAGCTGTAGTTACAAATCCAAAATTAATACTAGCAGATGAGCCAACAGGTAACTTAGATTCTAAAAACGGAATAGAAGTAATGAATTTGCTAACAGAACTAAACCAAGAAGGTACAACTATAGTAATGGTAACACACTCAGATAGAGACTCGCATTACGCACACAGAGTTGTAAATCTTTTTGACGGCCAAATAGTAACCGAAAGTCATAATAAACCTTTTGAGGCAGTAGTAAAATAAGCAGAGTTCATCATCAATCAATCAATCAATCAATCAAAATAGTCAATCACCATGTTCAAAAATTATTTTAAAATTGCGTTTAGGAGCTTGTTAAAAAATAAAGGCTATAGTTTTCTCAATATTTTTGGGTTAGCAATGGGGATTACCTGTGCCAGTCTTATTTTTTTATGGGTAGAAGATGAGGTAAACTACGACGCAGTTTTTCCTAATAAAGAGCAGGTGTATTATTTGCCAACCAACCAACAATATAATGGTGAGTGGCGTACATTTACTTCTACTCCCGGACCTTTAGCAGAAGCTTTAAAAAAGGAAGTTCCTGGGATTATAAATGCTACTAGGTATAGAGATGAAGAACGACTTTTTAAACAAGGAGACAAGTCTTTATATAAAAAAGGGAGTTATGTAGATTCAGATTTTTTAGACATTTTTAGTTTAGAATTTATACAAGGAGATGCAAACACAGCATTGGAAGATACAGACGCCATAATACTTACCAATGAAACAGCATCACAATTATTTGGAGCTGGCAACAATGCGGTTGGTAGAACCATAGAACTAGACAATAAATACAGTTATACCGTTACAGGTGTTGTTGTAGATTTTCCTAAAAATGTTACTGTAAATTTTGATTGGCTAGCGTCTTTTGATGCATACGCTAAAGACAAAGATTATTTAAATGCTTGGGGAAATAACTCTGTAGACACGTATATACAATTAGACCAAAAAGTAGATGCAGCAGTTGTAAATACAGCTGTAAAAAAGTTTTTACAAACAAAAGTAGAAGATAGTGATACTTATGCCTTTATGCATAGTATGCTAGACTGGCGTTTACGTGATAATTTTGAAGGCGGAGTGCAAGTAGGAGGTAGAATAGTGTATGTGAATTTATTCTCTGTAATTGCTTGGATTATCTTAATAATTGCCTGTATTAATTTTATGAATCTTTCTACGGCACGTAGTGCTAAAAGAGCTAATGAGGTTGGTGTGCGTAAAGTTTTAGGAGCTGGTCGTAAACGTTTAATTTTTCAGTTTGTAACAGAATCTTTAGTTATTTCTGCAATAGCTACATTGGTAAGCGTATTACTAATATTTTTAGTATTGCCACAATTTAATATCATTATAGAAAAGCAATTGGTAATGGGGTTAGCCAATCCTTTACATTGGTTAGTTTTACTTGGTATAACTATTTTTTGTGGTGTTTTTGCAGGCTGCTATCCAGCATTTTATTTGTCTTCATTTTTACCTGTAACAGTTTTAAAAGGTATTAGTAGCAACCAAAAAGGATCTGTTTTTATTAGAAAAGGCCTTGTGGTAACCCAATTTGCAGCATCAATAATATTAATAATATGCACTATAGTGGTGTATAAGCAAGTACAACATGTAAAAAACAGACAGTTAGGGTATAATAAAGCAAACCTTGTTACAATGAGTGTAAGGGGTGATATGGTTAAAAATTATACTGCTATAAAGCAACAGATGCTTGCCTCAGGCTTAATAAGTAATGTAGGTTTAAACAGTTACAACACATTATCTATAGGTAATAATGGGTCTGGAGCAACTTGGTCTGGTATGGCAGATGAAAACAATGAAATGCTTATATCATTTAGGTATATAAATTCAGATTTTCTTTCTACTGCAGGTATGGAGGTTATTGATGGAAGAAACTTTAAGCAAAAACCAGAACTAGACAGTGTAAATTTTATAATAACAGAGTCGTTTGCTAAACTAATAGACCCAGTATCTGCTGTAGGTAAAAGCATCTATTTTGGAGAAGACAAATACAATGTTGTTGGTGTAGTTAAAGACTTTTTATATGGTGATATGTACGGGAAGAGCGATCCTGTAATTTTTCTTAACGCACCTACAGAGGCACAATATATGTATGTGCGTATTGCCAAATCTGCAGATACTAAAAAAGCTATAGCAGCAATGGCAGGTGTTATGCAAAAAAACAACACAGCTTTTCCGTTTGAGTATGAGTTTGTAGACGATGCATTTAACCAAAAGTTTAAAAGCGAAATGTTGGTAGGCACATTATCTAAACTATTTGCAATATTGGCCATACTTATCTCTTGTTTAGGTTTGTTTGGCTTAGCCGCATACACATCAGAACAAAGAAGTAAAGAAATTGGTGTACGTAAAGTTCTAGGAGCTAGCGTAGCTAATATAGTAAACCTACTTTCTAAAGATTTTATTAGGCTAGTACTCTTGTCTATTGCTATAGCCATACCGTTGGCTTGGTGGGCAATGTCTAGCTGGTTACAAAGTTATGCTTACCGCATAAACATACAATGGTGGATGTTTGCTTTGGCAGGCTTAGGGGCCATTACAATTGCTATGTTAACTGTAAGTTTTCAGGCAATAAAAGCAGCTGTAAATAACCCTGTAAAAAGCTTGCGTACAGAGTAACACATCATCAATCAAAAAAAATAAAAAGTTATGTTTAAAAATCAATTAAAAATAGCGTGGCGTAGTCTTAAAAAAAATCCGTTACAAACAGGTATAAATATTCTTAGTCTTACTGTAGGTACAATATGCTGTTTAATTATAATATCATATGTTAATGCACAATTTGGATATGATACGCAACATAAAGATGCAGCTTCTATATACAGAATACGTACTAAAATAAAAACAAAAGGCAATAACAGTATAAATGCAGACGTAGCTACAAGTAGTCCGCCAATAGCTTTTGCTTTAAAAGAAGATTTTCCTGAGGTGGTAGATGCTTGTAGAGTTGTTTATTTTGGGTCTGGAGAAGAAGCACTTATTCGTAACCCTAAAAATAACCAAAGTTATTATGAGAGTAAGGGGTATGTAGCCGATTCTACTTTTTTTAAATTTTTTAATTATACAGCTACAGAAGGTAATTTAGCCACAGCCTTAGAAAAGCCAAATAGTATTGTTTTATCTAAAAAATTAGCTTCAAAATTATTTCAAGATGAAAATCAAATTATAAATAAAACATTGGTTATTGGTGCAGGAGAAGATCAATTTAACGCAACCATTACTGGAGTTTTTAATGAACCAGCTAACCCAACCCACTTAAATCCTAATTACATACTGTGCATGAACTCGCCTGGTATTGGCGAATATGCTAATAACATAACTAATTTTGCAACACAAAACTTTGCATATACTTATATTAAACTTGGTGCCAATGTTAGTAAGGCTAGTTTAGAAAAAAAGTTGCCGAAGTTTATGTTAGATCGTGGAGGAAACGATTTAGCTGATATGGGGTTTGATAAAAAATTGTTACTACAATCTGTTACAGATATTCATTTACACTCTAAAGGAATAGACAAGCAAATTGAAGAAGTTTCTAACATTGAGTATTTGTATGCGTTGCTATTTTTAGCCTTTATAGTACAACTAGTTGCTTGTGTAAATTTTATTAATTTAAGTACTGCAAGGGCAAGTAAAAGAGCAAAAGAAATAGGGGTAAGAAAAGCCATTGGAGCACAAAAAAGTTCTTTGGTAAAGCAATTTTTAAGTGAGTCTATTTTAATTGCATTTTTAGCAGTATTTATTAGCATACCTATAGTTTTATTATTGCTTCCGGTAGCTAATGTATTAACAGGTGGCAACATAGAGCCAGAACACATACTAAACCTTAAAATTTTATTATTGTTGGGATCTATGGGTTTGTTAACAGGTTTAATAGCAGGTATTTACCCCGCATTGGTATTGTCTTCTTTTAAGCCGTCTAAAGTGCTAAAAGGGGCAACAGAATTACAGTCTAATAATGGTTTGTTAAGGCGTGGTTTGGTTGTTTTTCAGTTTGTAGTGTCAATAGTTTTAACGGTTAGTGTTATTATAGTGTCACAACAATTAAAGTTTGCTAAACAAAAAGATTTAGGCTTTAACAAAGACAATTTGTTAGCTATACGTTTAGGAACCCAAGAATTACAACAAAACTATAGTGCTATACAATCACAGTTACAAGGAGTACCTGGTGTTAGTTCTGTTACAGGGAGTAACAATTATCCATCTAGATCTATTATGGGCGATTTGGCAATGCGTTTACCTAGTCAGGATGATGATAACCTAACTTCTGTATATTACAATGGTATTACTCCTAATTATTTAGAAACAATTGGCACTAAAATTATTAAAGGTCGTAAGCTTAGAGCAACAGACTCCACAGGTATATTAGTAAATATGGCAACGCTAGAGGCTTTTAATATTGATATAGAAAATGCCTTAGCAGCAAAAATTATAAGTAGTTATGGTAGTGAAACAGAAGAATATGAAGTAGTAGGTGTAACAGAGAATTTTCATTTTGAAGATTTTAAACAGGTAATTTCTCCTATGCTTATATATAGTGAAACAGAGCCAGACTGGATCGTTGCAAGGTTAGAAACCAGCAACATAAAAAGTGTTTTGAGCGGTTTAGAGGCCAACTGGAAAAAAGTGAATCCGTATGCACCGTTTGAGTATGTTTTTGTAGATAAAGAAACAGAAAGGTTATACGCAGAAGAGCAAAAATTATCTAAAATATCTATAGCCTTTAGTATTTTGGCCATCTTAATTAGTTGTTTAGGATTGTTTGGTTTAGTGTCTTACGTTGCAGAGCAAAAGAAGAAAGAAATTGGGATACGTAAAGTTTTAGGTGCCAGTGTAAAATCTGTTGTACAATTATTAACCAAAGATTTTTTAAAGCTGGTATTGGTTGCATTTGTAATTGCATCTCCAATAGCATATTACTTTATGCAAAATTGGCTACAAGATTTTACTTATAAAATTGAAATTAAATGGTGGGTATTTTTATTGGCAGGTGGTTTTGCAATGCTAATAACAATTGTAACTGTTGGTTTTCAGTCTATAAAGTCTGCAATAGCAAACCCGGTTAAAAGTTTACGAACAGAATAACTCTTTTTTTAACGTACAAATTATGGACACTTAGTGTAAAAAATTTAGACACTTTCAAATTTTTTGAATCCTAAATTAAGTGTAAGATATTAATAATCAGTACCTTGTGTTTTTGGCACAGAATTAGAATATTAGTAAGCATCAAATCAAAAAACGAACAGTAAAGAATAAAAATTATGTTTAAAAATCAATTAAAAATAGCATGGCGTAATTTAAAAAATAACCTGTTTTTTACATTTTTAAATGTATTTGGCTTAGCTATAGGTGTTGCAGGAGCGCTACTAATTTCATTATATATTTATGATGAGCTTAGTTATGATAAAATGTTTGCAGATGAAGCACTAATTCATAGAATAAATGCAGATATAAAGTTTGGAACATCTTCTAATAATTTAGCTGTTGTAACGCCACCAATGGCATCAGTTTTAGAAAAAGAATACTCAGAAGTACAGCTAGCAACAAGGTTAAGAGGTTGGGGCGGAATGTTGGTGCGCCAAGCAAACTCTACTAAAAATATAAAAGTTAATGTCAATGCTTTTGCAGATCCTTCTTTTTTTAAAATGTTTGGACTAGGCTTATTACAAGGTAATACAGAAACAGCATTACAAGAGCCAAATACTATTGTAATTAGTAAATCTACAGCAAAAACACTTTTTACAGAAGAGCAAGTAATAGGTAAACAAATAGTTTTAGATAATGATGAGGTATATACGGTAACAGGAGTTATAGAAGATTTTCCTAAAAATTCGTTTTTAAGAGATTATAGTATGCTTATGTCTATGGCTAGTAACCCAAATGCAAAAGAAGTTACTTGGGGCAGCAACAACTTTAGCACTTTTGTAAAGTTAAACCCTAATACTAACATAGCTAGTTTTAATAAAAGGTTGCAAAATGTATTTACAAGTTATGTTGTACCCTATGCTCAAAAAACATTTGCGCCTACAATGACGGTAGAACGCTTTAAAAGCGAGGGTAATTCTTATGTTTTTAGCACTATACCGCTACGTAAAATACACTTACACTCAGACCGTGTAGCAGAATTAAACCCCAACAATAGCATACAAAATATTTATATTTTATCATTTATAGGCTTGTTTTTAGTGGTTTTAGCAAGTGTAAATTTTATGAATCTTTCTACAGCTCAATCTCTTAAAAGAGCCAAAGAAGTTGGTGTTCGTAAAACATTAGGTTCTTCTAAATACCATTTAATAAAGCAATTTTTAATAGAGTCTGGTTTGGTGGCTTTTATAGCATTAATTTTTGCTGTCTTGCTTACTTTTTTAGCATTACCATATTTTAATGACTTAGCAAATAAAAGCATAGAAATTCCGTTTTTAAAGCCGTTTTTTTGGATTTCACTTTTGGTTTTCACACTGTTTTTAGGATTACTTTCTGGCAGTTATCCGGCATTTTTTATGTCAAAATTTAAACCAGTAACCGTATTAAAAGGAGGAGGCAAAACAACAGGTACTGGCGAAAAAATAAGAAACGGATTGGTTGTTTTTCAATTTGCAATCTCTGTGTTTTTAATGGGCAGCACATTGGTGGTTTTTCAACAATTACAATATATAAAAGGCAAAGATATTGGTTACACCAAAGAACAGGTTCTGGTTTTAGATGATGTATATGCTGCTGGTGACCAAGTAATATCTTTTAAACAAGAAATAGAGAAATTAGCAAGTGTAAAAAGTGTGTCGTTAACAAGTTTTTTACCAACGCCATCTAACAGAACAGACCAATCTTTTACGGCAAAAGGAAGAGCTGTTGAAGACGCAGTAGTGCAAATGCAAAAATGGGATGTAGATGAAGATTATATTCCTACCTTAAGTATAAATCTTGTTGCAGGAAGAAATTTTGACCCTAAGTATAAAACAGATTCTACAGCTATTATAGTAAATGAAACAACATTAAACAGATTGGGAATTAACCCAACGGATGCTATTGGAATGGTATTTGTAGATGATTCTGATACTACAGAATATAAAGTTATTGGCGTGGTTAAAGATTTTCATATCTCTACATTACGTAATACAATAGACCCTGTAAGCTTTAGGCTAAGCCGCAGAGTAAGTAGCAAATTAGTAGTAAAACTAAGTCAAGGAGATTTTGCTAAATCTATAGCAAGTATAGAGGGTTTATGGGCAAATGTAGCTTCAGAACAACCATTTAATTATTATTTTTTAGACGATTCTTTTAACGATGTTTATAAAGCAGAAGAGCGTTTAGGTAAAATATTTATTGCTTTTACCATTTTATCTATACTAATAGCTTGTTTGGGGTTATTTGGTTTAGCAACATTTAATGCAGAAAAGCGAATAAAAGAAATAGGAGTACGCAAAGTGCTAGGAGCAAGTATAAGTAACATTGTGTACAAATTAACATTAGACTTTTTAAAACTAGTAGCAATAGCTATAGTAATTGCTATACCATTGGCTTGGTTTGTAATGACAAAGTGGTTAGAAGATTTTTCATACCGAATAGAAATTAACGGATGGTCTTTTATTTTAATTGCGATGTTGGTGCTTACAATTTCAATTGTAACAGTAAGCTATCAAAGTATAAAAGCAGCAATATCTAACCCAGTAAAAAGCTTACGAACAGAATAAAACCATCAATCAAAAAATAAATAGAACCTATGAAAATCAATCAAATTAAAATAATAACAGCACTTTTTTTAGTAGTAATGACTATGAGTGTTAGGGCACAAGTAAGTGAAAAAAAAGTAGCAGCATTTAATAAAGTAATTATTAGTCCGCACATACAAGTAACTTTTGTAGAAGGAGAAACAGAAAGTGTAGCAATTGAAAGTAGCACTGTAGCAGAACATAAGATAAATGTTGAGGTTTCTGGAAAAACTTTACGTGTATATTTAGAAGGGGCAAAAGAGTTTACTAAAAGCGAAAAAACAAATAAAAATGGCTACAAACAGCGCACGTCTATCTACAAAGGTACCGTTGTAAAAGCTGTTATTACCTATAAAAATATAGAAGAATTATCTTTAAGAGGAGAAGAAACCATAGTGTGTAAAAGTCAGTTTACCCAAAATAAATTACGATTAAAAATATATGGCGAATCACAAGTGTTTATAAATGATACAAACCTTAAAGAATTGCACGCTACTATATACGGAGAAAGCTTTTTAGAACTAAAAAAAGGTAGTGTAGAAAACCTGAAAATTACAGCTTACGGAGAAACTAAAATTAACACTTTAGGCATAAAAAATGACAACACAAAAATTACAGCTTACGGTGAGGGTAGTTACCGCGTACAGGTTTCTAAAAAATTAAAAGTTACGGCTTACGGTGAGGCAACCGTTGCTTACCAAGGAAATCCGGAGTTAAATAAAGGTCTAATTATTGGCGAAGCAACTATTCAAAAAATACAGTAAAGACTAAAAATTATGTTTAAAAACCATATTAAAATAGCATGGAGAGGTCTTAAAATGGACAAGATGTTTTCTGCATTAAATATTTTAGGACTATCAATAGGCTTAACAATAGCAATACTACTTTTCTCTTTTATTTCTTTTGAAAAAAGCTTTGACAAACAATATAAAAGCTACTCAGATATATACAGAGTGTTGGTTAATACCACAGGAGATGCTTTTGATAAAGAAATTATGGCAACAGCTCCGGCAGCAGTTGCACCAGCTTTAAAAGAAGAATTGCCTACAATAAAATATGCAGCCAGAATGTTGCAACACAGCTTTGGCGAAACAGCCTTTATAAAAGCAAACAATAATAATTTTTTAGAGAAAGGACTGTTTTGGTGTGACCAGGAACTTTTTTCAATTTTTGATACTAAATTTATAAAAGGAGATCCTGCTTCTGCAATTACTAGGCCTAATACGGTTGTATTGTCTAAAAGTGCAGCAGAAAAATACTTTGGAACTATAGACCCTATGGGGAAAACTATAAAAGTAGATGATAAAACAGAATTAGAAGTAACGGGTGTTTTTGAAGACTTTGCTAAAAACAGTACGGTAGATTGTAATTTAATAGCATCATTTAGTACCACATACTTTTTTAAAGAACCAAGCTGGAGCAACTCTAGTTTTGAGACTTATGTGCAATTAAAAGACAATGCATCTAAAATGGCTTCAGAAAATCAAATGCAGCAAATTTTAGATAAAAACGTGGACAAGCAAGGACAATGGTATACACTTTCTTTACAGCCATTATCAGAGGTGCACTTATATTCTAAAGGTTACACAAGTACATACACATCTAGAATTGGTAGTATTTCTGAAATTAAAAACTTATCGTTTTTAGCATTGCTTATTTTACTTATTGCTTGCGTTAATTATATGAATTTAATGACAGCACGCTCTCAAAAAAGAGCAAAAGATGTGGGTATAAATAAAACGCTTGGAGCATCATCTAAAAGTTTAGTTGCTAGGTTTTATGCAGAAACAGGTTTGCTAACTTTAATTGCATTATGTATTGGTATTGCACTATCTATTGCAATTATTCCTGTTTTTAATAGTATAACAGGTGCTAGTTTAGATTATAAATTTTTAATAACTCCAACTTTTATTATTGGTGTATGTGTTGTTTGGTTGGTAACTACATTGGTGGCGGGTTCTTACCCTGCTTTTTATCTATCAGGATTTTCACCTAGTTCTATATTAAAACCAGCAAACAGAACCGTAAGTAATGCAGTTATTAGAAAAGCATTGGTTGTATTTCAGTTTACAGCTTCTGTAGTTTTAATTGTGGGTGTATTAGTTGTGTACCAACAGTTAGAGTTTATGAAAAATAAAGACTTGGGTTATAAGCCACAAAACGTTGTAGCTGTTTCTACAGCTGCAATTAAAACTTACAATAACAAACAGGCTTTAGCAAGTGAGGTTAAAAAACTAAGTTCGGTTATAGAAGTTGGTTCTGCCCAGGGTTTTCCTGGTATGGATGTAAGTGGAAGATCTTTACATAAAAACGACCAAGATGAAAACGGAAAAAGTATACAAACCAATGTAGCAGATGCTAGCGTTTTAGATGTATTGCAATTAAAGCTTTTAGCAGGTAAAACATTACCAAACGTGAAGCAAAAGGGCGATACGCTTGTAGACGTGGTTTTAAATAAAAAAGCAATTGCATACTTAGGTTTAACACCAGAAGAAGCTATTGGTAAAAAAGTAGATATGCAGTTGGGAGATGATGCTACAATAATTGGTGTTGTAGACGATTTTAATTTTGAGTCTTTACACAAACCAATTGGTGCTTATGCTTTTCATAACAGTAGGTTTGAGGGCAAGCCTTACTTGCTTGTTCGTTTTAATAGTACATCTATAACAAGTACTATGAAACAATTAGAAGCTGTATATGCTAAGGTTGCTCCAGACTCTAGTTTTGATTATACGTTCTTGGATAAAAATATGGAACAGCTATATGCGCAAGATCGTAAAATGGCACAGGTTGGATTGTTATTTTGTTTGCTAGCCATTTTTGTAGCGTGTTTAGGCTTGTTTGGTTTGGCAGCATTTACAGCAGAGCAACGTAAAAAAGAAATAGGTGTGCGCAAGGTGTTGGGCGCAAGTGTAGTAGGCATAACGCAAATGTTATCTAAAGATTTTTTAAAGTTAATAGCTGTGTCTTTAATAGTGGCTTTTCCTGTTGCGTATTTTGTAATGCAACAATGGTTAGAGGAGTTTGCTTTTAGAGTAAATATTAGCTGGTTTGTGTTTTTTATAGCAGGTATGTGTGCTATTTTAATAGCGCTATTAACGGTAAGTTTTCAGGCAATAAAAGCAGCAACAGCTAATCCAATAAAAAGTTTAAGAACGGAGTAAATTTTACTCTATAAAATAATAATTATGATTAAGAATTATTTTAAAATAGCGTTTAGAAACTTATTTAATAATAAACTCTTTTCTTTAATTAAGATTAGTAGTTTGGCTATTGGCCTAAGCGTGTCTTTTGTTATTGGTTTAATGGTGTATTATGATTTTACTTTTGATAAATTTCATCCAGACAAAGATCATATATACAGGGTAACAACAGAGTTTGTAACTCCAGAGGGTAGTTTTTATAATCCGGGAGTTTCAGTTCCTTTAGCTGATGCCTTAAAACAAAATTCGGCTAGTTTGGCTGCTGTTGCCCCTTTTTTAACTACGTATCCGTTACATATAAAAAACACAGTAACAGATAAAACATTTAAAAGACCAGATTATGTAATTTATGCAGATAAAGGTTTTTTTAATGTATTTAAATATAAATGGTTGGCTGGCTCTAAAGAAAGTGCGCTAGAGAGTCCAAATCAGTTAGTGTTATCAGAAAAAAGAGCTAAAAAATATTTCCCCAATACCGCTTATACAGATATAATAGGCGCAAATATGGTGTATAACGATACCATAAATATGCAAGTAACTGGTGTGGTAGCTAATTTTACAGAGCGTACAGATATTGTTTTTGAAGAGTTTATATCATTAAAAACAGCTCATCAGTCAGATATGACAAGTGCTGTATTAAGTAGCAATTGGAACGGAACCAACTCGGCTTCACAATTGTTTATAAAAATAGCTAAAAATTCTAGTGCTAAAAATGTACAGCTTACACTAAATAAGTTAGCAAAAGAACATAAAGACCCTAATGAAGAAGAGTTTGGTAATGAGCGTAAGTTTTATATGCAGCCACTACAAGAAATGCATTTTGATACTAACTATTACACTTTTGATTTTGACTCGGAGCCAGCAAGTAAATCGGTACTAATAAGTTTAGGCTGTATTGCTCTTTTTTTACTGCTGTTAGGTAGTATTAACTTTATAAATTTAAATACAGCACAGGCAACGCAAAGAGCTAAAGAAATTGGTGTTAGAAAAACACTAGGAGGCTCTAAAAAACAACTAATTTATCAGTTTTTAGGAGAAACCTTTTTACTAACCATTTGTGCTGCAATTGTGTCCATAGCACTTTCTTTTTGGCTGTTAAATATATTTGCAAACTATATACCAGCAGGTCTAAGTTCAGAGCTGTTTGCAGAGCCAACAGTTATTGTATTTATTATTGTATTACTATTAGTTGTTACATTATTATCTGGTTTCTATCCGGCAGTAGTACTCTCTCATTTTAAGCCAATAGCAGTACTAAAAAATCAAATTGTAGCTTCTAATGATAAAACATCATTACGTAAATACTTAACTGTTTTTCAGTTTATAATAGCACAGGTTTTTATAATAGCAACGCTTTTAGTGGGTAAGCAAATAGCATTTTTATTGCAAAAAGATATGGGTTTTAGAACCGAAGCCATAGCATCTGTTAGAGCTCCTTGGTATACTATGACACCAGAAAAACAACAACGATTATTAACTAAAATTGAAGCCATACCAGAGGTAAACAAAGTTAGTTTAGCAGAATATCCGCCAGCATCTTTTAGTACTAGCGCAACAAATACTAGTTATTTTGATGAAACTAATGCACCAGTACATACAGAACTACAATTATTATATGGCGATAAAAACTATTTAGATATCTACGGAATTGAATTACTTGCCGGGAGAAAGCAAAACAATGATAGCATTAAAGAATTTGTAATTAACCAAACGTACTTGCGTTTATTAGGTTTTAAAAATCCCAACGATGCTATAGGGAAAATGATTAAAAGTGAAGGTGAAGAACACCAAATAGTAGGTGTTATGAAAGATTTTAATCAGCGTTCTTTAAAAACAGGAATTAAACCATTGGCTTTTGTAGGTACAGGCGGAGCAAACAGAAAATTTAAAACATTTCATATTTCTTTTGCTAATGTAAACGGAGAAAACTTATCTAATGCAACTAAAAAGTTAGAAAATGCTTGGAACAGTGTTTACACAAATGAGCCTTTTGAACTTATTTTTATGGATGAGACTATAAAAAACTTTTATAGCCAGGAACGTAAAACTGCTGTATTGTTAAATTGGGCAACAGGTTTAGCTATTGCAATTAGCTGTTTAGGTTTACTAGGTCTTGTGGTTTATACTACAGAACGCAGAACCAAAGAAATAGGCATACGTAAAGTATTAGGAGCATCTTTATTAGAACTAAATCTGTTGCTAAGTAAAGAGTTTTTAAGCTTGGTTGCTATTGCATTTATAATTGCTGCGCCAATAGCCTATTTTGGTATAGATTATTGGTTGCAAGACTTTGCAAATAAAACTAGTTTAAGTTGGTGGGTTTTTGCAATTAGCGGTGTTGTTATGCTAATAGTTACAATGTTAATTATGGGTGTGCGCACTTACATGTCATCTACTAAAAATCCAATAAAAAGTTTACGAACAGAATAAAATACAAATTATGTTATTAGAATTAAACAATATATACAAGTGGGTACAGTCTGGCGGACAAAAAATATTTTTACTAAAAGACATTAATTTAAAAGTAGAAGAAGGCGAGTTTATTTCTATTATGGGGCCGTCTGGTTCAGGAAAATCTACCTTACTTAATATTATAGGTATGCTAGATATATTTAATGAGGGTGAATATAATTTTTTAGAAGACTCTGTACATAATTTAAAAGAAAAACACCGCTCTAACTTGTATAAACAGTACATTGGTTTTGTTTTTCAGGCCTATCATTTATTAGATGAGCTTACCGTTTATGAAAACTTAGAAATGCCATTGTTGTACAAAAAGTATGGCTCGTCTGAGCGTAAAGCATTGGTGGCAGATATGCTAGATAAATTTAATATTGTAGGCAAACAAAACCTGTTTCCTAGTCAGCTTAGTGGTGGTCAACAGCAGTTGGTAGGTATTGCAAGAGCCTTAATTTCTAGTCCAAAACTTATTTTGGCAGATGAGCCAACAGGTAATTTAAACTCTAAGCAGGGAGAAGAAATTATGGAGATTTTTAAAGAGTTAAATAAAGAAGGCGTAACAATTATACAGGTTACACACTCAGAAAAAAATGCGGCTTATGGGTCTAGAACCTTAAATTTATTAGACGGAAGACAAGTATAAAAGTATATAAAAAAGAACACAACAGCCCCCACCGTTGTGTTCTATCTAGGCCTAAATGCAAAAACCTAGTTTTAATAAGAAGGATTAACTTACAAAAACCCTCTTATCTCGTTTATGCGGTTTTAAGTAAAATCAGAGAAAAAGTTTTGGTTTTAGTTTTTCTGTATTTGTGTACATAAGCCAAATATTCATTTCTTTTTCTTTCGTGATTTTCAAGATAAAAAGCATCACATTCTACAGTGTCACATTCTAAATTACCAAGTGCAGTATTGTTATACCTACGCATTTCTACTACCATCTCTGCATTTTCTTTTTGTAAATTTTGCAGCTCTTGATTTATAGTTTTTTGATTAGCAATGCGCTTTTCTATCTCTATTAAATACCCTAATTCTTCAGCAATAAACTCTAAGTTGCTTATCCAATTGCGCAGCTCTTCCTTGTCTTTTTTCATCATTATGCTGCCGTCTTCCTCGTGGTTATAAAACAATTTTGAACTCATACTACAGTATTTATATCTATATAATTATTTTTTTGTTCTACGTTGGTTACCGTAAGGGTTTTTTCTCCTGCTGGGAACTCCCATAAAAGTGTGTCGCCTTTTGCGTAACCAATTACGGCAGTGCCCATAGGAGTTAAAATAGATAATTTTTTGTTTTTTAAATCACTATCAGATGGCTTAACTAATTGAAAACTATTTTGCCATCCTTCTTCTGCGGTAATAGTTACAATAGAGTTAAACCTAATAACATCTGTAGGCATATCTTTTTCGTCTTTTACAGTAGCAGTTTTTAGCTCGTTATTAAGCTTAGCAATAGATTTTTTATATGTTACGTCTTTATGATAACCAGATAGGTTCATCAATTTTTTTAACAACACATATTCTTTTTTTTCAATAATTAAGCCTCCGTATTTCATCTTCTTATCTGTTATTTATGGAAAAATTCCTCTTTGTACATAAGCCTGTTCTAAACGTTCTATGGCAATATTAAAAGCAGCAGTACGCATATCTATATCTTTTTCTAAAGCAGTTTTCATTACTTTATTAAAAGATTCTTTTAGCTTTTTATGCATTTTTTCTAATACTTCATCTAGCTGCCAAATTTCTCCGTTTCTATTCTGCAACCATTCATAATAACTACCAATTACACCACCAGAGTTGCATAAAATATCTGGAATAATAGCAACACCTTTTTCTAGTAATATTTTTTCAGCTTCTACGTCTGTTGGTCCGTTGGCACCTTCAGCAATTAAAAAAGCTTTAATACTATCTGCGTTATTTGCCGTAATTTGGTTACCCAAAGCGGCTGGTACACAGATATCGCAATTAATGCCAAAGAAGTTTTCGTTTAATATTGGTGTAGCATCATTAAAGCCTGCAACAGCACCATTGTGTTCCATAGTATGCTTGTATAAATCTTCAACAGATATTCCGTTTTCATTTATAATAGAGCCAGATGCATCTTGTACGCCAACTAAAATGGCACCTTCATTTTCTAAGAAATGAGAAGTCCAGTAACCAACATTACCAAAACCTTGTACAATGTATTTTTTATCTTTTAGGCTTACTTTTTTATTTTCTGCCCAAAATTTTATACTTAAAAATACACCATAACCTGTAGCTCTGTCTCTACCTTCAGAGCCTCCGGCACCTACAGGTTTTCCTGTTACAACGTGCATATTTTTAGAGCGTTCTGATGGTGCTTTTGTAGACATGTATGTATCTAAAATCCACGCCATTGTTTGCGGATTTGTGTTAACATCTGGTGCCGGAATATCTAATTCTGGACCAATATTATCTCCTAAAGCGTAAGTAAATCTTCTAGTAATGCGCTCTAGTTCTGCTTGTGAATATTTACTAGGATCTAGTTGTATGCCACCTTTGGCACCACCGTAAGGCAAACCTGCTAAAGAGGTTTTCCAGGTCATCCACATAGCTAAAGCTCTGGCAGCATCTATATCTACAGTTGGGTGATAACGTAAACCACCTTTATATGGGCCAAGCGCATTGTTATGTTGTACTCTATAACCTGTAAATACCTCTACATCTCCATTATCCATTTTTACAGGAAAATGCACAACAAGCTCGTTGTTAGTGATGCTTAATATTTTTCTAATATTAGGATTTAAGTTTATGTTATCTGCGCTATAATTAAATTGTCGCATAACATTATCTAGCATCCCTTGCTTCAACTTTTTTTGTTGTTTTGCTATCATTATATTTAATTTAAAACTAATTCTTTTCTGGTTTCTTTTTTAGGACTAAAGTCCTGGCCTATTGTCTGTTGATACTCACTGCAGTTGTATACAGAACTTTTATTTTTTGTTAGTACACAATGTATCTGGTGCTTACAAGTGCAACAGAGGCTCTTCTCTATTATTTTTACCATTGTTTTATTATTAACCATTAAAATGCTACTTGACTTTCACAAAAAAACCACACCACTTGAGTTAAACATTTAGAAAGCCAAGTAGACAAATCAATCAATCAACTATAAAAATCTAAAATCATTTTTATAATAACTTACTCGTGTGTGTATTGGCAAGCTGTGTGCCTAAAAAGATTAAATAATAAATATTTATAGCAACTACCTGTAATTCAGTAGTTTGTTTGATTGCAATTAATTTTGAAGAAAAGATGGGGTGAGGAGAATTGCCCCAGCTGGGGAAAAATACCCCAGTGTTTATTTTAATTTTTGACGTAAAGTTTTACGGTCTATTTGAAGAATTTCTGCTGCCTTTGTTTTATTATTGTTTGTGGCAGCCAATACTTTTAAAATGTAGTCTTTTTCCATTTGCTGTAAGCTTGAAAAAGAAGCATCTGGAAATTCTATTTTGTATTTTAAATAATCTGGAAAATCTTTTATGTCAATTTTTCCATCGCTCATAATAACAGCGCGTTGTATTACATTTTCTAGCTCTCTAATATTGCCTTGCCAATGATACCTTTGTAACATTTTTAAAGCATCATCTGTAATTTGTAATAAACGGTCTTTGTATTCTACACCATATTTTCTTAAAAACTGTTCTACCAGTAGCGGAATATCAGATTTTCTTTCTCGTAATGGCGGCACGTTTATTTGCACTACAGTTAGCCTGTAATACAAATCTTCTCTAAATCTTTTATTAGCAATATCTTCTTGTAAATTGTTGTTAGTTGCAGCAATAATACGCAAGTCTACTTTTTCTACTTTTTGCGAGCCTACTTTTGTAATTTCTTTTTCTTGTAATGCTCTTAGTAATTTGGCTTGTACAGCAGTAGAAGCGTTGCCAATTTCATCTAAAAACAACGTACCATTATTTGCTGCCTGAAAAAAACCATTTTTATTTTCGTTAGCTCCTGTAAAAGCACCTTTTGTATACCCAAAAAGTTCTGACTCTAATAGGTTTTCTGGTATGGCGCCACAGTTAACAGCAATAAAAGGCTGTTTGGCAAACTTACCAGAAAAATGAATAGCTCTTGCCACAAGTTCTTTACCTGTGCCACTTTCACCCTCTATTAAAACAGTTGCCTTGTTATTTTTTACGCGCTCTATAATTTGAGTTACTTTTTCAAAAGCAGTAGACTGCCCAATCATTTGTCCGTAACCAGAAACAGCTGTTTGTTTTTTTTTCTTTGGTTTTTTAGTTTTTTTAGAACTTTCTAAAGACCTATTTACTGCCTGTTTTAATTCTTCTTTTGTAAAAGGTTTGGTAAGGTAATCTGTAGCGCCAGATTTTATAACACTCATAGCATCATCTACAGAGGGGTAGCCAGTAATAACTAATTTAGGAATTTCTGGATAATGTTCTGCCGTGTATTTTAGTAACTGCAGACCATCAATCTCTGGCATTTGTATGTCTGTAATTAACAAATCTATAGTAGAGTCATGCAATACGTATAAAGCCTGTTTAACAGACACAGCCTTGTATACGTGGTAATTTAAAGCTTGTAAATGACGCTGTAAAAGCTCTAGTATATGAATATCGTCATCTACAATTAAAATATTTTCTTTTTCTAACCCCATTTTTTACAGTTTAGGAATTGTAACAGTAAATATAGTTCCCTTAGGTGTATTAGCACTATAGCTTAAGTTTCCTTTATGACTTTTAACAATGCCGTGCACTACGCTTAATCCTAAGCCAGACCCATCACCAACTGGTTTGGTAGTAAAAAAGGGTTCAAAAATTTTGTTACCTAATTTAGGATCTATGCCACTACCTTGGTCTTTAATATGTATTTCTACGGTAGTAGATTTGTCTTTTATTTCTAGGTTGATGATTCCTTTTTCCTCAGAAAAATAAATAGCATTTATAACCAAGTTAAATAGCACTTGGGTAAGTTGTATACGGTCTATTTTTAAAGCAATTTCAGGATTACTAGAGGTAAAGTTAAAAGCAATACTTTTTGTTTTTAGTATTGGTTTTAAAAGCTCAATAGCTTCTTTACAAATAGGAATAATATTAACCAAACTTTTTTGTTGTGGCATTTCGCAAGCAAAAAACATTAATTTTTTTACCACTTCTCTAGAGTAAATAGCACTATTTATTATTTTGTCTACGTCTTTAGTTGCTTGCATATCTTCTTTGGTGCGGTCTTTTAAAAGCTCTGCAAAGCCTAAAATGTTAGCAAGTGGTGTATTTAACTCGTGCGCTATACCAGCTGTAATTTCACCAAGTATACGCAACCTATCAGACTGTTCTACTTGCCTTTTTATTAAAATTTCGTTCTCCTTAATTTCTTTACGTTCTAGTAAATTACCAACCTCTAAGCACACATTGTTTAGTAGTAGTTGTTCCTCTTCAAGAAAATCTAAAACACTGTATTTTTTAGACGGATAACCAACTTTTATAGTTCCAATTTCTTTGTTAAAAAGGGTAATTGCTGAGCTTAAAAAAACATAGTCTGTGTGTTCTTTTTTAGATATGATATGGTAGTCATTAGTTTTAAGAACAACGTACGTATCATCTATATACTGCCACGCATTTTTAAGACAAGATACAATGGCTTGTAAACCAACTTCAATCTCATTATAATCGCAATTAACTATAATAGAAGTAACGTCATACAAACAGGTGAGTTCTTTAATTCGTTCTTTTAATTTTTCCTCTGCAGATACCATAGTTACAAAATTAAGGGAACATAAATGTACTACAAAAAAATAGCTCTAGTAAACAAAAATGTCTACTAGAGCCTGGTTTTTATTACAAACAACTTGTTAGGCAGTAGGGTCTGGTGTCATCCTTAAATAAGGTTTAATTTCTTCTACACCTTTAGAGAATATTTTTTCTGCATCACTAGTAGCAATAGCAGGACTAACAACTACTTTTTCTCCATTTTTCCAGTTGGCAGGTGTAGCTACTTTATGGTTTGCTGTAAGTTGTAAAGAGTCTATTACACGCAACAACTCATAAAAATTACGGCCTGTAGATGCAGGGTATGTTAATGTCAATTTTACTTTTTTATCTGGGCCAATAATAAATACAGAACGTACTGTTAAGTGGTTGTCTGCGTTTGGGTGAATCATATCATACAACGTAGATACTTTTTTGTCCTCATCTGCAATTATAGGAAAAGTAACTGTAGTATTTTGTACTTCGTTAATATCTTTAATCCACTCGTTATGAGAAGCTGCACCATCTACGCTCAATGCAATCATTTTTACATTGCGCTTGTTAAACTCATCTTTAAATTGTGCAGCAGTACCTAATTCTGTAGTACAAACTGGTGTAAAATCTGCCGGATGAGAAAAAAGAATTCCCCAGCTATCACCTAAATAATCGTATAAATTTATTGTTCCTACAGAACTGTCTGCAGTAAAATCTGGTGCTTCATCACCCAATCTTAAACTAGCCATATTATTGTATTTTTAATTAAAAATCTGTTTACCCTACAAAATTAGTAGATTATTTGTTTGTAAAGCGTTAAAATAGGTTAAACTTTTTGTAAATTAGAGAGTTAAAACAGAAACTTTAACTGTACGCTAATACTTTCTTGTTCTGGTTTTTTCTTGTCTGGAGTATTTAGGTTTGCTAATGAAATGCCTAATAAGCGAACTGAATTTTCAAGCTTTTCTTGGTATAGTAATTCTTTTGCTATTTCTAAAATCAAATCTTTATCTGCAATAAAATAGGGTATAGTTTTACTTCTTGTCTGCAAAGTAAAATCGCTATATTTAATTTTTAAAGTAATTGTTTTACCCGCAATTTTGGTTTTCTTAAGTCGGCGTTCTAATTCGCTAGCAATATTTTCTAATCGTTCTAGCATAAAAATTTCACTACTTAAATTTTCATTAAAAGTACGTTCTGCACCAACAGATTTTGGTATTCGGTTTGGTTTTACAGGGCTATTGTGTATGCCTCTAACAACGTGGTAGTAGTAGGCTCCACTTTTACCAAAATTATTTTCTAAAAACTCTAAGGTTTTATTTTTAAGATCTAAGCCGGTAAATATGCCTACTTTGTACATTTTTTCTGCGGTAACCTTACCTACACCATAAAATTTTCTAATTTCTAACTCTTCTAAAAAAGATAAAACTTCTTCTGGGTTAACCGTTTTTTGTCCGTTTGGTTTGTTGTAATCACTTGCAACTTTGGCAATAAATTTATTTATAGATATGCCTGCAGAAGCGGTAAGTCCTAGTTCATTAAAAATACGTTCTCTTATTTCTTTTGCAAGTAATGACGCAGACGGATTCCCTTTTTTGTTTACCGTAACATCTAAATAAGCCTCGTCTAAAGAAAGCGGTTCTACCAGATCTGTATAGTCGTAAAAAATGGCTCTAATTTTTTGTGATATCTCTTTATACCTAGCAAACCTGGGTGGCACAAAAATTAAATCTGGACAATTACGTTTTGCCATATAGCCACTCATAGCAGAGCGTACGCCAAATTTACGAGCCTCATAACTAGCCGCAGAAACAACACCTCTTTTTTCGCCGCCGCCAACAGCCAATGGCTTACCAATAAGCTCAGGATTATCTAACTGCTCTACAGATGCGTAAAAGGCATCCATATCTACATGAATAATTTTTCGTAAAGGTAAATCCTTGGTCATACACAAATTTACGGTATATTTAGGTTGATGAAAACAAAAGAAAAAACAGCTATTGTCTTAGGTGCAACCGGTGTAACTGGTAGTGCTTTGGTATCTTTATTAACTCACCATAATGCGTATGCAAAAATAAAGCTATTTTCTAGATCTATAAGTGGTTTTACTCACCCAAAAATTGACGAATACATAGTAGACCTTCAAGATTTAGAAAAACATAAAAGTAGTTTTACTGCAGATGAGGTGTATTGTTGTATTGGAACTACTAAGGCCAAGACACCCAATAAAGAAACATATAAAAATATAGATTACGGCATACCACTACAAGCCGCAAAATTATGCAAAGAAAATGGTATTGGTACATATATGGTTATATCTGCCTTAGGTGCAAATGCATCTAGTTCTGTTTTTTATAATAAGATAAAAGGCCAAATGGAAAATGATGTAATTGCGTTACAAATACCAAAAACACATATACTACAACCGTCTTTAATTGCAGGAAAAAGAGAAGAGAAAAGAATGGGCGAGTGGTTGGCAAAACAGTTTTTTAAGGTGTTTCAGTTTTTACTAATTGGTTCTTTAAAAAAATACAGACCCATACATCCGGAAACAATTGCAAAAGCTATGGTTTGGTTAGGAAATAATGAAGAAAGTACTATAAAAATACAGTCTGATAAGATTAAAGAATTAGGAGAGGAATAATGGTAGAAATAGAACGTAAGTTTTTAGTAAAGAGTGATGCTTTTAAAGCTGAAGCAATTTCTAAAAAAAGAATAGTACAAGGTTTTTTAAATACAGATCCAGAGCGTACTGTTAGGGTTAGAATAAAGGGCGATGATGGATTTTTAACCATAAAAGGAAAATCTAACAGCACGGGAACATCTAGGTTTGAGTGGGAAAAGCAAATACCAGTTAAAGAAGCAGAAGCATTGCTTAAGTTATGTGAAGAAGGTGTAATTGATAAAATACGTTACAATGTTACTGTAGCAAACCACTTGTATGAAGTTGATGAATTTTTTAGTGACAACCAAGGTTTAATTATAGCCGAAGTAGAATTAAAAGATGAGGATGAGGAATTTGTAAAACCCAACTGGTTAGGAGAAGAGGTTACTGGTGATATTAAATATTATAATTCTCAGTTAAGTAAAAATCCCTTTAAAAATTGGAGTTTATAAATAAAAAAGTCTAGTAAATTTTACTAGACTTTTTTATTTTTCTTTTATTTAGTTAGATGTGTAGTTGAGTTTTTTCTCAATAGCTCTAATCATCACATTAGCAATATCTAAACCAGTTGCATACTCTATGCCTTCTAAACCAGGAGAAGAGTTTACCTCTAGCAATAAAGGGCCCTTATTAGAGCGTATAATATCTACCCCAGCAACAGCTAAGTTTAATATTTTTGCTGCTTTAACTGCTAGTTTGCGCTCCTCAGACGTTATTTTAATTAATGATGCAACACCACCTTGGTGAATATTAGCTCTAAATTCTCCTTTTTGAGCTTGGCGCTGCATAGATGCTACAACTTTTCCGTTTACCACAAAACAACGTATGTCTTGGCCGTTGGCTTCTTTAATAAACTCTTGTACCAAAATGTTTGTTTGTACACTTTTAAATGCATTAATAACACTCTCTGCTGCTTTATTTGTTTCTGCTAAAACAACACCTTTACCTTGTGTGCTTTCTAATAATTTTATTATTAACGGAGCCCCATTAACCATACGTATAAGGTCTTTGGTGTCCATTGGAGATTTTGCAAAACCAGTAATAGGAATGTCAATATCGTTTTTAGAAAATAACTGAGAGGCAAATAATTTGTCTCTAGACTGTGTAATTGCTTCTGCTGTGTTTAAACAATACACACCAAGATTATCAAACTGTCTAATTAATGCGCAACCATAAAATGTAACCGATGGCTTAATTCTTGGAATAACAGCATCAAACTTATTTAAAACATTACCACCTCTGTAACGTATTTGTGGCGATTTTGTATCTAGTTTCATATAAGCGTTTTCTACATTTAAAAAAACAACTTCATGACCTCTAGCTTCACCAGCTTCTATAATTCTCTTATTACTATATAAATTAGGATTACTGGCTAATAATGCAATTGTTAACCCCGATTTTTCGGCCATATGAGATGCGTACTTTTTCTGAATTTCTTCTTCAGAAAAATTTTGCATACAATAGCTTTCTGCAGGGTTTACAATGTAGCGTTGGTTTATTGCCTCACGACCTAATAACATACGGTATTCCATAGTGTCTCTGTTGGCAAGCGTAAGCTCTACACTATGTATATTGTTGCCTAATTTAATAGAGGTTTTTACCACTAAGCGTTCCTCAGAAATACCAACAGAACTTTTTACTGTTCTACGGTCTACTAAAGGAGCCTCACAAGTAATGGTTACACTTCTGTTTTCTTGTATAGGGTTTACCTCAAATTTTACCCATTCTTCTACCCCCTTGTTGTAAACTTTTACATTATTAGCTTGTATAGAAGATGTTTTTGCGCCAGAGTCTACACGCGCTTTTATAGCAGGTATTCCTAGTTCTTCAAAAACACACCACTCTTCTCCTCCAATAACTTGTAATTCATCAAACTTAGTAGTATTGCCCATAGGTAAAATTTTTATTTTAAAAAGTGCGAATGTAACTTAAAAACTGACAAATGTATGTTTCCTTAAGGCTATTATTTTGCTAAAACTCCATCCTTATCAATAAGTGGAATTGTAGTTAAATTAGCTTCGTTAACCGTATTTTTTTCAAAAACAAAACGCTTTTCAAAAAGCTTATTATCAGCAAAAAAAGTTACAAAAAACTCGTTGTTTAATTGTAAAACATCTTCTTGTACCATTTCTACTTTAGCATAAGATTTACCATCTAGCTTAGCAATAGAATGTCTCATTGTAGAGGTTATTCTATCATTATCATACCCTTTAGAAACAACCAAAACCATTTCTATGGTTTCTGTTTTGTTGTTAATTACATAAACATTCCACTCTTTATCTAAAAACTCCTTGTTAAACTCGTGTATAATAGCAACGTGTACATCTTTAATCACTGGTATTATGATGTCTTTTTTCATCTATTTATAGCTTTAAGTTGTTTTTACAAAGCACTTTTAAATTGCTCTAAAAAGCGAACATCGTTTTCACTTAATAAACGAATATCTGTAATTTGGTGTAATAACATAGCAATACGGTCTATACCAACGCCAAAGGCAAAACCAGAGTATTCTTCTGGGTCTATACCACAGTTTTTAAGTACGTTAGGATCTACCATACCACAACCACCAATTTCTAACCAACCGGTTCCTTTGGTAATTTTATAGTCAGACTCTGTTTCTAGTCCCCAATACACATCTACTTCTGCACTAGGCTCTGTAAATGGAAAATATGATGGACGCAAACGAATTTTAGATTTTCCAAAAAGCTCTGTCGTAAAAAATTGTAATGTTTGCTTTAAATCTGCAAACGAAACATCTTTATCTATATACAAACCTTCTATTTGGTGAAAAAAGCAGTGAGAACGAGCAGAAATAGCTTCGTTTCTGTATACTCTACCCGGAGAAATTGTACGTATAGGTGGCTTGTTGTCTTCCATATACCTTACCTGTACAGATGAGGTGTGCGTGCGCAACAAAACATCTGGATTGGTTTGTATAAAAAAGGTGTCTTGCATATCTCTTGCTGGGTGATATTCTGGCAAGTTAAGTGCAGTAAAATTGTGCCAGTCATCTTCAATCTCTGGGCCTTCAGAAACATTAAATCCTATTCTAGAGAAAATCTCTATAATTTGATTTTTTACTATAGATATAGGATGCCTTGCACCAATAGACATTGGTTGTCCTGGGCGTGTTAAATCTCCGTAAACACTATCGCTAACCGTTGTGCTAGCTAAAGCATCTTTTAAAGAATTTACTTTTTCTGTAGCAGCGTTTTTTAACTGATTTATAGTTTGGCCAAACTCCTTTTTTTGTTCGTTTGGCACATTTTTAAACTCAGCAAAAAAGTCATTTAACAATCCTTTTTTACCTAAATATTTTATTCTAAAACTTTCTATTGCGTCTAGCTCTGTTGAGGTAAACTCATTAACCAATGCAATATGTTTTTTTATTTCATCTATCATAACACAAAAAAATCCAATACGCGGCAAATTTAGCAATTATTCCTTTATCGAGTTTTATTTAAAAGATTATATGTTATTTTTTATAATTTTTAGTAAATTGTAGCTAAAATCTTAAAGTAATGAAAGTAATTATCTGTATATGTGCATTATTAATGATTAACTTTGTTAATGCCCAGAGCAAAATAATTGATGATTATGGTCCTGTCACAGTCAAGGAGCTCAAGGATAAAGAAGAGTGGTTTAGTCCAATTTATAATTATTATAAAGTAGATTCACTAGAACTTGCAAATATAAAAGAGATTGATAAAATGACTTTTAAAATATTCTTAGGAACTTGGTGTAGTGATAGCAAGGTGCTGGTGCCTAAATTTATTAAAGTATTAGATTATCTAAAGGTCCCAAAGAAAAATATTAAGCTTATAAATGTAAATCATAGTAAAAGTGAACCTAAAAAAATGATAGAGAAATATAATGTTAAATACCTTCCTACAATAATATTTTATAAAGGTGATAAGGAGTTTAACAGAATAATAGAGTTTACTGAAAAATCAATTGAAAAATACTTTATTAAAAGTAAGTTTTAAGATTAAAAAATGTAAGTTTTTTTTGCTTTATTAATACTTAATACTTAATACTTAATATTGAGGATATTAATCTTTAAATTAATTTATTATGAAAATTTTTTTAGTAGCCTCGTTATTTATACTAGGTGTTGGCAGTGCCAACGCAGGAGTAAATGTATTACCGCCAGATTGTCACGAGCTTGCTTGCCAACAAGTTGAACAGTTCGAAACTTTTGGAGAAGCTTCTGCAGATGAAGTTGACTGGGTTTATGAGCAGGCTTATAATGACTGTGCAAATTAATTATTTTATTAGCTGTTGACTGAGTGTCAGTTAACAGCTAATTTTAAAATTTTATAAAATATGAAAAAAATAATATTATTGTTATTTGTTATTTGCTTTTTAGGTTTAAGAGCACAGAAAGGAGAAATAATTTATAAAACAACAATGTTAACTTCAGGGGCTAAAGATCCAACAACTGATTATGCTAAAAAAATTGAAAAAGAGGTTAATATTATGACGTATTCATTAAAATACGATAACAAATATTCTTTTTTTAAAACGATTAAATATGTTCCCTATGATAATTTTATGTCTAAAATAGCGCAGATATATACGCACTCAATTATGGGATGGTACCAAGATGCCACTGAAAAAAAAAGTTTTTATAATAAAAAAATTTTAAAGACCAATTATATGGTAAATCATAATAAAATGGATAATTGGGTAATGAGTGGGGACACTAAAAAAATAGAAGGCTATATTTGCTATAAAGCATCTAGAACTACATTAAATGAAAAAACAGGTAACCCAGAGCTTACAGAAGCTTGGTATACGTTGGATATACCATTGCCTTATGGGCCAGCTGGTTGTGGAGGATTACCAGGTTTGATTTTAGAGTTAAGAAATAAGAGAGTTGTATATTCAGTCTCTAAGTTGAAGTTAAACTCAGAAAAAAATAAGTATAAATATCCAGCACCTTCATTAGAAAACCCTATAAGTATAAAAGAAAAAATAATATTATCTAGAAAAGCAAGAAAGGTAACAGATGATTAAATGTTTAAATTCATTTATAAAATTTGTATTTATTTTTTCTATATTTTCTTTAACCACTTTTATTTATGCGCAACAAGTTAACTTTACTGGTTCTATAAAAAATAAGAGCAATAATCCGTTACAAGGAGCTAATGTTTTGTTATTGCCTAAGAGTAAAAATATATCTCCATCATTTGGTTCTACAAATAAGGATGGGCTTTTTAGTATAAAGGTATTTAGTGATGAGGTTTACGAATTAGCAATAACATTTATTGGTTATGTTACAATAAAGAAAAACATTAAATTCTCTGAAGAAAATTTTGTTAATAATTATGTTTTGGAAGAATCTGTGAATGAATTAGAAGAGGTTGTTCTTAATTATAAACCATCAATACAAATAAAAAAGGATACTACTGTTTATAATGTAGATGGTTTTATTAACGGAAAAGAGAGAAAGTTAAAAAATGTTTTAAAAAAACTACCAGGTTTGGAGGTGGATAGAGATGGTAATGTTTTTTTTAAAGAGAAAAAAGTAAATAAAGTTTTAGTAGAAGATAAGGTTTTTTTTAACGGAAAAACAAAATTAGCTGTAGAAAATATACCTGCAGATGTGGTTGATGAAATACAAATGATAGAAGACCATCATGAAATTAGTTTTTTAAAAGGTTTAAAGGATTCTGGTGACTTGGTGATGAATATAAAATTAAGGGAAAATAAAAAGAAATTTATATTTGGAGATATTGAATTAGGTTTAGGAATAAAGGACAGGTATAGGTTGCACCCTAGTGTTTTTAAATATAGCCCAAAAGTGTTAGTTAATGCCATTGGTGATTACAATAATACCTATAATAGGTCTTTTACTATAAGTGATTATTTTGGTTTTGAAGGTGATGTGTCTAAAGAAAAAATTAATGATATTTTCAATTCTTCGGTAGTTAAGTTTCTTCAAAAAAAGGATTACTATAAAAATAATCATTTATTTGGAGGTTTTAATATACAGGTAAACCCTAATAGTAAAAATGAATTTCGTTTTTTTACATTACAGTTAAAAGATGAGTCTAATTCTAAGACAAATGATCTTAATATTTACCGGACTAATCAATCTATAGAACAAAGAGAACAAGAGTTATATAACGATAATAGTATAAAGCTTGTAAAATTACATTATAAGTATACTCCAGATAAAAATACGGTTTTAAAACTGCAATCTTTTTTAGAGTACTCAAACTTAAAAGGTAACAATACAAATTATTCAAAATCGGCAAATGGTATTTTTGATTATGATAATGGTAATACTTCAACTAATGAAATATTTAATTTTAATGGGTCTTTTAATAAGTGGTTTTCAGAGAAACACACGAGTACAGTAGATTTTAATTATTCTAATAAAAAATTGAATAGTAATGAGTACTGGCAAAGTGATGATAATTTGTTTTTCCAAGAGATTCCCATCGTTGAGGATAACTTTTATAATGTTTTTGGAACGGAAGTTAATAAATTAATTAATTTAGAGTTAGAGTTAAAACATTATTTTAGATTAACAAGAGCGGATCTAGTAACATTTGGATTGTCTAACATAGTAAAGAGTAGGAGTATAATAACTAGTAACGGACAAAAGGAGACAGGTGGTATTAAAACTATTTTTGATGATTATATAAATGATTTTAGGACCAATTTTTTAGAAACAAAATTTAGTTTAGGTTATAAAAGATATTTTGGAAATGTAAGCTTAAATACAAACTTAAATTATAGTAATGTACTTTGGAAAGATGTGATAACTACTGATAATCATAATTTTTTAACAACTAAATTGTTACCTTCTATTTTTATAGAGTGGGAATTAAGTGAAAATAAAAAAATAAAATTGGGTTATTCCAAGAGCATTTCTCCATCAATACCTGTTGATAGGTTACCAAATAGTAGAATATTAGATTTTAATCAGGTTTATGTTGGCAATAAAAATTTAGACTTAAGTAGTCAAGACAGACTTTTGTTTACTTACTCATCATTTAAAAGTTATGGGCTTAGTTCGTATTTTAATGCGGGTTATAGAAAAATAGAAAGAGCATTTACAAAAGAAAATATATTTGATGGTATTTATGGTATAACATCTCCTCTTCAATTAGAAAAAGAGAGTAAAGGTTATGAGGCTTCTTTAAGATTTAAATATAATAGAAGATACTGGTATTTGGCTCTAACAAATAGTTATTATTTAAGAGACACGCCAGTTGTTTTTAATAGTACAGAGGCGAATAGTACAACTAAGAGTATAAACAGTAATTTAAGTTTTAAAACTAATTTAGAAGAATTTCCGAACTTTGAAGTTGAAATTAAAAATGGCTATTTTTTTTCCAAAACTCCTTTTTTTAAAAATAATTCCTATAGCTTAGATTTAGATATGGCTACCGAATATGATTATAATGATTGGAAATTCAAGGCGTATTATATATTTAACTTTTTTAAAAATAAATCTCGTTCTAATTCTACAAATTTTAATCAAATAAATGGGTCTGTGTTTTACAGAAAAGAAGATTCTCCTTGGGAGTATGGGATTGAGTTAAGAAATATAACTAATGATAAAGTAAAAACATCTAACACTAATACAATCAATAGATATTATGAAAGAAGTGTATATGTTTTCCCTATAACAGTTATGTTTAATGTCTACTATAAATTATAACACAAAAAAATCCAATACGCGGCAAATTTAGCAATTATTCCCGTATTGGATTGTATTAATTAATGTTTTGTAGTCACATTTAATAGGTGTCTTTCACATTTTCTTTAACCCAGGCTACAGCATCATCAAAATTAGAGAACAAATGCTCTACAGGAATTAGGTCTGGTATAATGTCTATACGCTCCATCATGTACTTGGGTTGTTGTAATAGATTTACAAAAAGTACGTTTACGTTATTTTTTTTAAGATCTACCAAAACATCTTCCATTGCATACAGTCCGGACTGGTCCATATACTGCATTCTTCCGGTTCTAATAATTACAGTACTTGCCGTACTAGGTATTTGTGAAGCCAACTGTTGAAATTCACTAGTAGAGCCAAAAAACAAAGGACCTTTTATATGTTTAATAAAAACCTCTTCTTTTAAGTTTTTAGGAAAGTTATCTTCATCTTTCCAAGCTTTTTCTTCCAAAAGCGATTTAACATCTGAACGTTTGGCGGTTAAATCGCCTATTTTTTTCATAAACATTAATGATGCAATAACTAGTCCAATACCTACAGCATATACTAAGTTCCATACCGATGATAGTACTAGAACTACAAGCATTATTATTACTTCTGAGCTTACTTTAAGTGGTCCAATTTTTAAATCGCGAGGTAAACTAGGAATAGCTTTTAGTCCTTTATAGTCCATAACTCCAATACCAACGGTAATTAAAATACCTCCTAATACCGCTGCTGGTATTTGAGAGGCAATAGGTCCTAATGCTAATAATACAACTAAAAGAACTATACCTGCAACCATACCAGATAATTTTGTTTTACCACCAGAATTAATATTTACAACCGTACGTATGGTAGCGCCTGCTCCTGGTATACCATTAAAAATTGCTGCAATGGTATTACCAATACCTTGACCAATTAATTCTTTATTAGGCTTGTGTTTAGTCTTAGTCATATTATCTGCAACAACAGATGTTAGTAAAGAATCTATGGCACCCAATAGCGCTAAGGTAAGCGCTGTAAAAATGTAAGGCGTTAAAGATGTTATGCTAAATTGAGTAAATATTGCCATATTAGGCATAGGCATACCTGTAGGTATTTCTTCAATTCGTCTGTATGGCAGTTTAAATATAAATGCTACTCCAGAAACAGCTATAAGTGCCACTAAGGTACTTGGTACGGCAGTTGTAATACGTTTAAAGCCATAAATAATAACAATGGTAGCAATTGCTAATGCAAGCTCTAGCCAATTAATAAATTGTATTGCTCTTGGCAGTACTTTTAAAGAACCTATTACGCCAGATGCTTCTTTTGCAGCTAACGTTTTTGCTTCTTTAAGTGTATCTGCATCTGTAACAGTATTGGCTCTTTTTATGGTTTCTTCAAAGTGATCTAAAACCAAAATACCTTCGCCAGCTTCTTCTTTTAGTATATTTTGCAATATAATTTCTTCTGCTTGCGGTTTAAATTGGTTTACTAAATCTTGATCTTCCTTTGGATAATAGCCAATTGCTGGCAGTATTTGAGTTATTAAAATGATAATTCCAATAGCGGTCATAAAACCAGATACAACCGGGTAGGGTATGTATTTTATATATTTACCCATACCTAATAAACCAAGACTAATTTGCATTAATCCAGCTAAAATAAATACGGTTAATATATAGGGTAAAGCTGTTTCTACATCGCCATCATGAATGGCAATTATACTTGCTATAACAACCATACTTACAGCTGTCATAGGTGCAGTTGGGCCAGAAATTTGTGTGCTTGTGCCTCCAAATAGTGCGGCAAAAAAACTAATAAAAATAGCTCCGTATAAACCAGCTGCAGGGCCAAGACCAGAACTAACACCAAATGCCAATGCTAATGGTAGGGCAACAATGCCTGCTGTTATGCCACCAAAAATATCTCCTTTTATATTAGAGAAAAGATTTTTCATATTATTAAAATGATTTTTAGAACGATTTAATTTTTGTAATTTAAAAAGAACTAACGATTTATAAAATATACAATAAAAATGCTATAACTACGTAAACGTAGTCATTATCATCTTGTAATTTTTGTGCTAATCTAAAAATTTTACTTCTCCAGAATTAATATCGTACATAGCGCCAACAATTTTTACTTCGCCATTCTTTTGCATTTCAGCAAGAACATCACTTTCGGCAACAATTCTATCTATAGTTAATAAAACATTTTTTTCTGCAACATGGTCTACAAAATCTAGATTTTTAGAGTTGCGCAAGCTTTTATCTTTTGGCACAGTAACAGCATTTACTGCTGGCTTAATTTTAGCTAGCATTGCTGTTAGGTTTCCTAATTCTGCATTGTCACAAGCACCTTTTATTGCTCCGCAACTGGTGTGTCCTAAAACTACAATTAGTTTTGTGCCTGCTAGTTTGCAACCAAATTCCATACTGCCTAAAATATCTTGATTTACAAAGTTACCTGCAATACGTACACTAAAAATATCTCCTAATCCTTGATCAAAAATTAACTCTGCAGATACTCTAGAGTCTATACAGCTTAAAATAGTAGCAAATGGAAACTGCCCCTCACTTGTGTCATTTACCTGTTCTAACAGGTTACGGTGGGCTTTTAAATTGTTTTGAAACCTTTGGTTTCCTTCTTTTAAAAATTGCAATGACTTTTCTGGTGTCATTGTAGCTTGTGTTTCTTTTGTATGCGCCTTCATAAAAATAATTAGGTTTTATATAAGTTTAATTTTTAGTTGATTTTATTGAACTAAAAAAGAATTTAAATTTTGATAGTAAATAGCCTATAAATGATCTTAAAAAGCAAACTTATAGCTAGTGAAATTTAAAGCTCTGAAACTAGATTTAGAACTAAAAATATATATAATAATTTTAATTAAAAGTAATGTTTTACTTTTTGGGTGTAGTATGTTTTAGTATTTAATACTAAAAATATAACTAAGGATTAACTTAGCTCTGGAGGTGGTAATAGTAGGTTAAAATGTGGTTTAGAGTAGTTTTTACTACAATAAACAGGTGCAATAGTAGATTTAAATGGATGTAAAAATGTCCAATTGGTGGTAGAAGATATAATCTCTAAAGAATTGCATTCTTCATCTTCACCAGAATTAATTGTTACAGATATTTCTATATTATCATCTAAATGCAAAAGTACAGTTGGGGTAATAATAATACCAACTATTAAAATTGCTAAAAATATGGATGAAAACTTTTTGAACATTATAATTTATAGGAGCGGCAAATGTATAAAATTTAAAATTAGGCGGTAGTAAACTTAAAATTATTTAATTTCTTTTATTTCTTCAGATGAAATCCAGCCGGTTTTACCATCAACTAATTTTATTTTGTAATACTGTTTTAATTCGTCAAGTACAAAAACTTTAGTGCCTTCATGCAGCCTAAATATTTCTTTGCTTCTGGTGTTTGGCTCTTCTAATACCAGAGACTCTTCATTAAAGACAATTGCAGGTCTATTTTGTTTAAAATCAGAAAAGTTTAAGTAAGCGGCTGCAATTGCTATTAACGATAAAACTAAAAAAGTAATACTAAGTATAAATGAAATTCTTTTTTTAGTAGAATAATTAAAAAATTTGAAAGCAATATAAAAAATAACAAACAAAATTATTAGTACAACGCTTAGGTATGCCCATTGGTCAAAATTAAAATAACCAACCACTTTATTGTACATAGTTTTTAGGGTAGTAACCGGTAAAGGGTTAATTACGTCTAAAGTCATATTTTTTGCGTAACCCAAATTATTTTTTATTTCATTATCGTTTGGCTTAAGTAGTAGTGCTTTTTCGTAATAATATATGCTAGGAGCAACCTTGTTTAGCTTGTAATATGAATTGCCTAGATTATAGTATAATTCTGGAGAGTGCTTGCCATTTTCTATTATTTGCAAATAGTCTTTAATGGCAGCATCATACTTGCCATTATTATAAGCTTCAGTAGCTTTTTTAAACAGGTCGTTATTTTGAGAATATCCCAAAAACGAAACGCATAAAACAAGTATAAATAGTATTTTTTTCATAGTTATAACTGTTTATCCATTTGCGAAATTACTTCACTTGCCTTGTTATAATCTTGCTGCATTTGAACATTAGAAAACGGACTATAACGAGCCATTTCACAGTTTTTTAAGAGCGATAAAAATCCGTCTATTGTGTTTTGGTCAATATTTTTTTCGTTTAACAAGTCTGTTATTTTATCCTTACTAAAATCAGATGTTTCAATTTTAAGTTTTGCTTTTAAGTAGTTGTGTAGTGCTTTTTCTAGCGCTACATAAAAAGCATCTTTTTTCCCTAAAGTCTTTTTAGCTGCAGATAAATATTTGCGAGCCAACCTGTTAGCCTTTCTAACTTTGTTGCCAACTACGTCAGAGGCCATAGCTTCTCTTTTGCGGCCTAATAATATTGCTATAGGAATTAGCAATATTGGTAGTAGCAGCCACAAGTAATATGCAGTAGACTTAAAAAAGTAATTGTTGCCAATTGTTGTTAGGTTTGTTTGTGTTTTTATAAAGTTAAATTGTTTTCCTTTTGTTTCTACAACTTGTTTGTTAGGTACATTGTCACTTTTAGCTGTTGTGTCCTCTGTATTTGTAGGTCCTTCTACTACATTTATAACAAGCTCATCTGAGTTAAGAGTGTGGTATTTTTTAGTTTTTGGATTAAAATAGCTAAAAGCAATACTTGGTACTGGGTACTTTCCTCTGTACTCTGGAACAATAGTATAGCTGTCACTAATTTTGCCTTCCATACCAGAGTAAGTTGTGGTTACTTTCTCATCATGTTCTGGATCGTAAACTTCTAGTGAACCAGGTAAATTTAACGTAGGAATGTCAAATAACTTTAAATTTCCTTTACCACTAATTTCAACCTTAGCTTGTAAAGATTCTGCTGCGTTTAAATGAGTTTTGCTTGTTGTTACAAAGAAATTAAAATCTCCCACAGCACCTGTAAAACTTGCTGGTTTGCCTTCTTCTGGTAATGGCTTTACATTAATAGATCTATTACCAGCAGACACTCTTAGGTTTGCTTGCGCATATATTGGGCTTCCAAAAAAGTCTCTTCTTTGGGTTGGTACTTGTACACCAACATCTAATGAAAGTGGCTCTAATGTTAGTTTACCAGTTTTCTGCGGATATAAAACAACGCGTTTTAATATCACAGACCTGTATTCCTCTCCTTTAAATTTATCGTCTTTGGTAGTATATCTCTTTACGGGAATATCTTGACTCCAAAAATTATTGTATTTAGGGTTGTCTACTGCCTGAAAACCAGAAACTTCTATAGAAGGGCTAACATACATTTTATATACAACAGTTATAGCCTCGTTTAAATAAGGGTTGGGTTTGCTAATTTCAGCAACTAGGTGTAGGTTTTCTTGAGCAATATCACTAGCAGATGGCGGTGCGTTAGGGTTTACAACAGCATCTGTAACAGTTATTGTTTTAGCATCTGACTTGTACTCTTGATCATCAATAGTAATTTTTGCAGGATCTATAGTAATTTTACCTTTTGTACTTGGCTGTAAAATATAAGAATATGATAATGAAAATTTACGCTTACCGTTGTTCCAAGATCTGCTAATAGAAGTTGCAGGGCCCATTAGTACAGTAAACCCTTTAAAATTAGGAGCAACAAAGTTATCGCCTTGTTTATTAGTTGTAAATTCTACTTTTAAACGTTCGTTAAGACCTAGTTTTTCTTTACTAAGCTTTACAGAAAATGTAACCTCTTCTTGAGCACTAAGTCCTAGCGTAGTAAAAAGGGTTAATAAATATAATATGTACAGCTTTGCTTTCATGATATGTATTACCAATCTTTTTCGTTCTTTACTTTAGCGCCTTTTACTTTTTTGGCGTCCATCTTTTCTTGAACTTTTTTCTCCTCGTTCTCCATAGCCTTCAACAGATTTTTTACCTGTTGTTTAGACAATTGGTTAGGCCTAGGTTGTTGCTGCTGTTCTTGTGGTTTTTTATCTCCTTTATCATTAGGTTTTTTCTGGTCTTTTTTCTCATCATCACCTTTGCCATCCTTGTCGTCTTTGTTCTTTTTATCTCCTTCGTCGCCTTTGTCTTCCTTGTCTTCGCCGTCCTTTTTATCCTTATCTTTTCCTTGGTCGTCCTTTTTATCGTCTCCGTCCCCTTCGTTCTTTTCTTTATCCTCGTTTTTATCCTTTTGGTCTTCCTTATCGTCTTTTTTGTCGTCTTTATTTTGGTCGTTTTTCTTTTGCTCGTCTTGTTGTTTTTTCAACAATTCTTTTGCTAAAGCAAAATTATACCTTGTTTCTTCATCAGAAGGGTTATTCCTTAGTGCTTGTTTGTAAGCTTCAACCGCTTTTTCATATTCTTTATTTTTCATAAAAACGTTACCCATATTATGGTACGCCTTATGTTTGTCTGCCTTACTTGTTGCTAACTCACCAGCTTGTTTAAACCTCCCAAAAGCTTCACTATAGGTTTCTTTGTTGTAGTAAGCGCTGCCTAAATTATATGGTGCAGCAGCATTTTCATTGCTTTTAGATATTGCTTTACGGTAGTTAGCTTCTGCTTGTGTAAATTTATTCTCAGATAGCTCTTTATTGGCTTCCCAAGTTAAGTTTTTAGATGTGTTTAGTGCTTTTTCTTTTTCTTTAACGTCTGCATCTTCTTGCGCATAAGTAAAGCATCCTATTAAAAAAACAATGTATACTAGCTTTTTCATTTATTCTACTTCTTTTTCGTTAAACAAATTAAGTTTTTGAAGCCATTTTGTTTTTCTATCTAAAAGAAAAATGTCTAAAAACAAGAAGAACAATCCTGCTCCAATAAACCACTGAAATTGGTCTTTATACTCAGAGAATTGTTTGGCTTCAAACTCAGTTTTATCCATTTTATTTAATTCATCTTTTATAATACTTACTGCATCACTGGTGTTTGCACCGTCTATATATTGTCCGTTGCCATCATCGGCTATATCTTCTAAAACGTCTTTATTAAGTTTAGTAATTACCACTTCACCTTGTAAATCTTTCTTAAGACTTTCTAAAACACCGTTTCTTTTTATAGGAATTGGAGCTCCTTTTTCTGTACCTACTCCAATAGTATATATTTTTATTCCTTGGTCTATTGCTTTTTCTACCGCACTAGATGTAGCCCCCTCAGAGTGGTCTTCTCCGTCAGAAATTATAAATAATACTCTGTTTGTTTGCTTGTCATCATCATAATAAGTAGATGCTAAGTCTAAAGCCTGATTAATAGCTGTTCCTTGTGAAGACAACATATTTGTGTTTAGACCTTGTAAAAACATTTTTGCAGCACCATAATCTGTTGTTATTGGCAATTGCGGGTAAGCTTGTCCTGCATATGCAATAATACCAATACGGTCGCTACCTAGTTGAGATATAATTTCTGATACAATACGTTTAGCTTTATCTAATCTGCTAGGCGCAATATCTTCTGCTAACATACTTTTAGATACATCTACGGCAAATACAATATCTACACCTTCTCTTTTTACAGTTTCAAGTTTTGTGCCAATTTTAGGGTTTGCTAATCCTACAATTAAAAGCGCTAGACCTAAAACAAAAACAATAAATTTTAAAATTGATTTAAAAGATGATTTTGTTGGTGTTAAGCGTTTAAATAAGTGTAAATCTGCAAATTTTTTCTGTGCTCTTTTTTTCCAGATTAAAAGCAACACAAAGATGACCACCATTACAGGAATGATGAACAGTAAATAGAAATATATTTTTTCGTCTATTTGTATCATTTGTCTTTCTTAATCTTAGATAAAACTTCTAAATAAAGTGTTACGCATTACCCATTCTAATAAAAGTAAAATACCAGCTAACAGAATTAATGGTCTAAACTTTTCTTCAAAATTGGTGTATTTAATTTCTTCTATGTCTGTTTTTTCTAGCTTATTTATTTCGTCATAAATAGCAGCTAGTTTTTCATTGTCTGTTGCTCTAAAATATTGTCCGCCGGTAACGGTAGCAATTTCTTCAAGTAATTTTTCATCAATTTCTACCTGTCTCATACCATACCTATATGTACGGTCTGGATTAAAAGCAATTGGTGTTAATGCGTTACCATTTGTACCTAAACCAATAGTATATGTCTTAATTTTATATTCTACCGCTAAATCAGCTGCAGTTTTTGGTTCTATAAAACCAGAGTTGTTAACACCATCTGTAAGCAAAATAATTACTTTACTTTTAGATTTACTGTCTTTTAAACGGTTAACAGCCGTTGCTAAACCCATACCAATGGCAGTACCATCTTCTAGCTGACCATGTGTAATTTGGCGTAAAGATGATAGTACAATAGACTTGTCACTAGTAATAGGTGTTTTTGTATAACTTTCACCAGCATATGCAACCAAACCAATACGGTCATTAGGTCTTTTTTTAATAAAATCTGCAGCCACTTTTTTTAGAGCTGTTAGTCTGTCTGGTTTTAAATCCTTTGCCAACATACTAGAAGATACATCTATAGCCATAACAATGTCTATACCTTTTGTGGTTTTTGTTCTGGTAGATACATCTTTGGTTTGTGGCCTAGCTAAAGCAGTAATTATAGCAGCTAAAGCCAATAAGCGTAAAATAAAAAGCATTGGTTTTAACTTCGCTAAAATGCTGGTGTCTGTAAAACCTTGTGTACTAGATATTTTTAGTGCTGCAGTTTCTTCTTTATGTTTAAAAAAATACCATAGCACAGCCAATGGTAGCAATAATAGCAACCAAAAAAGCTGAGGGTTTGCAAAAGTGATATTCTCTAACATTTATTCTTTTTTATCTTCTTTAACTTCAATTGAATTAAAAATACGATCTACAATTTTTTGTGCATACTCATCATCTGCTAAGTAAGACACTAGTATTTGTTGCTGAAAACCTTTGCCTCCAAAACAAATTAATGCATACTCGCCATTAACTAGCTCTTTAGAGTTTGGCATTTTAAATTTACCAGAGCCATATATTTTTAAGCCTTTGGTGTCTTTAGAAAACGTATTAAACTCTTCTTGTTTTGTTGTAATATTTTTTGTTCCTGCTGCTTCAAATTGTTCTAAAGCTTTTTCTGCAACCTGATTAAAATTTGGTTCAGTTTCTGGATTTGCAAAGGTTGATGATGAAACACTAACCGAAAACAATGTGTTATTACTACTATATGTAAATAACTGTAGGTCTTTAATACTTGCTTGTGCTTCTGGTGGTAATGTAATCTCTTGTCGTACTAAAACCTCTGGTGTTTCTATTTGTACAGGAGGATAACCATAAGAGCTCTGCACCCAGTCACTCTCTAGTAACTCTTTAACAGGATGCCCAAAAGTTGTGTCTTTAACAGTTTTAAAGCCGTATAGTTTTACTAAAACGCCTAGAGCAATTAATAAAGCGCCAACAAAAGTAGCAATGGCAATAATCCATTTTTTCTTTTCTTTTTTGCGTGCTAATTCTTCTAAATACTCTTCATTTTTAAGTAGTTCTTCCTCTGTAGGCTCTGGTAAAGCTTCATGTGTTTTTTCTACAATTTGTGAAATAGCTACACGGTCTTGTTCTGCAACAGAAGTTTCTGGCTTCTTTTTAGCAAACTTTACTAAATCTGCAGTTTGTAAAACACGCTTAAATTGTGATATTGTGTCATTATCTAACTTTAATTGCCCAGCATCTTTTAAAAGTTCTAGTTTGGTAATAAGTTGGTCTGTTGTACTTTCTAAGGCAGATATTTTTACATCTTCCTCTAAATATGAGCGTACAATTGTTGTTAGCTCAGAGTAGTATTCTTTATACTCATCCTGAATGATATATTTTGAGTTTTCTAACTTTTTTAGCTCTATAATAGCACGGTCATAAGGAGGTAAAAGAGCAATTTTTTCTTCTTCGGATAATGGTTTCTTACGTAAAATAAACCAATATATTAAACCAATAACTAATAATAATGATGCTATAATTATGCTAACAAGTAACCACGGAAACGTAGAAGATTTTTCTACAACCATAAGCGGTTTAATGTCATACATTTTCTGTGCCAACGTATCTACTTTTACGGTGCCAACATTTACCCTTAAAGAATCTGTAAAAAATGCTTTTCCGTTTACTTCTATACGCTGTGTTGGTATGGTGTAAGCACCAGAATCAAACTGAGTAAGTGCGTAAGCACGTTGTAGCGTAATGCGGTCTTTATATTTTGTAGTGTCTATTTCTAAAGCCTCAACCATTTCTAAAGGAGAAAAGGTTTGGTCTTCAGGAAAAATAACCTGTGCAGTAGAATCTGCATCTACTAAAATGGTATATTTTATTTGTTCACCAATTCTAATAGAAGTGGTGTCTATGTCTGCGGTTACTTTAGGTTGGTTTTGTGCGTAGCTTGTAAACGAACCTAAAAAAAGACACACTAAAGCGCACATTGTTTTTAGTAATGTGTTACTAGTATTTGTTATTTTTTCTTTAATAATTGTCATTATCCTCTTCGCTTAAAATAGCCTAATAATTTTTTTACATAGCTCTCGTCTACTCTACAGCTTAATGTGCCGCAGCCTGCTTTTGTAAATGTTTCTTTAAAGTAAGTTACCTTATCTTGGTAATGTTTGCCATAAGCTAGTCTTACTTTTTTAGATTGTGTATTTATAAGTTTTACAGCGCCTGTTTCTGCATCTTGCATTTGTACCATTCCTATATTTGGTATGGTTTCTTCGCGTTCATCAAAAACACGTATGCCTGTAACATCATGTCTTTTTCCGGCAATGCGCAGAGTTTGTAAATAATCTTCAGTAATAAAATCTGATAGCACAAAAACAATGGCTCTCTTTTTTATTACGCTACTTAAATATTTTAAAGCTTCAGATAAATTTGTCTTGGTACTTTTTGGTTTAAACTCTAATAACTCTCTAATGATACGTAATGCGTGACTTTTTCCTTTTTTAGGTGGAATAAAAAGCTCTACTTCATCAGAAAATAAAAGTAAACCAACCTTATCGTTATTTTGCAATGCAGAAAAGGCAAGTGTGGCAGATATTTCTGTTATAATATCTTTTTTAAATTGATTAGTTGTTCCAAAATTTTCTGAGCCACTTATATCTACCATAAGCATCATTGTAAGTTCTCTTTCTTCTTCAAAAACTTTAATGTATGGCTCGTTGTAACGTGCAGTAACGTTCCAGTCTATGGCACGCACATCATCTCCAAATTGGTATTGGCGTACCTCACTAAACGTCATACCACGCCCCTTAAACGTAGAGTGGTATTCCCCACCAAAAATATGGTTGGAAAGACGTCTAGTCTTTATCTCAATTTTACGAACTTTTTTAAGTAATTCTTTAGTATCCATTCTTCAGTTTGCAGTGTACATTAACTAGTAAGTGGCTTGTGTTTAAAACGGCTAACCACGACATATAACTGACGACTGATTTAAGGCACTTCTACTTCGTTAACAATCTTATTAATGATTTCTTCAGAAGTAACGTTTTCTGCTTCAGCCTCATAAGTAATTCCAATTCTATGTCTAAGAACATCGTGTACAACGGCTCTAACATCTTCTGGTATTACATAACCTCTACGTTTAATAAAAGCATAACATTTTGCAGCAGTAGCTAAATTAATACTACCACGCGGAGATGCTCCAAAACTAATAAGCGGCTTTAGGCTTTCTAAGTTGTATTTTTCTGGGTAACGTGTCGCAAATATGATGTCTAAGATGTATTTTTCAATCTTTTCATCCATATAAACCTCTCTAACTGCTTTTTGTGCACTTAGTATTTGCTGTACGGTTACAACAGGCTTAACCTCGTCATAAGAACCTTTTAAATTCTGACGCATAATTAGCTGCTCCTCGTTTAATTTAGGATAGTTAATTACTGTTTTTAGCATAAAACGGTCTACCTGCGCTTCTGGCAGTGGATAGGTACCTTCTTGCTCAACAGGGTTTTGTGTAGCCATTACTAAAAAAGGCTTTTCTAAAACAAAAGTTTCATCACCAATAGTAACTTGTTTCTCTTGCATAGCTTCTAACAAAGCGGATTGCACTTTTGCAGGAGCCCTATTAATTTCATCTGCTAATACAAAGTTGGCAAATATTGGTCCTTTTTTGATAGAGAAATCATTCTCTTTCATATTAAAAATCATAGTACCTACAACATCTGCAGGTAACAAATCTGGTGTAAACTGTATTCTGCTAAAGTTACCGCGAACCGCTTTAGATAAGGTGTTAATTGCTAATGTTTTAGCTAGCCCAGGGACACCTTCTAATAAAATATGTCCTTGTCCTAATAATCCAATTAGTAGGCGTTCTACCATACGTTTTTGACCAACAATTACTTTGTTCATCTCTAGCATTAGTAGATCAATAAAAGCACTTTCTTGAGCAATTTTCTCGTTAACCGCACTAATATCTACTGTAGTATTTTCTTCCATAAGCCATTAAAATTGTTCTGCAAAATATAAAAGTATTTAATAAGATGCAAAATCTTAATTTATTTGCTGTTCTGCTGTTAATAATAGGTTAAAAGTTGTATTGTGCTTATATAATTATGAACTATTTAAGGAAAATATTTTTAATTTTCACATACTGTTATGAAAACCAGACAAGAAGGCTTAAAAAAAGGTATTGGTGATTTTACTTTAGCAAGTTACAAAGTAGACCATAAAATGATGATTTAAAGGTTTGGTTTTATTTTTTTAATAAAAGAGGAAAAACTTTTTTTGTAATTAGGTGAAATGAAGCGATAAAATAAAATTGAAACATCTTAAGAGTGAACATAATTTTTTAATTTCACGTACTATTATGAAGACAACGCAAAACTACTCCAGAATTATAGCTGGTACAATGACCTGGGGAAACTGGGGAAAAAACTTATCTGAGTCAGAAATTATAAAATTAATGCAGCATTCTTTGGATGCAGGCATTACAACTTTTGATCATGCAGATATTTATGGCGGTTATACTAATGAGGCTATGTTTGGTAGTGCCTTTGTAAATAGTAGTATTACTAGAGATAGTATACAGCTTATAAGTAAATGTGGTATACAACATGTTTGTAATGCAAGAGAAAATACTATAGGCCATTACCAATATAACAAAGAATACATTATAGAATCTGTGCATCAGTCTTTAAAAAATTTAAAAACAGATTATTTAGATTTTTTATTGCTACATAGGCCAAGCCCATTAATGCATCCTCTAGAGATTTCTGAAGCTATTTATCAATTAAAAAAAGAAGGTAAAATAATAGATTTTGGAGTGTCTAATTTTACACCTTCTCAAATACAGATGATAGAGACTGCGGTTCCTGTTGTTGGTAATCAAGTAGAGTTTTCATTAACACAACATAGTGTTATGTATGATGGTACTTTAGACGATTGTATTACTAATAAAAGAATGGCAATGGCTTGGAGTTCTTTGGGATCTTACTTTAAAGAAAAAAATGATAAAACATCTCGCATAAAAGAAGCTTTAGGTTTATTAACTAAAAAATATAATGCAACTGAAGATCAGCTACTTTTGGCTTGGGTTTTAAAACACCCTGCTAAAGTATATCCTGTAATTGGCACTGCAACACCAGAACGTGTAATTGCAGCGGTTAATGCTTTAGATATTAATTTAGAATTAGAAGATTGGTTTGTATTATTAAAAGCCAGTCAAGGGCATCCTGTACCTTAAAAAAAGATAAAAATGAGTAAAAATAAAATTGCATTAATAACTGGTGCTACAAGTGGTATTGGTATGGCAACAGCTAAAATATTTGCTAAAAATAATATAGACGTTGTGCTTTGTGGTCGTAGGCAAGAGCGTTTAGATGCTCTTAAAATGGAGTTAGAGAAAGAGGTCGCTGTGCATACATTAAATTTTGATGTACGTAATAAAACTAGTGTTTTAGAACAAATAGAGAGCTTACCAAACAGTTTTAAAGATATTGATATTCTTATTAATAATGCTGGTAATGCGCATGGATTAGAGCCATTGCAAGATGGTAATTTAGAAGATTGGGATGCAATGTTAGATATTAATGTAAAAGGCTTATTGTATGTTTCTAAGGCTGTAATTCCTAAAATGACGGCAAAAAAATCCGGACATATTATAAATATTGGCTCTACAGCAGGTAAAGAGGTGTATCCAAATGGTAACGTGTATTGTGCAAGCAAACATGCAGTAGATGCTATAAACCAAGGTATGCGAATAGATTTAAATCCGTTTAATATAAGAGTTGGTGCTGTAAATCCAGGAATGGTAGAGACCGAGTTTAGTGAGGTTAGATTTAAAGGAAATACAGAAAAGGCAGATAAGGTTTATAAAGGTTTTACTCCTTTGCAACCAGAAGATATTGCAGATATTATACACTTTGTGGTTACAAGGCCATACCATGTAAATATTGCAGATTTAGTAGTTATGAGTACAGCACAGGCAAGTAGTACAATTGTAAATAAAAACTGATTTTCTATTTTGTAACCAACATTTTTTAAAATGATTAATAAGCGACTTTTAGTTAAAAACCTTTTGGCTCATAATGACGAGAATAGTTTTTATGACAAAAAGCGCTTTATAGATATTGGACAAAAAGAAGGGAAAGCAAAATTTTTAAAACACGTTTGCGCTCTTGCAAACAGTAATCCCAATAATAATTCTTTTATTGTTATTGGTGTAGAAGATGAAGATAATAAAATAGTTGGTGTAGATTTTTTTGATGACAGTAAAATTCAAAATCTTGTAAATGCGTACCTAGATAATCCTCCTTTAATATCTTATGAAAACATACCGTTTCCGCAACTTCCAGAAGGTAAAGTTGTTGGTCTAGTTACTATAAAGTCTAACGGAAAGGTATGTGCATTGCGAAAAAATATTTGGAAATACTACGGCGGCTCTGTCTTTTTTAGAGAAGGCAGTATTAGCTTACCCAAAGCCTATGGTGTAGAGTTAAAAGACCTTAATTCTGATGCTGTTGCAACCATAGAAAAGCATGCTAAAAACAATATAGAATTAACCTTAGATGGTGTTATAGATTTTATAAATAATAGACACAAAAACTTAACAAGCAACTATAAAGTTTTTAAAGAGCAATTTGTAGTTTGTTGGGCGGGAAATCAAAAAAAAATAAAAGATAAAATATACTATTCTAGGGTAGATATAGAGTTAATTAACGAGCAGGTAAAGCTATTTTATTCTAACTTAGATGAAATAACAATAGCCTACAATGACGATTCTTTTACTACCACAGAATATGTGCAATTAGGTTTAGGTAAGGAACAAAAATATTATCCGTTTGAAAAAGTAATTCTAAATTTTAATGACAACGGAAAATATTTTATTCAAAGTAATTTAATTTTTGAACCACCACAGTACAATAAAAAAGCACTACATCATATATTTAACGCAACCAATGCTATTGTAGATAAGTTACATAAAAAGCAAAAACTAACTAGTTCAGAAGAGGAAGATTTAAAACATTTGCCAGATGTTTATTTAATCTGTTTTTTAAATAATTTTCCTGAGGCTTTTACTCAAATGGAAAAAGTAAAACCTCTACTTAAAAAGTATAATAAAGAAGTGTATCAATCCTTAAAAGAGGCATTTAGAATACTAAGAAAAGTAAAGTATAATTAAATAATAGATAGTTGTAGCTAAAATTTAATAGCTTTTTAAAGTTTTTTAGTTTGATGATAGTCTTAAAAACACTATCTTTTTTCAGTAAAAATAAAACACTACCATAATGGGAATATTTGATGAAATTAAAAAGAAATTAAGTCACGAATTTATAGATATAATAGAATGGTTAGATAATACTGACGATACTATTGTGCATCGTTTTGAGCGTTACCAAAACGAGATAAAAAACAACGCAAAATTAATTGTTAGAGAAGGGCAAGTTGCTGTTTTTGTAAACGAAGGTCAGTTGGCAGACGTTTTTAAACCGGGAACATATACTTTAAACACACAAAATTTACCAATATTAACCACATTAAAAGGTTGGAAGTACGGTTTTAATAGTCCGTTTAAAGCAGAAGTTTATTTTGTAAACACTAGCTTATTTACAGATGAAAAATGGGGAACTAAAAACCCAATTATGCTTAGCGATGCTCGTTTTGGATTAACAGAAATTAGAGCTTTTGGCACATATAGTTTTAGAATACAAGATGCTGGTAAATTTGTAGTAGATGTTGTTGGTACAGATGGCAACTTTACAAACTATGAAGTTAACGAGCATTTAAAAAGTTTAATAGTTACACGTTTTACAGATACTGTTGGTGAAGCTAATTTACCTATAGAATTGTATGCAGCAAATACATCAGAACTTTCTGAAACGTGCCAAGAGGTAATGCAACCAGAGTTTGGGCGCATTGGTATATTGTTAGAAAAATTCTACATAGAAAATGTGTCTATGCCAGAAGAACTTAAAAAGGAAATTTTTGAGTACAGTAGGCTAGATAAATTAGATTTAAACAAATTAACACAGTTTAAAACTGCAAAAGCAATAGAAGCTGCTGCCAAAAATGATGGTGGTACAGCTGGTGCAGGTATGGGAATGGGAATGGGCTTTGTTATGGCGCAGCAAATGGGCGGAATGATGAATCCGCAAATGATGCAACAACAACCAGCAGTACAACCGCAAGGAGCTGCAGTTCCTCCTCCAATGCCAACACAGGTGCAGTATTTTTATGCTGCTAACGGTCAGCAAATGGGCCCTGTTACTTTTGATAAATTAAAAGAGCTTTTTGCCAACAGAACCATTAATAAAGATTCTCTATTATGGAAACAAGGAATGGCAAATTGGACAGCTTTACAAGAGATAGAGGAGCTAAAGGTTTTCTTGGGCGGTAATACACCTCCACCATTACCAACAATGTAATGCTCTAACTTTCATCAACCTAAAAAAAGTTTTACCCTTTACTTAAGGGGTAATTTTTATGGAAGAATTAAAACAATCTGAACAAAAAAAATCTTGTGCCAATTGTGGTGCAGAGTTAAAATACAAACCTGGCTCACAGCAATTAAGCTGTGGGTACTGCGGTTATGAGGAGTTTATTGAACAAGCAAAAAGTAGTTTTGAAGAGTTAGAACTAGATCATTATTTAAAGGCTGTTGGCGATAATGCTTATACAGAAACTATAGAGTTGTTACACTGTAAAAATTGTGGTGCCAACCAGCATATAGAAGAAAACTACAAATCTTTGCATTGTGTGTATTGTAGTGAGCCTTTAATTATAGAAGATATTGAAAAAGAAGGATGGATTTTGCCAAGTGCAGTTGTACCTTTTCAGATAGATACAAATAAGGCTAGAGGTATTTTTAAAAATTGGGTTAATGGTATTTGGTTTGCACCAGATAAACTAAAAAAAGCAGCTTTAGATCCAGAGGGTATTCGTGGTTTATATATACCCCATTGGACTTTTGATGCAGATATGACAGCAGATTATGTGGGTAGGCGTGGCGAGTATTATTATGTTACAAAAACCTATAAAACAAAAAACGGAACAAGTACAAGACAAGAGCGTAGAACAAGATGGTACCCAGCATCTGGTAGAGTAAATGGTTTTGTAGATGATATTTTAATTAATGCATCAGAAAAAAAACAAAGAGAAATACCTGCTAAAGTTGCTTTTTGGAATCTTAAAGAGTTAAAACCATATAATTCTGGGTTTTTAGCTGGTTTTGTTACAGAAAAATATACCATTTCATTAAAAGATGGTCACCATCAGTCCTTTACAAAAGCAAAAGAAATTGCTCATAATTGGATACGAAAAGATATTGGAGGAGATACACAACAAATTTCATCTGCAGATATTAAGTTAAAAGACGAAACGTTTAAACATATTTTATTACCTATTTACATTAGTGCATACAATTACGATGGTAAAGAGTATCGATTTTATGTAAACGGGCAAACAGGAAAAATTAGCGGAACAAGACCGTATTCTTTCTGGAAAATTTTCTTTTTAGTACTTTTAATAGTATTAATTATTGGACTATTTATTTTATTTACTCAATGAGAACATTAGTTATAGGAGATATACATTCAGGATTAAAAGCATTACAACAGTTGTTGCAAAAAGCAGCTGTAACCAAAGAGGATCATCTTATTTTTTTAGGAGATTACGTAGATGGTTGGAGTGAGGCTGTAGAAACAATTAATTTTTTAATTGAACTTAAAAATACACATAACTGTACGTTTATTAGAGGTAACCATGACGAGCTTTGTTTAAATTGGTTAAAAACAGATGAGCATAATGATACTTGGGTATTACACGGTGGTGAGGCTACTCAGAATTCTTATGCAGGTTTAAATAATGAAACTAAAAACAAGCATATTACGTTTTTAGAAGATCTAGAAAATTACTATTTAGATAGTGAAAATAGGCTTTTTTTACATGCGGGTTTTACAAACTTAAAAGGAGTAGATTTCGAGTATTTTTCAAAAACTTTTTATTGGGATAGAACTTTGTGGGAACTTGCTTTAGCAGTTGACCGTAGTTTAGAAAAAGATGACACCAAATACCCACCACGTTTATTAAAGTATAATGAAATTTACATAGGACATACACCGGTTACTCGTATTGGAAAAACAGTGCCTCAAAATGCGGCTAACGTATACAATATAGACACTGGAGCAGCTTTTAAGGGGCCTTTGTCTATGCTAAATGTAGATACAAAAGAGGTTTGGCAGAGTGATGCTGTAGCAACTTTTTATCCTACAGAAAAAGGAAGGAATTAAAAATTATTGTCGACCTTTGTTGAAAACAACTTGTATTATATGTCTGCACACAACATAAGATTAGAAGTAATGAAAGCCATAGAGAGCAAAGTAGAGGGGTTTATAGACTCTTACTTAGTTCCTATTGAAAAAATATGGCAGCCAACAGATTTTTTACCAGATTCTCAGAGTGATAACTTTTTTAACGAAGTAGAGCAAATTAGAGAAGAGGCCAAAGAATTGGGATACGATTTTTGGGTTACTCTAGTTGCAGATACTATTACAGAAGAGGCATTACCAACTTATGAGTCTTGGTTAATGGATGTTGAAGGAGTAGACCAACATGATGGTCCTGAAAACGGATGGTCTAAGTGGGTTAGAAACTGGACAGCCGAAGAAAATAGACACGGAGATGTACTTAATAAATATTTGTATTTATCTGGAAGGGTAAATATGAGAGAAGTAGAAATTACTACACAGCATTTAATTGCAGATGGTTTTGATATTGGTACAGATAGAGATCCGTATAAGAACTTTGTATATACTTCTTTTCAAGAATTAGCAACAAACATATCTCACAAAAGAGTGGGGCAAATGGCTAAGAAAAAAGGAAATGTTTTACTTGGTAAAATGTGTAATATTATTGCTGGTGATGAAATGCGCCACCACTTGGCATACAGAGAGTTTGTAAAAGTTATAATGGATCAGGATCCTAACGGAATGATTTTAGCCTTTGCTGATATGATGAAACGTAAAATTGTTATGCCAGCACATTTTCTACGTGAGTCTGGTGGTAGCATAGGAACCGCTTTTGAAACTTTTAGTAACTGTGCACAAAGATTAGGAGTGTACACTGCTCAGGATTATATAGAAATTCTTAGTAAGCTTAACGGTTATTGGGATATTGAAAATTTAAGAGGTTTAAATGATTCTGCTGAAAAAGCTAGAGATTACTTAACTAAACTACCTTCTAGATTACAGCGTATATCAGACCGTATGAAAATTGATGATGATCAGTACCATTTTAAATGGGTACAGGCAAATGGTATGCTTTAATACTGTTATTTAATAAAACAAAACCCCGATTCTTTATAAAGAATCGGGGTTTTTTGCTTGGTTGTAATTGTTGTTATAGTTTACCGTGCTTGTGCTCACTTTGCCATTTTTGCAAATCGGCCCATTTGCCTTCATAACACATTTTAGCTTGCATTGGCCATGAAGATGGGTCGTGTATTCTATAACGTTCTCCACCGGAGTTTAAAACTTCTTGGCATTTTGCTACTGATGCCTCAGACAATGCTTTCCAAGTTTTAATGTCAAATGTATGAAAAAGACCTTCTATTTTTGGTCCAATTCCTTCTACTAATTTTAAATCGTCTTGTTTTACTTTTTTACCATAAATTGCCTTGGCTGCAGCAGCATCAAAAGCAATACCTGTATTTTCTGCTGGTGTTGGTGCCATTGCAGTTACTGGTGGCACAACAACTGGTTTTGCAGCTGTTTTGGCCTTAGCTCTACAAGCATCTAAATCTGCTTGTAATTGTGAGTTGTTTGCGGCTAATTTATCTTTATCTGTTGTTAATTTACTGTTTTTGTCTTTCCAAATCTGTATGTCTTCAGAGTTGTCTATTACCTCTTTGTTACCCCTTCCTAATAAGTAACCAAGAATTGCACAAATTAGGCCTACTAAAGCAGGTATAATCCAGCACCAGATGTTTGTGTTTTCCATATTTAATTTAGTTTATGTGTTTATTTTAAAGTTACTACTGTTCTTCTATTTTGAGCTTTACCTTCTTCTGTATCGTTGGTTGCAATAGGTTCATCTGGACCTTTTGAAGAAGTGTTTATTTTGGCTGAAGAAATACCATTACCAATTAAATATTGTTTTGCAAACTCAGCTCTGTTTAATCCTAAGTTAATATTATTTGCTCTAACACCCGTATTGTCTGTATGGCCAACAACAGTACACATAGCGTCCTCTACTTTGTCTAAGTATGTAGATATATCTGCTATTTTTTGTCTTTGTTCTGTTGTTAAATTAATAGCAGCTTCTCCTGTTTTAAAATGAAGAACTAGAGGGTTTGCCTTAATTTTTAAATAAAGGGCATCCATTTCTGCTGTGTTATCTTCTGCAACAATTGGCTCATAAGCAACCGGGCCGTAATAAATACTGTCTTTAGGTACCATAGAATCCATTAATTGTCCGGCAATATTTAATTTAGATGAAGATACGCCGCTTGCAACTACATAGTTTTTAACAGCATTTGCTCTTGCAATACCTAAGTTAGGATATGCAGAGTTGTTTTCTTCAGCATCTGTATAAAAACCTGTAATGGTTACAGCATTAGTAGCATCTTTATCTAAATACTGTTGTAGCGCTGCAACACCTTTATTTACATTTTCTGATAAAGGTTCTTGGTACTTAAATTCTGAAGTTTTAAAATTAAAATTGTCATTGTTAGAGAATTCAAAGCCATTACCTTTTAAAGAGAAGGGATATGAGGTGGCTTCTGGTTCAACTGGAGTTTTTGTTTCTTCATTTGTGCTGCTTACAGAATTTGTGTCTGAGGTTGGTAATCCGCAACATGAACAACATTTCATAAAAAAGTATGATCCTACCAGAATAGTGATAATAATTCCGAGGAGATACATTAGTTTTTTTGTCATAATGGTCTGGTTTTTTTGTGTTTACGCTACAATTTAGAAAAAAAATATGTAAAATGTTAAAAATGTTAAAGAAATACACATTCTTAAGTTTTTTTTAATGATTTTTTTACTTTTTGTAATGCTCATATACCGTTTATGTACTAAAACCTACCAGATATACATTCTTTACTGGTAAATATATAATTGTATGAAAATCACAACCAGAATAGTTTTACTTTTATGGTATCATAGTAGGAAAAAAACCCTGTTCTCCCGCAAAAGGCGGCATTGAATTTGGGTTTTTTTTATTACGATTATTAGTTAGTTAGCTAAAGTTATTTAGTAGGTACAATAAAGCCGCTGTATACATAATGTATGCAGCGGCTTTTTATAAGGGGTAGTACACTTCCTTATAAGTTAAACTTTATTCCTTGTGCTAACGGTAATTCTGTTGTGTAGTTAATAGTGTTAGTTTGTCTTCTCATATATACCTTCCAAGCATCAGAGCCAGACTCACGACCACCACCTGTTTCTTTTTCACCACCAAAGGCGCCTCCAATTTCTGCACCAGAAGTTCCTATGTTCACATTTGCAATTCCGCAGTCAGATCCTTGTACAGATAAAAAGTGTTCGGCTTCACGTAAGTTGTTGGTCATAATAGCAGAAGATAAACCTTGGGCAACGCCATTTTGTATATCTAATGCATTTTCTACATCACCAGAATATTTAAGTAAATATAAAATTGGAGCAAAGGTTTCATGTTGTACAATTTCAAAAGAATTTTTGGCTTCTGCAATTGCAGGTTTTACATAGCAACCGCTTTCGTAACCTTCGCCTTCTAAAACACCACCTTCAACAACAATGTTACCTCCTTCTTTAACTACTTTTTCTAAAGCATCTTGATACATTTTTACTGCATCTTTATCTATAATTGGTCCTACGTGGTTATTTTCATCAAGTGGGTTACCAATACGTAATTGTTTGTATGCACTAACAACTGCATCTTTAACCTTATCATACATAGATTCGTGTATAATTAATCTACGAGTAGAAGTACAACGTTGACCAGCAGTACCAACAGCACCAAATACAGCGCCAATAACCGTCATTTTTACATCTGCATCTGGAGTAACAATAATTGCGTTGTTACCACCTAATTCTAGTAAAGATTTACCTAAACGACCAGCAACCTCTTTAGCAACAATTTTTCCCATTCTTGTAGATCCTGTAGCAGAAACTAAAGGTACACGGGTATCTTTTGTCATCATTTCACCAACATTATAATCGCCATTTATTAGGTTGCAAATTCCTTCAGGTAAATTATTAGCAGCAAAAACCTCTGCCGCTATATTTTGACAAGCAACACCGCACATAGGTGTTTTTTCGCTAGGTTTCCAAACACATACGTCTCCGCAAATCCAAGCCAAGGCAGTATTCCAAGCCCAAACAGCAACAGGAAAATTAAAAGCAGATATAATGCCAACTACGCCAAGTGGGTGGTATTGCTCATACATTCTGTGTCCAGGACGTTCAGAGTGCATAGTTAAACCGTGTAATTGCCTAGATAGTCCAACTGCAAAATCACAGATATCTATCATCTCTTGTACTTCTCCTAAACCTTCTTGGTAACTTTTACCCATTTCATAAGAAACAAGTTTTCCAAGAGCTTCTTTTTTTTCTCTTAATTTTTCTCCAAACTGGCGTACAATTTCTCCACGTTGTGGAGCTGGCATTGTTCTCCATGTTTTAAATGCAGATGTTGCAGCTTGCATAACTTTGCTGTAATCTTCTTTTGTTGTAGCTTTTACTTTACCAATAAGTTTACCGTCTACAGGGGAGTAACTTTCTATAATATCTCCACTAGAGAAATTGGTAGAACCAGTAGAAGTTCCTTCATTAATATCCTTAAGGCCTAATTCTTTCAAGGCGCTTTCTATTCCAAAAGATGCTGCTATTTTTGACATTTTTATAACTTTTATATTAAAAATTGTTATGTTTCTCACAAAGTTACAAATAAATGCTCTTTGTTTAACAAAATTAAAGTAATGGTTTGTGCTGTCTATTTATTAATGAAAATGACTAATCTTCATCTGCTGTAAACCTACTGTCTACAGGCATTACTGTACCACAATTATTGCAAGTACGGTGGTCTTTAGATCCATAAAATGTTTTAAAATGACCTAAAAAGTCTTTTTCTATATCATTTAATGTAAAATAGGCTTCATATAACTTATGGTTGCAATTGTCACAAAACCATAGAAGGCCATCATCTACACCAAGGTTGTTTCTTTTGCGTTCTATTACCAAGCCAATAGAGTCTTTGTGGCGTACTGGTGAATGAGGAACTTTTGCAGGGTGCAAATACATGTCTCCAGGTCCAAGTTGCATTGTTCTCTTTTTTCCGTCTTCTTGTATGTGTACTTCTATTGTGCCTTCTAATTGGTAAAAAAGCTCTTCGGTTTCGTTATAATGGTAATCTTTTCTGGCATTTGGGCCAGCAACAATCATAACTATATAATCGCCTGCATCTTTATATAAATTTTTATTACCAACAGGTGGTTTAAGTGAGTCTCTATTTTCAGAGATCCATTTGTTTAAATTAAAGGGTGCTTTTATAGACATAATTCTTTTCTTTTTTACGTAAAATGCTTATCAAATTTAAGAAAAGAAAACAGTTTAACCGCGTCTTATTTGTATAACATTTGAGTTACATAGTACTCACCTTGTGTATTACTTAATATAGATATGCCAGTATATTTAAAGTCGGTTTCTATATTATTCTTATGATTTTCACTTTTTAACCATGCATCTAAAATTTGTGATGCTGTATGGTACTTATTTGCTACATTTTCTGCAACAAGAGTTGCACTAGTTTCAGAAGATAAACCCTCTGCTCTTTTTATAAAATTATCATGGTTTATATCATTAACTTGTATCATATACACATTATGCTCTTTGGCATACCTATAGGCATTGTTACTTGTTTGTAATTTTTTTAAACCAATTGTAGTTCTGTGGTTGTTAATTAATGTAACTAATTCGGCTTCCATTTCTGTTACCGCAACTTCTTTATATAATTCGTCTACACTGTCTGTGGTACAGCTTAAAAATAAAATTATAACAAAGTAAATTAAGGGGGATTTTATCTTTTTCATACTAATCAATCGTCATTTAAAAATTTGGGTTATAACAAATGTAAGTGTATAAACGTCTGTATTAGTGTTAAATACTACGTAAGACAAAATAAAATCGGTAATATGTTTCTTTCTAGATAAACTACATAGTTATGCAGATTTAGCAAAAAGAAATAAGAAATAACTTGTTTTAAAACTTAAAAACGGACTATTATTTAAAGTAATATTTATTTGTAAAAAAGTTGTGTGTAGTAGTAATCGCCATCTTGTTCATACATAACACTTATGCCAGTATGTGTATAATCACCTTCTAGGTTTGCTTTATGGCCATCACTTTGTAACCAGCTAGTTATGGTTTCTTGAGCAGATTTATAACTATTTGCTATGTTTTCTGAAATGTAGTTTGCGCCAGTTTTTTCAGAAATTGCTTTTGCTCTTTCTTCAAAATTAGCGTGACTCAAATCTTTAGTAGTTGCCATATATATACAATGCTTTTCTGCATACTGTTTAGCTATGGTACTTTTTAATAATGGTTGCTTACCAATAGATTCTCTGTGTTTGTTTACTTGTGCAAACAATTCGTTTTCTAGTTCTGCACTACTTTTAGTGCTAAGCTCACTATCTAAGTTGTCTTTAGAACAACTTGTTAAAGCAAAAGAAAAAATTAAAACTAAGTAAGGTATTTTTTTTAACATGGTTAGTGTAAAAGTGGTTATTTATTGGTTGGTTTAATTTATGGTTAAGATATGCAAAATGTTGCAACAAAAGGATAAATAATTACGTTCTATTACAATAAAATGCTTTTAACAGGATATTACCCAGTTTTCAGGGAGTATTCTACGTATTATAATCTGTACTTTTACCAAAACTAATTTTTTATGAAAACCAAGTCAATCTTTTTTGTTTTAATACTAGCCCTGTTTTTTGGGTGTAAAAAAAAGGCAACCGTTGTAGATGCTGAGTCTGCAGCTAAGTATGTAGAATATGTAGCCGGATATACAGATGGTATTATATCTACAAAAGCACCTGTGCAAATTATTTTAGCTCAACCTGTAGAGGCTTGGGAAAACGGTAAGGATTTAGATTCTGGTATACTAAAAGTGTCTCCTAATGTAGCAGGTACCTTAAAAGCTGTAAATAGTAAAACTATTGTTTTTACTCCTAAAGATGCTTTTAAACAAGATACTCAGTATACGTTTGAATTAAATATAAAAGAAATTTTTAAAGATGTTCCAGAGGATCTTGAAGAATTTGCGTTTTCTGTAAATACAATTAAACAAGAGTTTAGTGTAACGCTAAGTCCAATGCAGGCATACTCTAAAGAGTATCAATATATAGATATACAACTTAGGTCTGCAGATGATTTATCTTTAGAAACGGTAAAAAAATTAACAAAAGCCACTTATAAAGGTAAAGAGTTAGCTTTTAAATATAACAACCAACCAAAAAGCGGAACTCAGTTTCAGTTTAAGTTAGATAGTATTAGAAGGTATGCAGAGGATGAAAATTTAGTATTAACATACAACGGTAAATCTTTTGATATAGATACAGAAGGTAAAATTGATATTGTAATACCAGGTAAAAATAATTTTTCAGTATTAAACGTAGACGTAAGACAAACAGGAAGTCCTGTTGTAAGAATCAATTTTTCTGATCCATTAAAAAAAGGTCAAAATTTAAAAGGTTTAGTGGTTATAGAGAATGATGCTAATCCTAAGTTTTCTATTAAGGGTAATACTTTATATGTATACCCGTCTACATCGCATTCTGGTTCTGTTTTATTAGAGATTTTTGATGGAATACAAAGAAATGATGGTCAGAAATTAAAAAAGAAGTTTACAGAGCGTATTGCTTTTGAGGAGATTAAGCCACAAGTTAGAGTATTGTCTAACGGATCTATTTTACCAACATCTACAAACTTAAAAGTAAATTTTGAAGCTGTAAACTTAAGCGCTGTAGATGTAAAAGTTTTTCGTATTTATGAAAACAATGTCCTACAGTTTTTACAAGTATCAGAATTAAATGGAAACAACCAGTTAAGAAGAGTTGCAAGACCAATTGCAGGTAAAAAATTAGAGTTAATAAATGAGCTTACCGTGAATAATGGTAAGTGGCAAGCGCACGCGTTAGATTTAACAAGCTTAATTACGCCAGAGAAAGGCGCTATTTATAGAGTAGAGTTTTCATTTAAACCACAATATAGTTTATACTCTTGTGATGATACTAATTTTTCTGATGAAGAAGAAAAAGAGGAGTCTTTTGATGAGGAAACAGAAAGTAGTTATTGGGATAATGCAGAAAGCTATTACGACAATAGTTATAGTTGGAGCGAGAGAGAAAATCCTTGTCATACATCATACTACGTAAATAAAAAAGTAGGTGTAAATATATTAGCAACAGATATTGGTGTTACCGTTAAAAAAGGATTAAACAAAAATTATTTTGTAGCTGTAGCAGATTTAATTACAACCAAACCAATCTCTGGAGCAAAAGTTACATTTTACAATTACCAACAACAAGAGTTAGGCTCTGTAACTACTAATGCAGAAGGAGTTTCTTTTTATGATGCAGATCATCTTGCATTTTTTGCAGTAGCAGATTTTAAAGGTCAAAAAACATACGTAAAACTTAATGATGGTAATGCACTATCTGTAAGTAAGTTTAAAGTAAACGGAGTAAAATTACAAAAAGGAATAAAAGGATATATTTTTGGAGAACGTGGTGTTTGGCGTCCAGGAGATATGTTGCACTTGTCATTTGTTTTAAATGATAATGCTAATAAGTTACCTGCTAATCATCCTGTAAAATTAGAATTGTTAGATCCTTACGGTAAAATAGTACACAGAGAAATTAAAACATCTGGTGTAAATAACTTTTATAATTTTCCAATACAAACAGATGAAGAAGCACCAACAGGAGACTGGTTGGCAAGAGTGTCTGTAGGTGGGGCTCAGTTTACAAAAACTATAAAAATTGAAACAATAAAACCAAATCGTTTAAAAATTAAGAACGATTTTGGAGCTGGTATTCTTAAAGGAGGCAATCCTATAAGCGGAACAATGGAAGTTAAATGGTTGCACGGTGCAGTTGCAAAAAATTTAAATACAGATATTGCAGCTAAGTTTAATACCAAAGTAACTACTTTTAAAAACTACCCAGGGTTTATTTTTGATGACCCAAGTAGAGCATTTTCTGCAGAAGAACAAGTTGTTTACAATGGTAAAATAAATGAAGAGGGTAAAGCAAAATTCTCTATAAATCCGCAGTTAGAAAGTAACCCTCCAGGAATGTTACAGGCAGCTTTTGTAACTAAGGTATATGAAAACGGGGGAGATTTTAGTACCGATGTTTTCACAAAAGAATATTCTCCTTACCAAACATATATTGGTCTTAATGTACCAAAAGGTGATAAGTCTAAGGGGATGTTACTAACAGATGTAAAACATAATTTTGAGGTTGTTTCTGTAGACCAAGATGGTAAACCAAAAGCAGCTAAAAACTTAAAAGTAGCCATATACAAAATACAATGGCGTTGGTGGTGGGAGACTTCAGAGGACAACCTTACACACTACGGAAATAGTGGTTATAGGAATAAAGTATATGAAACTACAATTAGCACAAACTCTAAAGGAAAAGGTAATTTTGAGTTTGAATTAAAATACCCAGACTGGGGTAGATATTTAGTAAGAGTTGAAGATGAAAATGGCGGGCACGCAACAGGTAAAGCTGTTTATATAGATTGGCCAGGTTGGGCAGGTAAGTCTAAAAAGAACGATCCGTCTGCGGCTACAATGTTATTATTTTCATCAGATAAAGAAAAATACAACGTTGGCGAAACAGCAACCTTTACTTTTCCTAGTTCAGAAAATGGTAGAGCGTTAGTAACAGTAGAAAATGGTAGCGAGGTGTTAGAATCTCTTTGGGTAGAAACTCAAAAAGGAGAAACTAAATTTACTATACCTATGACCAAAGAGTACACGCCAAACGTGTTTATTCATATTTCATTATTGCAACCACACGCATCTACACAAAATGATTTACCTATACGTATGTATGGTGTAATTCCAATTTCTGTAGAAAATAAAGAAACAAAGCTAGAGCCAGAAATTGATATGCCAGATGTGCTTAGGCCAGAGGAAACAATTAGTGTTGAGGTAAGCGAAAAAGAAGGCAAGGCAATGACGTATACTATTGCTATTGTAGATGAAGGTTTATTAGATTTAACTAGGTTTAAAACACCAAACCCTTGGGGAACTTTTTATGCCAATGAAGCATTGGGAGTAAAAACTTGGGATATTTATGATGATGTTATTGGTGCTTTTGGTGGTAGAATAAATCAGGTATTTGCAATTGGTGGTGATGATGAATTAGCAGGTGCTAAAAATAAAAAAGCAAATAGGTTTGAGCCTATGGTTGTGCATTTAGGTCCGTTTAAATTAGAAAAAGGAGAAACTAAAGCGCATAAAATTAAAATACCTAAATATGTAGGTTCTGTTAGGACTATGGTTGTTGCAGCAGATGCAGAGAAAGAAGCATACGGTAGCCAAGAGAAAACTACGCCTGTACGTAAACCATTAATGATTTTAGCATCATTACCACGCAAAATGACACCTGGTGAATCTGTAATATTACCAGTTACTGTTTTTGCTATGGAGAAAAAGGTTAAAAACGTAAAAATAAAAATTAAAGAAAATAAGGCATTTACTATTGAGGCCGGTAATAGCAAATCGTTAAGGTTTGATACTCCGGATGAGAAAATGGCATACTTTGTCCTAAAAGTATCAGACTTTAAGGGCATAGGTAAGGTGGTTGTAGAGGCTTCAGGTAATGGAGAAAAAGCATCTTTTGAGATTCCAATAGATGTTGTAAATCCTAATCCTGTTACGGCAGACGCATCAAACTATATAATAGACCCTAACAGTAGAAAAACTATTAATTTAGAGACATTTGGTGTTGCTGGTACAAATACAGCGTCAATAGAACTATCTACATTGCCACCAATGAATTTTAATGGTAGAATGCAATACTTAATTCGTTACCCACACGGTTGCGTAGAGCAAACTACATCTGGTGCTTTCCCTCAGTTATTTTTAGCAGATATTTTTGATATGCCTAAAGCTAAAAAACAACAAGTACAGAAAAATGTAGAAATGGCTATAAACCGTTTAGCAGGTTTTCAAACGTCTAACGGAGGCTTGTCTTATTGGCCAGGTCAGTCTAGAGCTAATGATTGGGGAACAACCTACGCTGGTCACTTTATGTTAGAGGCTGAAAAAAGAGGTTTTGTATTACCAATAGGTTTTAAATCTAAATGGATTACATACCAGAAAAACGTAGCTAAGCAGTACAGAAGTAGTGGTAGGTATACATTGTTGCCACAAGCATACCGTTTGTATACACTAGCTTTAGCTGGTAGTGCAGATGTTGCGTCTATGAACAGGTTACAAGAAACAAAAGACTTGTCTAACCAATCTAAATTAAGACTAGCAGCAGCGTACGCACTTATTGGTCAGAAAGCAGTAGCTGTAAAATTAATGAACAGTGCAACATTAGACTTTAATAATAGCAAGCATAATTATAATACGTATGGTTCTGCCGAGCGTAACAAAGCAATGGCGTTAGAAACTATGGTTGTTATGCAAAATAAGCAAACGTCTCAGCAGTTGGCTAAAGAAGTTGCAGAAGCTTTAAATAGTGATGCATATATGAGCACACAGAGTACAGCGTACAGCTTACTTGCAATAGCTAAATTTGCAGATTTAGTTGGCGGTAAAGGCATAAAAGCAACTATAAAAGTAAATGGTAAAAGCGATAAAGTTAGCACAAGCAAAACGTTAGCAAATAGAGCGCTTTCTATTAAAAACGGAAGCAATACTATAGATATTAAAAATAATGAAGGTAATACGCTTTATGTAACTTTAGTTAATAGCGGTAAGTTGCCAGTAGGCGAAGAAAAAACGGTACAAAATAACTTAAATGTAACTGTAGTTTACAAGTCTAGAAACGGTAGTGTTATAGATGCATCACAAATACAACAAGGAACAGATTTTGTAGCTGAGGTTGTACTTAAAAATACAACAAATACTAAAATTGAAGATGTAGCATTAACAGAAATTTTTCCTAGTGGATGGGAAATTGTAAATACTCGTTTTACAGACTTTGGGAACTTTGCAGAAAATAATGTTACTTATACAGATTTGCGTGATGATAGAGCTAATTTCTATTTTGATTTAAAAGATAATCAAACAAAAAGCTTTAGAATATTATTAAACGCATCTTACTTAGGAACGTATTATTTACCAGGAGTACAGGCAGAGGCAATGTATGATAGTGATTATGTAGTACGCACAAAAGGACGTTGGGTAGAGGTTGTAAAATAAGTACAACTTCTACGCAACCTTTTTAAGATTTTAGGTTCTAATTAGTATATAATAATTTAAAATTAGAACTATGAAATTAAAATTAGCTTGTGTTAGTTTGCTTGGTATTTTATTCTTGAATTGCTCGTCTGATGATAATGGAGCAACTTGTGCTAGTGATTATACAGGAGAGTTAAATGAAGATGAAACTGTTTTGCAAGGTGCTTGGGTGTTAACAGCAGTAGAGTCTAGCGAAGCGGTAGACTTAACAGATGATGAAGAGGACAACCCTTTACAAGATATTTTTGTGCAAAGTTCTGACTGTTTAAATGATGCTAAATATAATTTTAATACAGATAGAAGTTTTACTTTTAAGCAAGGGTTAACCGAAACAGATTGTGAGCAGCAAAGTGATATATCAGGTACGTGGCAGTTGCTAGGTAATGTGTTGAGTTTCTCTAGTGTGTGCACTATTTTTAGTTCACAAATAGAACTAGATGATGATGCTACAAATTTTACAATAACAAGTAGGGCAAACCTTAGAGATGTAAACAATAAAATTGTAGAAGCAGAGGTGACTTATATGTACACTAAAAATTAATAAAAGTCAATAAAACTTAGAGCGTCTAAGTACAACTTAGGCGCTTTTTTTATGTCTAAAAAGTAAATTATTTAAAGTGTTTCTGTAGTAGATTCCTCGGTTTGGGTTTCTTCTAAAACAAAAGCAAATACCAGTTCACCAATAGTTTTTATAGGTGTATACAGCGTAGAGCTCTCTATAGTTTCTTCTTTTACAATTTGTAAATTTTGGTTGGCCTTATCTAAAAAAAGAAGTAGACCACCAATAATAACAGCAACTTTTAAAGCCCCAAATAGTCCGCCTGCTATACTGTTTAAAGATCCAAGCATAACGGCATTTGCTACTTTGGTAAGTAATTTGCCCACTAAATTAATAATAAGTACAACAACAATAAACGTTAAAATAGAAGAAGAAATATGAATAGTACTTTGGTTCCATTCCCATTTTTCAGTAAGGTAGTTGCCAATAATATAAGAGAAATGAATAGCAGCATAAATACCAGCAATTAAAGCAATAAGGGAAGCTAACTCTACTAAAAGTCCGTTTTTAACGCCTTTGTAAAGTCCCCAAATTAGTAGTATTCCTAGTATAATGTCTAAAAAATTCATTTTCAAGTGTTTTTACAAATATAGGATATTGATTTGTACCTTTACATCTTTATAAAAAACAGAAGAAAATAGAATCAATTTGTAACTATAACAATGTCAAGAGATACAGAACTAAAAGAGAGATGGACAGTTTTAGTAGAAAAACTATCTGCGCAATTTGCAGACGGTGATGTTCTAGAGCTAGATGCAATTATATACTTGGTTGGCATACAAGAATTAGGAAAACCACACGCTAAATATAAAAAGGACGAGAAAATAAATTTAATGCATATTGCCATCTGTAGGTTGTTAGAACCTTATGGGTATTATGAATTTGAAATGTTTGATGAAGACGGATGGCCACACTATACAATAAAAGAAGAGCTACCAACATTAAAAGCAGGTGAGCAAAGTGTTTTAATGAAAGAAGCACTAGTAAACTACTTTATAGAAAAACAATATATAGAATAAGTTTTTAGGTTGATGTTGCTAAAGTAATTTTAATAATAATGATGAATACTACACCCTATTACGCAGTAATTTTTACATCAACCAAAATAGAAGAAGATAGCGGCTATAACCAAATGGCGACTCAAATGGAAGAACTGGCTAAAGAGCAAGCTGGTTTTATAGGTATAGAAAGCGCTAGAGAATCTGTAGGTATTACCGTAAGTTATTGGAGCAGTTTAGAAGCTATTGCCAACTGGAAAAAACAAACAGACCATAAATTAGCACAAGAGAAGGGGCGTAAAGAATGGTATACTTGGTTTAAAGTACGAATTTGTAAAGTAGAGCGCGAGTATGAGTTTTTTAAATAAACTAAAACATACGCGTGTTGGTAGGTTTTTAGCTAAGCATCCTAAAAAAAGTATAGTTGTAACAGTACTGCTTATTGCCTATTATTTTTGCTTGCCCAAGCAACTTTTTAAAGCGCCAACAGCAACCGTTGTAGAAAGTGCAGAAGGGGTGCTTTTAGGGGCGCAAATAGCTAGTGATGGTCAATGGCGTTTTCCGGAGGTAGATAGTATTCCAAAAAAGTTTGAGCATTGTTTACTACAGTTTGAAGATGCACATTTTTACAACCACATTGGGTTTAATCCGGTTTCTATAGTAAAAGCTGTTGGGCAAAATATAAAAGCTGGTAAAACAGTACGTGGCGGTAGTACCATTACACAGCAAGTTATACGTTTAGCACGTAAAGGAAAGAGCAGGTCTTATGCAGAAAAACTGGTAGAACTTATTTGGGCTACTCGGTTGGAGTTTAGAGAAAGCAAAGAAGAAATATTAAAAATGTATGCTAGCAACGCACCTTACGGAGGTAATGTGGTTGGGTTAGAAGTAGCTTCATGGCGTTATTTTGGATTAAAATCTCATCAATTATCATGGGCAGAAACGGCAACTTTAGCTGTTTTACCCAATGCACCTAGTTTAATATACCCTGGTAAAAATCAGCAACGTTTATTAGTAAAAAGAAACAAATTACTACGTAAACTTTTAGATAAGGATATAATTGATGAAACAACATACAATTTAGCCTTATTAGAAGAGTTGCCTCAAAAACCATATGCTTTGCCACAAACTGCTCAGCATTTGGTAACACACATATCAAAAAAACATAAAGGAGAACGTATAGTAAGTAGTATTAATGCGCCTTTGCAAACAAGTGTAAATGCTGTAGTTCAAAAACATTATTCGCACTTAAAACAGAATCAGGTTTTTAATGCAGCGGTTTTAGTTTTAGACGTGCATACGCGTAAAGTTATGGCATATGTAGGCAATACTAAAACAGATAAAAATCACCAAAAAGATGTAGATATGGTACAAGCTACACGTAGTACAGGTAGTACCATAAAACCATTATTATATACTGCAATGTTAGATGCCGGTGAGTTGTTACCAGATATGTTAGTTGCAGATGTGCCTACACAAATAGCAGGGTATTCGCCGCAAAATTTTAATGAAGATTTTAGTGGTGCTGTAGAGGCTAAAAAAGCATTGGCAAGGTCTTTAAATATACCTGCGGTTAGGTTGTTACAATCTTACGGATTACAGAAATTTAGAGACCAGTTAGATCTGTTTAATTTAAAAGGAATAAACAAATCTGCAGATCATTATGGGTTAACATTAATTTTAGGAGGCGCAGAAAGTAGCTTGTGGGATTTATGTAAAACCTATGCATCTATGGCATCTACGGTAAATCATTTTAATGCAACCTCTAGTGAGTATTTTACAAAAGAATTTGCAGAACCTATTTTAAAGGCTAATGCAAAAGTAGATTTTGGAGAAAAATCTAACCAAAAAACAATTTTTGATGCAGCAAGTATGTACCTCACTTTTGAAGCAATGAAAGAGGTAAACAGACCAGAAGGACAAGAATCCTGGGAGTTTTATGACTCATCTAAGCAAATAGCTTGGAAAACCGGTACTAGTTTTGGAAACAAAGATGCTTGGGCAATTGGCGTTACAAAAGACCAAGTAGTTGGTGTTTGGGTTGGTAATGCAGATGGTGAGGGAAGACCAAATATAACAGGAGTTTCTAGTGCAGCACCTATTTTGTTTGATGTTTTTAACGTGTTACCCAAAACAAATTGGTTTTTGCAGCCTTTAGATGAGTTTACAGAGGTAGATGTTTGTGCTAATAGTGGTTATTTAGCAACACCCAATTGTCCGGCTAAAAAAATAAACATACCTGCTAAGCAAAACTATGTAAAAGCTTGTCCGTACCATAAGCTAGTACATTTAGATGCTAAGCAACAGTTTCAGGTAAATACGTCTTGTGAGTTAGTAGAAAATATGGTTACAAAGCCTTGGTTTGTTTTGCCTCCGTTGCAAGAGTTTTATTATAAAAAAACCAATGTAACCTATAAAACGTTACCAGATTTTAGAGTAGATTGTAAAACGGAAAACGCCAAGGTAATGGAGTTTATTTATCCTAAAAGTGGCGCAAAAATAACCTTGCCTAAAAATTTTGAAGGAGAAACTAATGAGCTTGTTTTAAAATTAGCACATGCAAAATCTAAGACTAAAGTTTTTTGGTATTTAGATGATAGGTTTGTAAAGCAAACGACAACATTTCATGAAATAGCTATTTTGCCAAAACCAGGAGTACACAAAATTACTGTTGTAGATGAGGTTGGTAATGATGCTGTTATTTGGGTAACAATACTAGAGTAGTTGTAATTACTCTAGTATTGTAGTGAGTTTATGGTAACAAAACACTTGTAATTTTAAATTTTAGTTCTTTTAAAGCCTGTTCGCTTTCTACTAAAATTTCTATAGTCCAATTAGGCTGTGCTTCTTCTTTTAAGCTAATACTAAGCTTATGTGAGCCATACTTACTACTGCCGTAATTCATTTTTTCACCATCAGCATTGTAAATTAAAATTTCAACAATTTTCTCGTCAGGATCTTCTACATAGAAAGACAATGCGTTTTCATTTCCAAAGCTTCCAAAACCATCAAAAAACTGTTTAAAAGCATCAACAGTTTCTGCCATACCTTCTGCTATTACTCCAGACTCTTTTAACTCTTCAAGCTTTTTTTGGTACTCTTTTTCATCTTTTTCTTTAAGTTTTTCTAAAGCAGCTTTGTCTACTAAGGTAACTTTAACGTCTTTGTATTTTTTACTAAGTAAATTTTTATTGTAGTAGTTAAGCGGATTTTTAACTACTACTTTCCCTCCATTAGCTTCTGTAGGACTAAAATATTTTAAAACACCTTCTATATTAACCAAATTAGTGGCTTTACGCGTTGGTGCTTCAAGCTTAAAATCTAGTTCGTTATTATTGCTATAGTCATCTCCAAAAAAGCTTTCCTTTTTTTGTAACGTGCTACCATCATCTGCAGATGCGCTAGTGATAGATTTTATTTTTACTTGGTTAAACTCATCAACCTTAATACCTTTAATTAAAGCGGTAAGTTCTACAAAACTTTTATCAGACTCTAAATGTCTTTCCTCTTTAATATCATTTACAAACAAATTTACATCTTGTGCTAATGTTAGCTTAGAGCATAATCCTAGGGCAATACAGATAAGAACTTTTTTTGTCATTTGTTGTTGTTTTTAAAATTGAATGGTAGAAAAATAAATGGTCTTTTTGTAACCCGCTGTATATAGTTTATTTCGTATTTTTTTATACTGCTGTACGTGTGTTGGTGTGTAAATAAAGTATGTAGGAATCTCTTGGCTATCTACTGTTAAAAACAAAGGTATTAATGCTTCAGTTTTGTTTTCTAATGGTAATTTATGCATTACCTTATATTCGCATTTTATACCTTTGGCTTCGTACTCCTTTGTTATTTCACTAATGGCAATAATAGCATCAACTCTAAGTTTACCAGACACATTAACTGCTGGCATATTTATATTTAGTTCATGGTTAATGTTGGTTTTAAAGGTAAGGTTTTCTTGTACTTGGTAAGCTTCTTGATACTGAAAAAATAAACCTTCGTCTAATAAATTATTTACTTTTTTGGTTCCTATTGCGCTTCTAATTAAAATAATTGGAGTAATAATTATAAAAATGATGATTGCTAAAATAAGACCTATTAAAGACGATATAATTGCTCGTCCGCTAAAGCAGCTTTTAAAAATTAGATCCCAATAATTGGCAATGGAGTTTGTTTGAAAACAGTATTTAACTATTTTAATAATGTTTCCAGAATTGATAAAAAAATTAATAAGTAAAATAATGACACCTGCTACTAATAAGAGTACTCTTAGTCCGTCCATAAGGTTATAAATTTGGTTAAGGTTATTTGTTTTAAGCCTATACTTAAAACTGGTTAAAATTTATAACGGAGCTATTTTTGTAAAAGTACTTTTGTGTAGTTTTTTTAGCTAATACGCATAAAATTAGGAGTATTAGTACATTGTATTTGGGTTTTTAGATGCTTTGGGTATTTGCTGTATAGCATCCCAGTGCTCTACAATTTTGCCGTTCTGGTCAAATCTAAAAAAATCCATAGTAACGTATTGGTCGTTACCGGGCCACGTTTGGTGCGTGTGTAAAGCTACAAGGTTACCCTCTGTAATGGCTCTAACAAACTCAATGCTTTTGTCTGGGTATTCTGTCTGCATACGCTCAAAATACGCTATAAAACCAGCGGTACCATTTTCTACGTCTGGGTTGTGTTGTATATACTGGTCACCAACATATAATTCTACCGCTTTTTTAGGGTTGCCCAAATATGCAGTTTTGTAAAATGCAATTGCTTTTTCTTTTAAGTTAAGGCTCATAGTTGCTTTTTATTTTAAAGGTACTAATTTTTAGTAGTAGTGCCTTTAACAATTATATGAGTGTTGCTTAAGAGTGATGTTTTACCGTGTGCTATACTAAAATATTCTAGTTATTTATTTCTTGTGGCTTGCTAGAGTTTAGTATTAATTTTAGCGCATTTTTATATTTACTTTCTATACCAATTAAACCGTATGTTGTTTCTCCTTTTTTAAGTACAGTTCCGTTTATGCTGTAAGTTAACAGATCTTGTTTAAATTTTTTGTTAGCAGAACTTGCGGCAATCATATTGCCACCTGCAAGACCAGGCCCTATAGCTAAACCAATAGGAATAGAATTAGTGTTTTCTCGGGTATAGCCATTTCTAGTTGTTTCTGTACTAGTGGTGTACAAATTTAATGGGGTTAAAAATAAATACCACAAATAAGAAGCCGGACTCTGTTTTAGAGATTCGTAAACATACTCGTTGTCCATAACATAAATCTCAGTGCCATTTGCCTGGGTTAATTTAACGTCTTCTCCAAAGACTAAATCTTTACTTGAATTGTTGGTAATTTTTACTGCTATAACTTTAATCCCTTTTTTTATTTCTTTTTTAGCATATTTCTTACTTAGTAAATTATATCTGTAATCAAATTTTATACTATCAGTTACATTTGTACCTAAGTATCTCATAGAATTTAGCTCCAATGTTTTATAGCCAGAAGCACAACTTTCTAATAAAATAATTGATAATATTATTAGGAGTGTTTTAAAGAAATTCATTTTTTTTTGGTTGTAATTTTGGTTAGTTTTTTTTAAGGGTAAGGTCTTATTTTACTCTGGTATATTTTATAGTGTAATTTTCTATTTGGTCATTACCGTTGGAATCTTGGTATGTTTCAGAAAATGAAGCAGTGTGTATGTTGTTTTCCATAGAAAAAACAATGGTTCTTACTTCGTTAATATCTCCGTCATCAGATATAACTCTATATTCAGAATCTTTAATTTTTTCCCAACTTCCAGAGTTGTCTTCAAACTGTTTACAGCCACTAGTGCTTTGTTGGTCTGGCTCCGAGTATAATTTTATTAGGTTTCCGTCTTGTAAGTACTCATCTGTATCTAAAGACTCACAAGAAGATAGTGTTACTTTAGTACCGTTTACAGACTTCTCTGTAATTTGCCATTTTCCTATTAAAAGCTCTATGTCTTTTTCGCTGTTAGTATCGTCGTCATTAGAACAGCCTATTATTGTAACTAAAGCAAATAGGTAAACAAAATTTTTTATCATAAGTCTTTACTACAAATACCTGTTTTAAGGTTTGTTATTTTGCAGGCGAATATAAGAAAAGACTTACTATTAATAAAAATATAATTGCAAGTATAATTAAGGTGATTTTTATTACTTACTACGCATTGCCATATTTCTAAGATCTATAAGAGTTTGCTCTGCATCTTTACTCTCAAAAGAAAGTAGCGACCTATTATTCATTATTAGGTATTTCTCTTGACTTTTGTCTTCGTTTTGCATTTCTACCGTAGTGTATTTAGATCTTTTTAAATGAAAAGACTTTGGGTATCCTATTTTATCAAACGAATAATGTTTAGCAGCTCTAAATTTCTTTTTTAACACTAGTTTATCTCCAATAACACGTGCATCACAGATATACATAAATTGGTATACAATAAAACCAATAAGCGCTATAAAAACAGCAGCAGCTATAATCATCCCCATATGAAACTCTTGCTCTTGGGTAACATTTGCTAATACCGGAATCATTATTAGTACTACAATTGTGCCTAAGTACAAGCCAAGGTTGGTCCAGTTAGATGATAATTTAATTTCTGTGTTACTCGCCATTTTTTTCTTTTAAAGATAAGAAAATTTGGGATGGGTGCAATTTCTAGTGCTGGTAGCAGTGCCCTCCTCCTTTTACTTTTCTTTTACAATAACCACCAGATTTAGTGAGAGCGCCACAAGTAGATATTACACTACTTCTAGATGAATTGAATCCTTTATTGTATGAAGACTTACTTTGTGAAGAAGGAGTACTCGGGTTCGTTGAGGGCTTTTTTTTTAGCGCTTTAATTGCTTTGCTATGTATAATGTCTGATTCTTTTATATAGCCAATTTTATTATTGTAAATTACTTTGTAATACTCACCATACTCATAATATTCAATTAGATAAAGTTGTTCTTTTTGGTTTATAGGTTCCAGTATCTTTGTTTTTACACTTGGAAGTTCGTAAAGATTAGAATTTCTTTTTAATGAGGTTTTTATTGCGTTAGTTTTTAGTTCTTGAATCGCAATTTTGTCTTCAATGATAAGTATGTTGTTAGTAATTGAATCTATTTGATATTCAATAGTTCTTTTTTTAATAAGTAAAGCATCTTTTTCTTCAATTAAACCTTCTTTCTCTTTTGATAATTCTTCTATATCTTGAGAATTGGAAAGAGTAGATATTAAGATGAATATAATAAATGTAATTATCTTTTTCATATTGCTAACTTTGGTATATTGTATTTGCTTAATCTTCCTCAGCGATATATGAATTTACTCCCTTCTTTTTTACCAAAAAAACGGATTTCCGTAATTGGTGTTGAATATTGTATAGTTTGTAGTTTTTTAAGGGTAATTGGTAAGTGTGTATTTATGTATGGCAATGTAACTAGCTCTATTGCAAACAAAAACCTTTACTTTTTAGAGGTTTGTCTAAATAGTAAAGGCTTAATTTTTATGGTAAATTGGTAAAAGTTATTCTGTTTCTTCTACTTCTTTTAAAGAATAAATAATTTTAGACATATTATCCTTGTGTCTATCTTTTCTGTCTGCTAGTGTCCAAGAGAATATTTGGTAATAATCTTCTTTGCCTTGGTACAAACCTATGGCGTATACAATATCTAAACCGTCTATTTGCCCATTTATAAAAGCTGTTTTAGCAGGCATATTGTTTACTATAGTATCTGTTACTTTAGAGACTTGGGGGTTTACTATGGCCTCCTTAAAATTATCTGAAATTAGTTTGTAGTACCCGTTAATATCATTTTTGTACTCGCCTGTTACGTCTTCGTCAATTACCGGTTGTACGTCTATTATTGGCTCATGAATAGCTATAACATAAAACTCTCTTATTGCGTTTTGGTATTGTAAAGATGCATCATCATTTAAGTCTCTAGTTTTAGATAAAAAAGAAGGCAGTGTAAGCTCAAACTTATTTTCTACGGTTACTGTTTCATAACTGTCTTTTGCGCCACAAGAATATAGTAATAACGCTGTTACTGCTAGTACTAACGTCTGTTTTAGGCTGTTTTTTGTGTAAATCATAATATATGGTTTTGTTATTTAATGGTGTTATAAAACATAGGTGGCAAATAGTTTTTCTAAGGTTTCTTCTGGGTTATTGCATAAACCAGGGTGTGTTTTAGAGCTTTGTATAACGGTGCTCCTAGAGGCGGCTAACCACCTAAACCTGTCAGATAGCTCTAACTTACCAATTGGTCCGCCAGCGGGTTCACCTTTACAAACCAGTTCCCAGGCTTTAAGGTAATCTTGTAGCAGATTATAGTCTAGATCCTTACAAAAAGCCTCTAGTTTGTTGCGGTCTATATGGTATTTTACACCTAAAAACTTTTTTCGTTTGCTAAATAAAATAACACCAATATTAAAAAACTCTTCGCGTTCTACTTTGGGTACAATGCGTATAACGGCATATTCAAACGTAACTTTATCTTGCATCTTTAGCTTCTTTTATAAGCGCGTCTACCATACCAAGTTTTGCATTTAAATACTTGGTGTAAGCAGCTCTCATTTGCGCAGGAGTTAAAGAATCGGTTTGGTTTATAAGCCAGTCTTCTGGTATATTATTGGTAATATCTTCTATAATTTGTGGTGTAATTTTGCTTGTAATTTCTTGTTTTGCGTAGTCTAGCTCTGTAGCTTGTGGCAATAATACGTGGTCTTTTATTAACGGAAAAGTCCTAGTTAGGTGGTTCTCCCACAAAGGCCAGTTGTGATGAAAATAAAAACTTGCACCATTGTCTATTACCCAAAGCTCTTGGTTCCAAATAAGTAAATTGGTGTTTTTTGCCGTACGGTCTATATTGCTAATAATACTGTCTAGTAGCACCACTTTAGAAGCGGTTTTTGCATCTACGGTAGTTACTAACGGATCAAAAGTTATAGCGCTAGATAAATAGTGTAATCCTAGGTTTAAACCAACGCTAAATTTTAGTAAATCCTGAATTTCTTCGTCTGGTTCTGTTTTGCTAAAAGAGTCGTCTAGGTTAGCAAATACCAATTCTGGTACTTTTAATCCAATAGCACGTGCAAGCTCGCCGCCAATAAACTCGGCAATAAGTGCTTTTGTGCCTTGGCCTGCGCCTCTAAATTTTAAAACATAAAGGAAATCGTCATCTGCCTTAACAATAGCAGGTAAAGAGCCACCTTCTCGTAAAGGTTGTACATATTGCACAACGTTTACGGTTCTAATGTCTAATTTGTTCATACATCTAAGGTACTAAAATTTACAAGTTGTACAGTTGTTATTTGCTTAGCAAACGTACTAATTGCGGTCTGTATAGATTGTCTTTTTCGTTTAAACCAATGGTGTTTAGTAAAAAATTAAAGTTTACAAAAAGCTCTGCATTTTCTTCATTATCCTCTAAAAATATTTTAAATCTGCTACTACCACTTTTGTAATCTACATCATCTTGATTAAGGTTAGCGCAAGTAAAAATTTGTTCTTGTTTTAAAGCATATTCTTTAGCGGGTAAATTGTATTTTTTACGCATAAAGTTTAATAATCTGTTGCTTTGCTCTCCAATAGAAGTAAATTTAATGCCATTATCTATAAACATATTTTTTGGCTCGCCATTTACAAAACCTGCTTTAATCTCTTTTTTTAAAGACACAAGCATACCAATGGTATCATTATCTACGGTAGCCTTAATGGTGTATTGGTAATAGTCTTTATCTTCTTTAGTGTTTGTAATAGTAAACGGAAAATCTATAAAACCATCTACCGCGTATAGGTTAGATAAATTGCTTACTTTTTGCTTTTCGTCTGTTTTACAACTTGCAATGGTTAGTAAAATAAGGGTTGTAATGGCTAGTATTTTTTTCATATTTTTTATTTATTCAAATTGCATTCCACTTTGTATGTCAAACTCTTTTTGTTCTTCAGTAGACATTTGGTCACGTAGCACCCTAATAGTGTATGCGCCTTTGGTAATATTTTGGTCAAAGTACATCCAGTCACTAATGTTAGACTCGTCTACATTAATAGTATCTCCTAATTTTACATTAATTTCATATAATGGTGTGTTACCAACAATACCTTTAAATTTTGAGCCGTCATAAGTTACATCTTGTATCCAAATATGTTCTGCACTACCATCTGAATCACTAAATTTTTGCTTTAGTGTAAAGCCATAGTAGTTTTTATTATTGCTTTGAATAGCTGTTTTAAAGATAGATAGAGTTTTGTTTGCTTTGGCAATAGCTTGGTTCATTGCAATGTTTTCATCTGCTATGTTAATTACGTCTGGCTCACCTTCACGTTCTATTTTAGAGGTTGAAGTTTCTTTGCAAGAACTAATTAAAAGTGTAAGAACAGCTGTAATAGTTAATATTTTTTTCATATTTAGTTTAAATTATTTTATACGTACGCTTTCAAAATCGTTTTTTATTTTGTCTAAAGTAGGACTTAAAAATACCATATACAGTATAATTAAAAGTCCAAAAAGCATAAAGTCTGGTTTAAGAAATAGGATGATAAAAGCAGCCCCCTCTAAAATTGCCCATCTTATAATTGATGCAGTTTGGTACACACCAAATTTGTCTTTAAGCTCTTTAATGTCCTTGGCTTGTTTTAGTGTGTTTTTAAACACAAAATTACTAGCAAAAACGGCAATTAGCGGTAGTGCTAAAAATACGACTGAATAGGCATCTAAAGCAGGAACTTTAAAACTTTTTAAAGCGGTAATATCTCCTAAAGTAAAATAAATAAGAACTACCCCAAAGGTAATAGCTAAGTGAATAATTTTTAATGTTTTTATTTTCTGATCCATAATTTTTAGTTGGTCTTTGGTTATTTGTTTTGGTCTTTTCTCTTTAAAAAAAACCGAAATAATTTCTTACAATTTATATAGTTTTTAGAAACGGACAAATAAAAAAGCTTGTTTTTGTAGTAATTACAAAGAATTACTATAAAAACAAGCTTTGTAGAATTTAGCTAATGTTAACTAGTCTAGCTTATCTGTTAAGCCACTAAAAACTTTTTTAGGGTTTTTGCCATCGTATAAAATAGCATAAACCGCATCTATAATAGGAGTCTTAGATTTTTTGCTGTGTTTTTCATTAATCAGGTGTGCACTTTTAGTAGCGTAGTAACCTTCGGCAACCATACTCATTTCCATCATAGCACTTTTAACCGTGTACCCTTTGCCAATCATATTACCAAACATTCTGTTTCTACTAAAAACAGAATAGCCAGTAACTAGTAAATCACCAAGGTAGGCAGAGTTGTTAATGTTGCGTTTCATATGGTGTACACGTTTAATAAAACGTTTCATTTCTCTAATAGCATTACTCATAAGTACACTCTGAAAATTGTCTCCGTAACCCAAACCGTGAGCCATACCGGCAGCAATAGCATAAATATTTTTAAGAACGGCTGCATACTCGGTTCCAATAATATCGTCAGATGTTTTTGTTTTTATGTAATAGCTACTTAGGTTTTTAGCAACCAATTTAGCTTTTTTCTCATCTGCGCATGCAATTGTTAGGTAAGACAAACGCTCTAAGGCAACTTCCTCTGCATGGCAAGGACCAGCAATAACACCAATATTTTCTAGTGGTACATTATACGTTTGGTTAAAATGCTCACCAACAATTAAACCTGTTTCTGGCACAATACCTTTTATTGCAGAAAATACAATTTTCTCATCTAAGGAAACCGTTAGTTTTTCTAATTCTGTTACTAAAAAAGCAGAAGGTATTGCAAAAATTACAACATCTGCATTAGTAATAGCGGTATTAATATCTGCGGTTAGTGCTAATTGTTGTGGGTTAAATTCAACGGCACTTATATAATTAGGGTTGTGATTGTGTTCTTTTATATGCGCTATAGCATCTGTATTGCGCATATACCAATTTACTGTGCTAACATTTTCAGTAAGCATTTTTACAATTGCAGTAGCCCAGCTACCACCACCCAAAACAGCAAACTTTGTAGTATTCTTCATAAAATAAATTTAGTAGATCAAAAGTAGATAAAATTTAATTGAAAGCAGAAATTTTAAAGCCAGTATAGCATCAATTTAATAAAAAAATATAGCCCTGTTATTGTTGTAATTAAGGTAGGTGTACTACTTTTTTTTGCCATATTATTTATTTCATTAATCTAAAAGCACAAAAAATTAAATTCATTAACTGTTGTATGTCAGTTATTTAAAAATTTTGGCACGCCCTTTGTTTTAAGCTAAACAGAACCAATACATTTTTATTATGAAAACGAAATTATTATTAGGACTACTGCTATTGGGAACCTTAGTTTCTTCATGTTATTCAGAAATTATAATTGAAGATGAGTTTTTAGAACCAGGATTTTCTGTAGAACACGCAATTCATAAATACGATTTGTGGTATGTAGATATTAATGCTACACAAGGAAACGGAGAAGTGCCTTTTTTGCAACGTGCATTTACTATTACATTTAATAATGGCCGTTTGTATGCAAATAATAACATTGTCGGTATTGGTAAAACTGGTGGTGGTTACGGTATAGATGTTGGTAATTACGATGTTTTTAACGATGGTATACGTGTAAACCATAGTGTAGATGGTAGGTGGCCTTTAGAGGTGTATGTAGTAAATAACAATACTTTAGAGTTGTTAGATGTTAGTACAAACACATCATACTACTTAAGGGGATATAGACAAAGTACGTTTGATTATGATTATGTTTTTTATGATAATTTAAAATACTTTTTACAAGAGTACAACGCTTGGGAAAAAACATATACAAGTAAAGAAGGGGCTATAAATGATTTTGATGCAGAGAATTTTTTACAATTTTTTGCAGATGGAAATGCCGATGTTTTTAGGTCTTCTATAGACAATAATGGTACTAGACCAAGAAACTTACAGTGGGATTATGAAGGGGTGTATACAGTGTTTGATGTTGATGGTGATGAAACCTTAAAGTTACTAGAGTTAGACTATGATTTTATGGGTGATGATTATTTTGAGTTTTATGTGATTAACGATAGTACAATAGAGTTATATCATCCAGATTCTGGCACGGTTTATGAGTTTACAGGAGTAGGTTATACAGAGTATTTAAAAGGAGATGCATCTGTAACAGATAAAAAAAGAACGAAGTCTACAAACAGTGTAAAAACAGTGAAGAGACAACGCAAAAGATAGAAGAATTTTTAGGTTGGTTATTAGTTGTAAAACCGTCTTAAACAGTGGTATGTTTAAGGCGGTTTTTTTGTGTTTTTAATTGTCTTCTAATTTTAAAATTGAAGTAGTATAATTTCTTGTACTAATACACAGTTTTTCATCTGTAATTAAGGAGTGCCCTAAAGACGGAATCATTTCTGTTAATTTTTGTTGCCAAGCTTTGGATTTTACCTGCATAGGAAAACATTGGTTTAATACAGATAACATAATAGACACAGAGGTAGATGCACCAGGTGAGGCTCCAAGCAAAGCAGCTAATGTGTTGTTTTTGTTGGTTACAATCTCGGTTCCAAATTTAAGTACGCCACCTTCTTTAGCATCCTTTTTTATAATTTGTACACGTTGCCCAGCTGTAATAAGTTCCCAGTCTTCAATTTTAGCATTTGGATAGTATTTTTCTAATGCTTTAAAACGTTCTTCTGGCGACTGTACAACTTGTTCTATTAAGTATTTAGTAAGCGATATATTGTGTAAGCCTGCCCTAAGCATAGGAAAAATATTGTGTGCGTCTATAGACAGTGGCAAATCAAAATAAGAACCATTTTTTAAAAATTTAGTAGAAAAACCAGCATACGGACCAAAAAGTAACGAGCGCTCCCCGTTTAACATTCTAGTATCTAAATGCGGAACAGACATTGGTGGCGCACCAACTTCTGCCATACCATAAACTTTGGCTTCGTGTTGTAAAATAACTTCAGGGTTGTTACACTTTAAAAACTGTCCGCTTACAGGAAAACCACCATAACCATCTGCTTCTGGAATATCAGATTTCTCTAGTAATTTTAAAGCGCCACCACCAGCACCTATAAACACAAAATTACTCTCTATAGTTTTTTCTTTATCTGTATGTAAATCTTTAACCTCTATTTCCCAAGTGCCATCTTTTTTATCATCTATATCTTCTACTTGGTGACCTAAAAACACTTCTACACCATCGCAAGACTGCAAATAGGCAATCATACCTCTAGTAATAGTTCCAAAATTTACATCTGTACCAATAGGCATTCTTGTGGCACCAATAGTTTGGTCTTTATTGCGCCCTGTCATCATTAACGGAACCCATTCTTTAATTTGGTCGTAATTTTCAGAATGTAACATATCTTTAAAAATAGGATATGCTGTAAGTGCTTTGTGTCTTTTTCTTAAGAAGTTTAAATTTTCATCACCCCAAACAAAACTCATATGGTCAATGTCATTAATAAAAGGATCTTCTGCAGGTAGTAAATTGTTTTTTACTAAATATGCCCAAAGTTGTTTAGATACTTCAAAGGATTCACTAATTTTTAATGCTTTAGAAATATCTATATCGCCTTGCTCATTTTCTGGTGTGTAGTTTAACTCGCAAAAAGCAGAGTGTCCTGTGCCTGCATTGTTCCAAGCATCAGAGCTTTCTGCGCCTACTTTATCTAAACGTTCATAAATAGCTATTTTTGCATCTGGTATTAGTTGTTTTAATAAAACGCCAAGCGTAGCGCTCATTATACCAGCTCCTATAAGTGTAAAGTCTTGTTTTGCCATTATATAGATGTGTTTACTACAAAGCTAAGAAACGTTTTGTTAGCGTGTAGTGTTAGATTTTTATAATTTTAAGATGTGTTTTTTAGTTTTATATAGTTTATTTCTCTAAAAGCTCAATAAAGACTATTTTTGCGCCCTTAATTTATAAGCTAAAATGAAAAAGTATTTAAATTTATTCGATTTCCAGCAGAAGGTAGATTATAAAAATGAAATTTTAGCAGGATTAACGGTGGCAATGACAATGATTCCAGAATCATTAATGTTTGCTATTCTTGCAGGATTTTCACCTTTAGTAGGTTTGTATGGTGCTTTTATTATGGGACTGGTTACAGCAATATTTGGCGGTAGACCAGGATTAATTTCTGGAGGAGCTGGTGCAACAGTAGTAGTTCTTATGGCATTAATGAACTCGCACGGTTTAGAATATGTTTTTGCGGCAGTTGCTATGGCAGGTGTTTTTCAGCTAATAGTTGGTCTTTTAAAACTTGGTAAATTTATACGTTTGGTGCCTCAACCCGTAATGTTTGGGTTTGTAAACGGTTTGGCTATTATTATTTTTATGGCACAAATGGACCAATTTAAAATTGGTGTTGGTGATGCTGCAGTTTGGTTAACAGGCGAAACATTGTATACTATGGTAGGCTTGGTACTGTTTACAATTGCAATAATTGTTTTTGTTCCTAAACTTACTAAAGCAGTTCCGGCTTCTTTAATAGGAATTATTGTTGTTTTTTTAGTTGTGTATTTTTTAAATATAGAAACAAAGCAAGTCGTAGATATTATTAATCAAGATACTTTACCGGGAGAACCATTAAAGTCGCTTAGTGGTACATTACCTTCTTTTCATATACCAACTATTCCGTTTACATTAGAAGCCTTTAAAATTATTTTACCATACGGATTAATAATGGCTGCTGTAGGTTTAACAGAAGGCTTACTTACGTTAAACTTAGTAGATGAAATTACAGGTACAAAAGGAAATAGTAATAGAGAGTGCGTAGCACAAGGAGGCGCAAATATTTTAAATGGCTTTTTTGGTGGTATGGGTGGTTGTCCAATGATTGCTCAAACCTTGGTTAACCTATCTGCAGGTTCAAGAGCAAGATTATCTGGTATAATTGCCGCGTTAACTATATTGGTAATTATATTGTTTGGAGCACCAGTAATAGAACTTGTACCTATAGCTGCATTGGTAGGTGTTATGGTAATGGTTGCAGTTGGTACTTTTGAGTGGGCAAGTTTTAGAGCCTTAAAAAGAATGCCTAAACCAGATATTTTTGTAATGATACTGGTTACTTTAATTACTGTGGTTTTACACAACTTAGCATTAGCCGTATTAATAGGTGTTATTATTTCTGCATTGGTATTTGCTTGGGAAAGTGCTAAAAGAATTAGGGCTAGAAAATATGTAGATGAAGCAGGGGTAAAACACTATGAGATTTACGGACCTTTATTTTTTGGCTCTGTAACTGCTTTTAATGAAAAGTTTGATGTAGCAAACGATCCAGAAGAAGTAATTATTGACTTTAAAGAAAGTAAAGTTTCAGATATGTCTGCAATTGAAGCTTTAAACAAAATTACCGAACGCTATGCCAAAGTAGGTAAAAAGGTGCACTTAAAACACCTTAGTAAGGATTGTAGAGTGTTGTTAAATAATGCAGATAAAATAATTGAAGTTAACGTATTAGAAGATCCTACATACAAAGTAGTAGGAAACAAATAAGTTTTTATTCTGTAGTAAATTTATACAAAGTTACACTGTGGTATTCTTCTTTTGGATGTAGTATCACAGTTGGAAACTGTGGTTTATTAGGGCTATCTGGATAATGTTGTGTCTCTAAACAAAAAGCAGCTCGTGGATGGTATTTTTTCCCGGATTTGCCTACTAAATCATCACCAATAAAGTTGCCTGTATACAATTGCACTCCTGGTTCTGTAGTGTACACATCCATAGTAATACCAGTTGTAGCTTCTTTTGCCGTTGCAGCCAAATTTAAAGTTGTGTTTTGGTCTATAACATAATTGTGATCATAACCATTGCCAATAATTAGTTGCTCATGATCTTCATTAATATCTTTGCCAATAGCTTTTTCTTTTCTAAAATCTAAAGGAGTATCATAAACAGATGTTAGCTCGCCAGTAGGTATACAAGTCTTGTCTATACTTGTAAAAGAAGATGCATTAATTTGTAGTGTATGGTCTAAAATATCACCATTACCTTCACCTTTTAAATTAAAATAAGAGTGGTTTGTTAAGTTAACTACAGTGGTTTTATCTGTAATAGCCCAATATTTGATTTTTAAAGCATTTTTATCTGTTAAGTGATATTGCACTTTTACGGCTAAAGTACCAGGGAAACCTTCTTCCATGTCTGCAGAAACATAGGTTAGTTCTAGTGTATCTTCAGTAGGTTGTTTTGCATCCCAAACAACAGCGTCAAAACCGGTTGTGCCACCGTGTAAATGATTTTCGCCGTTATTAACAGCTAAATTGTATATTTTGTTATCTAAAGTAAAGCTCCCTTTAGCAATTCTGTTTGCATACCTGCCAACAATACTACCAAAGTAGGCATTTGGATTGGTTTGGTACTCGTGCAAAGATTTATATCCTAAAACAACATCTTTAAAATTACTGTTTTTGTCTTTTACCCATAACGAGACTAAAGTGCCACCATAATTTGTTATTTGAGCAATAGAACCTTGTGTGTTTTTTAGCGTAAAAAGCGATACTCTTTTTCCGTTAATTAAAGATTCAAAATCTTTTGGGTTTAGGAGTTGTGGTGTCATTAGTAAATTGGTTTTTAGTGTTTATTTATTTAGCTCTACTAAAATTGGACAATGGTCACTGTGTTTAGCTTCCTTTAAAATAACAGCTCTTTTTAAGCGATTTTCAAGGGTTTTACTCACCATAGCATAATCTAGTCGCCAACCTTTGTTATTATTTCTTGCGTTAGCTCTATAGCTCCACCAAGAGTAGTTGTGTGGCTCTTTATTAAAATGCCTAAAACTATCTATAAATCCGCTCTCCATAAAATTCCCAATCCACTCGCGTTCTACAGGTAAAAATCCAGATACGTTTTTGTTGCGCACAGGATCGTGTATGTCTATTGCCTCATGGCATATATTATAATCTCCTAATACAATAATATTAGGTTTGTCTTTTTTTAAGTCATTAATATAGGTCTGAAAATCGTCCATATATTTTAACTTAAAATCTAAGCGAGCTAAGTTAGTACCAGATGGTAAATACATACTCATTATAGAAACGTCTCCAAAATCTGCTCTAATATTACGTCCTTCAAAATCCATATAATCTATTCCTGTACCGTACTCTATATGGTTTGGCTCTGTTTTAGATAATATTGCAACACCGCTATAGCCTTTTTTTTGAGCACTATACCAGTAATTGTAGCTATAACCAGCTTCTTCAAATAAAGACAAATCTAACTGTTCTTTTAAGGCTTTTATTTCCTGAAGGCATATAACGTCTGGGTCTGTAGTGGTAAGCCAATCTATAAAACCTTTATTAATTGCTGCGCGAATACCATTAACGTTATAGGATACTATTTTCATTATATAGAATTAAAAAGTTAAAAATAGAAAAAACAAAGGGTTCTATGAAAAATGAATGAGAGAGATTCTTACAAAAAGTTCTATTTTTGCAAATTGAAAAATGAGAATTAGAAAACACTAACATTATGAAAAAAGGATTATTAGTAGTATTATTTTTATTGGGAGCCAAAATGGTATCTGCCCAAGCTTACTCTAATTTTGATAAAAACCAAGAAGTTAAATTTAATATAGGAATGTTTTTAGCAACAACTTCTGCAGAGTTTGGATACGAGTATTTTTTAGGAGATGATACAAGTGTTGGTGCAATTCTTCATTTTGATGGTGACGGTGAAGATTATAACGGTAGCTTTGGATTTGGACCTAATTTTAGGGCTTACTTTGGAGATATGCCAAGAAGTGGTGCATTTGCAGAAGCTTTTGGATTATATATAAAGGGAGAAAAAAAGTATAATGAAATGGGATCTAGAATTATTGGCGATTATAGTAATGTTGCCCTAGGTCTTGGTGGAGGTTATAAATGGGTTACGCGTAGTGAGCGTTTTACACTAGAACTTAATGGTGGTTTTGGTAGAAACATTAACCCTAAAGATTTTCAGGACGATTTTATTTTTAGAGCAGGGTTATCTGTAGGTTTTAGATTTTAGCAATTACAATTTATTATAAAAAAAAGAGCTCACTACTGGCAAATGCTATAGTGAGCTCTTTTTATTATCAACTTAAAAATTATATTTTTTTAAGCCATCCTTTCATAGATACCTCTGCGTCTATAATAGATTTTAAGTCTGTAATGGCAACACGTTTTTGCTCCATAGTATCTCTATGGCGTATAGTTACAGTTTTGTCTTCTAAAGTTTGGTGATCTACAGTAATACAAAAAGGAGTACCATTAGCATCTTGTCTTCTGTAACGACGACCAACAGCATCTTTTTCATCATAAATTACTTTAAAATCCCATTTTAAGTCTTCTATAATTTCTTTAGCTACATCTGGTAAGCCATCTTTTTTAACAAGTGGTAAAATAGCAGCTTTGGTAGGTGCTAACACTGCAGGTAATTTAAGAACAGTTCTAGTAGATCCGTTTTCTAATTCTTCCTCTACTAAAGAGTTAGAGAAAACTGCTAAAAACATACGATCTAAGCCAATAGAGGTTTCTACAACATATGGTACGTAACTTTCGTTAATTTCGTGATCAAAATATTGTAATTTTTTACCAGAATGCTTCTCGTGACTACTTAAATCAAAATCTGTTCTAGAGTGTATACCTTCTAGCTCTTTAAATCCAAAAGGGAATTTAAACTCTATATCTGCTGCTGCATCTGCATAATGAGCTAGTTTGTCATGATCATGAAAACGGTAGTTTTCTTCACCTAAGCCTAAAGATAAATGCCATTTAATACGGTTTTGTTTCCAAGCCTCGTACCATTCTTTTTGTGTGCCAGGGCGTACAAAAAATTGCATTTCCATTTGTTCAAACTCACGCTGACGAAAAATAAATTGTCTTGCAACAATCTCGTTTCTAAATGCTTTTCCTATTTGGGCAATACCAAAAGGAATCTTCATACGTCCAGTTTTTTGTACGTTTAAGAAGTTTACAAATATACCTTGTGCTGTTTCTGGTCTTAAGTAAAGGTCCATTGCACTGTCTGCAGAAGCCCCCAATTTTGTACCAAACATTAAGTTAAACTGCTTAACGTCTGTCCAGTTTTTAGATCCAGATACAGGGCAAACAATATCTAACTCTTCTATTAAACTTTTTACGTCTGCTAAATCTTCATTTTCTAAAGATTTACCCATTCTAGATAAAATAGTATCTATTTTTTCTTGGTAACCAACAACACGTGGGTTAGTAGTAATAAATTCTTGCTTGTTAAAAGCATCACCAAAACGTTTAGCAGCTTTGGTAACTTCTTTATTTATTTTGTTTTCTATTTTAGCGCAGTAGTCTTCAATTAAAACATCTGCTCTATATCTTTTTTTAGAATCTTTGTTGTCTATTAACGGGTCATTAAATGCATCTACGTGTCCAGATGCTTTCCAAACCGTTGGGTGCATAAAAATAGCAGAGTCTATACCAACAATGTTATCGTGCAATTGCACCATTGCTTTCCACCAGTATTGTTTAATGTTATTTTTTAATTCTGCTCCGTTTTGTGCGTAGTCATATACAGCACTTAAACCATCATATATTTCACTAGATTGAAACACGTAACCGTACTCCTTTGCGTGAGATATAACCTTTTTAAATTTGTCTTCTTGATTTGCCATATGGCAAAAATAGAACTTTAGTGTTAATAGATTGAATTATTTTAATTCAAATTCTATAGAAGAAAGTAATTTTTGTTCTTCAAAAACATTTAAAGTATATATACCTGGCTTTAAAGAACCAGACGGTAATTTAATATGCTCACAAATTTCTTCGTTTATACCAGTGTAAATAATATCTACAGCTTTACTATACTCGTTTCCGTCTACGTTTATAATATTTGCGTTATTAGAAATTACTTTTTTGTTAGGATCTAAAAACTGTAGGTATAGTCTTTTTTCTATATTAATGTCATTAGGGTTGCCACTAATAGTTGTACAGGCTCTAAGTTTAGATATTAGGTTTGCTTTGTTTGTATTAATATCTCTTCCATTACGCACTCTAAAAGCTAAAGACTCTGTGCTTCTTATTTTTAAATAGGTCTTATTTTTAAGCTCTTTATTTAATTTGTTGTTAGCATCTTTTAGGTCTTCTTCATTTTGTGATGCAGCAAGAGCTTGTGCTTTGTATTGGTCTGCTCTTTTTTTAGCATTCTGCACACTTTCGCTTAAAACAACGTTATTGTATTTTAAAGAATTATACTTAATATTTAAACTGTCATATTTAAGTTGCCATCTACGTAATTCTCTTTTGTTTTGATCGTACTTATTACTGTCAAAATTTAGCTGTCCAATAGAGTCTAATAATCTAGATACATCACTATTTGCAACATCTAAATCTATCTTGTTAACTTCTACTTCAGAAGATAAACTTTCTATATTAGCTTGCATATTGGCAAGCTTATCTGTAAGCATTTTTTTCTCTCGCTCTAAATAGCTTATGTTGCTGTTGGACTGTGCATTGCTATAGTAAAAAGCAATTAAGATACCCAGTATCACGGCCGCAAGCGCAGCTATAATCACTTTGTATTTTAAATTGTTATCTTGTGAGTCCATTGGAAGTTGGAGGTAATTTTAAGTAGGGTTAAATTTGGGGCATTACAAGTTGTCAAATATACTAAATCATATCAATAAAATACTAATGCCCTTAGGGTGTTTTGGATGTAATACACCTTTGCGTAAAGGTGAACGATTAATTTGTACCGTTTGTCGAAATCAGTTACCTCTTACCGAGTACAATTTCACTGATGAAAACCCAATTGACCGTATTTTCTATGGTAGAATTAATGTTAAAAAGGTTAATTCTTTCTTATTTTTCACAAAAAATGGGGTTGTAAAAAACATTATTCATCATTTAAAATATAAAAATCAGCAACAGATTGGAACTTTTTTTGGACGTTGGTACGCGCAATTAATAAAAGAACGCTTAGATATAGATATTGTTGTGCCAGTGCCTTTACATAAGAAAAAATTAACAAAAAGAGGCTACAACCAAGTAACCTTATTTGGGCAAGAATTAGCAGAGCATTTAAATGCAGACTACCAAGAAGATGTGCTTTTTAAAACAGCAAATACCAGAACGTTAACTAAAAGAAATAGATTTGCAAGATGGAAAGTAAATCAGGATTTATACAAGCTAACTAATGAAGAAAATATAGCCGGAAAAACCATTTTGTTGGTAGATGATGTAATTACTACAGGAGCTACAATAGAAGCTTGCGCTACAGCATTAAATAAAGCAAAAAATGTTACAATTTATGTGGCAACAATTGCTGTAGTGCCATAGTTTTATGTTTGTGTAATTTGTTGTTTCTTTGTGCTAATATTTAGGCTATGGCAAGACGTATTTTAAGCTTTCTTTTTTTAGGATTAGTTGTATTTGCATTTATGCAATGTGCAAGAAGAGGAACGCCGTCTGGTGGACCCAAAGATATTACACCTGCAGAGTTAATTAGTGCTACACCTGCAAATAGGAGCATCAATTTTAAATCTAAAACCATTAAGCTAGAGTTTAATGAGTATATAAAGCTAAAAGATATACAAAAGCAGCTTATAGTTTCTCCGCCTTTAAAATATCAGCCAGATATTACACCACAAGGGTCTGCAAGCAAATACATAGAGATTAAAATAAAAGATACTTTAAAAGAGAATACAACGTATACTTTTAATTTTGGACAAAGTATAGAAGATAATAATGAGGGAAACCCAAGTAGTTTTTTAAGTTATGTTTTTTCTACAGGAGATTACATAGATTCTTTAAGTATATCTGGAGTAGTAAATGATGCATTTAAGCAAAAGGTAGATGAGTTTGTGAGTGTAATGTTGTACAAGGTAGACAGTACTTATACAGACTCTATTGTGTATAAAGAGCCTCCATATTACATTACCAATACGCTAGATAGTACTAATATATTTTCTTTAAAAAACTTAAAAGAAGGTAGATATGCATTGTTTGCTTTAAAAGATGAAAGTAATAACAATATGTTTGATCAAGGTATTGATAAAATAGCATTTTTAGACCATTTTATTAACGTGCCAACAGATTCTATTTATGTGTTAGATTTGTTTAAAGAGGTGTCAGATTTTTCAGTTTCTGTGCCAAGTTATGCAGCAAAAAACAAAATATTATTTGGGTATAAGGGAGATGGTAGTGACATTAGGATAGAAAGACAAAGTTACTTGCCAGATAGTGTAAAAACTAAAGTAACCAAAGAGGTAGATAAAGACACATTAAATTATTGGATAAGTCCTTTTAAAGCAGATTCTCTAATTTTTAATGTAATTAGCGATCGCCAAAAAACTAGAGATACGTTTATTGTAAAATCTAGAAAACTGGCTGTAGATTCTTTAAAGTTTAATGCAGTTGCTAATAAAAAAATAAGTTTAGAAAATCAGTTTTGGGTGTCAGCAAATATTCCAATTAAGGCCATAGATACATCAAAAATTAAGATAGTAGATAAAGATACTATTCCGGTTTCTGTGCCAATTAGTTTAGATACTGTAAAAAACAGGTTAAATTTTGATATGGTTGTACCATTAGAAAACCAATACAGTATTACATTATTACCAGAAGCAGTTACAGATTTTTTTAATGCAGTAAACGACACTATACAATACAGAGTATCTTTTGTAGACCCTACTGAAAATAGTTTGCTAACAGTTACATTATCTGGCGAGGTAACTTACCCAGTAATTGTACAATTGGTAGATGAGTCTGGTAAATTAATAAGAGAGCAATTTGCCACAGAGCCAAAGTCATTGGTGTACAAAAACGTTAAACCAGGAAAATGCCAAATTAGAGTTATAGAAGATACTAATGGGAACCAAAAATGGGATACAGGTAGTTATCTAAACAAGCGTTTTGCAGAAAGAGTTAGTTATTCTCCGTCTATAGAGCTAAGAGCCAATTGGGAGGAAACGTTTAATTTTCAAATTGTAAGGTAAACGCATCTCTATCTTCTAAAAATTTTAATTTAGTACGTGTTTCTGCAATGTGTTGCTTGTGTAAAACGGTATGTATTATTTCTTCTGTTGTAGAAAAACAAAGCTCTTTGCCTAATGTATCATAAACAGCAGAATGTCCTGTGTATTCATAATTAAAATTGTCTGTGCCAACTCTATTTACGCCAATACAATAGCTCATATTTTCTATAGCTCTTGCCTTTAGTAATGTATCCCAGGCAGCAATACGTTGTTTAGGCCAATTGGCTACATATAGCAATATGTCATAATCTTTGGTGTTACGAGCCCATACAGGAAACCTGAGATCATAACAAACTAACGGGCAAATTTTAAACCCTTTGTAATCTACTATTAGTTTTTTACTTCCAGCTTTGTATACTTTGTCTTCACCAGCTAATGTAAATGTGTGTTTTTTGTTATAGGTTTGGAAAGTGCCATTTGGAAAAACAAAAAATAAGCGGTTGTAAAAGTTATCATCTTCAAAAAAGGGAATACTACCTGTAATGGCAGTTTGTTTTTCTTTAGCAATGTCTTGCATCCAATTTAAGGTTTTTGGTCCCTCATTTTTTTTAATGTTACTAGGAGTCATAGTAAAACCTGTAGTAAACATCTCAGGCAAAATAATAAGGTCCGTAGCATTTGTTATTGCTTTAATTTTGTTTGATAACAAACTTCTGTTTTCTTCGGGATTTTCCCATACAATAGGTGTTTGTACTAGTGTAATGTGCAAAGAGTTATAAGAGCTCATTTATATTATTTTTTTTAACTGATGATGTACTAGTATAAAAGTACTACTTTTAATATGAAAAAGTGTGTTGGTTTTTATGCCTACAACGGTAATTTAATCAGATTAAGAACGACAAACAACACGCAACTAAAAACAATCAAAAAAATGAAGAAAGCAGTTTACGTAGTGTTAGCATTGCTATTATTAAGTTTTATACCAGCAAAGCAAGGATTAAACAATGCAGACAAGGAATTAGTGGTTACAGAAATGACCAGAACTAGTAAAAAATTATTAAAAAAAATTAAGGGTTTAAGCGAGGCTCAGTTAAATTTTAAAGCAAGCCCGGAGTCTTGGTCTGTAGCGGAGTGTGTAGAGCATATTGCAATATCAGAAACTAATATTTTTGGAGCAGTAGAAAAAGCATTAAAAACACCTGTAGATACATCTAAAAAGTCTAAATCTACAATTACAGATGATGAGGTTATGAATGTAATGCTAAACAGAACTAATAAAATTAAAGCACCAGAAACTTTTAAACCAAGCGGTAAGTTTGGGAGTCATAAAGAAACCGTTAAAGCTTTTCTTTCTAAAAGAAAGGAGAACATTAAATATGCAAAAAAGACAAAAAATAATTTAAGAGGTCACTACGCACAAATGGCTTTTGGAACTTTAGACGGAGTGCAGTTAATGGTATTTATTGCAGCACACTCAGAAAGGCACACATTGCAAATTGAAGAAATAATGAGCAATAAAAACTTTCCTAATAAATAGTTAAATAGTACAAAAAGTTGACTATAAATAAGGCTGTGTTTTTCTTAAAAACACAGCCTTATTTTGTTTAAAAGCTTGATTTTTATGTTATCTGTGTTATTTTTCATCATTTTTGCATCAATTAGTAGATTTTAAAGAAAGTTATTTCTTACTTGTCTGGAAATAAGCTATATTTAAATTAAAGAGAGATAAATTTTGCAGAAAACACAGATAAACTTATTCATAGATGATGCACCCATAGAAATGGGTGTACTAGATGTTAATATGCATTTTGTTAAATGCTCTAAACTTTGGTTAAATAAAATAGCTAAAAGTGAGAAGGAGATTATTGGCAAATCTTATTATGAAGTTTTTCCAGACACTACTGAAGAAATAAAAAAGATACACGAGTATTGTTTAAAAGGTAGTTATATAAGTTTTGAGGGAGAAAAGATTTTAAGTAGTACGGGAAAGGTACAATGGTTTAATTATAAAATTAACTCTTGGAAGAATGAAAAAGGAAAAGTAGGAGGCCTAATAATTGTTAGAGAAGATATTTCTAATAGACGTAATGAAGAAGAGTATCGCCTAAAGGCTCAAGAAATAGCAAATATTGGTGGTTGGGAAGTAAATTTAGTGAATAATGAGGTGTACTGGACTAGTATTACCAAAGAAATACATGGCCTGGATGATAGTTACGTTCCTACCTTAGAAAGCGGAATTAACTTTTATAAAGAAGGGTACCATAGAGAAAAAATTGTACTACTAATTAGTGATGCCATTGGTAAAGGAATTCCTTGGGATGTAGAGCTTATAATAGTAACCTCTACAGGAATAGAAAAGTGGGTGCGGGCAATTGGTAAAGTAGAATATATAAATGGTAAAGCTGTTAAGTTAACAGGAACTTTTCAGGATGTTGACACTAAAAAAAGAGCAGAGTTAGCTCATTTTGAAACTCAAAAAAGATTAAATATAGCAACCAAAACAGCAAATATTGGTGTTTGGGACTATGACCTATTTAAGCAAGAATTAAGTTGTGACAACGCAACTCTTTTGTTGTATGAGAGTAAAAAAGAAAATACAAATAACTTGTATAAATCTTGGAAAAATAGATTGTTAGAAGAAGATAGGGAAAGGGTTGTTAATGAAATGTATTATGCAATACAAAATAAAGATGAATTTAATACAGAGTTTAGAATTAAGCTTAAAAGCGGAAAAATAAAATATATAAAATCTATAGCACAACTTCATAAAGACCCAAATACTGGAGCAATTAAAATGATAGGCGCCAATTGGGATATTACAGAGTATAAAAATACCGTGTTAAAGTTAGATAAAAGAAAAGAGTCTTTTGCAGGGGTTTTTAATAACTCATCTGTAGGTATGGCTTTAATTGGTTTAGATGGTAAGTGGTTAAAAATAAACAAAAGTTTATGCAGTAGTTTAGGGTACAAGCAAGAGGAGTTGTTGGAGTTAACTTTTCAAGATGTAACACATCCAGATGATTACTTAACAGACTTAAATTTGTTAGATGAACTTATAGCTGGGAAAATTGATAACTATCAAATTGAAAAAAGATATTTTCATAAAAAAGGCCATACAGTCTATGTAATTTTATCTGTTACAAAAGTTACTAAAATAGATGGTAGTATATCTCACTTTATATCTCAAGTAGTAGATATTACGTCTCGTATAGAGGCAGAAAATAAAGTAAAAGCAGTTTTAAAGATTACTGCAGATCAAAATGAAAGTCTAACCAATTTTGCACATATTGTCTCTCATAATTTAAGATCGCACTCTACAAATTTATCAATGCTTACAGGGTTTTTAATAAATGAAACAGATCCAGAAGAAAGAGCTAATTTAATAAATATGTTAAATGAATCTTCTGACAGTTTAGATGAAACTATTACGCATTTAAATGAAGTAGTTAGTGTTAAGCTTAATGTGCTTGGTAAGTTAGAAGGTGTAAGGTTGTTAGAAACTTTTGATTCTGTTAGAAAAAGTATTATTGCATTGTTAAATGAAAATGATGTAATACTAAACATACGCATTCCTAAAGAGTATTTGGTTAATGCAGTGCCTGCATATTTAGAAAGTATTTTGTTAAACTTACTTACAAATAGTATTAAATACAGTTCTCCAAAAAGAAGATTGGTTGTAGATATAAAAGCAAAAAGGGAAAGAGACAAAATAAAATTGACTTTTTCTGATAACGGCTTAGGTATAGATATGAAAAGGCATAAAGACAAAATTTTTGGAATGTATAAAACTTTTCACAAACACAAAAAATCTAAAGGTATTGGTCTTTTTATAACTAAAAGCCAAATAGAGGCAATGAACGGAAAAATAGAAGTAGAAAGTTCTGTAGATATTGGCACCACCTTTACACTATATTTTAATTGTTTTAAATAAATTATATGAATAAAATTTTTAGCGCTTGCATCATAGATGATGATCCAATATTTGTGTATGGAACAAAGCGTATAATGAAAGAAGTAGGCTTTACTGAAAAAATTGAAGTTTTTGAAAACGGATTAGATGCTATTGAAGAATTAACAAGGCAATCTACCATAGAAAAAACTCTTCCAAGATTAATATTTTTAGATCTTAATATGCCAATTATGAATGGCTGGGAGTTTTTAGATGATTTTGTAAAAATACCTGAAGCTATTAGGCAAAATGTGGTTATATACATTGTTAGTTCATCTATAGACCCTAGAGACATAGAAAGAGTAAAAACTTATGATATTGTTACAGATTATATTTTAAAGCCGGTTACTCCAAAGGATTTAAAAAACATGTTAGACGATATGGTAAACTAGCGTTCTCCAGGTGAAAAATCATCAGGAGCGTTTTGAGGCGTATTTATAGTGCCGTTATCACCGGTATCATTATATATGAGCCACTCTATAAAGTTGTAGCTACTAGAGCTTACGTTTATGTTTTGTTTGCGTTGTGCTTTACCATCTTCAAATTCATGATTTGTAGTAGAGCCATCTTCCCCCACAACGCCAAAAATATCTATAGTTGTTCCAAATGGATCTACTAATACTAGATTGTCATCTCCGTTAGAGTCGGCAACACTATTTTTACCAATACCTATATCTGGTAAAAAACCGTAAATATTAGTAAATTCATCTGCATTTGGTGAAATTACCAGTGTGCTCTTGGCGTCTATACTGTAACCAGTTAGGTCTAAGCTAGAGCTTATATCGGTGCTAGCATTGGTGTATCTGTTTATTTTCCAATTATTTAAATCTAATCTTTTGTCACTGGCGTTATATAGTTCTATAAACCTTGCTCCAATATTATTATCTGGGTCTGCAAGCTCTGAGAAGAAAATGGAGGTTGAAGTAAATTCTGTTACTATTGGAGGACAACGATCTTTGTCAAAATTTAAATCGGCTTTAGATCTAATTTTTAATTTTAGCTCATTATCATCTTCAATTAAAATAGCTGTGACATTACCATTTTTATGGGGCAGTATGTTAGTTGCAAAGTCTGCGTAGCCACTAGTAACAAGTTTTATTTGGTTTCCTTGGCAATCTTTAAGAGTGCGCTCTGTCTCCTCTTTGGATATTGCATAAGTTGTATTTAATTCCTCATCAATAAACTCTAAATTGTCTAATTTTATTAGTGTATTTGTAACACTAGAAGATAAGTTTTCTAAAGTAGTTTTTGTAGGTGTAATTTTTGTAGCACTGCAACTAGTGTATATATGTTCTTGCACTTGTAAGCTAGGTAGTCTGCCTACAGATTGGTTTCCAAATGATGTAAAAACACCACCAACCACAAATGCATTGCCTTTTTTTGCTAGGTATAAATTTTTTAATTTGATGATTACTTTACTGCCAAGTTTATATTGTAGATAATAATCTCGTAAGTCTACTAAAAACTGAATGCCAACTGTAGGGTTTTCTTCTTTGTTTTGAATATATATTGTTCCAAAAACGTTATTCTCTATGTCTGATGATATAATGTAGCCTTCAATAATTAAATCGTCTTGTATTTTAACAATAGCACCAGTGGTAATTGTTTCCAAATCTTTAAAAGAAATATTAGATACTAAATCTGTGCATTCTGGTTTAGGAGTATCAAAATCTTTGTCTTTTACACATCCTAAAATTAGGAGCGTGCAAATTATAATTATAATGTGTTTTTTCGACTTCATATTAAAAGCTAATTGCTAGGTTTAAAAAATATGTTCTTCCGTAACCATACCAATATTTTGTGCCAAATGAAGGAGTAGTACTTAAATTGTCTTGAGCCATCTGCCCGTAGTTGCCATTTCTGCTTTGTTCATATCCGCCTGTTTTAAAAACGGTATTAAAAACATTGTTTACACTGGCAAACACACTAACGTAATTGCCTTTTATAATCCAAGATTTACCACCAACTAGGTTAAGTAGGTAAAAATCGTCCATCTTTTTTTGGGCTAGTAATTTGGTTACATTTTCTTTGGTTGCATCCGGAAAAGGTTGTCCGGTATCTGGATCTAAGTAGAAGCTTTGTGTCCTAGTTATTGTAGATATATTGGCGTAATTATTTCCCATAAAATTTGCAGAGCCAGATATCCACCAATATTTTGGATCTCTATATTCTATTCCAAAAGCAAATGCTTTTTGTGGTCCTTGAGCTAATTTATAACCTTTAATGTTGCTTTCTCCTAAGTTGCTATATCCTTCTAAATTTATAGCGTCTTCAAAACTTTTAGTAGTGTCAAAATTAATACTAACATTTGGGTTGTTATTATAGGTGTAATTAGCTATTGCTGCAACACCAGTTACTTTAACAGCAGAGGATAGTTGGTACTCTAGTCCTATTTCTAAGCCAGTATGTTTTTTGTTAATGTTTGTGACTACTTCTTGCACAAAATCAGATCCTATGCCAGATTCTACAAAGAAAAAATTTACATCTGTTTCATTATTAAATAATGTGTAAAATGTAGAAATACGACCTGTTAGTTTTGGTAAGCGTATAAAATAATTTACATCAGCAGTTTTAATTTGTTGGTTGTCTATATTTGCTACAATATTATTATTTTCTCTAGGGTTAATAAAAGTATTTTGTATTGTTGGAGGCCTACTAATAAAAGCAAACTGACCATTAACCCAATGTCTGCCTGTTATTTTATAGGTAAAAGCACCTTTTATGTTTATGGCACTAAAATTAATTTTTTCACTTTTTCCAATAGATGTTTCAGGATAACGTTCGTTTTTAAATAAACCTTCTCTTTGGTAGTTTATAGTGTTAATGTTTGTGCTTAGTGAGGCATACCATTTTTTGTAGGTAGCTTTTATTTGTGTAAATGCGTTTAAATTATTTCCAGAGATACTGTAGTTGTAATTAAAAATATCGTTTTCTTTTTTATTTGTATTTCCATTTGCATCGTTATTAGTGTTAGAGAAAGTGTCAATATCTAAGTGGAATTCAGCTCCTAATAAATCTTCAATTTTGACATAATTATGAGAGTTGAGGTTTTTAAACATAATACCTGCGTCTAAACTAAAATGGCTATTAAGTTTAATATTTGCGGTAGTGTTAAATGTTACAGTTTTTTCTTCTGCAATATCATTATAAAAAACATAAGCAGCTTTTTTGTCTTCATAAGTTGTGTTTGCACTATAAATGTTTTTCCAATTAATTTGGGAATTTTGAATAAAAGATTCTCTAGCAGTTTGCGCACTTTCAAAATTAGCACCAATAGAACTATTTATATAAAAACTTGGTAAGTAACGGTAGTATGTAGCATCAGGATTAGGAGCGTTATAGTATCCTAGTCTACTTTTTTCATGAGGTCCAAATGTGTAGCTTATACCAGTATTTAATTTTATATTTCCTTTTTTGTATAAATGGTTAAACATAAAAATTGGTTGTGCTATTTTACGTTCTCTTGAGTTTCTAATGTTTCCGTTTTGAGTTCCCCAATACGGATTGTATTTTCTTCCTTTTAATAAAAAAACTTCTTCTGTAACAGCAGAAGACCTGCCTCTTCTGTTAGATGCTAGCATTGCGGTTGCGAGTAATGTATTATTTTTATTTAGTTTGTATTCTAAAGCTCCAAATAAAGAAAATGCATCGTATAAAGTTCCTTCTAAATATCCTTGTTTTGCCCATCGTCTAGAAGCAGATATGCTATAGGTTATTCCTTTTTTGTTAGTTGGTATGGTGTAGGAGGTCATTAATCGCCCAGCGTATGTTCTATTAGACGCAGAAAAAGAAACTCGTTTCCCAGGTCTCATTTTAGATGGTTGTGTATTTATATTGGTTGTGCCTAAAATACCTCCAAAGTTGTACTTTGCAGGTTGTAATCCGTAAGTAAACTGTTGGTTTCTTGTGGCGTCATTTAATCCACCCCAGTTATTCCATTGTGGTCTGCCATCGGTAAGGTTATTCATGACCATACCATTTATTAGCACATTGCTAAATTTGGAGTCATATCCTCTTACTCTAAAAAATGCTTGGCCAAAATCAAAAGCAGCTCTATTTAAAAATACATCTTTTGTAGCTTGTAATAGTCCAGAGGTAACAGTGCTATTCTCTTCTTCAGCCAGTGTAACTTCAGTTAAGGTAATTAAATTGTCTGTTTTTTCTAGTGTGATATCTTTTTGAAGGTAAATTGTTCCTAGATCAATATTTCTGTCAACAACAGAAATAGGCACTCTAATTTGAACGTATTCTTCTGCTGTAATTTTTATTGTATAATTTCCTTTCTCTATTAATAAGTTTAAGGTGTTTGAAGCTATGTTTACGAAGAGGTTTGTTTCTTCTATTTCTGCCTTACCATTTATATTTATTGTTTTATTTTGTTGGTCTAGAAGAGTTGCTTTTATAGTGTACTTTTCCTGGCCAATACAGACTTTTGATAATAGTAAAATAGATAAAATACTGAATAACAATCGCATAACTTTTGTGAAAATATGCTTTTTTAAGGAATTTTCCTTACTTTCATATTAAAATATGTTAATGTTTAGGTATATTATTTGTAAATTAAAATATTATTTATTGATATTATTAATGTTTACAATTGTTAATTGTTTTTCTCAGCAAGAAAGTAAATATAAGGTAAGGACTATTGCTTTTTATAATTTAGAGAACTTATTTGATACCATTAACGATCCTCATACTTTTGATGACGACCGTACACCGCTAGGAAAAGATAAATGGACAAGCGAAAGATATAGAGATAAGTTAATAAATATGTCTGGTGTGTTATCTGAAATAGGTAGTGAGCTCACAAAATCTTCCCCAGATGTAATTGGAGTTTGCGAAATAGAGAACGATTCTGTTTTAGTTGATTTAATTAATCAACCAGCTTTAAAAAATAAGGGATATGCAATTTTGCATTATAACTCACCAGATGAAAGAGGCATAGATGTAGCATTACTTTATAAAGAGCAAGTTTTTATGCCAACAACTTTTAAAAGTCATAGGTTGCTACTATTTAAAGAAAGCGGATATAGAGATTATACTAGAGATCAACTAATAGTTGGTGGTCTGTTAGATGATGAAGAGATTTATTTTATTGTAAACCATTGGCCATCCAGGAGTGGAGGGGAGGCACGTAGTAGACCAAACCGAATTGCAGCAGCAAAGCTAAATAAAAGAATTATAGACTCTGTACAGCGTTTAAATAAAGATGCAAAAATTATAAGTATGGGAGATTTTAATGATGACCCAATAAATAAAAGCTTTAAAAGAGTATTACGAGCAGAAGGTAAAATTAAGAAAGTTACAGATAGTGTTTTGTACAATCCTATGGAGGCTTTGTTTAAAAAAGGTGAGGGTTCTTTAGCGTACCGAGATAAGTGGAATGTTTTTGATCAAATTTACTTTACAGGTAATTTGGTAAATGAAAAAAGGGATACCTATTCTTTTTTTAAAGCTGCTATTTACTCGCCTTCTTATTTAACTACAACCTCGGGTAGGTATAAAGGATATCCTAAAAGAACATACTCTGGCGGTAGTTACACAGGTGGGTATAGTGATCATTTTCCTGTATATATTTATTTAATCAAAAAATACAGCAAAGAGACTAATTAGTTTGTTTTTCTTTTTTTTATTAAGTTGTTGATTTGCTATTATGTTGTTTGTATAGGGCTTTGCATCTTGTAAAAACATTTTTACAACAGTATTAACTACTATTTAAAAACAAAAAAACCAAGTGGTTTGTATCACTTGGTTTTTAATATAATGTTATGCTTCTATTTTAGAACCATTGTCCCCAAGGAATTCTACTTAGTAGGCATAATAAACCTAGTCCGTAAAAAATGGCTATTAGTTTAAATTTTTTAGCGCTCTCCATTACTTTTTTGTGCTTAGACCAACCAATTGTAATAAGTACTATTGCAATTATGTTTATAAATGGATGCTCTACAGCTAATAAGCGTGCAGTAGAACTCAACCCGCCCATTCCGTTAGTTTTAATAGCTCCAAAACCGTTAGGAGAAACAAAGAAAAGTATAACGCCAATTAGCAGTTGTATATGCGATAATATTAGCGCAAATAGGGAAACTCTTAAGTCTTTACTTAAGTTGAAATCTCTTTTAGCAAGCAAGCCAGAAACAGCATTTACAACAGCTAAAATTAAGATAGCTAATACTAAAAAGGCAAAGTAGGAGTGTAGGTTTAAAATTGTATCGTACATAGTAAATTGTTTAATTATAAAAGTAATAAAAATTAAGAATTTATAAGTGAGTTTTTAGTTTATTCCCACTTATTTTCCGCATTATCTCCTCCCCAAATTATTGTTGCCAAATACGGGTTGTCTATAAAAGGATTTCTATTTCCTTGTGCTTCTTCAATTACGTTGTTACGCTGAATTTCAAAGTTAGATACCGGATCTGCTATGTTCCAAGCTAAAAATAAATCTAAAGTTCCTACTTGTGTATAGTCTTCGTTGTATCTAATATTTAAATATAAAACCATACGTGCAACATCACCTCTCCAATCATCACCAGGATACCATTTGTTACCATCTACTAATTTGTAGTTACCAGATCCATCTGTATAAGCAAAATTACTTCTATCTTCATTTACAATAGCGTCACAAGAGCGTAAATGGTGCAAATCAGAAACTGCAATATTAGATCCTAATTTAGATTGAGGGAAAATATGTTCTGTATTAAAAGTTTGTGGCGAATGACTGTTAGAGCCAGACTGATATTCTCTGTGGTCTCTACTTTCACCAGAATACATTAAAATTACGTTGTCAGTTATAGTTTCATCTTCGTCTGCGTTATACAAATAATTGTGTCTTTGCCCATAAGATAAAATAGTTGTGTGTTTATTGGTGGTGTGCTCTTTTAAGGCGTTTAGTGTAACATCTGCATTGTTAGAAAAAGCAACGTTAGAGTAATATTCTTGTAATTCTGAAGGAATATTAAAACCTAGTTTTTCGGCAATTGTAATAGTAATTGTTGCTGTTGAGCACGTAGCATCAGGTTTGTCGTTATCACAAATGGTATATGTAAAAGAGTCACTACCAGTAAAGTTACTTTGTGGTGTGTAAACAATTTCTCCGTCACTATTAATTTCTACACTTCCACTAGCACTACTGCCGTCTACAGATGTTAATGTGGCATCATCAATAATACTGTCATTATCTAAAGCAGTTGTAATTGTGGTAGCTGTATTCTCTACAGTTGCGTAGGCATCATCTATGGCTACAGGGTCTCCTTCGTCTGTAATGGAAACTGTAACTGTTGCAGTAGAACAGTTTTGAGTTTCAGTTATATCGCAAATAGTATATGTGAATGTATCTACGCCTATAAAATCTGTTTTAGGAGTATATGTATATGTACCATTTTGGTTTTCTGTAATAGTGGCACCTCCGGTACTTGTAGCGTCAAAAGAAGTTATTTTGGCACCTACTCTAGAATCGTTTTCTAAAAGAGAACTTATAATTAACGCTTCATTTTCTATACCTGTTACTTCATCATCTACAGCAATTGGTTTGTTTACAGGAGTTGGGTCTGGGTCTGGTTGTTCTGTACCTCCGTCTGAGCTACTGCATCCTAACATAATAACTGATAATAGTATAGTGTATGCGTAGTTTTTAATATTTAAAATAGATTTCATCATCATCTCGTCTTAATAGTAAATTGATACTTTAAAATAATATTCTGCTAATTTAAGCTTTTTGTTTTTTTGATATTAAACTGTATTAATAAAAAAACCTCTATCTAAATACATAGATAGAGGTTAGTATATTAAAGTGGTAGTTTTCTATTGTAGAACGTATACACCACCTTCTAAAATAACATTCATAATCCAAACTTCGTTAGATCCAGAGTATATATTATATGATACTGAGAATTTTTGACCTTCTTCAGCGTTAGGGAAATTAGCTAGTAAAATAGTATTCATTTTAGCTAACCTAGCTTCAACTGTAGCATCATCGCTACCGTCTCTAACATCAAAGTTACCATATCTGTCATTGCCAACCAATGCATAATCTGCAGCAGTTAAAGTATACTTAATAGTGTTATCTGGAACCCAAGTAATACCATCGTGTGCAAACTGAATTGTTTCTGAGGTTACATCATTATACTTAGACCAAGTAGAACCATCATATATAAAGTTTGCTGTATAAGTAACAGTACCTCTAATGTCATTACCATCTGCATCTTCACCTACTTTTGTGTATAACTCGTAAGAGGCAACTGCAATATCACCAGCTTCTTTTGTTTCAAACTTAAAACGTTCTGGTAAAGTAACTGGTATTTTTAAAGCAGCTTCATCATCACTAGAAAAATTAGGGTAGCTTTCTCCCATTGCTTCGTATTCTGAAGGTGTAAAACCAGCAAATCTAGTCCACTCACCATTTTCAAATAAGAAACCATCTGTAAGTTCTGTAGAAGTACCTGCGTAGTACTCGTAACGTAATGATACAAAATCACCTTCTTCAGCAGCAGGGTATTCAGCAGCTAAGAAATCGAATATATGATCTTCATCAGAAAAATTACCGTAAGTTTCTCCTGTTATAACATTATGCTCTTCAGCTGTAAGCTCTCTAACTTCGGCTTCATAAGTTGGTATTTTATTATACCAATCAAAAGTCATTAAAGCAGTAGATGCTTGTTCAACTTCTATATCATTGTTATATGTAACTCCCCAAAATGGATAAGTTTCTGATAGGTAATTTGGTATTAATGCTTTTGCATCATCTACAGAACTAAAATTTGGATATTTAAATTCAAAAAAGTCAGTGTAATCATCAGCTGTAAAGGTGTACTCTAAATTTCCAATTTCTAAATCTTTAGCATTTAAAACATCTAACTCTTTGTTAATGTCTTCCATTGGATCGCAAGAGGTTAAAAATAACCCAATTGCGATTAGTGAATATATAATTTTTTTCATCTTGAATATGCTTTTTTAATTAAAATCTAATTTTTGTGCTTATGCTAAAAGTTCTTCCAAAACCATAGAAAACACTTGCTGTTAATGCATCGTGGTCACCACCATCTTGTGCATCTGCAATGTATCTTGTATCAAATACGTTATTCATTCTTAAAGTAATGGTAGTATCATATTCACCTAATTTAAAACCGTGTCTTAAACCAGCGTCAAATAAACCGTAATCTGGTACTTTCCAAGCTTCTGGTGTAGATGCATCTCCACGCTCACTAGGGTTGTAGCTAGCGTATAAGTTAGCGTAGTAGTTGTAATCTACAATAAAGTTGGTTTTTGGCATAACTTCATAGTTAAGTCCTAAAGCCATTGTAGTTTGTGCAGCATCACCAACACGTAAATCTTTAATGTAGATATCTACTGTATTAACTAAGTTTTGATCTTCATCAAAAATTTCTACATCTGTAACATTGTTTTGCCATCTCCAGTCTCCTAAAGAAGCCATACCTGTTATAGTTAACTCGTCTGTAGCTCTATATGTAAAGTCTAATTCTATACCTTGGTGTAATGCATTTACCCCTAAAATGTTAGCAGTACCTAACGTTCCGTCAGGATTGTTAAATGTAGCTGTTTCAGTTCTGTCATTCCAAGTAGTTCTGTAAATATTAAGGTTTGCAGCTAATTTTTCACTACGGTAACCGTATCCTATTTCAGCACTAAATATTTTTTGGTTTTCTGCATCTGGGTTTTGGTTTTCATTGTCAAATCCAACAAATACACCACCAAAGTTTGCAGCTTTTTCAAAGTAACCAATGTTAGCAAAAACATTATGGTTGTCATCTATATTGTAGTTAGCACCACCTTTTACACTATAACCTAAAAAGTTATATCTATCAGTTTTTTGATCAGGATCAGAATCTAAATAGTTAAAGTAATCTATTCTTTGGTATGATGTATTAGATATTGCAGTAGATAAAAATGCAGAAAGTTTGTCCTTAGAGTACTCTGCTTGTGCAAAGAAACCTTGCCAACCTACATTACCAACATTATGATACTGACGCTTGTCACCTACTTGTAGCCTAGCATTAGGGTTGTTTTCATTGTCATTATCTAAAGCATAGTTACCACCTAATAAATCTGTAACTTCAGAATAGTGATCACCAGTGTAATCTCTTAAATCAATACCTACTAATAAATCTAAGTTTTCAGTTAAAGAGTTTTTGTAAGTAGATAAAAACCCAAACCACTCGTGGTTGTTTATAGAAGCTCTTAAGTAGGCTTCAGAACCAAAACCTTGACGAGCATTATCACGGTTAATTTCTACAATATTATCAAGGTCTACTGGTTGATCAAAACCACCTAATCTAGTTTTAAATAAATCTGCGTTAGTACCAGCAGTACCACCACCGCCACCTTTACCCCAAGAGGCGTAAACAGCAGAAGATAAAATTGATTTATCATCTATATTCCAATAGTGGTTTAATGAAGTTTGAGATTTGTGGTAGAAGTTGTCTTCTATATGAGTAACTTGACCGTTTTTGTAACCCCAATCTGGGTTAAATCTAATACCACTTTCAGCATTTCTGTAAGTGTCAATAGAACTTCTATTTTGACGTTGACCGTGAGTTTGTGGTGCACCAAAAGAAGTTAAAGATAATTTGTGGTTATCATTAATCTGCTTAGAGATGTTTACAAAATAGTTAAAACCATTAAATTGTGTGCCGTCAACATAACCTTCACCAGTTGTTTTAGAAGCAGATACTGTAGCAGCAAATCCGTTATCCATTAAACCAGTAGATAAAGTAGCGCCATACTTTTGGTATCCGTCGTTACCAACACCACCAATAATGCTTCCACCTTTTTCTACGTCTGTAGTTTTAGATAAAATGTTTATAGTACCACCAATAGAAGGTACAGCTACTTTAGAAGCACCTAAACCTCTTTGTACCTGCATAGAAGAAGTAACGTCTGATAATCCAGCCCAGTTACTCCAGTATACTTTACCGTTTTCCATATCATTAACAGGAACACCGTTAATCATTACGGCAACATTCTCAGAGTCAAAACCTCTAAGGTTAATTCTACCGTCACCAAAGCCACCACCAGATTTAGTAGCGTATACACCAGGTGTAGATTTTAATACTTCAGGAAATTCTTGCGTTCCTAATTTTAGCTCAATGTCAGCAGCTTTAATTGTAGAAACAGCAACCGGAGTTTTTCTGTCTACAGCTACAGAAGCTACAATAACAACTTCTTCTAAAGCTTCTGCATCTGGCATCAACGTAATGTTACCTACATTTCCAACAGCGCTAAAGCTTACTTCTTTGGTAATGTATCCAATATAAGATACAACCAATACACCAGAGTTACTTGGGGCAGTAATAGTAAAGTTACCGTCAAAATCGGCAGCCATACCATTTGTAGTTCCTTTTACAACTACACTTGCTCCTGGTAGAGGTCCTCCTAAATCACCATCCAATATTTTACCAGTGATGGTTCCTTGAGAAAATGCGAATGCCGTACATAATAACATAACGACAAAAACGAAGTAATTTTTTTTCATTTTTCTTTTGTTCTTTAGTTTTTTTATTAACGGCACAAAAGTGTATAATTTATACTACTTGTACGTTAACAGAATGTTAAATCAGTTAACGCAAAAATAACATAAATTTATGTTAAAATGGCGTTGATAAACAATAAGTTATCAACGCCATTTTAATAATTTTAGTAAGATATTTCTATTGTTTAATCCCTTTTAGGATTTGCAATGTAGATGCATCGTGATTTTCGTTTTTGTCAGAATTTATGTCTTTTAGTATGGTGCTGGCTAATTGTTTTCCTAGTTCAACACCCCATTGATCATAGCTAAAAATATTCCAAATTATACCTTGAACAAATATTTTATGTTCGTAAAGAGCTATCAATTTTCCTAAACTTTTTGGAGTTAATTTGTCAATTAACAATGTAGTAGTTGGTTTATTTCCTTCAAAAACTTTAAAAGGGAGTAATTTTTCTATTTCTTCATTATTTAATCCTTTCTCTTTTAGTTCGGAAAGTACTTCTTCTTCAGTTTTTCCATTTAAAAGAGCTTCTGTTTGTGCTATAAAGTTAGCCATTAACTTGTTCTGGTGGTCTTTATCGCCAAATAATGATTCTTTAAAGCCTATGAACTCCGCAGGGATTATTTTAGTTCCTTGGTGAATTAGTTGAAAAAATGCGTGTTGAGAGTTTGTTCCTGGCTCTCCCCATATAATTGTTCCTGTTTGGTAAGTAACTTTGTCCCCGTTACGATCTACACTTTTTCCATTACTTTCCATTATACCTTGTTGCAAATAAGCAGAAAATCTACTTAGGTATTGAGAATAAGGAATTATAGCTTCGGTCTCTGCATTATAAAAATTGTTGTACCATATAGTTAGTAGAGCAGAAATAACTGGAATGTTCTCTGAAAACTCTGTGTTTTTAAAGTGCTCATCCATTTCATTAGCGCCCATTAGAAGACTATCAAAATTAGAGAACCCTACAGAAAGAGCTATACTTAAGCCAACTGCGCTCCATAAAGAAAAACGTCCTCCAACCCAATCCCACATAGGAAATACATTGTTGGCGTCTATGCCAAATTCTGCAATTTTTGCAGCGTTAGTAGATACTGCTGCAAAATGAAGTGCAATATCACTTTCTTTGGTTTTAAATTCTGGATTTAAAAACCATTTTTTTATAGTTGTAGCGTTGCTAAGTGTTTCTTGTGTAGTAAATGTTTTAGATACAACAACAAATAAAGTTGTTTCAGGATCTAGTTCTTTTAGTATTTGGTGTACGTGGTCACCATCTACATTGCTTACAAAGTGCATTTTTAAATGGTTTTTGTAAAACTTTAAAGATTCTACAACCATTGCAGGTCCAAGATCTGAGCCACCAATACCAATATTTACAACATCTGTAAATGCTTTACCTGTGTACCCTTTGCTATTACCAGATATAATACTCTCTGTATAGTTTTTAATTTTTTCTTTAACCTCGTAAATTTCTGGTATTACATTTTTACCGTCTACTAAAACAGAGTCAGATTCTTTTGCGCGTAATGCAGTGTGTAAAACGGCTCTTCCTTCTGTTTGGTTTATTGGCTCTCCTTTAAAGTAGCTTTTAATAGCGTCTTTTAAGTTCACTTGGTCTGCTAATTCTAATAAGTGTTTAACAGTCTCATCTGTAACTCTGTTTTTAGAATAATCAAACAAGAAATCCTTGTCTTTAATGGTTAATTTGTTAGCACGATTTTCATCGTTCTTAAACAAATCTTTAACCTTAAGATTTTTAGTGTTATTGTAGTTTTCTTGTAATTTTTGCCAAGCGGCAGTTGTAGTAGGGTTGGTGTTCTGTAATGCCATTATTATGGATTAATTATGTTTTCTTCTTTATCTTCTTCTTGGGTAATTATTTTTTTAGGAAAAACAATTTTGTCTAACTGAGTCATTTTTGGCTTTATATGCGTCAAGTATCCTGTTTTTAAACTATCTGCAATAGCTTCTGCTGTTGGTAGTTTTTCTTTTAAAGGATCCACTTGTCTCCCGTTTTTCCAAAACCTGTAACAAACGTGTGGGCCACCACTGTTACCTGTCATACCTACCCATCCAATTACATCACCTTGTAATACATAATCACCTTTTTTAACATTTTGGTTTTTCATATGTAGGTATTGAGTACTATAGGTTCCGTTATGCTTAATTTTTACAAATTTTCCATTACCACCTCGTCTTGTAGATTCTACAACAGTACCGTTGGCTGTGGCAATAATAGGAGTTCCAATTGCAGCTGCATAATCTGTTCCTTTGTGTGGTCTAACTTTGTAGCCATAGTATTTAATTCTTCTAGTTAAGTTGTATCTAGAAGAAATTCTGTAGTTAAACTTAATAGGGGCTTTTAAAAATGCTCTTCTTAAGTTGTTTGCTTCATGGTCATAATAATCTGCAATTTGCTTTAGAGAATCTGTTACATATTCAAAAGCGTAAAACGGTTTTCCGTTGTGCTCAAAATATGCAGCTTCTATAGGTTCTGCGCCAGCATAGATAGTGTCGTTTATATATCGTTCTTTATATATAACTTTAAATTTATCTCCCTTTTGTAGTCTAAAGAAATCTATAGACCAAGCATATATTTCTGATAAATTATTGGTTACATTATAATCTATACCTTGGGCTAAAATAGCCTCAGACAAAGAAGTACTAATTATGCCAGAGGCTTCACGCTCTACATAAGTAACTTTTTTCTTTTTTTTGTACACATTTACAGAATCTCGTAAATCTACTACGGTATAGTTTATACGATCGTTTTCATAAATAAAATATTGAGCAGTTTCTGTGGTGTCTTTAGATTTTAATATAACGTAAGGTTTACCAACTCTAATACGGCGTACATCAAAACTATCTTTATATTCTTCAGATATTTTAAAAATTTTAGGATAGTCTACCTTGTTATTGGTCATTAATTCACCAAAACTGTCTCCACTTCTAATTGTATCTTGTAAAACTGTAAAGTCATCTAAATTAAAACCATACTCCATAGCAACTACTGGTTTTTCTATGGTGATTACTTCCGGAAGATTATCATGGTCTTTAACCTTGCTGTCCTTGCAAGAAATAAATATAGATATTGTTAAAAGTGAAAGAAAGAATTTTTGCATTATTTAGATTTTTCGGGGTTAAAGATATGGTCTATCCACTCTTTTCCCCAATTATTTAACTCTTCTTTTGTATATAAATATGGAAAAAACACAACATTTTGAAAACTTGGTGGTAAATATTGTTTCCAATTAGTGCCTCCTGTAGCATCAATTGCTTCTTTATCTTTGGCTAAATACCTGTAAGCAGAACCCATATGCATTAACGGCCAATTAACGTTTGCATTTATATCTAATGCTTTTAAAGCTTTAATTAATTCTGGGTTTTCTTGACTTTCTTTAGGAAGTGCAAGGTATTTATGATAAATAGTATTGTCTTTAACTTGATTTGCAATACGTATTAAGCGTGGTGTGTACCTGTACTCAAACTGTTTAAGAGTTAATGTTTTTTCGCCTGTATCTTTATCTGTAGCTCCGTTTTTCCAGTAAATTTCTTCGTATAATTCTTCAATACTGTTTTCTGATGAAAAATTGGCTCTTTTAGTTTTATGAACTAGATTTTCTAAAGGGGCAGAGTACAGCTCTATCATTCTGTATTGTGCAGATTGAAAACCACTTGCTGGCAATAAGGCCATCCTGTATTTTAAAAACTGTTCTCTATCCATGCCATTTATCATAATGCTAAATGAAGATATAAGAACCTTGTAGTAACTGTTTATTCTGTTGGCTTTTTCTATGAAGAAATCTACATTTTGAGATTTATCGTCTACAATTTGTTTTTGTTCATGTAAAATAAGCTTAAAGTACAACTCTGTAATTTGGTGGTACATTATAAAAATTTCCTCATCAGGAAAATGTGTTCTTGGTATTTGTAAGCTTAATAGCGTGTCTAGATGAATGTAATCCCAATATGTTAAATACTTCTCATAAAGTAAACCATCTAGGTAAGAACTTAGATCTTGTCCTGATCCTTTGTATTTTTCTTCTAATTTTAATATTTGAGACGCTATCTTTTCTTTATTGTCCATTAAGTGTTAATCCATTATTATTTTAAACTGATGCTTTAGTCCTGCATACCCATCTAGGTCTGCTTTAAGAGAGCCAACAGCTAAGTCTGCTTTTATTCTAATAGGAATTTTATTTTCGTCATTAGAAACCCAAAGCGATAAACTTTCTTGTTCTTTAAAAACACGTCCGGACTCTACATAGGGTCTAAATTTATGACATTCTACTTTACCGTATTTAGTTTTTAAAGTTTCTTTTCCTAAATATTTAAGCTTAAACTTAAAAATGCCATCATCGTCGTATAATAAATTAAGTGTAATGGTTTCATTTTTTACTAATTCATCTGCGTTATAATTGTTTCTTACATAATAAAATGCAGATATTAAATCTTGTATGTTATCTTCTATTTTAAAGTCTAGCTTTCTGTTTTTTTTATGATCATTTAAAACAGCTTTTTTCTTTTTATGATCAAAATCTATATCTAAATTTAGTGTATAGCTTCCTTCGCTAACTTTTCTAACAAATTTATAGGGTTTGCCGTGATTTTTGTCAAAATAACTTTCGTAGGTGTCGTCTACTTTAAAAAAAACACGAGCCAAGCCAGTTGTTCTTCCTTTGCCTATTACGTGGTAAACTGGTATGCCGTTTACTTTATCGTTTTTTATTTGAAGTGTAGCGTAGCTAGCGTTAAAAATTCCATAATGAATTCTAAAGCGTAACCATTCTCCTGCTTTAAACGAGCTGTGCTTGTTTTGAGAATTAGCAGAAAATGTAGCTAGTAATAAGAATAATAAGTATACCTTTTTCATATCGTTGTTGTAAAATTACTAAAATTGAAAACACAATTAGATGTCTTTACAATTATTTAAACAACTTTTGTTCCAAAGTATTGTATAAAAAAAAGCCTAGTCTTAAAACTAGGCTTTTCCTAAATAACCAACCAAACTTTAAATTATGAAAAACCAATACTTAAAGTTAATAAGGGAACCACCCCTTATGCCGTCAAAAGTACTACATTAATTCAGAGTTATAATTGGTTTTAACTTACTTTAACTAAAGTGTTAACACTACTTTAGCTTTTAAATGCAAATATTACTGCATTCATAATAATATAGCGGTTTTGTTAAAGGGTTCCTCTAGATTCTTGCTCTCTTTCTATAGCTTCAAACAAGGCTTTAAAGTTTCCTTTGCCAAAAGATTTTGCTCCTTTTCTTTGTATAATTTCTATAAACATTGTTGGTCTGTCTAAAATAGGCTTTGTAAATATTTGTAATAGGTAGCCTTCTTCATCCTTATCTATTAAAATACCTAGTTCTTTTAATGGTGCTAAATCTTCATCAATTTCACCAACCCTGTCTAAAACATCTTCGTAATAAGAGCTAGGAACAGTTAAAAATTCTACTCCACGATCTCTTAACGCAGTTACAGTTTCTATAATGTTATCTGTTGCTAAAGCCATATGTTGTACACCGGCTCCATTATAAAAATCTATGTATTCTTCAATCTGAGATTTTTTTCTTCCTTCAGCAGGTTCGTTAATAGGAAATTTTATGCGCCCATTACCGTTACTCATCACTTTACTCATTAAAGCAGTGTACTCTGTAGAAATATCTTTATCATCAAAAGAAACTAATTGTGCAAAGCCCATTACCTTGGCATAAAACTCACACCACTTGTTCATCTCGTTCCAGCCAACATTACCTACCATATGGTCTATAAATTTTAAGCCTACATCTGTTGGTTTGTAATAAGGGTTCCAAGCTTTGTAACCTGGAAGAAAAACACCGTTATAATTACTTCTTTCTACAAATACATGAACTGTTTCTCCGTATGTATGAATTCCAGAGAAAACAACCTCTCCGTCTTTATCTTCTTCTTTCTTAGGTTCAAAATAACTTTCTGCACCTCGGCTAGTAGTTTCTTTGTAACTTTTAGTTGCATCATCAACCCAAAGAGCAACAGTTTTTACACCGTCTCCGTGTGCATCAATATGTTTGTTTATGTCTCCTCCAGAATTTAAAGGTGAAGTTAATACCAATCTAATTTTACCTTGTTCTATTACATAGGACACACGATCTTTTAGTCCGGTTTCTAAGCCAGCATATGCAAGTGGCTGAAAACCCCATGCAGACATATAATAATGAGCAGCTTGTTTTGCGTTACCTACATAAAGCTCCACATAATCAGTACCTAATAATGGTAAAAAATCTTCTGCTTCTAAGTTTTCTTTTGGTAATTTAAGTGATGTATTGTCTAATGTTGACATAATATTTTGTTTTAAAATTTATATAATTTTGATATGATAAAATTCTTATTTCTGTTGTAGAGATAAGTTATTAAGTGAAAAACACTTGTTTCACCACATAGCCCGGAGGTGGGCGGTAATATCAATTCTAAATAATAACATAAAACAGTTTTGTTTTTACAAATATCGTAAAAATAGGTAAAGTTTGTGCCTTGTGATTGTTAATTGATGATTTAAAACCAATATCCAATGCTAAAAAACAATCTTCCTTTGTTTTTCTCTGGAGACCAGGAGTAAACAGCTTGTATTGGGCCTAAAAAAGATTCAAGACCGTAGCCAATTCCGTATCCCGTGTGCTCTGGTAGTTGAAACCATTCTGCTTTTCTGTAAATGTCATCATTTATGTTGGCAAAGTTTGCTGATAAAAGTAAATGATTTTTTGGGCTAAATTCATAATCTAGCTTTGTAAGCCCCTTTATATAACTGTTTCCGGTTAGGCTAATAAAATCATAGCCTAAAAAAGAAATATAGCCATCTCCTAAGTCGTTACCGTAACCGCCCATTATAAAATCTAATGACCTTACGTTGGAGTTACCTAGTTTAAAGCCTGCGCCGGCTTCTAGGTTTAAAGACAAATTGTGAGTTAACTCAAAAGCAGCGCCCATAGTTCCTTGTGCTATAGAAAACTCTTTAAAGTTGTTGTTGTAGTCTGATGAAAACATATAAAAATGCAAATCACCATTAAAATAAAGACCTTTGCTAGGGAAGTATTTGTCGTTATATGTGTCTAGTTTTAATTTAGCAAACGTGCTAAAGTAATTGCTCTTTTCAAATATGGTTCTAGAGTCTTCATTATTATTTGCGTTGTCTTCTTGTAGTGTGCGAGTAGTGTATTTTAAAAACCGATGTTCTGCTCCTAAGCTAAATGCAAATTCTTCGTTCCAAACAGTTTGTATATATGCTTGGTTAGTAAGGTTTGTAGCGCTTATATTTATATTATTTATTCCTGTATCTGGCCCTGGAAAATTAGATTTAATAATGTCGTAATCTATTTCGTAATTATAGTCGTTATAGGTAGAGTTTAGTCCAAAACTCCAATAAAATCCTTTGTCAAGGTAATATTGCATTTTGTACCTAATATTGTCGCCCAGTATAAAATCAAAAGAGCCAACATCATCTTGTAAAAAAATATTCTTTTTTGTTAAGTTTATTATGGCTGCACTTTTATAAATGTCGTCATAATGTGCGCCCATTTTAATAAACATCTTGTCTTTGTTTTCTTTTATTTTTAAAGTCAAAACAAGTTCATCTTCCTCTGAGTCTATAGAGGGTCTGGAGTCTAGTGTATAGCGTATTGTTTTAAAATTATTAGTAGCTGCAAGGTTGTTTATGCCTTGTTGTAGTTTTGCAAAGGGTACTGTTTTGTCTAAATCTAACCTTAGCTTACCTTTAATATACGCTCTGGTGTAGTCTTGGTGGCCAGAGATTATTAGCCTGTTAATAGTTATAGAGTCGTGTGGTTTTATGTTATTGTGTTTTTTTGTGTCTATGCCACGTTGTAAAGCGATATTTTTTAATTGATTGATTTTTGTTCTTGCAGCAGTCTCACCAGATTCTATAATTTCTTTACCAAGAGCAAAATCTATAACCGAGTATTTGCCTATTTCTGGTTTTATGAGCACATCTGTTAGCTTGGCTTTAGCCTTCATGTCGTTAACAGTTCTGTAGTTGTTAATTTGTAGTAAAACCTCTGTGCCAGAGCCAAGGTTGTCTCTGCTAGACAAACTGTCTTGTACATCTATACCAATAATTATATCTGCACCTAATTTTTTTAGTTTGTTAATAGGGTAATTGTTTACTACACCGCCATCTATTAAAATTTTATCATTTATTTCGGCAGGTTCAAATAAAGACGGGAATGTGCCACTTGCCATAATGGCTTCGGGTAAATAACCTTTATTTAGTAAAATTTCTTGTCCGGTTTCTACATCTGTTGCAATGCAAAAAAAAGGAATTGGTAATTTACTAAAGTCATCTGTGTCTTTAACGTGGTACAGTAATTTAACCAGTAGGTTGTATATGTTTTGTCCGCTAGATATAGCAGACGGAAAGGAAACTTTAAATTTATTAAATGGCAAGCTTAGTGCATACCGTTCTGCATCTTCCTTGTCATAAAAAGTTTTTGCTCCTCTTGGTAAGTTGTCCTGTATTAAAAGATTTACGTCTATACTATTAAAAATAGAGTCTAGTTCGTTAGCAGAATATCCAGAAGCGTATAGGGCGCCAATAATTGCTCCCATACTTGTACCTCCAATATAGTCAATTTTAACACCAGCTTCTTCAATAACTTTTAATGCTCCAATATGTGCTAATCCTTTTGCGCCACCACCACTTAGCACTAGGCCAACTTTTACGCTGTCTTTTGCTACTTTATTTTGCGTAAAACCAATACCGCAAATTAAAAGAGTGATTATAGTAAGTACTAGTTTCTTCATTTTTTAATGAAAGGTGTTATATATTTTTTGAGCTTTAGATATACCTACAATTTCGGCAAGTTTTTCTATGCTAGCTTCTTTTATTCTTTTTACAGATTTAAATGACTTTAAAAGATCTGTTGCAGTTTTTTCTCCAACTCCATCTATACTTTCTAGTTCAGAGTTTATGGCTGCATTACTTCGTTTTGTTCTGTGAAAAGTAATTCCAAATCTATGCGCCTCATTACGTAGTTGTTGTACTATTTTAAGGCTTTCAGATTTTTTATCTAAATATAAAGGAATTGAATCTCCAGGGAAATAAATTTCTTCTAATCTTTTTGCAATACCAATAATAGCTATTTTTCCTCTTAACCCTAAAATATCTAAACTTTTAAGAGCAGAAGATAGTTGTCCTTTACCGCCATCTATTACAATTAACTGTGGTAAGGATTGTTCTTCTTCTAGTAGTCTTTTGTAGCGCCTAAACACTACTTCTTCCATAGACGCAAAATCATCTGGGCCAACAACAGTTTTTATGTTGTAGTGTCTATATTCTTTTTTTGCTGGTTTTCCGTTTTTAAATACAACGCAAGCAGCAACTGGGTTGGTTCCTTGTATGTTAGAGTTATCAAAACACTCTATGTGTCTTGGTTCTTCAGATAAGCGTAAATCTTTTTTCATTTGCGCCATAATACGATTTGTATGGCGGTCTGGATCTGTAACTTTTATTTGTTTAAAACGATCCATTCTATAGTACTTAGCATTTCTTTCAGATAATTCTAAAATTCTTTTTTTGTCGCCAAGTTTTGGTATTGTTACCTTTAAGTTGCTATCTACTGTTACAGGAAAAGGCAGGTATATTTCTCTTGATAAAGATTTAAATCTTTGCCTAATTTCTATAATAGCTAATTGAAGCAGCTCTTCATCAGTCTCATTTAGTTTTTTCTTTAATTCTAGAGTGTGAGATCTAATAATTGCACCGTGTGATAGTTGTAAAAAATTTATGTACGCAAAAGTTTCATCAGAAATAATTGAAAAAACATCTACATTATTAATCTTAGGATTTACTATAGTTGTTTTAACTTGGTAATTCTCTAAAACTTCTATTTTTTCTTTAAAATCCTGTGCCTCTTCAAACCTCATTTCAGAGGCTAGTACTTTCATCTGATTTTTAAAATAGTGTAAAGACGATTTAAAATTGCCTTTTAAAATGTCTTTTATTTCTATAATTTGCCTTTGGTATTCCTCTGCAGATTGGTGACCTTCACAAGGGCCTTTGCAATTGCCTAAATGGTATTCTAGGCAGACTTTATATTTGTATGCATTAATTTTTTCTGCAGATAAATCATAATTACAAGTGCGCAAGGGGTATACACTTTTAATTAAATCTAGCAACACCCTTACGGTTTTCATATTGGTGTAAGGGCCAAAATATTCAGAGCCGTCTTTAATTAAGTTTCTTGTATAAAATACACGCGGAAAGCGCTCATTTTTTATGCAAATCCAAGGATACGTTTTATCGTCTTTTAATAAAACATTGTATCTGGGTTTGTATTTTTTTATTAAGTTATTTTCTAATAATAAAGCATCAGACTCTGTATCTACTACAATATGTTTTATGTAGACTATTTTTTTTACAAGAACTTTTGTTTTACCATTGTCATGTGTTTTATTAAAATAAGAACTGACCCTTTTTTTTAGGTTTTTAGCCTTACCAACGTACAATATTTTTTCGTCTTTATCATAAAATTGATACACACCTGGGTTGTTAGGCAATGTACTTAATTGTAATTTTATTGAAACTTCTTGCGGCATAGAGTAAAAATAATCTCTTTTTTTTGATTGGTGTAGTTAAAGGCAATACTTTTTTATGAAATGGTCTTTGCTATTTTAAGACTGTTAAAAAAAAATTATATATTGGTATAATACTTCAGCCTAAAGTAGTTATTGCACCACTAAAATAACTCTTAATCGGTAAAAAGATACTTTTTATCGATATTTATAAATTATTTTGTTTACATTGTAGTCCTAAACTTTTGAAAAGCATGGAGTTATACGTTGTGGCAATGGGTGCTTATTTATTAATGATGATTTTTTTGGTAATTTACGAAGCCATTTCATCTAATGAATAATACACTATTTTTAACGAATGATAAAAAAGGAATTACGCGCTAAATACGTTTTGCTCAGAGATAAGTTGTCTAAGGAAGATGCGGAGGACAAAAGCATAGAAATAGCAAACCAGTTATTAAAACTGCCAATTTGGGATTATAGTTATTATCATATTTTTTTATCAATAGAAGAAAAAAAAGAAATAGATACTGGCTCTATACTGGCAATACTACAAGGTAAAGACAAGAACGTTATTTTGCCTAAAATGAATGCAGATAATACGCTTACCAATTACTTGCTTACAGATAGTACTATTATAAAAAAGAATAGTTACAATGTGCCAGAACCAGTAGATGGTATAGATATTTTACCAAATAAGATTGATGTTGTTTTTGTGCCGCTTTTAGCTTTTGATAAAAAAGGCAATAGAATAGGTTATGGTAAAGGTTTTTATGATGCTTTTTTAAGCGAGTGTAAACCAAACGTTTTAAAAATTGGGTTGTCTTTTTTTGAAGCCGAAGATGTAATTACAGATGTTTATAAAGATGATGTGCCTTTAGATTATTGTGTTACGCCTCTACAGATTTATCAGTTTTAGATCCAAAAGCTTTTTTGTTAAAAACTAATAGTATACCAACACCTGTACTAATTGCAGTATCTGCTACATTAAATACGGGTTCAAAAAAACTAAATGTGTTTCCGCCAATTACAGGGATCCAAGATGGCCAAACTGCATCTTGTACAATAGGAAAGTATAACATATCTACAACTTTACCATGAAAAAGACCGCTGTATGGATCGTCTGAAAACAGTGTAGCAACCTTGCCAAAGCTCTCGTCAAAAATAACGCCGTAAAAAACTGAATCTATAATATTACCAAGTGCGCCTGCAAATATTAAGGATACTGCTAATATTAATACTTTTGGAGCGTGCTTTTTAATAGTGTCAAACAACCAATAACCAATACCAGCAACTGCAAATAGTCTAAATACAGTTAATACTAATTTTCCTGTGCTGTCTGCAATAGGAAAAATGTCACTTAGTTTTGCGCCCCAAGCAGCACCTTCGTTTTCTATAAACAAAATTTTAAACCAGCTAAAGATTTCAACAGACTGTTGGTACGTAAAATTTGTTTTTACGTATATTTTAGATATTTGGTCTACTAATAAAATTAGTAATACTATTAAGGCAGATTTTTTTAAACTCATTCTTTAAAAGATAGATTTTGCAAAAATAGACAATTATTTGGTTTTAGTAATATGTATGTCTCCGGTAATAGAAGATAAGTTAAAATTTGTATTGCCTTTAGCTAGATTGTCTGTGTATATTTTACCGTATTTTGAGTTGGCTTTTACAGTAGCATAATTGCTATTTACTAAAATATTACCGCTTTGTGTGGTTGCACTTATTGTTTCTGTTATTTTTTCTAAAGAACAAAAACCATCAGACAATGTAATGTTTAAATTTTTATAATCTCCAGTAGCAATAACATTAGAGCTTTTACCATATAGCTTCACATTTTTATAGGCAGGTAAAATAATGTGTAAAGAAATAGATATTACTTTGTGTGCGCTGAGTTTATCGTTAGGGCTAATAAAAGTAGGACTAAAGCCTGTTGTAATAAATATACTGGCGGCATCTTCTTTAATTTCAAGGAGTAAATCTTTTTTATACTCACCATCTATGTTAGCAGAAACGGTAACTTCTTCTGTATTGGCTGTTTCTAAGGTAACCTGGTAGCAGTTTTCTGTGTTTATATTTATTAACGAAATATGGTCATTAACCACTGTTTTTTCTACAATTTTCTGAGCACTCAATAAATTGATGGAAGCAAATAAAAAAGTAAGTAATGTTAGCTTCATATAGTGTATTAAAAAACGCCCTAAAAAGGGCGTTTTGTTATTTCTGCATATTTTTAGCTTCTATACTAAGTGTAGCGTGTGGTACTAATTTTAATCGTTCTTTATTAATTAGCTTACCAGTAACTCTACATATACCGTATGTCTTGTTTTCTATACGTAATATTGCATTTTTTAAATCGCGAATAAACTTTTCTTGGCGTATTGCCAATTGAGTATTTGCTTCTTTGCTCATTGTTTGTGAGCCTTCTTCAAAAGCTTTAAATGTTGGTGAGGTATCATCTGTACCATTATTACCATCATTCATATAAGAACTTTTTAAAAGTTCTAAATGCTCTTTAGCTTTGTTTATTTTTTCAGTAATAAGAACTTTAAATTCTTCTAAGTCTTTGTCACCGTATCTCACGTTTAAATCTTGCGCCATAGTTTTTAATGTTTTTGGATAAACAATTTTGTATTTACTTCATCAAAAGCAATAGTTGTGCCATTGTCCAGTTTTTCCTCAAAATTAAGTTCCGCTGTTAATGTTTCAGTTTTAATATAAGTTATGTTATCTGCAACAGCATTCTCTACATAACCGTCTTTTAATATCTTAATATCAATTTTGTCTGTTACCTCAAAACCAGATTCTTTTCTTAAATTCTGAATTCTGTTTACTAGCTCTCTAGCAATACCTTCTTTTCTAAGATCTTCACTAATTGTAACATCTAAAGCAACAGTTAAATTACCAGAACTAGCAACTAACCAACCCTCTATGTCTTGAGACAAAATTTCTACATCTTGTAGCTGTAAATTAATACTTTTATTCTCAATTGCAATAATTATTTCGCCATTTTGCTCAATTTTTTGGATGTCATCTTGGTTTAAATCTCTTACTGCATTGGCAATCAGCTTCATATCTTTTCCGTACTTAGGGCCTAAAACTTTAAAATTTGGCTTTATTTGTTTTACCAAGATGCCTGAGGCATCATCTAAAAGTTCAATTTCCTTTACGTTTACTTCAGATTTTATTAAATCTGCAACAGCTTCTATCTCGTGTTTTTGTTTTTCGTCTAGTACAGGAACCATTATTCTTTGTAATGGTTGGCGTACTTTTATTTTTTCTTTTTGACGAATAGACAATACTAAAGATGATATAGTCTGTGCTTTTTCCATTTTACTCTCTAGCTCTTTGTTTACAAGTGCTTCATTGTATTTTGGAAAGTCAGCCAAATGTACACTTTCAGCTTTTTCTTTAGTTGTTGCTTGGGTTAAATCTTTGTAAAGTCTGTCCATAAAGAACGGAGCAATAGGAGCAGATAGTTTAGCAACAGTTTCTAAACATGTATAAAGTGTTTGGTATGCAGATATTTTATCTTGTTGGTAATCTCCTTTCCAGAAACGTCTTCTACACAAACGAACATACCAGTTACTTAAGTTTTCTTGTACAAAGTTAGATATTAACCTTGCGGCTCTTGTAGGCTCATAATCGCCGTAAGCTTGGTCTACTTTGTTTATTAGTGTATGTAACTCAGATAATATCCATTGGTCTATTTCTGGGCGCTCGTTTAAAGCAACATCATCTTCTGTGTAGCTAAAATTATCTATGTTAGCATATAAAGAAAAGAAAGAGTATGTGTTGTATAATGTACCAAAGAACTTTCTTTTTACTTCTGCAATACCTTCTAAGTCAAATTTTAAGTTGTCCCACGGGTTTGCATTAGAAATCATATACCAACGTGTAGCATCTGGTCCAAACTCGTTCATAGTTTCAAAAGGATCTACAGCATTGCCTAAACGTTTAGACATTTTTTTGCCGTCTTTATCTAAAACTAAACCGTTAGATACAACGTTTTTATAGGCAACAGAATCAAAAACCATTGTAGATATTGCATGTAATGTATAAAACCAACCACGTGTTTGGTCTACACCTTCAGCAATAAAATCTGCAGGATATGCTTTGTTGTCGTCTATTAAGTCTTTATTTTCAAACGGATAGTGCCATTGTGCGTAAGGCATAGAGCCGCTATCAAACCAAACATCTATAAGATCACTTTCTCTTTTCATTGGTTTTCCGTTAGCAGAAACCAATGTAATTTGATCTACAATATTTTTATGAAGGTCTATTTTGTCGTAGTTGTCTTCAGACATATCACCAACAACAAAGTCCTCAAAAATGTCTTTTTCTAAAACGCCAGCAGCAACAGCTTTAGACATTTCTTCTTTTAATTCTTGTACAGAGCCAATTATTATTTCCTCCTTACCATCTTCGGTTCTCCAAATTGGTAACGGAATTCCCCAATAACGAGATCTAGATAAGTTCCAGTCATTTGCATTAGCTAGCCAGTTACCAAAACGTCCTTCACCAGTAGATTTAGGTTTCCAGTTTATGGTTTCGTTTAGGCTAAACATTTTTTCTTTAACGTCTGTTACCTTAATAAACCAAGAGTCTAGTGGGTAATACAATATAGGTTTGTCTGTACGCCAGCAGTTTGGGTAACTGTGTACGTATTTTTCAACTTTAAAAGCTCTGTTTTCTTCTTTTAGTTTTATGGCTATTTCTACGTCTATAGAACGTTCTGGTGCTTCACCATCGTTGTAATATTCGTTTTTAACGTATTTGCCACCAAGTTCTTTTAGTTCTGGTCTAAACTTACCTTGTAGGTCAACTAAAGGAACAGGGTTATCATTCTCATCTAATACCAACATAGGTGGTATTTCTGGTGTTGCTTGTTTTGAAACCATTGCATCATCTGCACCAAAAGTAGGAGCGGTGTGTACAATACCAGTACCATCTTCAGTGGTAACAAAGTCACCAGATATTACTCTAAATGCATTTTCTGGATTTTGGTAAGGAAGCACATAGTCCATTAGTTGCTCATAAGTAGCATCAACTAAATCTGTACCTTTTACTTCTGCAATAACTTGGTATGGTATTTTTTTGTCTGATGAGCTATAGTTTGTAAAGTCATCATTGCTTTCTGCTTCAATAAATTTGCCGCTAAATTGTTTACTTAACAAGTTTTTGGCTAAAATTACTTTAACAGGTTCAAATGTATATTGATTAAAAGTTTGTACTAAAACATAATCTATTTTAGGTCCAACTGTTAATGCTGTATTAGATGGTAATGTCCAAGGAGTTGTTGTCCAAGCTATAAAAAAGACATCGCCTTCTACATTTTTAAATGCTTTAGGTAGCGTTTCTTTATTGGCCTTAAATTGAGCAGTTACAGTAGTATCTGTTACATCTTGGTAAGTACCTGGTTGGTTTAACTCATGAGAACTAAGACCAGTACCAGCTTTAGGTGAATATGGCTGTATAGTATAACCTTTGTAAATTAGATCTTTGCTATATATTTGTTTTAGTAGCCACCAAACAGACTCCATATACTTAGACTTGTAAGTAATGTACGGGTCTTCCATATCTACCCAATACCCAACTTGCTCGGTCATTTTGTTCCAAACATCCGTATAGCGCATTACAGCTTTTTTACAAGCAGCATTGTACTCCTCTACAGATATTTTTTTGCCAATATCTTCTTTAGTAATACCTAATTCTTTTTCTACACCAAGTTCTATAGGTAAACCGTGGGTGTCCCAACCAGCTTTACGCTTTACTTGGTACCCTTTCATGGTTTTATAACGAGGAAAAATATCTTTAATGGTACGTGCCATAACGTGGTGTATGCCAGGCATACCATTTGCAGAAGGTGGACCTTCAAAAAATACATATCCTTCTCCGCCTTCTCTATTGGTAACACTTTTTTCAAAAATGTTATTCTCTTTCCAATATTCTAGTATGTTCTCTGCTACCTTAGGTAAATCTAATCCTTTATATTCCTCAAACTTCATATTAAGTGCTTCTGGTACTACATTTTAATGTTTGCAAAACTAATCATTTTTGTGTAAATATTGCTTTTAATACATTAAAACGAAATCCGTTTTTAATCGTTTTCTTTTTTTAACTGATTTTTAATTGATTTACAATGTAACTGTGAGGAAATTAGTTGCCATTTGTAGGGATAGTAAATCTTTTTTTAACGTTTATAAAACATTAAATTTAAGTTGTTTGCCAATATTTTTGTGTTTTTATTAACAAATTAACCAAAGTTTTTTTAGGTTTGTACATCTAAATTATGTTTTAGAACGTAAATTAGATGTAACATATATTATAACAAACAATAAAAACTAAAAAGAATGAAAAAATTAATCTTAGGTTCTGCTTTAATGTTAGCTTTAAGCGTATCATTTGTATCTTGTAAAGAAGCTACTGACAAAGCAAAAGAAGCAACAGAAGCAGCAGAAAATACAGCTAATGAGGCTGTAGATGGTGCTAAAGAAGTTGTTGAGGAAACTAAAGAAGCTGTAACTGAAGCTGTAGACGGTGTTCCTAGTTTTGACGATGCTGCAGTAGCAGAATACGTTAAAACATACGACGAATACGTTAGTGAATATAAAGAAGCTGCTGAAAGCAAAAATATGACAGCTCTTGCTGCACTTGGTACTAAATCTCAAGAATTAGCTACTAAATCTCAAGAAGTTATGAAAAACCTTTCTGCTGATGATGCTAAAAAGTTAACTGAATATATGACTGCTAAGTCTAAAGAATTGCAAGAATATGCAACTAAAATGACTAACTAAGATATATTTTTAAATATACTTTAAGAGCCCGATTATTTATTTAATCGGGCTTTTTTGTGTCTAATTTTTTTTTAAAATTGATAACTAATAGATGAAATTAGGTTTGCTCCTGGTGCAACAATACCAGATGAATATGTTCTGTAGCGTTGGTTAGTAATGTTTTCCCAGCCAACAGTAGCTTTTAAATTATTTGTTATTTTATAACTGGCATTAAAGTTTAGTGTTTGCCAATTTGGACTATAAGGATTTCCATTTTTATCTGAAGCATAAATATACCCTTTACTTTTTTCAGAGTTAGATAAGTTATTATAAGATACTTTGCTATTAAAATTGAAAAATAAATCAGTCTTTAATTTGTCATTTTTCCATATCAAATGTATATCGCCAAAAGTTGGCGCTACGTGTCTTCCTGGAGATTCTGTGCCATCTTCCTCTTCTTCAATACCTTTTGTAAAGGTTACATTAGACGTTAAAGAAAGGTGCTCTGTAAAATAAGCATCTACTCCAAGTTCTACACCGTGAACATAAGCTTTTGCCGCATTTTGCATAGCTTGCACATTGCTTAATTCTCCGTGGTATTCTATTTCGGTTTCACCATTAAAAGTAAAATCTCTACGAACTAATGCATCTACTAAGTATGTGTAAAATGCAGCAGCATTAACTATTATTTTGTCATTAAAATTCTTTTGTATACCTAAGTCTACGTTATAGGCATATTCAGCTTCTAAATTAGGGTTTGGGACAACTACAGATCCTGGTTCCGAGTCAAATATTTTGCCAACATCATCAATATTAGGAGCTCTAAAACCTGTAGAACCATTAAATGTTATCTGTAGACTTTCTTTAGGAAACCAACTTAAACCAATACTACCTGTTAATGCTCCTGTATTTAAATTTGCATTATCAAACGGAAAAGGATAAAAAGTTTTGTCAAATTCTGCGTTAATCCAAACGTGACTATAACGTAAGCCAGATAGTAAAGTTAGGTTTGGTTGTGCCTTGTATTCTGCATTAACATAGCCAGCTGTAGTTTGCCAAGTAGCGCCATCTGGGTATCTAGATGCTGCATTAGTAATTTGGTTGTTTTCAATATTAGTTTCAAAACCGTTAGAGTTTACTTTGTTAAAAATATATTCTAACCCATAATATAAACGTAAATCTCCAATGCGTTTATTCTCTAGATCAATATTTGTAGACAGTGCGTGTACGTTTTCTTCAGTGCTACTAAGTATAGTAGATTCAAAATTTCTATCGTTTCTACTTTCTCCAAAGCGTTGGTAAGCAGTATTTACTTTTAGTCTGTCATAAAATTTACCTTTACCTTGGTGTTGTACTCCAATTTTTGTCATAAACCACTCTTGAGGTCCATAATACCATTCTGCAGAGCGTAAACCCTCACCATCACTGGTTGGTCTAATTAAACGGTCATACCTGCCGTAGTCCGATGTTTCTGAGAAATAAAACCCTAAATCATAATTCCAATTATTATTAGGCTTAAAGGCAATTTTTTGCATTGCATTTATTTGGTTGTAACCAGTACCAATCTGCTTTTTAGGGTTGCTGTTATTTACTAATAAATCCTTCCCGTTTACAGTTTTTATATAATTAGATCTTAAATAAGAATCTGGGCCATTGTTACCCATTTTTAAATCATCAAAATTAGTATAGCTAACACTAGTTAAAAACGCCCATTTTTGTTTTCCGTAGTTAATATCTGCATGGATTGTATTTTCTGTGTTTGCAGTAGAATATCTATAAGTAGTATTGCCTGTAATAAAAGGCTCTTTAGACTTTGAAAAAATTGGCTTTTTGGTATAGAAATTTAAAACTCCACCAATAGCATCACTACCATAAATAACAGATCCTGGGCCAAAAATAACTTCTGTGTTTTGTATAGAAAATGGATCTATAGAGATTACATTTTGTAAATTTCCACCTCTAAAAATTGCGTTATTCATACGTACGCCATCAACAGAAATTAATAACCTGTTGGTTGCAAAACCTCTAATCATTGGGCTTCCGCCACCAAGTTGACTTTTCTGCACAAATATTTTACCGCTCTTTTGTAATAGATCTGCTGCCGTCTGTGGATTTGTAAAAGTTATAGTTTTTTCTGTAATAGAGGCTACCTTTTGTGGAACATCTTTTTTTTGTTGTTCCCATTTAGAGACCGACATAACAACACCGTCTAGCTCCTCTGCAGTTAGTACCATATAAATGGTATTTCCTCTTTTTAAAAGTAAGTTTTTAGTTGTTTTTTTAGTTTGATATCCAATGTGTTTTAAAGTAATTTTTTCATCTTTATTAAAGATTGAAACATCTGCACTACCATTATTAGCTGTTAATGCAGTTTTGGTTTTATCAATATTAAAAATAGCAACATCTGGTATTGGCTCTTTTGTATCTTGGTCTATAATGATAATTTCTTGCGCAAAAGCACTAGAAAAAATCACAAAAAAAAGTATAAAAAAAGTACTACGCATACTAACGAAAAATTTCATTTAATATAACAAGAGACTTTGGTTTTCTAAATCCTTGTAAGTGTAATTCAAAATATAAGATAAGCGATTTTAATAACTCTTGCCTATCAGTTTTATTCATTTTAACTGTTTCTATTGCATCAAAATTTATGCCTAAGAAGGTTTTAAAGTAATTTAAATTTTTTCCTTCTAATATGGGGTTTAGAGTGGGTTTATTGGTAAAACTTCCTTCTAATAAATCAAAATAGAAAAAATCATCATTTTTATTATCAGGATAAAATCCTAAATACTTGGTTATGCTTAATAAAAAATGAAGGTGAAAATTAGCTATTTGTGTTTCTGTGTCTAGCCATTGTAGTGCAGCTTCTATATAGTTAAAAAGGTTTTCATTAGGCTCTTCTTCTAACAAACTATTACTTAGCATTTCTGCTAAAAATTGCGCCATTGCATTTTTTGCAATATTAGTGTGTAATGTTTGGTAATGATAACTAGTTTTAGCTTCTCTAATACTTTCTAAAGTGCCTTTATTTTTATGTGTAGCAACAAGTTCTAATTGAGTTAAAGGTTGAAAATAAGCCGCTTTAATTTTTCCTTTTTTTGAAGATAAAACCCCTTTTAGTAAGTAAGATTTTAACCCGTCTGATAACGTATATGCTTTTACAATTAAACTATTGTCGCCATATTTAAGTGCAGAAAGTACAATAGCTTTTGTGGTTACTTGCATTAGTTGTTTTTAGGTACTGTAAATATAGTGATTTGAAGAATTATTATTTTTAGATTGAAAATAAAAAAGCTCCATTAAGAAAACTTAATGGAGCTTTTAAAATATATGTTATGTTTTAAATAACGCCTTGAGCTAACATAGCGTCTGCAACCTTAACAAAACCAGCAATATTTGCTCCTTTTACATAGTTACAGTAGCCATCTTTATCCTTACCGTACTCAATACATGAATTATGAATATCCTCCATAATTGTTTTTAATCTTTGGTCTACTTCTTCTCTTGTCCAGCTAATACGTAAAGAGTTCTGAGACATTTCTAAACCAGAAGTTGCAACACCACCAGCATTAGAAGCCTTACCTGGAGCAAATAATATTTTTGCTTCATGATACTCATGAATAGCTTCTGGAGTAGAAGGCATATTTGCACCTTCAGCAACACAAATACATCCGTTTTTAATTAATGCTTTGGCATCATCACCACCTAATTCATTCTGTGTAGCACATGGTAAAGCAATATCACAAGCAACATTCCAAGGAGTTTCTCCTTTATGAAAAGTTGCAGAAGCATATTTATCTGCATATTCAGATATACGACCTCTTCTATTGTTTTTAAGATCCATTACAAAAGCAAGTTTCTCAGCATCTATACCATCTTTATCTAAGATGTAACCCTGAGAATCTGATAATGTTAAAACTTTAGCTCCTAATTGTAATGCTTTTTCTGCCGCAAATTGTGCAACATTACCAGAACCAGAAATAACTACATTTTTACCAGAAAAATCTTGTCCTTGAGTCTTAAGCATGCTTTCTGCAAAGTAAACTGTACCGTAACCGGTAGCTTCTGGTCTAATTAAAGAACCACCCCAAGAACGTCCTTTACCTGTTAAAACACCAGTGAACTCATTTCTTATTTTTTTGTACATTCCAAAAAGGAATCCTATTTCTCTACCTCCAACACCAATGTCACCAGCAGGTACATCTGTATTTGGTCCAATATGGCGACAAAGTTCTGCCATAAATGCATGGCAAAAACGCATTACTTCATCATCAGATTTTCCTTTAGGGTCAAAATCAGATCCACCTTTACCACCACCCATTGGTAGTGTAGTTAAACTATTTTTAAATACCTGCTCAAAAGCTAAGAATTTAAGAATACTTGCGTTTACACTTGGGTGAAAACGTAAACCACCCTTATAAGGTCCTATAGCAGAGTTCATTTGTACTCTGTAGCCTCTATTTACGTGGATGTTTCCATTATCATCTACCCATGATACTCTAAAAGAAATTAATCTTTCAGGCTCTACCATACGTAAAAGTATGTTTTTGCCATTGTAAATATCATGATCAGCAATATAGGGGATTACTGTCTCGGCAACTTCTTGTACCGCTTGGATAAATTCAGGTTCATGACCGTTACGGGTCTTCACCTCATCCATAAATGCATTTATTTTTGCTTCCATATAGAAACCTTTATAATTGTTAAATTATTGAATTAAAATTATAACGGCAAAATTATACTATTTATATATTTTATACCGTGTTTTTTTAAAAATTTGATAAAATTATTATCCTATCGCTTGTTCTAGGTCATTAATTAGGTCGTTTTCATCTTCTATGCCTACACTAAGTCGTATTAAAGAATCTACAATTCCGCTTTTTTCTCTGTCTTTTTTAGGTATACTTGCATGTGTCATACTTGCTGGGTGACCAGCCAAACTCTCCACGCCACCTAAAGACTCAGCTAATGTAAAAATCTCTAATTTTTCGACTATTTTAATGGCATCTTTATAATTAGCTCCTTTTGGTACAAAAGATAGCATACCTCCAAAATCTTTCATTTGACTTTTTGCTATTTCATAATTAGGGTGAGTATCAAAACCAGGCCAAAATACGTTCTCTACCTTAGGGTGCTTAGCTAAATATGTTGCTATTGCTTTCCCATTTTCACAATGGCGTTGCATTCTAACATGTAATGTTTTTATTCCTCTTAACACCAAAAAACTATCCATAGGCCCGCAAATTGCACCACTAGCTTTTTGTATAAAATATAGTTTGTCTGCTAATTCTTTATCGTTAACAATTAAAGCCCCCATAACAACATCACTATGTCCGCCTAAATATTTTGTGGCAGAGTGCATAACTATATCAGCACCTAAATCTAAAGGTGTTTGCAAATAAGGAGTGGCAAAAGTGTTATCTACTGCTAAAGGTATATTGTGTTTTTTTGCTATTTTACTTGCTGCAACAATGTCAATAATATTCATCATTGGGTTTGTTGGTGTTTCTACCCAAATAAGTTTTGTATTATTGTTAACGTAGTTTTCTATGTTTTTAGCATTGGCCATATCAATAAAATGAAATGTAATGCCAAATTTTTCATAAACCTGTTTAAATAAACGATAGCTGCCGCCATATAAATCGCTTGTAGAAATAACCTCATCGCCAGGACTTAAAAGTTTAATAACGGCATCTATAGCAGCAATACCGCTCCCAAATGCTAGTCCATAATTTCCGTTTTCAATACTGGCTAAAGATTTTTCTAAGGCTGTTCTAGTAGGGTTGGCACTTCTAGAATATTCATATCCTTTATGTTGGCCAGGTGTAATTTGTGCGTATGTAGAAGTTTGATAAATGGGTGGCATAACAGCTCCGTAAGCCTTATCTGGTTCTTGACCTCCGTGAATAGTTTTGCTGTTAAATTTTAAGTTATTTTTGCCCACACTTCTTTATTTATAACACAAATGTATCGTTATCTTTGCAGAATACAATGCGCTTGCACAATCTTATTTAGCTATGAATCATAAATTTTTCTTATTCCTTTTTTTAGTCGTATTAATTGGTTGTAATAACAAAAAAGAAATTTCTTTTGAGACCTTAACTATTTCAACAGAAAAAGAAATAAATAAACCTTTGGTTGTAGTAAATGTACCAAAAGCCATAAAAGAAACAAAAGTAGCGGCAGCAATTAATAAAGTTATAAAAGATAAAATAATTTCGCTTTTAATTTTTGATGACGAGGTGGTTGTTGACAATATTGATGATGCCATTTCTTCTTTAAACGAAGAGTTTTTAAGTGTAAAAGAAAAATTACCAGGAGATGCAACACGCTGGGAGGTAACAATAGATGGCGAAGTAGCTTATGAAACTGATAAAATAATTACAATAGATTTAGAAACTTACGAATTTACAGGAGGTGCGCACGGTTATGAATCTAGTATTTTATTAAATTTTGATGCTGTAAAAGGAGAGTTAATACCAAATGAAGAATTGTTTGCAAGCAAAGAAGCATTTTATAATTTGGCAGAAGCTACATTTAGAGCTCAAGAAAAAATACCAGCAGACGTTCCTATTAATGATACTGGTTTTATGTTTGAAGAAGAGGTTTTTACTCTGCCAGATAACATAGGTTATACTAAAACAGGGTTAAGATTGCTTTACAACACATATGAAGTTGGCTCTTATGCAGACGGGCAAATAGAAGTTTTATTACCATATGCAGAAGTAAACAAAATGTTAGCAATAAAAGGTAAAGAAAAAGAGTAGCTTTTAAATAAAAATTACTCTCTGGTAGTTGTTCTTGTTGTTATTTGCCAACGTTTCTTTTTAGGGCTAAAATAGCACCTATATGTATTCCTTCATGTAAGGCATTAAATTTCATAGCTTCTACAGCGTTACTTAATGTTACATTAAGGCTTGTTGTGTATGCGTTGTAATTTTTAAAGTTGCCCGCTTTGTAATCTGCTTCTGTTTGTTTTAAAGTAGAAAACAAAAGATCTTTAATTTGTGTTATTTCTTCATCAGTAACTTTTTCATCAGGGTAAGTGCCTTTTTTAAATTTTTCTACCATTTCATCAGAAACAAGCATAGGCATACCACTAAACTTGTATACTAATAGTTGTTGTGTAACTACAACGTGTGCAATGTTCCACCAAATATTATTATTAAAGTTTTTAGGTATTTCTAAAAGTAATTCTCTAGGAGTTTCTTCTAAAATTTTAAGTAATATTTTTCTAATTTGCTTAGAAGTGTCAAGTAAATATTCCACAATTATGTTTTTTGATAAAAATAGTACAATTCAATCAAATTGGGTTTCTTTGTAGTCAGTTTTTTGTTTCCTAAGTTAGATTCTAAATAGTTAAAATAAAATGAAGAAAATATATCATTTAAGTACTTGTGATACTTGTAAAAGAATTATAAAGGAACTACAGCCTTTAGATGGTTTTGAATTACAAGATATAAAAACCGAAAACATAACAGATACTCAACTAGAGGAAATGTATGGTTTAACGGGGAGTTATGAAGCATTGTTTAGCAAAAGAGCACGTTTGTATAAAGAAAAAGGCCTTGCAGATAAACAATTAACAGAGGAAGATTATAAAAGCTTAATATTAGAACACTATACCTTTTTAAAACGACCAGTTATTTTGGTTGGTGATGCTGTATTTGTTGGCAATAGTAAAAAAGTTGTTGCTGCAGCTAAAGAAAAAATTCAGGGTGAGTAAAAGAACATTGGCCATATTAGCCTGTTTAGGGGCAACTACAATTTATGGTTTAAACCATACTATTGCAAAAGGTGTTATGCCAACCTATATAAAACCTTTTGGTTTTATTATGGTACGTTTGTTAGGAGCTTCTTTTTTGTTTTGGTTGTGTTCCTTATTTATACCTAATCAAAAAATAGAACGTAGAGACTGGGGCAGATTGTTTTTGTGTGCCTTAACAGGTATGGGTATTAATATGCTAAGTTTTTTTAAGGGTTTAGAATTATCTACGCCAATTAATAGTGCGGTATTAATTACAATTGTACCCATTTTAGTAGTTGTAATGTCTGCTATTTTTATAAAAGAAAAAGTAACACTACAAAAAGGCTTGGGTATTGGATTAGGATTGATAGGAGCATTGTTTTTGATTTTGTACGGTGCAGAATTAAGACAGGATGCACCCAATATTCCGTTAGGTAATATTTTATTTGTTGTAAATGCTATTAGTTTTGGTACATATTTAATATTGGTAAAAAAGCTATTAGAAAAATACCATATGTTTACATTATTAAAATGGCTGTTTACAATTGGTCTTGTACTTTGTTTTCCAGTTACAATTTCAGAATTTAGAGAAATTGAATGGAGCACAATACCAACTAGTGGTATTGGCTCTATTGTGTTTGTTATAGTAGGAACTACGTTTTTAACCTATTTATTTAACGTATACGGGTTGTCAAAATTAAAAGCATCTACAGTAAGCACTTTTTCTTATGCACAACCACTAATAGGTATTTTATTTGCGGTAGTAACGGGTAAAGATACTTTAACTACGGTAAAAGTGGTGGGCACAGTTTTGGTTATTTTAGGGCTGTACTTAGCAACTAAAAAAACCAAATTACCAGTAAATGTCTAAAGTGGTAAATCTTTAGGAACCTTTGCAAATTTACGTGTGTCTTCTTTTGTAAGTATTTTAAAATCATCAGCTTTTTCAACTTTAGAAAAAGCATTCATAAACTCTTCAGGTAAGCCTGTTAAGCTTCTTGTTTGTAAGTTTATCCAAGCGCCTAGTATTTCGCAATGAGCAAAATTCCTTCCTTTAGAATCAAAAAAATTATGATGAAATTTAAAAAATTTTCCATCTTCACTTAACCCCATTAATTCTAAAGATACTTTTACTGGTTTACCAAAAAAAGCTTCTTTAAAATAATAGATGTGTTCATAAAAAACAACAGGTCCTATTTTGTTATCGGCCATAGATTTCTGGTTAAAACCCAATTCCATTAAAAAGCCCATTCTAGTTTGGCTCATATAATTTACATAAGCAGAATTGGCTAAGTGCCAGTTAGCATCAATATCACTCCATCTAATTTCAAACTCTTTTAAGTACATATTTTTTAGAATTAATTGTTATGCGTGCATAATAAATGATAAAAATACTATAGTTTTGAGAAACTTAAACATATTACCCTATTAAAAGTAGTTAAATTTCTACTTTTTATTTTTTTAATTTAAAAAAACATATTCATGAGAACAATTGCCCCATTTGTAAAAGATCTTTCCCTGCCGGTAATAGCCGCACCAATGTTTTTGATTTCTGGACCAAAATTGGTTATAGAATGCTGTAAAAATGGAATAGTAGGTACATTTCCGGCACTTAATCAAAGAACAAGTGAAGGTTTTGAGGAGTGGTTAATTCAGATTAAAGAAGAGTTAAAAGCTTTTGAGGAAGAAACAGGTAAAAAAGCTGCTCCGTTTGGTGTTAACTTAATTGTACACCAAACAAACCCTAGATTAGAGGCAGATCTTATGTTATGCATAAAGCATAAGGTACCGCTAATAATAACATCTTTAGGTGCGGTGTCACAAGTAGTAGACGCGGTACATAGTTATGGAGGATTAGTTTTTCATGATGTTATAAAAAAACGTCATGCGGAAAAAGCTTCAGAAGCTGGTGTAGACGGATTAATAGTTGTTGCTGCTGGTGCAGGTGGTCATGCAGGTACATTAAATCCTATGCCTTTGGTTGCAGAAATTAAAAAGTTCTTTACTAAAACAGTTATATTATCTGGTTGTATTAGTACAGGAAGAGATATTGCTTCTGCAAGACAGATGGGGGCAGATGTTGCTTATATGGGTACGCGTTTTATAAATACTGTAGAAAGTAAGGCAACAGAAGATTATAAAAAAATGATTATTGATGCAGGTGCTAGTGATGTTGTTTATACAGCATCTATATCTGGTGTGCATGCTAACTTTTTAGGAGCAAGTTTAAAAGCAGCTGGTATTACAGAAGAAGATTTAAAAAAGGATACTAAAATAGATTTTGGTAAAGAGATGGATACCGAGGCTAAAGCATGGAAAACAATTTGGTCTGCTGGGCAAGGTGTAACTAATATTAGTAACGCTGTGCCTGTAACTGAATTAGTTGCCACCTTAAAAACTGAATTTGTAGAGGCTATTGAAGAGCAAAAGAAATTATTAGAAGTGTACCCTAAATAATATAATGCCAATATTACAATCATTTTACAATCCGCCTTTACTTTTTAAAAGTGGACATTTTTCTACACTCTACACGGGTTTATTTAGATCTGTAGAAGTGCCAACACAAAAAAGAGAGCGCATACAATTATCAGATGGTGATTTTTTAGATTTAGATTGGAGTTTTACATCTAACAAGACAGATAAAGTTGCTGTAGTTGTACATGGTTTAGAGGGTAATGCACAGCGTCCTTACATTTTAGGAGCAACAAGAGAGCTTTTGTTATGTAATTATAATGTGTGCGCAGTAAATTTAAGAGGTTGTAGCGGAGAAACAAATGTACTGTTTAGGTCTTACCACTCTGGTGCAACAGAAGATCTAGATGCTGTTGTGCAGCATATTTTGGGTTTAAAAATGTATTCTAAAATTGTATTGCAGGGTTTTAGTTTGGGAGGTAATTTAATTTTGAAGTATTTAGGAGAAAATAGGCAAAGGCCACCAGAAATTAAAGCGGGTGTAGGTGTTTCTGTTCCTTGTAGTTTGGCTAGTTCTTTAGAAGAATTGTTAAAGCCCAAAAATATACTGTATGCAACCAACTTTAAAAAACGTTTGCTTGAGAAGTTGCGAATAAAACAGGAGCAATTTCCAGATAAAATAGATGTATCAGAAATAAAAAAAATTAAAACTTTAAAAGATTTTGATGATGTATACACTAGTAGGGCAAATGGATTTGTAGATGCTTTGGATTATTATACTAAGGCAAGTTGCTTACAGTTTTTATCAGAAATAAAAGTACCTACTATAATTTTGAATGCAAAAAATGATTCTTTTTTAGGTGAAGCTTGTTATCCTGTTAATGAAGCAGAAAAAAATAGGAATTTGTTTTTAGAAATGCCGTTGTACGGAGGACACGTTGGGTTCTATGGCGACAATAACATTACGTATGCAGAAAAAAGGGCAGTTAAATTTTTAGAAGAGCAGGTTTAAATAAGAGTATTGCTTATATTAGTGCTTTAAAACTTAAACACATGAAAAAATTACTTTTAATCTTAGTTGCAGGCGTATTTATGGCGAGTTGTGGCGACAAAAAAGAGGATAAAAAATCCGATGGTTTTGAAATGAACAGAACCAAAAAAGAAGATAAAACAGCAGAAAAACAAGAAGGTGTTCCTGTAGATATGGACAACAAAGGTGTTGGTCCTATTAAATCTGTAGATTTAAGCGCAGAAGTAGATGCAGAAATGGCGGCAAATGGCGAGTCTATTTTTAACTCTAAATGTGTGGCTTGCCACGCAACAGATATGCGTTTAATTGGTCCTGCTGTAAAAGGTGTTTTAGATCGTAGAAGCCCAGAGTGGGTTATGAATATGATTTTAAACCCTGAGGGGATGTTAAAAGAAGATCCTATAGCAAAAGCATTATATAAGGAATACAATAATGCTTTAATGACTAATCAAGGTTTAACAGAAGAAGAAGCAAGAGCTATAACTGAGTATTTCAGGACGTTATAAAACTCACTTAGTAAAATATTAAAAACAGCGTTTGTCTTAGCTAAGGCAAACGCTGTTTTTTTATAGTAAAATCTGTAACAAATGCCTGTTTATATGTTTGATTAGACTATTTAATTTCCTAGATTTGGTTAAGAACATGAAGAATTTTTACCATATAAATGACTATGAAATACACTAAACTACCACATTCTAATTTAGAGGTGAGTGAAATCTGCTTAGGTACAATGACTTGGGGCAGACAAAATAATATTGAAGAAGCATTTGAACAAATGAATTATGCTTTAGAACAAGGAGTCAATTTTTTTGACACAGCAGAATTATACCCTGTACCGGCAAAGGCAGAGTTATATGCAGAGACTGAAAAAATTATAGGGAAGTGGTTTAAAGAAACAGGTAACAGAGATAAAGTTATAATAGCTTCTAAAATTGCAGGTAAAGCAGATTTTACTAAACACATTAGAACAACTGGCTTTCAAAAAGAAGGGTTAATTACTGCGGTAGAGAACAGTTTAAAACGCCTACAAACAGATGTTATTGATTTGTATCAATTACATTGGCCAGAGCGCCAGACAAACTATTTTGGACAAAGAGGGTATGAGCATAAAATAAATGACTTTTGGGAAGATAATATTCATCAAGTATTAGATACTTTAGGAGATTTAGTAAATGACGGAAAAATAAAGCACATTGGCTTGTCTAATGAAACGCCTTGGGGAACAATGCGCTTTTTAGAAGAAAGTAAAGTACACAGAAAATTACCGCGTATGTCTACCATACAAAACCCTTATAGTTTGCTTAATAGAACTTTTGAAGTTGGCTTAGCAGAAATATCTATGAGAGAGGATATTGCTTTAATACCATATTCTCCACTAGGTTTTGGAGTATTAAGTGGTAAATATCTTGGTGGTTTGCAACCGGCAAATGCAAGGGTAACTATGTTTCCTAATTACAATAGATATAGTGGAGAAAATGCGCAGAAAGCAACACAAATGTATTGTGATTTAGCCCGTGAGCACGGTTTGTCTTTACCGCAAATGGCATTGGCATATGTAAACTCTAGGCCGTTTGTAAAAAGTACAATTATAGGAGCTACCAATTTAAAGCAACTAGAAGAAAATATTGGAAGCGTAAATGTAAAGTTAACCGATGAGGTTTTAGAAAGTATAGAGGCTATACATAAGCAAATACCAAACCCAGCTCCTTAATAATATTCAAAAACAAGTAAAAATATAAAAGAGGCTTTATAATAGATAAAACCTCTTTTTATTTATAGTTTTTTTAATTAAACAAAACTCTTACTACATCTTCAATTTTTGAGACCAAGTGTACTTTTATAACTGTATTTTTTAAGGTGATTTTATTGTTTTTAGACACAAATATGGCTGTAAATCCAAGTTTTTCTGCTTCTGATATACGTTGGTCCACGCGTTGTATAGGTCTAATTTCTCCTGCTAAACCAACTTCAGCGGCAAAACATACACCTTTAGGAATTGCAATGTCTGAGTTGCTAGACAATATAGCTGCAATTACAGCTAAGTCAATAGCAGGGTCATCTACAGAAATACCACCTGTTATATTTAAAAATACATCTTTAGCGCCTAACATAAAACCGGCACGTTTTTCTAAAACGGCTAATAACATATTAAGTCTTTTTGCATTAAATCCTGTTGTAGATCTTTGTGGTGTTCCATACACAGCAGTGCTAACTAGGGCTTGTATTTCTATCATTAAGGGGCGCATGCCTTCTATAGAGGCAGAAATGGCTGTTCCGCTTAGTCCTTCATCATTTTTAGAAATTAAAATCTCTGATGGGTTATTTACTTCTCGCAAACCACTACCAAGCATCTCATAAATTCCTAATTCTGCAGTAGAGCCAAATCTATTTTTTAATGCGCGTAAAATTCTGTATACATAATTTCTGTCGCCCTCAAATTGTAAAACAGTATCTACCATATGTTCTAAAATTTTTGGTCCGGCAATAGTGCCATCCTTTGTAATATGGCCAATTAAAATAACCGGAGTATTGGTTTCTTTTGCAAACTTTATGAGTTCTGCAGTACATTCTCTAATCTGTGATATGCTACCTGCGGCAGACTCTATGTAGTCAGAGTGTAGTGTTTGTATAGAATCTATAACCAAAATATCAGGCTGAATAGTTTCTACTTGCTTAAAAATATTTTGTGTTTTAGTTTCTGTAAGTATAAAGCAAGTTTCACTATCCGTTGTTATACGGTCTGCTCTCATTTTTATTTGTTTCTGACTTTCTTCACCAGAGACATATAAAGTTTTATAAGGTAGTTTAAGCGAGACTTGTAGTAATAGTGTACTTTTTCCTATTCCTGGTTCGCCACCCAATAGTGTTAAGGAGCCAGGAACTAAGCCACCACCTAAAACCCTGTTAAACTCAAGATCATAGGTGTTAAGGCGTAATTCTTTTTCTGTGCTAATTTCTTTAACACGTAAAGGTTTAGTTGCAACTTTAGGTGTGTTGCTTGGAGGTTTCCAGCTATTTTTTTCTTCTTTTTGTATAACCTCTTCTACAATAGTATTCCATTCTTTACAAGCGCCACATTGTCCTGCCCATTTTGCGTATTGAGTACCGCAATTTTGACAAAAAAAAGCTGTTTTAGTCTTAGCCATAACCTACTTATTGGTTTTAGCCAAAGGTACTATAAAGTTTAGAATTTTATCTTTCTGCTATAGAGCTAGTCTATAGTATTTTATTAAATTAATATCCGAAGTCAGCTTTTAAAGCATCAATTTTTTCTAAAGCCATGTCTTTAGTTAAAAAGTCTATCTCGTTCATTCCAAAAGCTTTTTCAAACGTACGTAGTGCTTTTTTTGGTTCTCCTATTTCTTCAAAATATTCACCTTCAAAATAAAAGCCAAGCATTGTATCCGGAAATTCTTTTTTACAAAGGTCAGATAATTCTTTTAGAGATTCTGGTTCTTCTTTCTTTTTGCTAGCAGAATATATTGCCATAACATCATTAAGATCTACTCTTTTTGTAAAGCCAAAAGTTTCCTTAATTGTAGCGTATTTTTTTTCTAGATATGCATAAGCAGGCTCTTCAGAAGTGATAATTTTAGTTTTATACTCTTTTGGACTAATAGGTTTAAAAATTTCAAAAATATCATCAAAAGCTTTTCCTAGTCCAAAAGTAGCTATAGATGTATGGTTGGTGTCATAAGCATCAAAGTAGTACTTAAAAGTTTCTTTTTCTATTGCAGCTAATGAGGTATTAAACTCGGCAAGTTGTTTTGTGTTTTTATTTTCTTCAACAATTAAGTGGTAAAATATTTGTTTATCTATAGCTCCAATTCTATTAGCAACTCTAGATTCCATTTCTGGCGCTAAAGTTGGAGATATACTTATGTATGAGCTAAAAAGTGGGTTTTCTTTAAAAAGGTAAAAATTTTCAAAATTGGCAGTAATATCATAGCCAACAATCATTTTAAAAGGAGATATGTTGTAAGTGCTTTCTAAGTTGGGAACAACTTCCATACCCAGAAATTCAAAAAAAGCTTTGCCTTCTTCTGTTGGCAAACCATTTTCTTCATTAAAAGAACAGTCTTTTAACCTAGCTTGGTTGGCTTGTTGGTGAATGCCAACTACAATTGCTGGAGGCATACCGTGAAATCTACTAAAAAATTTGGCTTTAGCTACAACATCGTCAAACATATACTCTGCATCTAAAACAACAATTAGCGTATGTTGGTCTTCTTCATTATATTCCTCAGGAATGTAATAACTAATATCTCTTTTTTGTTGAAGTTTAAAAGATTCAAAGACTTCGGTTTTAACTTGTGCAAATGCATTTAACCCTATAAATAGGGCAAAGGTTAAGATTGTTTTTTTCATTTTGGGTTTATTCTTTGTTCTAAAAAGACTATTTGGTTCTTTTTAATAACGGTAATAGTAGAAAAGATATTGCCCCAAAAACAACAACTAACAAAGTTTGTGATATCCACATAATCCACCCAAAAGCATCACCAGAAACACTGCTTATGCCAAAAATAGCCAGAGCGCTGCTCACAACAATAGGGTAAAGTCCTATGCCGCCATTAGTTGCGGTCATTGCAAATGCTCCAAAAATAAAAGCAACTAAAAGCTGACTAATAGATAAATCTATAGTCTCTGGTACTGTAAATTTTATAACCCAGAACATTCCTATGTAAACACTCCATATAAATAGTGTATGAAAAATAAATGGCCATTTATTCTTCATTTTAAAAATACTAGTAACGCCTTGTAAAAGTCCGGTTACAAAGTCTTTAATTTTAACTAAAAAAGGGTGTGTAGATTTTTTAATGAAATAAAAGAAAGCCAAAGCGGCAACGCCTGCGCCACCTAAGAGTATAAATATTTTAGTAAGGTTAAATCCTTTATTTTTAAAGAATTCTATAATAATATCAGTCTGTAAAAAAAAGGTAACTACAATAATAAGTAATAGCATTATTAAATCTATTACTCTTTCTGTTACAATAGTTCCAAAACCTTTTTCAAAAGGAACATCTTCATAAGTTGTTAGTGCTGTGGCGCGCAAAATTTCGCCAGACCTAGGAATTCCCAAGTTGGCAAAGTATGAAGTTAATATAATAAGTATGTTATTAATTATTTTGGGTTTGTAGCCAAGTGGTTCTAAAAGGTAGTTCCATCTAATTGCTCTAGATACGTGACTTAAAACACCCATTATTAATGAGATTCCAACCCAAAATAAGTCAGCCTCTTTTATATAAAAGATAATCTGTTTTCTATCCTCGGCAGAAGTAGAATTGTAAGAGTACCAAACTAAAAACAGTCCAAACGCAATTGGAAGTACTGTTTTTAAGGTTTTTTTTAAAGAGGCGGTCAAAAAATTAGTTTAATAGATTATTTTCTTCATTAGGAAAAACCAGAGACGGATTAAATTTCTTAGCTTCCTCAATATCCATACGTGCATAAGTAATTAAAATAAGAATGTCACCAGCAGCAACTTTACGGGCAGCAGCACCATTAAGGGTAATTTCTCCACTTTTTCTTGGTCCTGGTATTGCGTAAGTTTCTAGTCTTTCGCCATTGTTATTATTAACAATTTGTACTTTTTCTCCTCTAATAATGTTAGCGGCGTCCATTAAGTCTTCATCAATGGTAATGCTGCCAATATAATTTAGGTCTGCACCTGTAACTTTTACACGGTGAATTTTAGATTTTACTACTTCTATCTGCATAATACAAAGGTAATTAATTTAAAGCTATATTGTCTATCAGTCTTATATCTTTAGCATAAACGGCAATAAAGGCTCTATATTTTTTAGTTTTAATTTTTCTTTTAATTGTTTGTAGGTTGTCTGCATTTGTAATAGTAAAATATTCTAGCTCCAATAATTTATTTTTAGCAAACTGTACAGTAACCCATTTGGTTACTTCTAATGCACTTTTTGTGCCAAATTTTTGTTTGGCATCATTTAATGTTTTGTATATGAAAGACGCTTCGGTTCGTAATTCTGGTGTTAAACGCTCATTTCTAGAGCTCATTGCTAGTCCGCTTTCTTCCCTAACTATAGGGCAACCAATAATATTTACGGGTATTTTTTTTAAAGAAACTAGTTTCTTTATAATTTGTAGTTGTTGGTAATCTTTCTCTCCAAAATAAGCATTGTCAGGTTTTCCAATGTCAAATAGTTTTTCAACAATTGTTCCAACGCCGTCAAAATGACCGTCTCTAAACTCGCCTTCCATTACTTTTTCTAAACCTCCAAAATTGTATGTGTCAGATTTTATTCCGCTTTTGTAAATTTCTTGTGCAGACGGAGCAAAAACTATAATTTTTTTAGAAGCTTCTGTTAGCAGAGCAACATCTTCCTTTAAAGTTTGAGGGTATTTTTCTAAATCTTCGGCGTTATTAAACTGCGTTGGGTTTACAAAAATGCTCACAATTACGTGATTATTATCGTTTAAGGCCTTTTTAACTAAAGAAATATGACCTTTGTGTAAAGCTCCCATAGTTGGCACCATACCTACGGATTCTTCTTTAGATACGGTAGAAAAATGATTTTCTAACTCTTCAATTTTATGAAAAATATGCATAAATTTAATTTAAAACGAGAGCAAACTTACTATAATTACCGTTAATCTCTATAATTTTTGTAATTTTGCATCCTACGCTTTTTTGATAAATAAAAATCAGCTTCTTATGAATGGTAAAAAGATATTGTTTGTATCTTCAGAATTAATGCCCTATCTCCCAGAGAATCAAGTTTCCCAAATGTCTTATGAAACACCGCGTATGGTGAATAGTAAAGGCGGGCAAATTAGAATATTTATGCCACGTTACGGTAATATAAATGAAAGAAGGCATCAGTTGCACGAAGTTATTCGTCTGTCTGGTATGAATTTAGTAATTAACGATATGGATATGCCGTTAATTATAAAAGTTGCTTCAATCCCTAAAGAACGTATTCAGGTTTATTTTATAGACAATGAAGAGTATTTTAAAAGAAAAGCAACCTTTACTGATGAAAACGGCACATTATTTCCTGATAATGATGAGCGTGCAATATTTTTTGCAAAAGGTGTTGTAGAGACAGTTAAAAAATTAAACTGGTCTCCAGACATTATTCACGTACACGGTTGGATGGCTTCTTTAGTGCCATTGTATTTAAAACAGTTTTATGCAGATGAGCCTTTATTTGCAGAAAGTAAAGTTGTTACATCTGTTTATAATCAAGGTTTTGAAGGTGAACTAGATAAAAATATTGTTAAAAAAATTGCTTTTGATGAGATAAGTGAGGATAAAGTAGATTCTTTGTCTACTCCTAACTATAATAATTTGTTAAAAGTAGCTGTAGATTATTCAGATGCTGTTATTTTAGCCTCAGATGAAGTTCCAGAAGAACTTACAGAGTATGTTACTGGTCTTGAAAAACCTGTGTTGTCTTACGTTCCTCTTCAAGAATTTGAAGAAGCGTATACCAGCTTTTATAACAATGAAGTTTTAAAATAAGTTAGATGAATTTTTACAATAAGTTTGTATTTTCTGCTTTAGCAGGGTTGTTTTTGGTGTCTGTATTTGTTTCGTGTGAAGATGAGTTAGATACTATTGGTGGAGATGTTATCTCTGGCGAACCTTTTACAGCTAAAAAAGCTGTTTACGATGTTTTTGCTTACAATAAAAAGGTTAAAGCTGTTCAAACAAATGGTTTGCCAATTTATCAGTTAGGTACTTACGCAGATCCTTTGTATGGGAAAACTACGGCTTATGTAAATTCACAATTAAGACTTGCAGGGGGTATTGCTAATCCAACTTTTGGATTGTATTCTCAGGCGATAGAAGATGAATCTACTACAGATGAGAGTGTTACAACTATACCGGAAAATGAAACAGTAACCAAGGTTACATTGTATATTCCTTTTTTAACTAAGTCAGATGCCTTGCGAGATATAGATAGCGATGGTGTAGATGATAGTTTAGATGATGAGCCAGAAGATCCAAGTAATGACTCGGACGGAGACGGACTTACTAATGCGCAAGAAAAGACTTTGGGGACAAATCCCTTAAATGCGGATACGGATGGCGACGGAACTAATGACGCTGATGAAGAGGATATAATAGAAGGGGCTTATGCTAAACAGTATGAGGTAGATAGTATTTACGGTAATGTAAGTGTTCCTTTTAATTTTAAGGTAGAGCGCTCTACGTACTTTCTTAGAGATGTAGATCCGACACAAAATTTTGAGGAAAGACAAATATATTATTCAGATTTTGAGTTTTCACCTAGTTTTATTGGTGAAACACTTTTTGATGGAGTAGCTAATTTTACGGATACAGAAACTGTAACTTACTATGAAATTGATGATCCTGATACGGATGATGATGAAAAGGGAACTGTAAAAAGAAGATTGAATCCTGGGATAGTCGTAGATTTGGAAGAGGTTATTCCATTTTTTCAAGAAAATATATTAGATAACGAAGGTCAAACAGAGCTTTTAAGTCAAACTAACTTTCAGGAGTTTATTAGGGGGCTGTACTTTACTGCGTCTGGTGGTGATGGTGATCTTATGATGTTGTTGAATTTTGATACAGCTAAAATTTATGTAGATTATACTTTTGATAAGGTAGATACTAATGATACAGCAGATGATACTTCAGATGATTCTATTGTTGAAGAAGAATCTGTTTATGTATTAGATATTAATGCCGCTTCAGGTAATACTGTTAACTCTTTTGTTAATGATGATTACCCTGTTGATATTGCTAATAAAATGGATACAGGAGAAAATGCAGATCGTATTTATTTGAAGGGTGGAGCTGGTTCATTTGCTGAAATTAAATTGTTTGACGAGGAAAATGGTAGAGATGCTATTACTGAAATTAAAAATAACAATTGGATTATTAATGAGGCTAATCTAGTTTTTTATATAGATAGAGAAACGTTAGATGCTGCAGGTGCTTCAGGTAATGCTGTAGCTGAGCCGCCAAGGTTGTATTTGTATAATGCAGAAGATAATACATCAATATATAGTTTTCCATTAAGCGGTAATGATATTCCTAATGGTCCGCTTAGTCTTGGTGCTCTTACGGGTTATGATGGTATTATAGAGACTTCAAGTGATGGTAAAGGTGTAAAATATACTATTAGAATTACCGAATACATTAACAACTTGGTTGTTCGTGATGCAGAAAATATTACATTAGGACTTTCTCTTACTTCAGATATAAGGTATAGCGTAAATGCTCAGGCAATGTTAGAAGACGGTGAAGGTGAAATTCCACTTTTGTCTGTTGTTAATCCTTTTGGAACTGTTCTTTATGGTAGCAATATTGCTGATGAGGATAAAAAACTTCAACTAGAGGTTTATTACACAGAGATAAATTAAAAAGATTTCACGACTTATACGTTTTGTAGTATTTTTAGGTTATTATAACAGTTAAGTGCTTTTTTATTTTGTATTTATATTTAGATTTGCATTAATCATTAACTATAATAATTAATAACGAATACATTATGTGTGGAATTGTAGGGTATATAGGTCATAGAGAGGCTTATCCCATTATTATAAAAGGACTAGAGCGTTTAGAGTATAGAGGTTATGATAGTGCAGGTGTTGCATTGTTTGATGGAGAGAAAATCAACCTTGCTAAAACTAAAGGCAAGGTATCAGAATTAAAAAAGAAATCAGAAGAAACTATATCAACTAAAGGGTCTATTGGTATTGGTCATACAAGGTGGGCAACCCATGGTGTTCCTAATGATGTTAATTCTCATCCTCATTATTCAAATTCAGGTGAACTAGTAATTATTCACAACGGGATTATAGAAAACTACGAGTCTATAAAAACTGAATTAATAAAAAGAGGGTATACTTTTGAATCTGACACAGATACAGAAGTTCTAATTAATCTTATTGAAGAGGTTCAAAAAAAGGAAAAAGTAAAACTTGGTAAGGCGGTTCAATTGGCCTTAAATGAGGTTGTGGGTGCTTATGCTATTGCTGTTTTTGATATCAAAAAACCAGACGAAATAGTAGTTGCTAAATTGGGGAGTCCATTAGCAATTGGTATGGGAGATAATGAGTTTTTTATAGCTTCAGATGCTTCTCCGTTTATAGAGTTTACTAATAATGCTATTTATTTAGAAGATGAAGAAATGGCTATTATTAGACTTGGTAAAGAAATCAAGCTTAGAAAAATAAAGAATGATGCAGTTGCTTATCCAAACATTTTGGAATTGCAAATGAATCTTGAAGAGATAGAGAAAGGTGGTTATGATCACTTTATGTTAAAAGAGATATACGAGCAGCCTAGAGCTATTTTAGATACTTATAGGGGGAGGTTATTAGCGGATCAGAAGCTAATAAAAATGGCTGGTATAGATGAGCATCTAGATAAATTTGTAAATGCAAACCGTATAATCATTGTTGCTTGTGGTACATCATGGCATGCAGGTTTGGTAGCGGAGTATATTTTTGAAGATTTAGCGCGCATACCTGTAGAGGTAGAATACGCTTCTGAGTTTAGATATAGAAATCCAGTTATTACAGATAAAGACGTTCTAATAGCAATTTCGCAATCAGGTGAAACTGCAGATACTCTGGCGGCTATTAAATTAGCTAAAGATAATGGTGCATTTGTATTTGGGGTTTGTAATGTCGTTGGTTCTTCTATTGCCAGAGAAACCAATGCTGGTGCTTACACGCATGCTGGTCCAGAAATCGGAGTGGCTTCAACAAAAGCATTTACAACTCAAATTACTGTTCTTAGTTTAATAGCATTAAAATTAGCTCAGGAAAAAGGTAGTTTGTCAGACGAACAGTTTACAAACTTTCTAACAGAGTTAGAGTATATTCCAACTAAAGTAGAGGTTGCGTTGCAGTCTAATGATGCTATAGAAAAAATAGCAGAAGTGTATAAAGATTCTCCTAATTGTTTGTATTTGGGTAGAGGTTATAACTTTCCTGTTGCTTTAGAAGGAGCTTTAAAATTAAAGGAAATTAGTTACATACATGCAGAAGGTTATCCTGCTGCAGAAATGAAACACGGACCTATTGCTTTAATTGATGAATCAATGCCTGTAATCGTAATTGCAACCAATAAGGGGCATTATGAAAAAGTGGTAAGTAACATTCAGGAAATCAAATCTAGAAAAGGTAAAATTATAGCGGTAGTTACAGAGGGTGATGTTCAAGTAAAAGCCTTAGCGGATCATGTAATAGAGGTTCCAGAGACTTTAGAGGCTCTTACGCCGCTATTAACTACTATTCCTTTGCAGTTGTTGTCATACCATATTGCATTAATGAGAGGTTGTAACGTAGATCAGCCACGTAATTTAGCAAAGTCTGTTACTGTAGAGTAGTAGATATATACAGTATATAAGCCCAAGGAAAATTTTACTTTGGGCTTTTTTTATGCTTAAAATTTAAAGTTGTGTTCGTTTAATATTAGAAAAACTCCCATTTATTACCCATTATACAAATAATTCTATAGGTTGATAATCGCCATTCAATAATTAAAGTAATAGGGTTTAAGAGCGGTTAAAACTGGTGGATAGATATTTTTTAAAAAAGCATCAAAAAAGAATAGGTTTTAAACGTCTGAAAAATAGCGTAATAAAGCTTGTTTTAAAAATACTTTTAAAAAAGATGTAAAAAAGACTTGTGGTGTTAGAAAAGCTGCCTATATTTGCA